>CAWHJF010000011.1:0-17540 GCA_963829575.1 uncultured Sporolactobacillaceae bacterium | reverse complement strand
GGTAAAGCCGTTCTCCGTATAATTGGAGAGGTTGATTTGGTAGAAGTAATCATAGAGTCTACAAAGTCATTCCAAAGGTTAATGAGCTTAATATTCTGTCCCTAAATTGAAATGGTTAAGTTAAATTCAAACGAGAGCTTAGTTGAACTAGAATTGTCATTTAAAGTGAATCTTTTGCTGAACAGAACAACCATACTGCGCAATAGATCGCGTCTTTCAATCCGACGCATTTCCATTTTGGAAATGCATCGAATCTACGCTTTATTAGAAAGCACCGCCTGTAATGACTCGAATCCATACTTCATTTTCTAGTGTCCTTGCACTTTAATTAATCTATTTGGAAAGTGCAAGAAGGCCATCTTCCATCGTGTATACTTTATCACAGTGATCTAGCATCCGCTCATCATGAGTCACCATGATTGCCGCTTTGTGCCTTAACTTCACCTCTTTTGCAATAAGTTCAACGACTTCATGTGCTTTTTTTGTATCGAGACTTGCTGTAGGTTCATCTGCTAGTATGATTGACGGATCGTTTATAAACGCGCGGGCAATGGCTACCCGTTGACGTTCACCCCCTGATAACGCCTCTGGGAATTTATTGTATTTCCCCTCTAGCCCAAGCCCCTTTTATGCGTTTGATGGTGACTAGTCAACTGTGACTATTTAGCAAAAAAAAAGAACCTAATCGGTCCTTTGTCATTGATTGATCTATCATTAATTCGAATTCATCAATTGAGTGATTATTTTTTGAATAAAACGAACCTCTGTTTCTAGCATTGTAACTTTGTGTTCTACAGCAATGTTTACACCCGTTCTTAAATCATGTACGGGTGTTTTTTTAAAGATTTCAAGTAATTGCTTGCTTTTACTTAATCGTTCTTTTAATGCGGGTATAGCCTTTTCTACGGGGAGGAAATCTAGAAACATTAAACCAATGTCCCCCTGATAGTTCACACTTTCAGCAGAAGATAAGTTAGATAAAAGTAATTTATAGAAGTATGTCTTACCTGATTGGTTTATAGAGTACACTTTTCGGGTGGGGCGATTGCCTTCTTGTTCTAATTGAATATCGATATAGCCTTTTTTGCTTAGTTTGTCTAAAGTAGAATAAGCAGTGGGTTTTTTCATATCAGTAACGGTGCTTAAGTTTTTTTCAATGAATTCATTAATTTGATAACCATGTTGACTTTGACTCATGAGTAGTCCAAGCAATATGAGTGACCGTTGTTCCAATTGAAATCCCCCTTTCAACAAAGTTTCACTTATAGCCTTTGTTACATCTAACCGTTAAAATCCCTATTCATATGATACCATATGTTTTTAAAATACTAATAATAAAAGAGGCGTTAGAATTTATAGGGGAAAGAAAGGTCAAAGGGAACTTATAATTAAATATCTTTAACGACACATTCCTTTTTTAATCATAATGGGGCACATTTTTTATTTAAGTGGAAGAAGAAAAAATTTAATAGTCCTTGCTGAAGTGGTACATGAATAAGGTAAGAATAAGGCGGAGTATTCGGCTCATTAGAAGCCCCCATATTAATAAATAAAGGTCTTCAACACATTGGCATTCGTCAATTTTTCTGGATGAGAATGCTATAGTCACTGTTGACTATATTGACGCAAAGGAGTATTATTTAGCTAAATAGTCATAGTTGATTATTTGTAAATGACTAAAGCACAGGCGTGCATTTTTGTGGTGCAAACACCTGTGCCACCCAATTTTGATAGGGAGCGCAATGTCGACACCTATTATATTCGGGTTGAAAGCCGTTCTTTCTGCTGGAAGGCAGGATCCATCAAATTATCGATTAACGAGGAGGAAACAAAATGTTTATCGCTGCGAATACGATTGATGTACCTAAGGAGCACAGTGAACGCATGTTGGAGAATTTTCGTAAAAATGCTCCAGATCTCAAACAGTTTGACGGATTCAAAGGATTCGAAATGTGGGTCGAAGAATCAGGGAAATTGTTAGCCGTATCTAAATGGGAGTCACGTGAACACTTTGAGCAGTATATCCATAGCGAAGCGTTTCGTTCCCATCACGGTGGGCATAATCCGGAGCAGACTCAACAAGCACACGGACAGGCACAGGTTACTTATTACGAAGGGGAAACACTTGTATAAGAAGAAGCATGGGAAGCATGGGGACGGATCCCGTGCTTCTTCTCATTTGGAAGCAAAAGGACCGCCCATGCTCCAATCAACATTCCAACTATCGAATTTTAAGATTTTTCCAAAAAATTCGACTTATAATGGATCGGAAAGTCATCAACCAGGCTTCTTCATCAGGGAAGCAAAAGGACCGTCCCCCTGCTCCACTCAACATCGCCTAGTCGAATTCCAAGATTTTTCCCACAACTTCGATTATAATAAGATGAGAAAGTCATCAACCAGCATCAGGAAGAAGCAAAAGGACCGTCCCCCTGCTTCCCCACCACAAATTCCCTCGAGTTAGACCGGCTGCAATCAAGAAGCAAAAGGAATGTGCCCCATAGGCTTCACCAAATCCCATAATGAGTAGAATTTTGATCAATTGGAGGTTGGTACATGTCTGCAAAAAATACATGCGTGGGCTTGAATACTGTTAGACAAGAATTCGGCGGTTCCTTGGGAAAGGAGTCACTATATGGCGCGTGAAGCGAGGAAGAAAAGTCAAAGTGGCATCTACCATATTATGTGGAGGGGCGCTAATAGACAAGAGATTTTTCACGATGAAGAAGATTGCATGCAGTTTCTCGATTATGTGGAGACATATAAGCGAAAGGCTGAGATGCAAGTTTTTGCTTGGTGCCTAATGAACAATCATGTTCATTTGCTTATTAAAGAAGGCAATCAATCAATCTCTGACATTATGAAATGTATTGGGGTCTGTTATGTCGGCTATTATAATTGGAAATATAGAACGATCGGGCCACTTTTTCAGGACCGTTTTAAAAGTGAAATTGTGGAATCCGTCCGTTATTTATTCACCGTTGTCCGTTACATTCACCAAAATCCAGTTAAGGCGGGAATGGTCAAACACGTGACGGATTGGAAATGGAGCAGTTGTCGTGGTTTTTATGACCTTTCGCTTTATCCTAGGGCGTTGCTGGACTCCGACTTTGTTTTAAACAAAATCTCCAGTGAGTGGCTTAAGGCCAAACAATTGTTCATAGAATTTAATGAAAGAACAAATCAAGACGACTGTCTAGACGATCATGAGAAAAAACGAATAACGGATGACGAAGCTAGGAAAAAAATTGCGCAGTGCCTTGCCACACTCACAACCACCATCGATATAGCCCAAGTCAAAAGCCTCCCCCGAGACCAAAGGACTGAGATTTTGCGACAAGTTAAGCAACTTAGAGGAGTTTCCCAACGTCAAGCTGCGAGAGTATTAGGGGTGTCGCCTAGCTTGGTTTTTAGGGCTTAGGGGCGGGCGGAGCATGGGGAGGAGCACTGGATCCGTCCCCATGCTTCACCCGTGCTTCAATCTAATACTTGATAGGACTTTAAAATATGGTCAAAGGGTACGTTTGGGCTGTTCATGATATAAGTGAGTTTATAATGTTTTCCCAAGGAAAAATGATGGGTGGATACTTTGTCCGTATACAACTTAATCACTTTTTTATTTTTGGTCACAAAGTTGATTTGATAATCATTCTGATTCATATCAAAATGTCTTCCTTTATATTGTGCGTTTGCTACTGTCACGGTGTATGTGGAAACTAGTATTTTTTTATAAAAAGTAAATGACGTGAAAATAAGCAAAGCGATTAGAAACACAATATAGATGATAGATGTCCTTCTGTTCATAGTTCCTCCAAGAATCGTGATGCTGATCATTTTAGACATTCGGATCGAGCGACAATAGATTTGATCCCTTCATAGTTTACCTCAAATGAAGGGTTGAATTCAAAGGTATTGGGGGACAGTCCCGGGACTGTCCCCCCTCGAATTTTGTCGACAAATATCAGAATGAAAACTGAAATCCCTTTTTGAAAAGAGGCTGATACATGGTCAGACCCTCGTTGAGCCCCCTCCAAGTGTGCCAATTTGGAAGCAAAAGGACCGTCCCCATGCTTCCGTGTCGAATGAATCTTCTTGAACAAAAAAATATAAAACTTATAATAGAGATTAATAATAAATAATAAATCGTACGAAAGGGCAAAGTCGTTGAAAAGCGGTGGCGCAAAGCTATAGGGGCTAAAGGTCGACAAGACCAATGCCAGCCAGTTTCCGAATACATCCTCCGTGCGATCAAAGAATGGAGGTTTTATTATGAGATTAGTTCACCAATTTTTTCTGGGATACTATTCGGTTATTGTGAACGATTGTTTGTGTGAGGACCTAAAGAAGAAGATTATTAAAAAGATGGACTACCATGAATCGAAATTAAGCATCTAATTGAATACTCAATGCAAAAAGTGTGGAGGCGTTTTCTCCACACTTTTTTATGTTGCAGTCACCACCAAAATTAATGGTGAATGAGATCTCCAGAAAATAGAAAGGTTGCCAAACCGTTCGAACAGTCTCCGTGCTTCTCCCAATTATGAAGCAGAAGCTCCGTCCCCATGCTTCCGACCCACCCCAAGGGGACAGACCCGGGTCTGTCCCCTTGTCGAAAAAAAATCCCTACTAAACAGGAATAAAATAATTCAGCATAAGTATAATGTATTAAAATTAATAATTTTTATATAATTCGCACAATAACCCGAATAACTTTGTTTTTACATTGGAAAAAGTAAAGGGGGTGAACGTGGTTGATACGAAAAGTAGAAAAAAGGGTGACTTAAGGTTCATCCAAGAGATGAATCGGTCCATCATCTTGGACATCATTCGAAAGCAAGGTCCGATTTCACGCACGGACATTGCGAAAGAGTGTGGGTTGAGTCCATCAACCGTGTCCTCTGGCGTCAATGAACTGATCTCGGAGGGGTTGGCTTATGAAGTAGGGACCGGTTTATCCAGTGGGGGGAGAAAGCCAAAGCTTGTTGAGTTTTACCCGGATAGTAAATACATTATTGGTGTTTCACTGACCAATTCTACGATTACCATTGCGGAGTTGAATCTTGAAGCCCGCGTCAAAAAGAAAAAGGAATATGTGGTGAATCAAAGAAAAGGGGATGGCTACATTGCTTTTGTAATCAGCAGCATTCAAGATTTTCTAAACCCATATGAGGATGACGTCAAAAAATGTGCGGGTGTCTCAATCATTTCTCCTGGCATTATTGATGCAGAGCATGGGGTCATCAACTATAATGCGAAACTTAATTTAGAGAAGATCCCACTGAAGAAACTGGTGGAAGAAGCGGTAGGGTTAAAGACGGTGCTCGATAACGATGTGAATGCTCTTGTTTTGGCTGAACGAAACTTTGGGCGATATAAAGAATTTGATGAACTGATGTACGTCACCATTGATCAGGGCATTGGGGTTGGCATTTATCAAAATGGCTCGATCTTTCGAGGTCAAAATGGTGGGGCTGGGGAATTTGGTCATATCAGTATTGACCACCGAGGAAAGCCATGCGATTGCGGAAACATGGGTTGCTTGGAGGAATATATCGGTTGGCCAGCGATCTACTCGCAGATTATAGGGGCAATCACAAAAGGTAAAGAGACACAAGTTCTTGAAATGGCAGATGGTGAAATTCAGAATATTACGCCGCGAATGTTGCGTCAAGCCTTGGAAGTTGGCGATGCATTGGCAATTTCCATTTTTGAACAAATCGCAACTTACTTAGCAGCGGGGCTCGTGACCTTAATTCATTTGTTTAATCCAGAAGGCATTATTATCGGCGGAGAACTGGCACAGAATAACGTGCTTCTCCATAAAAAGGTGAACCAGTTGGTATCAAAACAAGCTTTCACCTATTTAATCAAGGATTTAAAGATCCGATCCGCTTCTCTCGGCTCTGATTTTGGTGTGATTGGTGCTGCGGCCATTCTATTAAGGGATCTTTTTCATTTCTCAATGTGAACACTTACTTTTTTCATTGAAAAAAGTATCTCCCAGTTTATGGGTTTTTCATTTCATCCTATTACATGTAAACACAAACAGAAGCCGCATTGATTCATAGATCCATTAATTAGATCGGTACAGTAGAAGCAAGACTATGGGTGTTTTTAACAAAATTCACTAAGAGGGGTATGGCCTATGAAAAAAGCTAGTATCTTGGCAACCTTAATTCTTCCGGTGTTATTGTTGGCGGGATGTTCATCCTCAACGAGCGGAACTAAGACCACGACCAATACGGGTAAGAACTCATCAAAAGGGAGTTCTTCTAAAGTGGTCAATGTAACAGTATGGGATGATTATTCTAGAAGTACAGCAAACGGAAAAGCTTACATGAAGATGGTCGATACATTCAATCAAACACACCCTGATATTCATATCGACTCTCAATTTGTTTCAGTTGGGGATGAAATGCTACCGAAGATTACAACAGCGCTGGCAGGGGACCAAGAACCGGATCTGGTTGCGGGGGGTTATCCAACTTGGGGACCCGGGTTGTTGTCTAGTGGAAAGGTTTTAGACTTGACCAATTTTCTGAATAACTCCAAAACCATGACAGCAGATGGTTTTTATCCAGGGATGTTGGATGTGTCTTCTTATAAAGGAAAAGTATTAAGTATTCCAAATGATGGTGGAGATTACGGGTTATTTTATAACAAAAAAGTGTTTGAGCAAGCCGGAATCTCATCCCCTCCAACCACTTGGAAAGACGTCCTTAAAGATTCTCAAATTATTAAGCAAAAAACAGGGAAGTACGGCTTCTATGTTCCAATTGGTAATACGGAATGGACGGTTTGGACATTTGAAGGCATGCTTTGGGCAAACGGTGGAACGTTTATTGATACCTCTGGCGATAAAGCGAAGGTTGAATTTAATAGTCAACAAGGTGTAGACGCCCTTCAAACATGGGTGGACATGATTCATAAGGATAAAGTCTCACCGGATACCGCTTATCCAGTTTCAATGCCGGTTGCGACTTATTTACAAAAAGGGGCCGTCAGCATGGCATTAGATGGACCTTGGGACGTCAACACGCTGCAAAAAGCCAATTATCCTCTTGGTGTCACGATGTTCCCGAAAGGATCCGACTCGTATGCGACCAATCTTGGAACCGATGTGTTCTATATTTTCAAGAAAGACCAAGCCAAAGAACAAGCGGCCTGGACATTCATCGAGTGGTTCATGCAACCGAAAAATTTGGCGCAATGGGATATTGAAACCGGGCTATTACCGACAGAAAATGCCGTGCTCGATGTTCCGGCCTATAAAGATTTCTTGAATAAAAATCCGAACTTCAAACCGCTCGTGGATAACTTGAAATATGCACATGGCCGTCCAACCTTGAAATCCTACAATGACATCTCGACCGAACTAGGTAACGATCTTGAAGAAGCCTTGTATGGAAAAATCTCAGCAAAACAAGCACTTGATCAGGCCGCACAAAAAGCAGAATCGATCTTGAATAAAAACAATGAATAAGTGAGTTTAAATGGGGTGGTTAACTCCCACCCCATTTAATTTTTGACCCGAGGTGATGACGTTGAGAATTAATAACAAAATGAGAAATACCGTTTCTGGTTATTCCTTTATTTTACCGACCACCGTATTGTTCTCAATTTTTTATTTTTACCCGCTAATTATGACGTTCATTGATGGCTTTTATAATATCAACTTAATGTCAGGCGATAAAAGTTTTATAGGGTTTAAGAATTACCAAACCATTTTTCAAAATGGAGACTTTGTGAATGCAATCAAAAACACGACGATTTATACGGTCTTTGTCGTCTTAATTGGGACATTTGTTCCCATTGTTCTTTCTGTTCTATTAAATCGCCCCATTAAAGGAAAAGGGATCTATCGGACGCTTATCTTTTTGCCCTTTGTTGCGCCAACCGTCGCTTCTTCTATGGTGTTCACTCAATTATTTTCTAATGATAATACCGGAACCGTGAATCAGTTTCTTGCCTGGTTTCATGTTGACCCGATTGCCTGGCTCGGCGATCCAAATGGAATTTATCCTATGATTACCATCATTATCTTTGGGATTTGGATGATGATTGGCTACAATATGGTGCTTTTTCTTGCGGGACTACAAAATATCCCTCATACCTATTACGAAGCGGCTCGCTTAGATGGTGCCAATGCCTGGCAAATGTTTCGAAAGATTACGCTCCCATTGTTATCCCAGACCACACTCTTCGTCATTGTGGTTTCCGTGATCACAGCGTTTCAAGTTTTTGATCAAGTGTATATGTTAACAGCGGGTGGACCGATGAACGAAACCACAACCGTTGTTTACTATATTTACAATGAGGCTTTTCCAAACTTCAATCCCGGATTAGCATCCGCAATGTCAACCATTCTATTTATTATTCTATTAGTGTTTAGCATTATTCAAATTAGAATTTCAAATAAACGACGGGATTGGTGAGGTGACTCAAAATGAAAACCGGTAAAATTAGTGATTTTTTCACACATTTGGTCCTGATTTTAGCAAGTTTTCTTGCGGTTATGCCATTTCTCTGGATGATCTTAACGGCCTTAAAGCCAGATGGTGAGATGTTATCCCCCAATTGGATCCCCCATCATTTTGAATGGGATAATTTCATAAAAGCTTGGAAATCAGCGCCTTTCGGCAGATATTTTACAAATAGTATCATCGTTACGGTATGTGCGGTAATTGGACAAATTGTGACAAGTGCGATGGCGGGTTTTGCGTTTTCAAAGATTCGTTTTTTAGGTAAAAACCTGATATTCTTTGCGATCCTTGGTGCCTTAATGGTTCCGCTCCAAGCGATTATTGTTCCTGTTTATCTACTATTAGCGGGCTTAGGGTGGACAAATTCATTAACCGGGTTAATTGTTCCAATGATTCCATCTGCTTTCGGGACTTTTTTATTCAAACAATTTTTTGATGATATTCCGACTGAGCTTGAAGAAGCCGCTTATATGGATGGGGCAGGTCGATGGCGGATTTTGGTGCAAATCTTTCTTCCTTTATCCAAACCTGTTATAACAGCATTCGGAATCCTGGCGTTCTTGTTTAACTGGAATAACTTTTTCTACGCGCTAATTGTGGTGAGTAAGGATTCGGTGAAAACCATCCCTTTAGGATTGGCCGCCTTCTCAAATGGACACACCACAGATATCAATTTAATGATGGCAGCGTCCGCAATGGCCATTCTGCCGATCATTATTATTTTTGCTTTTGTTCAACGCTACTTTGTGGATAGTGCCGTTATGAGCGGCGTGAAATAACAACAGGTGTCCGTCACTTCTCGAATTTGTCGAATGCGAAACGCTTTAGGTATCCGTCTAGCCGCGAGTGGTGCAGTCGACAGACAAGTGACAGGCACTATAAAAGGAGACTTATGAGATGAAAAAAGCACTCAATCAATGGTGTTTTCCTGAGGGAACATCTTTAGACACGATTTTTTCTCTTTCTGAAAAATATGGTTACGATGGGGTGGAATTAAATCTGTCTAATCCAGGCGAAACGGGCCTTACATTAGAGAATAATCCAAATGAGGTGCAATCGATCCGGAAAAGAGCGGAATCCTATGGGTTGGAATTAAGGAGTTTGTCTTCCGGCCTTTATTGGGGCGCATCGTTAACGGATCCGGATGAAGTGGTACGTGAAAAGGCCAAAGGTATCCTCAAAAAACAATTAGAAGTGGCTCATGATCTTGAAATGGATACGATTTTAGTTGTGCCGGGGCTCGTGAGTGATCAAGTCAATTATCAAGAGGCGTACTCAAGAAGTCAACATTCCATTGAGCCGTTCGTGTCAGTAGCCGAAGCCTATGGCGTCAAAATTGGAATTGAAAATGTATGGAATAAATTTTTGCTCTCTCCGTTGGAAATGAAGGCGTTTATCGATTCGTTCAATTCACCGTTTGTGGCTGCCTATTTTGACGTAGGGAATGTGTTGCAATTTGGTTACCCCGAGCACTGGATTGACATTTTATCTCATCGTATTGTCAAAGTCCATGTCAAAGATTACTCGAATTCCGTTGGAAACATTAACGGATTTGTCCCCTTGTTGTCTGGTGATGTGGATTGGGAAAACGTGTCCAGCGCATTGAAAACAATCGGATACGAGGACTATATTACCGCAGAACTTAGCCCATACCCGTTTAATCAAGAAATTATGGTGGCTCATACAGCGAGTGCCATCAATCAAATTTTTGATCTGGAGGTTTCAAAATGATAAAAGTAGCCGTGATTGGTGCAGGGACAATGGCGCATGTCCATTCTGAAGGCTATCTCAATATGGCCGACGTCCAATTAGTAGGAATTGTGGATCACCACGAAGGCCGAGGCGAAACGCTCGCTTTTGAGAGAGGGACCCGTTATTATTCGAGTTTTGAGACGCTCATTGTAAATGAAGAAGTAGATGTCGTTGATGTGTGTGTCCCAACGCCCGTGCACAAAGACTACGTTCTAAAAGCCGCTCGAGCGAAAAAACATGTCATTTGTGAAAAACCGATGGCGCGAAATCTTGAGGATGCAAAAGAGATGATCGAGACGTGTCAGGCAGAAGGCGTTCGCTTTTTTGTGGCGCATGTCGTGAGATTTTTTCCTGAATATGTAAAGGCTATGAACCTCGTGCAAAGCGGGGAAATAGGCAAAGTGGGCACCGTTCGCGCTCGGCGTGGGGGGGCTTTTCCGAAAGCCACAGAAGATTGGTATGCATCGTTTTTAAAAAGCGGGAGTTTAGTCGTTGATCTTATGATTCACGATTTTGATTATCTTCGCGGTGTGTTTGGAGAAGTCGAACGGGTCTATGCCAAAAGTTTACTCGGACGAGAGATTAATCGAATCGACAATGCGCTCGTATCCCTTCGTTTTAAAAATGGCGTCATCGCTTCTGTAGAAGGAACCTGGGCCGAACCAAGTGGGTTTAGTACGAAACTTGAAATCGCTGGAGATGGTGGAATTATCACACATGATAGCGCTGCTGAAGCCGCGATCCAAACCTCCTTTCGAACGGTTTCGAACCAGGGGGAAGGCGTGAATGTTCCTGAAAATCCAGTAAACAAAAGTCCTTATCAATTGGAGCTCGAACATTTCTTGGAGTGCATAAAAACAGGAGAGACATCTCTAGTGACACCTGAAGATGGCTATGAAGCGTTGAAAATTAGTTTAGCCGCTTTGGAATCCATTAAGACGGGGAACGTCATCACACTTTAACGAGGGGGATTTTTTTAATGAAAATTGGAATTATAAGTTTCGCTCATATGCACGCTCACTCCTATGCCGAATCGTTGCTTCATATAAATGAGGCTGAATTGGTTGGGATCTTTGATGAAGATGCGGAGCGTGGTCAACACGCAGCCGATCAGTACCAGACGACTTTTTATAAGGATTACCAAGACCTTTTAAATTCAGATGTTGAAGCGGTTATTGTTTGTTCCGAGAATGTGAAGCATAAAGAGCATGTCGTGGCGTCGGCCCAAGCAGGCAAACACATTTTATGTGAAAAACCGATTGCAACAACAGTATCCGATGCTTGGGACATGATCCGCGCCGCAGATAAATACGGGGTTAAATTAGAAATTGCCTTTCCAGTCCGCTTTTCACCAGCCGTTCAACGCGTGAAGCGTATTGTGGATGAAGGGAAACTCGGTCGGATTCTATCCATGCAAGGGACGAATCGGGGATCAAACCCAGGCGGATGGTTTGTCCAACCTGAGTTGTCTGGTGGCGGAGCCGTACTCGATCACACTGTACATATCATTGACATCATGCGCTGGTATATAAAATCAGAAGTGAAAGAGGTGTACGCTGAAATTGATACGCATTTTTCAAACATTCCAGCCGATGATTGTGGATTGCTGACACTAGAATTTGAGAATGGCGTCATTGCTTCTCATGATCCGAGTTGGTCGAGGGCAAAGAGTTTCCCAACTTGGGGTGACATTACTCTGAAACTGGTGGGTACGGAAGGCACAACCTCATTTGATGCCTTAAGTCAGAAACTGGATGTATACAGGGATCAATCTCTCAGCCACCAATACTCCTATTGGGGAGATGGCTATGACCTGGGCCTTGTAAAGAATTTTATGGATACCGTACAACATAATAAAGCACCTTTTATAAGTGGCGTGGATGGACTACGAGCCATGCAGGTGGCACTGGCCGCCTATGAATCTTCCAAAACGCACCAACCTGTTCGTGTTAATGGATGGGGGTGAAGCATGGGGACGGATCCTATGCTTCTTCTCTCCAAAGAATGAAGCATAAGCTCGGCCCTCGAGCTTATATGAGATGCACAGCAAAGCCTATGCGGAGAAAGAATCGATCACTATAGAAATCCAAAAGGAGTGAGTTGGATTGAATAACGTACGAATCGGGTTTATTGGTGTTGGGGGAATAGGGTCTGCCCATCTTAATAATGTAGCTAAAATGAACGAAGCTAATATTGTGGCCATTTGTGATCTCAATGAAAGTCTTGCATCCCAAAAAGCTCAAGAATTAGGTCTTAGCCGATTCTACACGTCGGTTGATGAAATGCTTGCACAAGAAGAGGTAGACGGTGTTTTTATTTGCGTGCCTCCTTTTGCTCATGACTCTATTGAAGAAAAAGTGTTGGCAAAGGGCATTCACTTAATGGTCGAAAAACCAGTGGGTCTAACACTTAAAGAAGTTTACTCCAAATTAGAAAAGATCCAGCAATCAGGCGTTCTAAATGCATCGGGTTATTGCCTCAGGTATATTGATGTGCTAGATAAAGCCAAAGCTTATCTACAGGATAAAGAAATTGCAATGGTTAGGGGGCACTATTTATCGCAATTTGTCCCGACTCCCTGGTTTCGAAATCAAGAAAAGTCCGGTGGGCAAATTGTTGAACAGGCTACCCATGTTATTGATTTAATGCGTTATCTTGCAGGTGATATTCGAACGGTCTATGCAGATATGAATTTAGTTAATTTAGGGGGAATAGAGGGAATCACCATACCAGATGTGTCGTCTGTAAACGTCACATTTGATTCGGGTGCGGTAGGTCATTTAGATGCTACGCTCGTTCAACATGATCATCGAGCGGGTGTTGAAATTCTAGGGCATAACTTTAGGGTGGAACTCGACTTTTCCTCAGTCTCAATTATTGAAAATGATAAAAAAGTTGTCTATACTGCTCAGACGGATTTTTATTTTAATCAAGATCTGGCCTTCATAAAAGCCATCCAAACAAACGATCAGTCTATGATTCGTTCTTCTTATGAAGAAGGTGTTAAGACATTGGCCATCACGCTCGCTGCCAATCAATCTAGCCAAACTGGAAAACGAGTAGAACTGCCGGTCACCACCCGAAGTTTGTCAAAACAAAATTTAAAGTAAAAGAAAGGTAGCCAAACCGTACCAATAGCCTCAATGTTTGGCTGCCTTCTTACGATTTATAAGCTTAAACCGCGACTGATACTGAGGCCAGCCACTCGTCTTTTCCCTTCGGAGTATCCCAATCTTGAAGCAGAAGCTCCGTCCCCATGCTTCCTTCCCTAATGATAAAGATCCCACTCTTTAATCAATCTGCTAATCTTCATGGAGGTGCGGCTTAGTTGTTCTTCAATGGAGCCGATCTCTTCTTCGAGAATCTTTGGAATTAGAAATCGGTTTTGTTCCATCCATTCATATGTGTTTTTTGCCTTTGTCAGTTCTTTCAACAACAGGCTTTCTTCGGTCATTTGTTGATCCATTTCTTTTCTTAATTCTGTTAGTTTTGTTTTGTTTTTCACAATTTTACCTCTCCTAAAATGAAAAGACGGTACCCGAAATAATCGGAGTACCGTCTTGTTTTCTCGATCATTACTTCGGTAACCCGGCTGCCATTGCTATTACACGTTAGGCCCGTGGCTTTGCGTCCTCATCTTTCAACGAGTTTGCTATTATCGGATTTTATTTAACAATTATGGATAAATGGTATTGGAGTTTAAACTTCATTACTATTAATCATACAATAACGAAGGGTGCCTGTCACTCTTCGAATGTGTCGAACGACAAGTGTTCCAACCGATTTTTGGATTGAGAAGAATGTAACCATTGTTGAAACGGAATTATGAGATTTAATTCGTAGGGCTAGGTGGTAATAGATCTGTTTCAAAAAAAAGTATGAATTAGTCTGTCTGAGATGTCCCCGTTTAGGAAATGACTGAACGATAGTAGGGCGGTTTGTCCGTTCATAGATTAGTTTATGGTCATTTATTGGAGGGATTATCATCTTAAGACAAACATTCCTTTTGTTCCTCATTGCGGGGTGGGCGGTCGTTCTTTTTGGCCTCACCTGTACCCACGACGTCAATGGCGTTTTATATGCTGAACATTTACATTTTCAAATCGATCCCCATCCCAATTTCCGGGATCTTCTCATTGTTCATGACCTTAGTCTGACCAGCGCCTTTTGGTGGGTGATCAAATCCGGGCACGTTCTCGGGTTTGCTTGGCTCGATTTGCTTTTATTTGCCTTTACTAAAAATGTCCGTCTTTCGGTTGGCCTGACCCTGATTTTTGCGATGTTCACGGAGGTTCTCCAACTCTATTTTTACCGAGATGGCCGCCTTTATGACATCGGCATTGATGCGATGGGGACAGTCTTAGTGTCGTTGGTATTGCGGATAAAGCCCGCTACAGCAAGGAAAAAGGTGAGGCGCGCGAGTTTAAATGTGCAAAAAACACAAAAAAGGGGTCAGACCCGGGTCTGACCCCTTTTTTAAAAGCGCTTCAAGCTCTTCTTAATCGGCGGGACATCAAACTGGCCATTTTCAAAGAATTGTTTGACCATGTATTTGGTGTAGCTCGCGGCTTGGCCGTATTCGATTTTGCCAGGGAGTGGCGGTTGGTCGTCAATCGCGATATCGACAATCACTGGTTTTTGGATGGAAGCGGCATGCTTGAGTGTGGCTTCCAACTCGTCATGCTGCTCAATTCGAAAGCCTTCGCCACCACACGCTTCGGCAAATTTGGCAAAGTCCATGCTGCCGAGATCCGTTTTATAATTAAGATGACCTAATTCTTCTTGTTCATATTTGATCATACCGAGCTTCTCGTTGTTGAGAATAACCACCATAATCGGGAGGTTGTAGCGGACGGCGGTCACAAAGTCATGCATGACCATGCTGAACCCGCCATCCCCGCAAATGGCCACCACTTGGCGCTCTGGATAAGCGACTTTCGCTGCGAGCGCGCCTGGGAGTCCGCAGCCCATCGTCGCCATCCAACCCGAGACCACGAATTTTTGGTGCGTCAAACGCAGATGTCGCGCGGCCCAAACGGTCACATTGCCAACATCACAGGATAGCACCGCGTCGTCATTAAGAACGGCCTGCAACTTCGGCATCACCTGTTGGGGTTTGATCGGCGTCGACACCTCATTTTCTTCTTTCTCCATCGCTTCCCACCATTTTTTTCTACCCTCCATACAGGCTTCCAAAAACGCGGGATCCGCATTCGGCGCCACATGGTCATTCAGCCACTGAAGGGTGACTTTCGAATCCCCGACCAATCCGATGTTAACTGGATAGCGTTTTCCAATTTGTCTGGAATCCCGATCAATCTGAATCGCCGTGACGTTATCCGGCAGAAAATCGCGATAAGGGAAGGAGGTCCCAATCATGATTAAAAGATCGGTTTCCTCCATCGCCTCATAGGCGGGTTTGGTGCCGATCTGACCCAAATGGCCGAGGTTGTAGGAGTCCTCGTCTGGTAAGACCCCTTTTCCGAGAAGCGTCTGGATCACCGGCGCCGCCAGTTTTTCGGCGAATGCCTTCAACTCTTTTTTCGCACCTAATGCGCCTTTTCCTGCCAGAATGACCGGTTTCTTGGCTTTATTAAAAAGGGAAACCGCCTGCTCGAGATCTTCTTTATTGGGTGCATGCGGCCTTTCTGTATAAAATTTGGCCGTGGATAGGTCGGGCTTTTTAATTTTGGTCGCCATCAAATCGTCTGGAAGTACCAACACCGCCACACCTTTTTCCGCATAGGCAGTTCGGATTGCTTGGTTCAACAAGTCTGGCAACTGCTCAGCCGTCGCCACCCGTTGGTTGAACACTGCCACATCGTCAAATACCCGCTCAAGATTGAGTTCCTGAAAATCATCAGTGCCAATTTTGTCTCGTTCCACTTGTCCAACAAGCGCTAAAACAGGTGCTCCATCGGCCTTCGCGTCATAGAGGCCGTTCATCAAGTGAATCGCCCCGGGGCCGGCAATGGATAAACAAACGCCGAGCTTGCCGGTTAGTTTGGCAAACGCTCCAGCAGCGAGGGCGGCCACCTCCTCATGGCGAACCTGTATAAAATTCACCTCATCTTTTTCCTTTCGCAACGCCTCAATAAAATGATTAATCGAATCACCCGGCATTCCGTACAGGTGATCCACCTTCCACTCCTTTAAAAGGTTAACCATCACTTCGCCTGCAGTTGGTTTGAACATCTTGTCCCTCCTTGGGTGTTTGGTGCCTGTTAACACCCGAAATTTGTCAAAACTAACAGGTTCCAGTGGTTCCTGTGTATATGTGTATGTGTATGTTTAAGGATTAATTGAAACTTTGGGTGGAGGATGGGATCCCCGTACCAAATTCGGCCAGAGGATCCCATCCCCCAAGTGTGCATTTTAAGTATCTTTCGGTTTTTTCTCTTTTTTCACAGGGCGAGCGTGGTCCACAGAAGGATGTTCATAGTGGGAATCCACTTCGCCACCCGCTAACCCTTCACCAACCATACGGTCCTCGTCATAGTTGTATTTCTCTTTCGCATTCGAATTTTTAATAGAGTCTTTTTGATTCGTCTTACTCATATCTATCAAGCCTCCTATAAATCTCTTCCCGTTCGAGTGAGTGATTAAACATTGGAAGCATGGGGACGGTTCCTATGCTTCCGTCTTCAGCCGTTAAATGGGCAAGGCGCATGCGACAGGCACAGAGATTGAATTCGTAGAGTTTGTGAATGGAGGTCCATTGGCCAAAGATCAAATCTAAGTCGATTTTTGAAGAGATAAGAAGGGTAGGAGGGAGGATAAGCCTTTCGTAGGGAGATCCGCTCACACAGAGGAGTTTGGCGAACACGACAGCGCAGCCTTCTTTTCCCAATTTAAGGACAAGAACGATGATATAGATGACCCATATTGTATGAATCCAAAATGCAAATGCGATAAAAGCATTTTAATGTTTTTGAAGTGCAGAGCGATCAAGCGGTACAAGAAAAACACTTTATAGTCGAACTAAAACGAGCCCATAATGGCTACCGAATTCGAGACCAAGGAAATTGTCGAGTTTTTTATTTCAAATTAAAGAAGAAATACATTCAAGTAGATCGCGACTCGCTACCACAAAATAAAGCAAAGGGTAAAGATCTCTTGAGCCAGGCTTTCGAAAACGTGCTCGATTCAGAAGAGGTTTCTGTAAAAACAGGGCGGAACGCCACGTGTCCATGTGGAAGTGGCAAAACACTTATAAAGTGTTGAGGTTTTGAGAGCCGCCCCTAATTGTGCTTGCAGGAACGGAATCGACATAAGTCCAGAAGCAGAAATGTAATGAGCGGGTAA
>CAWHJF010000010.1:0-69164 GCA_963829575.1 uncultured Sporolactobacillaceae bacterium | reverse complement strand
AATGGGCATGGAACCGATCCACAGCGGACCTTTTTTTAATGAATGGGTCATTGACGTGAAGCAACCGGTAAAAGACGTGAATCGAAAATTGTTGGAAGCGGGATTTATTGGCGGGTTTGATTTAGGCCGCGTGAATCCAGACTGGGAACATCTTATGCTGGTCGCCGTTACAGAGCAGCGTACAAAACAAGAGATTGAACAATTTGTTCAAGCGGTGGGAGGACTCGTTCATGACAAACAATCAACCGTTAATATTTGAATTAAGTAAACCTGGCCGTGTCGGTTATAGCCTCCCAGAATCTGATGTTCCAGAGGTTGACATTAAGACCGTGCTTCCAGAAGCGTTTATACGGAAAGAGGAGATCGATCTTCCAGAAGTCTCTGAGCTTCAAATTATGCGTCATTACACCGCGCTTTCTAAAAGAAACCATGGCGTGGACTCCGGTTTTTATCCGCTTGGATCCTGTACCATGAAATATAATCCGAAAATTAATGAAGATGTGGCACGGTTAACGGGATTGGCTCATATTCACCCATATCAGGAAGAAGAGACGGTTCAAGGGGCGATGGAACTTTTATATCGTCTGCAAACGAATTTAGCCGCGATCACGGGAATGGATGAGGTGACCCTTCAACCCGCAGCTGGGGCCCATGGTGAATGGACCGGGCTCATGATCATCAGGGCCTACCATGAAGCACGCGGTGATTTCAAACGGACAAAGGTAATTGTTCCGGATTCTGCGCATGGCACAAACCCAGCCTCTGCAACGGTTGCAGGCTTTGAAACGGTTACGGTAAAGTCCAATGAAAAAGGCTTGGTGGATCTCGAAGACCTTAAAAGAGTGGTTGGCGAGGATACGGCTGCTTTGATGTTGACGAACCCGAATACATTAGGTCTTTTTGAAGAAGACATTGTGGAGATGGCCCAAACCGTCCATAAGGCGGGCGGAAAACTCTATTACGATGGGGCGAACATGAATGCCATTATGGGAATTACCCGACCAGGGGATATGGGCTTTGATGTGGTCCATTTAAATCTTCATAAAACGTTCACCGGCCCACATGGAGGCGGAGGGCCAGGTTCTGGACCTGTTGGTGTAAAAAAAGAGTTGATCGGTTATTTGCCAAAACCTGTGCTCACGAAAACCGAAGCCGGCTATACGTTTGATTATGATCGACCGGAATCAATCGGCCGCGTGAAGCCGTTTTATGGAAACTTCGGGATTAATGTACGAGCCTATACCTACATTCGAACCATGGGCCCAGATGGCCTTGCGCAAGTGTCCCAAGATGCGGTGTTAAACGCCAATTATTTATTCCGCAGATTAGCCCCATATTTTGAGGTACCGTTTGACCGTCATTGTAAACATGAGTTTGTCTTGTCTGGCAGTAAACAGAAAAAGCTTGGTGTACGGACATTGGACATGGCGAAGCGTTTATTGGATTTCGGCTATCATCCGCCCACCATTTATTTCCCACTCAATGTTGAGGAATGTTTGATGATCGAACCAACGGAAACCGAATCGAAAGAAACGTTGGATGAGTTTGCGGATACGTTGATTCAAATTACCAAAGAAGCAGAAGACAACCCTGAGGTCGTTCAAGAAGCCCCGCATACTACGGTCGTTCGGCGTTTAGATGAAACGCGTGCCGCACGTCAACCGGTTTTGCGTTACGTAAAACCTTAATCAATAGATTCAGAATAAAACAGGGGGACGTGTCGTCGCCCCTGTTTTATTATTAGACTGATCAATAGAAAGAAGGTGTTCCTGTGACGTTACAGCAGTTGAAATATGTGATTGAGGTGGCAAGAAGCCGATCGATTAGTAAAGCCGCCCAAAGTTTGTTTATCAGTCAACCAAGTCTTTCGAATGCTTTAAAAGAGCTGGAAAAGGAAATGGGCCTTACCATTTTTTCGCGAACCAATCGAGGCATTGTGTTGACGCAAGAAGGCTCGGAGTTTTTGGGCTATGCGAGACAAGTAGTGGAACAAGCGGAGCTGCTTGAAAATCGATACGCCAATACCCAACAGTCGCCTCAGCAGCACTTTTCTGTATCGGCCCAACATTATGCGTTTGCAGTCAGCGCCTTTGTTCGATTGCTTCAAGCCTATAACCGTGATGAGTATGAATTTACACTCCGAGAAACGCGAACGTATGAGATTATTGAGGATGTCCAAAATCTTCGAAGTGAGATTGGGATTTTATATAAGAATGCGTTTAATCAAAAGGTTATAGAAAAGTTTCTAAGAGAGGGTCAGTTAAGCTTTCATAAACTTTTTGAAGCAGCGCCGCATGTGTTTGTCAGTACGCGAAACCCACTTGCTAAAAAAAACGAAGTGACGTTGGAAGATTTACATCCGTATCCATACCTTTCATTTGAACAAGGCACATATAATTCGTTTTATTTTTCAGAAGAAATTTTAAGCACGCTCACGCGTCCCAAAAACATTCGTGTGAGCGATCGAGCGACTTTATTTAATTTACTGATTGGTTCAAATGGCTACACGATTTCAACAGGCGTGATTAGCCAGGATCTTAACAGTGATATCGTTGCAGTGCCGCTTAAAGTCAACGAACGGATTACGGTCGGCTATATCACTCACAAAAACGTCACGATGACGCCGCTCGCTCAAATTTATGTGCAATATTTGAAAGAAACAATCCTCGAAGAACAACTCTCTGTCTAGGTGTTCTATTTGAATCACAATTTCATAATTGCTTATTAAGAAGAAGCGCAGTCTAGCAGAATTTCATTCTTTGGTTTTTTAAAATTTGAAATCCTTTCATTTAAATAAAAAAAGGGTCTGACTTCCTCGGTTTATCGAGGAGTCAGATCCTTGCTTTTTTGTTCGCCTCTTACTTTTATAATTCATTAAAAGGTTAAGCGTTTTTCCGTTTGACCTTGCCTGTCCATTGCTTAAAGCCACCTTTTAGCATGTAAAGTTCTTCGACTCCATATTTTTTCATGAGGGCTGCGGCACGTGTGCTCCGCGTCCCATTTTGGCAATACAGGTAGACAGGCTTGTCTTTACGTATTTCTTGTTTTCGCATTTTAAACTGCGTCAAAGGAACGTTTCGTGCACCTAATATGTGTCCTGCGTCAAATTCATTGGGTTCACGAACATCTATTAGTTGAACTTTACGATACCCTTCAATGAATTCATCTTGACTGAGGGTTGTAAGATAACGTCTTTGTAGCAAAATTCTCGTTAGGGTATAGCCAAGAAAAGCAACAATAATTACTAATAAAGTGACCAAGTTCCAATTCAAATCTCTCGACTCCTTCTATGTGAATGGTAGTGTGACGTAGATAAACATGTTTTTATTTTACCACATAAAACTCGAAATTCGAAGCGTTCATTCGATCCAGAATTATTGGTTGAAAATAGTAGACGCAGGGCTCAATTTGTGAAAAAATGAGAGTCGGCTAACGACAGTTTATGTCGAATTTTAGCACCCGTGTTTTGAGCTTGCCTTTCTATTAAATTATCAAAAAAAGAGTTGACAAATCTTGACTCCTTTGATCTTAATTCAACATCTAGTGGAATTTCAAAAAATATAAACACTATATATTGTGTTTTTATGGAACACAAGCTATGATAGATACTAGATATTCAATTTAAATGATCCGTGTCTTAATTTGCCGAAGGATGGCGAAGGCGAGGCTTAAAAGATCAGAACGGTGTGGCTTTAATCAACAGGAACAGAAAAGGATTTGGTTTGCATTTAAGGGCCGATAGATCGTCCTTTTTATAAACAACGATTTGATTTTTAAAAGCATAGCCGACCAAATTTAATCAGATTTGTACACTCTGTACGCATCTGACGTGAATAGGATTTTTTATTTGATTAAGGAGGAAATTCAATGAGTGTAGCTGTTCGAGGACAAATGGAAATGAATAAAGAGGAGCTTAATAAAGATATAGCTCAATTTCCACAGGTTTTTCCAATAACAGAAGACATGAAGACAACCAGGAGCGGGGTTTCACGTCTAGTTATGTTGGATCGTTACTCATTTAAAGATACTGAGAAAAAAACGATTAAACCAGGGGATTTTGTTGTGCTAACGGTTATGAATGATCCAAAATTCCCAGCGCGAGGACTTGGGTTTATTCGAGACCTTTTTCCAGAGACTAATGAGGCAATGGTACAAGTCATTGAGGAATATCGTCATGTCCTCGAAACAGAAGAAGAGCGAGAAAACGGGTTGATTAAACGTTCTCTTGACGTTATTGATAAGCCTCTAGAAGTTTATTACGAGCAAATTGCAAAACGGAATGCTCGGGGTCTTTCCAGCGTTGAAACCAGCCTGGAAAAGAAACAAACTTCTTTTGATCAGTTTTACAAAGAACTTGTGACTATGAACTTTGTTCCAGCCGGTCGAGTTTTATATGGGGCAGGAGCGGATACTCATGTGACGTATTTCAACTGTTATGTGATGCCTTATGTAAAAGATTCAAGAGAGGGCATTGCGGAACACCGGAAAAAAGTCATGGAAATTATGAGTCGTGGTGGCGGTGTTGGAACGAATGGTTCAACGCTTCGCCCGCGGAACACACTCGCTCGTGGCGTGAACGGTAAGTCATCGGGCTCTGTCTCTTGGCTCGATGATATTGCAAAACTCACTCACCTTGTAGAACAAGGCGGATCGCGTCGCGGGGCGCAAATGATCATGCTTGCGGATTCCCATCCAGATATTATTGAATTTATTATTTCGAAAATGCAAAATCCGCGTATTCTTCGTTTCTTAATTGAAAATTCACAAGATGAAACCATCCGTTCTCTCGCGAAGGATAAGTTGAAATTCACACCATTTACAGAAACCGAAAAAGATCTTTACCAAGGGATCATTAACTATAAGAACTTCCCAGGTCAAGGTGGATTTACCGATAAAGTGATTAAAGAAGCGGAAACCCGCTTAAGAGAAGGTGGCGCGTACTCGGTCAATAATTCTGAATTCTTAACCGGTGCGAATATTTCGGTCACGTTGACAAAAGAATTTATGGAAGCGATCGAGGAAGATGCGGACTTTGCACTTCGTTTCCCAGACGTGGAGCATTACTCCCAAGAGGAAATGAAGATTTACAATGAAGAATGGCATGAATGTGGTGATGTTAGAGAATGGGAAGCGCGCGGATTCGGTGTTCGCACATACAGAACCATTAAAGCGCGTGAATTATGGAACCTCATTAATGTCTGTGCCACCTATTCGGCTGAGCCAGGAATTTTCTTTATTGATAATGCCAATGAAAAAACGAATGCTAAGGCATATGGTCAAAAGGTCGTCGCGACGAACCCGTGTGGGGAGCAGCCGCTTGCACCATATTCTGTATGTAACCTTGCAGCTGTCAATCTTGCAAATATGGCAGATAAAGAGACCCAACAAGTTGATTTTGAAAAACTTGCGGAAACTGTCCGTGTGGGCGTCCGTATGCAAGATAATGTCATTGACGCAACGCCTTACTTCTTGGAAGAAAACCGCGTACAAGCCCTAGGCGAGCGCCGTGTTGGACTCGGTGTGATGGGCCTTCATGATCTGCTCATTTATTGTGAAACGGAGTATGGTTCAAAAGAGGGGAATGTCCTCGTTGATCAGATCTTTGAAACGATTGCGACCACCGCTTATCGAACATCCATTGAACTTGCAAAAGAAAAAGGCAGTTTCCCATTCTTGATCGGACAAACGGATGAAGAAACAAAAGTCCTTCGTGAACGTTTTATAAATACGGGCTATGTGCAAACCTTACCAGAAGACATTCGGGAAGGCATTTTGGAACATGGGATTCGTAATTCCCATCTCTTAACGGTTGCTCCAACGGGTTCAACAGGAACAATGGTAGGGGTCTCAACCGGTCTTGAACCGTATTTCTCTTTCTCTTATTACCGAAGTGGTCGTCTTGGGAAATTCATTGAGGTGAAAGCCGATATCGTTCAAGAATATCTCGATCAGCACCCAGAAGCGAAGTCAGATTCCCTTCCACGTTGGTTTATAACGGCGATGGATCTCTCACCTGAAGCGCATGCCGATACCCAATGCGTCATTCAAAGATGGGTCGACAGTTCAATCAGTAAAACCGTTAATGCTCCAAAAGGCTATACGGTTGATCAAGTTAAAGGTGTGTACGAACGTCTTTATAAAGGCGGTGCAAAAGGCGGAACCGTCTATGTAGACGGAAGTCGCGATGCTCAGGTACTCACTTTGAAAGCTGAAGAAAATACATTTGAAGAAGATGAAATGTTTCCAGAGACCAAAGTAGAACACAAAGCTAAGGTTGTCCTTGTGGATACCATTACCGAATTGGATAAAACCAACGTTACTTATGGCTCAGAGGTAGGGGATACGTGTCCAATTTGTCTTCAAGGAACGGTTGAAGAACTTGGCGGATGCAACACCTGTACGAACTGTAATGCTCAACTGAAATGCGGATTATAAAAAAGAGGGGCTTCCCCTCTTTTTTTGTTGTAAACGGATGGCTTTACAGTAAGGTGCACCATTTCGTATCTGCAAAAAAGTGATAATGACTTGTCTAAGTTCAACAAATAGTGGTATCATTTTCTATAGTTTGTTGGATGTAGGGGATTAATTATATAAGTTATTGTGCATAAATTGGCTCGCTTTTGGAAAAACAACCATTTATGTGAGGTCGAAATATAACGGAAACTAGGTTGAGTGATCACAAAAGGGGGGAGCTCATGCCGCCAACACCCAGTATGGAAGATTATATTGAACGAATTTATTTATTAATTGAAGACAAGGGCTATGCAAGGGTATCGGACATTGCAGAAGCGCTTGAAGTCCACCCCTCTTCTGTTACAAAGATGGTTCAGCGACTTGATAAGGACCAATATCTCGTTTATGAGAAATATCGTGGTTTAGTTTTAACACCAAAGGGGAAAAAGCTTGGGAAGCGGTTGGTTTTTCGTCATGAGCTTTTAGAAGATTTCTTAAACGTTATCGGTGTCGATCAAGAAAATATTTATTCAGATGTAGAAGGAATTGAGCACCATTTAAGCTGGGATGCGATTGATCGGATTGGTGATCTTGTTCAATATTTTGAAGAAGATGCGAATCGGGTTAAGAAGCTCCGGGACGTCCAAAATCGAAACAATGATCCAAGTTAATCGTAAAATAAGACTGTTTTGGTGCGCATTCGCCAAAACAGTCTTATTTTTTCAACGCATATTCTGATTTTCTAACCTATACACTAAATAGGGGAGGGATGTGCATGTGGGTTGACGGGGTTTTTTCCGGAGGGGGCGTCAGAGCGTTTGCTTATTTAGGGGCAATCGAGGCGGTTGAGAAAGCCAATTATCAGTTTAAACGAGTTGCTGGAACAAGTGCGGGTTCGATTGTCGCGAGTTTTTTGGCAGCGGGTTTTACATATAAAGAGATACACGCAGAATTGGACAAACTGGATGTTCAGACCTTTCTAGATAACGGAAGTCGTGTTCGACTTCCGTTTTTAAATTGGATTGGTTTATATAAGAATATGGGGCTCTATAAAGGGGACACCTTTGAAAATTGGGTGCACGAGTGCCTTAAGAAAAAGGGTATTGAGTCATTTGGGGATTTACCCGAGGGCGCGTTGACAATCATCGCAACGGATATCTCGAATGGAAGCTTACTTCGTTTACCGGAAGACCTGAGACGCTATGGATTAAATCCTGAGACCTTTCTGATTTCTAAAGCAGTACGAATGAGTTGTTCCATTCCCTTTTTCTTCATCCCTGTCACTTTAAAAGATGATAAAGGGAAGATCTGTCAGATCGTGGATGGAGGGCTGATTAGTAATTTTCCTATTTGGGTGTTTAAAGTTCCAGATCAGAGGCTTAAACGGCCCTATATTGGTTTTCAACTCGGGTCAGAGAATGGTAATCTCGAGCCTCGTCCGATTCATAATTCCTTTGAACTCTTTCAAAATGTGGTCGAAACATTAAAATTAGCCCATAGTACCGGAAAGCTCTCAACACAAGAAACTAAGAATGTTTGTTTTCTTCCCGTTGATGACATCAATTTTACAAATTTTAAGCTAACACAGAAAGAACAAAACAAATTGGTGCAAATAGGTAAAGAGACGACGAGGACGTTCTTAAGAAAATGGGTGCCAACCCATGTTGATCATTAAAAAAACGGTTTGAGCAGCCCTGCTCAAACCGTTTTCGTGAGGCTTTAAAATCCTCAACCTTCTATAGAAAACCTTTTTTTCTTTTTTTCTTTTTTCCTTCTATTACAGTTAAATGGCCATGTCCTTTGTGTTTGAGACGTTCCAGAGGTGGTCGTTTCTTTTTGATGGAACGATTGGGTATCACTTGGAGTTTTGAGGTGGCCCGTAGCCTGTCTCGTTTGATGCTTTTTCTTCGTTTAGATTGTTTCACAGCACGTCGATACGCTTTGGATTCATTAGAAGACTTTCCCGATTTACGTGTAAGCAATCGATAGAGCGCGTAAATCCCTGCCATAATGAGAACGCCGATTAAGAGTTGTCTCAGTAACTGGACAGGATGATACCATAGTAATGAAAATAACCCTATCGCGCCAAGCGCAATCAATATAAGAAAGAGAAGATTTGACCATGATCCCCTCATCCATTATCACCTCCTCCAAGCCGTCTAACCTAGGACAGTTTTTTGTTGAAGACTTATGTGCTCCGATTCTTTCTTTTTCATTTCATTAAAGGCTGCAATGGCAATTTCAATTTGGTCGGAGTCCGGTTCTTTTGTTGTTAAGAGCTGAAGCCAGAGTCCTGGATAACCAAGTCCTTTTAAATAAGGAATGTTTCGAACGGCATTCGTCAGTCGTAACACTTCGTAGGAAAGTCCTAAATCCACTGGAATTAAGAGAATGCGGGTGAGCACACGAAGTCCTAAATGATCCACAGGAAGAAAAAGATATAAAAACACGCTGATGACCGCAGTAAATAAAATAAAGCTGCTCCCACATCGATAATGGAGTCGAGTTTGTGCTTTTACATTCTCCACAGTTAATGATTGACCATTTTCATAAGCGTTAATCACTTTATGCTCTGCTCCGTGATATTGAAACACCCGTCTCATTAATGGTGTGAGCGACACAAAATAGATATAGCCCAAAAGCAAGAGGATTTTAAAGGCTCCCTCAATTAGAACCTGTATTACTCGCCCAGGAAAATAGTGAATTAAAGCTTGTGCGGCTAAAGCTGGGACAAGTGTAAAAATAAATTTTCCGACAAGGAAAGAAAGAATGGCGATGGCTGTAACCCCAAGGATCATTCCCCATTTACGGTTCTCTTCTTTTGGTGCCTCAACATCTTCCTCGGGAAGTTTATCAAACTTTTCAGATGAAAAGTTGAGATGTTTGGTCCCAAGAATACTTGATTCAATGATTCCAATGACGCCTCTTAGAAGCGGCCAACGTTTGAAACGTCCAAGTTTTGGATTGGCGGCTCGAGGCACTTCAAAAAATTCAATGGAACCATCTTTCCGCCGAATGGCAGTCACACTAGTGGTTCGGCCACCCATCATGACGCCTTCTATGACGGCTTGCCCACCATATATAGATCCTTTGTTTCCCATTTGGTGATGTCACCAACCCTTGAGTTTTGACTTATTTTTATTTTACTAGAAAACCATCAAAGACTCTAGGATAATTGCTATTTAATTATTACCCCAAAAAACGGAAGATATACCCTTTTTTCAATAATTTATGACGTTTGATTGCTTTCGCTTATTGTTTTTTTTGGAATTTTAGAAGGGGGTGTTCCCAAAACGAAAAATCGAGGGTCATACGGGAACTGAACCGATTCCCTAGTTCCCGAAAAGAGGATTGATATGGGTTGTTTTGGGGCATACTATCGGTCGGAGGTGCTGATGATGGCTGATAAAAAGAAATCAGAAGACAAAGAGAATGAGAAGCAGGATTCGGCGATTAAAAGTAATGGCAGAGTCGCAGCAATTGGTATTTGGGGTGGTTTGATCTGGGGGATTATGGGTTTCATTGCCTATTATTTAAATTTCAGCACATATGGACCTGCCCTAATTCTTGCCCCGTGGGCCCTCGGTAAATGGAAAACAGGACTCTATGGACAGATTATAGGGGTGATCGCCATTGCGATTCTCTCAATTTTTATTGCTTTTATTTATAAGTGGACGTTAGCCAAAATTAAAAATATTTGGATTTCTGTAGGGTATGGAATTGCCCTGTGGGTCATCGTTTTCTATATTATTCAACCTTGGATCCCAGGGTTACAACCGGTCTTCCGAATTGGAGCCAACACCATATCCACGTCCATCTCATTGTACATATTGTACGGGTTATTTATTGGCTATTCTATTTCGTTTGATCTCCAAATAAATCAAGACCCTGACTACTCAAATGAATAAGCCTGTGATAGAATGTTCATTGGAGCATTCTATTTCATTTTTCAAGAGAATAAAAAGCAGGTGAGCCCGTATGAAAACCTTTTTAGTTCTAAATGGTCCAAATCTGAATGCCTTAGGCAAACGCGAACCAGATGTTTACGGGCACCAAACCTTGGCGGACTTAGAAAACCAATTAGCGCAATTTGCTGAAAAACAAGGAATTCGTGTCCTTTTTCGACAAAGTAACCATGAAGGGGACTTGATTGATTGGATCCAAGAAGCGGAAGAAACATGTTCGGGGATTGTCATTAACCCAGGCGCCTTCACGCATTATAGTTACGCGATTCGAGATGCTTTGGCAAGTTTCAGCGGCTCCGCGATTGAGGTTCACATTTCTAATGTTCATAAGCGAGAATCCTTTCGCCATACATCTGTACTCGCACCTGTAATGGACGGACAGATTGTTGGGTTGGGCTTTCAAGGCTACCGTTTGGCACTTGAATATTTACTAGAACGAACTCACTAATAAGACGTTGAGGTCACCTCAAGGCAAGGCGGGTGTGGCTAAGGAGGCAAACACATGATTTCAGTAAACGATTTTAAAACAGGTTTAACCATCGAAGTCGATGGCAGTATCTGGCAAGTTCTTGATTTCCAACACGTTAAACCAGGTAAAGGTGCGGCGTTTGTGCGCTCTAAGCTCCGTAACCTACGCACTGGAGCAATCCAAGAAAAAACATTCCGTGGCGGCGAAAAAGTCGACCGTGCGCATATCGAAAATCGTAAAATGCAATACCTTTATGCGACTGGCGATCAGCATGCGTTCATGGATTTAGAAAGCTACGAACAAATTGAGTTAAATGCCAACCAGATTACCGAGCAACTTAAATTTTTGAAAGAAAATATGGAAGTTCATATTCAATCCTTCCAAGGTGAAACGCTTGGTGTTGAACTCCCTAACACGGTTGAGCTTGAAGTAACCGAAACGGAGCCTGGGATTAAAGGGGACACTGCGTCAGGTGGTACAAAACCAGCGATCGTTGAAACGGGCTACACCGTTCATGTTCCGTTCTTTGTAAACCAAGGCGATAAACTTATTATTGATACTCGAACAGGCGATTACGTGTCGAGAGCTTAATTATAATAAAATAACGAATAACAAACAGGATGGGGACATGCGATGTGCTCATCCTGTTTTTTGCGTTTTTTAAGAATTAAAGCAAACCCACACACCTCCCGTTTTCCACGATTCTTTCTCTTTTTTGGCTTCGTGCTTCCAGACATATCTTGTCCCTTTCTGCATATAGTGTGTTAGAGACTAAAACCAATCCATCCAACTCCATTGCATTCTAGTACCGACTGTTGCCCGTATTTCAAAAAACACCACATTTAATATAAGGAGGAGGTCGTGTGGAAGCGGTACTCGCTCTTTTACCAAAAGATCTGGCTCAGATGGTTGAATCCATGATGGAATTTCAAACCTCCATTGAAGAGCTTAGGCTTCGACTCAACCGGCCGATTGAAGTGCTTTCAGGTGGACAGGTTCTATACCCGGACCGCGAACGCCTGCTTAATTTTAATGACATGCGCATTTTAATGGGGAATTTAAGTGCGTTTTCACTTTACACATTAGAAGAAGAATTAAAAAGAGGCTATGTCACGATTAGTGGGGGACATCGCGTTGGAATTAATGGCAAAGTGGTGACAGAAGGAAGCCAGGTCAAATTAATTCGTGATGTCAGTTCTTTGAACATTCGAATTGCGCGAGAGCGAATTGGGGTGGCGCACCCACTTCAAGCGGCTCTCTGTGTGAATAACCGTTGGCAAAACACTCTGATCATCGGATCCCCCCAAACTGGAAAAACCACAATGCTTAGAGATCTCGCAAGAATTATAAGCACAGGAACACGAGATCTTCCAGCACATAAAGTTGGGATTATTGATGAACGCTCGGAAATCGCAGGATGTATAAAAGGAGTTCCGCAAAATACGTTTGGAATTCGCGTTGATGTATTGGATGCGTGTCCTAAAGCGGAAGGTATGATGATGATGATTCGTTCGATGAGCCCCGACGTCTTAGTTGTGGATGAGATTGGTAGGCAAGAGGATACGGATGCTTTACTAGAGGCCTTAAATGCCGGTGTAACGGTACTCGCGACGGCTCATGCCTATGATCTTGAACAACTTTTGAAACGACCGACGTTAAAACCACTAATCGATCACCAATTATTCCAACGGATTGTCATTCTAGAAAACACACCAAGACATGGACGACGATTCAAAATAGTGGATGGTTCAGGATCGTCGGTTTCCGTTGAAAAGAGTGTGAGTCAAAGATGAAATTTTTAGGTGCCGTTTTAATTTTGGTCACGTCCACGAGCATTGGGTTTTTATTTTCAAAACGCTATCGCGATCGACCCAGGCAATTACGGCAGCTAAAATCGGCATTGCAGACCCTTGAAGCGGAGATCATGTATGGCTTAACCCCCATCCAAGAGGCGGCCGTTCATTTAAAAGAGCAACTTCCAAAACCAATCAATGGTTTTTTCTCCAGGCTCGTAGACGAGATGGCTTTAAGGGATGGGCGATCCTTTAACCAAATTTGGGTTGATGTATTAGAAGCGTTCTGGCCGACGACTGCACTAAAACAAGCTGAGAAGGAAATTTGGAAACAGTTTGGTCAAACGCTTGGGCAGTCTGATCGGACCAACCAACAAAAGCATATTCAACTGGCATTGTCGCATTTGGAACGAGAAGAAAATGAAGCTCGGGTGGCGCAATCACAATATGAGAAAATGGCAAAAAGTTTAGGGGTTCTTGGCGGAATTCTACTTGTTATTTTGCTGTTCTGAGGGGGAACCAAGATGTCGTTTGATGTGAATACCATCTTTCAAATTGCTGGAATTGGCATTATTGTGGCTATGATCCAGACGGTGCTCAAGCAAATGGGAAAAGAAGATTGGTCCCAATGGGTCACGTTAATCGGTTTTGTTGTCATTTTGTATATGGTCGCCACGCTTATTGGGGAGTTATTTAGTAAAATTCGTGATGTGTTTCTTTTTCAAGGATAGGAGGGAACTCCGATTGAGATTTTGCAAATCGTTGGGTTGGGTTTAATTGCCACATTCCTCACCCTTGTCATAAATGAACAAAAACCCGCCTATGCCTTCTTATTGGTTATATTTGTGGGCGCCACGATCTTTATCTTCTTGATTGGCCAAATCAGTCAGGTCATCACAATGCTTGAGCGCTTGGCAATCAACGCCCACTTAAAACTCGTTTATGTGGAAACGGTATTAAAAATTGTAGGGATTGCTTATATAGCAGAGTTTGGGGTGCAGATTGCGAGAGATGCTGGACAAGGGGCATTGGCTTCAAAAATTGAATTGGCTGGTAAAATTCTTATTCTTGTCATGGCCATTCCGATCATCACCGCGATTATTCAAACGGTTATTGGCTTGATTCCGCAGTAAAGGGGCCATCCAAATGAAGAATCAAACCAACAGGGTCCGCATCATTTGTGTGATCCTATTTTTAACTTTTTCGATCTCAATTCTATTCCCAGGCGTTGCCCATGGACAATCCACCCCAACCCCTCAAGATTGGGTCGATTCACAACTTCAATCGCTTAATCTAAATGACATCCAATCCTATTGGGAGCAAGTGGTGAACCAGTATCAAGGTTTTTTACCTGAAAGTGAGCATATGAGTTTCTTTGATTTTCTGAAATCGGACAAGCAAGGCCTCTTTAAAGAATGGACCTTAGGCAGTCTCCGATATGTCTTTCATGAGCTGCTTGTGAATGGAAAGCTACTTGGGACGCTGATTTTGCTTACGGTCTTGTCCGCCATTCTCCAAACCATTCAGAACGCTTTTGAGCATCGCGCCGTTTCTAAAGTGGCTTATGCAGTAGTGTACCTAGTTCTCATTATCCTAATGTTAAATTCCTTTCGCGTCGCCATTGATTACACGGTCGGCGCCATTCATACCATGAGCCAATTTTTGCTCGCGCTCGTGCCTTTAATCTTTGCCTTAATGGCGACAAGTGGAGGGGCAACGAGTATAGCATTCTTTCATCCGATTATTCTATTTTTAATCAATACGAGTGGATGGTTAATTTCGGGCGTCATTCTGCCGTTGCTATTCATGTCGGCACTTCTGCAAATTGTTAGTACGTTATCCGAGCATTATAAAGTCACGCAATTAGCCAATCTTTTGCGGAACTTATCCATTGGAGGACTCGCTGGTTTTTTTGCGATTTTCTTGGGCGTCATGTCCGTCCAAGGAGCGGCTACGGCTATCTCGGACGGGATACTTGTTCGAACCGCTAAATTTATAACAGGGAATTTTGTTCCTGTCGTGGGTCGAATGTTTACAGATGCCGCGGATACGATTTTCAGTGCCTCTGTTTTAGTTAAGAACACTGTCGGAATTGCCGGTCTCTTCATCCTTGTTTTATTGGTCGCGTTTCCGGCGATTAAAGTATTTGTACTTGCCTTAATCTATAATATTGCCTCAGCGATCCTCCAGCCTTTAGGGGGTGGCCCTATCATTGAGTGTCTCGGAATTATGGCGAAAAGTATGGTGTTTATCTTTGCGGCGCTTGCGATCGTCTGCATGATGTTTTTTCTCGCCATCACAATTATCATCGCTTCGGGGAATCTCTCGTTGATGGTTCGATGAAAAGGGGGCGGAAGTGCCATGCATGCACTCACAAATTGGATCACTCAAATTATATTAATCATTATGTTCGCCATTGTGTTAGAACTGCTCCTTCCAAATGAACGGTTTAATCGGTACGTCAAAACCGTGATTGGCTTAATTTTAATCTTAACTTTACTCAGTCCGATCATGAAGCTCTTTAACATGCCTGTGGATTCAATTTTAAATCAAATGATCCCCCAGCAAACGAACGATCCCATAAAAAATTCAATAAATACGAAAAAAAAAGAAATAGAATCGGGACAACGTGCATATATTTCTAAACAAATGGCTGTCCAAATGAAATCTTATGTGAAAGGAGCGTTGAACGATCGCTATGGCCTTGCTATTGAAACACTTAACCTAAACCTTAATTATAATAATTCGAACAATCCGATTAACCATGCTACTGTCACACTGGGACAAGCGCGGTCAACCTCACCATCATCTGAGAATTCAAAGAATCAAAAGGTTACCGTTGATCCGGTTCAAAACGTCACTGTAAATTCGGTACAAGTTGGCGGTACACCATCGAACGCATCATCTGATGAAAAGAAGGCTAAAAGTATAGCCAATGAGAACGCCATCCGAACTTTTCTATCGAATCAATGGAATCTAGCACCAAACAAAATTACCCTCCATTTGAAGGGAGGCGGCACATGACATATGTCACCCATCGAACTCTGGAAAAAAGTTATGGAATCCGTTTCCTCGCGCACGCCGAAAAAGGCCAAAAAGCCCATCAAGAATCTGATCATCTTAATGGGATTAGGCGTAGCGTTGATGCTCATTAGCAATTTTTACTCAGCCCATCAGAATCAGACGAAGCAAGATGTGGCGGCGACACCTACATCTGGATCAGCGAAGCAAACAAGCTCTGAAGTGAAGCCCGCGTCGATTTTGAAAAGTAAAAGCAACGAGCCAAAGACGATGGATGAGTATGCCTCCTACTACGAGGAGCGCTTAACCAGCATGCTAAACAGTATGGCAGGCTTATCCAATGCTAAAGTTCTTGTGACGTTGAGTACAGGACCAGAAAATGTCTACCAACAAGATTCTAAAACAACGGATCAACGCACGGTACAACATGATTCAAATGGCGGCACGAGCACGACGACCAATCAGTCGAATGACGAAACGATGGTCACCATTGATCAAGGAAATGGCCAAAAAGGACCGCTTCTTGTCACTCAAAAAGGGCCGACCGTGAAAGCCATTTTAGTCGTGGCTAATGGCGTGACTCAGCCAGCTGAGAAAGAACGTGTCATTGACGCAGTGAGTACGGTACTTGATGTACCTTCTTATAAAGTTTCAGTTCAGGAAAGAAAATAAGGGAGGATTTTAATATGGTTCTTAAAAAACAAACAGTTTGGTTGCTCACAATGCTAAGCTTAATCGTGGTCTTATCGGTTTATTATGTGACCACACCAACTCAGGCTCCTACGGCTGCAAATAACGCGAAACAAGGTCAACAAACCTCTGCAAGTAATCAAGCACAGAATGTCTCTAATAAAATCAGTGCGGCGGACAATGTCTTTGCTTCTTATAAACTGAAGAGAGATCAACAAATGACTGCAGAAGCTCAACAATATCAACAAGTCATTGCCTCTGACAAAAGTTCAGCCACTGAAGTTAGCCAAGCCAATAGTCAGTTAAAAGCGCTAGATGATCAATCTAAGCAAGAAACGATGTTGGAAAATGAAATCATTTCAAAAGGTTTTGGAAAAGATGCGGTGGTTACGACAGATGGTGCCTATGCAACGGTTTATGTTAAAGCAAAATCATTATCTAGCAAACAGGCCTCTCAAATTATGGCAATGGTCGTCAAATCACCACTTGGTGTCCAATTTGCGAATGTAAAATTCCAAACGACCAACAGCTAAGAACGACGCATATAAGGGGCTTTCATTTTGAAAGTCCCTTTTTGATTTCCTTTTGCGCGAACAATTTTCAAAGTCTGTTTAAGAGAATTAGATTTTATTCACCCAAAAATATAGTGCAAACAGACTATCTTTTAGTAGAATGGGCAAGATGGGAATAACCAGTTGCGATTTTCAGATGTAAATATGGTATAATGCTAAGGCAAGTTGCCCTCTTTTCTATTTGCAATGGTTATCCTATTATTTTGTCATATAATTTTAGAAAGAGGCGTAGTTTTAAGAATAAGGAGTGCGAACTGTGAAATTAGAAGATATTCGAGAGCTAATCAAACTCATTGATGAAACAAGTATCGACGAATTTGAATTTGAAAAAGATGGAGAAAAAGTTCTAATTAAGAAAAGAGCCGAACAAACTGTACAAATGGTTCAACCTTCTCATGCTGAGCCTGTACAACAACCGGTTCACGTTGCGCCCCCTGTTCAGGAAGCACCTGGACAAAAGGAAGCTCCTCAAAATGAGAGTGCTCAGTCTGAGGACAACTCCACTCTACATAAAATTGTGTCTCCGATGGTTGGAACGTTTTATGGGGCTTCCTCACCAGACGCTGACAACTTTGTTAAAGTTGGATCAAAAGTGAATCAAGACACCGTTGTATGCATTGTGGAAGCCATGAAGCTTTTCAATGAAATTGAAGCGGATGTGAAAGGCGTTATCGCTGAAGTGTTGGTTGAAAACGGCCAACTTGTTGAATATGGACAGCCACTGTTTCTAGTAAAGGCAGAGTAGGTTGAGCCATATGATTAAAAAAGTTTTAATTGCGAATCGTGGAGAAATTGCCGTCCGCATTATTCGGGCTTGTAAGGAAATGAACCTTGAGACAGTGGCTGTCTTTTCCGAGGCGGACCGGGATGCTCTTCACGTTCAACTCGCGGATGAAGCGTATTGCATTGGACCAACGGCTTCAAAGGATAGTTACCTGAACTATACGAATATCATGAGTGTGGCCATGTTGACCGGTGTGGATGCGATCCACCCTGGTTACGGATTCCTGGCTGAAAATGCGATCTTTGCTGAAATGTGCCGAGAATGCAAGATTACCTTTATTGGGCCTAGCCCAGAAGCCATTCAGAAAATGGGGATCAAGGATGTTGCCAAGCAAACGATGAAAGAAGCAGGCGTTCCAGTTGTCCCAGGTTCTGAAGGTGTTGTGGAAACGATTGAGGATGCGGTTTTGGTCTCAAATGATTTGGGTTATCCGGTCATTATTAAAGCAACAGCTGGTGGCGGCGGTAAAGGGATCCGTGTCGCACGCGATGAAGCCTCACTTAGAAAAGGTGTAGCCATCACACAGCGCGAAGCGGCAACCGCTTTTGGGAATCCAGGGGTCTATATTGAAAAATATATTGAGGATTTCCGACATGTTGAAATCCAAGTGCTCGCTGATAATCACGGAAACGTCATTCATTTAGGTGAGCGCGATTGTTCCATTCAAAGACGGCTACAAAAGCTTGTAGAAGAGACACCATCGCCAGCACTTTCTCCAGATAAGCGTCAAGAAATGGGGGAAGCCGCAGTCAAGGCAGCAAAAGCGGTCAATTACTCAGGGGCTGGCACGGTTGAATTCATCTATGATCTGAATGGTAGTTTTTACTTCATGGAGATGAATACTCGTATTCAAGTTGAACACCCAGTTACGGAATATGTAACAGGAATCGACTTAATCAAAGAACAGATCAAAGTAGCAAATGGTGAAAAACTTGATATTGCTCAAGAAGACGTGACGTTTAATGGTTGGGCGATTGAATGTCGAATCAATGCTGAAAATCCAAAGAAAAACTTTATGCCTTCACCTGGTCGTGTGACGATGTATCTTCCTCCGGGTGGCCCAGGTGTACGCGTGGATTCAGCGGTTTATCCGGGTTATATGATTCCGCCTTATTATGATTCTATGGTTGCCAAAATCATCACGCATGGAAAAACGCGTGAAGAAGCTGTAGAAAAGATGAAGCGTGCCTTAGGAGAAACGGTCGTGGATGGCATTGAGACGACAATTCCTTTCCACATTAAGTTATTTAACCACCCCGTTTTTGTTTCGGGTGATTTCAATACCAAATTTCTTGAAACGTATCCAATAATGGATGAGGAATAAGAGAAGGGGGCCTTCAAGGTGGACGACAAAAATCTTTTTTTAGAGGATCTCGATGACTCTGAGATGTTTGATTTAGAAGATCTCGATTCAGGTCTTGGCAAGATTGAGATTTCTCCTGAAGTTCTAGAAGTCATTGCGAGTTTAGCGGCAACTGAAGTAGCAGGTGTCGCATCGATGCACGGGACGTTTGCAACCGGTGTTGCAGAACGCATGGGACGAAAGAATTTTAGAAAAGGTGTCCGTGTTGAACTTGGTGAGGAGGGCATTACGATTGATGTCCAACTTCACATGGTCTTTGGCATTTCCATCCCGGAGGTTGCTCAACAGGTTCAAGAAAATATTTCTCAAACACTTCGGACGATGACGGCCCTTGAAGTCAAAGCCATCAATGTTCACGTCGTAGGAATTACGTTTGAGACCGAAGACGACACGAATCCAGTTTCTGAAGAAAAGTAATTAAAACCAAAGGGAATTGCCTCTTTGGAAAAGTGTGGAAAAACCGCATTGGTTTTTCCACGCTTTTTTTATTTGTCTCCGATTTTAGGCGTAGAATTTTGAAGAGAGGGTGCCCGGATGCCCCAGTGGCTCGTGCTACGGGCATTGAACGCCTGCCATAGTTCCCGAAAACGAAAGAGGGAATAACTACGGGAACAAAGCCCGCATTTCAGTTCCCGAAATGTAGTTGGAATCGAGCTACGGGCACTGACCTGTGCCAGAGGGTACCACGAATGCTCCCGGCAGTCCTACTATTTTAAATGGATGCTGTTTAAACCTCATTATCCTATGAATTCAAGGGCAAATTATGGTATGATGAAGTTTGATAAATGAGACGGATTAAGAGATAATAGGACTTTAATAGAGCGGCATCGAGAAAGGAAGACGACACGAATGAAACGACGAATTGCAAGAGAAAAAGCACTACAAGTCCTTTTTCAAATGCAGGTGGGAAAAGTTAGTGCCGAAGAAGCTTTGGAGAATGTGATGGAAGAAGCTTCCGTAGAAGATCAAAACGATCCTTTTTTAAACGAATTGGTTCGTGAAACGGCAAACCACTTGGAAGCTATTGATGTGATAATTAAGAAGTATTTAATTAACTTTACCATTGAACGGTTGGCAAATGTGGACCTCGCCATTCTTAGACTTGGATTTTGTGAACTCTTATACATAGAAGATATTCCGCACAAAGTCACTCTCAACGAAATGATTGAACTCGCAAAATCTTTTGGTGATGAAGATTCAAGGCGGTTTGCGAACGGTGTGCTTTCCAAATTTGTGCGTAACGAATTAGGTGAAGAGGGGGAGAAGGAAGAATGACAGCAGAGTTAATCAGTGGGAAAGAAGTCGCTCAAGCGAAACGGGATCAAATGAAAGAAGAAGCATGCCTTTTAAAAGAGAAAGGGGTAACAGCTGGGTTAGTTGTCCTCTTAGTTGGAGACAATCCAGCCTCATTATCCTATGTTAAAGGAAAAGTGAAGGCGTGTGAAGAAGTCGGTATTTATTCTGAATTAAAACGTTATCCTGAGACGATTTCTGAAGCCGAGTTGTTAAGCGAAATTGAGCGCTACAATCAAGAAGAAGCGATTGATGGAATTCTTGTACAACTCCCATTGCCAGATCATATCTCTGAACATAAAGTGATCGAGACGATCATACCTGAAAAAGATGTGGATGGGTTTCATCCAATCAATGTCGGTCGCATGGTGACAGGTCAAGAAGCCTTTCTTTCCTGTACACCCTACGGAATTGTTGAGATGATCAAATATAAAAACATTCCAATTGCCGGAAAACACGTGGTGATTGTCGGTCGAAGTAACATCGTCGGAAAACCAGCTGCGCTACTTTTCTTAAGAGAGAACGCGACGGTATCCGTCTGTCATTCACGGACACCAAATTTGAGTGACATGACAAAGCAAGCCGATATTCTGGTTGTTGCCGTTGGGCGAGAAAATATCGTGTCCGCAGACGATATTAAAGAAGGTGCAGTTGTCATTGATGTGGGAATGAATCGCAATGCATTAGGAAAACTGGTGGGTGATGTGGACTTTGCATCAGCAAAAGAGAAAGCTTCCTATATTACACCAGTTCCTGGGGGTGTTGGTCCGATGACGATTACGATGCTTCTTGCAAACACTTTACAATCCGCCCAAAGACGCGTTCAATAGATCCAGTAGGGCAAGGGGGAATGAAAGTGAGTGAGGAACGCCGAGCGATCAGCATTACCCAGCTGACTCGTTATCTCAAAAGAGTCATTGAAGGCAACCGACATTTGCAAGATGTCTGGTTACGCGGTGAAATTTCCAATTTCAAACATCATAGCCGCGGTCATATGTATCTCACACTTAAAGATGATCATTCTCGTATTTCATCCGTCATGTTCGCGGCCGATAACCACGGCTTACCCTTTAGACCAGAGGATGGGATGAAGGTTTTGGTTCGTGGACAAGTTGCAATCTACGAACCATATGGTCAATACCAACTCTATATTAAAGAAATGCAGCAGGATGGGATCGGTAATCTTTTTCTTGCTTTTGAACAATTAAAAAAGAAACTCGAATCCGAAGGGCTTTTTGATCCCTCGCAAAAGAAGCCGTTACCTGCTTATCCTCATACAATCGGTATTGTAACGTCTCCAACAGGTGCAGCCATTCGTGACATGTTCACGACGGTTAAACGAAGATTTCCGGCTGCACGCCTCCTTGTTTTTCCCGTTCAAGTTCAGGGGGGAAATGCCGCTCCTTCGATCGTAAGGGCAATTGAAGCCGCCAATCGACTTCGGTTAGTCGATGTGCTAATCGTTGGGAGAGGTGGGGGTTCGATTGAAGACCTTTGGGCATTTAATGAGGAAAGCGTGGCCCGGGCGATCTTCCGCTCCGTTTTACCTGTAGTGTCAGCAGTCGGGCATGAAACCGATTTTACAATCGCTGATTTTGTCGCCGATCTTAGAGCTGCAACCCCAACAGCCGCCGCTGAAATGATTGTCCCGAATCTTTTAGATCTTGAAGCTCGAATCGAGGACCGCGTGGCGCGTCTAAGAACGGCTATTAGGAAAGGAATCGAGAGAGAAAAGAGACGCCTCCAGACGCTTGAAACTTCCTATGCGTTTCGTTATCCTGGACAATTATTTCGCCAAAAAGAACAAGATTTGGACAGGCTCTTGGAACGTTTGACAACAAGAACCGGTCATCATCTCCATCAGTCAAAAGTGGCCTTAATTCAGAAGGAACGATTGCTTTACAAACATCATCCTGAAAACGAATTAAAACGGGCAGGTAAAGATTTGGGTGATCTGACTAGTCGATTAACACGGTCTATGGATCAAACAAAATCGGGTGCTAGCCAGAAATTCAAATTTCTGGTGAGTCAATTGAATGCGTACAGCCCATTAAACGTGATGTCACGGGGCTATTCCTTGACATATAAAGATGGAAACCTTGTTAATAGCATCCATAATGTGTCAGATGGAGACCCATTGCGCGTGAGATTATCAGACGGCAGTCTAGATGTTAAAGTTCTACAACGGAAGGAAGAAGAATGAAATGGTGGAACAGTCAAAAGAATTGGATTCCAAAGAAGCAGCAAGTTTTGAAGAGTCCATGCTTGAATTAGAGACCATTGTAAAAAAACTGGAAGAAAATGATGTTCCACTTGAAGAAGCGATTGCACTTTTTCAAAAAGGGATTGAGCTTTCAAAATACTGTAATCAAACTCTTCAAAGAGTGGAGAGTCAAATGGATCAGATTTTACATGAAGACGGCAGCATAAAGCCATTTAAGCTTCCAGAGGATGAGTCTTAGAATGAACCAGTCAATCATGTCTTTTCTATCTGAAACCAAACAAAAGGTGGACAATCGATTAAGTCAACTCATTGAGCCCTTAAATATACCCGAAAACCTCAAAGCATCGATGATTTATTCGCTTCAAGCCGGGGGGAAACGGCTTCGCCCAATCTTGTTGCTTGCAGTCATTGAAGCCCTTGGAAAAGATTCGGAAGTCGGGCTAGATGCAGCGTGTTCACTTGAAATGCTACATACATATTCTTTAATACATGATGATTTGCCCGCAATGGATGATGATGACTTGCGTCGGGGAAGGCCGACGAACCACATTGTATATGGAGAAGCAACTGCCATTCTTGCAGGAGATGCCCTTCTTACCCATAGCTTTAGTTGTTTGGCACAAGCGGAAGGGCTCGACCCTTTGATTAGACTTGAACTGACCAGAGAGCTTGCACAAGCTGCCGGACCAGAAGGAATGGTGGGTGGACAAATGAGCGATTTAGAAGCAGAAGGAGTCACGATCGCCCTGCCTGATTTGGAAAGCATACACGCACGAAAAACAGGGAAACTACTAGCGTATTCTGTGAAGGCAGGAGCCATTATAGCCCGAGCCGATCATGATCAAACTACCTATTTAGAACGTTTCGCCGATCATTTAGGGATGGCATTTCAAATCAAAGACGATATTCTTGATGTGGAAGGCGAGTCTTCCATCATCGGTAAGCCCGCGGGAAGCGATGAGGAACGTGATAAAAATACCTACCCAAGTCTTCTCACTTTAGATGGGGCAAAAGCGGCAATGGCTCTGCACTTTGACGGTGCGATCGAGGCATTGAAAAAAGCGAATGTGGACGGTACAGTTCTAGAAGGATTAACGCGCTACACGATTGAGCGGAACAACTGATTTAAGCTTTCCAAGATGGAAAGCTGAACCATTGAGTCACATGCTTAATTATGTTAGTATAGAATGTATTGAATGGTGGTGCAGTATTCTAGTCAGTCACCCACTTCTGAGGGCGGGCCTAAAAATCCGCCAAAGGGCACATCGATGAAGTTCCTGGTGTTGGCTCGGGGCGCCCAGCCTTGGGTCGATGCTGGGAGTAAAGAATGTAGGGCGATCCACAATGGCATGTGGGCGATGACCCTGCATTCGCGGAGACTCAAATACGAGCTACAACTCGTAGAGGGGGAAAACCTGTGTTTTTTTGGGGCCTTTCGGTAGGGAGGAACGACCCCGCACAGCGTAGCCTGCCTTGAGTGGATGTCGAGGGGATTATGGCGTACTGGATAAGTGCTCGATTGGCCGATTGACACTTATTACAAGTCATATGAAATCGCATCTGCAAAAGAGGCTAGGGAGTGGCCTTGGCTGTAGAGGAAAACTCCTAGACTGTTCGAACGACATTTGAAGGGGATTATAGTGCGGACTAAGTGGCGATCCAGTTCGGCGTATGGCGACAGCGTCGGCAGAGCATTAAAAGGTAACGGCCTAAGCGGCGACGCTCAGGTGGCTTTGTGGGAAAACCTACTGGACCTAAGCCGCAGTTTTTACTCTTCAAATGACCACCAATTACATAAATTTACATTCAAACCCTAGTGAAACTTTTTAATAAATGATACAATTAACAACAACTATGCCGTGATCACTCCTAAAGTGAGCGGTTTTTTTTACAATAATTTAAGTCTGTCGTAGTTGGTTAGACTATCTTTTAAAGGATTTATTTGGATCCTTTTTTCTAGATGTAGGGATACTTTAAAGTAGGATAAAGCAAGCGAACCTAATTTTCACCCCTGTATTTTAGAAAATAGAGTGAATGAAACCGCGACAAGACTAGATGAATAGGTGTGACGCATATGGATCTGAACGCGATTCAGAACCCTAAATTTTTAAAAAAAATGACAACAAAAGAATTAGAACTCCTAGCAGAAGAGATCCGCACATTTCTTATTGAAAAATTAGCGGTTACAGGTGGACATTTGGGCCCTAATTTAGGTGTCGTTGAATTGACGCTTGTCCTGCACAAATTGTTCAATAGTCCGAATGATAAATTAATTTGGGATGTTGGGCATCAATCCTATGTTCATAAAATCTTGACAGGAAGAGCCGACCAATTTGATCAATTAAGACAGTTTAAAGGACTTTGTGGATTTCCGAAGCGTTCAGAAAGTGCTCATGATGTCTGGGAAACCGGGCATAGCTCGACCTCTTTATCTGCCGCAATGGGGATGGCCGCAGCGCGTGATATCAAGGGAACGAAAGAAAGCGTTGTAGCCATTATTGGCGATGGGGCTTTAACAGGTGGAATGGCTTTAGAAGCCCTCAATCATATTGGTCATGAACAGAAAGACATTGTCATCATCTTAAATGATAATGAAATGTCCATTGCTCCGAATGTTGGGGCCATGCACAATATGCTTGGGCGCTTGCGCACGGCAGGACGCTATCAAAAAGTGAAAGATGACCTTGAATTTTTGATGAAAAAAATTCCAGCGTTTGGTGGAAAAATTGCCGGTGCTGCGGAACGAGTCAAAGATACTCTAAAGTATTTGTTGGTTTCCGGGGTCTTTTTTGAGGAATTAGGCATTACTTACTTAGGGCCGGTGGATGGTCATAATATAGAAGCTCTGTCTGAAAGTGTGTCCTATGCAAAGAAAACAAAAGGACCGGTTTTGGTTCATGTCTTGACCCAAAAAGGGAAAGGCTTCCATCCAGCAGAGTCGGATGCGATTGGAACTTGGCATGGCCCTGGTCCATATAAAATTGAAAACGGTGATCTAATTAAGCCTGTCGACGCGCCCCCGGGATATAGTCAAGTGGTGGGTCAAACGCTTACGCGATTAGGTAAAGAGGAAGAGCGTCTTGTAGTGATTACGCCTGCGATGAAAGTGGGATCCAAACTAGAGTCCTTTGCTTCCCAATTTCCGAATCGCTTCTTTGATGTGGGAATTGCTGAGCAACATGCGGCAACGATGGCGGCAGGACTTGCTACACAGGGATTAAAGCCTGTTCTTTCGATTTATTCGACCTTTATGCAAAGGGCCTATGACCAAATCGTTCATGATATTGCCAGACAAAACTTAAATGTTGTCATCGCGGTGGATCGTTCAGGACTTGTTGGCGCCGACGGAGAGACCCATCAAGGTGTCTTTGATGTGGCTTTTTTAAGAAGTTTACCAAACATGACTATCATGATGGGAAAAGATGAGAACGAACTCCAACATCTGGTCTATACAGCACTGAAGTATGACAAAGGACCGATTGCAGTTCGTTTACCACGTGGAAATGGATTAGGCGTTTCCATGGACTCGACGCTTCAGGAACTGCCAATCGGAAAATGGGAAGTCTTAAAGGAAGGCCGAGATGTGGCGATCCTTTCTTATGGACCTACTTTAGAAAACGCTATAGAGGCTCATGAACGCCTCTTGGAACAAGGCATCTCGGTTGAGGTCATCAATGCGCGTTCCATTAAACCAATGGATGAAGCGATGTTGCAGGACCTTGCCGCGCGCAACTTACCGATTGTGGTATTTGAAGAAGTCGTGGAATTGGGAAGTTTCGGGAGCGGAGTTCTGGAGTTTTTCAGCAAACAAGGCATCCATGATCAAGTGGTTGAATTAATGGGGATTCCAGATCAATTTATTGAACATGGTAGCGTGACGAAATTATTAGAAGAAATAGGGTTAACAACCGAAGATCTTATTGAAAAAGTAAAAACGCTCGTTCCCTCTCATCTCAAACAAAGGGCTTACTTCAAATGAAGGAGCGCGTCGATCAACTCCTAGTCAAGAGAGGATTATTCGAGTCAAGGGAAAAGGCCCAGCGTGCTATTATGGCCGGGGTGGTCTTCTCTGAGAATCTCAGAGTGGACAAGCCCGGCACGAAAGTCAACGAAGATTACCCGCTTCGAATAAAAGGGGAAACACTTCCTTACGTGGGTCGTGGCGGGCTAAAACTCGAGAAAGCGCTCCAGGTCTTTAACTTTAAAGTAAAAGACCTGATGATGCTTGATATCGGTGCGTCGACTGGAGGGTTTACCGACTGTGCCCTTCAAAATGGAGCGAATGGTGTCTATGCTCTTGATGTTGGTAGCAATCAGTTAGCTTGGAAACTCCGACAAGACCCACGCGTGATTGTCATGGAAAAAACCAATTTTCGGTATGCCACTTTGGAAGAATTCAACCACGGAATTCCTGACTGTGCAACCATTGATGTTTCCTTCATCTCATTAAAATTGATTCTTCCTCCTTTACATGTGATTTTAAAGGACAGGGGAGAAGTTGTCGCGTTGATCAAACCTCAGTTCGAAGCAGGCAGAGAAGAAATTGGAAAAAAAGGGATCGTTCGGAGTGCTTCGGTTCATCAACGTGTCATTGAAGAAGTCACCGAGTTTGCCTTTGCAGTCGGTTTTGATCTTCTTGACTTGAATTTTTCACCGATTACTGGCGGTGATGGAAATATAGAGTTTTTGGTCCATTTAAGGAATTGTCAATCGTCTTTGCCTGTTCAAAAGTTGGAAATCAAGACGATCGAACAGGTGGTTCAAGCGGCCCATCACGAACTTAAAAAAATATAGAAGATGGGTTCGCTTTGTGCATTGAGGAGGCCTATTCGAGTGTTAGCAGAACTTCGAATTGAAAACTTTGCCATTATTGACAAATTAAGCGTGTCTTTTAGTAAAGGTTTAACCGTCATAACAGGGGAAACAGGGGCCGGGAAATCGATCATTATCGATGCAATTGGCTTGTTAATTGGTGGGAGAGGCTCATCTGAATACGTGCGATATGGGACAGATCATGCGGAGATCGAAGCGCTATTCGATGTTCCAGGGGCACACATTGTCCAGGAGACGTTGTCAGAGATGGGGATTGATGCAGCCGATGAGATGCTTGTTTTAAGACGAACCATTTATAAGAATGGGAAGAGTGTCTGTCGAGCAAATGGTAAACTCGTGACGCTTAGTCAAATTCGGAGCATTAGCCAGAATCTCATTGATGTGCACGGTCAGCACGAGCATCAAGAATTAATGGATTCTGAGTGGCATATCAAATTACTTGACCGTTTTGGTGGAGCTGAACTTGCTGCACTTAAAAAGGATTACCAAAACGCTTATAGCGAAGCCCTTTCGATCCATAAAGAGATGCAGGCCTTTACGCGAAACGAACAGGAACTTGCTCAACGCTATGATCTTATTCGATTTCAAATCGAAGAGATTAAAGCGGCCAATGTGGAACTAGAAGAAGAAGCATCCCTAATGGATGAGCGGCGTCGTTATGCGAATTTCGAAAAATTGTTCCAAGCCTTACAAAGCGGTTATTCCGCTCTTAGTGATGAAAATAGAGGGCTAGATAGTTTACGGGACGCGCTCACTGATTTGGAGCAAGTGAATGGGCTAGATGCGGATCTTGATCAAATTTATGAGAGCATGTCCAATAGTTTTTATTTATTGGAGGAACAGGCAACGCTTCTTCGACAACATCTTGAAGGCTTGGAGTTTGATCCAGCGCGGCTTGATTTAATTGAATCACGCTTAAATGACTTAAATGGTCTCAAGCGAAAATATGGTCGTACGCTTGAAGATGTTTTAACGTATTACACTAAGATTAAAGAAGAGTTCGAACAGCTCGAAGATCATGAGGTCACGATTGATCATCTTCATTCAAGCTACCAAAAGAAGATGGCAGATGTCTCTCGTACAGGTGATGCTTTGGCTGAAAGAAGAAGGCAAGTGGCTTCTCAATTAGAAAGAGCAATTAATCGGGAGCTTAAAGATTTACATATGGAAAAAGCGGCTTTTAAAGTCGGACTTGAATTATTAGAAACAACGGATGAGATTAGCACGTATTCGAAACAGGGTAAAGAAAAGGTTGAGTTTTTAATTACGACAAATCCTGGAGAACCTCTCAAGCCATTGGCTAAAATAGCTTCTGGTGGTGAACTTTCAAGGATTATGCTCGCTATTAAGTCTCATTTCAAATCGTTTAGAGGGACAACCTCAATCATATTTGATGAGGTCGATACGGGTGTGAGCGGACGAGTGGCTCAAGCGATGGCGGAGAAGATTTATGAGTTGTCGGTCGGGTCACAAGTATTTTGTATTACGCATCTCCCTCAAGTGGCTTCAATGGCCGATACCCACTTGTACATCTCCAAAGCAGTGTCTGGTGATCGAACCTCCACAAAGGTGGACCAACTAAAAAAAGAAGACCAAATTGCAGAACTCGCCCGGATGATTTCTGGCGCCCAAATGACGGACTTAACGAAACAACATGCCCAAGAATTGCTCGAGTTAGCCTACAACCAAAAACATTGACTTACCAAAGCTATCCAACCATGGATAGCTTTTTTCATCACTTCCACTTATAAATTAGATCGAGAAAGGCAACCTTAATAAGGCAAACAAGAAAAGGGTGTAGGTGAGGAGCAAGGAGAGTGACAAATGAGAAAGTCAAAATGGGTAAGAAAGACTTGTGGACTAATTCTCCTTGGCTTCTTAATAAGCCTTGGATTTATAAAGCCAGTGCAAAATTATGTCAACATTCCCCAAAGCTTGACCCTCCTAAAATCTCAGGAAGCAACACTTCCGACACTGGCAACGGTACATTCTTCAAATTCCAACGTTGTCTCAGCTTTTAGAGGGAATCACTCCGTTTCTGTTAAAGGACAATCCGTCGGTGAGTCCAACATGGTCGTATCGGTCGGCGATTTTCCTGCGAAGAAGGTGGACGTCAAAGTGTTACCCGATATGAAATTAATACCTGGAGGCGAATCCATCGGTGTTAAACTGAATTCAGTGGGCGTATTAGTCGTGGGTTTCCATCTCATTCACACCACCAACGGTGATCTCTCACCGGGTGAAGAAGCGGGTTTAAAAGTCGGTGACATTATCACCAAAATTAATGATCAGAAAGTGGAAAACATGTCAGATGTTAAACAAATCGTGACGGACAATGGCGATCACAACGTATTGCTTACCATTTTGAGAGGCGAAAAGAAGCAAAAAGTGGAGTTGACGCCTGTCAAAGACCAATCGGATCAGAAATATCGAATCGGTCTTTATATCCGAGATTCCGCAGCAGGTATTGGCACCTTAACGTTTTATGATCCAAATAGCGGAAAGTACGGCGCATTAGGGCATGTCATTTCTGATGCGGATACAAAAGAACCCATTCAGGTTTACAACGGCACAGTGCTTCGTTCAGAGGTGACAGGGATTGACAAAGGAACGAGCGGTCACCCAGGTGAAAAAATTGCAAACTTCACACCGAATACAGCACCAATTGGAAACATAACGCAAAATACACCGTTTGGGATCTATGGAAAATTATCAACGGTTCTTAAAAATGGCATCTATGACAAACCCATGCCAATTGCTTTATCAAACGAAGTGAAAAAAGGACCAGCCAAAATTCTAACGGTTGTGGATGGACATAAAGTCCAAGCTTATGACATTCGGATTATCAATTCTGTTGATCAAAAATTCCCTGCAACGAAAGGATTGGTATTAAAAATAACTGATCCGCGTCTTCTAGATAAAACAGGTGGCATTATCCAGGGGATGAGCGGAAGTCCTATTATTCAAGATGGCAAAATCATCGGGGCTGTCACACATGTTTTTGTGAATGACCCTACATCAGGTTATGGTTGCCATATAGAGTGGATGTTACAACAAGCGGGAATTGGAATTCATCAAGATCAAAAAGAAGCGAGCTAAGGCTTGCTTCTGTTTTTTTTAGGCAAATAGATTCGAACCCTTAAAGGCAGTCACGGCGAGACTCCTCAGTCTTGGATCTGAGGGTTCGCTGGTTTTTATATCAGCAAGCCTTTCATTCGGTAAAACGAGAGTCAGACAAGTTTTTTTTTAAAAGTTCTGATATACTTTTATTGTAAATTAGTTTTGAGTATTAGGAGGTCAAGACATTGGCAATTATTAATTTTCCAAAGGATTTAAAATGGGGAACGGCAACGGCTGCCTATCAAATTGAAGGGGCAGCCAATGAAGATGGCCGCGGTCCTTCTATATGGGATACATTCTCAAAGACTCCAGGTAAAGTTTATAATGGGGATAATGGGGATCTTGCAACAGATAGTTACCATCGTTTTGAAGAAGATATTGCAATTATGAAGGATCTTGGAATTGATGTGTATCGTTTCTCAGTTTCCTGGCCACGTGTGCTTCCAAACGGGAGAGGCGAAGTTAACCAAAAAGGAATAGATTTCTATCATAAATTTGTGGATACACTACTTGAAAATGGTATTGAGCCAATGTGTACGTTATATCATTGGGATCTTCCGCAAGCACTTCAAGATGAAGGCGGTTGGGAAAACCGTGAAACAATCAAAGCGTTTGTTGAGTACGCCGAGCTCATGTTTAAAGAATTTAATGGAAAAATCAATAAATGGTTAACATTTAATGAACCATGGTGTGCTTCTTTCTTATCGAATTACATAGGGGATCATGCTCCTGGTAAGCAGAACTTACAGATTGCCATGGATGTTGCCCATCATATTTTGGTAGCACATGGAGAGTCAGTTAAGAAATTTCGTGAACTAGGTATAGACGGTGGCATTGGGTATGCGCCAAACACAGAATGGAACGAACCATTTAGTAATCGTCAAGAAGATGTTGAAGCATGCCGCCGAGCAACAGGCTGGTTTATCGATTGGTTCTTTGATCCCGTTTTTAAAGGGCACTATCCAGACTTTATGCTCGAATGGTTTAAGTCAAAGGGGGTAGCGCCAACGGTCCTTGAAGGCGATCTTAAGACAATTTCTCAACCTATTGATTTTTTAGGAATTAACTATTACACAGGGTGCATTGCGCGTTATAAAAAGAACGAAGGGTTGTTTGATGTTGAAAACATTGATCTTCGCTACGTGAAGACGGATATCGGTTGGCCTGTTCTACCAGAAGGATTCTATAAAGTGTTAACCACCATTAAGGAAAAATACGGTGATGTGCCGATCTATATCACTGAGAATGGTGCGTGTTACAACGATGATTTAGAAAATGGCAAAGTGAATGACCAGGGACGGATTGATTATTTGGCGAAACACTTAACAGCCCTCAGCCAAGCGATTGAGAGCGGTGTTAATATTAAAGGCTACCTAACGTGGTCGCTTCTCGATAATTTTGAATGGGCGTTTGGCTATAGCATGCGTTTTGGTTTGGTTCATGTGAACTATCGCACGCAGGAGCGCACTAAAAAAGAAAGCTTTTATTGGTATAAGCAAGTCGTCAAAAACGGCTGGTTTACGATTTGAATCTTATGAGTGACGGAGAATTCGCTAAAATTAGCGAATGTTTTCGTCACTTTTTTTTAGGCTAGTAAAAAACCACGCCATAAAGATTATTCGACAAATTAAGTCGTATTAAGTCGAAAACAAGAGAAATCATGAGTAAACGAGAGAAAGAGGAAAAAAAGTTGGAGAAAATGCATAAAATTAAAAGGAGAACTCGAATCAATGTCGAACTTTAAGTTAGAGTAGAAAAGTGAATGCGTAATTTATGGAGGAGGCAATTTTTTGTGGAAAAGATCACAGTGTGCTTAACGGACGATAATCAAGAACTGGTTCATTTAATTGAGGAATATGTATCCGATGTGGATGATATAGAAATAGTAGGTACAGCATTTAATGGGCAAGATTGCTTGTCTATGATTGAAGAACTTGAACCAGATGTTCTTGTACTTGATATTATTATGCCTCATTTAGACGGACTTGGCGTCCTCGAACAGATTCGTATAAATAGAGATCTTGCACAACCCAATATCATCATGCTCACGGCATTCGGTCAAGAAGATGTGACCAAAAAGGCTGTTGATTTAGGTGCTTCTTACTTTATTTTAAAGCCGTTTGACATGGAAAACCTAATTAACAACATACGCCAAGTGTCTGGAAAGAGAGCGTCGTCTATTCAGAAAAGCGGCCGTACACCTCTCATGAATTCCCAACGCCAGGCGCCTAAGACTCAGAACTTAGATGCTAACATTACGAGCATTATCCACGAAATTGGCGTACCTGCGCATATCAAGGGTTATATGTATTTAAGAGAAGCGATCTCCATGGTTTATAACGACATAGAACTATTGGGTTCCATAACGAAGGTCTTGTATCCAGATATCGCTAAAAAATATAAAACCACCTCAAGCCGCGTGGAGCGTGCGATTCGCCATGCGATTGAAGTCGCTTGGAGCCGGGGTAACATTGAATCCATTTCGGGTCTCTTTGGCTATACGGTATCCATGTCTAAGGCGAAACCAACAAATTCCGAATTTATTGCGATGGTGGCTGATAAGCTTCGCATTGAGCATAAAGCGGGTTAAGACGCAAAAAGCGACCGCTCAAGGGTAAATAGGGTTTCAACACGTATGACAATAAACATTTTAATGGAATAATTAAAACACCTTCATTGTTAGTTATTTTCTAACTTTTGTAGGTGTTTTTAAAATGGCTTCAAAGCTAGGCGTGTTCTATTGGGTAACAGGATTCTTATCTTCCTTAATTGTTCGGACTGATTTTTTCATGTGATTTTCTTGTTGTCATCCAATAGGCTATTAAAAATATGAAAAAATAAAAGGACATAGAATACATAGGATTCGATTGTTTGGGTTTATAAACGCCTAACCATTTAAATATAGGCTCACCTATAAACGCTGAAAAAACGCCAAAAATGACACCTTTTATGTAGGGACTCATATAGGGTTTTATTTGAATTAACAGCATGACAATGACAGGCATTAAACAAAAATCAAAGGGTAAGTTAGCTTTGCAAAAGTCATACGTTAGGGGAATTGGGACAAGTACAAATTGAAAGTAAGTTCTAATAAATTCTTTATAGATATTCCATTATGACAGTATAGTCTGCACGCTCTGGATTGAGAGCGTTTTCTAATCTTAATTTGCATCTCTAACACCTGAACAAATCGTGTTAAAATGAGTGAAAAGAGAAAACGGGAAGAAGGTATGACTTACGTTAATTAGAGAGATTGAAATTGAAGAGGCAGAGACATTCGCAGATCTTGTAAAGGAAGTAGAAGCGAATTCTGAGTTTATGTTGATGGAGCCTGGTGAGAGACAGATTACGCCTAAGCAACAACGTAAGACGTTGGAGCGTATGACTCAAGATAGTGGCTCTACCATTTTTGTTGCTGAAGAAAATGATCGGTTAATCGGATATTTAATTGCAATTGTAGGTAGTGCCAAAAGAACCCGACATTCGGCTTATCTTGTCATTGGAATTTTAAAGGCATGTAGGGGAAAGGGAATTGGAACCGCTCTGTTTCAATATTTAGATTCCTGGGCAAAAGAACATATGATCACGCGATTAGAACTTACAACAGTAACGTCAAATGAAGCAGGATTAGCGCTTTATAAGAAAAGTGGGTTTGAAATTGAAGGAACAAAAAGACATTCGCTCATTATCAGCGGAGAATTTTATGACGAGTATTATATGTCAAAGATCATAGACGTTTAAGTTTTTTAACTATTTTACGATGGCTAGGAGACATAAGATGAACATTCGGTTGTTGGATTCAAAGGAAATGCCACCAATGGACTTGTTAGAATTGGCTGATCCTTCACAAAAAAATGTTGCCGAATACATAAAAAGAGGAACGTGTTATATTGCAGAAAGCGATCAACAAATTGTTGGAGTTTATGTGCTCCTTCCAACAAGACCCGACACCGTTGAGTTAATAAACCTTGCCGTTAAAGAGGAACATCAAGGGGCGGGCATCGGAAAACGTTTAGTGATGGATGCAATTAATCGGGCTAAAAAAGACGGGTACAGAACTATTGTAGTCGGAACTGGAAATTCAAGTTTAGGACAACTGGCTCTATACCAAAAATGTGGGTTTAGAATGACCGGGATCGATCGAGATTTTTTTATAAGACATTACCAAGACGCGCTATTTGAGAACGGTATTCAGTGTAAAGACATGGTACGTCTATCTCAAGATTTATGATTAAAGGAACGGGTTGAAATTGGGACTAAGTAAGGGTTTTGAGAGGAGTACTTATTATGACCACACAAGAACATTTAAAAGTTGTGATTAGTGCAGGGGATTATACAAATAACAATGCAACTTGGCTTCAAACTCAAGAAACAGAATTGAATTTGCTAAATCAGGCTGATTGGGAAGAGAAGTTCCATACAAACGCATTGGAAGCCATTTTGGCTGAACACGTATGGGAACATTTAACTTATAAAGAAGGCGTTCATGCCGCGAAGATCTGCTTTAAATTTTTAAAGGATGGTGGATATGTTCGCTGTGCGGTACCCGATGGCTTTTTCCCTAATGAAGAGTACCAAAAAGGCGTACAAATAGGGGGTCCAGGTCCTAAAGATCATCCTGCGGCCAGCCATAAAATCGTACATAATTATAAGACCCTTACTTCGATGTTTGAAGAGGCGGGATTTAAGGTTTCTCTTTTAGAGTTTTGTGATGAAAATGGAGATTTTCATTATAACGAATGGGATGAATCGAAAGGGTTTATTTATCGTTCGAAGCGATTTGACCATAGAAATCAAAATGGAGAATTAGGGTTTGTCTCTCTAATTGTCGATGCCATAAAACCCTTTTAAATGATCAAACTTTTTAACATTCATGTTCGTTTAAGAATATCGCTATTATTTTTAGATTGACTTGAATTGGTACAAAGAGAGGGGCAGATTATGACTTTATATCAGATTAAGAAATTGGATCCCGATGATTATAATAAGTGCAGTAATATTTGGGATATGAAAAAGAGCCCCAAAATGACAAAGATGTTTTATGATGAATTAGTGAGCGGAAATAGAATGACCTTTATTTATTTAGAAAATGACGAGTTTATCGGAGAAGGTTCGATCGTTTTTAGGACCAATGACCTTGATTATACGATTCCAGATAAACGGATTTACTTATCTCATATGATTGTAAAAGAAGAAGAGCGCAATCGCGGAATAGGTGGCATTATTCTTGATTATTTGATTAATTATGCCGAACAACTTGGATAATGAGGAACTATCCCTTGGAGTTGATATAAATAACTTTAACGCAAGACGTTTATATGAAAAGAAGGGATTTACAGTCGTATTATATAGTGGTAAGGATGAACATAGTGAATATGTAAAACGCCTTAAAAAGTTAAAATAATTCTATCTTGTAAGAATACAGATTAGTGAGTGAAGGAGATTTCATGATGAACGTTGCCTTTTTTGATCGGGACGGGACACTTATTGAGGATTATCCCGATGATCAATGGACACAAATCACCTCACCTGTCTTTCTCCCCAATTCTATTCAGACTCTACAACGTGTTCAGCAAAGAGGCTATGAAATCATAATCATTACGAATCAATATCTTATCAATGAAGGGTTTATAACGAACGAGCAGTATGAAACGCTCACTGAAAAAATGCTGAATGAATTTACGAAACAAAATATAACAATTCGAGATCTTTTCTTTTGCCCGCATAGTAGAAAGGAAGGCTGTCCTTGTATGAAGCCTAAAACAGGTATGATTTCACAAGCTTTGGAAAAGTATCCTGATATTCAAATTGACCAGTCTTTTATGGTAGGAGATTCAAACGTCGATGTGGAATTAGCCTTGAATATGAAAATGAAAGGATTTGGAATAGGGTTTGGAGAGTCTTACCGGGAAGAGAAGATCATTCAAATTAATGAACTGAAAGAATTGCTTAACTTTGTTTAGAGAGCACTTTAGGTCTAGCAAAAAGTAAAGCGACACCATTTTTTAAGAAAAAACGTATGTATTATTTTTTGGGGTTAAGGGTGTAATAAAGAACAGGAGGGAGCGAAATGAGCGAAGCGTCATTACAACCATTTAGCGATGCGCTCAAAGTCATGAAACAGAAGATGGCAGCCAAAGAGGATTTAAAGAACTTTGCTACAAAAGCTGATGTGGCAAAGGTCTTTCTTATTAAAGCAACGGTACAGGATTAGCCTGGAATACTTCATATATAAATAATGCCCTATTTTTACCAGGCTGGTCTGATTTAGGTTGGTTTTTGACTACTATTATAGAAAATCGATTTGATTGAAGACCCATTTGATTGGAAGTAGGAGGATCTGCGCATGAAAATTCGTCATGTTTGTGACGAGGATTATCCTCACGTAATAGGTGTATTGAACGATTGGTGGGGTGGTAGAGAAATGACACATTTACTCCCCCGGTTATTTTTTGAACATTTTCAACCCACAAGTTTTGTCATCGAGGATGAAAATCACCTACAAGCCTTCTTAATAGGCTTTGTATCTCAAACCAATCCCAATAAAGCCTATATCCATTTTGTTGGTGTGCATCCAAAATCGAGGAAAAAAGGCTACGCAAGAAAACTTTATCAGTTGTTTTTCTCGACCATTGAAAAATTGGGATGTAAGCAGATAACCTGCATCACCTCATCCGGTAATGAAGGATCCATTCAGTTTCACAAGTCCATGGGATTTACGGTTTCCTTAAGCAAGGACTACGCGGCAGAAGGTCAAGATCGCATTTTGTTTGCAAAGAATATACGTTGAGAAGAGGAGACGCATCTGGATTCTCAATGCGTTCTCCCCACAGCTAGTCTTTAATGAATTTCCGTTCAAAGTCCTCGCAACATATGAAGACGGTGGGAGTTGTAAAACCGCCCAAAACAAAGAGACGATCTTTATATCACTCTCAGCATAAGAATCGTCCTTTTTTAATGAGTGTCTTCAGCAGAAGCCGATTGTGTAGAAGGAGAATCCGGTTCCAGGTCATTCTGCCCTTCCTGATAAGCCACCAACACTACGCCTAACTCTCGTTCAAATTTTGAAAGTTTTTGTTTCTCATGCTCGTTAAGATTGGCAAATTCCATAATGAGTGCCACCTCCGGCTTTAGTATCGCCGGGAATGCAGTGGCTTCATACATTGAGAAGTGCGCTTCGTTTCTTTTCCTCACAAGGATTCGGTTATCCCTTTTTTCTATAACGATCGGCTACATAATGGCGTTTTCGATCGCGATAGAAAATCCATCCTCCTATAAAACTAATACCCAGAATAAAGGAGACAAAACCGATTAAAAGTTGTAGCCAAAGCCATGGAAAGAGCGGTTGTAGAATATCAAACACGGAGTCTCTCATCAGTTTGACTCCTATAACGGCTAGAGCCCCAGGAATGAAGAGGATGAGAAGTGCAATCATTCGAGTCATATGGATTTTCGCATCCTTTACTAAAAAAAATGGATCGAACATAAATTTTTTCAAAAACTGAAAGCGCTTTTAATGGATCTGATCTTAGTTTAACGTAAGAGACATAGGGTGTCTATTTGTGTTTTTGGATCGATTTCGTTAATATGGAATGGATAATGAAAAAAATTGCAGAGGTGTCTCGAGATGAAAACGCTTGTAATGGTCAGCGGAAATAATGAGAGTCTCTATTTATTAAAAAACATAGAAAAATTTGAACAGGTTGAAATCACAGGGGTTTTATGTCGTAATCAAACCGCGTATGTCTCAAGGTATGCTTCTAAAAATACAATTCCGGTCTATCAAACATTGACCGATGTGCCGATCAAAGAATGTGAATTAATGATTGATGCCCGTAGCCTAGAAGATAGTGAGAAAAAAATTTCAAGTTTAGATCCAACGATCCCGTTAATTCCTTGCCAAGTTGTGCACTGGGTCGTGACATTAATGGAGGAAAAAGAGCGGCTTATACGTCAGCTTAAGCAGCAAAGCGATTTTCAAAGCCTTATTTTAAATTTAACATTTGACGGTATGATTGCCGTTGATGCCAATGGAATAGTCACTTTAATGAATGGCAGTGCAGAGAAAATCATGGGGATTTCTAAGGAGGTTGCAACAGGAAAGGCGGTCCATGATGTCATTCCATCTACCCAATTACCGCGAACACTCAAAACGTTGATTCCAGAGATTAATCAAGAACAAGAGTTGGAAAACGAACGAAAAATTATTACAACACGAATCCCTATTAAAGATCAAAGCGGAAAATTGTTAGGTGCTTTTGCTGTGTTTAAGGACATTACTGAAATTGAAAAAATGGCGGAAGAGGTCACCAATCTTGAGAGTATCCGCGAAATGCTGAACGCCATCATTCAATCTTCTGATGACGCGATCTCTGTTGTGGATGAAAAAGGAAATGGACTGTTGGTCAATCCCGCTTATACCCGTTTAACTGGATTAAAAGAAGAAGATGTGATCGGAGAGCCGGCATCCATTGATATATCTGAGGGTGAGAGCATGCATATGAAAGTGCTCAAAACGAGGAAGCCGGTACGCGGAACACGGATGCGTGTGGGTTTGTCCAAAAAAGAAGTGATTGTCAATGTTGCGCCCTTAATTGTAGGCGGTCGTCTCAAAGGTAGTGTCGCCGTCCTTCATGATGTTTCCGAGATTTCCGTCTTAACGGATCAACTCAATCGAGCGCGACAAATCATTCGGACACTCGAAGCTAAATACAGTTTTGACGACATTGTGGCTCAATCTGAAGAGATGCAGCTTGTCATCGAACAAGCCAAGGTCGCGGCGTCCACCCCAATCACCGTTCTTTTAAGAGGGGAATCTGGAACAGGAAAAGAACTCTTTGCCCATGCGATACATAATGCGAGTCCAAGAAGGTACAACAAATTTATTCGAGTGAACTGTGCGGCGATTTCGGAAAACTTATTAGAGAGTGAACTTTTTGGTTACGAAGAAGGGGCGTTCTCTGGCGCAAAGAAAGGCGGTAAACGCGGTTATTTTGAAGAAGCAAACGGCGGAAGTTTGTTTTTAGATGAAATTGGTGAGGTTAGTAAACCCATTCAAGCGAAATTACTCCGTGTCCTTCAGGAAAAAGAGATCGTCCGCGTAGGTGGAACTAAGGCCATTCCTATTGATGTCCGCGTCATCGCTGCTACGAATGTCAATATAGAACAACGGATTTTAGATCAAGAATTCCGACAAGATCTCTATTATCGGTTGAATCGAATGCCTATTTTTATCCCCCCTTTACGTCAAAGAAAAGAAGACATAGAGGAGCTTTGTCAGCATCTCATTAATAAAATAAACCTGGATTTTGGACGAGATATTGAATCCATTGACCCAAAAGCGTTGGATCTGTTGAAACACTATGAATGGCCAGGAAATGTGAGAGAGTTAGAAAATGTATTAGGTCGTGCTGTCATTCACATGAACGCCCATGAGACGGTGATTCCATCAGACGCTTTAAGCACCGTTACACAAGGGGCTAACCAAGCATCGCGTTCAGTTGAATCAATTAAAGGGAGTGATCCCACTACTAGTCTAAATGAACAGCTTGAGAGGGTCGAAGCGCAATTAATTAGACAAGCTTTGGAAGATCATGATGGAAATCGGACCCAAACAGCTAAAACCTTACAAGTATCGGTGCGAAACCTTTATTATAAATTGCAAAAATATGGTCTTGACCATTGAATTCACTTTAAAAAGATTGAAACCAGATTGAATTGGTAATCCTTTTTAATGATGAAAGAAAGTTTGTTCATGCAAAAAAATTCATAGTTTGAAAAAAACTGCAGTAGGTGGACCTTAAGACAAGCTATATAATCTAGATATTGAGTTGGCATCATTCTTGCATGTTAAATAGTAGACGCGATTTTGGAGTTGCTTACAGATTTACTTCAACTCTGAATCATATTAGGAGGAGTCAGTCTTCATGGAAATTATGAGTTATATGGAAAAGTACGATTACGAGCAATTAGTGTTTTGTCAGGACCGTGAATCAGGATTAAAAGCTATTATTTGTATTCATGATACAACGCTCGGGCCTGCATTGGGCGGCACGCGTATGTGGACTTATGAATCTGAAGAAGCCGCAATCGAGGATGCGCTTAGGTTAGGGCGAGGAATGACCTATAAGAACGCAGCAGCCGGTCTCAATCTTGGAGGCGGAAAAACGGTTATTATTGGTGACCCAAGAAAAGAAAAGAATGAAGCCATGTTTCGGGCTTTTGGTCGTTATATTCAAGGATTAAACGGTCGTTATATCACCGCGGAAGACGTGGGGACGACGGTGGAAGATATGGATACGATCCATGAAGAAACGGATTTTGTCACGGGTATTTCGCCTTCTTTTGGAAGTTCAGGAAATCCATCTCCGGTGACGGCTTATGGAGTGTATAAAGGCATGAAGGCAGCAGCCAATGTTGCATTTGGTGGGGATTCGCTTGAAGGAAAAACCGTTGCTGTACAAGGGGTCGGTCACGTCGCATATAGTTTGTGTGAATATCTCCATCAAGAAGGGGCTCAACTCATTGTAACCGATATTAATTCCGAGTCTGTCAAACGTGCGGTGGAGGCCTTTGGGGCAAAAGCCGTTGATCCAAATGACATCTATGGAGTAGCGTGTGATATCTTTGCACCTTGTGCATTAGGCGCCATTGTCAATGATCAAACCCTTCCACAATTAAAAGCAAAGGTCATTGCTGGGTCTGCGAACAATCAATTAAAAGAAGCGGTTCATGGCGATCGCCTTCATGAAATGGGAATCGTCTATGCGCCGGATTATGTCATTAACGCAGGCGGAGTGATTAATGTGGCGGATGAATTGCTCGGTTATAATCGAGAGCGCGCGATGAAAAAAGTTGAGGGCTTATACGACCGATTGATGGACATTTTTCAAATTTCGGAACGCGACCAGATTCCTACTTATAAAGCAGCCGATCGTTTGGCTGAGGAACGCATTGCGAGTGTAAGGAATGCACGTAGTACTTTTTTAAAAAATGATAAGCATCTGCTTAGCAGACGCTAAGTGATCACCGTTATAATAAGAGGACATGGGCCTCATGAACCCCTTTTATTCTCAAAGAAGGAGGACGCTCTCTAATGGCTTCCAAAACCCACCGGATCCTTGCGATTAATCCAGGTTTTCAATCGACCGCAATAGCTGTTTTTGATAATGAACGGCCAATTTTTGATCGCGACATCCCGCATTCAGTGGACCGCTCAACCAGCGAACTTAAGCTTGTCGATCAAACAGTCGTTCGGAAGCAAGACATCTTAGCGGCATTGGATGAAGAAGGGCTCAATCTTTCTAATCTCGAGGCTGTTGTTGGGAGAGGCGGTCTCCTCCAACCTTTAGTTGGTGGAACGTATCGCGTCAACCAGGAGATGTTAAAGGATTTAAGAGAGGGGCGCTCGGGCATTCACCCCTCTAACTTAGGGGGGATACTTGCCTATGAGATCGCCAATCAATTAAACTTACCCTCCTATATTGTGGACCCGGTTGTGGTGGACGAGTTCGATTCAGTAGCAAGAGTGTCCGGTTTTCCACTTGTAGAGCGGCGGAGTGTCTTTCATGCCCTTAGTCAGAAGGCGGCGGCCAAACGGATTGCCAAGCAAATGAGGCGGCCTTACAATGCGCTCAACCTCATCGTAGCGCATATGGGGAGAGGGATCACAGTTGGCTTACACAAAAAAGGTCAGGTCGTCGATGTGAATAATGGTCTCTATGGAGAAGGGCCATTCTCTCTTAATCGTGCAGGTTCACTTCCAGCGGGAGATTTGGTGCAGATTTGTTTTTCCGGAAACTATTCACAAAACGAACTGATGGACTTATTGATCTCTAAAGGTGGATTACAAGGTTACTTAGGGGCGTCTGAACTGGATGAAATTGAAGCCATGATTCGAAATGGTGACGAAAGAGCTCGACTCATCTATCATGCAATGGCTTACCAAATCGCAAAAGAGATTGGTGGATTGAGCACAATTGTTCAGGGACAAATCGATGGCATTATTTTAACAGGTCGGTTGGCTTATGGGGATTATTTGGTTCAAGCTATTACGAAAAATAGTGCATGGATCGGAGATGTGTTTGTCGTTCCTGGAGAAGATGAATTAAAAGCGCTGGCTGAAGGAACGTTAAGGGTTCTAACGGGAGAAGAAGCTCCGCTCACCTATCCTAATAGACCTCTTTCATTTGATCCAATGAAGCAGGACTTCAAGAAAAAATCTCCACCCATCGGAAATTTATAAATGAACGAATTTAATCCAAGTTGTTTTACAAATGGACTTTTATTTAATACTATTTTTTCTAACAAACATACAAGTGAGTTAAAGGAGGGAATCGAGTGGCGGATACAACAAATTATGACTTAGTCATATTGGGTGGCGGCACAGGTGGCTATGTCGCCGCGATCCGGGCCTCGCAGTTAGGTCTCAAAACAGCGGTTGTGGAGCGGGATGCTCTCGGAGGAACTTGTTTACATAGAGGTTGTATCCCGACAAAGGCGTTGCTTAGAAGTGCAGAAGTCTTTTCAATGGCGAAAAATGCTGAACAGTTTGGCGTGTTCACAGAAAACGTTTCGTTAGACTATCGGAAGGTTCATGAACGGAAACAATCCATTGTTGACCAGCTGCACAACGGTGTGCTGGGCTTGATGAAAAAAGGGAAGATTGATGTGTACGATGGGTTTGGACGCATTTTAGGCCCTTCTATTTTTTCACCAATGCCCGGGGCAATCTCAGTCGAGTTCTCAGATGAACGTGAAAACGTCATTCTTGTCCCAGAAAACGTTATTATTGCAACGGGTTCGAGACCTCGTACGTTGCCAGGCCTCGAAGCGGACGGGACGTATGTTTTAACGTCGGACGAAGCGGTTGAACTGAGTGAATTACCTCAATCTCTATTGATTGTGGGTGGTGGAGTAATTGGTGTTGAGTGGGCATCGATGTTTGCGGATTTCAACGTCGAGGTTACCGTTTTAGAATATGCGGATCGCGTCATCCCGACCGAAGATGAAGCCATTTCGAATGAAATGAAACGCCAGCTAGAGAAAAAAGGGGTCAAAGTCATCACTGGGGCTAAAGTTCTGCCAGAAACTTTGGAAAAACAAGAGGGTGTGAGCGTGGCGGCGGAAATCGGCGACAAGACGATTACGTTTTCTGCGAATCGCCTCCTCTTGTCTGTTGGACGGGTCCCTAATACAGAGGATATTGGGCTAACCAATACGAGTATTAAATCTGAAAAAGGTCGGATTTTGACCAACAAGTATCTTCAAACCGAAGAGGCGCATATTTATGCGATTGGTGATGTAACGGCGACCTTACAACTCGCCCACGTCGCCTCACATCAAGGCATTAAAGCGGTCGAACATATGGCTCGACTCAAGCCAGAACCTTTGCTTCCTGAACAGGTTGCGCGGTGCATCTATACCAAACCAGAAGTCGCCTCGATTGGATTAACTGAGAAGGAAGCTCAAGCCTCAGGTTATAAGGTTAAGACCGGCCGCTTTCCATTTCAGGCGATTGGAAAAGCACTCGTATTTGGTGAGACTGATGGGTTTGTCAAAATTATTTCAGATGTGGCGACAAATGATATTTTGGGTGTCCATATGATTGGACCGCATGTCACCGATTTGATTTCAGAAGCGGCCCTAGCGAAGGTTTTAGATGCGACGCCATGGGAGATCGCAGAGACAGTCCATCCACATCCCACGCTCTCTGAAATAATGGGCGAAGCAGCTTTAGCGGTTGAAGGGCGCGCCATTCATTCTTAATAGTTAATAAGAGCAAGTGCTTTATATAGGAATTTATGTGAACCTTTGAAGGAGGTCAATACAAGTGACAGAAGGTCAAGTAACAGTCAAACGTCACCAAAGTATGGGTCTATCAGACGAAACCGTTCTTGAAATGTATGAAACAATGCTACTCGCAAGAAAACTTGATGAACGGTTGTGGTTATTAAATCGTGCAGGGAAAATCCCGTTTGTTGTGTCTTGCCAAGGACAAGAAGCGGCACAAGTTGGGGCGGCTTTTGCATTGGATCGTTCTCGGGATTATTCTACACCGTACTATAGAGACTTAGGTCTTGTTCTCGCATTAGGGATGACGGCCAAAGATATCATGTTGAACAATTTTGCAAAAGCTGAAGATATCAATTCTGGCGGTCGCCAGATGCCTGGTCATTATGGCTCGAAAAGACTTAGAATGCTTACTCAATCCTCTCCTGTTACGACACAAGTGGCTCATGCTGTTGGTGTGACGCTTGCCGCTCGGATTAAAGGAGATGACGTCGTTGCCTTAACAACCTTCGGGGAAGGGTCTTCTAATCAGGGGGATTTTCATGAGTCGGCCAACTTTGCTGGGGTCCATAAATTACCCGTCATTTTCATGTGTGAGAATAATCAGTACGCGATCTCGGTTCCGATTCATAAACAACTCGCTTGCGAGCACGTGTCCGATCGCGCTATTGGATATGGCATGCCTGGGTTTACAATCGATGGAAACGATCCGTTAGCGGTTTATCAAGCTGTCAAAGAGGCAGCGGACCGAGGCCGACGCGGCGAAGGGCCCACTTTAATTGAGACGGTGTGTTATCGGTTAACCCCTCATTCGAGTGATGATGATGATCGGAGCTACCGAAATAGAGAAGAAGTAGATGAAGCGTGGAAAAAAGATGGATTGTTAACCTTTGGACACTATCTGAGAAACGTGCAGGTTTTAACAGACGAGAAAGAACAAGAGATGTTAAATCGTATTAAGGTAAGTGTGGACGAAGCGACAGAGTACGCCGAACAAGCGCCATTTGCCGAACCGGAATCCACGTTAAAATATGTGTACGAGGAATAGATAGGAGAGAGGGACATGCCAGTAATATCATACATAGAAGCGGTCACGCAAGCGATTAAAGAAGAGATGCAGCGCGATGACAATGTATTTGTTTTAGGAGAAGATGTCGGGGTGCGCGGCGGTGTGTTTCGAGCAACCGCCGGCTTAATCGAAGAGTTTGGTGAACAGCGTGTGATTGATACACCATTGGCAGAATCTGCGATCGCTGGGGTAGCGATTGGTTCTGCCATGTACGGGTTAAGACCGATTGCTGAGATGCAATTTGCTGATTTTATTTTGCCTGCTGTGAATCAAATTATCTCTGAAGCTGCCAAAACCCGTTATCGATCTAATAATGATTGGACGGTTCCATTGACGATTCGTGCCCCTTATGGTGGTGGTGTTCACGGTGCACTGTATCATTCTCAATCCATTGAATCCATTTTTGCTAACACACCGGGGATTAAGATTGTCATGCCATCTACGCCTTACGATGTCAAAGGGTTATTGAAATCAGCCATTCGTTCTAATGATCCTGTTCTTTTCCTTGAACATAAGCGTGCGTATCGTTTAATTAAGGGAGACGTGCCAGAAGAAGAGTATACCCTTCCTATTGGAAAAGCGAACCTTGTTCGAGAAGGGGAAGACATCACGGTTATTACATATGGTTTGGCGGTGCATTTTGCGCTTCAAGCCGCAGAAAAACTTGAAGCGGATGGGGTTAGCGTGCATCTCTTGGACTTGAGAACGGTTTATCCACTTGACCAAGAGGCAATTATACAGGCGGCCTCTAAAACCGGTAAGGTGCTTTTGATTACTGAAGATAATAAAGAAGGCAGTGTGATTGGTGAAGTCGCGGCGATTATCGCCGAGCATTGTCTGTTTGATTTAGATGCGCCGATTAAGCGCTTAGCTGGACCGGATACACCGTCCATGCCGTATGCACCACCTATGGAGAAGTTTTTTATGATTAATCCGGAAAAAGTTGAACACGCCATGCGCGAATTGGCTGAGTACTAAAGGAGGATGGAACGTGGCGACTGAACAAATTAAAATGCCGAAGCTTGGAGAGAGTGTCACAGAGGGAACGATCAGCAAATGGTTAGTTCAAGTTGGTGATCATGTGAACAAATATGACCCGATCGCTGAGGTGACAACGGATAAAGTGAATTCGGAAGTCCCTTCTTCTTTTACAGGTACCATTAGTGAGTTAAGTGCAGAAGAAGGCGATACTTTAGACGTTGAAGCGGTGATGTGCCTGATTCAAACCGAAGACCAAGGCTCCCAAACCTCTTCGTCACCTAAAGACGACGTAACAGAAGAGCGACGTGAGCGTGAGTTGGCTCAGACTGAGGAACCGTCGATGAAGAAACGTTATTCTCCAGCTGTCCTTCGGCTTTCTCAAGAACATGGCATCGATCTTGATGCAGTCAATGGCACCGGCAAAGGTGGGCGGATCACTCGCAAGGATGTCTTGAATGTGATTGAAACCGGAACAGCGGCAAACGCACGTCAACCAGTTACAAATGCAGCGCCATCGCCTGCTCCTTCGACAAATCAATCCCTGACGTCAACGGTAAATAATTCAAAGATTCCAGTTGAACCGGGTGACCGGGACATTCCGATTAGCGGCACGCGCAGGCAGATCGCAGCCAATATGGTGCGAAGTAAACACGAAGCCCCACACGCCTGGACGATGATTGAAGTCGATGTGACCGAACTTGTGAACTACCGAAACGCGAAAAAGGATCAATTTAAAAAGGAAGAGGGCTTTAACCTCACGTTCCTGCCTTTCTTTATTAAGGCAGTGGTCGAGTCACTAAAAGAATTTCCAAGAGTCAACTCAACATGGGCTGGGGATAAAATTATTGAAAAGAAAGCGATCAATATTTCGCTTGCTGTAGCAACGGAAGAAGCCTTATATGTCCCTGTTATCAAAAATGCTGATGATCAAACCATCAAGGGGTTGGCTAAACGGGTGAACGAACTGGCGGGTAAAGTGCGTGCGGATCGATTATCAGCAGACGACATGCAAGGCGGCACATTCACGGTGAATAATACGGGCTCTTTTGGTTCCATTCAATCTCAACCAATCCTCAATTATCCGCAGGCGGCGATCCTCTCGGTTGAGTCCATTGTGAAACGTCCGGTGGTCATCAACGGAATGATTGCGATTCGTGATATGGTCAATCTGTGCTTGACCTTGGATCATCGAGTGCTTGATGGCCTGATTGCCGGCCGGTTCTTGGCCAGTATTAAAGAAAAGCTAGAATCTATTTCGCAAGAACATACGACACTTTACTAATATGTTTTGAGGGATTGTTCTCTTACTAGGAACATGATCCGCGTACGGGAACTGAAACGAGCGCATCGTGCCCGAAACGGCGGAAGAGAAACGGTACGGGAACGCTATCTCCGGAAAGATTGCCTGAAGACAAACTTTTTAATCCTTAAGGTCAATAATTTTGTAGTCTAAAGGATTCGAGTTATAATAGAGACATCCATAAATAAAGGAGATGACACGCTATGAGTATGGATTACAACGTTTTCATGAATGATGTGGTCAATACCGCTCGTCGTGAGATTTCACAAGCAGGTTATCATGAGCTTCGTTCCCCTGAAGAAGTGGATGAGGCATTGAATAAAAAAGGTACGGCGCTTGTTATGGTCAATTCGGTATGCGGTTGTGCAGGAGGCATCGCCCGTCCTGCTGCGGCTTATGCAGCCAATTGTTTTAATAAGCCTGATCAACTAGTGACCGTGTTTGCCGGGCAAGATAAAGACGCGACAGAGCGTGCAAGAGAATATTTTACAAACTATCCGCCATCCTCTCCTTCTTTTGCCTTACTTAAGGATGGAAAGATCGTCACAATGCTTGAGCGTCATGATATTGAAGGCTTCCAACCACATGAAGTGGCAAGTCGACTCGAGAAATTGTTAGACGAGAACTGTGCTACTCAGTAAGAACAAAAAGAAACCGCCAATAGGTGGTTTCTTGCTTTTTAATTAGGATTTTATATGGGAGAGCGCAACGTCTTAGGGATGCCCCGTGTATAACCGAATCCTTCTCTTGTCAAACTAACAAGAAAAAGGAGATCGGTTCCATGTTGAAACTCATGCTCGCAAGCTTGACGCTTATTTTAAACCTTTCATCGATCTGGCCGCTCGGGCAGTTGTCCTCAGGCGATCCTCTTATTATTGTCAATAAACAAACCAATCAACTGGCGTTTTATAAAGACGGAAACAAACTGTTGGAAGCGCCTGTTGCAACGGGCGCTTCTAAGGATTTAACACCTGAGGGCTTGTTTACCTTAATTGTAAAAGCGAAAAACCCCTATTACAGGAAGAAAGAGATTCCTGGGGGGGATCCTAAAAATCCATTGGGCACCCGTTGGTTGGGATTTGATGCGCGAGGGACAGATGGTCGTATTTATGGGATCCATGGGACCAATCGACCTGAAGCGATTGGGAAGTATGTGACCAATGGATGTGTCCGCATGAAAAACGAGACCGTCAACCGGTTATATGAGTTGGTGTCCATTGGGACAAAAGTTTTAGTGATCCGCTCTTCTAAGAGTTTCGAAGCACTCGCCCGTGACTATGGGGTGCTTTGAATGGGTCATACATAAGAATGAAGGTCCTAGAAATGAGTGGGACAAGGTCCGCATACTTATATTAGGTGACAAGGAAATAAAAAAAGGGGGAAATGGTATGTCTCAAATTGTTCAAACGGAAAAAATCGTAAACTTGATTAAGGATTTGGTCAATATTCCAAGCCCGTCTGGCAACGCATCGCGGGCCATAGATTATACGGAGGCTTTTTTCAAAGAAAGAGGCATTCCTACTCAGAAAACACCAAAGGGCATGTTGATTGCCACTTTAAAAGGCCTCGATGACTCCAAGCAACGTCTATTAACGGCACATGTCGATACGCTAGGTGGAATGGTGAAAGAAATTAAAGCAAGTGGTCGCCTTGCAATTACCAATATCGGTGGGTTTCCTTGGAATCACGCTGAAGGGGAATATTGTGAAATTGAGACCTCCGATGGCAAGCGGTTTACCGGGACGATTCTCATGCATCAAACGGCCGTTCATGTCTATAAAGAGTCGGGTAAACTTGAACGAAGTCCAGAGAATATTGAAATTCGTTTAGATGCGAAGGTCACTTCAAAAGACGAAGTAGAAGCTCTTGGTATTGAAGTCGGTGATTTCGTCTCGTTTGATCCCAGATTTCAAACGACCGACAGTGGGTTTGTGAAGTCGCGCCATCTCGATGATAAAGCGAGTGTCGCGATGCTTCTACATATGGTAGATATTCTAAAAGAAAAGAACATCACCTTGCCATACACCACGCACTTTTTGATTTCAAATAATGAAGAAATTGGCTATGGTGGAAATTCCAGCATCCCTGAGCATGTCGTGGAATATTTGGCGGTGGATATGGGCGCCATTGGTGATGGCCAAGCCACTGATGAATATTGTGTGTCGATCTGTGCAAAGGATTCGAGTGGTCCTTACCATCTTGGATTAAGAAAACATTTGGTCAATTTAGCGAAGGAACATCAGCTCGTTTACAAAGTGGATATTTATCCTTACTATTCCTCAGATGCTTCGATGGCCATTCACGCGGGTTATGATGTGGTCCATGGATTAATTGGGGCCGGAATCGACGCTTCTCACGCTTACGAACGGACGCACGTGGAGTCCTTACAAAATACAGGGGATCTGTTGTTTTATTATCTCCAGTCAGAGCTCATTACGGACTAATAACAACGAACGGACCAGGAGTTCCATTGAGGTAAGGAGGAATCTTCAGGTCCGTTTCCTGGTTATTCGTTATAAAGCGTCTCCTGAGGAATTAGCGGTCCAAAGGAGACCCCCCCCGCAGGCTCCCGGATCGCCCGCGGAAAGCGAGCGTGCTGAATTGGAACTAGACAACAATTAGGATTTAATAAAAAGAGAAAGTGCGGAGAGCAAACTTGTGACAAGTAAAGAGGCAAGCATGAGGATCACAACAATTTGCATGGTTTTTCGTCTCATTTGAACCACCCCTTCCGAGACGGATTCCTCGATACTTTTATTTTAAGTGGATACCACAAAGGTGACAAGCCTTATCACAGTGTTGTTAAAAATTGTTCGGTTATAAAAGTCTTTTTTATGTTAGGTTTTAAAAAAAGTAGAGTGTATGTAATTCAATAAAAATGGGGGTTCGACATTTATGGTAAATGAAGACCGATTAGTGAGTGAATTTATGGAGCTCGTTCAGGTGGATTCTGAAACAGGCCAGGAAGAAGACATCGCCAAAATTCTTAAGAAAAAATTCGAAGCGCTTGGTTTGACTGTTGAGGAAGATGAGGCCAAAGAGAAGACTGGACACGGTGCGAATAATCTTATCTGTACACTAGAAGGGAATACCGAAGCGGATCCCATTTATTTCACATCCCATATGGACACGGTTGTCCCAGGAAAAGGTGTCCATCCCTCTATCCAAGACGGGAAAATCGTAACTGATGGCAATACGATCTTAGGAGCCGACGATAAAGCGGGTCTTGCGGCTATGTTTGAAGCGTTACGCGTGATTAAAGAACAGAATTTAAAACATGGCACCGTGCAATTTGTCATCACGGTTGGGGAAGAATCTGGTCTTGTTGGGGCAAAAGCGCTTGATCCAAGCTTAATTAGAGCAAAATACGGCTATGCTTTAGATAGTGACGGCCCAGTTGGCGACATCATTACCGCAGCGCCTTCTCAAGCCAGATTGGATGTGACGATCTATGGCAAAACCGCTCATGCAGGCGTGGCACCAGAAAAAGGCGTGTCGGCCATTACACTTGCTGCTAAATCCATTTCGAAAATGCCTCTAGGTCGCATTGATAAAGAAACAACCGCTAATATAGGGCGATTTGAGGGCGGTCAAAAAACCAACATCGTATGTGATGAGGTGCATATCTTAGCGGAGGCGCGGTCCCTTGTACAAGAGAAGTTAGAAAAACAAATCAATAAAATGAAAGTTGCCTTTGAAGAGACCACGCAGGCGTTAGGCGGGCGCGCTGAGGTTAACGTGACCATTATGTATCCGAATTTTAAATTTAGTGAATCGGACCACGTTGTCCAAATCGCCCAAAACGCGATCTCAAAAATTGGCCGGTCGTCGCGAGTGCTTCAAAGTGGCGGGGGAAGCGATGCCAATATTATTAATGGGTTTGGCATTCCGACGGTGAATTTAGCGGTTGGGTATGAAGACATTCACACAAAGGATGAAAAAATGCCCGTTGTGGAGTTGATTAAGACTTCCGAACTGGTGCTTGCAATAATTCAAGAGGTTGTCTGATCAAACATAACGAACGAAAAAGGCCGATTGCTCTATATAGGTGAGCGATCGGCTTTTTCTATTGATTGTTATCCGCATCTTTTGGTTGATTAGAAAAAAAGTCATCCCAATCAAAAAAAGTTTCCATGGTTTCGATTTGTTTAAACTGGTCAAATGGATACTGAGAAACAGGTGGTTTTTTGGGTGTCTCGGATCCCATTTTTGACTTCTTATAGGCTTTCAATTCTTCTGCTGCTTTCATTTTTTCTTTTAATTTTTCTTGCGCCTCTTCTGGTAACTGACTCGGGTCGGCGTAATTAGCCCCAATGTTTAAGCGGCCTTCAAGTGACTTTATACCGAGGGCGCCAAAGTTATTGCTTTGTTCATAACGATCAATGACGAGTTTTTCAACGTTCAAAAACTCAATGTAGGTCGTCTGAGTTGGCCCCTCAACCGGTTTAGTGTCTGACGCCTGAGAAGGGGGAGAAGTGGAATTTGCTTCAGCATTGGTTTTTTTAAAGGTGGGTCGTTTGACTGTTTTTTTGGATTCGTGATTTTGAAATTGATTGATGGGAGGATGCTCCTCCCGTTTATTTAAATTAATGGTGAGGGTTGACGGAAACGAAAACATGGAGGGATTGACGGATCCTGACAATCCCTTAGAAGGAACTGGTTTTTGAAGGTGATGGAGGCGTTCGAGTTCTTTTTCTAGATGGTTCATGCGCCTCTTCATATGTTTATAGCGTCCGCTTTGTTTTAAATAACGGTCGAATAGATGTTCAAACAAGTTGGTCACCTCAGATCTTTAGTACAAGGTATGCAATGACTCTGCCAACATTCATGTTAAAGAGAAGATCCTCGCTTTTTCTGCATAGGATTGAACCATGGAGGTGAAGACATGAGAGTAAAAGAAATTAACATTGCCCAAATAAAAATCAATGAGGTTGAAGAATTAAGCTGGGTAACAATCGGACGTTACGATTCATAGGCATCCACTTGGTAGAATAGAAGATTCCGATCTTTGGGATCGCCTTGTTATAAAAAAAGTATTCAGGTTGATTCTCCCGATTAATCGATTGCAATTTGATGCTTTTTGGGTTTATCTCGAGAAAGGCGTACTTCCAAAACACCATCTTTATACTTAGCGTTCGGCTGTATATTGAGCGTTAAATTGTCCGGCATATTAATTGAACGTTCGAAAGTACCGTTTAATCGTTCCGAGTGAATCAAGGTGTCATCCGGAAAGGGTGTATGGGCAACGCCTTTAATGATTAACCGTCGACCGACGAGATTTAATTGGATATCGGACTTATGGATGCCAGGCAAATCGATCCATAAAATCCACTCCGTGTCGGTTTCAAAAATGTCAACGGCCGGTTGAGGCGGATTGGGCGGTTCATTCTTTGGTGTTTGGTCTTCTGAGTAGGTTGAGTGATAGACATGCTCCGTGGTATTCCGTTCTTTCGGCACTGGATTTATCTTTGGATTGGGTTGTTCTGTATTAGGATTGGCGCCTTGCATCGGATTTGAACTTTCAAAAATATCGGACCAGAAATGATCTCCTTGAAATTGTTGCGCGACATCTAACCATTTTTTTAATTTATCGACATCCATAAGGACACTCCTTTAGACATAACGGATACGGTTTCTCATATATTAAAAGGAAAAGGAGGGGGAAGATGGCCACACCTTCTATTAGCATAAATATTTTCATTTTTAAAATTAATTCGTTCGAAAACGCATCTGCGGTGAATGTTGGAGAAAATTTTTTAATGGATTGGCAGAATTCTTCCAAGAAGAATCAAGGCTTCGGACAAAATTTTGGTGATGACTCGCATTTTGACACGCGAAGCGGAGTGGACGATCGGGATACGTTTGATTCCAACGCCCATACTGAGAGCTATCGGACGGCAAACCCACCAACTCTGTATTAGTAAGGGAGGTTCTCTAATATGAATTTTGCACCAATGGTCATTAATGTGTTGGGCGTCAAAGTAAATTCGCTTGACCATATGTCGAATTTCACAATGGGCGCCAACCAACAAACGGACCTTTTCCTCTCAAACAAACGAAATCAAGGATTTGGCGAGGACAACGGTGATCTAAACCAAATCAACTTTCCATTTAACACGACCGGCGATCAAGATCTCATTGATTCAAACTCACAGAAAACAAGTTTTATTTAATGACAGAGGGGACAGACGCAGTCTGTCCCCTCCAACTGTCAGTCTGTCCCCACGAACTACCCCCACAAGTCTGTTCGCCTCATGTTTTTCATTTTTTGTGGTATACTCGTCTTGAAAAGAGGGGTAGCAAAAATGGGACAGGCCCGGATCATTTTTCATGTCGATATGAATAGTTTCTATGCTTCCGTGGAGCAAGCCCACCATCCTGACTTGCGCGGAAAGCCACTCGCGATTGCTGGACGCGTTGAAGAGCGCCGTGGCATTATTGTGACTAGTAGTTATGAGGCGCGTGCCAAAGGGGTCAAAACGACCATGCGGGTTCGTGAAGCGCGCAGGCTCTGTCCAGATTTAATTGTCAAAACGCCAGATTTCCCACTTTATCGCGAGACATCGAGACAAATGTTTGAGATTCTAAGGTCCTTCACGCCACTCGTACAAAAAGTCTCCATTGATGAAGGGTATTTAGATGTGACGGAAACAGTGAGCACTCATCATCCGATCGAATTGGCACGAACCATTCAACAGACCTTACTAGAAGATCTTCAATTGCCATCCAGTGTGGGAATTGCACCCAATAAATTTCTTGCCAAAATGGCCTCTAATATGAAGAAGCCGATGGGGCTCACCATTCTTCGGAAACGCGATGTTCCGTCTGTGCTCTGGCCGCTTAACATTGGCGCGATGCATGGAGTGGGCCCAAAGACAGCCGAAAAGTTTGAACGGGTGGGCATTCATACCATTGGGGACCTTGCGAAGGCCGAGGAGGGCCGAGTGAAACGGCTTCTGGGTCAACATGGCGAAAAGCTTTATCTCCGAGCAAACGGTCAAGATTTACGCCCAGTTGACCCCAAACAAGAGAGTGTCTACAAAAGCATGAGTCAATCCACCACGTTTCCAGTGGATCTTACACAACTTAGCGAGGCACGCCCCGTTTTTAAAAAGTTTTCGGAAACCTTGTCTAAAAAACTTAAAATGGTGCATTATACCGCATATCAGATTCAAGTCCAGATTCGTTACAGTAACTGGACACAAGTGACCCGCATGAAGACGTTGGATCAACCAACGGATGAGGCCAATCAAATTGAGCGAGTGGCCATGAGCTTATTCGAGGAGCATTGGTCGGGTAAACCAGTCCGGCTCTTAGGACTTGGGGTTCAAAAATTCGAAACCAAAAAACAAGTGTCCAAACAACTCGATCTCTTTACATTTCAAGAAGAAGCGAAAAAAGAACCGCTTTATGAGGTCATGGAGTCGATCCAGACTCGTTTTGGAAAAGAGCTTCTAACGTTCGGCTCGGAGACGTCAAAAAAGGATAAGAATTAGGGAGGGTATTGTATGAAAGCTGTGCAAATCAAACAACCGGGTGGACCTGAACAACTTTACATAGGGGATGTGGACACACCAAATCCCCAATCACATGAGATTTTGGTTCAACTCAAAGCGACCGCTTTAAATCGGGCTGATCTCGCCCAACGAGAAGGCAATTATCCACCACCGAAAGGCGCGAGTCCGATCCTTGGTCTCGAAATGGCAGGGGTCGTGGCAGAGGTTGGAGATGGTGTGACCAAATGGAAAAAAGGCGATCGCGTTTTTGGTTTAATCGAGGGAGGCGGCTATGCGGAATATGCCGTGATTTCAGAAAACATGGCCATGGCGATGCCTGAGTCGTTTTCTTATACGGATGCCGCAGCAATCCCCGAAGTGTTTCTGACTGCTTTTCAATCTCTGTTCTGGATTGGCAGGCTCGAAAAAGGGGAGACGGTTTTAATCCACGCTGGTGCAAGTGGAGTGGGAACCGCTGCGATCCAACTTGCCAAAATGAAAGGAGCCACGGTCGTCATTACAGCTGGGTCGGATGAGAAGTGTCAGGCCTGCGAAGCGTTAGGTGCCGATGTGACGATTAATTATAAAAAGGAATCTTTTATTGAACGAATCAAAGAAACATGTGGACAAGTTAATCTGATCTTGGATTTTATCGGAGCCCCTTATTGGGAGGATAATCTTAAATCGTTAGCTGTCGATGGGCGTTTAGTGATTATTAGTACATTAGGAGGCGCTGTGGTGCCTGAAGCGCATCTTGGTTATTTAATGATGAAACGGCTCACGGTCACGGCAACGACGCTCCGTTCACGTTCACTTGAGTATAAAGAGGCCTTAACCAAAGATTTTTCAGAGACGGTACTCAGCCTGTTTGAATCGGGTGAGTTGAAACCGATCGTGGACTCTGTGTTTGAGTTTAAAGACGTGCAATCAGCCCATGTTCACATGGGGCAAAATAAGAATACCGGAAAAATCCTTTTAAAAATTGAAGAGTAAGCCTATTGTTTGAGGTGGACGAGTCTTGTTAGGATCGATTGACTATGACTCGTCCTTTTTTATTGAAGTTTATAAGACCCATTAAAATTTTCAATTGGACGGATGGACATGAAAAGGATTGAATTGGGATGAGAATTGGAAGCCGCATCGTAAAAACTGCCATTGGGGCCGGACTTGCCATGTATATTGCCCAATGGTTGGGGTTAAACTTTTATAGTTCAGCAGGGATCATAGCCATTCTTTGTATTGAGACAACAAAAATGCGTTCGCTTAAGGTCGCGATGAGCCGAGGTTTCTCCGGTGTCATGGGCATCTTATTTGGCGGCGTCCTTTTTAGTTTGCTTGGCTATTCACCACTCGTCTTTGCGATCTTGATTGTGCTCCTTTTACCGGTTCTAATTAAACTTAAGATTAATTCCGGATTTGTCACAAGCGTGGTTATTTTAATACATATTTATAACGATCAACAGATCTCATGGTCTGTTATTGGAAATGAGCTCGCATTAATTTCGATCGGGGTTGGCATAGCGCTCATCCTGAACAGCTTCATGCCTAATCTCCAAAAAGATCTAGGCACGTATCAAGCCAAAATCGAATCTCATTTTAGAACCATTCTTCATCAAGTACGCTGAGTTTTTGGATAAAGGCGACCAAGGTTGGGACGGACTTGAGTTGATTGAACTCGAGCTTATTTTTAATGAAGCAGAAAGTCTCGCCATTCGAAATGTCGAGAACCATCTTCTGCGAAAGGACGAGCATCATTACCGTTATTTTGAAATGCGTGAAAAGCAATTTGATATTCTTCATCGAATGCTACCAATTATTTCTCAATTAGATGAACACGTGCCGCAACGCATGATGTTTTCTCGTTTTCTAGAAGATTTAAGTGCCCATGTTAAAGAAGAGAACACCGCTTATTATTATATTGAACAGTTAAAGGAAATCCGGGAAGAGATGAGGGATTTGCCACTCCCGGGGACACGAGAAGAGTTTGAAACACGTGCAAAACTGCACCATCTTATGAATGAAATGTCTCGTTATCTCGACATTAAGAAAAATGCCAAGTGGCTTAAGGAGACGACAACCAAAATTAAGACCAAACGGTCGAGACGTTTCCAATAAAAAAGGATTGTTCTTTAATAGGGACTTCTGTATAGTATAATTCGAATAACTTCTGAGATTAGTTTGAAAAGGTGGTTGAATGTGTCAGCTTAGAAAACTTGGACTAGCATTAATTATGGGATTCTTAATCAGTTGGATCGCGATGACACCTATGGCTTATGCCGAGGGAGAACCGAGCATTCAGGCGCCTTATGCCGTGGTAATCAATGCCGATACCGGTGAAGTCCTATATAGTAAAGCATCGCATCATAAAGCCTACCCGGCAAGCATTACGAAACTCATGACTGTTCTTTTGATGGAGCAAAAAATGAAGGACAATGAGGTCATTACGGCGACGCGTGAGGCCGTCCAACAAGATCCGAGTAATTGGTTTTATCGGATGCATCTTGGTGAAACGATGTCGAAAAAAGATGCGTTGTACGCGCTCATGATTATTAGCTCGAACGATGTAGCGATGGCAGTCGCCGAACATATTGGCGGAACCGAAGTGGGGTTTGCCAAAATGATGAATGATGAAGCCAAGAAGCTTGGTTTAAAAGATACGCATTTCGTGACACCAAACGGGCTTCATGATCCGAATCATTATACAACCCCTTACGATATGGCAATTATTGCAAAAGAATTAATGAGCTACCCAGATGTGTTTCCAGCGATGCGAGCCAATACGTATATGCTCCATACGGACGAGCAGACGGCAGAAATCTATCGCCGAGATAAGATTTATGACAACCCTTTGGCAATTGGCGGGAAGACCGGGTTTACTGATCAAGCGGGCCAAACCATTGTCGAGTATGAAAAAAAAGGTCATAATCGGATTATTACCGTTGTGATGCAGGATAATAATTATGGCGAGTATCCAGATGTGAAGGCCATTAGTCAGTATGCGTTCGCACGGATTAAAACCATGCAGGTTGGCGGGCAACAGGGTCCTTATCAATCGATCCATATCAATGGAAAAACCATCCCTGTTCAATTAGCTAAACCGGCAACTATTAGTTACAAAGACGGTGATCAGGTGGCTCAATCCATCCATTGGCTCCCTAAGTCGGAACTTATCAAAGGAATTGAGAAAGACCATTCGGTCGGAACCTTGAGCATATCTGTGAACGGAACGCTTCAAAAACAAGTCCAACTTGTGGCCTCAAAGCCGATCCCTGGAAATGTTCACCCACTAAAGATCCCAGCCCAAACACCATTTAATGGTAAAAATAATAGTTTTTTGATCTTTAGCGTGCTCATCTTCTTAATAATTGGTTATTTCATTTTAAAACCTAACGATTTACAGAAAAAGGATCAGACCCGTGTCTGATCCTTTTATTTAATGCTATAATTTAAATAGTTTGATAGGTTTGAAAAGATTTGTGAACGGGTTGAGGAGGAGTTCGATGAGAGAAGAATTAAATCGCTTACAAGATCAAATTGGAAAAGTGTTGGTTGGTCGACAAAAGGCAGCTGAACTTTTAATGATTGCTTTAATTAGTAAGGGGCATGTTCTTTTAGAAGATGTACCGGGTACCGGGAAAACTGTTCTTGCCAAGGTATTGGCGCGGTCCATAGATGGGAAATTTTCAAGGGTTCAACTGACTCCAGATGTCTTACCAAGTGATATTACTGGAATTCAAATTTTTAATCCGAAAGAGCAAACCTTTGAAATTAAACCAGGACCCGTTATGACCAATATTTTATTAACCGATGAGATCAATCGTGCTACCCCACGGACCCAAGCGAGTTTGCTCGAAGTAATGGAAGAGCATCAAGTGACGATTGAAGGGGAAACGTTAAAAGTAACCGGTCCTTTTATTGTCATAGCGACCCAAAACCCGATTGAACAACAGGGGACCTTCCCGCTTCCAGAAGCCCAAATGGACCGCTTTTTATTGCAAATTCAAATGGGTTATCCAAGTTTGGAAGAAGAATTGCAGATTTTAAGGCTCTATCGAAAAAATGAGCCACTTGATGCGCTTCAGCCCATTTATAACTTAGAAGATATTGAACGCCTACAAATTGAGGTTCGTGACATCACCCTCTCAGAAGAGGTTGAACGGTATTTGCTTGAGATTGTGCAGGCCACAAGGGGCCATGAGTATGTAGAGACAGGTGTTAGTCCAAGGGGAACACTCGCCTTTATGCGTGCAGCACAGGCGCGTGCGCTTTTATTTGGGCGTGACTTTGTCACGCCGGATGATCTTAAAGAACTGGCGCCTTATGTATTAGCCCACCGGTTGGTGTTAACAATGGAGGGTGAGATGCGGACGACGAAACCCCTAGTCATTCAAGATCTCTTAAAACAATTGGAAGTGCCAGTTGAAGAAGGGACACGTGAATGAAGACGGAGCTTCTAAAAGGCTCATCGACATTTGTGGATGTGGCGCTTGGCCTCGGAATTGTGTTATTTCTTATCGATCTCTTTACCGCCAACGTTTTATTGTTTTTTGTCTCTTCTCTATTTTTAGTTTTTGGCCTCTACCCAAGACTCTATCTCAAGCATGTAGCTAAGCGATTTTTCTATGACAACGAACGAAAGAAAATAAGCGTGACCAAAGGGGACGATGGGGAATGGCTGTTTCGCTTTATTAATAAAGCCAATCTCCCTGTTTTAGGAACCTGTCAGTTTTCTCATGATTCGGTGTTTCAGTTTGATCAGGGCAAAAAAACGCAGGATCAAAGGTATGAGTTTTCGATTTCTGTACAGCGGAAGCAGTCTTTAGAATTGGCCTTGCCCTTTTCAACAGTCGCGAGGGGAGTCGGTCGATTGCATGATCTAAGGCTCACTTTATCCGATCCGCTCAAGCTCATGACCGTTCAAATTCGTTATGAGTTTGTGAGGTCGGAGGTCGTGGTTTATCCGAAACGCCAAGCGGTTTCAGGCCTTGAGAGTGCACACCTTCTTCAAGAAGGCGGTCATGCCAATCGAAACTCGCTTTTCTATGATCGATCGCTTCCGATTGGAACCCGAGATTACACTCAAGGCGATTCTTTAAAAGCGATTCATTGGAAAGCAACAGCTAGAAAGGGAGCACTTCAGACCAAACTTGTTGAAAAAACAATGGGGTTGACGTGGAGCTTTGTTGTATTAATTGGCTCAAGCATGCAGAAAGAGGATGTTGAAAAGTTAGAGGATCAACTCTCTTCGTTTGCGAGACTCGCGGAAATGGCGCATCGGCGCGGCATTGATTTTGATTTGTCGATCAATACGAAGCCGATGGGAAAAGCGCTTATCCTACATACCATGTTGGGGAATGATCGACCTCATTATTTTCGCATCATGGAGCGTTTAGCGCTTATCCAAGTTAACTTTTTGCGCGTTGACCCAAAACTTGCGATTCGTGAAATGACCAAAAATTTTACGCAACCTCGAGTGGTTTTCTTTGCAGGTGCCTTTAAAGAAATTGCCAGTGATCCCATTCTGTCGCTCTGGCAGAAACGGGGACTCAAGCTCTATGAGGTTGAAGAGACGGGTACCCTCACACCGATTCGTAAGGGGGGTGTGAAGGTTGCCGACTAAATCCAATTGGTTAGACAAAGGATTGCTTTTATGCATCGAGTGGGTCTTGTTTTTGACGATTAGCCAGTTCGTCTCCAAATGGGGTGGGTCTATTGGACATATGATCTGGACGCTCCTTGCGCTCGGCGTTCTTTTATCCACCGGTGTGTTTCTTTTGAAATACAAATATAATCGAAACAGAATGGGCGTTTACTATTTGTTAACTTTCGGGATGGTTCTCGTCACTTGGCTCGCCTTTTCATGGCCGATTATCATTAGTTTTGGCTTGGTTTTGTACGTTTTGTGGCGCCTTTTTTCATTCATCGAAGGTCAATCCGTTCGAGTCCGCTGGTGGCTGTGGATTGCAACAGTCTGTATCATTTTAGTGCTTTGGATGACCTATCAACCAGGTGGGAGACATCGCGAGTTGATCGTCCTCCTCATTTTTCAAACCCTACTGATTGCAGGGTATGAAGGCGTATTAGAGTGGCGCGTATCCAAACGGTTGGTTGGAGCAATGATCGCGCTCATTGGTTTTTTAGGAGTTGCGATTTGTGGAGTTGTGATACAACTCGTATTTCCCTATATTAAATCATTGGTTTATCTGGTGCTTGATGGGGTCCTCTACGTCTTATCTTTTGTTTTTGCGGGGATCTGGGCACTTGTCACTCACTTTTTACATCCCGGATCTGACGCACATAAAAAAGCGCTAAATAGCTTGTTAAATAATTATAATAGGCATAAGCCACAAGGCACAGAACAAATTCCAGTTGGGCATGGGACTCATGCTGAGCTCATGCTAATTCCGATCGTCATTGCCCTTTTGATTATTAGCTTTTTTGTGATTCGGAGCTTTCGTTTTTCAGAAAATGTGGCCAACGAGACTCATTTGAATGAGCAGCGTACGGTCGCTTCAACGGGTCGAACCATTACTCGTCCGCGTTTTTTTGAACGGCTGAGAGCCCCTAAGGATCCGGTTCGAGCTGCTGTTTTTCAGCTTCAGAAAAAAACGAGAAAGACGGATTTGGGGCGGCAAAAACACGAAACGTTATCGGAATGGTTAGGACGACTCTCGGTTCATCACGCGAGTCGCGATATAATCCAAACGGTGTATGACCGGGTTCGCTATGGACATGAGGATTCGATTTCAGGACACCAAGCGCGTTCTTTTGAAGAGGCAATTGGAAGTGTTGAAGAAGCGTTGAAAAAGGATAAGTAAATCCATATTTAAATTGAGGAGCGTGAGGATCAATGAAAACAAAATTAATTTTAAGTAATGGCAAAGAATACGTTCTGGAGATGAGCTTAAATGAGCTCATCACGGATTATTTACATGACGATAAAGGGGATTTGCGAAATGCCCTTGTCCAGTTTGAGGAGTTCACGGTGAATCCACACCAAATTGCCTCATTGGAAGAATTGGATGAATCGGGATCCAAACAAATCGGCTATTAAGCTTTTAATTGGTTTAGCACTCTAAAAGGGGTGGACATACCGAGAAAGTTGCTCTCATAAAATGAGGGAGAAGGTCGGTGTGTCAACCCACCCTGAGGAGTGTTTTTTTATGGAGCTAAAACTAAGTGTACTGGATCAACTTCCAATTCCTAAAGGCCAACCTACGAGAGAGGCGCTTCTCGCTTCTCTTGAGTTGGCCAAATTAGCGGATTCTTTAGGTTATCATCGGTTTTGGTTTGCCGAACATCACAATACAAGAGATCTCGCAAGTGTGGCGCCAGAGCTTTTAATTAGCCACACGGCCGCCCAGACGTCTCAAATCCGTGTGGGGTCTGGCGGGGTGCTATTATCTCACTATAGCCCATACAAAGTCGCCGAAAATTTCCGCCTTTTAGAAGGCTTGTACCCGAATCGAATCGATCTTGGAACGCGTCGGGACCAGGGGAGATGCTCGAATCGCTCAAGCGTTAGCGAATGGTGCGGTGCGAAGTCCGTCGGAATACCCGAAACAGGTTCAAGAGTTGCTTTCCTTTTTGTCGAATGGTCAAACGGTGTCTTCTCCCTCTCAGGAACTACGCGCCTATCCCCAAATTGAGTCGACTCCTGAGGTCTGGCTTTTGGGGTCCTCTGGTTCGAGTGCTGCGCTTGCAGCCCAAACAGGGACGGCTTTTTCTTTTGCTCACTTTATTAGTCCAGAGATAGGTCCTAAAGCGATGCAGGCATATCGTGAGCACTTTCAACCTCAAGGGGTTGTCTCAACCCCAAACGTCGGTTTGACCTATGTCGTCTGTGCGGAAACGGATGAAAAGGCTCAAAAGAAGCCCTTAGCCTAGAATATTGGTTGATTCAACTGGCCAATGGGACGAGTGATGGGATCCTTCTGTAGAGGAGGCAAAGGGGTTCAAGCCCCGGAGTTGGGAGCAGGAGGCATGGAATCAAAATCGCAGGAAGTAGATTGTAGGTTCACCAGAAACCGTTAAAGCGGGAATTGAATATATGGCAGAAGACTATGGAACAGATGAAATTATGATCTTAACAAATGTGCATAATTTTGAAGCTCGGAAAACGTCTTATCGGTTGCTTATGGAAGCTTTTCATGCGGACCGGTAGTGACTAAAACGCTTCAGGAGAATGAAGGGTAAGCAAGACGTAAAGGTTAGACTCTCCACAATAGGGAATCTGACCTTTGATCTGTTTAGAAGGAGACCTTGTACACTTTGAGACTCTAGTGGACGATCAATTTTGAGGTTGGGGATGCCACTTTCTTTTTAAAGTTTTCTTCTTGTGCAATTTGTCTTTGGTCAATTTGACTTTAGAAGGTTGTGGAGCTGGGACTAAATTTTCCAAATGGGTCGTTAATCCTATTCGAATGACGTGTTTGAACGCTTCTATTAATTCAGGCTGCTGCATCAAATCATGAAGTTTCGCTCGAACTTCTTGATTGATTTGGTCTTTTTTTCTTTGATAAGGGCCAATTCCATTTTCAAAAGTTGCTTGAGAGACTTGATCTTTGACTGTTTCTGCAACCTGCCAACGAAGCAGATATTTCTCGCAGATCTTCTGTTGTTTCTCCATCTCGAATTCAAGTCGTTTTTGCTCTTCCTCAAGTTCAAATTTCCAGTTTTTTAATTCCTCTTTTCGAAAGATTTGCCAATCAATGTTCATCTATAACGCTCCTATCGATTGCTTAATTGAACCTATTAATAGTTTATGAGAATCTCCTAACGTTTAGACCGTATCCATCTTAGTAAAACGTCTGACGTTTTTCCTTAGAGGTGTGTGGGAGCTTGATTTAGATTATACTTATAAGGATAACGTTTTGGAGTGTGTTGCGAGATGGAATTTATTTTTTTGGGAACTGGTGCCGGCGTACCTGCCAAGCAGCGAAATGTGTCGTCACTCGCGCTGATCATGCCGGAATATGGCGGAGATATTTGGCTCTTTGATTGCGGTGAAGCGACCCGACGTCAAATCCTACAAACCAAAGTGAAATTAGGAAAAGTGTCGAAGGTGTTTATTAGCCATTTACACGGGGACCATGTCTTTGGATTACCCGGTCTACTGGTAGTCGCTCCTTTCAAGGCGGTGAGACTCCGCTTACAATCTACGGGCCAAAAGGCATTGGAAAATACATAGAGGTGAACCTGCGCTTAACCCGAACCCATTTGACCTATCCACTTCAAATAGTGGAAATTAAGGATGGGGATACCTTTGAGGAAGGCGATTGGCATATCCAAATTCAGAAGCTTTCACATGGAGTATCAAGCTACGGGTTTCGGTTAACAGAACCTGATCAACCTGGCCGACTTGATATCGATAAAGTGAAACATGAACTCGGCATTCAACCGGGACCATTTTTACAAAAGTTAAAAACGGAGGAAACGGTTGTCCTTGAAGATGGTCGGATTATTGAGACCAATCGCTTTTTGGGCTGATAAAAAAAGGACGTGTGCTGGCGATTTTGGGGGATACCAAACCTTGTCCGAATGAACAGGTATTGGCCAATGGGGCAACGATCCTCGTTCATGAAGCGGCATACGTTTATGGTTGAAAAAGAAGAGGGGGCTAACCAGTTCTTTCATTCTTCAACCCGACAAACGGCTGAATGTGCAAAAATGGCGGATGCCCAGACCTTAATTTTGACCCATATCAGCGCTCGTTATAAAGGAGATTCTGCCCCGAGCTATTAGCTGAAGCCCAGGCGATTTTTCCAAACACGTATTTGGCTGAGGATTTTTGGTCGTTTACGTTTTGATGAAAAAGGTTACGAGCAAAAAACTGCCCCCAATCGCTTAGTGTTTGGGGGCAGAGTTGTCTTTATCGCGCCTTAACGATAGTAATACCCCCACCTTCAAACCTTGTAATAAGTTGAGGCGGGGGATTAACGGTTCGTACAAGGTCGAATACGTGAATCTAATATTCAGTAGGGGATGAAGAAGCCCCACTGAATGAAGATGTACTTTATTGAATTGCAGCGTTTAAAGCATCTTGCGTAATATCGTAATGGGACGTATTCCATTGTGCCGTTTTATTTTTGATTAAAATGGCTTGTGGCGATTTGTGTGTGACACCCAAATCGTCAGCAATTTGAAGAGAAACTGGACGCGATTCAATTACTTTTACATAAGCAGTTTGAACGCCTTTATTTTCGAGATCTTGAAGCGTGTTATTAAATTCTTTCCAGGCGTTCGCGCTGATCGGACATGTTGTACTGTGTTTAAAAAGGAGAACGGGTTGGTTGTTTGATGACTCATAAAGGGCTTGCCAGTCTTCTTGATTTGTGAGTTCTTTTAATGCTGCCATATGTTTAAACCACCTTTTTTATATTTTTAATCGCCAACCGCGTTCGTATTGAACCGGTGTGTCGATTTCAACACCTAATTCAACCGCAGCGGTATAGGCCCAATAAGGGTTGCGAAGGAGTTCACGGGCTAAAATAATCATATCCGCTCGTTCATTTTTAAGGATTTCTTCAGCTTGAACCGCATTTAAGATCATTCCTACTGCTCCGGTTGCGATGTCAGCTTCACGGCGGATTTGATCCGCGTAAGGCACTTGGTAGCCCGGGAAGGCATCAATAGTGGCTGGGGCGACGGCACTGGAGCTACAGTCGACTAAATCAACGCCTTGCGCTTTCATCTTCTTCGCATAGTACACGTGGTCTTCAGGGGTACTTCCACCTTCAAGATGATCCGTGGCCGACACGCGAACGAATAAAGGACGGTCCGCCCATTCGGTCTTGATGGCTTCGATCACGTCTCCAAGTAAACGGTAACGGTTATCAAGACTTCCTCCATATTCGTCTGTCCGCTTGTTTGAGATTGGAGAAAGAAATTGATTGATCAGGTAGCCGTGGGCTGCATGAATTTCAATGAGGTCGAAACCCGCTTCTTTCGCCCGTTTCGCACCATCTTTAAAGGCTGTAAGGGTTGCTTGAATGTCTTCTTTGGTCATTTCTTCTGGAAGTTTCCAATCTTGGTCAAATGGAAGGGCAGAAGGGGCGAGGATCGGTCCGTCCACAATGGCTTTTCGGCCGGCGTGATTGAGTTGAATGCCCATTTTACTTCCATTTTTATGATTAAGATCGACCAGTTTTTTAAGACCTGGAAGATGCGCATCGCTCCAGATCCCGAGGTCCTGCTTGGAAATGCGCCCTTGTGAAGTGATTGCTGTCGATTCCACAATGGCGAGGCCGACCCCTCCAACGGCGCGGCTTGTGTAATGGGTTAAGTGCCAATCGTTGACTAGACCGTCTTCGTCGTAACAGCTGTACATGCACATTGGTGACATGACAATTCGATTTTTGAACGTCACATTTTTTATTGTAAAGGGAGAAAATAACTTACGTTCGCTCATATGCATTCATTCCTTTTTCCTTTGTTTAAGGGACGTTTGATACTATTCCCTTGCCTCGCGGCTTTATTATAGCATAGGTGATTTTTTCATAATAACTTTTTTGCTCAAAACAAAAAGGAGCCGTACTTATTAGGTTCTACGCCCTCATCTTTGGTGTATTGATGGGGGGATCCTTGCTTCTTGGTCAAGCGTCATTCTCTTTTTAAAAATGATGTTTATTTAGAAAGTCTAAAAGTTCTTTTTCGTAAGTTGCGGGTTGGTCGACAAATTCCATGGTGTGGCCGTGTCGAGTAAAGGTATCCAAGGTGACGTCTTCTATTGATTTGGTGGCCGCGTAGATCGCTTGGCTGTTTTTGAAAGGAATCGTTGGATCGGTTGTAGAGCCCATTAGAAGAAGCGGTTTGTGAAAGGTTTCGGCTTCAAGAACCGGGGACACCTTATTGGGATTCACATGAATCGTTAGAGGGACCGACATTTTTAAGATCAATTCATTAAATGGAAAACTCGGAAGATGAGACCATTTTGGCAAATTTATGTTTAAGTAGCTTCCTAAATTAGAAAACGACGAGTCGGCAATCGCCACTTTAACGGCAGGGCTTTGTGGGGCTGTCAAAAGCGTAGTGGCTGGCGCCTTGCGACGAGCCGATCAAGGCAATTTGGGCCTTGGCTTCCTGTCCCAGTATGGTATCAATTGCACCGAGCAAATCTTGTTGCTGATAAAAGCCGACGGTTGTGGTGTGACCGCCTGACTCCCCGCTATTCCGATAATCAAAAGTGAGGACATTGTAGTTATGGTTGTTTAGGAATTTGAAGAATTCCAAGCCAGGCTCTCCTTTGGGGTGTCCTTGAGTTGGCCAAATTAGTCGGTTTCCGGTATAGCCATGTGACGTAATAAACCACTTATGGGTTGTGTTTGGAGTCGGAAATCTCCGAGCTTTTAAAAGTAACGGTGCTATCATGACTCTCAAACGAAATGTTTTTATAAGTTAGTCCGATTGCACTCGGTGTGATCGTGACCGGTTTATGCTTAGGATGGATCAGTTGATTGGTCACATAATAACTGAGAGCCAAAACCACAACAAGAAAAAGAATAATGAGCCCTACAAGGGTTCGGATCATGGTCTTTCGAACTCGATTTGGTCGAGTCTGTAGGATTGGGGAATGGTGATGTGTGCTCACAAGTCAAACTCCTTTGGCATCTTGTTAATTAAGATGCTTGTAATGTGAAAGCGATTGCAAAATAAGTATGACTTATTTTATCATGTTTTGTTTGAAAATAGGGAGCGTTTTTGTGGGAAAGATGCGAGTTTCTTGATGGAGGTGTTGAAGAAGACGGATTCGACCAACATCAGTGGAGAAAGAAGGGTGTGACGGGAACAGTGGGCGTGCGATTGTTCCTGTAAATAAAATTTAAAACGCGTACGGGAACTACCGCCGCGTTTCAGTTCCCGTACGTAGTCCGTGCAACCACTATGGGCACTAATCCCTCCCAAAATCATGCCAAAGTGTCTATTGAACATGCTGTCTAAGTGTAGCGGCCATCCAAGGCTGGTCGGTAATAATCGCATCGGATCGCCAATTCAACAACATCCGCATGAAGCGTGGGTTATTCACAGTATAGGGGCGGACCACTAAGTTATGATCATGAAGGTCATCAATCAATTGGGAACTGACATGCCGAAAATAGGGATGGATACCTTTTGCGCCAAGTTCTCGGCAGTAATCCCACGGTGGAACCATGATTGGTTTAGCGAATAAAAGTGCTGTTTCTGCATCGATGTTCGTAAATGAAGCTTGTATAGGCTCTCATGATTAAAGGATGAAAAGACTGTTCGATTTAATAATTCCTGTTCTTCGACCATATTGAGTACACTTTTCTCCATCCCTTTATAAGAAAAAATATTGTTTTTTAATTCAATATTGATGAGAAGTGATGTCGGCGCAATCCAATCTAGAAATTCTTCCAAGGTGAGAATCTTTTCTGCACTGTATTGACTCGATTTCCAACTGCCCATATTTAATTTTTTAATCGCGTTTAATGTGTAATCTTTGACAAATCCGTTTCCATCACTGGTTCGATCTACCGTTTCGTCATGAATAACAACCGGGAACCCCATCCTTAGTAAGATGGACATCCATTTCAATCCCATCTGTTCCATCTTTCTCAGCTTGTTTAAATGCCACCATGGTATTTTCCGGACATTTTTGGCTTGCCCCACGATGGGCATAGATTATCGTCACGATGTGTTCACTCCAATTCCTTACAAGGTATATGGAAAGGTCGATTGAATACGATTCAATAAAGGGTATTAGTTTTCAACCTTTTCCCCACAAAAAAGGGTAAAACGGTACGGCCATAAAAGACGAATCTGTTATAGTATATGGTAAAAGAGAGGAGAACGGACCATGCGAAACTGGCAATCAAAAGAACAGTTGAAAGAATTGCTTAATCAACTGGTTGAAATTCCAAGTGTACAGGTTCTGAAGCAGAACTTGCAATGAGTGATTATCTGCATTATCGGCTGCAAGAACTCCCC
>CAWHJF010000009.1:0-28493 GCA_963829575.1 uncultured Sporolactobacillaceae bacterium | reverse complement strand
GGACTAAGGAGCGCTTCTGAGAGCGTCATCTTCGCAGAAAAATCGTGGTTACACGATTTTTTGAGTCTCGCCTATTTCCGCTGGGTTAACTGTAACTGACATTTTATTTATTAATAAATGGAATGGGGATATGGTAATGTTACGATCTAACAAAAGTAAACAGAGTGAAATTGAATTTGTATCGATTGAAGACTTGGTGCCTGAGGATCATCTTCTTCGAAGAATTGATCAATACATAGATTTTTCATTCATCCTAGAAAAGGTTAGACACCTTTATTCAGAGGATAATGGTCGTCCATCCATTGACCCCATCGCCTTATTTAAAATGATGTTTATTGGCTATCTCTATGGCATTCGATCCGAACGACAACTAGAAAAAGAGATCCAGGTCAACGTCGCTTATCGTTGGTTTTTAGGTTTGAATCTTACAGATAAAGTGCCAGATCATACGACAATCAGCTGGAACAGAAGAAAACGATTTAAAGGGACGACGGTCTTTCAAGATATCTTCGATGAAATCGTACTGCTTGCGCAGTCGAAACGAATGGTTGGAGGACGTGTATTATTCACTGATTCAACCCACCTTAAAGCGAATGCCAATAAGAGAAAGTTTATAAAACAAGAAGTAGAAGCTTCAACAAAGTCTTATATTGATGAACTTGATCAAGCTATTGAAGAGGATCGGAGAAAACATGGAAAAAAGCCGTTAAAGAAAAAGGAAATAGAGGTGGAGACAAAAGAAATTAAAGTGAGTACAACAGATCCTGAAAGTGGTTATATGTATCGAGATCAAAAGCCAGAAGGTTTCTTTTATCTTGACCACCGAACAACGGATATCAAGTTCAATATCATCACCGATGTTCATGTCACACCTGGGAATTTCCATGATTCTGTCCCTTATCTTGAGAGGCTTGATCGACAGATCAAGCGCTTTGGCTTTAAAGTAGAGGCGACTGCTTTGGATTCTGGTTATTTAACGACCCCTATTTGTAAAGGACTAGTAGAGAGAGAAATTTTTGGTGTTATTGGTCACCGTCGATTTTCACCTGTGAAAGGTCTTATGCCAAAATGGAAGTTTCAATATGATCAGACTACCGATTCTTATACCTGTCCAAACGGTGAAACATTGAACGACAGCACGACTGATCGTGAGGGTTACAAGCAGTACAAATCAAAACCTGAACGTTGTTCAGAATGTCCCCTTCTTAATCAATGTACCAAGTCTCGGAACCACCAAAAAGTGATCACAAGACACGTATGGGAGGAACATAAAGAAAAGATTCGAGAGAATCGCCTCTCTATATCTGGAAAATATCTTTATAAAAAACGAAAAGAAACGATTGAGCGAAGCTTTGCGAGCCTGCTACTTGGGATTTCATCATGCCCTACTTCTTGAGTTATCTTACTTGTTGGCTTGCCTAAAACCCTTCAAATACCTAAGGATTTTAGGCAAAACAACACGGGGATTAATCAGAGAAGTAAATCACGAAGATTTTTCAAGTAGTCGTTTCGCTACTGCCGTTTACGCGGAAGAGAAAATGCACAAGAACAAGCCTTAATGACAGCAACGGTCCAGAATATAAAAAAGATCGCCAATCACCTCGCTAAGCTTACAGGTAGTTGACGATCTTCTTAGCTCATTTATTTATGAGCTAGATACAAAATAACCAAGTGGAAATCGCGAGACGCCTGCGGAAAAACGGGCGGCCGAGACCCCGCAACACCTATTAAAAGTGAGGAGGCTCGGACGTTCGTCCGCGGCAAAAAGCGAGCGAATTTCCACAGGTCGATACAAAATACAAACTATTCCGGTTCAAAATACTGCGAGTGTAGAGAAATAAACCGGGTTTCTCTACACTCTGCATCCCTCCTTTATCTATATAAGGAGGGATTACGCTCGCTCAATTAATTTTGGGTCACGCTCTCATGGCTGAGGTCTCGAAGAAAATGATTTAAAAACTTTAATAAGGCGCTTCGCGGAAGCAACCCTTTAAAGTAACCGTCCTCATCAACCACACATAGAAACGGTTCATTGATCGATAATTTCATAACCGTCAAAAAGGAATCTTCGGGTTTGACAATCGGGATATCTGTTTTCATCGATTCATCCACTCGATATTCTGACAGTTTTTCAAATTCAATACGCTCTAGCCCAAATATTTTATTTAGGATCATGGTTTTACTAATAATACCTTGAAATTTATTAGTCTTATCAAGAACGGGAATGGCGGAATAGCCTGACTTAACTAAGACTAATAAGGCATGTTCAAGCGGATTCGTTGTGAATACAAGTGCAACGTTATCCTCGGGGATGATTAAATCCATTATGTTTTTATTTAAAACGTCCGACTCTTTCAATCGTTTCAAGGCTGTTCAACTCCTTTTTCTGTTGGCGCCTTTTCAAAACCCTACTCTACAGTTTATCATAGACTGCTTGACTCGGTCATGACTATTTTTTGACCATTTGCCACCTTGTAAGCCCTCACCCTTTTACCCAAAGAATAGGCTGTCCAAAACCCTTAATATGATGGGCTTAATAAACCGCTTTAGAAAACCAAAAAAACAGTGTCGAAACCTGACATGTTTTGACGAATCTATTTAAAAACTTACGAGATTATAAGATAATACTTTGGACACACATTCCACTTGATCTTGAGAGGAGACGGAAGACGAAATGGACAACGAAATTGAACAAAAGCGCCGTCAACTTATTCAAGTGGCGAATAAATACGGTTTAACTTCAAACAAAACATTGCAATGCAGTCGAGAACTCGATCGACTACTTGATATCTATCAAAAGAGACACCTTAATAAAGACATCCAAAAGGTTCATAGTTGACCATAAAATAACCCAATCTCTATAAACAATAAACATTGAACACCCCGCGGGGTGTTTTTTTATTGGTTGTTACAAGATTAGCGTTTGGCGTTCAACCACTCACATCCCACCTTTAGTCCCCTTTAAAATATAATCCCCAAAAAAATTGGATAGCAACAATTGGTCAAGGGAAAAACTATGGGCATTCCATTAATGACAGAACTAGGAGGTGCCACCATGACCGAAGACCATACGTTGGATTATCTTAAAGAATCCTTGTCCAATTGGGTCGACACCCATAGACAGGCACGAGACATTTACAAAAAGCTGGAAACCCATCACTACAAGAACGAAGAAGCCTTCGCAAGAGCGCTCTCGCCAGTGGAAAGCCATTTTCTCTCAGATGTTTTAGCAGAAGAAATCAACTATGCCGATCAGGAAGAGGATGCGACACGAAAAGCACAACTTAATGAAATGTATGAACAACTTTATTAAACGTTATCAAGGGGCACTATGGAACTCAAACGTGCCTCTCCCCCACACACCATTCTAACACCCCACAACTCCCTTCACATTTTCGTCACGTTTTTAACTCGTTTTAAAGATTGACTTAACCAACCAAGGCTCATATAGTTAATTACATTAACAGTTAATGATGTGAACTATTCAGAAAGAAGGTGTATAGATGGATTCACAAAGGTTGACTGAGCTCATCGAACGCTATGAACTACTTAGTTTTCTGGTCCACAGAAAAGGTGAGCTCCTTATTAATGAGCAAATTCAATCTCAGCTCACACATGATCAGCATATCACCCTCTATTACATACGGATGATGAAAGGGTGTACCTCCTCGGAACTCGCTCAGCTCTTTCATGTGAACAAAAGTGCGATTTCTGCTTTGATTTCACGGTTAGAAGAAAAACAACTCATTGTGCGAAAACGTAACGACACGGATCGACGTTTGGTTCACCTCTCACTCACTCAAGAAGGTGAAACCCTCTATCAAGAGTCCAATAAAAAAATTCATGATGTTGTCGAGAACTTCATCTCCCAATTCTCAGATGATGAGATTGAATCGTTTATGAAAACCTACGAAAAACTAGCCCTTATTTTAGATAAAGCCATTGAAAAGCCCTAAGAAAGAAAGGAGTTCCTCCTATGAATTTTGTATTGAAAACAAGATGGATCCTGATGCTCATCTGGGTGCTGGTTATTGCTGGCCTCTTAACGTTTGCCCCTTCTTTAAGCCAACTCGTGCACACAAAAGGCCAAGCAAGTGTTCCAAATGGTTACAGTTCCACGACGGCTAACAAGTATTTAGATGAATGGGCGAAACAGAACCCCTCTAAAAAAGGTAATTCTTCACAAGTCATTCTTGTCTTCCATGATTCAAAAGGCTTATCCGCAAAAGAAATAGCCCAGGCTAAACGTGCCGTTAATCATTTGAAAGCTGAGAAAAAGAAGCTTGGGATCACAAATATTACGACGCATTTTGATACGCCGAGTTTAAAAAGCCAGCTGGTGTCAAAAGATCATCAAACAGTGATTGTGCCGATCTCAATTACGTTAAACCAATCGCACAAAATCATAACGGATCAACTCTATCGTGCTTTAAGCACCTATAAAGTGCCACATTATTACACAAGCAGTTGGATGATTGAAGACGACTATACAACAAGTACACAAGAAGGTCTGCATAAGTCCGAATGGATCACTGTGGTTTTCATCCTTCTCGTTCTCATTTTTGTGTTTCGTTCCCTAATTGCACCACTCGTCCCTTTAATCACGGTTGGGATCACATTTATGGTCTCGCAATCGATCTTGGCGTACTTAGTCGACCGGTTTAATTTTCCGCTCTCTAATTTCACGCAAATCTTTCTAGTTGCTGTCTTATTTGGAATCGGAACAGACTATTGTATCCTGCTCTTAAGTCGGTTTAAAGAAGAACTGCCCCACCATGAAACGGTTGCAGAAGCCATTCTAACCACATTCCGTAACGGGGGAAGAACAGTCTTTTTTAGTTGTTTAGCGGTCTTTATTGGGTTTTCTGCGATTGGACTGTCGACTTTTAATATTTATCAATCCGCTGCCGGAGTGGCCGTTGGGATTTTCGTCCTGTTCTTTGCGCTTCTCACGATCGTCCCTTTTTTCATGATGGTTCTTGGAACGCGATTATTCTGGCCAATGACGAAAAATATTTCTCACAGTCAAAGTCGTATGTGGGGCGGACTTGGTCGCTTTTCATTCAGCCGGCCGCTCATTGCGCTTCTAATTGTTGCCGTAATCTGTGTGCCGTTTCTCATCTCCTATCATGGATTAAAATCCTTTAACCAATTGGATGAAATGGGCGATAAATACCCATCAGTAAAAGGGTTTAATTATGTCGCCAAAAGCTTTGGACCAGGTGAATCGATGCCAACCACTGTCGTCATAAAAAATGATGAACGCATGGACAATAAAAAATATCTTCAGACGATTGAATCGATCTCTGAACAATTAACAAAAGTGAATCATGTAAAATCTGTCGAAAGTGTCACGCGTCCAACCGGCACGCCTTTGAAAGATTTCTTAGTTCCCAATCAAGCGCAATCCTTAAATCAAGGAATCAAACAAGCCAACACCGGTGTACAAAAAGTATCCAGTGGGCTAAAGGATGCAGCTAACAAACTTAAACACACGCAACCGGATCTTAAGAAATCCACCAATGGGATTAAGGGATTAATTGACGGCACCCAAAGTCTCAAAACCGGTCTCGGATCGCTTCAATCCGGATTAGAACAGGTACAATCCGGGATGAAACAAGGAACCGCTGGAGCTTCTGACATTGAGAACGGACTCAAACAAGCAGAAGCTGGCGCCAAACAACTTCAAACCAACAGTGAAAAATTATTGAATGGCTATCAACAAGTCGAAAGTGGTCTTGGACAACTCTCGAGTAATTATGAGAAAGCCACCCAAGGCTTATCACAGGGATTGGGACAAATCCAAGATGGGTTTACGAGTTATGAACATCAACACCCAGAGGCACAATCTGACAAGACCTATCAACAATCATTAGCAGGATTACATGCGATCTTAGATCCAAACAATTCACAAAGTCCACTGACTGCCCTGTCAACTTTGAACGCCAAGCTGAAAGGGGTGTCGAGCTCCGTTTCAGACGCCAATTCCGGTCTTAAAAAATTAACGGATGGACAGAAAAGCTTAACCGACTCATTGGGTCAACTCGTGACAGGACTCGACCACCTGCAAACAGGACTTTTTCAAGCGACAGATGGGCAAGGGAAACTTATAAATCAGGTGCCAAACTTAACGAGCGGAACTTCCCAAATCCAAAATGGGCAAAAACAACTCCTTTCTGGTTTTGGTCAATTAAATGGGCAGATTGGTACGCTTATTAATGGTCTCAATCAAAGCACAACAGGATTAAATAAAGTATCAAATGGGTTGACTCAAGCCAATGATTTCTTAAAAGAATTATCCAATGATAACAGCATTTTGGCTGGCTTTTACATTCCAGATGCCGCCATCTCAAACAAAAGCTTTAAACAAGCGATCGATGCCTATATGTCAAAAGACCGAAAATATACGAAACTCTCGGTCACGTTTAATGTGAATCCTTATTCCGTTACGGCGCTTAACCAAATTCCCGATGTTAAAGCGGCCGTAGCGCGTGCCACCAAAGGAACAGGGCTTGAAAATGCCAAAGTTGCCATTGGAGGTATAACAAGTGTGAATGCGGACCTTGAGCAAATGAGTCACAAAGACTATACACGAACCGTGACCCTTATGCTCATTGGGATTGGGTTAATCTTGTTTGCTTTATTCCGATCCATTATTATGCCACTCTACGTCCTTTTGTCTCTCATTTTATCTTACTATACAGCAATGGGGATTTCAGAGACGATTTTTGTGCACATCCTCGGCAAAACAGGCATTAACTGGGCGGTTCCATTCTTTGGGTTTGTCATGCTTGTCGCTTTAGGTGTGGATTACAGCATCTTCCTCATGGATCGATTTAATGAATATAAAGGCCTTTCCATTCGGGAAGCCATGCTGACCTCCATGAAAAACATGGGGACGGTCATTATTTCTGCCGCAATTATACTCGGCGGGACGTTTGCCGCCATGTATCCGTCTGGTGTGATGACTCTGTCGGAAATTGCAACCATCATCATCTCTGGCCTTGTCTTGTACACCTGCGTCTTCTTGCCACTCTTTATTCCTGTCATGGTCCGTACCTTCGGAAAAGCGAACTGGTGGCCTTGGTTTAGAGACGAAGAAGGCGAAAGATAAAATTTAAAAAGGGTCAGCCCCCTCAAAAGTAGGGCGTCTGGCCTTTTATTATTTTTTTAAACCTCTTGAAAATGACACGCGTGTCGGTTAAACTAAATTCATAAAACGACATACGTGTCATTTAAAATTAGAGGGGGTTCTGATATGAACCGAGAGTTGCTTAAACTAAAACCGTACCGAGCGCTCATTACCGCCCAAACGATTAGTAATATTGGAGACTGGCTTAATTTACTTGGGTTAATGGCGTTAGTCGGGATTAAGTGGCATGGTTCACCTATTGCGGTTTCCGTGGTCATGTTAATGTTCTCTGTGCCTTCCATTGTCTTTGGTTCTCTTGCGGGGACTATTGCGGATCGAATGGATCGCAAACGGCTAATGATTGTCGCCGATTGGGTTCGTGCGCTGATTGTCGTCGGAATCGTGTTTGCGCCAAACTTGCTCTCCGTTTATGTTTTAGTTGGTTTATTGTCGCTTTTTTCCGCGCTTTTTGATCCTGCAAGCCAAGGAAAGATCAAAGAGGTAGCGCCTGTTCACTTAATTCAGTCTGCTGTTGCCACTAGCCAATTGATTAACAATTCCACTAAAATTATTGGGCCCATACTAGGTGGTATTTTAATTGGGACAGTTTCATTGAACTGGGCGTTTTATATCGACTCAGCGTCCTTTGTCCTATCCGCCTTCCTTTTGGTTGCCCTTCCGAAAAGTCCAAAACGCCTCTCCAAAAATAATACGAGCGACTCAGAAGAAACGAACACGTCGCGCGGGGTCAAAGGCTTTTTCCATCAACTCACCGATGGCTTTACTTTGTTAAAAACCACACCTAATTTATTAGTAGGTCTAATCGTGTTCAGTCTAGTCATGTTTGTCCTTCAAGTTTCGGACTCTCAGTTCATTATTCTTTTTCGCGAAATGAAAAGCTCAAGTATTAATGTACTGGGACTCGTGATGGCGGGAAGTGGATTAGGCGTCGCACTTGCTTCTATTTATTTGAATAAAAAAGAGTTAACCTCATTTATTCGAACGCTTGCGATCAGTAGTTTTGTCTTGGGTCTCGGTTATATTGGCCTCGCGAGCTTTATTCATCTTCCAATTATTTGGATTGAGACCTGTTATCCGATTGGTGGCGTGCTTGTTGGTTTTTGTTTTGGCCTCTCCCTCATTCCATTTGAGGTCATGGTTCAAAAACAAACCCCTGAGACTCACACCGGTCGCGTTTTTGGGACGATTAACAGTGTGACCACGCTATCTGTGATTTTAGGAACAGCGATCGGAGGATTTATTTCACAAGCGTTCGGCGTCCTTTTCACCTATGACTTGGCGGGTGGTTTGCTTGTCCTAGTTGGTCTGGTTGTTTATAGTAAACGTAAGACCTTAGAAAGAGGGAATGACGATGCCAAAAGTCAGCCCGGAACACTTCAAGAAGCGAAGAGCGGAAATTCTTGACGCCGCACGGCGAGTGTTTACCCAAAAAGGGTTTGAACCGACAACCATGCAAGACGTCGTCAAGGAGTCTGGAATGAGCCGTGGCGGCGTCTACCAATACTTTTCCAGTACTGAAGACATGTTTATTGCGATTCGGGAAGACGTATATGAACAGTTCACATTGTATTTAGATGAGTTGCTTATGAATCATGAGAACGTATGGGATGCGTTAATGGCCTATGTGGAGGGCTATATAGGAGAAAATGAAACCGATAACTACAAATTCGGACTGGTTTCCTATGAATATTCTGTTGTCGCGTGGCGAAACGATAAACATCGCAAAGTGATCTCGGAGCAATCTAAGAAAGCGACGCGTTTGATGGCTCACTTTTTAGATGAAGGCGTGAAACGTGGCGAGTTTTCCCCCCTCTACCCTTTAGAAGCGATTGCATTATTTATTTTTAACGTAACCGATGGCTTGATCTTGCATCATATGATTGCCGATGCCACACAAAATGTGTACATCAAAGAACAAATTGCCGGCCTTCTGGATTACCTTAAGCAGGCTCTTCGTATCAACGTTCAATCAAAACCATGATCACCGTTTAAAATTAAAAAAGGCCCGCTGACATGGAAGTCCTCCATCAACGGGCCTTTTTAATTTACATAGGGATAGCTCCGTTTCGTTAGGCAACACAAACCGAGCACCAGCCAAACTTTTTTATCTTCTTTCAGACATTTTTTCCTTTGTTCCGTCATATTTATTGAAAGGGTTCGTTATAAATTCACCCAAACGAAAAGACTAGGACTAAACTTCCAGCCTTACCCTAAAGGGCGCGCTTCCTTTGAATAGGAGGCGTTACCAAAGACACATTGAATAAGTTTTCCCATTGTTAGATGCGCCTTGTCGCCTTCAACCACAATAAGGACCTCGTCCTTGTTCTCAGTCATGACAGATAGAATGAGCTCGGTCATTCTATGTACTTGAAACGATTTACCTTTCTGACACACATACAACTGTTGGTCAGATTGTTGACAAATAAAGTGAAATTCGATCAATTTTTTCAGGCTTAACTCATTTTTTTTCATTTTATAGGATACGATGTTTTTCATGTTGTGAACTCCTTTTCGACTTTGATCTGTATCTTTATTTTCCCATAAAAAGGAGTTGGACAGTACCGGGTTATTTTGTCGAATCGCCATATAAAATTCGAGTTTTTTCGAGTTGTATCTGCTTTTCAAAGGTAATGAACCTTCGTTTTCCTCTTTACAGACGCCCCAAACACAAAAAGGGCAAGAAACAGCACTGAACCAGCAACTCTGAATCCAACAGAGGTTAGCATGGCAACAGGCATCCCATATTGGTTGAGCACATAGACGCCACACTCTGGTGCGAGAAAGCCAATAATGGACAAAAGAATATTATAGTTTGCAATCGCCGGGCTTCGGAGCTCTTTTGGAGAAACCGCGAGCAGTTGGTTAAATAACAATAGAACCGTTCCAGAGACCGTAAGACCGGTCACAAGATTGATCGCCGTTTGGTACATCAGATTGGTAGATAAATAAGTCAAAAACGGGGCCAGCCCCATGCCGAACGAACATAATACGAGCATCGGCATAATGCCATAACGATCCGACATCTTCCCCCACCATTTAAACGAAACAATTTGAGCTAATTGATTGGCCACGATAAATAAACTGACCCACAATCCATTCGCATGAGCATACTTAATTTGAAAGATCGAAAATAATGGCCAAGCCATTTGCCAAGCAAAATTAAAAAACAAGGCGGCTAATACAAAGAATAAATAAGGTCTAGATTTGAATACCGAAAACCCTAAATTGAATTTTTTCGTCGGATTTTCATCGTTTGTCTCCTCAATGTGCTTACCTAAATAAAACAGTTCAAGCAATCCAAAAAGGAACGCTAAAAAAAATAAACACTCATAAGGAAACGCCCAGTCTTTCTTAAAGTGTTGGAGACCTAGACCAACACCAAATGTGACAACCATTCCCACGATCGTGACCATTCGATTTCGCTCACTAAAAAAATCATTTCGCCTTTCCTCTAATATAAGATCGCCGATAAGCGCCTGCCAACTCAGATTGGTAAAAGCACCTGGTATATTCATAAGGCCGATCGCCCCAACAAATGCCCAGATTTGCAGAGAATGTGGTAGGAACACCGTAAACACAATCAGCAATAAAAAGATCCGCGTAAAAAAAAGGGCGCCCATTGTTACTTTTTTCTTTTGCGCAAGTTTTCCTAATATAAGCGCACCTATAATTGAACCAAACATTCCCATAAAGGGCGGTAATGAATTAATTAATCCGACCTGTGCGTTGGTTGCTCCTAGAACACTAATCGCAAACAAAGCAAAATAATTATTGGTAAGGTTCAATACAAATGTTGCGGCTATTCCATTTAAAATACTATATCTCTCGTTTAATTTGGACACTTCTAAGACGTTTTCCATGTCGATCTGCCGCCCTTACCCTTATAGTAAAATTCATTTATTTTCTTTTTCAAATATCACTAATATAAGTCCATACAAGATTCGTGTCTATAGTTATTTTTACAAAGTATCTCAAAGCTTTGCGACCATGTGAAAAAACACCAACATTCTTGTTGGTTTCTATTTTTTGAATGAACCTCCAATCCTTGAACACACTAACTCTTAGTTCACAAATTGGAGGTTTTATGTATGTACCCAAAACAACCCTATTTTAAAAAAGAAAAACAAGAAAAAGAAGTGATTTATACCTTTCCACCTCAACATCAAAGCCAAATGCCTGGAATTGAAGCCAATATGTCACCGCTTCCGATCACTGATAATCCGGAATATCAAGCCAGTGGTAAATTAACCAATCGGATCGCGATCGTTACAGGAGGAGACAGCGGAATTGGCCGTGCGGCAGCCCTTACCTTTGCCAAGGAAGGGGCAAAAGTCGTCATTGTCTATTTAAATGAAAAAGAAGATGCTCAAACGGCACAACAACTTATTAAATCTTATAATGGAGAATGCCTATTAATCGAAAAAGACCTCCGTACAGAGGAAGCTGCACAGGAGGTCTTGGATGAAACACTTGCCCAATATGGCGCACCAAGTGTTCTCGTTAATAATTGCGCCGTTCAATATCCTCAAAAATCAATTCTAAACATTTCAAAAGAACAATTGGTCCAAACCTTTGAAACCAATTTCTACTCTTATTTCTTTATGTCAAAAGCAGTCTTGCCTCATATGACAGCAGGCGCATCCATCATTAATACAGCATCCATTACCGCCTACAAAGGGAACAAATCGCTGATTGATTACAGTTCAACCAAAGGCGCGATTGTCAGTTTTACCCGTTCATTGGCCCTTTCTTTGGCGGACCAAGACATCCGGGTCAACGCCGTAGCACCTGGCCCAATTTGGACCCCACTCATCCCGGGATCTTTTGAGGCGGACAAAGTGAGCCAATTTGGAAATAACACCCCTATGAAACGTGCCGGTCAACCGTTTGAACTTGCTCCGGCCTATGTCTATCTTGCCTGTGACGATTCCAGGTACATGAGCGGACAGGTCATGCATATTAATGGTGGCACCATAGTGAATGGTTAAAACGAAATCGCTTCTGAAAAGTGGGACGTATCCGCATACAAACGAATTGAAAACGCCTTTTCTGTGAAGTCAATAACCGTCAAACTTGTTCCATGCATAAAAGGCCCATCCCATAATTTTTCTAGAGGACGATTTTCAAAATAGGTCATAATGGTTTTCAAGACAACGGCATGTGTGACAAGCAAAATTTCTTCGTCTGGATTTTCTTGCATAATGCGTTTTAAACGTGGCAAGACGCGCTCTCGAACCTGGTAAAAATCTTCACCGCTGTTAGCAATATAAAGATGGGGCTCCTCCCAAAAGACTCGAGCGCGCTCTTGATCCATTAAATCAATTTTAGTTTTGAGTTGGCCTTCCCATTCTCCTAAATCCATTTCTAGAAAATGCTCATCTTGAACAACGGGTAAGTGGTGATACTGATTCACGATTTGGGCAGTCGAAAGGGCCCGTTCACTTGGACTCGAAATCAAAATAGAAAGCGGCTTATCCTGCAGGCGGACTGCCAACTCTTTCGCTTGTTCACGCCCTCGGTCTGTCAAGTTAGAGTTGCTTCTACCTTGCAACCGTTCTTCTCTATTCCAAATCGTTTCACCATGACGAGTCAAATAAAGTCGTCCCAAAAAGGTCACTCCTTTTTCAAAAATAACATCTATTCGATTGGACCAAACGCATGACCGTTTCGCCTTTATAGGTTATTATTTCGCTAAGGAAATGCGAGACTCCTTCAATTGTCGAAAGGTCTTTATTTTCTTTTGGTCCTTGGTTATTTTTGTAAACTTTATTGGTGTGATCTAGGTGCACATGTGCGTGTTTTTTACTCATCCTTATTTTAGACGCTCTAAAACAAACGTTATGATTTCTTCGGCCACTTCTTTTGGTCGCTCTTCTGGAAGCAAATGTCCGGTTTCGTCGTACACTTTTAGCGATGAATGAGTCAAGTCCTCATTTAATCGTTTGCCGATTGAGAGCGGTACGATTTGGTCTTCCTTCCCCCAAAGAAGCATGACTGGTTGCTCAATTTCTTTTAGTTCAGAGGTGGTTAGATCGCCTTCTCGGTCTTGAACAAGTCGGGTTAGGGAATGAAAAAAGGCTTTTTCTTTAAATGGTTCAAGATAGCCTTGCATCATCTCTTCTGTCACAATGGACGGATTATAGGTCACATCTCGAAACGTCTTTTTCACGTCATGGCGTTTAAAATAAACCCCTAGGATCAGCGGGAAGAAAGGTAACTTTGTCGCCATCCTTAAGCTTCTCTTAACTGGCCCCATGTAGCCTGCGGCTGACATCCCAACTACTTTCTCAATTCGGTTCGGATCCATTCGGGCCGCTCTTAAGCCAATTTGCCCGCCCATAGAATGCCCCACAACCGTAACCTTCTCCAAATTAAAATAAGTTAATAAATCAAGAAGAGTTTGAGCAAAATTATCTAGAGAGTGTTCAAATCGTTTGGACTTCTCGCTTTTCCCGAATCCTGGAAGGTCCAGTAAGACTAATGAAAAATGGGGTTCCAAGAAAGGAATTAAATCTCTAAAACTAAATAATGACGAAAGATAGCCGTGTACAAGAACAAGAGTGGGATGTTCGCCAGTAAGTGGTTTTCCTTTTAACTCAACAAACAGATTTACCGAGTTTATCCTGATGGAATGCGATGTCAAGACTCGACCCCTCCCTAAGTAAAATTTATGGTTTAAGTTTTTTATAAACGAGGTTTTTTCTATATTCGAAGACGTTTTCCGACAAATTACTTGAAATCGACTTTTATTTTATTTCGTATTTGTTGATGCAAATGTACATAACTCTTTTCGTATCGTCCATGCTAAAAATTATAGATCATGACGAGTCTACACTAATTGTGACGGAGGTTTACCAAATGACCAAAACGACTACTGTTTTTAAAATATCTGTTTTAATTTCAGTCCTCTTTGTTATTTGGGGCGCACTTGCACCTAAGAATTTAAGCGTCGTCTCAGGTGACATTCAAAACTTTTTAACGGACAAATTCGGGTGGTTTTATCTGATGTCCGCAACCCTTATCCTCCTTTTTTGCCTATTCCTTATCTTTTCCAAATATGGGAGAATTAAATTAGGAAAAGAAGATGATGTACCAGAATATTCAACTGTTACGTGGTTTGCCATGCTCTTCAGTGCTGGGATGGGAATTGGGCTTGTGTTCTGGGGAGCAGCAGAACCACTGTCACACTATGTTACACCACCAATGGGACCAGGTAAAACGCAAGATGCGGCCATGCAAGCCATGCGTTACTCCTTCTTCCACTGGGGCCTTCATCCTTGGGCGATCTATACGTTAATTTCATTATCTCTTGCCTATTTCAAGTTCAAAAAAGGCGTACCAGGTCTTATAAGTGCGACGTTCTATCCATTGCTTGGTGAGCGTGTCAAAGGACCGATTGGAAAGTTCATCGATGTCATTGCCGTTTTTGCGACTGTTTTTGGGGTTGCGACATCCCTAGGTCTTGGTGCCATTCAAATTAACAGCGGGCTCAATTTCTTATCGCCTGCCATTCCAAAGTCCACCCTCGTACAATTTATCATTATCGTAATTGTAACTATCTTGTTTATGTTATCGGCACTCTCTGGTCTTGGACGAGGGATCAAATGGTTAAGTAATACGAATATTATCCTAGCCGGTTTACTCTTATTGTTTCTTTTATTTATAGGACCGACCAATTTCCTTTTGAACTATTTTTCATCCTCAATCGGAAGTTATATTGAAAATTTACCGCGAATGAGTTTCCGTCTATCTCCTTTTAATGCCAAGGAAAATGCTTGGATTCAAAGCTGGACCATTTTCTATTGGGCTTGGTGGATTGCCTGGTCACCATTTGTTGGGAGCTTTATTGCCCGCGTTTCAAAAGGCAGAACCATCCGCGAGTTTGTCATTGGCGTCCTCGCTGCTCCAACTCTCTTTAGCGCGCTTTGGTTTTCTGTTTTTGGAGGAGCTGGGATTTATCTCGAACGCATCAAACACATTGATTTAACGAGTGTTATGAATGCAAAAGGTTATGAGGTCGCCCTATTTGCAGTTTTCAATCATTTTCCGCTCAGTACCTTTTTGATTGTGCTTTCCATTATCTTGATTAGCACGTTTTTTGTGACTTCAGCAGACTCAGCAACCTTTGTTCTCGGCATGCAAACGTCAAATGGCGTCCTTGAACCTAAGAATAGTATTAAATTAACTTGGGGCATCATTCAAGCCGCAGCAGCAGCTGTTCTATTGTGGTCCGGTGGATTACATGCCCTGCAAACCGCGTCAATTATTGCCGCGTTTCCATTCACTTTTATCCTGTTATTTATGATGGTGTCATTGATCAAAGCCTTTAACGAAGAACCTTTGCCCCATCCTACCAAAAAATAAACGTTTTAAGGGCCGTCCATTGTGACGGCCCTTTGAATGTCACGAGCCGAGCCTTTTAAACCTTTTGGACCTACCAAAAACTTCTGTTGTTTTCTTGCTTTTTGTTGGAAACCTTATAGGGTAAGGAGGGATTTCGATTATGTCGCGACAGAATAAGGAGAATCAGCAGAATTTCAAAATTAAGGTCATGCGAGAAGAAGGCTATAGGGTTAACCCCAATCAACCAAATGATGTGAAGTACGAAGTAGCCAATGAAGTTGATATTCCGTTAAAGAAAGGCTATAACGGAAACTTGACCTCCAAACAAGCTGGAAAAGTAGGCGGTAACATGGGTGGCCCCATGGTCAAGGATTTAATAAAATTAGCTCAGCAGCAGCTGGGCCAAAAATAAAGAGAATTAAACCAGGTATTAGGTTGGTTGATCAAAACTCGCTCGATGAAGCCCTTTGAACAGGATTCCACCGGCGTTTGGGGCTTCATCCCACCCATGAAGCCCCTTCGAATTTAAACCGGCACTATGTCGGTTATTCTTATTAATTAACGAAACATTTCGTCAACTAATAAGAATAAAAAAAGACCAGGATTACTGGAATCCTGGCAAAATTGGGTAAGAGAATGTGGAAGATTTCGATCGAAATTTCGCATCATTCATAAAAAAATGTCGAAAAAACTATTGCCTGATAATTATAACATAAATATCAAGAAAACAACGAAAGTTTTAGCGAAACAACTAAAAAATAAGTGACTTCTGTTTTTTTCGCTTCTACCGAATTGTTATGACCATAGACACAGTCATTTAAGTGCGATCTTTCATAATAAATGCCATCATTTCTTTATAGCGTGATTTCGCTTCATTTATAGTAATCGGGAAAGCCGTCGTGAGTTGATACAGAAGGTCGTCATCATAGCGGAGCCAAACACCAAATTGACGTTTAATCGCTCGTTCTGCTTCCTTAAACTCTGTATAGGTAGATCCCCACTTTTTCCCTTGATAAAGAATCTCCCACTTTTGGTCAGAGTGTTTTCTTATAAACAGCTTATCGCCTTTTCGATTAATATAACATGAACCATACTCGGCTTCTTTCACGTTTAATTCATTTTTCTCAGGATCCGCCTTGATCGGTGCTTGAGGGAAGGTCTCTTGGATGAAGGTTTTAAACGCTTCTTCTGTCAACTCAGCTCCGGATGCTTTTGGATGCCCGCCGCCGCCATATTGCCCTGCAAATTTTGAGACATCAACTGTGTCATGAATCGTTCGAAAGCTCAACCCTTTCGTACCTGGATTGACCATCGTAATCAAATCCAGATGAGGAAATGCTTCGTTTAGCAAATTCCCTAATTCCGATTGGTATTGCTCAGCATAGACGACCCCTACTACATACGGGTCCAAATTGGTTTGAACAATTTGACGCTTTTTGGATTGAATATAGCGTTCAATTTTCTTCTCTTCTACTCTTAGTAGAACTTGTTCGGTTTCAGTAAAAGAAAAGGCATCTTCTTCCTCTTTTAAACGATTTAACATTTCTTCCTCAAACGTATCTCTGCCAATGAGAGAATATAAACTGTTCAGTTGCTTAGCTTGATACGTCCCTTTTTCATCCCATTCCCAAGTGTCATATTGGCGAACCCAATCGACGTATTGATCTAAGGCTTTCGTTTGATCAAGTTTTTGATTGGCTATTAAATCTTCATAGAAAAGCGAAGTCGCCGATGTTTTTCGACCCGTCTCATCTTCTGGAGTAATCTCTGCCCAAGAATAGTCCTTTAAAAAAAGCGCGGTCGCATGATGATCGATCAACCGAACGGCGAGTCCTTTCTGAGCGGCTTGATTAATTTTTTGGGCAACCTCTTCGCTAACCGATAAGTCGGTAATAAAAAGCTTGGTCTCTGAATCCGAATGATTGAGGGTCTTTTCTACTCGTTGATCAACCCATCTTGGGCTCGCGTAGTACACTTCCACCTGATCTTCGAATGCCAGTTTCGCTAAGATGCCGCAGGATACGCCATCCAAATCGCTGTCTGTTATTAATTTAATCACATTTTTCCCACCTTTACTTAAAACACAAGTATGTATCCCCTACTGTAATGTACCAATTCTAACGACGATATTCAAAAATATGAAGGCTGGCAGCAAGAAAACCAACCTACAACCCTAGTTTAACAATTTCATTCCGAAACTAAACCTACTTTTTTATTTAGGTGTTCTGGTGAACAATCCCCCAAGCCTCTCTTTCTCTTTTTTTGTGCGCAAGCCTCTTCTTGTGCACACTCTTCTTTTTTCCTCCCCTCCACCATTACACAATGCATCTCACCTCGCCCCAAGTCTTCTTATCCCCTCCCCTTCACTTTTGCCTTTATCCACAGAAATTCGATATACTAGTGGAAGCCTGAGCTATAAAGGAGCTTTATAATGAAATCATTGATTCTTGCTGAAAAGCCAAGCGTCGCGCGTGATCTCGCACGTGTCCTCGGCCTAAAAGATAAACACAAACATTATATAGAGGGACCCCATTATGTCGTGACGTGGGCGCTGGGGCATCTCATTGAACTTAAAATGCCAGAAGACTACGATAAAGCCTACCAAACCTGGAAGATGGAAGACCTGCCAATCATCCCGCAGCACATGGGATTAAAAGTCATTCGCCAAACCGCCCATCAGTTCAAGGGAATTGAACAGCTTGCCAAGCGATCGGATTTAAAAGACCTCATAATCGCAACCGATGCTGGGCGAGAAGGAGAACTTGTGGCTCGGTGGATTATCCAAAAACTTCGCTGGAAAAAACCTCTGAAACGGTTGTGGATCTCTTCTCAAACGGATCAGGCGATACGAGATGGATTCAAACAGTTAAAACCTGCGAAGGCTTATGAAACCCTTTATGAAAGTGCCGTCTGCCGGTCGGAGGCGGATTGGTTAATCGGACTTAATGTGACCCGTGCGCTCACGACAAAATATAACGACCCGCTTTCTGCCGGGCGCGTGCAAACCCCCACCCTTAATATGGTGGTGGATCGCGAAAAGAAAATTAAAGAGTTTGTGCCACAGCCTTATTCCACTTTAACCACACAAATCGGTGGCATATTGGCTACTTGGGAAAAAGACGGTGAGAAAAGGATTTTTGATGAACAAAAGGCCCAAGCTCTGCTTGAACGACTATCCGGAAAACAGGCCAGTCTAAAGAGCTTAAGTACCCAAATCAAAACCGAACCCCAACCGCTCCCTTATGATTTAACCGAACTTCAAAGAGATGCCAATACCCGATTCGGCTTCTCCGCGAAGAAAACTTTAAACGTCCTTCAGGGACTGTATGAACATCATAAAGTGGTGACCTATCCACGGACGGATTCGCGTTATCTCCCAGAAGATACGATGTCAACCATGAACGATCGGATTAAAGCCGTTTCTCAAGCGTATCGAGAGGAAACGAAGACGATCCGTCAAAATCACAATAAACTTATGGCGAACCGCGTATTCAACAATGCTAAAGTCTCAGACCATCACGCCATCATTCCGACTGAACAACCTGTCTTTTTGAGAGATCTCAGCTCGGATGAACACAAAATTTACGATATGATTGTTCGGCGTTTTTTGGCGCTTTTTATGGAACCCTATCAGTATGAGACCATAAAAGCGGTTTTCTCAACAGAAAACGATACCTTGGCTGCAAAAGAGACCCGGGTAGTCCACCTTGGATTTAAACGTTTATCTGAAAAAAATAGCTCACCAAACGGGAGTAGCCTTTCACACCTTAAAGAAGGACATTCTTATGAGAGTCGATCGGTCGAGCTCCACGCCAATATGACCGAACCACCCAATCGCCTCTCAGAAGCGGACATTCTTAAACGAATGGAAAAATACGGACTTGGAACACCTGCCACACGTGCGGAAATAATTGAACGGCTAATCCTAAATCAATCGATTGATCGAAAAGGCGGACGCCTTGTGCCGACACCTAAAGGAAAGCAACTCATTGATTTGGTCAATGAGGATTTAAAATCACCCAAACTGACCGCACGTTGGGAGCAGCAACTTGAGGCGATTGCGCGGGGAAACGGTGATCCTTCCTCATTTAAAGCCAGCATTATTGAACAGACGAAAAAACTTGTCCGTGAAGTGAGAACGAGTGACCAGAACTATCGCGCTCATAATCTTACCGGTTCAAAATGTCCAGAGTGCGGCTCACTAATGAAGGAAATCAAAGGAAAAGACGGGCGGATTTTGGTCTGCTCAAATTCAGAATGCCGACATCGGAAACGCAAAGATCCAAAGCTCTCCAACCGGCGTTGTCCGACCTGCCACAAACGAATGGAAATTCATAATGGGAAAGCCGGCACCTATTTTCAATGTCGAACCTGCAATGTGGTCGACAAAGCCACCGATCGAAAGAAAAAAGTTTCCAAGCATGAAGAACGTAAGTTAGTCAAGAAATACAGCGCGGATGAAGGTGGGCTTGGAAACAGCCTTGCCGATGCCCTTAAAGCCGCAATGAAAGACAACGAGTGAGAGATCTATAGCTCCTTTAAAAAGAGGCTGACTCAAAAAGGGTCTGACTCCCTCGTTCTAACACCATATCCAGGTTTGGTCTTTTAAACCAAAATCTAAATATGGTGTTTTGAGGGGTCTGACCCTTGTTTTTTGGTCAGTCTCTTTTCTTTTAACCATCAAAAAGCATTATGTAGAGCGCCATCGGAAGAAATAATACAGAGATAAAGAAAATTGGAATGGCGGAGAACTTTGAGGTTTCTCGCCAAATCTGTCTTGCGTATTGAAACGTTATATAGGTGAGATACGCTGAAAAGACCACCAGCAAGACCCTCATCACGTCTTCTCCTTTCCAACACTCTACTACCAGCCATTCGGTTATTTAGCCGGCTGATACTGTTTGCCAAATTTAACGAATTTGATTTTATATTCCACATGAACGTCCGCCTCTGGATATTTTTCCTTCCAATGATAGGCCTTATAGGCAGCATTTGTCATAAACTTACTTCTTGCATAAATACTCCAAAGAAAGGGTTCATCTTTGTATTCGGTTTGCGTTTTCTTGATCAATTTCATGGACAATTCCGTCAATAATTTCTCAAGTTCTTGTTTAAGTTTCTCTTGCTCTCCGAGATCTGTCACATAATTAATCTTACTGGGTATGCTGACAATTTCCATGTTCAATGGAACGGTGACATGAATCTTTGGAATCGGCTGGCTCACATCGATATCAATATCCGTCTTCTTTTGTTTATAAGCCCTTAGAGTGATGTCATAGTTCTTATTACCTGGATCCGGAAAAGTAGTGATCCAGGCGTTGGCAAGAGAATGTTTCCTCAATACCAAAGTATCCCGGGTTTCATCCCCCGTTAAGGTTCCAATCATCTTTCCATGTTTTAAAACGGCCGATCCAATGATTTGGGCCGGATCCCCCGATTTTTCAGGAATTTGCCCCGCTGTAAATTGAGACGCTCCACCATTATAATTCGGCTCTTCCTTCTTTGTCGTTGCTAAAATCGTCAAAAGAATCGTGTCCGTCGTCTCTCTTCGTTCCATGTAACGGTTTAGACTCGCAAAAGGGACCATTCCTGTTTCTTTCCAGCGTCGCGTCATAAAATCATAGTATTTATGGGGACGCGTTTCCATTAATGGTTTGTTATTTTGAATGAATTGATAGGCCGGTTCCTTTGAGACAATGACATTCGTTTCTCTTCTCAATTCAATTTCGCGTAACGAACTCGTTAGAACACGATCCAATTGGCCAGATTGGGCTAACTCACTTCCGATGACAATCATTGAACAATGAGACAAGTTGATTTTCCTTGGAACGATCGTATTGGCTGCATCTTCTCCGCTCGAAATTCCTGGTACGGCAATTGTTACGATATCACTTGAAGGCTCGTTTGGCGACTGAGACAACGTGGAGGACATTGCCTGAGGATTAGCCACTTGATAAGTGACATAGAGCAAACCCGGCTTTGGTCCTTTATCGATTCCAAGCACAACCACAAAACCAGTCTCCTCAAGCTCTGATTTATCCCAACATCCTGTTAACAAACTCAAAACGATAAACGCAAACATCACCCATTTCCACTTCATGAGTGTACGAGCCCCTTTATTTTATCCATTCCCCATAAAAAGATAGGTAATGGCAAGATACTAAAGCTCGCAATCATTAACATTTGGGATCGGAAAACTTGAGAGAACGTTTCATTAGGAATAAACTCCCCTAAAAGGATCGCGAGTCCCGCAAAAGGCAGTAACATCGGCTCATTTTCTTTAATGTTTAACGTGTTGGTAAACAAAGCAGAGGCCGTATAGAGATACGTCGCAAAGTGAACAACAGACGCCATAATCCAAAAAACTAAAAACAACGATTCGACATGCTGAATCCCAATGCCGATTTGTGCCATTCGAGTAAATTGTTGAAAGGGAAAGCTCATTCGCCCCGCACCTGGACCCCCGAAAGCTACGACATAACCAAACATAAAAACCGAAAGTTCGATTGCTGCTACAACCAAAGAAATAAGCGTCATATTTCGAAAGGTTTTATGATTTTTAATATAGGGATAGATGACTGCAATTACAATCACATCTGCGAAAACCGAACTATTGATAACCCCCCCTTTTAAAATCGGCGCAATTCCTGGCCCAAAAATAGGATTTATAAACGTGAAATCATAATATCTCCAGTTAAGCAATAAGAGCACGAACAAATTGATCTTAATATAAGGTGTAACCAACCATGCGACTCGACCAATCGTGTCAATTCCACGGGTAGCCACATAAGTAAACGTTAATACGAAGACCATCATCAAAAATAAGGTAGGCGTTTTCTTATAAAACATGCCAGATATAATATCCACATAACTTTGAGTATTATTAGTCATGGCCAGAAAAACAGTCAAGAAAAGCATCATATTGATCGCAAAACCAAGATACTTTCCCGCTGTCAAATTGATAATTTGAACAAGCCCTTTGTCTTTATATTTTTTTAAAAGCGGAAAGAAAAACATCAATGAAACCATCATGAGGACCATTGACAACAAGGGGAGCATCCACGAGGATTGCCCTGCACTTTTAAATAAGAGGGTTGGCGTCGTATCAGCAAGCTTTACTCCTAATGTCAAAAGTAAAATGGACGCAAACTCGCGTCCTCCTATTTTGTAATCAAGATCTTTCATGCGTCGTTTTGCTCCTTTTTGGCTTTGGCTTTGGACTTCTTTTGTCTTTAATTGGATTCATATGTTGAGGTCGGAGCCAGAGTTGCATAAGTGGCGGGCGAAAGATGAGATCTCCCGATGATTTCTTATGCGGTGTCAGAGGTGACAAGAAACCAACACCAAATGTCCGCACTGAAGCCATATAAGCCAAACACAAAACAATCACTAAGGAAATCCCAAAGAAGCCAATTATAGAGGCTGCCCCTAAGAAGACAAAGCGTAAAATGCGAATCACATAACTCAAATTGACCTCAGGAATGGCAAATGAGGCTAACCCGGTTAAGGCCACTACAATTACAATGATTGGACTTACAATATTCGCCTCAACGGCTGCTTGACCTAAAATTAAGGCCCCGACAATCCCGATCGTCGGACCAATTGCGGTTGGAATTCGAATCCCTGCCTCGCGTAGCAATTCAAACAAAAGCTCCATAATGAGCACCTCAACAATGGTTGGAAACGGTACGATTTCACGCGTAGATGCGATTGCCAGTAATAAATCGGTTTGCAGCATTTCAGGACTATAATTCGTGGCTGCAATATAGACAGAAGGGGTTAATAAAGCCACAAAAATGGCGACAATTCGAATAAGGCGAATAAAATTTCCAAAGGCCCAGCGCTCGTAATAATCCTCACTTGTTTGAAACAATGTGAAAAAAGTTACGGGCGTAATCAATGCGTAAGGAGACACTTCATTTAATACAATGACATGACCCTCTTTTAAATAAGAAACTGCCCGATCCGGTCGTTCAGTCAATAAGCATGACGGGATAAGGGAGTACGGACGTTCTTCAATATGCTGTTCGAGTTCTGGTAAGTGAATGATTTCCTCAGACTTAATCTCATTCATGCGTTTTTTAACCCGTTTGATGAGATCTTTGTTGGTAATATTTTTTAAATACATCACATAATACCGATTTTCGCCGCCTGCTCCAACCTCGATTTCTTCTGTAATTAAAAATTGATTTTTGATTAACTTTCGGACCAAAGACCGATTCGTTTCTCCGGACTCAACGAACGATTCTTTGGGCCCTTTAATAACGAGCTCATTTTCAGGTTTTTCAACTGCTCGCGCTTCAAATTTCGCCACGAGAATCGCTACGGCTTCTGGCCATTCTTCTATTAACAGGACCACATGACCCGTCAACAACCCTTTGACCAACTTTTTTAACACTTGAGTTTGCTCATTTTTAGTTGACGTCAGGATATGGTCCGTCAGCAGCGTGGTGTTCCACTCGGTCTCTTCAGACACTTCGCGAGATACAAGCGGCTTAATGACATGCTCTTCTAGCGCCTGATTGTCATACGTACCATTTATGTAACAGAGATACCCTTTCTTATTTAAAGCTCGAATAAAAATCGGTTTAATTAAAAAATCCGAATTGGTAGGATAAGAAAATTCCGATTTCAAGAGATCCAAATTTTCTTCGAGATCATCTGTAATCAGAAGATCTTCGCTTAAAGCGGGATCTACAACCGGGGATTGTGTTTTTTTCTTTCTATGAGAGACACGCATCATTACCCCCCCATCCAAAAAAGTCTTATTTTAGTATGAAACAATTCAGGGCAATTTATCCGAATTCTTCACATACTGGATGGGTGTTCCATCTCATTCTTCCACATTGACCCGTGCTTCCAGATTTCTAATTTTTTGAATCAATTGGTTATAGTCTTCCGATTTTAAATTCTTATAATTGGCCAAAGCCTCTCGAACTTCTTTCAGTTCAGGAGGTAAAGAAGAGTGGGACACCTCTTCAGTAAAAAGAGACGCATAAGCTCCTGTAATCACACCAATTAGTCCTATCCCAGTTAACATAAGAAGACTCGCGACCACACGACCAAATGGCGTCACAGGAGCTAAATCCCCATATCCTACTGTTGTCATCGTCACGATCGCCCACCAAAACGCATCCCCATAAGTTGTAAATTCAGGTTCAATCCAACGCATTAAGACAGCACTCCCAATCATTAGAAAGAGGATCGTACGAAAAATGACATCCAATCGATAGCGGGTCATCCAACGGTCCATCACTTGAATGTGACGATGGACTAAAAAAACAGTCCGAAGCATTTGGATCACTCGGATGAGACGAATCGATTGGAAGAAAAATCCAAAGGGTAATATCGCTACAAATTCAAGAATATGTCTCCGAAAAAATAAGCCTTTCTTTTCGGCCAATATGAATCGAGTTCCAAAGTCGACAACCAAAATTACCCAAATTCCGATGCTAAGCGTTTGATCTAATGCGTGTGGAATCGGTAAAAAAAGGACAAGCATGAGAAGACAGGCAAGTCCAAGTTCGTATATAAAATGAAATAGAATGGGTTTAGGCATAGCGTCCTCCTTCTCTACCTTTTAAACGTCCTATTTCTTACTATCTCCCATTTTTCCTGAATTAAAAGAATCGAATTTGGATCTCTTTTCGTTCGTAACCATATATATACCTAATGGAGCCTTTCGGTTTATTTAACTAATTTGATTTGAAATATGAATAAGGCCGCTAAAAATTTTAAGATAGGAGTTGGAGAATATGCCAACCTTTTGGGGAGTAGATTCAGCTCAAGAAGTCACACAAGATCTCTTGGATTGTGTCAAAGGGAATTTAGGAAAGCCCGCGTTTTGGGGACGTTATTTGGTTAAAGTAAGTGGAAGTTCAGAGGGGTTGACACCTTCTGAGTTAAACCGATTGAAACAAAATGGCATCAAACTTCTACCGATTTACAATAATTTCACGGAATCCGTAGGGTATTCAAGGGGAACCATTGATGCTCAAAACGCTATTTATCATGGGCGTCGGTTAGGCCTCGCAGAAGGGGTCCCCATTTTTGCTAATATTGAGCGTTTCTTCGATGTCGACGCCGAATGGATTCGTGGCTGGTTTGACACACTCTATAAATCCCCTTATCTACCTGGTTTCTATTTCGATTCAAAAAAAGGGAATTTCATGGAGGCATATTGTCGAAGCGTTTCAAAGGAAGCATTGATCAAAACCCATTCCGTTCTATGGAGTGCCCGACCAGAATCTGGGGGAACGTCACCCAAAAAAGCGCCCACCTTTAAACCCATCTCACCTTCCTGTGGCGGAAATGTATGGGCTTGGCAATATGGGCGGGACATCAAAAGCTGCCCGGTCGATACCAATCTCATCCTCACACAACTATATAGTAAACTGATTTAACCCGGAGCGTTCTTAGCCTAGAGGAGCGTCTCTAGGTTTTTTTATTGAGTAAATGTTCGAATTGAATTCTAATTTTGAGTTTCTAGTCTTACACTCATGAAACGCTCAAAATTGAAGCCGAAAATCAAACGGTCCTTTAGTGTTTTTTATAATCCGTTTTAATAAAATTTTAAGCTTCGGGTTGTATTCTAAGTTTACGATATCGGCATTCAATTTGAATTTAGGTGGGGAGGACTTTAAACATGCCTAAAATGACTAATAAATGGATCGCACTTTGTACAACAGCTGTCGGCGTGGTCTATGGAGCCGGTTACGTTGTCACCCAATCGACTATGACGCAGTCGTCTGTTGCTTCTGCCCAAACCGTAACCGCGACACCCGCCCAATCTAATAACACTCAGAATCAACAACCATCAAATGGTTCAAGTTCTTCGAGCAAGCCAAAAGCTTATTATGGAGGCCATGATGGCCGATTTGGCGATGGTGGTCATCATCATGATTTTCATGGCGATGGTGGGGAGTTCAGCCTAATAATGGGCGCGGAAATGGGGCAACGAATGGATCGAGCGCCGGCTCTTCCAATTCTTCAATTGGAAATTCAGGGTCAGCGAATTCTGGATCCTCGTCCAACTCCTCCTCGTCAACCCCTTATAAAAACGGGACTTATCAGGGGTCTGGTATGAACCGATATGGAATGGTCACGGTTTCCGTTACAATCAAGTCACATAAAATCACAAACGTTCAGATTGTAAGTTGTCAAACACACTATCCAGAAGATGCGATTACAAGCTTACCTCAAGAAGTCATGGATCGCCAATCGGCCAATGTCGATATTGTGAGCGGGGCAACGGGAAGTTCAGAAGATTTCCAGCAAGCAGTCGCACAAGCCTTGCAAAATGCACAAGCTTAAGTTTTAAAGTAACAGACGCGTTAGGAGGTCATAACCCTGTCAGGTCACACTGCGAATAATATGGAACAAATAAAGCGAACTGAAATTGTGATGGACACATTGGTCACCATTAGAATCCATCACCGTGAACCCTGCACTGAGATTGAAGCGGCACTCGATCGGGCCTTTTCGGTATTCCGTTACGTTGAATCGGTCTGCAGCCGTTTCACACCAGATAGTGAAGTGATGCAGTTAGCCAAGCGAGTGGGTGTTCCCGTTACAGTCAGTCCTGTTCTTTTTGAGGCCGTTCAATTTGCTCTTGAAATCGCGAAAGTGACCAATGGTGATTTTGACCCAACGGTTGGTGCCCGCTTGGAACAATCCGGTTTTAACCGCCATTATTTGACCCAGAAAAAACAAGACACAAATCTTTCATTGATCGACCAAGTCTCTTATCGATCGATTGAATTAAATCCACAGAAACGAACCATTTTGCTTCATCACCCCTTAATTCTAGACCTAGGTGCGGTTTAAAAGGAGGCTCCCACTCGATTAATCCTAGACGGGCCGTCCGTTTATGACCTGATGAGCTCAACCGTCGTCACGCCATTTGCCATGCTTGCAGACGCGTTTTCAACCGCTGTTTTTATAAGCGGGTTTGATCAAGGACTCCATCTCTTAAATCAAGAAGGATTAGATGGTATACTCGTGAGCTCTGACTTTAAACTAAACTCCACAAAAGGAATGAAAAACTATGCCTTCAAACCGATCTCAATCGACTATGTGAGGCGTTCATCCCCTCCAACTCAAAAAAAATCGTTTTCAAAAATATTTTCAAACTCCAAAAGGATATGTATTAGTATTGTTGATTGCCTTGAGCCTTTTTGCTCAAATCAATCTGACTTCAACACATGGCCTCCGCAATGAAATCGCTGGCATTGTAACGGCTCTAGTTATTGATACGATTTTTGCCATTGCTAGAAAGCGGAAAAAACTGTTTGCAGATGGTGGGATCATCACAGCGATGATTATCGCGATGGTTTTAAGTACCAAAGCGAGTTTAATCGCCATTGTGGTCCCCACAGCAATTGCCGTTCTATCTAAGCATATTCTCAAAAATAAAAGAAAACCGATCTTTAACCCCGCAGCCTTTGGACTCTTAATTGCCGCATTTCTTGTTTTCAAGCGGTCAAAGCTGGTGGGGGGCGCTTTCTCTCTTACCAATGGTTACCATTCTCGGTCTTGTGATCTGTGGGTTCCTCATCACGAGTCGAACCAATAAATTTCCACAAGTGCTCACGTATCTCGGGGTTTACTCCGTTGCCTTCTTAGTAATGGGGCTCATGCATGTTGGGCTTGCAGGTGATGCGCTCCGCACTCCGTTTATCAATTTCGCGGTCTTCATGGCATTTTTCATGTTAACGGATCCCCCGACGTCACCAGGAACTTATCGGGATCAGATCATCTATTCGGTGCTCGCTTCAGCGATTAGTGTCGCGCTTTATATTTGGGTTGGTGGACTCACCTACCTTTTAGTCGGACTTCTTTGCGCCAACGCTTGGAGTGCATGGCAATCCCATTTAGTGGCGAAGAAAAGAAGTCAGCAAACCCCTCCACGCGGACAAAAGCAACGCCCTGCTCGCCCCGCACACCAATAATACAAGGAATGGGATCATGCAATCCCTCACCTTTTCACATAAAGTAA
>CAWHJF010000008.1:0-58151 GCA_963829575.1 uncultured Sporolactobacillaceae bacterium | reverse complement strand
AACGGAAGAGCATTCGATTACAGAAGCGCAGAATTCGTTCAGAGGAGCTGGCGGAGGGCCATGGTGACCGATGATTCGATCGAAAGTGAAGGTGATTCGATCAAAATGAACAGGCATTCGATTAAAACGGAAGAGCATTCGATTACAGAAGCGCAGAATTCGTTCAGAGGAGCTGGCGGAGGGCCATGGTGGCCGATGATACGATCAAAAGTGAGGGTGATTCGATTAAAATGAACAGGCATTCAATTAAAACGGAAGAGAATTCGATTACAGAAGCGCAGAATTCGTTCAAGGGAGCTGGCGGAGGGCCATGGTGGGATCTGATTCTATCAAAATAAGCAAAAATTCGATAAAATGCAAAATAAAAAAAGGAATTCCCCACGCAATGTCGAATTTTTTAATCTAGAAAGTTGATTTTTGCTCTTCAAATTGAACAAAGGAGAGAGGCTGTTGATTGAAAAGAATCGTCAGAAGCCACCGGAAATTGAATTTCTTGAAGCTTCACTTCGAAATTTGCCTAAGGGCTATCCCAGAAGAGTAGAACTCGAAAATAGTTTGAAAAGGTATGCTATGGGATATGCTGGTGAGCGGCAGCTTGATTTTTATATGAGTTTGCTTCCGGAAAAATCCTGTAGGATATTAAATAATTTAAGGCTGGAATTTGAAGGAGTAGCATTTGAAATTGACACGGTCCTCCTAACCTGTTGGTTTGCCCTTGTTTTAGATGTGAAAAATTATAGAGGCACGCTTTTTTTTAATCTGCTCCTAAAGCAATGTAAACGAATCTACAATGAGCAAGAAGAATCCATCCAAGATCCGATCTCACAATCGATCAACCACCGTTATCAACTCGCCAATTTTTGGAAACTCCACCAACTTCCATTTCTTCCTTTACATCCCCTTGTGATCGTTAGTCATTCCTCCACTTCCGTTGTAACCAATCCTGGCTTGGAAAAGGACCTGACGCAAAAGGTCATTCACTCTGAATATCTCATAGAACGCATGGAAGAGCTCCAGCAGGTTTTTACTAAAAAACGTTATTCCGATTCTCAATTAGATGAAGTCGCCAAGTTCCTACATAAGCATCATAAGCCCAAGCAAGAATCGCTTGCGGATAAGTTTCAAATATCGGCGACTGACTTTTTGACGGGTGTGTATTGTCCCGCGTGTACAAATGCGAAAATGAAATGGGGGCATGGTACGTGGCGCTGTCCGGCATGCAACTCTCAGTCTGATCAGGCTCATTTTCAAAGAGTGTCGGATTATTTCCTGCTTCAATCGCCTAGCCTCTCAAATGGGGAATGCCGGAAATTGCTAGAAATAGGCTCACCGCAAATTGCCAGACGTTTGCTCAATCAGATGAATCTCCAAGCAATTGGTCACACAAAAAATCGCCGATATGATTTCCAAGTCTCCTTAAATAAGTAAAATTCCACTTCGTTTAAAGTCATAAAACGCCCATATTTCAACTATGTTTTAATATAAACGCCGCTATTGTCCCACAAATGATAAAAAAATAGTGAAACCGCTTCCTGATTCGTGTAAACTATTTTAGAAAGTATGTGGTGTTTAAAAGGGTGCAAGCTTATAGCGGACAAGTTTTAAAGCCACACTAACCGATAATGAATAGAACCCCAAAAAACAAAGGGGACGTTTTAATAAAGAAAGCGAGGTTTTGTTATGTCCAAAATTGCGTTAGTGACGGATAGCACGGCGTATTTACCGGAAGATTTTATAAAAGAGAATGAGGTTCGCGTTGTGCCGCTTCGGGTGATCTTTGGGACCGAGGAATACAGGGAAGGCATTGAGCTCAGCCCGAAAGAATTTTATCAAAAGGTCAAGGAGTCCTCGGAGCTACCTACCACTTCACAACCGCCAATCGGAGATTATACGACGGTCTATGAATCACTTGTTGAAGAGGGCTATGACGAGGCGATCGTCGTGTCTCTATCAAGCGGGTTGAGCGGGACTTTTAATGCGGCGCGATCGGCGACAGAGATGGTCGGCGGAATTAAGATTCATGTCTTCGATTCGAAAATTGCGGCGTTGGCTGAAGGACTTTATGTCATTGAAGCGGCACGAATGCTCAAAGAAGGCGCGAGTTCAGAAACCATTTTGGCGAGACTTAAAGAAATTCGGGATGAAAAAGGGATGAAGGTGTACTTAATTGTGGACGACCTAAGTAATCTGCATCGCGGTGGCCGCATGACAGGGGCACAAGCGTTACTGGGAAGTTTGCTGCAAGTCAAGCCGATCCTTACGTTTGTCGATAAAAAAATCGTGTTGTTTGAAAAAGTCCGCACGAAGAAAAAAGCGTTAGCTCGAATGAAAGCTCTGTTTGCGGAAGAGGCAGATACAGGGGCACCAATCCGAGCAACGGTTATCACAGCGGAACGGGAGGACGAAGCGCAAGATATTGTAAAAGAACTGAGCGCAGCCTATCCAAACGTGGAAATCGACACGGGCTACTTGGATGCGGTCGTCGGAACCCATGTAGGGGAAGGGACCATTGGCTTGGCCTGGTACAAAAAATGACTCAATCTCCTGATTATAAAAGGGCAATGGGAAGTTCAAATCGAGCTTCCCTGGATGCTCACCCCAACACGCCACAAAGCGCCCCCCAACCAACCGACATCCCAAACTCTGCTCAGCCTCAAGCCCACCAAGATCCACCTCTTATTGAAGCGTGCTTCACACATTTCTATGCCCCCTTTCCACGAGCGCCTCGAAAAAAAGAGGTTCTAGATACATTCATTGAGCTCTTGACCTGGTCGCCACAACCAAAAAAACCGGTTGTCCAAGAATACGAACCACCTCTTCTCGATGGTTTAAAATCGTTTCTTCATTTTTTGATTCAATCCATCCACCCCTCTCACATCCCAACTCCTTTAGGACATCCTGTTCAATCCGATCTCATGCCGAAAAATCAGTCGATCATGAATCCTGACCTCCAAGCGTTTTTAGCTGGTCGACTTTTACTTCTTAATGAATGTCAGGCTTTTACACTTCAAGAATTAAAACAACATACGCTAGACGGGCAGATCCATGTGTTACCAGGGATTACGCATGAGAACGGCGGACCGTTTTGCCAACGATGCGCCAATCAAACGCCACATCGATTTGCGGAACATCAATGTGCGCGATGTGGTCAAGTTTGTTTGTATTGCCGAGAATGCCTGGAAATGGGACAAGTACGCGAATGCTCCATTCTTTTAAAATGGGTCGGCCAACCTCCTGAGACCGTACGGATAAACGTGGAATGTCAATGGGCTGGAACGTTGACACCGGAACAACACGTGTTGTCCGATCACCTTCTAAATGCTGTCCATCAGAAAGAGGACTTCCTCGTTTGGGCAGTGTGCGGAGCGGGGAAAACTGAGGTGTTGTTTAAAACCATTCAAGCCCTTATACAGGCCAAAAAGAGAGTCGCGATTGCAGCACCGCGCACGGATGTCATTCTCGAATTAGACGAGCGCATGGCTCGGGTTTTTCCGGACGTCCCGCGCGTAGCACTCTATGCCGACACGCCAACCCCTTATCAAGCGACCCCGTTTGTGCTCACCACCCTTCATCAACTTCGACGGTTTGATCGGGCGTTTGACCTGATCATAATCGATGAAGTCGATGCCTTTCCGTTTCATGGAAATCAATCTTTGGATCATGTGTTGAAACGGGCTCTAAAATCAAATGGCTCACGTGTTTTTGTGACCGCGACGCCCACCCGCTCTATGAAAAGTGCCTATTTAAAAGGTCGATTGAATGGGGGCCATCTTCCCATTCGATTTCATCGAGCCCCTTTACCAGAACCGACATTTAGGTGGGTGGGCAATTGGCGAGATCATCTCAAAAAAAACCAACTTCCACCAACCCTTTACCGGTGGTTGGCCAAGGTGCTTCAAACCGAACGCCGTGTGTTTGTGTTTGTCCCCGAAATTCAATTGGTTGATCGGTTGACGTCCCTTTTGAAATCAAAGGGCATGTCCGCAGAAGGGTCACATTCTGAGGATCCGAATCGGAGGGAAAAGGTTTTGGCGTTTCGCGAAGGAAGACATTCAATCATGGTGACCACGACGATTTTAGAGCGAGGGGTGACCATTCCATTTGCCGATGTGGCCGTCCTTGGTGCGGAAACTGCACTCTATGACGAACGGGCACTTGTTCAGATGGCAGGCCGCTCCGGCCGCGATGCCCGAAATCCGACAGGTGAGGTAATTTTTTTTCATCACGGCAAAACATTAGACATGTTAAAAGCACGCGCCCATATCCGTTTTATGAATCAAGAAGCGGCGCGATTAGAGGAGAATTAATATGCCGAATTGCGTATTTTGTGAGACGGGGCGGGTTCCCAATATCTCGTGGGGGACGTTCTTTGAACTCGGGCAACGGGTCGGTTTTTGTGAAGAATGTGAAGTACGCTTGGTTTCTCTTATGGGGTTTCGGGTATGCAGTGGATGTGGCCGTGACCTTGGCGCCCTTAATGCCGCTTATCAACGTGAAGGCATATGTCAGGATTGTGAACGGTGGGTAACAAGTGGGGCCGTTTTCATAAAAAATCGCTCGGTTTACACATACAATGATTTTCTGAAAGACGTAATCACTCGGTTTAAATTTCGAGGCGATGCTTTGATCATTCAAGGGTTTCGGTCAGAACTTCAAACCACCTATAAGAAATGGTTTAAAAATCAGCTTGCGATTCCGATTCCAATGAGCGAGACGCGAAGACTGGAGCGAACCTTTAATCAGGCCGCTCTTATTGCCGAGTGTCTGAATACAAAAGTCATGGAGGCTTTAATTAGAGTCGATCAAGCTGGGAAGCAAAGTAAGAAAACGCGGAAGGAACGGTTGACTGTTTCTGGTGATAACCCGTTTCAAGCCGATCCCAGTTTTAAAAAGAGTATTGAGGGGCAAGCGGTCGTACTGATTGATGATCTCTATACCACGGGTGCAACGGCTCATTTGGCGGCCCAGGCCCTTGAGTCGTTCAATCCCAAATCGATTTCGAGTTTCACATTGGCTCGCGGATAGGGAGATCTGTCGAATGGGGTCAACCTAGCACTAGTTTTGTCAAATGGGTGAAAGAGGCTAAACAATCAGGGGTGATCGTCCGATAATGATTGTGTAGCAAGAGAACCCGTACACATTCAACTTTTCATCACGCCTTAACGGGCAGTAATACCCCCACCTTATAACTTATGAAATAACAGAATAGGTGGGGGATAAACTGGCCGTAAAGGTCCGATAAGTAAAACGAACACTCAGCGGGGATGGACAAAATTCCCACGGAATGAAGTCTTATTTATAGAGGATTATTATAGAACCATTTAAGGAGTGGAAATCATGGCAGAGCTTACAAATTGTGAGAGCTGTGGCAAATTGTTCGTTCAAGTGACGACACCGATTTGTCCATCCTGTCGAAAAGAATTGGACCAAAAATTCGACGTGGTCTGGAAGTTTATTAGAAAACGAGAGAATCGTGAAGCAACAGTGACCGAAATTCACCACGCAACGGATGTTGAAGAACGCTTAATCTTCCAGTGGATTAAAGAAGGTCGATTGCATGTGAAAGACTTTAAGAATTTGAATTATCCATGTGAAATGTGTGGTGCACCCACTACAACTGGAAGTGTTTGTGAGTCCTGTCATAATAAGGTAACAAAAGACTTGGCAGAGGCCGCATTTGATGACTCGAAACAGGACGAAACCAAGAAATACAGGACCTACTTCACCAAATAATTTGGTATAATAGTCTTATTAAAAAGACGGTAAGTGGGACCGATATACTATATAGAATCTTTCATAATCAACCATTACTAATGTGTTATATATAAGATAGAGAAAAAACGCAACAAAATGAGGTGAAACGATGAAAATTAATCCTTACCAAAATAATGTGAACGTGAATGCTTATAAGCAGATTAGCCAAGGCACTCATTCAACGCAACAAAATCAAGAGACAACCGGATCCACTAAAAAAGATCAAGTCTCGATTTCAAATCAAGCGAAGCAATTGAACGAAACCAATCGCGTTCAGCTTGAGCGTCAGCAAAGAGTAGAAGATCTTAAGAATCAGGTTCAAACTAACCAATATCAAATTCAACCACAAAAAGTAGCGGAAGCGTTTGCCTCTTATTGGCAAGGTCTAGGTGGTAAGTAATGGACCGACTCATTCCTGTCCTTGAGACCATGGTGGAAGAACATACTTCTCTATTTGAATTAGCGCAGGAAAAAACAGAGGTTTTAAAAAAAGGGGACATTAATGGGCTTGACCGGATTATGGCTAAAGAAGAAGCGTTAGCCTCCCGGATCGGGCAATTGGAAGCCCAACGTTTGAGAATGGTAGGGGAGTTGTTGAACGTCTCACAAGAAGACGCGACATTCTCTGCCATCATTGAGGCAGCTCCTGAAACGCATAAAGAGACATTAGAAGAGATACAACTCAAATTGATGTCGCTCATTTTTGATCTAAAGTATCAAAACGACTTAAACCAATCGCTGATCCAACAATCTCTAGACTGGGTGCACTTGAATCTCAGTTTGCTCAAACCTGAGGTGAAGGCGTTCAACTATTCGAATAAGAAAAAGCAACAGATTCCGGATTTTTCAGATTCAAAACCACGATTCGATTTTCATAGCTAAATCTCTATTAAATAAATGTTTAATTAATTGTGTTCGGAGATCCAAACCGTGTGATCCCAGAGGAGGAAGGCCATGACGCTTTTATCAAGTCTTGATACCGCAAGACGTGCGCTCTCTGCCCAGCAGGCAGCCATTCAAACAACAGGAAATAACATCTCAAATGCGAGTACGCCAGGCTACTCTAGACAACGTGTGGATCTCCAAACAAGTACACCGTTCCCATCGGTTGGGATGAACCAACCGGCGATTGCAGGTCAGATCGGCACAGGGGTTGAGGCATCAACGGTCTCGCGCGTTCGCGATACCTTTATTGATCAGCAGGTCAGACAACAAACGACCAGCAATGGGTATTGGTCAGCGAAGAGTGATGCGCTGAGTCAAATGGAAGGGGTCATGAATGAACCGTCGGATTCCGGTCTTTCAAAAGTCTTAAATGACTTTTGGGGAGCTTGGCAAGATCTTGGAGACGATCCCAGTAATGCCGGTGCCCAATCGGTGGTAGTCCAGGATGGGCAAACCGTTGCAAGCACCTTCCAATATATGACGAATCAACTGAATCAAATTAAAGGCAACGTCGGCACCAATATTGGTGTAACAACCGATCAAATCAACTCGCTCGCGAGCCAAATTAACGATCTTAATAAACAAATTGCAAGTGTTGAGCCGAGTGGCATGAACGCCAATGATCTTTATGACCGACGCGACCAATTGGTTGACCAACTCTCACAATTGGCGGATGTCCAAGTCACAACCAGTCCATCTGGCGGAAATGCCTCTCCTACTGCAGCAGGCATCTATACCATCCAGATGAAAACGAGCGATGCCCCATCTGGTGCTAAGTATGCGACGCTTGTAGACGGAAAAACACTACATACGAACAAATTAAGTGTCGATTTAACAACAGATCCTAAAAATCCTACGGCAACCGTGGATGGGACAACTGTTGCGCCAGATGGGAAATTAAAAGGGTTAATGGATGTGTACAGTCAAGACTTTCCGAACATGGTTAGTCAATTGGATACGATGGCGAGCACGTTAGCGGATTCCGTTAACGGTGAAATCCAAAATGCTAACACAGTGAATGGGACAAGCATCCCCGCCTTTTTTACAGTGGGCACAACAGGAGGAGCAGCTAGCACGCTTGCTGTTTCGACTGAATTGCAAAACGCTCCGAGTGAGGTAGCAGCCGGACAGTTGGTCTCCGATTCAACAGGAACGCAACAAATACCGGTCGCTCTATCAATTGCTAATGCTCTAAGTACTAAGACCTATGCTTTTGATTCGACGAGTGGTCAAAAGGCGACATTTCAAGGATACTACCAAGGCGTTATCGGTCAAATGGGTGTGAATGCACAAGCCGCCAACCGCATGAGTGACAACACCTCATCGCTAAAGGATGCAGCCACGCAACGCCGAGACTCCGTCAGTGGGGTTTCAATTGATGAAGAAATGACCAACTTGATTCAATACCAGCATGCCTACTCGGCATCCGCTCGAATGGTAACCACAATTAATCAACTCTTAGACACGCTAGTGAACTTAGGAAAATAGGAGGTGACCGGTCATGCGCGTGACACAAAATATGGTTTCGTCGCAAATGCTGCGTAATATCTCAAACAGTTACCAGCAATTATCAAATTCCCAGCAAGAGCTTTCTTCAGGTAAAAAAATAAGCAAACCATCGGATGATCCGGTTGTGGCTTCACAGGGAATCGCCTATCGGACCGATGTTGCACAAGTGACACAGTATACTCGAAATATTGATACCGCCAATCAGTGGACGCAAAGTTCGGATTCTGCACTTAATGAAGCCAACTCTGTATTACAAAGGGTGCGTGAGCTCACGGTTCAAGCGAGTAGTGACACGGCAACTGCGAGTGATCGGAAGTCGATCAAGTCGGAAGTAGACCAATTGACGCAGCAACTTTCTGTCATTGCGAATACGCAAGTGGCGGGGAAGTATATTTTTAATGGTGTGAATACGGGAACACCTCCAACCACTTTTGATCCCACTCAAGGAACAGTGAATGTCGCAGCTACCTCACCTAAGACGGACAAAGTTTTGCTTGATGTCAATCAAGGTGTTAATGTTCAAGTGAATGTCCAACCAGGCACTGTCTTTTCACAATCTCTGTTCGATGACCTTCACCAGCTCTCTCAGGACTTAGGAAATGGGACAGGTGGACAGACACTTTCTGGACAAATTGCAACGATTGATTCACATATTAATACGCTGTCTTCCACTCAATCAGACCTTGGTGCACGTGAAAATCGAATCAGCCTCATCACAACGAGATTGCAGGATCAACAACAAATTGCACAGAACATTATGTCGAAAAACGAAGATGCGGATTTTGAGACGACACTTGTGAATTATCAGCAACAACAAGCGACTTACACAGCAGCTCTATCCGTTGGGGCTAAATCGATTCAGAAAACACTTGTTGACTTTTTAGGTTAAACTTTTAAATAAAGCGGTCCCTGTGCATTGGGATCGCTTTTCTTTATATAAAACAAACGCCAAAAATTATATATAGGAGTGATACGATTGAAAATCGAAACAAAATACTTTGGACAGGTCGAAATTAATAATGACGATCAAATAAGATTTGAACATGGCATTCCTGGATTTTCAGATGAGAGAGAATTTATCTTTCTGCCGATGGAGGATACAGAGTTTTTAATCATGCAATCTTTACAAACACCCCAGTTGGCGTTTGTCACAAGTTCACCCTTTACCTTTTTCAAAGACTATCAAATTAAATTACAAGATTCTGTTATTGAACAATTGAAGATACAAAATGAAGAAGAGGTTGTTGTCCTTGTCCTTCTCAGTGTACAGAATCCGTTTGCAAAATCGACAGCTAACTTGGTGGCTCCAATTGTATTTAATACAACTGAAAAATTAGGTAAACAAGTGATCTTAGAACATACATCCTATAAAACAAAGCATTACATTGTGGATCAAGAGGTTGAACAAAAGGAGGGGATTTAACATGCTCGTTCTAAAGCGTAAGCTGACTCAATCCATCATGATTGGGGATGACATTGAACTCGAACTCCTAGGGATCGATGGTGATCAGGTCAAACTGGGGATCCGTGCACCAAAGCAAGTTGAGATTCATCGGAAAGAAGTCTATCTAGCCATTCAAGAATCTAATCAAGAGGCCGCAATCGGGCAAACCCTGGATTTCTTAAAATCTATAAAAAAATCCTAAATTTTTTATAAAAATCTATTAAGGTTTCCTCACTGATGTCGATATAACAAGTGTAAGAGGTTTTTAGAGAGTTCGGCCGGCTCAAAAAAGACTTCTAAAAAAACTACCACATGGATGTGGGCAAACACTTTCAAGGAGGAAATTTATAATGATTATTAACCACAATATTGCCGCGTTAAACACGGTAAATCAATTAGCAAAAAATGATAAAGCTTCAAATAGTGCATTGGCTAAATTATCTTCGGGTCTTCGTATCAACAGCGCTGCGGATGATGCAGCAGGTCTTGCGATTTCCGAAAAAATGAAAGGCCAAATTAGTGGATTGGATCAAGCGTCTCGTAATGCACAAGATGGTATTTCAATGGTTCAAACTGCTGAAGGTGCTTTAAATGAAACAACAAGCATCCTTCAACGTATGCGTGAGTTATCTGTTCAAGCATCAAACGATACTAATACTGCTGATGACCGCAGTGCAATGCAACAAGAAGTAAGCCAATTAAAAGACGAAGTTAATCGTATTTCTAACACTACACAATTTAATACTAAAAACTTGTTAGATGGTTCTGTTGGAAATAATGCTGTATTAACTAGTGATAGTTTGGGGTTAAATTCAGTACAAGTTACAGATGCAAATCTAAAAGCTGATACCTACACGGTTAAAAACGTTGCCCCTGCTTCAGTTGCTGCAACAGTTAATACAAATAGCACTGGACTATCTGCTAGTAATTTTGATTTTGCGACTGCAGGTGCATCCACTGGTCTTGAACTTGGAAACTACACTTTAAATGTTACAGCAGGTGCTACAGCTGGTAATTTTGATTTTAGTTTAGTAGATAAAAATGGAACGGAAGTAGCCAAGGCAACTAACGTTGATTATAACGGTGGATCAGATGCTGTATTAACAAATGGTGCAGGTAATAAACTTACGATTTCTGCTGGTTCTACAGTTCAAGCTGGTCAAATGTCACTAAATATTAATGCAACGTATGGCTCTGGGGATTTGACTATTACAAATTCATCAGGAGGAAATGTATATTCAAGTGCTGCAAATACTGTTATTTCCGATAGTAACTTCCAAGCAGGTGGTTTAGGATTTGACTTGAATATTGATTCAGTAAGAAGTGCGGCTGCGACTACTTCTACCCTAACCACTACAAATAATTCATTAACCATGCAAATCGGTTCAAACCAAGGACAAACGATGCAAATTGCAATTAATAAAATGGATACCAATAGTCTTGGTATTAATAATATTGATCTTTCTACTCAAACTGGTGCTGAAACAGCCATTACAGCAGTTGATAAAGCGATTCAGCAAGTATCAACTGAACGCGCTAAACTCGGTGCTTACCAAAACCGTTTAGATCACACGATCAACAATTTGGATACATCTTCTCAAAACTTAACTGAAGCTAGCTCACGTATTACTGATGTTGATATGGCTAAAGAGATGATGACTTATACGAAGGACAATATCCTTCAACAAGCAGCTCAATCGATGCTTTCAAAAGCAAACCAACAACCTCAATCTGTGCTTCAATTGCTTCGTTAATTTTGTTTTATTTAAGACCTGGGGCTTGCCTCAGGTCTTTTTTAAGAGATATAAGATATCTATAATTTTTTGTTTTGAATGAGGAGGATTTACATGAGTCATCCTATTTCTTCTCAGTCTCCTGCATCTATGTCTAGTGGAAATGTTCTTTCATCAGCAAACGTCACTGAAATTGATGGTGTTCAGCAAGGGAGTTCACAACCGCCGAACTCAGCCGATTCCGTGCAAAGTAAACCAACGAAAAAAGACGCGGAAGATCTTGTGAATAAACTCAACGATTTAATGAAACCAGATGAATCGATTAAGTTTAAGCTTTTCGATAAATTGAATGAGTACTATATGCAAGTCGTTGATAATAAAACAGATACCGTTATACAAGAGATTCCCTCAAGACATCTGCTCGAGTCTTACGAGGCTATGGTTAAATTTGTTGGAGTTTTTTTTGATAAGAAAATATAGTTTTTAAACAGGAGGTGCTAGTAATAGCACTTTTTGTTTTATCCTCACTCTAAGAGATCATGAAAATTACATTAGCAAGGCTTAAGAGATCCTTTTAGCTTCGTTCGTAGGTTTTTCTAATGGAATTTTCAAAACCAAACTAGGACTTCTGTCCAATTTTCACTTAGTCTATTAAAATAAGTGAGAACGAACCGATAATTAATATAGAGAGAATTTTAATCGTGATTAATGAAAGGAGTTCTTGACTATGACAACTTCTATTAGTGGGACTTCAGGTACCTCAACAACGAATTCAACATCAACTAGTTCAAATACAACAGCAAGCAGTAATCCTGATTCGATTGGCTATTCGAGTGACCAAAGTCAGAGCCATGTCTTTGGTTTAGCAAGCGGCATGGACGTTGACAGTATGGTTAAGAAAATGATGGATGCAGCGAGCGTTCCATTGGTTCAAATGGAGCAACAAAAGCAACTCTTGGAATGGCAACAAGACGATTATCGATCCATGAATAGCATGTTACTAGATTTAAATAATCAAACCTTTAATATGAGTCTGCAAGGAACCTTTCTGACCAAGCAGGTCACTTCGAGTGATCCAACTAAATTAACCGCAACAGCGGGTCCTAATACGCCGAATACGATGTCTACTATTAATTCTGCAACTTTGGCAACCGCTGCGACACGGAACAGCCAGCAAATGATTACGACTTCTACCACCTTTGACGGGACTCAAGGTCTATGGGATTCACAAAACAATTCGACTTTAAGTTCAATTCCTTGGACGACACAGTCTGTTAGCTCTGAATCCGTAACTGGCCCACCATTTAAATTGGCTAATGGGTATATAGACGGAACGCCGACGTTAATGAATGGGGCGACGTCTTTGACGGTTACAACCGATTCTAGTCAATACGCTACAGGGTCTTATGATGCGTATGTCGATCCGAAAACGGGCGACATTACACTTAAAGATCCAACGATTACTGGTCCACTAACTGCGAGTTATACGTATGATAAATCTCTTGATTTTTCCATATCAACCTTTGATTCATCTGGGAAATCGGTCTCACAGGATTTTAGTTTTGCACCATCAGACAACCTGAATGCAGTCCTCTCAAAAATTAATAGCGCAAATATAGGACTTTCTACTTTTTATAGTTCGTCTGATCAGAAAGTGTCCATGTCGACAAATCAGACCGGGCATTTAAATCCGGATTCAGCAGGACAGGAAATTAATTTTTCAGGTACAGGAAGTAGCTTTTTGACCAGTACGCTTGGTTTAAGCGTCGAAACAGGTGGTACGGACGGGAAATTAAATTTAAACGGGGTTAACGTGACAAGTCATACCAACACGTTTTCTGTAAATGGAACGACTTATAATCTTAGCGGAAACATCACATCAACGGACCCACCTGTCACTCTTAATGTGACGAATGATACGCAAGGCGTCATGGATAAAATCAAATCCTGGGTAGATAAATACAATTCAACCATTGATGCAATTAACAGCAAAATTAGTGAAAAACGGAATTACGATTATAAACCGCTGACGAATCAGCAGACCAGTTCGATGAGTTCATTACAAATTCAACAGTGGACCGATAAGGCAAAGGGCGGAATGATTGCCAATGACCAAATTCTTGGTAGTGCCTTAAGTCAAATGCGGCAGGATCTTTACTCGCCTGTGACAAATAGTAGTAAGACAGAAACCTATACTCAACTTTCAGAGATTGGGATCACGACTTCTAGTAACTATCAGGACAATGGAAAACTTGTCATCGATGATACAAAGCTCCAACAAGCCTTGGCGACGGATCCGCAATCCGTTATGGATATGTTCACTAATAAAAGCGACTCGAACAGTGAACAAGGGCTCATGACACGTTTAACAACAACGATCAAAAACGCCATGAGTCAAATCACGCAAAAGGCGGGGAGTGCTTCAAGTGTTTCCTCAACCTTTGACCTTGGCATTCAAATCAATGATTTTGATACACGCATTAGTGATTTCCAACAAAAATTAAATGATTTACAAACCCGTTATTACAAGCAATTCTCGGCTATGGAAACCGCGATTAACTCGGCCAACCAGCAATCTGCGTATATAACCAATAACATGGGCTAAAGGTTTTTAAAGTATTAAAAGGGGTGTCTAGCATGGCTTCGAATCCATACCAAGCTTATCAACAAAATTCGGTGACAACCGCTTCATCAGCTGATCTCACACTTATGCTGTACGATGGGTGCTTGAAATTTATCCGCCAAGGCAAAGCGGCGATCTTAGCAAATGATGTGTCCGCTCGCAATAAAGCCCTACAAAACGCACAAAAAATCATTCAAGAATTTATCTATACGATTGACCGCAATGTGCCAATCTCTAAGGATTTTTTGAGAATGTATGATTATATCAATCGCCAATTGATTCAAGCTAATATTTCTGGGGACGTGGCGACGTTGACGGTAGCAGAAGAACTTGTCACAGAATTCCGCGATACATGGAAAGAAGTCATGGCCAAAACACGCCAAATGAAAACCCAAAAAGCTAGTGGCCAAGTATGATCCAGGAGATGCAAGCCCTTCTTAACGCATCAGAGGTTCTGTTAACTCATTTGAAGAATGATGGGTTATTTAAAACGGATCGGGATGCATACATTGATCACGTTCAAGAAGGCTTGGCAGCACGTCAGCAAGCCATTGACGCCTATGAATGGGTGAAAATCAAGAAAGACCAGCCGATTGTTTTTTCAGAAGAGGAAAAAGCAGTGGGGGAGCAACTTGTTCAAGTGGACAAAGCGATTACGAAGCTTTTAGCACTGAGAATGAAAGCGCACCAAGCTGAGTGGCATCAGCTTCATAAGAAAGGCAAATCTGTTTCCAAATACCGCCAACCCTTTCAAATGGCACCAAGTGACGGAGCATTCTATGACAAAAGAAAGTAGGAATTGGCATGCCAATTAACGAGAACCAACTTCAAGTGGTTCAGAGGTATTTAGATCTACTTGAAACAATTGACGAAGCATTTCGCCATGTGAAAAACCAACCTTTAATTCAACAAGTTCGGGCTGCGGAACTTATGTATCCGGATATTTTAAGAGGTTGGGAAAAACTCAGTGAAACTCATAAATTGATCCACACCTATTTCCAAGATGACAATGAAGTAATGGGTTCTATGGAAGCTTTTAATACGCTAATTGAGCAGTGGGAGCTTGAAATGCCTGCCGCACACCAAAGTGAGAAGTTAACCCATATGTTGATCCGAAATTTGGGTCCTCGTTACGCTAATTGGAAGAATGGCATGCAGGGTGCTTTACAAAAAATGGTAGTGCATTAAACTAAATTCAAGAAGTAAAAAAATTAGGTCTTTGTTGTCCGCAACGTGTATGGGTGTGGCGACAGGGACCTTATTGTGTGAGAAATGAAGGATTTACATAGAGAAGCGGACAGAGGAGCCCTTATTGTGGGGGATGCGCTCCATTTTAAGCGGTATTAAATGGAATAAGAATAGGTGAGTCCGTCAACAAGCGAAATAGGGGCCAAACTCATCAAATAGGGTCTGTGGAGTCCGTGACTTTGAGATTAGGTGACCAGAATTCATGAACCCAAGGGACCTGTACGGTGTAGGTCCACATGGGGGAATGGATTTGAAATGTCCTTTTACTCATCTTAGCCACTGAACAAGAAAGTAGACCCCACCAAGTATTGCCGCACAAATAATAATAAAACTCGTCCAAAAGACTTCACGTTTTCGATTTTCACGGGTGATCGCCATGTGTGTCTGCCTCCTAGAAATTCTCTATATAGAGATTGATCCCCAAATCTACCAAAACAAAATTAAGGCAAAACACAGCCTCATCTTTAGAATGTGCAAAAAAGGTCGAAATAACTCTTATTTAGGGGTTTACAATCTTTACAAAAGTGGTACAAAAGTGGTATAAATAGAATAAACCAATAATTAATCTTGTAAGGAGGGGCGCAGTCGATTCGCAAATCCACGCAAGGCTCGAAAAGAACCTTGTGTCGATTGGAAACGTGCGGCTCTTTTTTGTATCCTTCGATTTAGAAAGCCTAGAAAATTAAGGGTTTTTTAAACATAGGGAGGTACAATAATCCTACTCCATCAAACGCGTAGAGCGGATGGGATGAGAGCGCCAGCCACCTTAACTAAAGGTGGAGGTCATCGAATCGTGGAACACGCCACCACCAAGCTAAGACAATATTGGTTTTGAACACATTCCATAGTTAAAACGTTTTGCGAACGAGACATCAAAGGAGGCACGGATTAAGAGAACGTAAAGAGTGGGTAAACGTTCAGTTAAGTTTTTTAAATTTTTGGACAAGTCGAGCAGGGATATTGGCAGTTTGTGGTGAATAGTTATATACAAATCCGAATAAGGAGGAGTTCACATGAATTTCAGCATACGCGGTGAAAATCTAGAAGTGACCCCATCACTCCGGAGTTATACTGAGAAGAAAATTTCCAAGTTGGAGAGATATTTTGACAGCCCGATTACGACGGAGGTGCATGTTAACATGCACGTTCATAACAATAATCAGGTGATCGAAGTCACGATCCCCATGCAGGGACTTCTCTTAAGGGCGGAAGTGTCGCACGTGGATCTGTACGCCGCCATTGATTCGGTCATGGAAAAACTTGAACGCCAAATTCGGAAATATAAAACCAAAACCATGCGAAAAAATCGACACAGAGTCACCCGCGGTTATGATCAAATTGCAGTGGGTGCAGCGCCTGCTCCTTTTTATGAAGATGATGACCTTGTTGAAGAGTCAGACTTTGATGTTGTGAGACGCAAGCGATTTAACTTGAAACCAATGGATGTGGATGAAGCCATCATGCAAATGGACATGCTGGGACATGACTTTTTCGTCTTCGGGAACTCAGTGTCTGGTGACACGAGTGTGGTGTATCGAAGAAAAGATGGTCGCTACGGCTTAATTGAAAAAGAATAAGTGAATACTTAATAGGCTAAAAAGCGTCTCCAATTAGGAGGCGCTTTTAAATTTGTTGAAAATGCTTTAAAATGAATAGTATGGCATTCTCAGTCTGGGTTTGTCACGTTTGTCACTCTTTGTTAAAATAGTATTAAATGATTCGTTTCCTTTAGACTTTTTTAATTCTTTTATTCTTATTCAAATAAAGGTTTTTTTCAACTGTTTGTCTAATAGTTTAATCGAGTATGTGGAGGGGCCCAATTTTAAACGTTCACTAAGCATTCGGCTTAGATCTTGAAACGTGTTTTCTAGTGGCCCTTTAGTTAATAAGAAGACAAGCTTTGCCAACCGTCCGATGCCACTTTGTTGATTGGACAATAAATTTGAGGTGACTTCATATGATGGGATTATTAAAGAAAATTGTTGGAGACCCAGGTCAACGACAATTGAAAAAAATGGAGAAGCTGGCTAATCAAATTGAAGCCATGGCTGACGAGATGAAGGCGCTATCAGATTCCGAACTCCGCAATAAAACCAATGAATTTAAAGTGCGTTACGAAAAAGGGGAAACCTTGGATCATCTTTTGCCAGAAGCGTATGCGGTCGTTCGTGAAGCGTCAACACGTGTGCTTGGCATGACACCTTTCTACGTGCAACTCTTAGGTGCGATTGCGCTTCATGAGGGAAATATCTCTGAGATGAAAACCGGTGAAGGTAAGACCCTCGTTGCAACAATGCCGCTGTATCTAAATGCATTAACCGGAAAAGGGGTTCATCTAGTCACGGTCAACGAATACTTGGCCTCACGTGATGCGGAGACGATGGGCGAATTGTTTGCGTTCTTAGGCATGACTGTAGGCTTGAACGTGTCCGGCATTTCTCATGAAGAGAAACAAGAAGCTTACCGGGCCGACATCACCTATGCCACTAACAATGAGCTTGGTTTTGATTACTTGCGGGATAACATGGTCCTTTATAAAGAGGAAATGGTCCAGCGTCCGCTTCATTATGCCATCATTGACGAGGTGGATTCCATTTTAGTTGATGAAGCCCGTACGCCTCTGATCATTTCAGGTTCTGCAGAGAAATCTACTTTTTTATATAGCCAGGCGAATCAATTTGTCCGCCTCTTAAATAAAGATGAAGATTACACAGTGGACATTAAGACGAAATCGGTGCAATTAACTGAGGAAGGGATGACCAAAGCCGAGAAGTTCTTCAAGGTTGAAAACTTGTTTGATACGAAGAACATCCAGTTAAACCACCATGTTCATCAGGCGCTCAAAGCCCATACCATTATGCACCTTGATACGGATTATGTTGTTCAAGACGGCGAGATTGTCATCGTTGACCAATTTACAGGCCGTTTGATGGCTGGACGACGTTATAGCGAAGGGTTGCACCAAGCGATCGAAGCGAAGGAAGGCTTGGAGATTCAACGCGAAAGTAAGACACTCGCGACCATTACTTTCCAAAACTACTTCCGGATGTATGAAAAGCTATCCGGTATGACCGGTACTGCCAAAACGGAAGAGGAAGAGTTCCAAAGCATCTACAATATGGATGTTTTAGTGATCCCGACAAACCGTCCGATTGCACGTGATGATAAGCCGGATCTCATTTTTAAATCCGTTGATGGGAAGTTCCTCGCAGTTGTCGATGAAATTAAGCGTGCCTATGAAAGCGGACAACCCGTTCTTGTTGGAACCGTGGCGGTTGAGACCTCTGAAATTGTGTCTCAGCTTCTTAAGAAAAAAGGCGTGCCACATAATGTGTTGAACGCGAAGAATCATGCAAAAGAAGCGGAAATCATTGAGAACGCCGGACAACCTGGTGCGGTGACGATTGCGACGAACATGGCAGGCCGTGGTACAGACATTAAACTAGGAAACGGTGTAAAAGAACTCGGCGGTCTCTATATCATCGGGACAGAGCGTCATGAATCTCGTCGGATCGATAATCAGTTGCGTGGACGTTCTGGACGACAGGGCGACCCAGGGGTCAGTCAGTTCTATCTCTCGATGGAAGACGAGCTCATGCTTCGTTTTGGTTCGGATCGCATGAAAGGCATGATGGACCGTCTTGGAATGGCGGATGATCAGCCGATCGAAAGTAAATTGGTTTCACGTTCAGTTGAGTCTGCCCAGAAACGTGTTGAGGGTAATAACTTTGATGCACGTAAACAACTCTTGCAATTTGATGACGTCATGCGTCAACAACGTGAGATTATCTATAAGCAGCGTGCTGAGGTGTTAGATTCTGAGAATCTTCGCGGAGATATTGAAGCGATGATTGAATCGGTGATTAGCCGTATCGTCAATGCGCATACCCCTGCTGAAGAAGTGCCAGAAGAATGGGAACTCGGTGGAATTGTGGATTACGTGAATGCCGTTCTTTTGGAAGATGGCGGTTTGACGGAAAAAGAACTTCGCGGTAAAGAACCGGAAGAAATAATCGAGTTGATCGTTGAAAAAGTAAAGGCGAAATATGATGAAAAAGAGCAATCGTTTACGTCTGAGCAAATGCGCGAATTTGAGCGCGTGATTATGCTCCGTTCGGTTGATATGAAATGGATGGATCATATCGATGCGATGGAACAGCTTCGTGAAGGGATTCACTTGAGGGCCTATGGTCAAATCGACCCATTCCGTGAATACCAAATGGAAGGCTTCCAGATGTTCGAGGATATGGTCGCCTCTATTGAGGAAGACACGGTGACGTATATCATGAAAGCAGAAATCGAGCAGAACATGGAACGTCAAAAAGTGGCAGAGGGCGAAGCTGTTGTTGCGAATGATGAAGGCAGCCAGCCGAAAAAACAAAGTCCAAAGCGCAGCGACAACAACATCGGTCGCAATGCACCGTGTCCATGTGGCAGCGGGAAGAAATATAAGAACTGTCACGGGGCGAATATGTAACTGCGTGGTCCTCTTATTATGATGCGAGAACAAAAAGGCTGAGTCTACTCTCAGCCTTTTTGTTTCGAGTGGGGGTGTGGCGGGCTGGTGGGGCTAATGGGCGGCGGCTCGTGCACACAAACCGGATCAAAAAAGCGGGAGTGTGTGCGCAAGGGCGGCTCGCGCACACAAACCGGATCAAAAAAGCGAGAGTGTGTGCGCAAGGGAAGGCTCACGCACACAAACCGGATGAAAAAAGCGAGAGAGTGTGCGCAAGGGTGGCTCGCGCACACAAACCGGATGAGAAAAGCGAGAATGTGTGCGCAAGGAGATCTCACGCACACAAACAGGATGAAAAAGCGAGAATGTGTGCGCAAGGGAAGGCTCACGCACACAAACCGGATGAGAAAAGCGAGAATGTGTGCGCAAGGGAAGATCTCACGCACACAAACCGGACGAAAAAAGCGAGAATGTGTGCGCAAGAAGATCTCACGCACACAAACCGGATGGGAAAAGCGAGAGTGTGTGCGCAAGAGCGGCTCACGCACACGGTCTCAACTAAACAAGCCGCGTTGTGTGCACAAGGCACCCTCATACGACAAATACCCGTCACAAAAAACACTCGCGAATTTTGAGGATAAGGGTATACTAGTAAAGGAGACTTTTTGGGCAGCACGTGTGATTCATGCGTTTCGCCAAAAAGTATGAAGATGTGCAGAACTGTACAGAATGAGAACCAGGAGTGATTCGAAATGGATATAACTGAAATTAAATCCCAATTGCAAGATATGCGTCACAAACTTCAAGATTTTAGGGGGTCTCTTTGACTTAGAGGCCAAAATTGAGAGGATCCAAGTTTTAGAAGAACAAATGGCCTTGCCAGGTTTTTGGGACAAGCAGGATGAGGCTCAGAAAGTCATCAGCGAAACCAATGCGCTTAAGGAACGAGCTAACGGTTATCAAGAACTGGAATCCGGTCATGAAGATGCAGAAGTCATGTTAGAGCTCGTCCGCGAAGAAGACGACCCTGAACTAAGAAAAGAGCTTGAAGATAGCTTTCATGCTCTAAAGCACAAATTTGATCAATATGAATTGGAAATGCTGTTGAATCAGGAGCATGACGCTAACAACGCGATTCTCGAACTGCACCCTGGTGCAGGCGGAACCGAATCCCAGGACTGGGCGTCCATGTTGCTCAGAATGTATACGCGCTGGGCGCAAGATAAGAATTTTTCAGTGGATACGCTAGACTACCTTCCTGGTGAAGAAGCTGGTGTGAAAAGTGTGACGTTATTAATAAAAGGGCATAATGCCTATGGTTATTTAAAGGCGGAAAAAGGGGTTCACCGTTTGGTTCGAATCTCGCCATTTGATTCATCGGGTCGCCGCCATACGTCCTTTGTCTCCTGTGAGGTTGTTCCAGAATTGGATGATGATGTGCAGATCGATATTAGGACCGAAGATTTGAAAATTGATACCTATCGTGCCAGTGGAGCCGGTGGTCAGCATATCAATACGACCGATTCTGCAGTTCGTATTACTCACCTTCCAACAAATACCGTCGTGTCATGTCAAACAGAACGGTCGCAAATTAAGAACCGAGAGCATGCGATGAAAATGCTCAAGGCCAAATTGTATCAACTTGAAGTTGAGCGACAAAAAGCTGAACTTGACGAAATTCGCGGGGAACAAAAAGAAATTGGTTGGGGAAGTCAAATTCGTTCGTATGTGTTCCACCCGTATTCCATGGTGAAAGACCACCGTACGAATACAGAAACAGGGAATGTCCAAAATGTGATGGATGGCGATCTTGATCCGTTCATTGATGCCTATCTTCGCCAACGATTGAGCCACTAAGTTTACCCGAAAATTCCGATAGAAAAAAGCGGAACCAAGATGACGACCATCATGGGTTCCGCTTTTATTTTAATGTTGATTCGCTTTCGGTTGTGTGATCGGGAGGGTGACTTTCGCAATTGTTCCGCTCTGGTCACTTGTAAAATGAATGTCGCCGTTATGTTCTTTTGTAATTGAAATACTCATCATAAGTCCAAGACCTGTGCCATTCCGCTTGGTTGAGAAGAACGGGCGTCCGAGCAAGGCGAGCTGGTCTTTAGGAATGCCAGGACCTTGATCTATGATGGAGGTTTCAATCGTTCCTTGTTCTTTACCATTTCGGATCTCAATGCTAATCATACGACCATTTGAAGTGGCTTCAATGGCGTTCTTTATTAGATTAATAAAGACTTGCTTGAGCCGAGACTCATCACATTCGATTTCAGGTAAGTGGTCATCGCTATGTAATTCAAATTCAATCTCTTTCATTATGGCTTGTGTTTGTAGTAACGTAATGACTTGATTCACAAGATGAAGCAAATCGGTTGAGGATAATTTAAGCTCATAGGGTTTCCCTAATAATAAAAATTCATTGAGCATGCTCTCCATCCGGTTCACTTCAGATTCAATAATTTTAAGATATTCTTCCGTATTTCCATGTTGGAGCATGAGTTGAATAAATCCTTTGATTGCCGTCAGTGGGTTTTTCACTTCGTGGGCAATTCCTGCTGCAAGTTGGCTGGCCGATGACATCTCTTCGTTATTAGTGAGATAACTTGCCCGCTTTTGATGGGTCAAGTCATGAATTTGAACGGAGTACACCACATTGGACTGACTCGAATGATTGAGAAGCGTATATGTAATCGATGCCCAAATTTTAGAATGATCCTGTTTGATTAGAATCGCTTCATGACTTTTTAAACCTTTTTCTTCTTGGAGGAGCTCCTTAAGATAAATCTGGCATTGATGTAAGCTTTCCTCGTTTTCAAGAAGTTCAAAAAAGTCCAGGTGCTCCAATTCTTCTTCTGAGTATCCGAGGAGATTGATTAAAGAAGGATTTACATGCAACCATTGGCCGTTTTCATTGAAAAAACCAATTCCCAAAGGTGAATTGGCGACGACTTTTTCAAAGGACCCTGAAGAGTCGTCCTTAAATTCCTTTTCCAAAGTCAAATACCTCCTCAAATCTATCAACATATCTTCTTCATAATATAATTGAATTAATTGTAATATTATTCCGGTTTCACATCGTGTTTAGTTAATTATAACGATGTCAAATAAAGGTGTCTATAAGAAAGTAATGTTTTGTATCTTATCTTTAGGTTATATTCGACAAAATCCTCTTCTTTCCTTTGTGAAATTCGATTAATCATGTTTCATATGGGATGCCCGTTTGATTCTAATTTATGTGTTGTCCCAATTTTTTAGAACGTCTTTTTGAAATTATAGTCGAACCAGGTTGTATTTCCCTGGAAATTTGTCGAGTAGGGAAAGATTTGGGAGGGTTTATGACGGTTTTTGTCATACTGATAGATGTTCAAGGTCAATAGGGATTATTTAATAGAGTAAAAGTGGTCACCGCTGTGCAGGTCAAGTAATTACGATGCAGATAAAGGTCAATCAAAATTAGATGAACCCGTCAGTCTAACTGGCGGGTCTATTCACATCGAGCAGTCGCTATGATATTTTTCAAAAGTTAAAAAGGGGAACAAGGTCTTGCTCATTTCCCTCGGAAGCAAGAAGCCGATTAATAAAGCGAGAGGGTGTTTAAGCAAGAGGCGCTTGGAGATCGCCTTCCTCAGTCGTCTCTTTTTGAAAGTCTAAGGGTTTAAAAGCAACGTCTTTCATTACAATTAAGCCTGGATTGAGGACGGTTTCTAAAGGGAGTTCGGATTCTTGAAGAGGCCGATTTTTTTTGACCATGTTGCTTAACCTCCTAACATTGGATTTACAAGTCAGAATGTGGGCGTGTACAGAACTTGCACTGGAAAACAAACGATATGTCAATTGTTGAGGATGTGTTCTAGGTATGAACCGGCACATTCTTTGGTCCCGCTAAAAAGGATGACTCCATTTGGTTCGGTCTGAAACAATCAAATTCTGCATTCTGACCCAGATCGGCCATGCGTGAATCTTGAATGTCGGGTGAAGGGCTACAGAATGGCAAGAAAAAATTGAGAATAGCGGGTTATCGTTAGTTTATGCGTGGTATTAAAAAAGGTCCCGATTTTTCGCGGAAACTTATTTAATTTTCTAAAAACATTATACCACAAAAACTCTGAAATTATGCGTTGTTTTGATAAATGATCGAAATAGGGCGCGGATTTTCACTATAAAACTGAAATGAAAATGTAATAATTATATGCCTCACCTTATCCCTCATGGGTGTTATAATATTTTTGAGGTTGTCGTAAAAGCTCGAAACACCGTGGTTCTTGGCAAATTTCGCTAATAAGTTTCGACAATCTAGATGCGTTTTAATCTGAATTTTTACTATTAAAATCTTAAATTATGAGTTAATAAAATGAAACGAATTAGGAAGTGATTTCTTTGATCCGAATGGAAGAAGTGTGGAAGTCGTATCCAAACGGTGTAATGGCCGTTAATGGCGTTAGTGTTCATATTGAAAAAGGTGAGTTTGTATATATAGTTGGGCCAAGTGGTTCGGGGAAATCGACTTTTATTAAAATGATGTATCACGAAGTTAGACCGACACGAGGCACGATTTTGATTGATGGAATTGACCTAATGAAGTTAAAGCAAAAACATGTTCCGGACCTTAGAAGACGATTGGGCGTTGTGTTTCAAGATTTTAAACTCTTACCCAAGTTAAACGTCTATGAAAACGTTGCGTTTGCCTTAGAAGTTATTGAAGAACATCCGAAACAAATCCGTAAGAAAGTCATGGAAGTATTGGATCTTGTCGGGTTAAAACACAAAGCTCGGTCTCATCCGACGGAACTTTCTGGAGGAGAGCAACAACGGATTTCGATTGCGCGCTCCATTGTGAACAGTCCTTCGCTTGTAGTAGCGGACGAGCCTACAGGGAACCTTGACCCAGATAATGCATGGAGCATTATGGAAGTGTTCGAACAAATCAATGACCGAGGCACAACTGTTGTAATGGCGACACACAACAAAGAAATCGTGAATGAAAAGAAGAAACGTGTCATTGCGATAGAAGGCGGTATGATCGTTCGAGACGACCACAGAGGGGAGTATGGATATGAAGCTTAGAACACTCGGCCGTCATGCAAAGGAAAGCCTCAAGAATCTCGGTCGAAATGGTTGGATGACCTTTGCTTCAGTCAGTGCCGTAACCGTTGCATTATTGTTGGTAGGGATCTTTCTAGCCGTTATGTTAAACCTGAATAACATTGCGACACAAGTGGAAAACAACGTTGAAGTGAAGGTGTTTATTGATAACACCGCAACAACCGCTCAGCAACAAACACTCAAATCGAACATTCAAAAAATCCAAAACGTCAAGAGCATTACGTTTGTCTCAAAAGAAAAAGGTCTTCAACAATTTATTAAAGATATGGGAAATGACAGCGACGTGTTTAAAACTCTTCAAGGCTCGCAAAACCCATTACCCGATTCTTTTATAGTTAAAACATATCAGCCAAAACAAACCGTCCAAGTTGCGACGGCGATCCAAAAACTACAGTATGTCGACAGTGTGCAATACGGCAAAGTGTACGTTCAAAAACTTTTTAAAGTCGTGGACTTCGCCCGCAACGTTGGCATAGTTCTTATATTGGGCTTGCTTTTCACCTCGATCTTTTTGATAGGAAACACGATTAAACTGACAATTGTAGCCCGTCGTACAGAAATTGAGATTATGAAACTAGTAGGTGCAACCAATTCGTTTGTTCGCTGGCCGTTTTTCTTGGAAGGCTTGACCTTAGGCGTTCTAGGGGCGTTAATACCTTCCGTGATTATTGGGTTTTGCTACCATGAACTCTACTCGGTCTTTATAAACAATAACTATGAAAGTTATATCAATATTCAACTTATTCCTTATAAGACTCTAATCTATCAACTGACAGGCATATTAGTTGTAATCGGAGCTTGTATCGGCATGTGGGGGAGCATGAACTCCATACGTAAATTTCTTAAAATCTAATTGTGAAGGGGGGAACCTAATGTCACCTCAACCCATTCGAAAGGCCATACGTTTGTGTTTATCGTTTTTAATTATTTTCGGACTGAGCATTGGAATGTATGAAGGTCATGCTTCTGCCACAACAGGTAACGACCTTCAACAGAAGATTAATAGTCTGACGAAAGAGCAGCAGGCTAAAAAAAATCAAGTCGATGCAACCAAACAAAAGATCCAACAGAATAAATCAAAACAACAGACCGTTCAAAGTAAAATTTCGGATATTGTGCAACAAATCGCGGTCACTTCATCCAAGATTACAACCAAGCAACACACCATCAAAAACACGCAAAGTGAGATCGCGAAGTTAAATGATCAAATCAAAGAAGTTAAGGTGAGAATTGCGCGCCGAGACAATTTGTTGAAAACCCGAGTAAAGGCGATGTATGAAACAGGAAGTTCTTCAAATTACCTCCAAATCCTTTTGGCTTCACAGAATTTTAGTGATTTTGTCGGTCGAGTGGTCATTTTAAATACAATTGCCACACAAGACCGTCATATTCTAGACCAACAAAAGCAAGATAAAGATCAACTGAACGCCCAGCAAACCGAGGTCAAACAGAAGTTGGTTTCCTTGCAAACCGACATGAAAGAGTTGAAGTCGCTTCAAGACTCACTTGCAAGTAAGAGAAAAGACCAAGAATCCATGCTTTCAACGCTTCAATCCCAGCAGAAAGATCTTGAAAAAGAACAATTCTCACAACAAGAGATTGCGGATAATTTATCGAAAGAAAAATCGGCCGCCCAAAAAGCCTATCAAATGTGGAAAGACGAAGAAGCGAGAAAAGCACGAGAGGCCGCAGCGGCTGCAGCAGCTGCAAAAAGTTCTAACAGTAGTTCTAACAGCAGTAGCGGGTCCACGCCTTCTACGTCTCGTTCAACTTCAACGAACTCTAATGCGATTATGGCTTGGCCGGTTGCCGGAGGATATGTGACTTCTCCTTATGGTCCAAGGGCGTTTGATCATGAATTCCATCCAGGGATTGACATTGGTAAAGGTGAAGGCGCACCGATTATGGCAGCAGCAGATGGGGTTGTGTATCGAGCTTACCGATCGACCAGTTACGGAAACTGTGTGATGATGGTTCATTACATAAATGGTGTTCAATACTCAACCGTATATGCCCATATGGAACGTTATGTCGTGTCTGATGGACAAGAAGTGAAACAAGGACAAGTCATTGGATACATGGGCCATACCGGTGAAGCTTTTGGAGCACACTTGCATTTTGAAGTTTACAAAGGCCTTTGGAATCCACCGCCGCACCCAGGTACAATTAATCCATTGTCTGTTTTACCGTAATACTCCGGACATAATTACGTAAAGTTGGACATACATTATAAACAGTCCAATCGGGAGCCCTCCCGCCAAAGGGTGTTCAAAGAGGCGGGTTCGGATGCATGTCGCCCTTTTTGAACACCACTAAATGGATATGACAAAAGCATCGCATCAACTGGTGTGGTGCTTTTTCTTTCAGCTAAAGCAAAGCATCCATTATAGGAGTTGGACAGGGATTAGGCTAAATAAGCGGCGTTTGAATAAGGGGATGAATGGTATGTACAGTAAGAAGGTTGTCGCCCTTTTGATGGCAGTAGCCTTAGTTGTAGGGGCTGCAGGCAGTTATTTTGGAGTGACCTATTTGAATCAAAGGCAACAAGCCGCATTGTTAGAAAACTATGCGAATCCGAATGGGGTACCGGCACCGGATGCCCAGAAAATTGAATCCGTGTTCAGTTTTATTGAGAGCCATTATTTTAAGAATGTAGACGAAGCGAAATTAACCAATGGTGCCATTAACGGGATGGTCGATTCATTAAATGATCCATTTTCCTCCTACATGGACCCGAAAACAGCCCAACAATTCACACAATCCTTGTCTTCTTCGTTTCAAGGAATTGGCGCTGAGGTACAAATGATCAATGGCAATGTCACGATCATGAATCCGATCAAAGGCTCCCCAGCTGAAAAAGCGGGTCTTAAACCGAATGATGTGATTTTAAAAGTTAATGGAAAATCCCTCGACGGTTATACGCTGGATAAGGCGGTTTCATTAATTAAAGGAAAAAAAGGGACAACGGTTCATTTAGTAATTAAACGTCCGAATGTCCAAAATAACTTGGATTTTGACATTAAGCGCGGTGAGGTGCCTTTAAAAACGGTCAGTTCTAAAACCTACACAAAGAATGGCGAATTAATTGGGTATATCGACATTCAACAGTTTAGCGAAGGGACGGCTAATGAGTTCTCAACGGCGTTAAAAAACCTGGAAAGTCAAAACATTCAAGGGTTAATTATTGATGTGCGAAGTGATCCGGGTGGTTATTTAACCGCGGTAAAAGCTATTGCTAATGAGTTGGTATCGAGCTCTAAACCAATCGTTCAGATCCAAGATCGCAACGGGAAAAAGCAGTTGTATAAATCAAGTTTAAAATCGAAAAAGCCGTATCCAATTGTAGATATGATTGACGGCAACAGTGCCTCTGCAGCGGAAATTTTATCGGCGGCCCTTCATGAGGCAGGCGGATATCCATTAGTAGGTGTGAAATCCTTTGGGAAAGGGACCGTGCAACAACCTGTCCAGATGAAAGACGGTAGTGAATTGAAGCTCACTATGTTCAAATGGTTGACGCCAGACGGAAATTGGATTCATAAGAAAGGCATTCAGCCGACTTATAAAGTTCAAGAACCAGATTATTTCTTTGCGACGCCACTTTCCATTAAAAACGGAAGTCCACTTAAGCCTAATCAAACGAGTGACAAAGTTGCCGATGCTCAAAAAATGTTAAAAGGTGTTGGCTTTGATCCAGGGCGTGAAGATGGGTATTTTGATGACCATACACAAACTGCCGTTGAAGCCTTCCAGAAAACGCATAAGTTACCAACCACAGGTGAGATTGATGCGCAAACCGCTCAAGTTCTTCAGGATGCGGTGATTAAAGCGGTGAATGATCCGAATAATGACCTTCAACTTCAAGAAGCGCTTTCGATCGTGACACAAAAAATTGGATCAAATCAATAATTGAGCAGGAATTATGACAGGTTCTGTCGAAAGGTATCCGTACACTCCATGTGTGCGGATTTTTTTCATTTAGTCAACTCAGCTTCTTTTTTTATTATTTGCAGAAATACACGCGCTTGTCGCTGGGATGCCAATATGACCTTTATAAAGGATGTTCATTCACGATGAATTCCAAGTAGTAGACTGGCGCTCGGATCAATGCTTAAAATCCTATGATCAAGATTTTTGTCCTCTTTCACGATCTGCGGGGGGCGCCTGGATCGCTTTTCTCGTGGGCATCTCGCCTATTTTCGTTGGATTTATAATCGAATTGCAGCAATTTTTTTAAAGCAATGGACTGGTAAGACCATCTTTACAAGCGAAATTGCGGCATGTTTCAATGGGCCTTTTTTAAAATTTACAAAGACTTGGTTAAATCCAAGTTTTTCTAATTGGATAATGTTATATATAATAGAATTAGAGTCTTATAATGTTGTTGGGTTTTCAATTTGATGTGGGGGATTTTAAGAATGCTAATAGACATCTTGAAGGGTATTTTAAGCCTGTTGATTCAACCCCTTACGTATCTCTTGATCTTGGGACTCGTGTTATTAGGTCTGCAAAGGGTACGCCGGGAGAGACGGTCTTTTGGGTTGAAGGTATATGGCACTTTTAATGAGGTATGGTTCGCAGTCAGTCCCTCACTAATTATGGGACTCATTGGTTCATTTGTTTTAATGGGATTAGGAATTGCGCTTCCAACCGGTATTGTGATTCTCTTAACCATTACCTATATTATCACGATGTTGAGCCTTCAATTTCGGTATTTATCCCCTCTTCTTGCGGTAAGTTTAGCCATTCTCGTGATGCTGTTTTTCCCTTCTAATCCTAGTGGAACGGGGCGGATCGCGACATGGCTTTCTCAATTGAAACATGGCCATTTGTGGGAAATGGGTGTGCTCTTGGCGGTCGGTGCTTTATTGGAAGGTCTCCTATTAATCTTTTGGGGCTGGCGCCATTCATCGCCTCGCTTGATTAATAGTAAGCGCGGAAGAAAAGTCGGGGCTCAAGAAGCGAGTCATATGTGGATTCTTCCCTTTCTCTTTTTGCTTCCTGTAGGCGGACATGTTGGTCGATTGGATTGGTGGCCACTTAGTCACGGCACTCATTTTGGACTCGTCTTATTTCCACTAGGTGTAGGTGTGCAGCAACTGATTACCTATTCCTTGCCCAAAAAAGCGCTGCAACGTTCCGGGCAATGGATCGTACTGACCTCTGTTATAATTGGCCTATTGGTCGCCGGAAGTTATTTTTACTGGACTAAGCCTTTGATCTTAACCGCGGCGTTACTGGGAATAGTGAGTCGCTTAGGCATTGTGTTATTTCACCATTATTTATTGGACACCAAGCCTTTTTACTATAAGGATGTAACAGATGGTTTACGCGTCGTCGGCATCATACCTGGAACACCTGCCTCTTCAATGGATGTGAAAATTGGTGAAGTCATCGTGAATGTGAACGGCCACGTCGTCCGTTCTGAACGTGATTTTTACGAAGGCCTACATCAAAATCTCGCTTATTGTAAAATTGATGTGCTGGATCAGGATGGCGAACTTCGCTTTGTCAAAGGAATGACTCATGAAAATGACCTACATCAAATTGGTTTTCTTTTCATTGAACCTTCGAATCGGGCGAAGGGCTAATTGATGGCACAATGGAACTAGACGGGAAACCGTCTTTTTTTTGTGTCTATTTTTGGGTTGGAAGAGGCTGGAAGCGGAAGGCGGCATAATGCTTGAAGCAGGAGTGTCGCGTGTTTTAGGGAACAAAGCGTGTGTTTCAGTTCCCGAAACTGAGCTGAGAAAGTCGTACGGGAACAAAGGGTGCTCAGAGGGTTCCCGTAGAACAGAGCGAGCCTCCGTACGGGAACTGTGGCTACACCAGCTTGTACGGGAACTCCCCCGACCCATCCCATAACATATTTAAACGAATATTTGTTCGCATAATTTGTGGTTTTTAGGTGAGGCTGTGCTATAATTAAGTAGTAGAGGTTTTGGATGATCTCTAAATAAAAGATTCAAAATTAAATTGAGTACACACACACTTTTTATTATAGTTTCAACTAACTTTTAGAGTTAATTGGCGTTAGGGGTCGAGTTCGGCACAGGATTCAATTAGTCGATTCAAGCGAGCGTTCATGTTATTCTAAAATTCAACTAGACTTATTTTTATACCAAAGACCCGAGTGAATCGTAGATGACAATCTGTCCTCGGGTTTTAGAATAAAGTAAAATGGCCCGCAACTGCGGGTGTTCAGATAAAGAACACGAGTACGGAGGTCCTAAAGTATGGGATTTGAACTGGTTTCCAAATACCAACCCCAGGGCGATCAGCCTAAGGCGATTGAAGCGCTTGTTGAAGGCATTAAGCAAGGGAAGAAACATCAAACCTTGCTTGGCGCAACAGGCACAGGTAAAACGTTTACGATGTCGAATGTGATTAAAGAAATCAACAAGCCGACGCTCATCATCGCGCATAACAAAACGCTGGCAGGTCAGTTGTACAGTGAATTCAAAGAGTTCTTTCCGAACAATGCGGTGGAGTACTTTGTCAGTTACTATGATTACTACCAACCAGAAGCGTACATTCCGCATACGGATACCTTTATTGAAAAAGATGCGAGCATCAACGACGAAATTGATAAACTGCGCCACTCGGCCACCAGTTCTCTTTTTGAACGCGAGGATGTCATCATTATTGCAAGTGTTTCTTGCATCTATGGTTTGGGTTCACCAGAGGAATACGGCGCGCATGTAATTTCACTTCGTTCAGGCATGGAAAAAGAACGCGATGTGCTTTTAAGAGAATTAGTGGACAACCAATATGAGCGCAATGATTTGAATTTCATTCGAGGAAAGTTTCGCGTGCGTGGGGATATTGTGGAAATTTTTCCAGCCTCTCGTGACGAACATTGCATACGGATAGAATTTTTTGGTGATGAGATTGACCGAATTACAGAAATTGATGCGTTGACAGGTGAGATCCTGGCTGAGCGGGAGCATATTGCCATCTTTCCAGCCTCCCACTTTGTGACCCGTGAGGAAAAAATGAAAGTTGCGATTAAGCGGATCGAGGCTGAACTTCAAGACCGACTTAAGGAATTGCGTGACGATGGAAAATTATTGGAAGCCCAGCGCATTGAGCAACGCACGAATTATGACCTCGAAATGATGCAGGAAATGGGCTTTTGTTCAGGGATTGAGAACTACTCCCGTCACTTGACGTTAAGAGAAGCCGGCGCTACCCCTTATACACTGCTCGACTATTTTCCAGAAGATTTCTTAATGATTGTCGATGAGTCTCATGTCACGATGCCGCAAATTCGGGGCATGTACAATGGGGATCAGGCGCGCAAAAATGTTCTAGTTGAACATGGGTTTCGTTTGCCATCTGCAAAGGACAACCGGCCGTTGCGATTTGATGAGTTTGAAAATCATATTTCTCAAATTGTTTATGTATCGGCTACTCCAGGGGCATATGAAGAAGAACATTGTCCGACGATGATCGAACAAATTATCCGGCCAACGGGCTTGTTAGATCCACCGATTGAAGTGCGGCCAATTGAAGGACAAATCGATGACCTCTTGGGAGAGATTCATAAACGTGTTGAAAAGAACGAACGCGTGTTGGTGACGACACTGACGAAAAAAATGTCTGAGAACTTAACCGATTATTTGACGGAAATGGGCGTAAAAGTCCAATACTTGCATTCGGAAATTAAAACACTTGAACGAATCGAAATCATTCGTGATCTCAGGATGGGTGTGTTTGATGTTTTAGTTGGGATTAATCTTTTGCGAGAAGGATTGGATATTCCTGAGGTCTCGCTTGTAACCATTTTGGATGCCGATAAAGAAGGCTTCCTGCGTTCTGAACGATCGTTGATTCAAACGATCGGTCGTGCTGCGCGTAATGCGAATGGTCAGGTCATCATGTACGCCGATCGAATCACCAATTCCATGGAGATTGCGATTCAGGAAACCAACCGACGTCGTGAGATTCAAGAAGCCTACAACGTCAAACATGGTATGACGCCACAAACGATTATTAAAGACATTCGAGACAGCATTCGGGCGACGCGTGCGACCGAACAAACAGAAGACCAAGCTAAGGCTGGAGTGCCTGACTACAGTAAGCTTCGCGGCAAAGAGCGCGCGGAAGTCATTGAAAATCTTGAACGTGAAATGAAGGAAGCAGCAAAATCGCTTGATTTTGAAAAAGCTGCGGAACTTCGTGATATTGTGTTAGAACTTAAAGCGGGAGGATGACCGATAAATGGCATTAGAAAACATCGTGGTCAAAGGCGCACGAGAGCATAATCTCAAAGATATTGATATCACCATTCCGCGTGATAAATTGGTTGTGTTAACGGGCTTGTCAGGATCGGGAAAATCCTCGCTCGCGTTTGATACAATTTATGCGGAAGGCCAGCGTCGGTATGTCGAATCGCTCTCTGCATATGCCCGACAATTTCTTGGTCAAATGGATAAACCGGATGTGGATGCCATTGAGGGATTGTCCCCTGCGATTTCGATCGATCAGAAAACAACCAGTCGAAATCCGCGTTCAACGGTTGGAACGGTGACTGAAATCTACGATTATCTGCGCTTACTTTATGCGCGAATTGGTCATCCGGTTTGTCCGGTACATGGCATTGAAATCACCTCTCAAACGATTGAGCAGATGGTCGACCGCTTGCTCGAGTATCCAGACCGTACCAAAATGCAAATCTTGGCTCCAATGGTTTCTGGGCGTAAAGGTGAGCATGTCAAGGTGTTTGAACAGATCAAGAAACAAGGGTATGTGCGGGTGCGGGTTGACGGTGAGTTGCGCGAAGTGACTGAAGACATTCAATTAGAAAAAAATAAAAAACACACCATTGAAGTGGTTGTGGATCGAATTGTGATTAAAGACGGAATCCGCTCGCGACTTGCGGATTCTTTAGAAACCGCTTCTAAGCTTGGGGAAGGGCGTTTATTGGTTGACGTGATTGACGGTGAAGAATTGTTGTTCAGCGAACACCATGCCTGCCCGTATTGCGGATTTTCCATTGGTGAATTAGAACCGAGGCTTTTCTCCTTTAACAGTCCATTTGGTGCTTGTCCCGCTTGTGACGGGTTGGGGGCTACACGAGAAGTCGATCTAGATGCAGTCATCCCAGATTGGGATCGGACGCTACGGGGACACGCGATCGCGGCTTGGGAACCGACAAGTTCACAGTATTATCCGCAACTTTTAGAATGCGTGTGCTTGCATTATGGCGTTGATATGGACGTTCCTGTCAAAAACATACCAAAAGATCAAATGGATAAAATCTTAAAGGGCAGCGGAAAAGAAAAAATCTTGTTCCGTTATACCAATGATTTCGGTCAAATGAAAGAGAATCTGATTTATTTTGAAGGTGTGCTACACAATATTAGCCGCCGATATAAGGAAACAGGTTCGGAATTTATTCGTGAGCAAATGGAAACTTATATGACGCCAAAGGCCTGTCCAACGTGTGACGGTTACCGGTTAAAACCAGAAGCTCGGTCAGTTTTAATTGGCGGCAAACATATCGGTGAAGTGACTTCAATGTCGATTCGAGAGGCACGCGATTATTTTGAAGGCCTCGAACTAAGTGAAAAGGAACAACTGATTGCTCGACTCATTTTGCGTGAGATCTTAGAGCGGAGCGGTTTTTTGGTGAACGTTGGGTTGGATTATTTGACGTTCAGTCGGGCAGCAGGGACGCTTTCAGGCGGGGAAGCCCAGCGCATTCGTCTCGCGACACAGGTCGGTTCTCGTCTTATGGGCGTGCTGTACATTTTGGACGAGCCGTCAATCGGCCTTCATCAACGCGATAATGACCGATTGATTTCAACCCTTCTTAATATGAGAGATTTAGGGAATACGCTCTTGGTCGTGGAGCATGATGAAGATACGATGCTCGCTGCCGACCATGTCATTGATATTGGTCCTGGGGCAGGCGCTCATGGCGGAAAGATTACCGCAGAGGGAACCCCTAAGGAATTGATGGAAAATCCAAATTCTCTAACCGGCCAATACCTTTCTGGAAAAAAATTCATTTCCATCCCACTCGAGAGACGACCGGTCACGAAGCGTGTGATCGAACTGAAGGGTGCGAGTGAAAACAACCTGAAAAATGTCAGTGTGACGTTTCCACTTGGTCTTGTGACTTGTGTAACAGGGGTCTCAGGATCTGGAAAGAGTACATTAGTGAACGATATCCTTCATAAAGCATTAGCGCAAAAGCTTCATCGTAGCAAAGAGAAACCTGGTGCGTTCAAATCAATCAAAGGCATTGACGAACTGGATCGAGTGGTTGACATCGATCAATCTCCAATAGGACGCACGCCACGGTCTAATTCAGCCACCTACACCGGTGTATTTGATATGATTCGGGATGTGTTTGCACAAACCAATGAAGCTAAGATGCGTGGATATAAAAAAGGTCGGTTTAGTTTTAACGTTAAAGGCGGCCGTTGTGAAGCCTGTAGCGGGGATGGCATTATTAAAATAGAGATGCATTTCTTGCCGGATGTATACGTTCCATGTGAAGTCTGTCATGGGAAGCGTTATAACCGAGAAACGCTCGAAGTGACGTATAAAGGCAAAAATATTTCGGATGTTCTTGAAATGACGGTGGAAGAGGCGCTTGAGTTTTTTGAGAACATCCCACGAATCAAAAGACGGATTGAACCACTGTTTGATGTCGGATTAGGGTATATGAAACTTGGTCAACCCGCCACAACGTTGTCGGGTGGTGAAGCGCAGCGGGTGAAGCTTGCTTCGCAACTGTACAAACGAACTAAGGGAAAAGCGCTCTATATCTTGGATGAGCCAACGACGGGTCTTCATGTGGACGATATTTCTCGTCTTTTGGAAGTTCTTCAACGCTTGGTTGAAAACGGCGATTCTGTTCTAATCATTGAACACAACCTCGACGTGATCAAAACCGCCGATTACCTTATTGATTTAGGACCAGAAGGCGGAGACGGTGGCGGAATCATTGTGGCAACTGGAACGCCTGAGGCGATCACACAAGTTGAGGAATCTTATACGGGTCGGTACCTTAAACCAATCTTAGAACGAGATAAAAAGCGAATGGAAGCACGCATTAAAGAAAAACAAACGGTATCTTAATCGTTGGGTTTCATACAACGAGATGGGGAACGCGATAGGGTGTGATGGCGTTCCCTTTTTTCCTCATATAGATGAGTCTGGCTTTTAAAAATCAGAATGAAACCAAAATGAATGGAATACGTAGTTATTAGTGACCCAAGCTACATAGATGAAATGGTGAAAGGGTATCATGTGATTCAAATGTGGAATTGAAAGGATGAATGTGGATGAGAAAACTGATGCGATCGCGAAAGCATCGAATGGTGGCCGGAATTTGCGGCGGCGTTGCGGATTATTTTGGGATCGATCCCACCATCGTTCGTGTTATTTTCGCTTTAATTCTTATATTTGGCGTATTTGTGCCACCGATTCTGCTTTATGTTGTGTTGTATTTTATAATTCCAGAAGAAGATGCTTGGGAGTAACGGATGATTAAAAGAGGGCTGAGTCAACTCATACTAAATACGATTGTTCTAATGGTGATTGCAGGCTACCTTCCATCCATTCATTTATCAAGTCTTGGAGCAGCGGTTGGGGCTAGTTTGATCCTATCCATTCTAAATCTGATCGTGAAGCCAATTTTGATTGTGCTCACCTTGCCGGTGACTTTTTTGACATTAGGTTTGTTTTTGTTTGTCATCAATGCTATTACGCTTTACATCACGTCAGGCTTAATGGGTGCAGCGTTTACCATAGACGGATTTGGTGCCGCCATCCTTGCCGCTATTATCATGGCGATTCTTTCAGCGCTTATTGAGAACTTTATCGTCAAGCCAATGAGTCGAAGACATTAATAATAAAAACGTTCTCCACTGAACCGCTCACCCTATGAATGGGATGAGCGGTTTTTTTAGGTGGCTAGGTTTTGGTTTACGCCGATTACTTACGATTCTGCGCCTGTTTAAGTGGGATTTGCGCCGATTTCCTGCGATTCTGCCTCTATTTAAAAGGAATCAGTACCGATTGATTATCTAAGATTCCGCTCCTGTCAAAGGAAATACCCGCCGATAACCGGGATTTCTCCACCGAATAAAGACAAAATCCCTTCCGAAATCTAAAGAATTTTCTACTGTAAACGATAAGACGTTTGTCTTTTTTTAGTAAGAATGTGAAACCTTGTCCAAAAACTGATAAAATGGCAGTAATAGATTTCCACCACTAGAGGAGGATCCTTATGGCAAAGGTCTTAGTTAAAGAATTGGTTGAACATTTTAATCTTCAGCTTATCGAGGGAGGAGATGGGTTGAGTCGGATGGTTAGAACGAGTGACATCTCTCGACCTGGACTCGAGATGGCTGGTTTTTTTACATACTATCCTTCTGAACGGATTCAATTGTTAGGGAAGACGGAGCTCTCATTCTTTCATTCCCTTCCTAAGCGTGAGCGCATGGATCGAATGGAGAAACTGTGCACGCTTGAAACCCCATGTATTATTGTCTCTAGAGATTTGGAGGTTCCAGAAGAACTCATTGAGGCGAGCCATTCGGCTGGGGTTCCGGTTTTGAAAACACGTTTGAAAACGACTCATCTAAGTAGTTTGATCACCAATTATTTAGAAGCAAGATTGGCGCCAATGACCTCAGTCCATGGCGTTTTGGTGGATGTGTACGGAGTGGGCGTTCTTTTAACAGGATCCAGTGGTGTGGGTAAAAGTGAAACGGCATTGGAACTTGTAAAAAGAGGACACCGATTAGTGGCCGATGATTCGGTTGAAATTCGTCAAACTGGTGAGAATGAATTAGTGGGGAATGCGCCAGAACTCATTCAGCACCTCTTGGAGATTCGCGGTCTTGGAATCATTGATGTGATGACCCTATTTGGGGCAGGTGCCGTTCGAAGCTACAAGAAGATCACGATTGTCATGCATCTTGAACTCTGGGATGCTAAAAAAATGTACGACCGTCTAGGTCTAGAGGAAGAGACCATTAAAATCGTCGATGTGGCAGTTCCTCAATTGACCATTCCGGTTCGACCAGGCCGAAACCTTGCCGTTATTGTCGAAGTAGCAGCAATGAACTTTCGACTCAAACGGATGGGCGTCAATGCGGCTCAACAATTTTCGGACAAACTAAACACAGCATTAAAGCTACAGGATTAGGTCGAGAAATGGATGCTCTGCCTTTCCTATTATGGAAGTCAATTTAAAGGAGTTTTACAACATGATTACAACCTTACTTTTTGATTTGGACGGGACTTTAATCAACACGAATGAATTAATTATTGCGTCCTTTCAGCACACATTAGACCAGTATTATCCTCAAAAATATGGCCGGGCTGACATTATTAATTTTATCGGTGAACCTCTAGAGACGAGCTTTCGGAAAGTGGATCCTGAGCGTGTGGATGAAATGATCCAAATGTATCGCACGCACAATGTGGCACACCATGATGAGCTTGTCCTAGACTATCCGAATGTTATGGAGACGATTGAAACCTTATCAAAAGCGGGGTTTCGCTTGGGGATTGTCACAACCAAACGTTGGGATACGGTGTCGATGGGGCTTGAATTAATGGGTCTTAAACCTTTTTTTGAGAGTGTCATTACAATTGATGACGTGGAACGGCCAAAACCAGATCCGCAACCGGTCGAGATGGCCCTAAAAGAGTTAGGTGTAGAAGCGAATGAAGCCGTGATGATCGGAGACAGTCCTTCTGATATTGAAGCGGGACGTCGTGCGGGCACCAAAACCGTGGGTGTCGCCTGGACGATCAAGGGTCCTGAAATCATTCAAGCAGCCAATCCAGATTATGTGATTGAAGATATGAAGGAGCTTCTAGGCATTTTAAAAACGCTGAAATCGTAAGCTAAGTCGACTAACCTGTCTTGGAGGCGAGCGACATGCGCCGTACCGTACGTTACCCTGTAACGGGTTCGAATTCACTGTGGCAACTTTATCAAACCGTCTCTTTTTGGAAAGTGGTTAAAAATTTTATATGGATTCAAATCGGTCGTTATACACCGTCGCTTTCCTTAAAGAGGTTCTTTTATCGCGTGTTTTTAAATATGAAAATAGGTGAGCAAACGGCATTTGCGCTTATGGTCATGCCAGACATGCTTTTTCCTGAGAAAATTACGGTGGGTCGAAATAGTATTATTGGATTTAACACCACACTCTTGACCCATGAATATCTCATTGATGAGTACCGGCTTGGGAGAGATTATTATTGGGGATGCGGTCATGATTGGGGCAAATAGCACCGTCTTGCCAGGTGTGTCGATTGGGGATCGGGCGGTTGTGTCGGCCGGTACGTTGGTCAATCGCGATGTGCCGCCTGGAAGCATGGTCGGAGGCAATCCAATGAAATTGATTTACACAGCAGAAGAACGCGCGCTAAGAGAGAAGAGAAGTACAAAAATAATGAAGTAAAGAGATAGAAGGAGTGAGTGTGACTCACGCACACAAACAGGACGAAAAAGCGAGAAGAGTGTGCGCAAGGGTTGTGTCACGCACACAAACAGGACGAAAAAGCGAGAAGAGTGTGCGCAAACTTGCGCGCCCACACATCAAGTTTAGATTGCTCAATTCAGGGAGGAGGAGCCAGTATAGATAAAATTGAAAATCACTATCATCATTGTGCCTCCTGCCGTCATTTTGGCTTTAGAGAAGACGGGGAAAAAAAGCAACCTTATTGTACACGATTGGGTTATGATACCAAGCCTTTTTATCAATTTAACTGCTGGTCACCGAAGCCGAGAGTCAAGCAAGCGATGGCTAAGAAACGGCGGGAAGCGATGTTGAATAGAAGAAAAGGGAAGGGACCTATTAATTTCTATGAGTGAAAAAAAGGTTGGGGATTTCGGCCTAGAAAAGAAAATGAAACACCTGATCACAACTAGTCAATTTTGTTATGGCCAATAGACTCATCTAGTAAATTGAATCCCTTAAGGCGTTTTTAGGTTTCAAAGATAATAGTTTTAACTTTCGACATAGTTCGATTTTTAATTAAACACTTTTCAAAGTTCCTTGTCCTCGGTATAATGAAAACAAATTTAATCAAACAACTCGTATAATCGTGGGGATATGGCCCACAAGTTTCTACCGAACTACCGTAAATGGTTTGACTACGAGTGAGAAGCCACGTTCAGTTTCATTGCCTCTATAGGGAATGGACGACAGTTGGAGTTTCGGACTATTTATATGGGTTCACTCCACTCACTTGAACGGGCAGAATCAGGTCAACTTGTCGAATCCAAGCAAGGTGCCCTTCTCACTCTAGGTGTGAGAAGAGGGCAGCTTGCTTTTTTGCTTTCTCTCATGCTGAAAAGGTGCGAGTCGTTTTAAGTCAAACGTTCCAAAACCATAGTTCATTCAGAGGGGGAGAAGCCTTGCAGCAACTAATAGACAAGATTTTAAGCGAAGGGCAAATCGTGGACGGACATATTTTAAAAGTAGACGCCTTTTTAAATCACCAAATTGATCCTGAACTCATGCAAAAAGTGGGTCAAGAATTTGCAACGTATTTTGAGGGACGATCTCTAACCAAAATTGTGACCCTTGAATCATCGGGGATTGCGCCGGCTGTTTTTACAGGCCTAGTGTTGGGGATTCCAGTCGTGTTTGCTCGAAAACGCAAGCCGCTGACATTAAACGAAGGGGTCCTGACAGAAACCGTCTATTCGTATACGAAGGAAGAGCATAATACGATCATGGTTTCGGAAAAATGGGTCACGCCGCAAGACCGTGTACTGATTATAGATGATTTTTTGGCAAAAGGAGAAGCTTCACTTGGTCTTGTGCGATTGGTTGAAAAAGCCGGTGCTACGGTTTCAGGGATTGGGATTGTCATTGAAAAATCATTCCAAGATGGCCGAGCAAAATTAGAAGAACGCGGATTAGATATCTACTCATTGGCGCGAATTGCTTCATTAGCAGACCAAAAAATTCGATTTGTAGGGGAACAAGAGGAGGTTTTAATTGGTGAATAATAAAATGTCATCCGGAAAGATTTTTTCATTAGGTATTCAGCATGTCTTGGCAATGTACGCAGGGGCTGTCATTGTACCCTTGATCGTTGGGGCGGCGATTGGCCTTTCGGCTTCTGAACTCACTTATCTGGTGTCGATTGATTTGGCGGCAAGCGGATTAGCCACGCTCTTACAAATCTGGAAAAATAAATTCTTTGGAATTGGTCTTCCGGTCGTGTTGGGATGTACCTTTACGGCAGTGACGCCGATGATTTCCATTGGAAAACAGTACGGTATGGGGGCCATTTATGGTTCAATTCTCGTCTCAGGAATTGTGGTGCTCCTGATCGCGCGTTATTTTAGTCGGATCATGAAAATCTTTCCGCCTGTAGTAACAGGTTCTGTCGTGACGATCATCGGTGTGACGCTTATCCCCGTTGCGATCTCTGACATGGCGGGTGGCTCTGGTTCACAACAGTTTGGTAGCCCAAAAAACTTAGCGCTCGCATTTGGTGTGCTTTTGTTTATTCTTCTCATTCAACGCTTTTTTAAAGGCTTTGTTCGAGCCATCTCCGTGTTGGTAGGTCTTATTGCTGGAAGCATTGTGGCGTATTTTATGGGGATGGTCGATCTGACGAATTTAAAAGAGGCGAGCTGGTTTCATCTTATTGCGCCATTCCATTTTGCAACGCCAACGTTTCATTTGGACGCCATTATCACGATGGTCCTAGTCTCAATTGTGAGTTTGATTGAATCTTCGGGTGTGTTTTTCGCTTTATCAGATATTTGTGAGCAGCCTTTGACTGAACAGGATCTAGAGCGAGGTTATCGAGCTGAGGGGCTTGCACTGTTAATCGGGACGTTGTTCAACGCCTTTCCGTACACCACGTTTTCACAAAATGTGGGTCTTGTACAATTGTCAGGTGTCCGCAACCGCCGCATTATTTTAGTAGCCGGCTCGACACTGATTGTGTTTGGACTTATACCGAAAATTGGCGCGTTAACGACTTTGATTCCAAATGCCGTGCTTGGCGGTGGAATGATTGCGATGTTTGGAATGGTTGCCGCTTCCGGCATTCGCATGCTTGGAAAAGTAGACTTCAATTCCCAAGAAAACTTATTAATTATTGCGTGTTCGATTGGCATGGGTGTTGGTGTAACGGTTCAACCGGATCTGTTTGCGAAGCTTCCTCAATTTGTGCAGATTTTAACGAGTAACGGTATTGTGACCGGGAGTTTGACCGCTATTATTCTAAATCTCATCTTCAATTTAAAGTCAGATCGTGTAAGTAACCGCCAAACGCTCATCGAGGAATCGAAAGCTGTTTCTTAAAGCTAATTTTTAAAAAAAGGGAATTAAGCATTAACCGTGGCCATCTCTAAGGTCATATCTGTTCGGACAGGATGATTAGAGGTGGTTTTTTGGTTGAATTGAACCGAAAGCAGGAGACGATCCAACAATTTACTGACCTCAATGGTCTCTTTATGGTGCAACCCTTTTTCTTGACCAAGTTCAATCATTTCTTTTCGTAAATTCTCTATCTCTATGTTCAAAAATTCCATTGCTTACACCACCTTCTTTTAATTATTATCGGAAGGTAGACGGAAAAATTTAGTGATTTTTAAAAATCAGGTTAAAAACGTATAGAGGAATGGAGGCCAGCCTGATAAATTAGGCGGTCACCCATTCCTTTATTTGTGTCTAATGGTCCATTTTCCAAATTTGATGGCCGTCGAATCCGCTATGTTCGAGATTTCTAGCGAGATGGAGTTTCTGAGCGGCTTTTAACGGAATAGGTGTCCGCGAGGAATCCAAATTGGCGGAAATTCAGGATTTAACGGAACAGATGTCCGCCGCCATCGCGCTATCGAATAAATAAAGCGGACCCCACACCATAACTGCCCAAATCCAACTCCCCACATTAAAGCAAATAAAAGCCAACCCCCATAATAATATAGGCAGCGAGAAGCATGGCGCCTTCAAACCAGTTCGTGTCGCCATCGGCCGTGATGCTGATCGTGAGCAAGGTCGCGAGTGACATCGCGATGAGTTCAGTAACCGGAAAGACGAGTGGCATAAAGGTCGGAAACCCCCAGGATAGGAGAACGAGAACGGGTGCGACAAACATGGCAATTTGAAGCGTCGAGCCGACTGAAATTTCAACTGCGACATCAATCCGATTTTTCATCGCCATCATGACGGCTGACGCATGTTCCGCTGCATTTCCAACAATTGCCACAATAATAATCCCGATAAAAAGCTCGCTCCAACCTACCGCTTGACCAACAGGTTCAATCGTTCCGACCAGCCGTTCACTTATAAAAGCGACGACAAGGGTCGTGACCGCCAATATTAAGATCGATTGCAGTTTCCCCCATTCCGGTTCTTCCTCCATAAAAGACAGATCGAGTTCAGTTTCATCCAATCCCGTTTTATAAAGCCCTCTATGAGTAATCAATCGAAAAATAAGCGAAAACACATAGATTAAGATCATCAGTGACGCAATGATCGTACTCAGAAGTTTGACACTATACACATCCATCTTTTGAGAAAAGACGACAGGGAAAATGAACGACACAATTAATGAAAAAACAAGGATTCCGGCATTGTGTGCCGCATCATGGATGTTAAATTGCTGTCTTTTGAAGCGAAATCCCCCTAAGAGGATGGATAAACCGCCGACTAAGAGGAGGTTCCCAATGATGGAACCCGTAATTGATGCCATGACGACATTCACGAGCCCCTCCCTTAGTGCAAATAAGGAAATGATCAGCTCAACGGCATTCCCAAACGTGGCATTGAGAAGACCGCCAACGCTCGGCCCCGAAATGATGGCAAGACTTTCAGTGGCTCTTCCTATGTAACTCGCCAAGCCAATAATCGCAATACAATAGATCAGAAACATGAGGACGGCATTCCAATGCCATAAACTGCCCACGATAGAAAATGGAACTCCAATTACGGTAATGAATAAAAAAAGACGGTCCATAAGCGCCTCCTTAATTGGTCGTTAAAGGCCGAACATCAGACCAAGTCCTATTAGGATCGATCTGAATCTTTCATTACTCTATTCTGTGCAAACAGAGTTGACGTTATGACCAAGGTGAGTTAAACTACATTCATACATTTTAGTTCGCTATCACATTAGCATACTAAAGCACTTGAATCTAATGTTATAATAAAAAATAGATCTTTCAAAAAATTGTCCTTTTTACTTCATATATAGTTGAATCTCGAACAAGAGCGGAGTGATGGAAATGTCAGGGACCTATGTGTTTGAAAAGCCATTGGGCATGCGCGATTTTTTGCCAAATGACGAACAAACTTACCATAATTTGCGAGAAATGATTGCGAAAGAAATGAAGCATTGGGGCTATCAATTTTTGAGCACCCCAACTTTAGAATATTATGAAACGGTTGGAAAAGCTTCGGCAATCGATGAGGACCGGCTTTTTAAATTAATGGATGCGGAAGGCCGTACGGTTGTGATGCGTCCAGATATGACGGTCCCCATTGCCCGAGTAGCGGCTTCTGGATTAAAAAACACACCGCTCCCCCTAAGATTAGCTTATATGAGCCCAGTTTTTCGGAAACAAGAATTTGAAGCAGGACGACCGGCCGAATTTGAACAAATCGGTGTTGAATTAATCGGTGCCCCATCATTCGATGCGGACGCAGAAGTGATTGCGCTAATGGTCCATCTTTTTAAAAGTGTTGGTCTTACGGCGTTTAAAGTGACGGTTGGGCATGTTGGCGTTGTGAACGCCTTGCTAGAAGAGTGTACGTCTGATCCGGAACTCGTGCACGCATTACGAGCCCTCCTCTATGAAAAAAATGATGTGGGCTTTCGTGAAACGGTGGAACAGTCGTCCCTTTCTTCGGATGCGAAAATGCGACTTTTAACCTTTATTGAAACCCGCCATTTAGAATTCGATCAGGCACTCGCCACCTTGCCAAAGCTTTTCCCAGGTGAAAAAGGGCAGGTTTTTGAACAAAGAGTCAAAGCGCTCTTTGCGATTTTAGAGGCCTATGGTGTGGCAGAGGCTATAGATTTGGACTTAACGTTAGTCAGTCATTCCGACTATTACACGGGGATTGTGTTTGAAGGCTATGCGGGACAAACGGGCTTTCCGATCGGTAATGGAGGGCGCTATGATGACTTGTTGACTAAGTTTAAACGGCCAGCACCGGCAACAGGATTTGGCCTCCATTTGCATCTTCTAGCTGAAGCGCTCGGAAGTAAGGCATCAAGAGCGTCGCAAAGCTGTGTACTGTATGCCTCCGAACAACGAACCGACGCGTTACGTGAGGCGCTTAAAATGCGAGAAGCAGGTCAGCAAGTTGTGCTTCAAGATGTGGAAAGTGTGCCAGACATCATCGCCTTTTTAAAGCAATTTGACCAGGTAATTGATTTTCGAACGAAGGTTTTGAAATAAGGGCTGTTTTTGTAAACCTTTATTGCATGTATTCGAAAATAGACTCGCTTGCCGCGGGCGACCCGCGAGCCTGGACCCGCTACCGCAGGCGTCTCGCATATTTTCGTTTGCTTTATTAGTTATCGATCTATAAGCACCACTTTTTTTGAAAAGGGCTAAATTGAAAAATTTTAAGGAGGAGACATCTTGGAGTCCATCACACTTGCCATGCCTAAGGGCCGAATTTTGGAGGATGCAATTGACCTACTGACCAAAGCGGGGATTGAGTGTCCGGATTTATCAGAAATTGGCCGAAAATTAATTTTTGAAACAGACGATCACGCGCTTCGCATTATATTAGCCAAGCCAACCGATGTCCCAACTTACGTAGAATATGGAGTGGCAGACCTCGGCATTGCCGGGAAAGATGTGTTATTAGAAGAACAACGCGATGTCTACGAGTTGCTGGATTTGAACATTAGCCCATGCCATATGGCGGTTGCAGGTCGGGCCACTCAAACCGGCGCATTTTCACCGCGGATTGCAACCAAATATCCGCGCATGGCGTCTCATTATTTCCGCCAGCAAGGTGAGCAAGTCGAGATTATAAAACTGAACGGTTCTATTGAATTAGCGCCTCTAATTGGGCTTGCGGATCGAATTGTCGACATTGTCTCAACTGGGCAAACCCTTAAAGAAAATGGACTTGTTGAAATGGAGACGATTGCTGCGATCACTTCACGATTAATCGCAAACCCAACAAGTTATCGTTTAAAGAAAAAAGCAGTGGTTCATATTTTTCAACAACTCAAATCTGTGATTGGGGGAGAAACAGGATGCAATGGCGAACCAGTCGAGACCTCGACTTTTTAAAAGACCGCGAAATTGGTGCGACAATAGAAGCTGAAGCTTCTGTTAAGCAGATTATTGGTCGGGTGAAGCAAGACGGCGATCGCGCGGTTTTGGATTTCACCCAAACCTTTGATCATGTGACACGTGATTCTTTGATTGTGACCGAAGAGGATATGTTGGCAGCTTATAAAAAAGTCGATGGTGAAATCGTTGAGGCCATTCGTGCGGCGGCTCAGCGTATTCAAGCCTTTCACGAAAAGCAAAAGGTGAGCTCTTGGGTCGAGGAACAAGAGGATGGAACGCTCCTTGGTCAGCAAGTTACCCCCATTGATTCGGTTGGTTTATATGTTCCTGGCGGATCGGCTCCGCTTCCATCTTCAGTTTTGATGGCCGCTCTTCCAGCTAAAGTCGCGGGTGTGAAGCGTTTGGTTTTGGCTTCTCCGCCTCAAGCAGATGGCCACATTAATCCAGGTGTTCTAGTTGCGGCGCATGAAGTCGGCATCTCGGAATGTTACACCATGGGAGGCGCTCAAGCCATTGCGGCGCTTGCTTATGGGACGGAATCTGTACCGGCCGTGGATAAAATCGTTGGACCAGGCAATTTGTATGTGACGCTCGCCAAAAAGGAAGTGTTCGGTAAGGTCGACATTGACAGCTTGGCGGGTCCAAGTGAAATTGTCGTCTTAGCAGATCATACCGCAAATCCAGCTTGGGTTGCCAGTGATCTTTTGTCGCAGGCTGAACATGATCCAAACGCGATGGCGATTCTGATCACCACTGATCGTGCGCTCGGCGAAGCGGTTGAAGGAGAAGTCAAGAAGCAATGCGAGACGCTTCCAAGAAAAGCCATTGCGTCGGCCTCTATTGAAAATAACGGTAAGATTTTTTGGGTGGAGTCCCTTGAAGAAGGGGTTGAATTAGTGAATCGCCTTGCTCCGGAGCACTTGGAAGTGGTGACGGAGGATCCAGAGGCGTTATTGCCCGACATCCGCCATGCAGGGGCCATTTTTCTCGGTGGGTTCAGCAGTGAACCGGTTGGCGATTACTTTGCCGGACCCAATCACATCATTCCAACCAACGGGACGGCTCGTTACGGGAGCCCTCTGAATGTCGAAAGTTTTATCAAGCGTTCGAGCTTGATCCGATACAGTGAGCAGGCGTTGAAACGTGATGCTCGAACGATTACCACGTTGGCTCGACTAGAAGGTTTAGAGGCCCATGCGCGGGCTGTGGAACAGCGACTTAAAGGAGGCGACCAGTAATGGGACGAACGGGATCTGTTAAGCGGACAACAGGGGAAACCGCTATTGCGTTACAAATTGAGTTAGATGGCCGTGGTGAATCAACGCTTCAAACCGGTGTACCTTTTTTAACCCATATGTTGACCCTGTTTGCCAAACATGGTTTTTTTAACCTAGATGTTCAAGCTAAAGGGGACACAGAGGTGGATGATCACCATACGACCGAGGATATCGGCATTTGTCTCGGTCAAGCTTTTCGTGAAGCGCTTGGAGACAAGGCGGGCATTCGACGTTACGGTGAGGCCACGGTACCAATGGACGACGCTCTGGCTCAAGTGGTCGTTGACTTAAGCGACCGTCCTCATCTTGTTTTTAATGCGAGTTGGGAGTCGCAAAAAGTAGGCATGTTTGACACGGAACTGGTTCATGAATTTTTATGGAAGTTTGCTTTAGAGGCGCGGATGAATCTGCATGTTAATGTCCCGTACGGACACAACACCCATCATATTATTGAAGCCATTTTTAAAGCGATGGCGCGTGCTTTGGATCAGGCGACAACTCTCGACCCTCGAATTGAAGGGATCATGTCGACGAAAGGATCCTTAGGATGATTGCGGTTATAGATTACGATCGGGGCAATTTACACAGTGTCACGTCCGCTCTCAAACGGTTAGACATTCCGTATGTGGTGACGGATCGCCCGGATGAATTAGAACAGGCGGAGGCGCTTATTTTACCAGGTGTCGGCCATTTTAAAGACGCGATGGAGGCACTCCGCAAAAAGAATTTAGTCGAGTTGATTCAGCAAGAAGCCAAGAAAAAACCATTTTTGGGCATTTGTCTTGGCATGCAGCTTTTGTTTGAGTCGAGCGATGAAGGTGGGTACTCAGAAGGATTGGGCTTGATTCCTGGAACGATCAAACGTTTTGAAGGCATCGATCGAGAGACGGATCGTGCTTATAAGGTGCCGCATATGGGGTGGAATCGCCTTCAGTTCGATCAGCCTAAGCATGCCTTATTTGAGGATCTTAAGGAGGATTATGTCTACTTTGTGCACTCATACCTTGCCCACCCGAGTGACGGACGGTATGTATTGGCCCATGCCGATTATCACGGACAGGTTCCGGCCATTGTCGGAGATGGAACCCTCCTAGGCGCACAATTTCATCCGGAAAAAAGTGGGGATTTCGGACAAGCTCTTTTGGTGAACTTTTATACACTCGTCAAAGCGCAATCTACTACCACGTCCTCGGACGTATAAAAAGGAGTTGGGTTCTATGACATTCGCACTGCTTCCTGCCATTGACATCCGTGCCGGGCAATGTGTTCGATTAGTTCAAGGGGATTTTGATCAAGAAACCGTTTATGGGCAATCGCCTTTTAAAGTGGCCGAATCGTTTGTGGCTCAAGGGGCGGAATGGATTCATATCGTCGATTTGGACGGCGCAAAAGAAGGCAAACCCGTCAATCATGAGGTCATTTCTCGAATCGCGAGCCAATTGAATGTGCGCGTTGAAGTCGGTGGTGGCATTCGAAATGAAGAAACCATCTTGACCTACATAGAGGCGGGGGTATCCCGCGTCATCTTAGGTAGTGCCGCGGTCTCTAACCCTGCTTTTGTAAAAGATATGATTGGAAAATACGGTGATAAAATTGCGGTTGGAATTGATGCGCGCGACGGTTTTGTGGCGGTTGAAGGCTGGCTTGAAACCTCGCAAATGAAAGCCACCGATCTCGGCAAAGAATTAGCCGATGCCGGTGTTGGCGCGTTGATTGTTACTGATATTAGCCGAGATGGCACATTGTCTGGGCCCAATGTCGATAGCATTCGCGAGATGGCAATCGTAACGGGTGTCCCAGTAATTGCCTCAGGCGGTGTCTCCAAACTTGAAGATGTCCTTGAATTGAAAAACTATGAATCTAATGGTGTTGCCGGCGCCATTATTGGAAAAGCGATTTACGACGGCCATCTTAATCTGACTGAAGCGGTGAAGGCGGTGGCCGAACATGCTCGCTAAGCGGATTATTCCTTGTTTGGATGTCAAAGAAGGTCGCGTCGTTAAAGGCGTTCAATTTCTCGACCTGCAAGACGCTGGTGATCCCGTCGAACTTGCCAAGTATTATGATGCGGAAGGTGCCGATGAATTGGTGTTCCTCGATATCTCGGCATCTCACGAGGGGCGAGAAACGATGGTCCATGTGGTCGAAGAAGTCGCGAGTGTTCTTACCATCCCTTTTACGGTTGGTGGCGGGATTCGAACGCTTGAAGACATTCAACGACTTTTAAGGGCGGGTGCCGATAAGGTGTCACTGAACACATCCGCGGTGCTTGATCCGGATTTGATTCGAAAAGGCTCTGAGGCATTTGGCGCCCAATGCATTGTGGTGGCGATCGATGCCAAACGCGAATCCGAGAATTCGTGGGCTGTTTACACGCATGGTGGACGCAAAGCCACGGGACTCGATGCGGTGGAATGGGCAAAGCGCGTCATTGAACTTGGCGCTGGCGAAATTTTATTAACGAGCATGGATTCAGACGGTGAAAAACAAGGCTTTGCCCTTGAATTAACGCGCGCAATTAGTGAAGCGGTTAGTGTTCCAGTGATTGCCTCAGGTGGCGCGGGCGGTAAAGAACATTTTTATGAGGTGTTTGAGGATGGTGAAGCGGACGCGGCTTTGGCCGCATCGATTTTCCATTTTAAAGAAACATCGGTTGGCGCGGTGAAGAGCTATCTATTGGAAAAAGGGGTGTCGATCCGGCCGGTTCAAACGGTCTGACAGCCTTGATGTGGAGGTTAAGAGCCGAGTAACAGATTGGTTTATTAAGGTGTAGGCCGTCGAACAATGGGAGTCTTAATCGTATCCAGGTGTGTTTGAAGGCTTATCTGCTTGTGGCACGTTAAAGCGTGCAGAAAGGGGGAGTTGTCCATGAATTTAGGAGATGTCCAATTTGATAAAAACGGGTTAATTCCAGCTATTGTTCAAGATGCAGCAAGCAAAGAGGTGTTGACGCTCGCCTACATGAATGAAACGTCGTTGAAGAAAACCCTCGAGACCGGTGAGACATGGTTTTACAGTCGCTCCAGAGCAGAACTCTGGCACAAGGGCGAAACCTCTGGGAATACGCAAAAAGTTGTGGATCTCGTTTTTGACTGCGATCAAGATGCGGTGATTGTAAAAGTCATTCCAAACGGCCCGGCTTGTCATAAAGGAAGTTATTCATGTTTTACAGAACGCTTGGATGAGGCGGATTTTGGAAAAAGTGAATCTAATTCTTCTGTTGAGAATGCGGGCGAGGGCGGTCATGACCGCTTTGCCATACTCGCTCAATTGGAACACGTCATAGCCTCACGCGAAGCTGAGATGCCTGAGGGTGCCTACACCACGTATTTGTTTGAAAAAGGTGTCGACAAGATCTTGAAAAAAGTCGGCGAGGAAGCGGGCGAAGTGATTATCGCCGCGAAGAACCGCGACCACGAAGAACTCACATGGGAAGTCTCCGATTTGTTCTACCATGTTTTAGTTTTGTTACGTGAACAAAAACTCCCGTTAGACGCGATTATGAAGCGTTTGGAAGACCGGCACCAATAACGGGTGCCGGTCACCACCCGAATTTTGTCGAATGAGAAAAACACCTTCTGCGCTTTAGATTCGCGCAGAAGGTGTTTTTCTGTTGTGTGCGGGAAATTTGGCTGCACGACGCAGGCAGATGGTGCCCGTACGACGTACGAGAGGTGGTTACGGGCACTGAGAGGGAGAGAGTGTGCTGTACCCTTTTTGAAAGGGACTTACGGGAACTGACGACTCGGGTCAATTCCCATAAATCACGCCCATAATCAATACGGGCACTGAAAGTAATCTTCAGTGCCCGTCCCGTTCACGCAGCCATACAAAAAGCGCTATTCTTTTTCATCGATATAAATCCGGTCGCCCGTCTCCGGGTTGTAATAAACCCGTTGTTTGTGGGTGGTGACCGGGTCGATGTTGACTTCTTCTGTTCGAATGTACCCCGCCGGAATGTCATGGGTTGCCCGGCGTTTGTAGCGTTTGTCCCAAATGAGATAGCCTAAAAGAATAATAATGAGGACTCCGATTCCCTGAAGAAGGTAGAAACCGCCGATCCATTTCATCATTCGGCGGCACGCTCCTCCACAACGACAGCCGTTCCGTATGCAATAATCTCACTCATGTTCTTGGCGACCTCCCCCGAATCAAACCGCATCATGACAACCGCGTTAGCACCCATGGCTTGAGCATTTTTAACCATTCGGTCTAGCGCTTCTTTTCGAGCATCTTCTAACATGGACGTGTACTGCTTCACCTCGCCGCCGACTAACCCCTTTAAGCTCGCCATGATATCCCCGCCAAGTCCTCTAGCGCGCACCACGAGTCCATAACAAGTGCCCTTAACTTCTTTAATTCGGTGATTCGCTAATCCTTCCGTTGTGGAAACTAACATGACCCATTCCTCCTAATTTTATGTTGACACTAGTTATACGGAAACGGCAGACAAAAGATTCACCGTCTTTTAAAAGTCAGTTGGCGATTTAAACCTTATGCTTCCACAATCTGAAACTCTTGCACCGTTTTTTGCATCGATTGGGCGGAGGCTTTTAATTGGTCCACTCTTTCTACAATCGTCTGCATCGTGTCGTTTGTTTGTTCACTTGAAGCAGCGACTTCCTCGATTCCAGAGGATGTATTTGTTGCCACATAGGAGGCTTCTTTCGCATTTTGATGAATCTCTTGGAGAACCGTTTTTTGATGATTAAAATCACGCTCTAATTCTTGAACGGTTTCAATCACTTGGTGCATGGATTGATGAATCACTGGCAAGGCAGCTGCCGCAAGATTAGCGTGAGACTGCCCTTCTGTTCCGAGCTCAATGGTGCCCTCCATTTGCGCACACGCGTGGTCAATGGAACTTAAAACAGATTGGATGATCTTCTGGATCCCCGTCGCGGAAGTTTGGCTCGCAACGGACAGTTTACGTATTTCTTGTGCCACAACGCTGAATCCTTTTCCGGCTTCCCCAGCGCGAGCGGCTTCAATTGCAGCGTTCAAAGCCAACAAATTGGTTTGTTCGGCAAATCCATTGGTTTCTTTTATAATGCTACTGATTTGATGGGCAGTATCCCGCAACGCTTCAACGGTTTCTTTTGACGCACGCGTCGAGGTTGCGAGCTTTTGGAAGCCCTGAATGAGGGCATCTAGGCGATCTTGATTGTGAAGCAGAATACTCTGAGTTTCTTGGGCTTGACTAAGCACATCGTTGTTTTTCTGGTCAATCTGCTCGGACCGTTTTAAGAAGTCCGTGATGGCCGTTTCCGTTTCATGGCTTAAATGCGCCTGTTGTTCAGCACCAGTCGCCATAGCGTTCATAGATGCCACGACTTCTTCAGAAGCATGGCTGATTTCTAATGCCTGCGCATGAAGGAATTGGCTGACCTCCACGGTTTCCTTGGAAGCCTCTTGCGACCGGGAGACAAGGGTGCGTAAATGGTCAATCATTTGGTTAAATGCCGTTGTCAGAGTCCCCAACTCGTCTGAGCGTGGAAGGGTTAATTTATGTGTAAGATCTCCATTTGAAACCCGTTTCGTCAGTTCGACAAGCTGATGGATTGGGGCGGTTAAACGTCTTGAGAAAAGGGCGCCAAGGATCGCGATAATTAAGATGCTCGCAAGAATAAGGCCGATAATGATGGCGATCATTTGGTAAATAGGGGCCATAATGACATGATTTGAAGTCCGAACAAACACGGCTGCTTGAAGATCTGGTGAATAGGCATAGGTCATGTAGTAGGCCGAGCCATTAGGATCTTTAAATTTGCCGAAACCAGAGACCGGTTTAAGGTTATGGGTTTGTTGAATCTCTTGTGACATCTGTTGAAAGGCTGGAGAACCAACCATCCCTTTTTTCATCGTGTTGTTTTTCTGGAGTTGAGCTTGCACGTCTTTCATCGTATCAGATGCCACAATGTAGCCTGCTTTAGAAACCAAGAAAATCGATTGGTCCGGATTTGGTTTTACTTTTGAAGGATCTAGAATGCCGCGCAACTTCAACCATAAATAACTGACGCTTAACTGGTTCTCGATCACGCCTGAGACATGTCCCTTTTTGTCCATAATCGAATGGGCCATTGGGATTGTAAAATTAGCCCCCACGGTATTTTGAATCGCCCCAATGAAAATCCCTTTTTGGACGCCATTTGTAAATAATCCATCATTCTTATCTTTCGTATCGGTTGTGAGATCTAAACCATTGGCATCCAAAAGTGATGTGGAAACCAATTGAGGATCGGTATTCTTTATTGCTTGAAAAATGGAGACAGCTTGCGTCTTGTTCGATAAATTGGTGGCCTTTGACATAATACTGAGGCCATCAACAGAGGATTGGGTCTCATTTTCAAGCCCGGAAATTTGCGTTTTGGCGAGGCTCATTGTTTGGTTTTCCATTTGGGTTTTCATCATGCGCACTTCTCTTGGCACGATGATGAGTGTGAGTAGAATTCCCATAAGGAGAACGGCACTAAGCAGAAGGATATTGATTTTGGTATTGATTTTCTTCATGTGACACCTCTTCGCTCAAAGTATGTTCGCTTAATTATCGGTCCGGGTCCTGTCAAATTCGACAGTTTTTACCATTTGTTTACGTAATTAACCTAAAATTTACTAAATGAAGATTTCGATAGCTCTGACCAAGCAAGCTTTTCTTTTTCAAAACGGAAAATATGCTATAATGCTTAAGTAGTTTAAAAGATTACAAGTACAAATTGTAGAGTTTAAAAGCAACGAAGCAGCAGGCTTTGCTCGCAATTTACAATAGACTTTAAATTTTCAGCGGAGATGCTGAAAGAGCGTGTGAGATTTTTTAAGTGGGGGAGTTTATGAAATCGCAGAGTCATACCAACAATGGACATGTTATTTCCTTTTTGCCGGATGGTGAGTATTATTTTGAGAAGGGCATGCTCGCGTATCAAAGAGGGGACCTACAACGTGCCAAGAAGTTTACGGAACGCGCGATCGTTTTTAACCCAAATCAAACCGATTATTTATGTCAATTAGCCGCAATTTTGGCCGAACTTGAACTCTATGAAGCGTCGAACAGCGTTTTGAAAAAAGTGGTGTTTGAGGTGGATCCTGGCCAAGTGGAATGCTTTTTCTTCATGGCAAATAATTTTGCCCATTTGGGATTTTATGAAGAAGCACTTAGAGATGTCAAAAAATATATCTCGCTGGAACCGAACGGGCCGTTTTTCCAAGAGGCGCGTGAATTATACCAGCTTTTAATATCAGAGACGGGCTTTGATTTTGAGGATGAAGAAGAAGAAGCCTATATATCGGATCATGAAAAAGGAAGACAAGCACTTGAACGCGGCATTTTTCAAAAAGCGATTTATTACTTCCAAAAAGTCATTAAAGAGCGTCCTAATTATTGGGCTGCTCAAAACAATTTGGCCATTGCTTATTTTTCAAGCGGTCAGACTGAAAAAGCTTTGGAGCAGTTGGAACTCATTTTAGAGAAGGATCCAGGAAATGTGCATGCGCTATGTAACTTGGTCACGTTTCATCATCAATCCGGGAATTCAGACGTGGTGCAAGCCTTGTTACCTAGACTTGAAATCATTTATCCGGTGTATCCCGAGCATCGTAGTAAGCTCGGAGCAACCTTCTTCTTTCTCAATCATTATGAAAAAGCGTATTATTGGTTATCGTCAGCCGAGCGCAGCGGGATGTTCACCAATCAGTCTTTTCATTATTGGTTAGCGGTCTCTGCTTATCGGATCGGAAAAGCGAAGCAAGCGCAAAAAGCATGGGAACACGTTGACTTTTTCAGTGAAAGTCCGTTTCAACCTTTGGAATACGGAAAGCTTAAAGAGTTTATCAAAGAAACGGATGCACGATCGAACCCTTTAGTGCGTTCTTTGTTCAATCATCAAGCAGAGGATGGCGAATTGGACGCTCAGCTTGTGTCGCTGTTTTATCTTTTTCACTTTGGCGATGAGGATGCCATTGAACGGTTGAAAAGTCTGAGTCAATCGAAACACTTAGAAAGCGGCCTTCTAGCGCTGACAAAAGGTTTGCTGATGCGCTTAAAGGGTCAAACTGAGAATCAGGACGCAAGACTAGATCTCATGTTCAAACTCCAAGAAAGCCTTGGTAATGGGGCGCCACTTTTAGACCATTTAGGGCTCTATTCATGGTGGTACACCTTATTCTTGCACTTGGAGCCCCGGCACGTGAACGTCATCTGCTATGCGGCCGCACTTGAATATCGTTGGGTGAAGCACGTCACACAAGAAAAAGTGACGCAAACAGATGTGAGTCAAAAATATGAAATCTCGGTTTACCGCTTAAGACGGCATCTCTCTCTTCTAGAGGATTGGGAGCTTCCAACTGAATAAGCGTTTGGACTGTCACTAAGCAAATAAATGGACATTGTGGGTTGAATCCTTTAGGATATGAACCACTAGAATGAACCAAACTAAAGCTTAGGACACGAAAGTATTGGTTGAAAAAGGGTGATTAAGATGGCAGATACAGAAAAAATTTATGATGTGATCATTGCAGGCGCTGGACCAGCAGGTATGACAGCCGCCGTGTACGCCTCACGTGCCAATTTGGATACGCTTATGATTGAACGCGGAATCCCTGGCGGCCAAATGGCAAACACAGAAGATGTCGAGAATTATCCTGGCTTTGATTCGATTTTAGGACCGGATCTTTCAAATAAAATGTTTGAACATGCTAAGAAATTCGGGGCTGAGTATGCGTACGGTGATATTAAAGAAATCCGCAATGGCGAGGATTATAAAACGGTTGTGGCCGGGAATAAAGAATATAAGGCCTTGGCTGTGATCGTATCGACCGGTGCGGAATATAAGAAACTGGGCGTACCAGGTGAGCAGGAGCTCGGCGGTCGCGGAGTTTCCTATTGTGCGGTCTGCGATGGTGCCTTCTTTAAGCAAAAAGAATTAGTCGTTATTGGTGGCGGCGATTCGGCCGTTGAAGAAGGTGTCTACCTCACACGTTTTGCTTCGAAAGTCACGATTGTCCATCGTCGTGAAGAGCTTCGTGCTCAGAAAATTCTTCAAGACCGTGCGTTTAAAAATGAAAAAGTCGATTTCATTTGGAATCATACGGTTAAGGAGATCAAAGATGTGGATGGCAAGGTTGGCGAGGTCACGCTTGTGAACACACAAGATGGTTCAGAGCGTCCTTTTAAAGCTGATGGTGTGTTTATCTACATTGGGATGTTGCCGCTGAATAAAGCGGTCTTAGACCTAGGTATTACAAATGACGCGGGCTATATTGAGACGAATGAAAATATGGAAACACGCGTTTCAGGCATTTTTGCATGCGGAGATGTTCGCGAGAAGGAACTTCGACAAATCGTGACGGCTACAGGGGATGGCGCGATTGCCGCCCAAGCTGCCCAAGCGTATGTTGAAAGCCTCAAAGGATAATAAAAATTTTTGTTTTTGTCCTCCAAGTGCTAGGCACTCGGAGGACTTTTTGCTATTATAAAGAAGAAACGATTGGTGTTCCACAAATTGCCATATTAGTTATGGCGAACTTGTGACGAAATGACACTAAACAGACTTTTTTAAAAATTTTTATCACTTTTTAGCAGTAAAGCGGTAAAGAATATGTTATTATAAAAGTATGAAATTTGACCCCCTTTTTATAAAGGAACTTGGCACGAGCTTTTAGCTCGTGTCTTTTTTTTATTGGCATGGGGGGAGGGAGGTGGCGGTCCTACGGTGACGAGAGGCGTGAGCCTGGTGTAGGTGTCTCAGTAAAGTAAGGCCAACTTTCGATGCAAAACTTGCATAAAATCCACAGGTTATCCGAACGTTGCGGAGGTGGGTGCCTCGTTGGACAAGCCAAGGTAGAAAAAGCGCGGAGGTGTCCGAAGTGGAGCACAAATTGGACAGGACGTGGTAGAAAAAGCTGAGTGGTGTCCAAAGGGGAGCGCCCATTGGACAAGGCAAGGTATGAAAAAGTGTGAGTAGTGTCCGAAGGGGAGCACCCATTGGACAAGGCATGGTAGAAAAAGCGCGGTGGTGTCCGAAGGGGAGCACCCATTGGACAGGACGTGGTAGAAAAAGCGTGGTGGTGTCCGAAGGGGAGCGCCAATCGGACAAGGCAAGGAAGGAAAAGTGTGGTGGTGTCCGAAGGGGAGCGCCCATTGGACAAGGCATGGTAGAAAAAGCGTGGTGGTGTCCGAAGGGGAGCACCCATTGGACAGGGCGTGGTAGAAAAAGCGTGGTGGTGTCCGAAGGGGAGCACCCATTGGACAGGACGTGGTAGAAAAAGCGTGGTAGTGTCCGAAGGGGAGCACCCATTGGACAAGGCAAGGTAGGAAAAGCGTGGTGGTGTCCGAAGGGGAGCGCCAATCGGACAAGGCAAGGTAGGAAAAGCGTGGTAGTGTCCAAAGGGGAGCGCCCATTGGACAAGGCAAGGTAGGAAAAGCGTGGTGGTGTCCGAAGGGGAGCGCCAATCGGACAAGGCAAGGTAGGAAAAGCGTGGTAGTGTCCAAAGAGGAGCGCCCATTGGACAAGGCAAGGTAGAAAAAGCTGAGTGGTGTCCGAAGGGGAGCGCCAATCGGACAAGGCAAGGTAGAAAAAGCTGAGTGGTGTCCAAAGGGGAACGCCCATTGGACAAGGCAAGGAAGGAAAAGCGTGGTAGTTTCCGAAGGGGAGCGCCCATTGGACAAGGCAAGGTAGAAAAAGCTGAGTGGTGTCCGAAGGGGAGCGCCCATTGGACGAGGCAAGGAAGAAAAAGCGCGGTGGTGTCCGAAGGGGAGCGCCCATTGGACAGGGCGTGGTAGAAAAG
>CAWHJF010000007.1:0-25735 GCA_963829575.1 uncultured Sporolactobacillaceae bacterium | reverse complement strand
TTTTATTTAATGCTATAATTTAAATAGTTTGATAGGTTTGAAAAGATTTGTGAACGGGTTGAGGAGGAGTTCGATGAGAGAAGAATTAAATCGCTTACAAGATCAAATTGGAAAAGTGTTGGTTGGTCGACAAAAGGCAGCTGAACTTTTAATGATTGCTTTAATTAGTAAGGGGCATGTTCTTTTAGAAGATGTACCGGGTACCGGGAAAACTGTTCTTGCCAAGGTATTGGCGCGGTCCATAGATGGGAAATTTTCAAGGGTTCAACTGACTCCAGATGTCTTACCAAGTGATATTACTGGAATTCAAATTTTTAATCCGAAAGAGCAAACCTTTGAAATTAAACCAGGACCCGTTATGACCAATATTTTATTAACCGATGAGATCAATCGTGCTACCCCACGGACCCAAGCGAGTTTGCTCGAAGTAATGGAAGAGCATCAAGTGACGATTGAAGGGGAAACGTTAAAAGTAACCGGTCCTTTTATTGTCATAGCGACCCAAAACCCGATTGAACAACAGGGGACCTTCCCGCTTCCAGAAGCCCAAATGGACCGCTTTTTATTGCAAATTCAAATGGGTTATCCAAGTTTGGAAGAAGAATTGCAGATTTTAAGGCTCTATCGAAAAAATGAGCCACTTGATGCGCTTCAGCCCATTTATAACTTAGAAGATATTGAACGCCTACAAATTGAGGTTCGTGACATCACCCTCTCAGAAGAGGTTGAACGGTATTTGCTTGAGATTGTGCAGGCCACAAGGGGCCATGAGTATGTAGAGACAGGTGTTAGTCCAAGGGGAACACTCGCCTTTATGCGTGCAGCACAGGCGCGTGCGCTTTTATTTGGGCGTGACTTTGTCACGCCGGATGATCTTAAAGAACTGGCGCCTTATGTATTAGCCCACCGGTTGGTGTTAACAATGGAGGGTGAGATGCGGACGACGAAACCCCTAGTCATTCAAGATCTCTTAAAACAATTGGAAGTGCCAGTTGAAGAAGGGACACGTGAATGAAGACGGAGCTTCTAAAAGGCTCATCGACATTTGTGGATGTGGCGCTTGGCCTCGGAATTGTGTTATTTCTTATCGATCTCTTTACCGCCAACGTTTTATTGTTTTTTGTCTCTTCTCTATTTTTAGTTTTTGGCCTCTACCCAAGACTCTATCTCAAGCATGTAGCTAAGCGATTTTTCTATGACAACGAACGAAAGAAAATAAGCGTGACCAAAGGGGACGATGGGGAATGGCTGTTTCGCTTTATTAATAAAGCCAATCTCCCTGTTTTAGGAACCTGTCAGTTTTCTCATGATTCGGTGTTTCAGTTTGATCAGGGCAAAAAAACGCAGGATCAAAGGTATGAGTTTTCGATTTCTGTACAGCGGAAGCAGTCTTTAGAATTGGCCTTGCCCTTTTCAACAGTCGCGAGGGGAGTCGGTCGATTGCATGATCTAAGGCTCACTTTATCCGATCCGCTCAAGCTCATGACCGTTCAAATTCGTTATGAGTTTGTGAGGTCGGAGGTCGTGGTTTATCCGAAACGCCAAGCGGTTTCAGGCCTTGAGAGTGCACACCTTCTTCAAGAAGGCGGTCATGCCAATCGAAACTCGCTTTTCTATGATCGATCGCTTCCGATTGGAACCCGAGATTACACTCAAGGCGATTCTTTAAAAGCGATTCATTGGAAAGCAACAGCTAGAAAGGGAGCACTTCAGACCAAACTTGTTGAAAAAACAATGGGGTTGACGTGGAGCTTTGTTGTATTAATTGGCTCAAGCATGCAGAAAGAGGATGTTGAAAAGTTAGAGGATCAACTCTCTTCGTTTGCGAGACTCGCGGAAATGGCGCATCGGCGCGGCATTGATTTTGATTTGTCGATCAATACGAAGCCGATGGGAAAAGCGCTTATCCTACATACCATGTTGGGGAATGATCGACCTCATTATTTTCGCATCATGGAGCGTTTAGCGCTTATCCAAGTTAACTTTTTGCGCGTTGACCCAAAACTTGCGATTCGTGAAATGACCAAAAATTTTACGCAACCTCGAGTGGTTTTCTTTGCAGGTGCCTTTAAAGAAATTGCCAGTGATCCCATTCTGTCGCTCTGGCAGAAACGGGGACTCAAGCTCTATGAGGTTGAAGAGACGGGTACCCTCACACCGATTCGTAAGGGGGGTGTGAAGGTTGCCGACTAAATCCAATTGGTTAGACAAAGGATTGCTTTTATGCATCGAGTGGGTCTTGTTTTTGACGATTAGCCAGTTCGTCTCCAAATGGGGTGGGTCTATTGGACATATGATCTGGACGCTCCTTGCGCTCGGCGTTCTTTTATCCACCGGTGTGTTTCTTTTGAAATACAAATATAATCGAAACAGAATGGGCGTTTACTATTTGTTAACTTTCGGGATGGTTCTCGTCACTTGGCTCGCCTTTTCATGGCCGATTATCATTAGTTTTGGCTTGGTTTTGTACGTTTTGTGGCGCCTTTTTTCATTCATCGAAGGTCAATCCGTTCGAGTCCGCTGGTGGCTGTGGATTGCAACAGTCTGTATCATTTTAGTGCTTTGGATGACCTATCAACCAGGTGGGAGACATCGCGAGTTGATCGTCCTCCTCATTTTTCAAACCCTACTGATTGCAGGGTATGAAGGCGTATTAGAGTGGCGCGTATCCAAACGGTTGGTTGGAGCAATGATCGCGCTCATTGGTTTTTTAGGAGTTGCGATTTGTGGAGTTGTGATACAACTCGTATTTCCCTATATTAAATCATTGGTTTATCTGGTGCTTGATGGGGTCCTCTACGTCTTATCTTTTGTTTTTGCGGGGATCTGGGCACTTGTCACTCACTTTTTACATCCCGGATCTGACGCACATAAAAAAGCGCTAAATAGCTTGTTAAATAATTATAATAGGCATAAGCCACAAGGCACAGAACAAATTCCAGTTGGGCATGGGACTCATGCTGAGCTCATGCTAATTCCGATCGTCATTGCCCTTTTGATTATTAGCTTTTTTGTGATTCGGAGCTTTCGTTTTTCAGAAAATGTGGCCAACGAGACTCATTTGAATGAGCAGCGTACGGTCGCTTCAACGGGTCGAACCATTACTCGTCCGCGTTTTTTTGAACGGCTGAGAGCCCCTAAGGATCCGGTTCGAGCTGCTGTTTTTCAGCTTCAGAAAAAAACGAGAAAGACGGATTTGGGGCGGCAAAAACACGAAACGTTATCGGAATGGTTAGGACGACTCTCGGTTCATAACGCGAGTCGCGATATAATCCAAACGGTGTATGACCGGGTTCGCTATGGACATGAGGATTCGATTTCAGGACACCAAGCGCGTTCTTTTGAAGAGGCAATTGGAAGTGTTGAAGAAGCGTTGAAAAAGGATAAGTAAATCCATATTTAAATTGAGGAGCGTGAGGATCAATGAAAACAAAATTAATTTTAAGTAATGGCAAAGAATACGTTCTGGAGATGAGCTTAAATGAGCTCATCACGGATTATTTACATGACGATAAAGGGGATTTGCGAAATGCCCTTGTCCAGTTTGAGGAGTTCACGGTGAATCCACACCAAATTGCCTCATTGGAAGAATTGGATGAATCGGGATCCAAACAAATCGGCTATTAAGCTTTTAATTGGTTTAGCACTCTAAAAGGGGTGGACATACCGAGAAAGTTGCTCTCATAAAATGAGGGAGAAGGTCGGTGTGTCAACCCACCCTGAGGAGTGTTTTTTTATGGAGCTAAAACTAAGTGTACTGGATCAACTTCCAATTCCTAAAGGCCAACCTACGAGAGAGGCGCTTCTCGCTTCTCTTGAGTTGGCCAAATTAGCGGATTCTTTAGGTTATCATCGGTTTTGGTTTGCCGAACATCACAATACAAGAGATCTCGCAAGTGTGGCGCCAGAGCTTTTAATTAGCCACACGGCCGCCCAGACGTCTCAAATCCGTGTGGGGTCTGGCGGGGTGCTATTATCTCACTATAGCCCATACAAAGTCGCCGAAAATTTCCGCCTTTTAGAAGGCTTGTACCCGAATCGAATCGATCTTGGAACGGGTCGGGCACCAGGGGGAGATGCTCGAATCGCTCAAGCGTTAGCGAATGGTGCGGTGCGAAGTCCGTCGGAATACCCGAAACAGGTTCAAGAGTTGCTTTCCTTTTTGTCGAATGGTCAAACGGTGTCTTCTCCCTCTCAGGAACTACGCGCCTATCCCCAAATTGAGTCGACTCCTGAGGTCTGGCTTTTGGGGTCCTCTGGTTCGAGTGCTGCGCTTGCAGCCCAAACAGGGACGGCTTTTTCTTTTGCTCACTTTATTAGTCCAGAGATAGGTCCTAAAGCGATGCAGGCATATCGTGAGCACTTTCAACCTTCTAAGGGGTTGTCTAAACCCCAAACGTCGGTTTGCACCTATGTCGTCTGTGCGGAAACGGATGAAAAGGCTCAAAAAGAAGCCCTTAGCCTAGAATATTGGTTGATTCAACTGGCCAATGGGACGAGTGATGGGATTCCTTCTGTAGAGGAGGCAAAGGGGTTCAGCTGGAGTTGGGAGCAGGAGGCATGGAATCAAAATCGCAGGAAGATGATTGTAGGTTCACCAGAAACCGTTAAAGCGGGAATTGAATATATGGCAGAAGACTATGGAACAGATGAAATTATGATCTTAACAAATGTGCATAATTTTGAAGCCCGGAAAACGTCTTATCGGTTGCTTATGGAAGCTTTTCAAGCGGATCCGGTAGTGACTAAAACGCTTCAGGAGAATGAAGGGTAAGCAAGACGTAAAGGTCAGACTCTCCACAATAGGGAATCTGACCTTTGATCTGTTTAGAAGGAGACCTTGTAACATTTTTAAACTTTAGTGGACGATCAATTTTGAGGTTGGGGATGCCACTTTCTTTTTAAAGTTTTCTTCTTGTGCAATTTGTCTTTGGTCAATTTGACTTTAGAAGGTTGTGGAGCTGGGACTAAATTTTCCAAATCGGTCGTTAATCCTATTTCAATGACGTGTTTGAACGCTTCTATTAATTCAAGCTGCTGCATCAAATCATGAAGTTTCGCTCGAACTTCTTGATTGATTTGGTCTTTTCTCTTTGATAAGGGCCAATTCCTTTTTCAAAAGTTGCTTGAGAGACTTGATCTTTGACTGTTTCTGCAACCTGCCAACGAAGCAGATATTTCTCGCGGATCTTCTGTTGTTTCTCCATCTCCAATTCAAGTCGTTTTTGTTCTTCCTCAAGTTCAAATTTCCAGTTTTTTATTTTTTTTTTCGAAAGATTTGCCAATCAATGTTCATCTATAACGCTCCTATCGATTGCTTAATTGAACCTATTAATAGTTTATGAGAATCTCCTAACGTTTAGACCGTATCCATCTTAGTAAAACGTCTGACGTTTTTCCTTAGAGGTGTGTGGGAGCTTGATTTAGATTATACTTATAAGGATAACGTTTTGGAGTGTGTTGCGAGATGGAATTTATTTTTTTGGGAACAGGTGCCGGCGTACCTGCCAAGCAGCGAAATGTGTTGTCACTCGCGCTGATCATGCCGGAATATGGCGGAGATATTTGGCTCTTTGATTGCGGTGAAGCGACCCAACATCAAATCCTACAAACCAAAGTGAAACTAGGAAAAGTGTCGAAGGTGTTTATTAGCCATTTACACGGGGACCATGTCTTTGGATTACCCGGTCTACTTGGTAGTCGCTCCTTTCAAGGCGGTGAGACTCCGCTTACAATCTACGGGCCAAAAGGCATTCGAGAATACATAGAGGTGAACCTGCGCTTAACCCAAACCCATTTGACCTATCCACTTCAAATCGTGGAAATTAAGGATGGGGATGCCTTTGAGGAAGGCGATTGGCACATCCAAATTCAGAAGCTTTCACATGGAGTATCAAGCTACGGGTTTCGGTTAACAGAACCTGATCAACCTGGCCGACTTGATATCGATAAAGTGAAACATGAACTCGGCATTCAACCGGGACCGTTTTTACAAAAGTTTAAAACGGAGGAAACGGTTGTCCTTGAAGATGGTCGGATTATTGAGACCAATCGCTTTTTGGGGCCTATAAAAAAAGGACGTGTGCTGGCGATTTTGGGGGATACCAAACCTTGTCCGAATGAACAGGTATTGGCCAATGGGGCAACGATCCTCGTTCATGAAGCGACGTTTATGGTTGAAAAAGAAGAGGGGGCTAACCAGTTCTTTCATTCTTCAACCCGACAAACGGCTGAATGTGCAAAAATGGCGGATGCCCAGACCTTAATTTTGACCCATATCAGCGCTCGTTATAAGGACAATGGTCCCGAGCTATTAGCTGAAGCCCAGGCGATTTTTCCAAACACGTATTTGGCTGAGGATTTTTGGTCGTTTACGTTTTGATGAAAAAGGTTACGAGCAAAAAACTGCCCCCAATCGCTTAGTGTTTGGGGGCAGAATTGTCTTTATCGCGCCTTAACGATAGTAATACCCCCACCTTCAAACCTTGTAATAAGTTGAGGCGGGGGATTAACGGTTCGTAAAGGTCCAATACGTGAATCTAATATTCAGTAGGGGATGAAGAAGCCCCACTGAATGAAGATGTACTTTATTGAATTGCAGCGTTTAAAGCATCTTGCGTAATATCGTAATGGGACGTATTCCATTGTGCCGTTTTATTTTTGATTAAAATGGCTTGTGGCGATTTGTGTGTACACCCAAATCGTCAGCAATTTGAAGAGAAACTGGACGCGATTCAATTACTTTTACATAAGCAGTTTGAACGCCTTTATTTTCGAGATCTTGAAGCGTGTTATTAAATTCTTTCCAGGCGTTCGCGCTGATCGGACATGTTGTACTGTGTTTAAAAAGGAGAACGGGTTGGTTGTTTGATGACTCATAAAGGGCTTGCCAGTCTTCTTGATTTGTGAGTTCTTTTAATGCTGCCATATGTTTAAACCACCTTTTTTATATTTTTAGAATCGCCAACCGCGTTCGTATTGAACCGGTGTGTCGATTTCAACACCTAATTCAACCGCAGCGGTATAGGCCCAATAAGGGTTGCGAAGGAGTTCACGGGCTAAAATAATCATATCCGCTCGTTCATTTTTAAGGATTTCTTCAGCTTGAACCGCATTTAAGATCATTCCTACTGCTCCGGTTGCGATGTCAGCTTCACGGCGGATTTGATCCGCGTAAGGCACTTGGTAGCCCGGGAAGGCATCAATAGTGGCTGGGGCGACGGCACCGGAGCTACAGTCGACTAAATCAACGCCTTGCGCTTTCATCTTCTTCGCATAGTACACGTGGTCTTCAGGGGTACTTCCACCTTCAAGATGATCCGTGGCCGAAACGCGAACGAATAAAGGACGGTCCGCCCATTCGGTCTTGATGGCTTCGATCACGTCTCCAAGTAAACTGTAACGGTTATCAAGACTTCCTCCATATTCGTCTGTCCGCTTGTTTGAGATTGGAGAAAGAAATTGATTGATCAGGTAGCCGTGGGCTGCATGAATTTCAATGAGGTCGAAACCCGCTTCTTTCGCCCGTTTCGCACCATCTTTAAAGGCTGTAAGGGTTGCTTGATGTTCTTGGTCATTTCTTCTGAAGTTTCCAATCTTGGTCAAATGGAAGGGCAGAAGGGGCGAGGATTGGTCCGTCCACAATGGCTTTTCGGCCGGCGTGATTGAGTTGAATGCCCATTTTACTTCCATTTTTATGATTAAGATCGACCAGTTTTTTAAGACCTGGAAGATGCGCATCGCTCCAGATCCCGAGGTCCTGCTTGGAAATGCGCCCTTGTGAAGTGATTGCTGTCGATTCCACAATGGCGAGGCCGACCCCTCCAACGGCGCGGCTTGTGTAATGGGTTAAGTGCCAATCGTTGACTAGACCGTCTTCGTCGTAACAGCTGTACATGCACATTGGTGACATGACAATTCGATTTTTGAACGTCACATTTTTTATTGTAAAGGGAGAAAATAACTTACGTTCGCTCATATGCATTCATTCCTTTTTCCTTTGTTTAAGGGACGTTTGATACTATTCCCTTGCCTCGGCGTCATTATAGCATAGGTGATTTTTTCATATAACTTTTTTGCTCAAAACAAAAAGGAGCCGGACTCAAGAAGGGTCTCACGCCCTCATCTTTGGTGTATTGATGGGGGGGATCCTTGCTTCTTGGTCATGCTCATTCTCTTTTTAAAAATGATGTTTATTTAGAAAGTCTAAAAGTTCTTTTTCGTAAGTTGCGGGTTGGTCGACAAATTCCATGGTGTGGCCGGGTCCAGTAAAGGTATCCAAGGTGACGTCTTCTATTGATTTGGTGGCCGCGTAGATCGCTTGGCTGTTTTTGAAAGGAATCGTTGGATCGGTTGTAGAGCCCATTAGAAGAAGCGGTTTGTGAAAGGTTTCGGCTTCAAGAACCGGGGACACCTTATTGGGATTCACATGAATCGTTAGAGGGACCCACATTTTTAAGATCAATTCATTAAATGGAAAACTCGGAAGATGAGACCATTTTGGCAAATTTATGTTTAAGTAGCTTCCTAAATTAGAAAACGACGAGTCGGCAATCGCCACTTTAACGGCAGGGCTTTGTGGGGCTGTCAAAAGCGTAGTGGCGGCGCCTTGTGACCAGCCGATCAAGGCAATTTGGGCCTTGGGGTCCTGTTTGAGTATGGTATCAATTGCACCGAGCAAATCTTGTTGCTCATAAAAGCCGACGGTTGTGGTGTGACCGCCTGACTCCCCGCTATTCCGATAATCAAAAGTGAGGACATTGTAGTTATGGTTGTTTAGGAATTTGAAGAATTCCAAGCCAGGCTCTCCTTTGGGGTGTCCTTGAGTTGGCCAAATTAGTCGGTTTCCGGTATAGCCATGTGACGTAATAAACCACTTATGGGTTGTGTTTGGAGCCGGAATTTCCCAACCTTTTAAAAGAACGGTGCCATCATGACTCTCAAACTGAATGTTTTTATAAGTTAGTCCGATTGCACTCGGTGTGATCGTGACCGGTTTATGCTTAGGATGGATCAGTTGATTGGTCACATAATAACTGAGAGCCAAAACCACAACAAGAAAAAGAATAATGAGCCCTACAAGGGTTCGGATCATGGTCTTTCGAACTCGATTTGGTCGAGTCTGTAGGATTGGGGAATTTTGATGTGTGCTCACAAGTCAAACTCCTTTGGCATCTTGTTAATTAAGATGCTTGTAATGTGAAAGCGATTGCAAAATAAGTATGACTTATTTTATCATGTTTTGTTTGAAAATAGGGAGCGTTTTTGTGGGAAAGATGCGAGTTTCTTGATGGAGGTGTTGAAGAAGACGGATTCGACCAACATCAGTGGAGAAAGAAGGGTGTGACGGGAACAGTGGGCGTGCGATTGTTCCTGTAAATAAAATTTAAAACGCGTACGGGAACTACCGCCGCGTTTCAGTTCCCGTACGTAGTCCGGCAACCACTACGGGCACTAATCCCTCCCAAAATCATGCCAAAGTGTCTATTGAACATGCTGTCTAAGTGTAGCGGCCATCCAAGGCTGGTCGGTAATAATCGCATCGGATCGCCAATTCAACAACATCCGCATGAAGCGTGGGTTATTCACAGTATAGGGGCGGACCACTAAGTTATGATCATGAAGGTCATCAATCAATTGGGAACTGACATGCCGAAAATAGGGATGGATACCTTTTGCGCCAAGTTCTCGGCAGTAATCCCACGGTGGAACCATGATGGGTTTAGCGAATAAAGGCGCCGTTTCTGCATCGATGTTAAGTAAATGAAGCTTGTATAGGCTCTCATGATTAAAGGATGAAAAGACTGTTCGATTTAATAGATCCCGTTCTTCGACCATATTGAGTACACTTTTCTCCATCCCTTTATAAGAAAAAATATTGTTTTTTAATTCAATATTGATGAGAAGTGATGTCGGCGCAATCCAATCTAGAAATTCTTCCAAGGTGAGAATCTTTTCTGCACTGTATTGACTCGATTTCCAACTGCCCATATTTAATTTTTTAATCGCGTTTAATGTGTAATCTTTGACAAATCCGTTTCCATCACTGGTTCGATCTACCGTTTCGTCATGAATAACAACCGGAACCCCATCCTTAGTAAGATGGACATCCATTTCAATCCCATCTGCTCCATCTTTCTCAGCTTGTTTAAATGCCACCATGGTATTTTCCGGACATTTTTGGCTGGCCCCACGATGGGCATAGATTATCGTCACGATGTGTTCACTCCAATTCCTTACAAGGTATATGGAAAGGTCGATTGAATACGATTCAATAAAGGGTATTAGTTTTCAACCTTTTCCCCACAAAAAAGGGTAAAACGGTACGGCCATAAAAGACGAATCTGTTATAGTATATGGTAAAAGAGAGGAGAACGGACCATGCGAAACTGGCAATCAAAAGAACAGTTGAAAGAATTGCTTAATCAACTGGTTGAAATTCCAAGTGTAACAGGTTCTGAAGCAGAACTTGCAATGAGTGATTATCTGCATTATCGGCTGCAAGAACTCCCCTATTTTCAAGAAAATCCGCATCATTTAGAGCTGCATCCGACGAAAGATGGACGCAAGGTTATGTCCGCTCTTGTCAAAAATGGCCATACGTCGGATACAGTGATCTTACTTAGCCATTTTGATGTGGTGGACGTCGAGGATTATGGCGACTGGAAAAACCTAGCGTTTCGCCCAGCGGAATTAACGGAAACCTTTCATCGTGAAAAACGTACGCTCCCGGAAGACGTTCAGCACGATTTAGATTCGGGAGAATGGTTATTTGGCAGAGGGTCAATGGATATGAAAGCAGGGCTTGCCCTGCATTTTTCATTAATTGAAGCAGCTTGTGATGGAACGTTCGACGGAAATGTCCTTTTACTATCGGTTCCAGATGAAGAAGTCAACTCGGTTGGAATGATTGCTTCTAGTGATCTTTTATTAGAACTCGCTTATAAATATGATCTTAAATATACGGCCTGTTTGAATTCAGAACCGATTTTTTCGCGCTACCCCGGAGATCAAAATTATTATATCTATTCAGGATCTGTTGGGAAATGTTTGCCGGGTTTTTATTGTTATGGTCGTGAGACCCATGTGGGAGAGCCGTTTGCGGGTGTGAATGCGAACTACATGGTTTCTGAAATTAATCGGATGATGGAACTGAATCTTGATTTTTGTGAGACGGTCGAAGGGGAAACCACACCGCCGCCAACTAATCTGATGCAAAAGGATATGAAAGAAAATTATTCGGTACAGATTCCTCATACGGCCGTTTCACTCTTTAATGTTATGAATATGGAAGCTACCCTTGAAGCGGTACATAATCGATTGCTCACAGTAGCGGAACGGGCCGCTCATCTAATTGAAACAAAATTGTACGAATCGGCCAAGGCGTTCTCTAAGAAAGTTCACTTTGAGCCACCTACTTATGAGGTTCAGGTATTTAGTTATGAAGCCTTAAGGGAAAAAGCAATTGAAAAAGTAGGGAAAGTTGAAATAGAACGGCGTGAGCGGTATACCTTGCAAAATTATGGCCAGCTAGGTGATCGGGATTTAACCAAACAATTGGTTGCGAGCCTTGCCAGTCTTTGCAAAGAATGGGCGCCTATGATCATTGTATTTTATACACCGCCGTTTTATCCAGCCATCTCTTCGCGAAACATAGATCGAATTGCGTCTGCTATTCAGAAGGTAACGGAATCGGCACGAAACGACTATACCATTGATTTGGTCCATCAGTGTTACTTTCCTGGTATGTCTGATTTAAGTTATGCCGGACTCAGTCAATCGGATTCCGATTTGAAGGCTATGATCAGGAATATGCCGCTCTATGGTATGCGCTATGAACTCCCGCTCAATGCGATTCGAGCATTAAATATTCCGGTCATGAACCTTGGGCCATTAGGTCGTGATCCACATAAATGGACGGAGCGGTTGAATGTCGATTATTCTTTTGGACCATTGCGCAAATTGTTAGAACAAACGGTTCAGGAACTGTTAAAATAAGGATAGATGAAAAACACGTTTTAAAAGTGGAATGGAGGCCATCATCTTGAGCGTACAAAGAATTTACCCAGATGTAATAGGGATTGAACTGTCAACCCCTTTTGCGGTTGGACCTGTTAATGTCTATCTCATTCATAAGGGGGAGCGTCTTCTTTTGGTTGACGCGGGGGTGAATACCGATGAAGCTTGGACGGAGTTCCGAGCCGATTTGAATGCCTTGGGGTGGTCTACCGATGCGATTACTGAGATTTTTTTGACCCATCATCATCCGGATCATACAGGGTTGACTTCCCGATTACCGAATCGTCCTATTTATGCTCACAAAAAATCAGTGCCTTGGCTTGAACGAGATGAGGCGTTTTTTACTCGCCTCGATACTTATTTTCGTGACCGAATCTATGAATTGGGGGTTCCAGAAGCTTTGATGGCACATTTTCCCGCGCCTCACCATTATTTGAGATTTGGTGGCGAAGGGGAAGTGAGCGAAGTTGTGGGAGCGGGGGATTACATTCCAGGTTTTGAGGAATGGGAGCTTGTAGAAACATTGGGTCATGCTCAAAGCCACTTGGCTCTTTTTAGACAACAAGATGGATGTTTCATCGGTGGGGATGCGATTTTAGAACGGATTACCTCCAATGCGCTAATGGAAGCCCCCTATGAAGAAGGGGAACTAGCCCCAAAACCGTTGCTCCAATATCGCGAAACTTTGAAAAAGAGTATGACGTTACCCATTCAAACGGTTTTGCCAGGTCACGGCCATTCGTTTCCCTATACGAAAGCGTTAATCAGCCGGAAGCTTCGCGGTCAAGAGCGTCGTCGGGCAAACATACTGAGCCTGCTTTCAAGGGGGGCTGCCTCAACGTTTCAACTTGCGAAGGTCATGTTTCCGGATGTCTATTTAAGCCAGTTAGATCTTGTATTGTCGGAGGTCCAAGGGCATTTGGAATGGTTGGAACAAGATGAACGAATTGATAGGCGCGTATTGGGTAATGGCCATTTAGAGTGGGCGGTCAGGCCATCCATCTATGAAAGAGCTTAAGACCCTTTACCCATTGGAAAAAAGAATGGGTTGATTTAATCTGAGTTAAAAGGAGGAAAAGGAGGATGGAAGACATGAGCGACATGCATTTGACTGGGAAAACCGTGATTATAACTGGTGCGTCAAGCGGGATTGGTCGGCATATGGCCCGTGAATGTGCAACAATGGGTGTCAAGACGCTCATTTTGATCGCACGGTCAGAGGATAAGCTGGAACGGTTAAAAAAAGAAATTCTAATGCAATACACCCTCAACGTTGATCTTCGTCCCCTGGATCTTGGCGACCTTGAAGCGGTTAAACAAGAATTTGAGCGGATTAAGCTTGACTATCATGTAATTGACATTCTCATTAACAATGCAGGTTTTGGGAAATTTGATCTTTTCTCAGAAGCGCAAATTAATGAGATGGACAGTATGTTTCGTGTCAATGTACTCGGTCTCATGGCGGTGACACGGATGATTTTACCGAAAATGTTGCAGCAGGGTGAAGGTCACATCATTAATGTCGCATCGATCGCCGGCAAGATCTCTACTCCGCGTTCCACTGTGTACTCGGCAACAAAGCATGCGGTTCTTGGCTTCTCAAATGGCTTGCGCATGGAGCTTACTGGGACAGGCATTCGTGTGACCACTGTGAATCCGGGTCCGATTCGAACCAACTTTTTTAATATTGCCGATCAAAGCGGCGCGTATCAGAAATCGGTCGGACGGTTTATGTTGGACCCTGAATCCGTGGCAAAAAAAACGATTCGTTGTATCGGAACGCGGAAACGAGAGCTTAACCTTCCGTGGTCTATGAATCTGGGGGCGCGTCTCTACCAATGGATGCCGAGTGTTGTCGAACGCGTGGCAGGGCCATTGTTTAATAAAAAATAAGCGAATTTAATAGGGGGAGAGGGTGTTCTGAAAGATTATACGATTGGTTGGGGCACACTTGCGCTGATAAATGCGGGACTCGCACAAGGAAAGAATCGGAGCGGTTTAAATTGGTTTTTGCTTTCTTTATTATTAGGACCACTTGCCACTCTCATTCTCTTATTTATGGACAAACAATAAACTGTGTAAAGGACTGACCTAACGTGGTTGAATGGACCCATCAAGATTTGCGCATTCAATGCGCCAGTCCAGAGTCGTTTGAAACGATTCGTGATCTTTTATATGAAGCCGCTCTCTGGATTAAAGGGAAAGGACTTCTGCAATGGAATGATGTGCCAACTGGGGCGCGTGATTCCAAAATTAGAGCGATGCTCGAATCCGGCGAAACGTTTTTAGCCTATAAAAATGGACAAGTTGTTGGAACGTTCACGCTGCAAAACGCACCGGGGAATTGGGATCAGGAGCTTTGGAATACCCACGCGATTGATTTTTCGGATACTATATTTGTACATCGGTTTGCGACAAGCCGTGCCTTTTCGGGTCAAAGCATCGGAAAAACTATGCTAGACTGGGCTCATGATTATGCCCAAGAAAAAGGCCGACACTTTCTTAGGTTGGATTGTGTGGGGTATAACCAACCTCTAAATGCCTTCTATCAGTCTTGTGGCTTTACATTTTTAGGACAAGCAGATAATGGATTTAGTCTTTACGAAAAAGAAGTGTTTAAATAAACCGTTGAGAGACCATTAGTGTAAAAGGGAACTTGATCATGCAGGCCTGGCCTGACTGGGATCTTCCAGGCTAGGCCGTTTAAATGAAGAGCAGAACGCCACACACGACTCAATAACGCCGTGTGTGGCTTTTCTGTTGATCGGTTTAATCCGTTTTGTCACATTTGACACAACATCAGTCACATCCGGTAAAGTTTTGAAAATTCTTTTATCGTATAAAACCCTTTTGAAACAAGGTTTTTTAACGGATTACTCGTGTTCTCACAGGTGTTTGCCTATTGCTTTTTCTTTTTGTAAATAGTAAAATGTGAACAAATATTGAATATAACGTGACTAAAAAACGAAAACTATGTGACGTAATCTTGACAAAACTCATTTAGAGGTGAATGTTATGGCAAAAGTACTCAATTACTTATGTTTGATTGAAGCGGGTTTAGGTGTTTTGTTAGCGTTGGTTCTTCCTCATGAGACCGGTTATGTCTTTGGTGGTGGTCTCATTTTGGGTGCCGTGTTCACGTTCTTCATCGGTATGGGACTTAATATGATGGCGCTTTATAATGATCGTCAAGCTGGTAACGAGTCGACTCCTACGATTAATCCGCCTGTTGAAAACCTTAATAAAGGGATTTGAATCTTTAGCCAGCGATCCGATGTGGACCGTTGGTTTTCTCTTGTGGACGGAACGACGAAAAAAGGGGTCCCCGTTTTAGGAACCCCTTGAACACTTTTTTAGGACACTTTTATCGCTCTCCCAAATGGTACTTTGGGAACGTAGGTATCTGGAACAAGCCAGAACACATTGTAGGACACTTTTAATTCCTCATAAAAATACCCAGTGACATCGGTGATATAAAAAAGGGCATCGATGGTTTCTTTCTCTCCCCATTCTAATACATCGGTATAGGACGATTTCCCATGCGTGTACCATTTTAATTGAGCATCATGAATCGGTGACACCTCTCGTATTTTGTAATCCGCTTGGACGAGATGGGTATCCGGTTTCACCTCTTCAAAAAGCTTAATGATGTTTTGGACGAGCAATAGGTTGGTTTCGTTCGTTGATGTATCGATGGCTAAAGCCACTTTCCGATCTTGATTTTCCTTAATTTTACTTAAAACCGCGTGATGCCATTTCATCCAGCGAGCTCCTCTCCTGGCTTAACCAAAGGGATTAAAGCGTGCTGTTAGTATCGCAACTCTTGACACAATCTATGCGAAGATCGTCAAAAATTTAGGGTGTTTTCGTTAAACTTTGTTGTTTTTTACTAAGGCGAAAATATACTCGCTTGCCGCGGGCGATCCGCGAGCCTCCTCGGTCTACGACCTGCGGGGTCTCGCCTGGACCGCTTTTCCCGCAGGCGTCTCGCATATTTTCGTTTTATTTTATTACTAAAAGGAAATTTAACTGACTTACATCCCGTTCTTGAATCATTCCCTAGGAAATGTCCGCTTGGCTTAGTAATTAAAGGATACATCTAAAATTGTTTCGATGAAGAAAGCCTCTGTAAGGTCGTCTTCGTGCTTGAATTTAAGCTGTTTTTTTTCGGGATTCAGCGACCGGACGTATCCTGTATACGTTAAGTTTCCGAAGGGGTCATATAATGTTAATTGGACAGGTTTTTTTTCATTATAAGCGGTTAAAAGAAGAAGGTCTAAACGCTCGCGCTCCTGTTCGTCTAAGAGCGGGGCTGTTTGCTTGTTTAAGGCGTTCCGATGTTCTAAAAATTGTTCGCGGTGTTCAGGGAGCATCATTCGACTGGATTCCCACATAATATTATGTCCTGCTGTTAGCTTGTTTGGTTTCATGGGTTTCACCTTCTTTCTTGCCTAAGTGATAAGGGGTTTACGATTGAGCGCATTTTTTCAACTACTTATAATGTCCGCCAATTTTTTTTGCCCGTTCATAAGCTTGGCCGGCCGCTAAGAGTGAAGCAGCCCGAACCAGTGTCGCGCTCCCGTATTTCGCATTGACCCAATCCATGGCCCGACCCAATTGTTCTTTCTTAATGGGCGAATCAAATAACCGAAGTTGATACTGATCCGCCGGTCGGAGATCCGATAAGTTGACCCCTAAACTACGAATAGGCAAACCGTCCCAATGCTTTTGAAAGAGCCCAAGGGCGTGCTTGAATAAATCGGTTCCGAAATTCGTGGGAAAGGGAAGCTTCATTTGCCGATAGAAGCCTGTGGGAAGATCAAAATCCGCGCCTCTCACACCGACGGATAGGGTTATGCCTTGGTAATTTTTGATCCGAGCGCGTCGGGCCACTTCTTCACAAAGTTCTAATAAAACAATGCGAATCTCGTCCTCTGTTCCGTAATCCCTCGGCAAGGTCATGTGGTGGCCGACTGCTTTTTGGACGTTGTGGGTTTCGACTCTAACTGGGGATGCGTCCAAACCGTTAGCGCTCATCCAAAGAACCTCGCCGTTGATCCCCCAACGTTTTTGGAGTGTGCTGAGCGGGAACTGAGCTAAATGGCCAATGGTTCGGATTCCCATTCGGCGAAGATGCTCGGTCATTCGAGACCCAACGCCAAACATTTTATGAATGGGAAGGAGCCAGAGCGTGTCTTGAAGGTGCTCACGCTTCAAATGAAAAATGCCGTCTGAATTTTTTTTTGCAAAATTGTCGCAGGCCATTTTGGCTAATATTTTATTGGGACCAATTCCGACCCTACTATAAATGTGTGTGTGTTCCCAGATTAAACGTTGAATTTTTTGGGCTATTTCAATGGGGGTGCCAAATAGTTTTTGACTCCCTGTGACATCTAAGAATTGTTCATCAATAGAATAAGGCTCAACAAGATCGGTAAACTGCTCTAGAAGTTCTGTGATTTTCAGTGAGATGTCAATATAGCGCTGCATGTGGGGGCGGATGACAACCGCTTGTGGGCATTTGGCCTGTGCTTGCCAAAGCGCTTCGGCGGTTTTTACCCCATATTTTTTGGCTAACGGACAAGCGGCTAAAATAATGCCGCTACGCCGCTCGGGATCTCCAGAAACAATGACCGGTTGATCCTGATACTCTGGATGCTCGGCTTTCTCTACAGAGGCGTAAAAGGATTGCATATCGACCAAAAAGATGACGCGATCCCGCATAAATCAATCCTTCCTTTCTTTTCAGGTGAAAAACACACGTACTTGCTCCTGTGTCTCGCGTAATTTTTTAACTAAAATAAGAACGTATGTTCTTTTTTATATATTATATGCGAAAATACGTTCGGTATTCAATAGGGAATGCTGTCCAAGTGTAAAAATTTCAACCAAGGCAAATCTTGGGGAATGTAGAAGGGAAATTTGGGGGGGTTTGGGGCAGCCTAAAGAATCATACTTTCAAAAATCATGTGTAATCGGATAAAATCGATCGTTTCTGTTTATGCTTATGAAGAAGTCTTGATTAAGAATTGGATGATAACGATGAGTTGGTTAAATAAAATAATGGGATCACCAAAAGACGAAAAGGATCAAAAATCGGAGAATCAAACGCCTTACAACGGCAAGGTGGATCACGCAATTGAGCAGATCCGAGAGATCCTTGCAGAAAACGATGATCTTCAGGACCGCCCGATTAAGATAGCAGGAAAACGTGCGGTGCTCGTCTATATCCAGACCATCGTGGATAAGCAACAAATTATGTACATAATAGAGGAATTGCAAAAATACGACAAAGCGGCCCCAACGGCCAATCTTACAAAAGAAGTTATTACCAAACATTTGAACGCGGCGAGTGCCAATCAATGTGAGACCGTAGAAGAAGCGATTGATAACCTATTAATGGGTTTGACGGCGCTCTTTATTGAAGGCGAAAAGAAGGTCATTTTGCTTAATACGGTTAGTCTTCCAAAGCGGACCCCGAGCTTACCTAATATTGAAACTTCAACACGTGGTGCGCAGATCGGACTTGTAGAAAGTGGAGAGGATAATATCGCCCTGATCCGAAGTCGAATTAAAAACAGTTCATTTCGGGTTAAAAAATATTCCATCGGTAAGCGCAGCAAAACAGCTGTTTACCTCTGTTATTTAGAAGATGTAGCCAATCCGATAGCGGTTAAAACGGCTAAACAAAGGTTACAAGCGATTGATATCGATATGATTAATCAGTCAAGCGATATAGAAATGCGGATTGTCGATATGCATTATACGCCGTTTCCTTTAGTTCGCCCGACACAGCGGATTGACAATGTCGCAAAGGAGATTGGTCAAGGGAAATTTGTAGTGTTGACCGACGGGGACCCAACGGCATTACTGGCACCCGCGACACTGCAAGATTTTTATCAAACCATTGAAGATTACTCTCATACCTTTTATGATGCGACTTTTATTCGGTGGTTGAGACTCTTTACCTTTTTTATCGCCTTATTCTTGCCTAGTCTTTACGTGGCGTTAACCGAGTACAATCCTGAGTTTTTGCCCTTGACACTTAGCTTACGGATCGCTGAATCGCGTGCAGGCGTTCCGTTTCCGGCGGTGATCGAAGTGTTGATGATGGAACTCGTGATCGAAGTCCTGCGGGAGGCAACGCTCAGAATGCCGAAGCAAATGGGCCAAACGATTGGAATTGTAGGGGGTTTGGTCATTGGTCAAGCAACGGTTTCTGCAGGGCTTGTGAGTAACATCTTAATCGTCATCATTGCCTTCACCGCGATTGCGAGTTTTGTGCCACCCAGCTATGAGATTGGACTAGCCTGGCGGATGATCAAATATTTTATCTTCATTTCAACCTGTTTTTTTGGCTTTTATGGAATGCTCTTGGCTTTCATTATTGTCTTGTTTCATATCGCATCTCTCAAATCCTTTGGCGTGGGTTATTTGGCGCCGTTTTCGGGGCGATATTTTGGCGATTGGGTCGATTTGTTTATTCGGATTCCTTTATGGGCTTTTACGGGAAGATCCAACCAAAACCATCCTCTGCAAGATCAACGGGCAAAACTTTACAAAGATCCGGTACCTCATCCCGAATTAGAAAAAGAAGGAGAGGATTAGGATGCGTATAAAGCGATTCATCCTTTTTGTTCTTCTGGGGCTAATGCTCTTTCCAGTATTGTCAGGCTGTTGGGATTATCGGCGGATTGATGAGACCGCAATGGTCATGGGGCTTGGTGTGGACCCTGTTGGAAAATCAAACTATCAAATCACGTTTCAAGTGCCTAGTATGCCAGGGGTGTTGAGTGGGGGAGAAGGTGCCGCTTCATCAGGTGGCGGAGCGCCACCTGCCACGACGATCAATATTACCGTCACAGGGGGGGCGTTTGGTGAAGCAATTTCTAAAGCTCAAGAGCGTTTAGACAGGACGTTGTTTTTTGGAAACCTCCAATCCATTGTTTTGAATAAGCAGCTAGGCCAGAATCGGACAGAAGACCTTTTAACCGAGCTCCTTCGAAATAGTCGGATTCCGAATACAGCCAGTCTTTTTCTAACAAAAGATACGGCCCTAGGCGTGTTATCTTCTAAAGAAATCACCGATGAGCCGGTTTCGATCTTTTTGCGGAACAGCGTACGAAATATTAAGTCGACAGGTTTTGAGGAACCCGTCCCACTATGGGTGTATTTTCGTAATACCTTTGGTTTGGGCATTACCCCTGTTGTACCAAGGGTTTACTCCGACCCAGAAGGTAAATTAATTTTTGATGGGTTAAGTGTTTATCAGAATTTTAAATGGATGGGCGATTTGACACGCGAACAAGCGCGCGGTTATAACTGGACGGTTGGTAAAGTGAAAATCATGCAATTAATGGTTCAAGACCACAACAAGCCCATTGTGGTTGATATCAGTCATGATAAAGCCCATTTAAGTTGGAAAAAGATTGAGGGGCGTTACCACTTGTACGTAGACGTTCAGGCAGAAGGGATTATACTTCAGGATCCTTCAAAAGGCATGGATTATGTCACGATGCAAGAAGAGAACCAAATGCGAAAAAAAGTCCAAAAGGAAATTTCAACGGAAATTAGAAGTGCGTTTAAAAGTTTCCAAGGATGGGGAACCGATCCGTATGGCTTTGGGCGTCTGATTCTCATCCAGAATCCCCACCTGTTTCGACAGGATGTCTTAAGCAATAATTGGATTCAAGACTTTAAGGACAGTCAACTTCATGTACGTGTTCATATGGCCATAAAGGGGAAAGGAGAGTTGCTGTAATGGAAAAAAAAACGGAAAAGTATCCGGTCCAAAACCTATTAACCCCTTTCCAAGTGGTGATGCTCACGAGCGCGTCTTATCTACCTTTGTTATTCTGGATTTTCCCTCGATTTGCGGTTGAAAAAGGGAAGTACGATGCGCAATGGTCAATCCTCCTATTGGTGGCTGCTGGTTTTGTTATAGCCTGGGTTCAGGGGCGATTAAACGATCGCTTTCCTGAGGATACGGGCATTGATTATCTGGCCAAGGTGTATGGCAAATGGATTGGAAAGGCCCTGGGGTTTCTTTATGTGATTATCTACGTCATATTTGTTGCTGTGGGGATGCGGATGTTTGTCTTCTTGGTGGGGGCGCTTTACATGCCACATACACCGCCTATCGTGCTTATTCTATTATTTGTAGGAGTGTCAACCTACGGTGCGCGACTAGGTGTGGAAACTTTAGCGAGAATCAGCTCGATGTTTAATCCACCGGTCACGATTGGATTGATTGCAACTTTTATCACGGCGGTTTTGGAATATTCCCCGTTTGGTATGCCAATTAAGCCCGATCAATGGATCAACTTGCTAAACGGAACCTATTATTTAATGCCAATGTTGTTTGGGTTTAATCTCTATCAAATGCTCGGTCCTTACTATAAAAGAACGAGACACTCCTACCTGTATCCAATTTTATCCATAAGTATTAATGGTCTACTTATAACTGTCGCCATGTTTGTAACAGTTTCTATGTTGGGTTGGGAATTTGCGAAACGCGTTCAATGGAGCTTGCCTTTTCTGTTTCGAGAAATCTATTTAGGTGGATTTATTATTGAACGCGTCGGAGTGAGTATGATTATTATTTCGCTTGTTTTCAACGTTTTATTTACCGCAAACCATATATGGGGGGTTTCGTTGTGTTGGGCAAGACTCTTTAATCGGAGTCGTGACGCTTTTCGCTTCTTTACGATTCCGACCGCGCTTATGGTGGGGGCTATTGCCTGGGGCTTTCATTTGGAGCATACCATGGAGGCTATCATAATCATGTATTTGACGCCTGTTTCTTGGGTGACTCTATTAGGCATTCCAGTAGTAACTTTGTTGTTAGCCAAAATCCGCAAAAAAGGAGAGCCGCGCCCTCCTAAAAAAGCAAATAAGTCAAAAGCAACAAAGAAAATAGAACAAACAGGGTAACTGCAAATATGAAAGTGAAGGGGTGGTGCTTTAAGTGAAAGTGATTGGAATCCTCTTGTTGATCGGTTATGTGGTTTGGGGGATCGTACGGCGCCTTCGACCGAAAGAAAAACGTTATGTAGACTATATTAAAAAAGGGGTGGATTATGAGACTTATTTTCGCTATGAAAAAGCTCTAGGGGTGTACCGGGAGGCGTTGACGCTCCCACACTTAACGCCAAACCAAAAATCGAATTTAGAGTGGAGTTCCGGGCATTGTCTTGTAAAATTAAAACGCTATAAAGAAGCCGTTTCTTTTTTTGATCGTGCCTTTTATGAGACGTCTGATTTGGGCCCCTTTCATTATACCGGCCAACTTAAACGTGTCATTAAGGGCTATTTATTGGCGGGAGAACGGGAGAAGGCCCAGAAGCTTTATGAAGATTTGATGAAGCGCTCCAATTATGATCGACGATTTAAAAGGCTCAAACGCCTGGGGGTTGACCTGTACTCTAATGGCGAAAATTAAAGTGCCGGCCTCTTTCTTCAATTTCGTTCTAGTAAAATGATATAATAGAATAAAGAATAAAAGACGCCTCGAGTTTCGCTCCTACATAGGGGTGACAACGTAAATCGTTGTAAGTTCTGCGATCCCTTGTCCCGAAAGGATTGGCAGAATTCAAGTCTTTGATTTTTAATTAGATAATAGCAAGGAGTGAAGGAAATGGCCTTGCAGGCTGGACAAACAGTGACGCTTGAGGTCGCACGCGTCGCCCCATTTGGGTATTTTCTAACCGATCAAAAAGAAGATGTACTTTTACATAAAAATGAAACGACGCAAGCTCTTGAAATGGGGGACACGGTGGAAATTTTCCTCTATAACGATCATCAAGGGCGATTGGCGGCCACTATGCATCGTCCTAAGATTCAAATCGGCACCTATGATTGGGTGGGGGCTGTCGACATGCATCGAAAATATGGGGTGTTTGTAAACATCGGGATCGCAAAGGATGTTCTTGTCTCCCGCGACGATCTCCCCTATTCCTTTGACGAATGGCCACAGGCCGACGATCAGTTGTACTGTACGCTTAAAGTCGATAAAAAAGGCCGGTTGTTTGCAGACCCGGCATCTTTTGAGCGTTTTGAAGAGATCTCACGCCCCGCAACAGAGTCTGACTTTAATAAAAATATAGAGGGCGTTGTCTATAAATTAGTTGAGGACGGCGTACACATCTATACGGATGAAGGATTTATTGGGTTTAATCATAAGAACGAAAGACGGGGTACGGTGCGGCTTGGCGAGCGGGTAAGTGGTCGGATTATTAGCGTGAAAGAAGATGGGCGTATCAACTTATCTTTATTGGAACGTGCTCATGAAGCGTTGGACAAAGATGCCGAAGAGGTCTTTTCATACCTGACCTCTAGAGGGACGGCAATGCCTTATTGGGATAAAAGTCCTGCTGACGTCATTCAGGCCCGCTTTAATATGAGTAAAGCCGCGTTTAAACGTGCGCTTGGTCGACTGATGAAAGAAGGAAAAGTCATCCAGGAAGACGGCTGGACTTATGTAAAAGGTGCGAAGAAATAATCGTTTAAAGTATTAAAAGAAAAGAGCCAGGTTATGTGCCCTCCGTTTAAGAAAGGGGGGCATTGAACCTGGTTCTTTTTTAAATAGTGGCGTTTTGAAGTTGGACCGGCTGGACTCTTGGGATCCCAAACTGATCAAACAACTCTAAAATATCTCGCGTGCATTCAAGTTGAACCACCGTCATGAGTTTATAGTCGGTCGAACGAAGATCAAAGCTATAAGAAATGGAAAGTGAGCTATTGGGTTGTGTGGAAACTTGAGCGAGTACTGAGCTTGGAACAATTTTTTTGTGAAGCATTAAGTGGTTTTGAGTGAGATTGATACATTTATATAGTTGAGACGGTGAACAATTGGGATCAATGGCAAACTGGAGCTGCAAAAGGCGCTCGTTACGTCTCGACCAATTCGTAAGGTTCGAATCCGCGATTTGGCTGTTCGGGAGTGCGATCACCCCGTGATCATACGTTTTTATTTTAGTGAAACGCAAACTAATATCCTGAACGGAACCGCTGGTTTGCCCGACTTGAATCCAGTCCCCTATATCAAATACATTATTAAACAGAAGAACAAAGGCGCTAAAGGTATTTTTGATCAAGTCTTGTGCGCTTAAAGATACAATAATTCCTAGAACGCCCATCCCTGTCACAATTCTTTGGGCACTAAACCCCCAAATGTATGAAACCATCACCATCATACATAAGACGATCAGTAATCGAACACCTCTTCGTAGTAAAGGAACTGCAATATCATGGAAGGTTTTATTAAATTCCTGGTTATACAAGACGATCCATTCTTTTGTATTCGTGGTTTGCCGCCAAATTCCCCAACCAATTAACCCCATTAGAATAGTTTTGAAGATATGGAGGTACAACGGACTTTTAAAGTTAATAAAATGTCCATTATAAGTTAATAAGAAAAGAGCAATGACTATAAAAATCCATTGAAGCGGATATTTGAGATTCTTTGAGAATAATTTGACGTATTTACGATAAGGTTTAGGAAATAAAATTAAAAAGAGATTAAGATGCCTGCTCTTTAATAAAAGTCCGGCAAGAACAAGAACGAAGCACCATGTTTCTCTCCAGTAAGGCCATTTGGATATAAATGCAAATGTTGTCCCGTCTAACACTTTCGTCACTCCCTTATCCATATGCTATGAAAAAAGGAACAAGGAGGTTTGGGCGGGACGTCAATCGAGCGTTCGATAAGAAACGATGATTTCTGCTTAATTAGTGGTTAGATTGATGAATGAAGTGTTCCGAATTAGTGGACATTAACAGTGGAGGTGAGTCATTTGGCAAAACGCTCAAATAATAAAGAAGAAAAAGCAAATCGTGTACAATCTAAATCAAACCAAGAAGAGACGCAACCAGGGTATGGAAATAAAAAATTAGAAGGTCCTGACCGTCCTTCAGTCTAATGTAACAAAATAAAAGCGCCCAAACGGCGCTTTTATTTTGTGGGTGTATTTTTTTCTAAGAAGTCCCGAACGTCTTCCGGTGTTTTGGCATTGGCGCTGTGTAGATGGGCCAACTTTTCGCCTTTTTCAAAAATAAGCAAACTTGGGATTCCCATCACTTGATAAGTTTCGGCGATCTCTGGGAACTCGTCTCGATCGAGTTGAAACCATTTAAGTGCGTTATAATCCTCTGTAATCTCTCCAATAAACATATCGAGACGTTTGCAATCTGGGCACCAATCCGCCTCGAACTTTATAATGGAACGTTGATCGCCTTGAATAATCGCATCAAAAGTTTCCTTGCTTTTAATAGCTTCCATATTATCTTTCACCTCTTGTTTAATGTAACAACTACTATATAAAATATCATAACCAGTCGCGACATCAAAATCATCCAACTTATCCGTATGTTCAATTGGAAAGTAGGAACATTTGAAGAAGTGATCTAATATTATAAGGATGGCTAAAACCTAATTATTTGATGCGAGAATGTTTTGAGAGCATTCGTTGGTTTGAAACAAGCCTATTTAAGGTTAAGTTCAGTTTAGAGTGAATAACAGTTTATGTTTTAAAAATTGGAAGGGATTGGCATGGTGAAATGTATTGACCCGTTCTCGCCAGGATGGTATGATAACAAACGTCGCTCCTGACAGAGAATGTTGAACATGAAAAATGTTGACGCAATCTGTTGTGGGTGATACGATATAAAAGTCGCCTTGAGAGGCGGAGTTTTAATTTACGAGTTTTAAAGAGTTCAT
>CAWHJF010000006.1:0-18176 GCA_963829575.1 uncultured Sporolactobacillaceae bacterium | reverse complement strand
TCGAAAATTTGGCCGTGTACTTGTCAAAGGTAGAATTATCTATAGAGATTCCGTAAAAGAGATAAAAGCAAGGTGAGTCATCCTTGTTTTTATCTCTTTTTATTTATAGGTTCGGTATTAACTTGACAGACAATTAATATCTTGCTTTTAATTACTTTAGTAGAGATTGATAGACGTATAAGGGGGGGGCACATATGTCGAAACCTACTATGCAAACTATTGCCGATAAACTTGGGATTTCTAAAAACTCTGTCTCGCTCGCGCTATCGGGTAAGCCCGGAGTTAGTGAAGAACTAAGAGAAAAAATTGAGAAGACAGCAGAACTTGTTGGTTATAAGGTGAAAAAAAATACGGACATTCAGATCGGTCACATGGTTGGACTGATTTGTCGGGATGACGTTTTATATGATCATGCATTTTTCGGTTCGATCATTTTTAATATTGAACAGGAGGTCAAAAAGCGAGAGGGGCATTTGCTCGTTTACTCTGTGGATTATGAGAAACAGTCGCAAGGGTTACTCCCTGAATTTATCACTCAGCATAAAGTAGACGGGCTCTTGGTTTTGTCTCACTTGCATCTAGACTATTTAAAAAATTTACTAGATTCCGATCACCCAACAGTTTTGATTGATCATCACCATCCTGAATTGGATGTAGATTGTATCTTAACGGATAATCGTAAAGGCGCCTATCGGGCGGTCGATTACATCTTAAAGAGAGGGTATCGGAAGGTTGGTTTCATGGGGCCGGTTAAGCGCTCACCAAGTTATCAAGAACGCTATGAAGGGTATGTTGCAGCGTTAGAAGCCCATCACCTGCCTTTAAATTTAGATTGGGTGGCCGATCATTTGGAGGAGAATCAAGACACACTGAAAACCTATTTAGAAGAGCTTAATGAATGGCCAGAATGTTGGTTTTGTGTGAATGACGAATATGGGCTCATCGTTTCGAGAGCTTTAACGCATTTAGGTTTGGTCGTCCCAGAAGATTGCTCTGTCGTTGGTTTTGATAATTCCTATTTTGCTCAGCTTTCCACACCGCCTCTCACCACAATGGCGGTTAACACAGAATACTTTGCGAAACGTTCTGTTAGCCGATTATATGACCGAATGAGTCGTAGTGATTCTCCCTATGAGAAAATCTTGCTTGATACTGAACTGATCAAAAGACATTCTATAGACGAAAAGCATTGAATTTTATAAGACTCTGGCTTACCACTTGGGGAGCTAGAGTTTTTTATTTTTTTAAAAGGATCAATGTAGTAATTTTATTACCTAAGTTTTTAATTATGTAAGCGTTTTAAGTAACCTAATATTTTAATTAAAATATCAAAAAATAACTTGACTTAATGTATAAATTGAAATAAATTAAAGTATACAAAGTCCTTTTGTAAAGTTAATATTACTTAAAAGTGGTTCGCTTTTACTTTATTATGGTAGTTCGATCACCCCAATAAAGACAAACTCTTTTTTTTTGGCGCATAATTAAGCGTTTTCATTGTTTGGGAGATCTTTTAAAGAAGCTTGTGGAAAAAGTAATGGCGATCAGCATCATTTTTATGACTTACAAAATGGACTAAAAATAAAAGGAGGTCAACGGGATGAAAAGACGGTTGACGATTATGGTTTCACTAGTTGCGCTTGTCATGCTTCTTCTTTCAGGATGTTCATCTAACAAAGGTGGAAGCAGCAACGCAGGAGGCTCTTCTTCGGATAAGGTTACAAAGGACAATGTCAAGGGAAGCATTACGATGCTGACACAACGTACAGACCTTCAACAAGATGGCACACTTAAAAAATATGCCGATGCGTTCAAGAAGGAATATCCAAGTGTAACGGATGTGAAATTTGAGGCGATTACAAACTACGCAGATGATGTCAAAACACGTTTGAATAGCGGAAACGCGGGTGATGTCCTAATGATCCCAACTTCGATCGAGTTGAAACAGTTCCCTGAATTCTTCGTTTCACTTGATGACTTAGGACTTGATGATAAAACCTATTTTGGCAAATACGATGCGTATCAAGGTCATACATACGGCCTTGCAAGTGGTGTAAACAGTAATGGTCTTGTTTACAACAAACAAGCCTTCCAAAAAGCTGGAATTACAGCAGCGCCAACAACGCTGAACGAGTTTTATGCAGACTGTGCCAAACTTAAAGCGGCAGGGATTACACCAGTTGCCCTAAATTACACGGACAAATGGCCATTAGGTGTATGGGATCAGCTTTCGCCTAATATCGCGGGTGACGCAGGTTACTTAAATACGCTAGCTACCAAAAAAGATCCATTTACGGCAGACTCACCAATTGGTCAAGCTCTAAATATTCCTTACACAATTGTTCAAAAAGGGTATGCAGAGCCCAACTTTAAAGTCACTAACTGGGAGCAATCCAAAACGGATTTTGCTACAGGTAAAACAGCTATGATGGTCCTTGGTAACTGGGCTATTCCTCAGTTTGAAAGCAAAGGGATCTCAGCTGATAATGTAGGCTTTGTTCCATTCCCATACAGCCCGGATACCAAGACAGCCAATGCAACGATTGGCCCTGACTACTTCTATGCCGTTAGCAAAAACAGTAAAAACATTCCAACAGCTAAAGCGTTTATCAAGTTCATGATTGAAAAGTCTGGTTATGCCAAAACAAACGGGTTTATTCCACCACTTAAGAGCATTCAACCAAGCTTGCCTCAATTAAGCGAGTTTGAAAACACGGGTGTTAAATTAATGCAATCTGTTCCGGGTGCATCACAACTTACAGCCGTTGCCAATGCCGCTCAAGTAGACATCGGCGGTGGGGGTTATATGCAAAGCCTATTAACCGCAAAGAGCTTTAGCGCGGCGCTTCAAAATCTCAACAAAGAATGGGATAACGGTATTGCCCAGGCAGGACAATAAGTCTATGAAAAAGGGAACGGGGCCTTGTGCCCCATTTCTCTTTCTTTAGTTGAAGGAGGAGGCTAGCCAAGAATCTTGGGTCAGACCCTTTTAAGTTAGGCTCTATAATCTTATTTTAGGTGGTAGATAGTGAATGTTTACTTTATCGAGAAAAGCGCAAAGGCGACTGATCATCGCCAGCTTTCTATTAATTCCATTGCTCCTGCTCGCGACCTTCTCATTCTATCCTGCCTTTAAGCTTATATTTTTAAGCTTCACTTCTTGGGATGGCTTATCCCACGAGTATCCATTTGTAGGATTTCATAACTATAAGATTATTTTTACAACGAGTGCTTTTTGGAGTGTGTTTACACATAACTTCGCCTACTTGGTTGGAGGGATCATTCAAAATATAATTGCCATTTTCTTTGCCATCATTTTGAATTCCGCAATACGTGCACGAAATTTTTGGCGGATGATTTTATTTATTCCTTATGTCCTTAATAGTGTTGCAATTGCCTACATGTTTAAATTTGTTTTTCAAGATACTGGCGCTTTGAACATCTTTTTAACGCATATAGGGATCGCGAGCCATTTAAGTTGGTTAGGTGACCCACATATTGTGAACTGGTCGTTGGCATTTGTTTCGTTATGGAAGTTTATGCCGTTTAATATGGTGATCTATTTGGCGGCCTTGCAATCTATTGATCCAGCACTTTATGAAGCTTCAACAATTGATGGGGCATCTTCTTGGCAGCAATTTCGCTATTTAACGCTTCCGAACTTAAGAGCCATTATTCAAGTTAATATGCTTCTTACAGTATCAGGTGCACTAGAAGTCTTTGACATTCCATTCGTTATGTTGAAGGGAAGTCCGGATGTCGCCACTTATGTGACGAAATCTGTGGATACGGCGTTTGTGTTTAATAATTATGGATTGGCTTCGGCAATGGGTGTTGTCCTCATTATATTGGTTATCATTGTGATTTCCGTTCAGCGTAAAATCATCGGCGAAGGGGATGATGTGGTATGAACAAATTAGTTAAAGGCATTTTACAAACTTTAAAATATGTTGCAATCTTGTTTTGGGTTTTTGTCGTGTTGTTCCCACCGTATATTATAGCGGTGACCGCTTTTAAAAGTGATAAAGAATATAACACAACCAATTTATTGGCTTTACCCAAACACTGGGAATGGTTGAATTTTGTCCATGCCTTTACTGGCGGTGGCTTTGGTCTCGCTTTTTTCAATAGCATCTTTATCATTCTTTTTTCAGTCGTGGGAAATGTGATCTTGGGGACGATGGTCGCCTATGTCTTAAGTCGGTTTGACTTTCCGTTTAAGAAACTTATTCTCTTAGCTTATCTTGTCGTGGTCTTTATCCCGTCCATTACGACTCAAGTCGCAACATTTGGCGTCATTAAGAGCCTAGGATTATTCGATACACGTTGGGCACTCGTTTTGCTTTACTTAGGAACAGATGTGGTCCAAATCTATATTTACATGCAGTTTATTAATCGTATTCCGTATTCGCTCGATGAAGCGGCATTAATCGAAGGAGCCTCTTACTTTAGAATCTATCGTTCTGTTATTTTTCCTTTGATGATGCCGGCGACAGCAACGGTCGTTATTTTAAAAACGATTCAAATCTATAATGATTTGTATCTCCCTTATCTATATATGCCGGCTTCGAATCTCCCGACGGTCTCAACGGCTTTGATGCGATTCACAGGTCCTTATAGTGCCCATTGGAATATGATTTGTTCGGCGGTCATTATTATTGCAATTCCGACAATTGTCTTGTTCATTTTCTTACAACGGTATATTTTCAGTGGAATTGTTCAAGGGTCTGTTAAATAAGAGTATGGGATTCATAGAAATTTGAGATGAGAGGCCTTGCTAATTAAATGCTTAAGAGCAGGTTTGGTTGATGCCAATAACTAAAAATCTGCCATTATAATCAGAAGAGGAGGTCTTTGTATGGAGTATATTAAAGGCATGACGTGGGGTTGGGTTGGCAAAAAGGGAACTTGGAAAACAAAACAAGGGAAAGAATCGATGTCGGAAATGAAAAAGCTCGATGTGACATGGACTGCAATTGCCTTTCAAGGTGTTCAAGAACACGCCCATTCGACGCATATTAAGTATAACAGTGGGACGCTTATTTCTGACGAAGAGGTGGAATGGGCGATTCAAAATGCCCATGATTTGGGGTTGAAAGTGTGCCTTAAGCCAGTTGTAAACTGTGAAGATGGGACGTGGCGAGCCTTCATTAATTTCTTTGATGTGGATGTTCCGCGCGAGCCCAATTGGTCGGAATGGTTTGCAAGCTATGAAGCTTTTATTCTTCACTATGCGGAAATGGCAGAACGAACGGGTTGTGAAATGTTTTGTGTGGGTTGTGAAATGGTCATGACCGACCGCCGGGAAAAAGAATGGCGGGCCTTAATCAAAAAGGTGCGAGACGTTTACCATGGGATCGTGACCTATAATTGTGATAAATATCAGGAAGAGAATGTGACTTGGTGGGATGCGGTGGATGTAGTGTCTTCAAGTGGTTATTACCCAACCAAGGAATGGCCTGAGCGTGCCACGGCTTTAAAAACATTTGTTGAATCTGTTAATAAGCCTTTTTTCTTTATGGAAACCGGCTGCCCAAGTCGAAAGGGATCGGGTCGAGCGCCTAATGATTGGAGTCTGCAAGGTGAACCAGATGGAGAGGAACAAGTGGCGTTTTATCAAGCGATGTTTGATGCGCTGGGGGATCAAGAATGGTTCTACGGGTTTATGCTGTGGGATTGGCCGGCTGAGCTCTATTCATTAAATGAAGCGGACAAGAATGATGATTACTGTGTTTATGGAAAACCGGCAGCCCGGGTGGTTCAGTCCTTTTATTCATCGCTTAAATAAAATCAATTGAAAACGAAAAATTTATAATTTCTGAATGGTTTTTCATAATTCAATGCCCTTAGTAGACAGGGGATAATAGATAAGGTTGTCGGAACAAAAAGAAGCTAGCTACCTCGTCAAATCTCTATTCGTTATTTTGAAAGGAGCCTAAAATGAAAAGACCAAATATATTGCTGATTTATACCGATCAACAGCGCTGGGATGCTCTGGGAGCTAGTGGAAACAATGAAATTCATACCCCCAATCTGGACAAATTGGCAGCAGGAGGTGCATTCTTTTCCCAACATTTTGTTCAAAATCCTATATGCATGCCGAGTAGAGCTAGTTTTATGAGTGGACGCTACCCATCTTCGTTGGGCATTACGCATATGGCTGTACCTGTACCCGAGGAGACCATGACGCTCCCCAAATATTTGAGGAATTATGGATACAGGACTGCAAATATCGGCAAACTTCATTTTTTACCGCATGCTAATAGGGATCACCGGAATGTTCATCCGAATTATGGATTTGACCATTTGGAGATATCAGATGAACCCGGTTGTTATGAAGATGCCTACAGGGCCTGGGTGCGTATGAAAGCCCCAGGCCAATTGCCGTATTTAAGTCTTGGATTACCTCCAGCAACTGAAGTCTGGTATGAGTTAATGAATATACAAGATCATATTGAGCATCCAGAACGGGAACCGAAGCATGCCGTTGCATTCCCCGGACGGAGTGATGTCACCCATTCAACTTTTGTCACAGAACAGACCATAGAATTCATCAGACGGGACCGGCCAGAGCCGTGGTTGTGCGTATCCGGATTTTATTCTCCCCATGCGCCATGGGTGGCTCCTCAGGAATTTCTGGATTTGTATGATCCAGATCAATTGACTCTGCCAGAATATCCTCCTGAGTTTGAAGCAAAGCGAAGTGGTAAGTATTTCTCTGATTATGAGCTGCGTTCTGTCAAACATGGTTATTACGCTATGATCAGCGAAGTAGACTACTGTGTCGGCAAACTAATGCAGGAACTGAAAGATACTGGCCAGGATGAAAATACAATTGTCATCTTTACTTCCGATCACGGAGAATACTTAGGTGATCATCTTCGGTATCAGAAAGGTTATCCTGGTGAAGACTGCATAAGTCGTGTTCCACTTATTATCCATCATCCAAAGATGAACCCTCAGAAAATTGAGGGAATTGTTGAAGCAGTGGATGTATTGCCGACTATATTAGAATGCTGTGCAGTACCCGTACCATCTATTTTGCAGGGGGAGTCACTTGCACCTGCTTTAAGGGGAGAGGCGTTTCCTGGAAAAAAATGCGCGATTATGGAGTTTGACCAATGGAGAAATATTAGGACAGCTGATTTTCGTTATTTGTGCGAGTCTGATGGGAAAGAAGGATTGTATGACATTCGAACGGATCCAGCCCAGTATCATAATTTGGCTGGCGAGCCTGAATACCAGGATGAATTGTCAAGAATGCGAAAGCTAATGCTCCAGCGAATGATCGAAATCAACCAACCAATACCACGGGTATGGCCATACTGATGATGACATCTTGTAATATCGGTTTTTATTTACATTATGAATATTTCCAAATCGGTCTTCTGTCCATTAATTTTACAGGTCAACCAGTATAAGGGAGGGTTTATATGGGAGGAACTAAAACATCGTGCTGTACCGCAAGTCGCAAAAGTATGGGTAGGGTTAATGGAGGTAAATCTGAACAAAAATTCAAATCAAATGCCTTAGTTTCTAAAGAACAGATGATTTATATACCCGGAGGAGAATTTCAGATGGGTACAAATATAAATGAAGCATTTTGGGATGATGGTGAAGGGCCAATAAGAAAAGTGAAAGTGAATGCTTTTTATATGGATCCATGTGTCGTAACCAATGCTGAATTTAAATCGTTTGTGGAAGATTCGGGATATAAAACAGAAACTGAACAATTTGGGTGGTCTTTTGTTTTTTATTCACTATTATCGCCTGAAACGCAGAGAAAAGTGACGAAGATTCCAAATGGTGTACCTTGGTGGCGCGTTGTTGAAGGAGCCTATTGGGCACAACCCGAAGGACCTGATTCAAACATTGAAGATAGAATGGATCATCCCGTTATTCACGTGTCTTGGAATGATGCTGTTAATTATTGTAATTGGGCAGGAAAAAGATTACCTACAGAAGCTGAGTGGGAATTTGCCGCACGCGGAGGTCTTGAACAAAAGAGATATGCTTGGGGCGATGAGTTAACACCAAATGGTAGGGATATGTGTAACATCTGGCAAGGGACCTTCCCTTCCTGTAATACTAAAGATGGGTACGAAGGGACAGCCTCTGCAAAATCCTTTCCGCCAAACGGGTATGGTTTATATAATGTGTCGGGAAACGTATGGGAATGGTGTTCGGATTGGTTTATTAGAAGTATTCATAATAGAGGTGGACGAGATAATCCCAATGGTCCAGAAAGTGGGACAACCAAAGTCATGAAGGGGGGATCTTATCTCTGCCATGAATCATATTGTAACCGTTATCGTGTAGCTGCCCGCACCTCTAATACACCGGACAGCTCTACAGGTAATTTAGGATTTCGTTGCGTAGCGGATCTATAGAAGTTTTTTAACTTCATCTATTACAAGTAAGGACGATTGACGTTTTTCCAAGGTGAACGACCGGTTGCTCCTTGAAATTGATCTGTAATGGAGTTTCTTTAAAAATCAAATTGAATTTTGCAAGTTGGCTCCTCCTTAATCAAAAACGATTATTAATCCCACAATTAAACATTTTTTCTACAAAGTCTTGATGTAAGGGCAGGACTTTTTTAATTTGTGTAAGTTGGCAGAAAACATTGAAAAAGTAGGGTAAAATCGGTATAGTTAGGTTCATTAGGTTACCGTTAAAGTAATTTTTCTTATCAGTCGTCATGATTGACTTATTTGCTATATAAATGTTGGATTACATTAACAGAAGGATAAAAAACATGTTAAGAACGAGGAGAGTGTGGAATGACACGATCAGAAAAAAATGGGTTGACCCCTTCAATAGATCGTTTTTATAATGACCAAGTGAATGTGGTGGATCCTAAAGCCACTAAAGAAACCAAATCCTTATTTTTATTTTTAAACCGTAGCAAGGAGTCCCATCTATTATTTGGCCACCAGCATGCCACGACACAAGGCGTAACGATCACAACCTTTAGTGGAATTGAATCGGATGTCAAAAATGCTGTGGGAGATTATCCGGCCGTATACGGTTGGGATACATTGTCGCTTCACGGTGTAGAAGAACCGTTCACACCTGAAGCGACAGCAGAAGTGATGAAACTTGCTTACGAACGGGAAGGGATCATCACTTTGAGTGCCCATCTCCCTAACTTTGTAACGGGAGACAGTATGTATAGTCTTGAAGGGGATGTTGTTCGAAATATTCTCCCAGATGGCAGTCATCATTTAGAATACACCCAGTTTTTGGATCGGATTGCTCACTTTGCGAAAGAGTTATTGGTGGATTCGGCAGGTATCCGGATTCCGGTTATTTTTAGACCATTTCATGAGCATAACGGTGACTGGTTTTGGTGGGGACCGGCCCATTGTTCAGAGGAAGACTATATCCATCTCTTTCAATTTACTGTTGAGTATTTAAGAGATGTAAAAGAGGTTCATAATTTTCTCTATGCCTTTTCACCGAATGGGCCGTTTAATGGGAACGAGGCGGCGTATCTTTTTCGCTATCCAGGCGATGCCTATGTGGATGTGCTTGGATATGACTCGTATGATGAAAATGTCCAAGAGGGCTGGATGACTCAGCTCGTGGAAGATGCGGCGATGCTCGTAGGGTTAGCGGAAAAGAAAGGTAAAATTCCGGCGTTAACGGAGGTAGGGGCTAAAAGTCAGGACTCTGGGGTTTTGATTAAAGGCAATAAAAACGTGAATTGGTGGTCGGATTTATTACACCAATTAAAAAGTGACCCTGAGGCACGCCGGGTAGCATGGCTATTAACATGGCGAAATGGTGGCTTGAATCATCTCTGGGTTCCTTATGCCAATCACCCAGAGCTAGGGGATAACGAAATGCTTGATGGATTTATTCGGTTCTATAAAGATGAATGGACGGTCTTTAATAAACAACTTCAAAACGTATATAAATTAATTGAAGAAAAAGAAGGGGCTTAATCCGAAATCCATTACCAACGCGACAGTTAGCACATCCTATGCGTCATCACTCACATTCAGAGAGGGACAGATAAAACACCAACTGAACGACGTTTTAATTTATAGTATAAGTTGTTTTTAAATCTTCTAACTGGGGGAATTCTCTATGAACTTTGACCTGCCTTTAAAAGAGCTTGAAACCTATACAGGAAGTAGTCCAAAGCCTAATGATTTTGCGGCGTATTGGGAACGGGCATTAGCGGAACTTGATCACCAGTCTCTTGATTATGAGTTGGTTCCAGCAACTTTTCAAACAAGTCTTGTAGAATGCTATGATTTATACTTTACAGGTGTGGGTGGGGCGCGAATTCATTGCAAGCTTGCCCAGCCTAAACAAACTGATGAAGTAGGGCCTGGTATCGTCATGTTCCATGGTTATTCGTGTGACAGTGGCGATTGGGTCGAAAAAGCGATGTACGCGGCTCATGGTACCACGGTCCTTGCGATGGACTGTCGGGGCCAAGGTGGCCTTTCGGAAGATCCTTTAGTTGTCAAAGGTTCTACGCTCCGTGGGCATATCATTCGTGGTGTGGAGGATCCGAATCCCGATCACCTCTATTTTAGAAATGTGTTCCTGGATACCGTTCAGGCAGCACGCATCTTAATGTCAATGCCGAATGTGGATGAAACTCGGATTGGGGCGCATGGCGCTTCACAAGGTGGGGCTTTGACGGTGGCCTGTGCAGCACTTGAGCCTAGAATTAAATTAGCGCTACCGGTCTATCCGTTTCTATCCGATTATCGAAGAGCCTGGGACATGGATATGAATAACACCGCTTATGAGGAAATTGCGTGGTATTTCCGCCAATTGGATCCGACACACGAGCGAGAAGAGGCGATCTTTAATCGACTCGGTTACATTGATATCCAAAACTTAGCAGACCGGATCCAGGCGAAGGTGTTTTGGGTGACGGCAATGATTGACCAAGTCTGCCCACCTTCCACTCAATTCGCGGCGTATAACAAGATTCAGTCTGAAAAACAGATGGTCCTTTACCATGAATATGGTCATGAATATTTACTAAACTTACCGGATAAGGCGTTTCAATTTTTTAGTAACTTATAAGTTTAGATGGGACTTGATGCATTGAAACATCATGAGAAAAGGGTAAGGGAGTCCTACAATGCGCGAAGGGTTATTGTCTAGTCGCACGTTTTACATGAGTTTGTTATCGCTTGCCATCCCCATTGCCATCCAAAGCCTCATTACGTCTTCATTAGGTATGGTGGACTCTATAATGGTTGGTCAATTAGGGGCAGCAAGTATTGCATCTGTTGGGGTTGGAAATAAAATCACGCAAGTCTTAACTTTAATTCTCCAAGGTTTCGGGAGCGGGGCAGCCATTTTTGCGGCTCAATATTGGGGGCGAAAAGATCAAAATGGTATAAAAAAGATGCTGTTCTTATCTTTTTTGATCATGGGAATGGTGTCCCTTATCTTTACTCTATTTATTTCCGTTTTCCCAAATATCTTTGTCTCTATTTTTACAAAAGATCCTGATGTAGTAGGACCAAGCAGTCAGTTTTTAAGGATCTTATCGATCAGTTACTTTTTTACAGCAATGACGATACTTTTTTCCACGATATTAAAGACTATGGGCGAAGTGCGAGTCCCTCTTTATATTAGCATTCTAGCCATAGGGTTAAATTCAGGATTAAATTATTTGGTGATCTTTGGCCATTTGGGCTTTCCTCGATTGGGAATAGAGGGAGCGGCTATGGCGACCTGTCTCGCTCGGTGTATTCAATGCTTGCTCTTGTTTCTTTTAATTTTAAAACATCTAAATATCTCAATCCGAGGGTTTAACTGCAGAAGCATTAGACATACCGTTATTTAAAGATTATCTAACGGTTGCTGTCCCTTCAATTATTAACCATACCTTTTGGACGCTTGGTCAAACCGCGTATTTTTGGATTTATGCGCACATGGGGACCACCAGCTTGCAGCGGTTACCCTTATTGATCCGCTGCTCTCCTTCTTCATGGCGTGGTTTATCGGTCTTAGTGATGGGTAACGGTTATGGTGGGAAATAGTATCGGAGCGGATGATGAGGAGTTGGCCCTTGCAAATGCGAAGCGGTTTGTTCTTTTGACCTTCTTATTTTCACTCGTTGCCGGACTTGGGTGTTCTTCGTAGCTCCTGTTTTCATCTCGATCTATAATGTGAATGCAGAAGTTGTCCATTTTGCCCATTCATCCTCTTAACCTATATCTTTATTTTCGGCTCAGATGTTAAATACGGTCAATAACATCGGCGTACTACGGGCAGGTGGAGATACTAAGTTTGTCATGTATTTAGATATGTTTGGCGTCTGGTTAATCGGGCTGCCACCTGCAGCAGGCGGTGCATTCTTGATCCATTTACCCATTTTTATAGTTTATGGGTTGGCGAATAGTCATGGGTATGCAAGAGCAGTAATCGGAATTAAACGAACCTTATATTAAAAAGTGGATTAGGAAAATGACCAAATCTGTTCAGGTCGTAGCCAATTAATCGGTAGAATCATTCAGTGGAGCCTAACGCGTTCCACTGATTTTTTTATGCGTTAATTTGGATACAGACAGTGTAACGGCGTGTTTGGGGGATTAGCTTATATAAGCCACTTTGTACGATAATTAAAATCGTTTACTATAGTTTGAAACCCATCGGTTATTAACTAACTGTTAAGTAAACTATAACTTAAAAAAATCTTCCGTCTTTTTTTGTTTAGGCTTGTTATTTTGTACAAAAAACGTTTATAATAAATTTAAACGCTTACATTACTTAATAATTGTATAAAAGAAGGGGGAAATAAGGTAATTTATTAACTTTATTAACTTTATTTTTAGGTAAAACGAAAGGAGAGAACGTATGAAGAAAAAAATCAAACATTTATCAGTCTATTAGCACTTTTTGTTGTCTTTTCTCTTGTGTCACCGGCTTTTGCTAATGCAGCCACCTCATCGGATTCTTCAACTCCAACCTCTTCAAACAGTGGGGATCCGGTTAATATAGTGGACAAGCAGGCAACGAGTTAGACCAAATCTTTATTTGCCTACTTGAATGGCATTCGTGGCCAACATGTTTTATTTGGGCATCAACATGATACGGATGAAGTGTTGGGGAAAACTCCCCCAAGCAATCAAGGACTACCTTCTGATGTTTATAACGATGTAGGGGATGTATCCTGCTGTATTTGGTTGGGATACATTGAGTATAGAAGGAAAGGAAAAGCCAGGTGTATCAGGCAATGTCGCTCAAAGTATCACAAATTTACAAACTTCAATGGAAGCGGTATACAAAAAAGGTGGGATTTTAACTTTAAGTTCTCACATGCAGAACTTATTTTTGTAACCAGCAGGTTAATTTCGTGGAATGATCCTTACTAATGGAGGTGTTAATACACAGCTTGACCCAGGCGGTGCGAAAAATGCCGATTTGGATGCGAGCATCCCTGGATAATATTGCAACATTTGCAAATGGGTTAAAAGATGCAAATGGGAATCTCATTCCTGTGTTATACCGTCCTTTACATGAGGCGAATGGAAGCTGGTTCTGGTGGGGGGCGAAAAATACAACACCAAGCGAGTATAAAGAACTTTATCGCTATATCGTCGAATACTTACGCGATAAAAAAGACGTTCATAACTTTCTTTATGTGTATTCTCCAAACGGTCCATTTAGCGGAAGTTCGGATAACTATCTCTCCCTATTATCCAGGTGACCAATATGTCCGGATGTTTATGGTATGGACCAATATGACAACATCGACAATGCGGGTTCTCAAAATTTCTTAGATGCGATCGTCAGTGACCTTTCGATGATCTCTAAACTTGCGGATGAGAAAGGGAAGATTGCGACGTTCTATTCTGTTGAGTTTGGCTATAGTCCACAAGGAATGGCGGCTTCAAAGGTTACAGATAAAACCTGGTTTACGGATGTTCTAAACGCCATTAAGTCTGACCCAAATGCTAAAAAAATTGCTTATATGTTAACGTGGGCTGATTTTAATACGTCCGATAACTTCTTTGTCCCTTATAAGAATGCGAAAGATGGTTCTGGGGATCATCCATTGTTAGGGGATTTCCAAAACTTCTATAAGGATTCTTACACATAATTTACATGGGATATATTCGAACGTTTATGAGCCAGAGAAACGTTGCGGCAACAACAGCTCAACCTTTTATGCACCGTGGTAGATTATAACTGATAGTGAAACGATTACCACGAATTCAAATACGATTCGAGCGAGTCTAGGAGAATGTTTCTGCGACAAAGTCACCTATTCCGTTGATGGGTCAAATACGGAAATACCAATGACTCTTAACACCAAATCAGGTTATTATGAAGCGGATTGGACACCAAGTGCAACGGATAACGGGGCTTCAGCGTCCATTACAGTAAAAGCCTATAATGGCGACACCGTTGTGCAATCACAAACCGTGAAAGTCTTTGTCCAAGTTCCTGAGCTTGTCATGAAAAATTATACCTTTGATTCCGCTTTAGAAGGTGGCGTTCAAAGCAATGGTGCCTATTCGAATTCTGGAGATTTAGCGGTTTCGGGCATTGAACAAGCCACTCTTGGTGGGGACGGGAAATTAAAAATGGATCTCACGGGGCTTAATTCGGCTGATTCTTGGCAAGAACTTAAGCTTGAATTCAAAACGACCGATCAAGATGTTAACCTTTCTAAAGTAAAACGGTTGAAATTAGATGCCTGGATTCCAGCATCAGCAGGAGCAGGCAACGCGGATGCAACTGTTAGCGCGGTGGCCATGCTTCCGCAAGATTGGAACACGAAATATGGCATGACTTCAACCCAACAAAAATTCTCTGATCTTAAGACCGTCACCATTGATGGTAAAGATTATAAGAAATACTCGGCAACCATTGATTTAACAGATGCAAACGCACGCAATGCAGCGACAGATCTCGCGTTATCCATTGTTGGAAGTGGATTAAACCTTGACAGTGGTTCCGTGTACGTCGATAACGTTCAGTTGATCAATACGTATGCACAAGCCGTTCAAGATCCATCTGTGGTGGATGATTTTGAATCCTATTTTGGTGATAATGCGGCTTTACAAAAATACTTTGTCCACGCCGGTGGCGGAGATACGACTGTTTCGCTAGATGGAGCACAAAAATCGCAGGGAAGTTACGGCATGGCATTCAACTATAGTTTGTCAGGGGCTGGGAGCTACGCAGGAATTACCAAATCTCTTGGCGATGTCGATTGGTCTTCGGCTAACCAATTGAGATTCTGGATGAATCCAGATGGAAGTAATCAAAAACTAGTCATCCAAATCAAAATTGGCGGTATTTCATTTGAAGCCTATCCATCTCTAGCGTCAAATAAGGCTGGATATGTGACCGTTCCGTTCAGTGATTTCAAACCCGCACCTTGGGATACAGCCAATGCTGGAAAAGTGATTACAAAAGACCTTCTTAAACACGTTACTGATTTCTCCATCTATGTAAATGCTGTTGGGGACACAACACTTGATAGCACATTGTATTTTGATGACATTCATGTCGCCAATGATGGAACAGGCGGTGTACCAAATGGGGGGACTGGTCCAGGAAGCATGCCAGAACAACCAGGAATTCTTTATGATTTTGAGAACGGTGTTCAAGGGTGGCAAACCGATGCTGGTGTCAACCAAGCCAATGCAACAGATGCTTCGACGACCGATCAAGAAGCAGCAAGTGGTACACACTCCATGACCTCTACGTTTGACTTGACCAAGGCAGCGGGCTTTGAGTTAGATAAAATCCAAGCCGTGGATCTGTCTGCTGTAGATAATATCAGTGTCAAAGTTAAGCTATCTAAGGGTACAGCCAATGCGCGTTTGTACATTAAGACAGGTTCAGGATGGGCATGGACAGATAGTGGGGTAACGCCTGTTGATTCGAGCGGTTTCAAAACGCTCACTATTCCACTTAAAGGTGTGGCCGACACAAATAGCGTCCAAGCGATTGGTGTTAAAATCGAGCCAACGAGTGGTAGTGGAACCGCTACATTATACGTTGACGATGTTGCACTTAGTATGAATAGTGACAACAGTTAATTTTTTTTTTTTTTTTTTTTTTTTTTTTTTTTTTTTTTTTTTTTTTTTTTTTTTTTTTTTTTTTTTTTTTTTTTTTTTTTTTTTTTTTATATATATAAAAAAAAAAAACGGTTCAACCGGAAACGGAGGAACAACGGACAACGGCGGTTCAACCGGAAACGGAGGAACAATGGATAACGGTGGTTCAACCGGAAACGCTACTGTCATTGTGACGCCTGGAAGCAGCCATGTATCACAAGTTCAAGCCGGTGGAACAATCAATATTAAAGGTTCCCATGCAAAAGTGATTCTGCCTAAAAATTTACCAACTGGTACCTCTGTAAAAGTTCAAGTACTTCAATTAAACAGTTCTGAGGTTAAGAAAGCAGGTACTCTCAAAATGGCTGGTGACGTCTACCATTTTGATTTCACCTATCCAAAAGGGCATGAAGGATTTACAGGTCAGTTTAAACTGACGCTTTCTTATGATGTGTCGAAGTACTCTGCTGGTCAAGTAGGAATTTACTATTATAATGAGTCAACTGGTAAGTGGGAGCTTCAAAAAGGAACCATTGATTCAAGTACAGGCACAATAACCGCAACCGTGCCACACTTCTCGACCTACGGTGTTTTTGCTAAAAACATTTCAAAACAAAGCAGTGGATCGAGTTCAAAAGAATCTAATTCAGGAGATTTACCAAATACTGGTACAAACAGTTATAACTGGATGTGTATAGGGTTCGTGCTTGTATTAATCGGAAGTGGCTCGTTCCTGTTTTATCGAAGAAAATTCATTAGAGAATAAAAACAAAAAGAACTCCTCCTGTATAAGAGGCCACTGAAAATCTTTCGATTTTCTAGTAAAACTAACTAGCTCTAAAAAAAAGACGACCTAAAAATTCAAAAAGTGGAATTTCTGCGACCAACACTTTAATGATATTTAATTGCCTATTTACCCATATTTTAGTTAATTAATTTCAAAATCCTTTTCAGATTTACTGTGAATATCGCCATGGCACCTTGCATTTCCATGCCTAATAGACCCGAGGATTTTGAAACATTATACCCGTGTCTGTTTTTAATTCACTATTTTTAGCTTCTATTTTATAACGATCTTTACATTTTTCCTTAAAGTAGTCACTCTCTTGAAATTTAGCTTGTTCTTTGTGTTTGACTTAATACTTACGGAATAACTTTTACTCTTCGCCCCTTCTTTATAACACCCTTCCCTAAACGGGCAAATTTTACATTTTTCAATATCAAAATAGTAAGTATCAGTCTGATTCTTACCAACACCTTTTTTACCTTGGCGAGCTTTCCTAATCGCCATATGGCCTGCTTTACACACGTACATACCTGCGTCCTTATTAAATTCGAACTCATCTTCTTTACGTTCGATAACCTTGTGAAACTGAGGGATTTAGTTTGGCAACTAATTTCATTTCATTCTCTTTGGTATACGCGATATTTCCTTTTTCTGAATAAGCAGCGTCCCCAATTACGGTCTCAACGTTCATTCCGGCTTCGACACTCTTTTTAATTAATGTTTCTAATTGCTTTCCATCATTTTTTTCTCCAGTAGTCACCGTTGCAGCGTAATAATCCGTTCTTCGCTCATTGCCAAGTGTGTCTTGTATCCAAAAAAGGAGGAGTCGGCAGTCTTGTGGCCAACTTTTGCATCTTGATCCTTTGAACACCGTAGGTGTTCGATGTCATCTACGACTGTCTCTTTCAATAGTTTAGCTTTTCTTTCACCTTTGGGTACTGTAGAAGGGCTTCTTCCTTTTCAATTACCTCGATGAGGTCTTGGGAGTAAGCAATTTCATCCTCCAGTACGTCAGTCTTTGTCTTCTTTAAATGATATACCCCTTCGAAAAAGAAGTTGATTGGAGCGGAAGGGGGCGAGACTCCTGCGGGAACAGCACGGGTCCGAAGATCCACTTGGGACACCAGATTGCCCATCCCAAGTTAGCTGAGGCCGTGCCCGCGGAAAGCGAGCCCCCTGTAGCGGAAATCAACCTCTGGAATACAACCTTTTTGAAGGGACTTTTTCAGTGGCCTCCATGTATTGCCAAGGTCTTTTTTGAACAAAGGAAATTTGAAAATTGATCAAAAGTTTCAGTGAAATTAATGAGTAGGATACATATAAAGCTTTGA
>CAWHJF010000005.1:0-11005 GCA_963829575.1 uncultured Sporolactobacillaceae bacterium | reverse complement strand
AGAGGGGTGGTGCCTGTCACCACCCGAAATTTGTCGAAAAATCGTTAAGGAGACCAAAGTTGACAAAGTAAGCCGTCCAGGACGATAATCAAATTACGGAACGTATGTTCGATTATTGGGAGGGTTTGATATGACGATGGTGATCCCGAGTATTGGGCTAAAAGGTATGGAAGGATATGTGGTACAAGTAGAGGTTCAACTTGTTCCGGGTATAGAGGGGATGAGTATTGTGGGTTTGCCAGATGCGTCGGTAAAGGAATCTCGCGAACGTGTCATGGCGGCACTTTATGCGTATGGGTGTGAGGTGTTAGATAAGAAAATCATAGTCAATCTATCTCCTTCAGAGCAACGGAAGAATAGTCCTATTTTTGATTTGGCCATGGCCATAGGAATTATGAAGGAGGGTGGATTTATTAAAGCAACCCTTCCAAAAGACGCCGCTTTTTTAGGGGTGCTTTCATTAAATGGTGAAGTCAAGTCTGTAGAAGGCATGCTGCCAGCCATTTTATCTGCCAAAAGACAAGGGTTTAAAATCTTGTATCTTCCTCCCATTTTTGATATCCCGATTCAGAGGATAGAAGGAATCGAATTTCGGTTTGTAGAGTGTATAGATGATGTGATCCAATCCTTTTCTGGGCAGTTGTCCGCTTCTCATTTTGTCAAAGAGCCTTCCTCAAATTCCGCCACTCCCTCATTTAAGAAAGATTTCAAACAGGTTATGGGTCATGAACAAGCTAAGAGAGCGTTAGAGATCTCCGCTGCAGGTGGACACAATGTGTTAATGTCAGGACCACCAGGGTGTGGGAAAAGTTTGCTATCAGAATGTTACCCATCACTCTTACCTAACTTGACGCCAGATGAACAATTTGAGGTGCTATCGATCTACCAATTAGCAGGTGTGACACGATCCGATCCTCAATGGGCTCCTTACCGCTCTCCCCATCATTCAGCATCTTCAGTATCTTTAATAGGCGGAGGATCGCGTCCATTGCCAGGTGAGGTGTCGCTTTCCCATCGTGGCGTCTTATTTTTAGATGAAATGGCCGAATTTCCAAAGCGCACCTTGGATATGTTGCGTCAACCCATTGAGACAGGTAAGGTGACGATTAGTCGAGCGGGATCAACCGTTATGTATCCTTCACGATTTATTCTGCTTGGTGCGATGAACCCATGTCCATGTGGTTATTTAGGATCTAATGAGAGGTACTGCACCTGCACACCGAAGCAGATTCAATCCTATCGGAATCGACTTTCCGGTCCTATTTTGGATCGAATGGATATCCTGCTCGCTTTAAACCCGGTTCAGTTAGATACCCAAGCGATGGCCAACAACGAGTCCTCTTCTCAGATCTCAAGACGTGTATTGGCAGCAAGAGCACGACAACAAAATAGGTATCAAGGAGAAGCATTGAATGGGACGGCATCGGTTGAAGCGCTTTTGAAGGAGAGTCCGTTGACCCCTCATCAAGAGCGAATGTTGAGCCAAACCTCACATAAGCATCAGTGGAGCACACGAACCCAAGTGAAAATCATTCGATTAGCGCGAACTATTTCTGATTTGTCTGAGTCACCTCATAGATCCGATGAAGCGCTATGGGAGGCATTAACATTAAGAAGAGGGTCATCTTCCAAAGAACTGAAAGTGAGTCGTGGGTTGTAATGGGACGGCAAATACGATGCTGGTCACCGAACCATTTCTACCATGTTGTAATGCGGGGAAACCGACGAGATGCATTATTTAAAGAATCCGGGGATTTCACTGCCTATTTGCATATCCTAGAAACGATTTTTCCAAAGTTCCCATTTGAACTTGCGGCCTACTGCCTCATGACCAACCACCTCCATCTCCTCATTCGTTCACACGCACAGCCTTTATCAAAAGTCATGTCTCTCCTTAACAAACGCTATGCCAATTATTACAATACACGCGATCGCCTAACCGGACATGTGTATGAGAAACGTTATTATTCTAAACTAGTTGATTCAAAAGAAGGGATGTTAGAGGTTAGCCGTTATATTCACCTCAATCCTATTGAAGCCCGTATGGTAAAGTCACCAGATCAGTATCCTTGGAGCAGTTACATCTTTTTTCTGGAATCCCCTATCATACAGCCGCCTTCTTTCATGAAGACAACGATTCCAGTGGACTATTTTACAGGGGATTACGATGAAAAGAGAAGGAAATACAGAGAATGGTGTGAAGACAAGGAAGCGTAGGGACGGCCCCCGTGCTTCTTCCAATCAGAAAGAAAAATCCCCGTCCCAACGCTTCTAACACACGAACATACCTCTTAAACAAACGTTTATTTAACTTTTATTATGTGAATTTGACAATACAAAATGAGGTTCGATGCATTTGTTTTTCTAAACTCGCAAGAGAAATGTCAATGGTGAGTGGGTCTTGGCCGTTTTTAAAAAGGATTAGGGATTGGTTGGGGTGCTTGGGGTGTGGCAGGATGGAGCGAACGTGGTGGTAGAAGAGCCAGTTGCAGTCGAAATTACTTGCGGATTGTGTGGGGAAGGCGTAAATGTCTTGGCTCGGGTTGATTGGGATTGGTGTTTTGTGATCCGCGCCGGTTTGATGAATGACAGCGATGCGCCGGCCATCATAGGTAGCCCCACCTTCTAGACAGGCTGCTTTAATCATATTGAGCGGTCGCTGTTTGACGTAGAGAATTTGGTGGGCTTCATAGACGATGGTGTCATAGTCAATGTGGCGGGCTGGGACGAGTGCCATTGTTTCTTTGTTGATTTCGTAGGTTTTATAAACGGTTTCAATGGTCATTGGATAGACTCCTTTTAAGTGAGGGTGGTTGGAATGGTTTGATAAAGATCGAAGAAAAAGAGGGGGGGTGGAGGAGCTTGGGGTGAGGGTAATGCCATCACTTTCGTTTGTTTGCCTTTCTTTTGATTAAATTCTCCTTTCTTTCGACAATCGCATCTAATTTTAAGGCCATTTCAGGGTGTTGGCGTAGCCGGTAAATAAGCGCTTCAAGGGTAATCCCAAATGCAACTGATAGTTTTAATAAGGTTTCAGGTCCTGGATTTTTTTCACAACGCTCAATTTCACCAATAAAGTTACGACTTAGATCCGTCACTTCAGCCAAATCCTGTTGTGTCCAACCTTTCAATTGTCGCTGGATCTTGATCTCTTTTGCGAGATAACCTTTAAACTCTTCTGAAGTCCCCAACGCACTGTTCCCCTTTTTTCATCATTATCCCGATGAAAGAAACAGAGATAAACCAACCTTAGTTGGTATTTAGTGAAAAAGTCTTTCAGGTTTTGTTGAAGCATGGGGACGGGGATGTTGCTTCAATTAGTCAGAGAAAGTATGATCTTGGGATAGATTTGCGGTCGTTTAACTTTGATTGATTCTATAAAGAGACTGGCGTATAAATAATGGCACACCTGCAGGGGTACTATCCAGGGAAGCTTAGGATGAACCCACTGCTTCTCTCAAGTAGGAAGCAGTGGAATCGTTTCACGTGTTTTCCTTGTCTAGCAAAGTTAATAATTTAATGCTTTTGGAAAAACTGCCTCACCGGACAGATCTTCACCATCAATATTCAATAAAGTAAATAATTGGAATAGAATACCTACCTCAGCCTTTCCATTCCATAATTAGACAATAAGACAAGTAGTATATTTGATAAGTCAAAATACCGACTAACTGGTCATGTCTATGACAAACGCTTTTATGACAAAAGATTGAGGACAAAAAAGGCATGTTAAAAGTCAGTCGTTACATCCACTTAACTCAGTCAAGTCAAAATGGTTGAATTACTTGAATTCTATGAAGGAACAATGACGCAGAAACAAAAGAAGTATTGCAGTGCTGTGGAAACAGAATGAAGAAGCGTGGGGTGTAAACGTCGACATTTTCAAGTGTCCAGTTTACTCTACATACAGACACACCTCGTATTTGGTCGATTTTTAAGTTTTGCTATAATGAAGTTCGAGATTGTATAACTATAATTCCTAAATTATTAAATAGAGAGCTTCAAGGGGGACGGAGACGTTATGTCTAAATGTGAGTTTTGTAACGAACGAGAAGTTAAAATAATCATGACTTATGAAGATGGAAATGAACAGTTATGTATGGATTGCTATAACAAGCAAATGGCAGGTGTCCTTCAAGTGAAACTGGTTCCACACTCTGATTCTTTTTCGGTTAAGGATTGTAACGGGATAAGTAGACTGTTTCACGTCACTGTTAAACTAGATCCAATCGGGATTTTTATGGAAGCTGAAGAAAAGAGGGACTATGGTTATTCATTCGCAGTTCATGGTGAACTAGAAAGTGATCAAACGGAGTTATTTCAAAAATTAGTGGATAAAGTAAATCGTGGGATTGCAACGACCTATGTCACCGACCACCGTTTCCCAAATGGCCAAACCATAAAATCTATAAAAGAAGATCAAGTGGTCGGTCGATTGGAGTGGGATCAATCGAATGAGGATTGCCCATTGGTTGTGATTGATGGAAAGCCTTATACATGGGAACAATTGGGGCGCATGGTCAGACAGTTTGAGGGATTCCAATTTCAAATGAGGTTTTTTGATAGGATGGATGAAGTGGAGTGATAGGGGGCCTTCGACACCCGATGAATGCTTAGGTTCCAGTGATTTAGCATACTTTGTTAAAAAGTCGACAGGGCTTAATCGTTTTAGAAAACAAGAAAAGGTATAATAATAATAAGATGAAATGGGGGTGTAAGGCGTGTCTATTTCAGATAAGATCATCCAGGAGCTTGACATGTTAGATGAAAGAGAACGACAAAAGGTACTAAAAAAAATTATTGATAAGTATATGTCCAATGAAGTGATTTATTTAAATGAAAATTATGCTTGGTGGGATAATGAGGAGGATGACATATACAATGATAAGTAGTTTTAAACAGGGCGAAGTTTGGATCGTTGACGTGGTTTTTAAAGGATCACATCAGTCTAAACAGCGCCCTGTGGTTATTGTTGGAAACGAGCGTGCAATCGATGTTGATGTTATTATTTCTCCTATCACAAGCCAAAAACCAAGAAATGAATTTGATGTCGTTTTAGAATATTGGGAATCGGCTGGTTTACTAAAGCCATCTGTAGCTCGTACCTCAAAGATTATTTCTATCCATGGTTCTGAGCTAAGACGTAAGATAGGTGTACTAGTTCATCATGATCTCCAAAGAGTATTGCATACGTGTAGAAATTTATTTTAGAAGTGTCTTCAGAATTTAGAAAAGCTCATCACACTTCAAAAACTTATAGTACTTAATAACCTGATTGGTTTGCTGACTAATACTGTACCGTTTTCCTTTGAGCCAATCTTGTAGATAGTGTTTGTAAGTGGTTTCTGCATTGTACATAATTATTAATTCCTCCATTTTTTGATCACTACAAGTTAGCGGCTGACACTCCCTAATAAAGGGGGGAAAGCTTATGACGACAACTGAAGCTTTTTCTATCGTATTAGCAGCTTTGACTTTTAGGAAGCGTAGGGACGGACCCCATGCTTCTTCCAATCAGAAAGAAAAATCCCCGTCCCAACGCTCCAACACACGAACATACCTCTTAAACAAACGTTTATTTAACTTTTTTATGTGAATTTGACAATACAAAATGAGGTTCGATGCATTTGTTTTTCTAAACTCGCAAGGGAAATGTCAATGGTGAGTGGGTCTTGTCCGTTTTTAAAAAGGATAAGGGATTGGTTGGGGTGCTTGGGGTGTGGCAGGATGGAGCGAACGTGGTGGTAGAAGATCCAATTGCATTCGTAGTTACTTGCGGACTGTGTGGGGAAGGCGTAGAGGTTTTGGCTCGGGTTGATTGGGATCGGCGTCTTTTGGTCCGCACCGGTTTGATGAGTCACCGCAATGCGCCGGCCGTCATAGGTGGCCCCACCTTCAAGACAGGCTGCTTTAATCATATTGAGCGGTCGTTGTTTGACGTAGAGAATTTGATGGGTTTCGTAGACGATGGTGTCTTAGTCAATGTGTTTGGCGGGGACGAGAGCCATGGTCTCTTTGTTGATGTAATAAGTTTTGTAAACGGTTTCAATCATCATTGGATAGACTCCTTTTTAAGTGAGGGTGGTTGGAATGGTTTGATAAAAGCTTGAAGAAAAAGAGGGGGGTTGGGTGAGGGTATTGCCATCAATTTCGTTTGGTTACCTTTCTTTTGATTAAATTCTCCTTCTTTCGGTAATCGCATTTAATTTTAAGGCGATTTCAGGGTGTTGGCGTGGCTTGTACATAAGCGCTTCAAGTGTGATCCCAAATGCAACTGAAAGTTTTAATAAGGTTTCAGGTCCTGGATTCTTTTCACAACGCTCAATTTCACCAATAAAGTTACGACTTAGATCCGTCACTTCAGCCAAATCCTGTTGTGTTCAACCTTTCAATTGTCGCTGGATCTTGATCTCTTTTGCGAGATAACCTTTAAACGCTTCTGAAGTCCCCAACGCACTGTTCCCCTTTTTTCATCATTATCCCGATGAAGGAAACAGAGATAAACTAACCTTAGTGCCATCCAATAGTGACACGTCTGACATATTTCAGGACCGATGACTTTCTGGCTGGCATCAAAAATAGGAGCTCCAAAACCAATGCGGCAGTTGGATTGTTGCGCTTCTTTCTTTTAAATTCCCGTTTGATATGATTCTGTAGAATATGGCTTGTCTATTGTTTCTTTCCCTCTGTTAGGTGTTCTGTTTTCAAAAAAGAATCACTTCTAATTTAAACCTTGATGGTTTAAGTTAAAGGGGGAGCCACACTGAAGTGATCCCACTTCTTGATATGGGAATACTTAATATGATATTCTTAATTAGTGCAATATTTAACCACAATTGCCTTTCAATCCATTGGAAGGTGAGAGGAACATCATGCAAGACGTTTTGTTTTTGCTTGTACTCATTATTGTTTTGATTATAGTAATTAAAATGTAGAGTTGGGTTCCATTTTTAATAGGTTATTTGTAAAAGGATTTTTAATGATTAAGGATGACTTCAGAAAGACAATTGTGGGGAAAAGAGAGTTTTCTTTCTCTCTTCCCCAATGAGTAAATTATATAATTATAAGAAAACAAGAAACCTCTTTTCCAAAAGGAAAAGAGGTTTCTTGTTTTTGTTTAAGAAGCATGGGAACGGGGCCGTTGTTATGAAATCTACCCTCCTGCCGTAGTGTTCCGGATGCAAAACATTACAATTAGGGTGGGAATATTTGTTCTAGTTTTTGGTTTTTCTATGATAAAATGAAATTAGCAACTACATAGCGGGTGGCGGCTGACACTCCCTTAGTGAAAGGGGGTGAACGCTTATGACGGCAAATGATGTTTTTACTATAGTATTTGCAGCTTTAACGTTTGAGGCTGTCTTTACTGCAACTATTGTTGCCATTGTCGTCGCGATAACAAAAAAGAAATAGCCACCCATAGCTTGCCCGCTAGGTGACTATTTCTTGTCCCTTTAAAGGTTAGCCGCCTTATTACTGCGGCATGTAGTTGCAACCGACTGAGCGTTCTAGCGCTCAGTCATTTTTTTATTCTATGATCATTATAAAAAAGATATTCATTAAAATCAAATGTTGGTTATTGGCCTGTTATTGCTGCTGTCATCACTCGATATTTTTTGAGAATACATTAGAGAGTATGTTCCCTATGGATTATAATCTATGATCAAATGAAACGAGCAATCCACTTAGCGGGTGGCGGGCTCAGAAGCATGGGGACGGTTCCAACGCTTCCCATTACATTGCTTTTTAGCTTAGGAAGCAAAAGGCCCGTCCCCATGATTCTATTTATATCTCGGTGCCTGATGCTTCAGGTGCCAGTCACCGTTTGAAATTCAGAACGTAAACCCCCAGGCGTAGCCTGGGGGTTTACTAGGGGGTGTTTGTCGTTTTTCAAGTTTTGCTATAATGGAAATGGAGTTCGAGATTGTTTGGATGAATCGATTAGGTGTTTATCATATAGAGGTCAAAGTTTAAAATAACTAGAGACTCAGGGAGGGCGTTATGTCTAAGTGCGAATGGTGTAATCAACAAGAAGCTAACATAATCATGACTTATGAAGATGAAAATGAACAGTTATGTTTGAACTGCTATAACAAGCAAATGGAAGATGAGCTTCATGTGAATCTTGCTCCACACCCGGACTCTTTTTCAGTTAAGGATGCTAACGGCAAAAGTAGAGTTTTTTACGTGAATGCAAGATTAGATCCAGTGGGGATTTTTATGGAAGCTGGAGAAAAGGTAGAGTATGGCTATTTGTTCGAGGTTCACGGTGAACTTGATTGTGATCAAGCGGAATTATATACAAAATTAGTGGACAAAGTAAAACGTGGGATTGCAACGACCTATGTGGTGGATCATCGTTTTCCAAATGGCCAATTAATAAAATCTATAAAAGAAGATCAAGTGGTCGGTCGTGTGGAGTGGGATCCGTCAAATCAGGATTGCCCATTGGTAGTGATTGATGGAAAGCCTTATACATGGGAACAATTAGGACAGATGGTAAAATCGTTTGAAGGCTTTCAGATACAACTGAAAATGTTTGATCGGACGGATGAGGTCGAGTAGGAATCTCTAACCCTATAAAAGGACAAAATATAAGCAAACGAAATGTTTCGAAACTATAAGATTAAGAGAGTGACTGCGAAAATTACAGTGTGTTTAAGACACAATTGTTAAAGGAAGTGAGAAAGTTCTATGTCAAAAATTAGGCGGAATGATCCTTGTTCCTGTGGGAGCGGGAAGAAATATAAAAATTGTTGCGGGAAGAACCAAGTGGTCAGTCTGGCTCGGATTTTAAATGATGAGATTATGAACGTGCAAATGGAAATTGTTGATTTTGCAATTAGCCACTACCCAAGAGAGATTAAAAAAGTGATTGAGGAATCTGAATTTCCTATGGAAGTGGCTAAGAAGGAGTTAGGCCAGGAGATTCAAGAGTTTATTCATTTTATGTTGATGAATTGGGTTATTTTTGAAGTGCCGGTTGAGGATGAACGTCGAATTATTGATCTTTTCATTCAACATAAAAGCCCTCACATCAAGCGGGAACGTCTAAGGGAGATTTTGGTTTCCTGGGGGAAAGGGTCTCCTTTTGTTGGAAAACTCGTTTCAAAAGAAGAGGACGATCTGTTCCTTGTAGAGCACCTCATTCATAAGCATGGGGTGAGGGTTCAAGTATTGGAGGGTGAGCGCTACCAAGAGACTGAAATTGGTAGCTTAATTATAGGTTTTCTGGTTCCAATCAATGATTATACGTTCACTTTTTTTACAACGTTTGTGAATCTGCCATCTGAGGAGACGGATGAGTTCGAGGATGACATACAAACGATTCTCTATGGAAGTCCATTTTCCCTTGAAGATGAGCGGTTTTTCTCAAGCTATTTTCCTGAAATACTAGCGACTTTGTTTTTTGATCGAGAACCCATGCTCTCACCGCAAGCTTTGGAGTGGGACAACCCCGCACAAGAAATGGTGGCGGATCTATACTACGCAAGGATTCATGAAGAAGACGGTGTGCCTGAGTCGTTCATGCAATTTGGTTTGGTCCTTTGGAAAACGTATTGCGAAAGAGTCAATCCAACTATGAGAAAGCCTAAGTTATTTGCAGCGGGGCTTCACTATTTGGTGGGCAGTCTTTTCCCAATTAATAATCCAACGCAGAAACAATTGGCTGATATTTATGGGATTTCATCGAGTAGTCTGTCTAATAAATATCGTGAAATCGAAATGGTGGTTGAAGATTTAATTGAAGATTTTTTTGAAAAGCTGCGCGGTGAAGATGAAGGGGCTCTTGATTTAGATCGTCTTATCAATAGTCTCCCACCGTCGATGTCAAAAGAAGAACAAGCTGAGGTCCTAATTGACCACGCCTATCAAGCGGATCGAGAGAGTAGGGCTAAGCTTGCCAATCAAGCGATCGCCTTAGACCCAATGAATCCAGATGCGTATAACCTTTTGGGAGATGTGACGACAAATTACGACCGGAAATTGGAACTTTTTCAAAAAGGCATGGATGTGGGAGAACAGATGTTAGGATCCGTGTTTATCGAAGAAGAGAAGGGCCATCTCTGGGGATTCTTGGAGGCCAGACCTTATATGCGCGTCAAACTCAGTTACGCCGATACCTTGCTCCATGGAGGCGAATTGAAAGACGCCATTGCTCAGTATAAAGAGTTGCTTGAGCTGAACGAAGGGGATAATCAAGGGGTTCGTTATCGCTTGTTTGTTGCGTATATCGAAACTCGGCGTTTGGATGAAGCAGAGAACTTGTTAGACCAGTATTCTGAAGATAACACGGCAAATGATTTGTACAATAGATGCTTGGTTGAGGCGTTGCGAAACGGAAAAAGTTCTAAATATAAGGAGCTTCTTGCCCAAGCTGAACAACAAAACCCTTATGTGATGCCTTATTTACGAAAAGAGAAAAAAATGCCCCGCGAAGCGCCGGATACCTATAGTCTGGGTGACCCAAGTGAAGCTGTCATTTACGTCGACCTTTTTGGTCACCTTTGGTGGGAAAGCAAGGCGTGGTGACAAAGTTTAAAGAGGGGACAGTCCCGGGACTGTCCCCTCGATTGTGAAGGTGCCTGTCACCACCCGAAATTTGTCGATAAAAATGACCCGAAGGATGTTCAATCCATCGGGTCGTTTTTTTGGAATTTAGGTCGCGTTTCTTCCAACAAGCCAGTCCCCTTATTTATGTCAAACTTCACGATAAAGCAACAGACTCTTTTAAGATCCTCTCACTTTGATCATCATCTAAACGGTGAAAGGTGATTTATTTGTGACCGGGGAGGGGAAAACTCTGATTGGTGTTCCTTAATAGGTTTTAATCAATTTTTTTCCAATAAATGGTAGTCTACCTCCTAAGAAATGCAAAGCAAGGAATCGTCAAGATTTAAAATACGTGAACGATTTTTTTGTGATTCAACAATTTAGAAGTTGGGCTAAACATGCAGATCGATCAAATTCCAGGTGCCTGGCACCACTCGAAGTTTGTCGAAGG
>CAWHJF010000004.1:0-35337 GCA_963829575.1 uncultured Sporolactobacillaceae bacterium | reverse complement strand
GTGGGGTTCCTGTCACCGCCCAATTTTTGTCGAAAATCAAATAAGAACGTTGGTTCTTAAAAACTCATGAATTAGGCGAAGCGTGGGGACGGTTCCGATGCTTCCATATATTTATGTATCGGAGCCGGGGGATTCAGGTGCCAGTCATCGTTCGAAATGTAGAACATTAACCCGAGGCGTAGCCTGGGGGATTACTGTGGGTGTTTGTCGTAATGCCAGGCACGCTGGAATAATGAAGCAAAAGGTCCGTCCCCGTGCTTCCCTTCTTTGATGTATTAAATGAAACGGTATCCAACTATGATCAAACGATTAAAGGCTTAGTCAAACGTTGAGATATGTGTCAGAACAGGAAGTCATAGCCATTAACTTTTTTCTAATTAATCGCTATTCCCCTGGTGAGCCAAAGGGGATAAAAGATTCGGGCTTACTGATTTCTTCTGTTGAACGGCCAAAACAAACCGTTTTTGGAGCAGATGCTTATGTCGATGTATTTGAAAAAGGGGCAGCCATATTTGAATCCATTGCGAAAAATCGATGTTTTCTAAACGCTAATAAACGAACCGCCTTTGTTGCCTTATTACAATTCCTTTCTTATAATGGCGATCAATTTAAAATGGAACAACAGGTTGCAGAAGACTTTGTGGTAGATGGTGTCACTCATAAGTATGATTTCAGGGGGATGTGTAAGCGTTATCAAAGAAAACACAAAAGAAAAATAAGGAAGCAGGGGGACGGAGCTCTTGCTCCCAAATTTGATTGGATGGTGCTCATAGGAACATTGAATTTTACTAATTGTAGGTACTGACGGTCACGTTAATAGTTGGTGAAAGACATGTGGGAATTCACCGTTCTTTTTTGCTAGATTTAAGATGATTTTTTATAGGAACTACAGTGTTGTGAACGAGAATACAGATGATCAACAAATTAGACCCAGTAGGTGAAGCAAAAGGACCGCCCCCATGCTTCTTTGTGATAAAATAAAGTCAGATATTTTTAGAACACTCGGGGTGATGTGTCATGGGTAAACGATTGTTTAAATTAAATACGGAGTTGTTGGATTTAAATGCGATGGAAATGGATGAGGCGCTCAGTCATTTTTTACAAGAATTAATGGGAGATTCCGCCCAGACCTTTGAGATGGTGAACGACCAAGGACTTCGAAGGAAATTCACAGTAAATTGGGCGGAACATCTCCTTCAAGGTCGAGGGATCAAAGGCTTCTTCGCTCCATATAATGCGAATTACCTATTCATTGAGTCTGACAGCCAAGGGGACATTCGCGTATCGGCCCCAATTGGTCCAGAGAAAGAGATTGGGTTAGAGATCAGTGGTGATCCTGGCAGACTCACAAACGTTTTAAATGCCATGACGGGATTCACCCAAGACTCCGAAATGTGGTTTCAGATCTATCAAAAAGCGCAAGATTTCAAGGTGAAAATGGAAGATTCGACGCTCATGTCACTTCCTTATATACGTGAGGCTCAAACCTTTGACTACCAAGTGAAGACGGTGAAGGCCGTGATGAACCGTTTAAAAGGAAGAGCCTTGTTTTCTGATGAGGTGGGTCTAGGAAAAACGGTTGAAGCGGGAATGACGATGCTTGAATACATCATGCGCGGGCTAGTAAAGAAGATTTTAATCCTGACCCCACCCTCTCTTGTCCAACAATGGGAAAATGAAATGAAACGGAAATTCAACCTCGATTTCATCAAAGCAGATGATCCTGAATTTAAGAAAATGGGGGATCAGGCATGGGCTCATTATAATAAAGTCATTGCCTCAATCTCGACTGCCAAACGGAAAAACCATCGTGATCACATTCACCAAGAACATTATGATCTGATCATTGTGGATGAGGCGCACCATTTAAGAAATCGGAATACGCAAGCCTGGAAGTTCGTAAATGGGGTTAATAAAAAATATATTTTCCTTCTAACTGCAACGCCTGTGCAAAACCATCTAGAAGAACTCTATAATCTCATTACCTTATTAAAGCCAGGGCAGCTCAAAACCTATAACTATTTCAAGAAAACATTTATTGATAGTAAAGATGGCATAGAGGCAAAGAACGTGGAAAAGCTTAAAGGGCTGCTTACAGATGTTATGATTCGGAATAAGAGAAGTAATGTCGATGTCCAGTTTACCAAAAGGAAAGCTTACACCACACCTGTTAATTTGTCAGAAAAAGAACAGGCTTTATATGAGGATTTAAGTACCTTTATTCGTAATAAATATCAGGAAGAAAAGCCTTCGATCTCGCGTTTTCAAATGAAAAATCTACAAGAACAGATGGGGTCGATGTTTGCGTCCATGACACCTACTCTTGAACGATTGGCTAACCAAGAGGGATTATCCGAATTTGATAAAAAAGCCCTTGGACGTTTTGCGCAAAGGGCTCAGGAACTTGTACAGGCAGAGAGCCAACATCATCCAAAAGTGGAACAACTTATAAAAATCTTAAACGAGTTCAAAGACAAAATGCTTATTTTTACAAAATATAAGACCACACAAAGTGTCCTCGCTCATCTTTTAAGAGAAAGAGGCTTTAAAGTGGCAGAATTCCACGGTGGGTTAAAGCGGAAGGAAAAGGAAGCGCAAATTGCATTTTTTAAAGAGGAAGCAGATGTTCTTGTAAGTACAGAAGTGGGCGGTGAAGGGAGAAACCTCCAATTTTGCAATGGCATGATAAATTTTGACCTGCCCTGGAATCCGATGGCAATCGAGCAACGAATTGGACGGATTCATCGAATTGGTCAAGAACGAGATGTGTTTGTGTACAATCTTGTTGCCCGAAATACCATTGAGTATTATATTTTGGACTTGCTTGATCGGAAAATTAATATGTTCGAGCTTGTTGTTGGGGAAGTAGACGCCATTCTTGGGGATATTGAAGAAGAGGCGGATTTCTCGGATCTTATGATGGAGGCCTGGACAGAATCAACAGACAAAGACGCCATTCAGCAGAAACTTGACCAAATCGGTGATAAGCTTTTGATCAATAAGCAAGGCATACAAAAAAGAAAGCAACTGGATGATACGTTGTTTTAAAACGTGCCTGTCACGCCCCGAATTTTGTCGAATCGATAAAACAAGCCAACTTTCCTGTGAAGCTAAGTGATTACAAATCATGTTTTATTTTATTACGAAAAGGCAGGTGTGCTTTAATGCAGCTTCAAAGCTTTGTCACAGAGGTTATTGAAAGCTTAGGAGGAGTGGTCATTCCAGTTGAATACGCGCTTTGTCAAGTACTTGTGCCAGACTCATATAAAGAGTATTTTCAAAATAAAACAGAGCTGGAGCTTGCCTTTGATTTTGAAGTGTTCGAGGAGAACCCTCAATCGGAATTCGTAACGTTTGGCAGCTATGTGTTGGACCAAGTGTTACTGCTTGCAAATCAGAAAGCTATGAGTACTCTGAGATTTGCTGAAGTGTTACAGCTTAAACTGGCTAATCCGATTAAGAAGATCTCTGATTTTCTAAATGAGGAACAGAGAAGGGTGACGCTCGTTAATGAACGACCAGTCATGGGTGTTTGGGCCGTATTTGAATTCAATACCGCATTTATTACAGATGAACGGCAAGAACAGTCGGAGCAGATCTGGGTGGACCTTCTAACGGGGGGCATATCTGAGAAAATGAACCAAGAGCAGAATCGAATTGTCTATCGTGCATCCCCTTTATATGATTATCCAATACCCGCCGATCTAAATATTGGACAGGCCTTTCAAACGGCCTATAAAGAGGTGTCCGTTCGAGCCGATTCCCAACTTGAGCATCGCTTGCACGACCCACAATTAAAAAAGGACCTTGAACGAATTGAGGCGTATTACACAGAATTACGGGCTGAAAATGAGAAGCGTGCCAAACGGAAAGGAATAAGTCAAGAGAAGCTTGCGGAAATAAAGGCGAAATCAACTTCAATTGAAATAGAGAAACAAAAACAACTAGAAGAAATTCAGAAAAAATATTATGGTCAAATGAAGGTGTCGCTTGCTCATGGCATCATGTATTTCGTTCCCCTCATTCAGCTCGACATCAGCATTCAGTTACGAAATGAAAAACAGGCACGCTCCCTCTATTACAATCCCGTCACAAAAGAATTGGTGGGAAGGAGCATGGGGACGGATCCGGTGCTTCAAAAAGCATGGGGACGGTTCTAAGGCGTGGTGACAGGCACGACCCGAAGTTTGTCGAACAAAGAAGGAGGGGACAGTCCCGGGACTGTCCCCTCTTTCATGCTTTAGATCTTGCAGTTGGCAGAAGCATGGGGACGGATCCAGTGCTTCCTTATTTTGAATGAAGCAGAAGATCCGTCCCCGTGCTTCTCAACAGTCATTGATTCCTTAACACCTCTGCTAGTTCCACTAAGGAGGTGCGCTGATTGATACGATAGCAACGTCCAGCCTTTTGCAGATACCCCTTCTCACAAAATTGGGCGAGCACATGCAACAGATGCCGATAAGAGACGCCTAAAAAGTCACAAACGGTGACATGCTTCTCCTGGTAAACCTCCCCATCACACGTTTGCAAAATAAAATCAGCCAGCCGATTTTCAAGCGGGAAAGCAAGGCTTTGCGAATATTTGGCCGCCATATTTGTGGCCTTAACACTTAAAAATTTAGTGAGTTCACGCAAGAACAACACATCATTAAGCAACATTTTACGACAACTATGAAAGGGAATCGCTACGCAAATCGTTTGAGTAGAGGTTTGAATCCCTTTGGTATAATACACCTCATTTAATAATTCCATTTCTCCAATATACTCGTTCTTATTAATAAAATTAATCAACGAGACTTTACCATTTTGATGCGTCACATAAATCTTGGCTTTGCCTTCAATGACATAAAATAAATATTCGGGTCGCCTGTTCTCTTTAATGATCCATTCATCTCGATTATATTCATGGATCTCTATAAATTCATGAATAGGAGAAGCGATTAAAGGCTCTATGGGGTGCTCCTCTAAATAACGTTGCCTTTTAATAGCCTTATAAATTTCCATTATTCACCTTCAAAAAAGGAGCATGGGGACGGATCCGCCCCTACGCTTCCACATAATATGAGATATCTCATATTATTATAGAAGCTCCCCATGCTAACATGCAAACTATGGGGGTAAAACCAAATGAACACACAACGTTGGATGAGTCGAAAGTATTTTAGTTTTTTCATGACATGGGGTATTTTTCTGCCCTATTGGACAGGATGGCTGATTCATGCAAAAGGCCTTTCTGTTTCACAAGCGAGTTTAATTATGAGTTTGGGTTTAGTTGCAAGAGGTCTTTCAACATTGGTGGCTTTTCCCTATTTTTCAGTAAAATGGAGCAGTCAAACCCTTTTAAACACTTCAGCTATTGGCACCCTGATTGCTCTATTCTGTTATATTCCGGCAAGCTCATTTGCAAGTTTACTGTTGATCACGTTACTTTTGCACGTTTGTTATCCGATCATGATGCCGGCTTTGGACAGTGCAGCTGGAATTCTCTTACAGAGCGGGCAGTTAAACCATTACGGAAAGAGTCGCCTGTGGGGATCCATTGGCTTTGTCGCCTCAGGCATTGTCTTAACTGTGTTTACAGGACAGTTTGGTGATCAACTGATTCTGTGGGCATTTTTCTTAGGGGCTCTTGTAATTGTTGGTTTCGGCTTTTTACGTGCACCAGATGTTCTATCTGTGAGACCGCAAGTGGACCACAGTAAAAAAGGGAGTATGCTAAATTTATTTCGTATCAAACATTTTGGTTTGGTGCTGATCATCGTGATTTTGTTACAGGCGGCACACGCTTCCTACTACAATTATGGGTATCTTTTTTTACAACACATCCATGCGCCGGAGTACTTGATTGGATTAATCATTAATATTGCGGTTCTCGCCGAAATTGTATTCTTCTCAATTGCCGATCAGGTGTTTAAAAAATGGTCAGTAGGAAGTTTACTCACATTTGCAGCCCTGGGTTCGACCGTCCGCTGGCTAATGGTTTTTACCTTTCCAAATGTCGAGGTCTTCTGCGTCGCGCAACTCTTACATGCCTGTTCTTTTGCAATGGGGCATTATGCCTTCATAAAATACTTAACTAAAAACATCCCACATAGTCAGATTCCAAAAGCACAGGGCTTGTACTCAGCACTTGCACTAAGTTGGGGCACTTCAATCTTGACCGTTTTTGGAGGCTATTTATACGGCATCCAGCCAAGATACGCCTTTCTTGGAATGATCGTATGCACCATTCCATCAATGCTACTTGCAATTGGCTATAGGAAGAGAAGCATGGGGAGAAGCATGGGGACGGATCCAGCGCTTCCTGAATAAGAAGAAGCATGGGGACGGTTCCGATGCTTCCATATATTCATGTCAGGTGCCAGTCATTGGTCGAAATGTAGAACAGTAACCCCCAGGCTACGCCTGGGGGTTTAATATGGGTGTTTGCCGAAATGACAGGCGCGCTAAAATAAGTGGGCAAAAGACCCGTCCCCATGCTTCCGACAACTAACGTATTGTCCCCCCCTGAAGGAGTAGCGTATAATGTCCACATAATCTCTTAAATAAGCATCCCCATGCTTCCACACAGAAAGGAGTTTATTGAATAATGAGGGAACAAGGCGACGGTGAACGTGCTGGAAATTTAGTTGTAACTGATGGGAATCCTTCAACTATTGTTAGTGATTTTAAGGTGTTCTTAGATTATCTTCAATCGAACACCATTAGACTGACAAAGACCAAGGGCTATTTGACGAAAAAGGATCTTCTTAGGATTTTTCCGAAGTTGAGAGGTTCTGAAGGGGATGTTCCTAAATTCGCGTCTCAAACCAGCTACCCGATTTTGCATTTGTTTTATTGCCTTTCTATTGAGCTTGATCTTATTAAAATAAAAACCACAAGCACGACAAAATCCGTTTTGGTTCAAAATGAGAGGATTGCGCAGTTTGCTAACCTCACAATGACGGAACAATATGTGACCTTATTAGAGGCGTTTTGGATGCGGTTAAATTGGGACGAGCTTCAGGGAGATTCTAGGGGAGCCGTTCCTTATCTTGAATTTTTATTAGAAGATTTAAAAGATTACCCTGCAAACAAGCCAATTTCGGTTCAAAGGTTAGGGGATCGACTTGAGAGATTCGGCCATTTTTTTTATTACTTTAAATATTTTGGTTTGTGGTCTTTTGAAATGGATGAGGATCTGGCAATTAGGTATGAACAACCAAACAGGACGTTCGCCAAATCCATTACGCTCACTCCTTTTTTTAAAGAGATCTATTTTGCTTTACTTGAAACATGGGAACCTTATGAAGATGAGCGTTTCATTCAATCCTTTGGGTTACTGTCAGAATTGTTTGGTTTCGAGAACGAGCAGGAAGAGGCAGTAGATCGAAAAAAGGATCGCAGTAAGGAAACGCTGTTTTCATTATTAAAACCGTTATTTTTAAGTGAGGCGTTGAACAAGATCCTAGAAAAAGAGAAAAATGAGTTTGTTAAGGGAAATTATCAGTTCAAGATCAAACCATCCGGTTCGAATGGGAAAACGCTTGAATTATCTAGTTCAGACACTTTGTTGGAACTACACAAACTCATACAAAAAGCCTTTGATTTAGATGATGACCATTTGTATGCTTTTTATATGGATGGAAAAAAATTCGGCCAAGATGCGTACCATTCCCCTATGGGTGGACCAGGGCCTTACGTGACAGAGGCTAAAATTGGTGGCCTCAATTTATATGAAGGACAAGGCTTCCTCTACTTATATGATTTTGGCGACGAGTGTGAATTTAATGTAGAGGTCATGAAAATAAAGAGAAAGCAAGGAGACGGATCGTTTTCTTACTAGGAAGTGGAAGCATGGGGACGGTTCGGGACCAGTGATAAAGTCCACATTTTTTAATTAGTAAAATTCGGATGTTCGGAAGACATAGATGTCTCAGACTGGCTTCAGAAGCCCTGGCTCTAGAAGTCAATCTGAGCATCTATGTACCCCCTGAACATCCAATTATACTAATTAAAAAATGTGGACTTTTTCACTCAGTCTCGGACGGTTCCGCTGCTTCCATATTATTTATGGCTCGGTGCCGGATGATTCAGGTGCCAGTCACCGTTTGAAATGTAGAACGCCCCTCCAGGTGTAGCCTGGCGGGGACTATGGGTGTTTGTCGTAATGCCAGGCACGCAGGAAGAATGAAGCACCGGATCCGTCCCCGTGCTTCACTTAAGACAAACCATCGGGACATTGGGAGGACATATGAAGACATTAATACTTGTGGGTGGGGGACAGGCGCATTTAGAGGTGATTGAGAGATTCTATAAGACACCTATAGATAAGGTTAATATGCTATTGATTTCAGCTAATCGCTTTCAATATTATGATGGGATGTTTTCAGGCTACGTTGAGGGCATCTACGAAAAAGACCAACTCCGCATAGATTTAAAGCACTTAACCCAAAAGGCCAATGCCAAGTTTTTGGAAGACGCGGTAACCGCAATTGATCCCATCCAAAAGAAGGTGTTAACCGCAAATGGAGAGGTTCTGGAGTACGATGCGATTTCTTTTAATATTGGATCATTAACAGCAGGGACATCGATTGACGGTGTCATCGAGTATGCCCGTCGAATAAAGCCAAACTATCATTTTGTAAAAACAATAGATGAGGTGCGGAAATCAGGAAAAGTTGTGATGGTCGGGGGAGGCGCTGCAGGGATTGAAATTAGCCTTTCCCTTCAATCATGGCGTGACAAGAATGCCATTAATAGCCCCGTGACCTTGATCAGTGCCCATCCATTACTAGCAAACAAGGGCGAAAAAGTGTCTAAGAAAATAGAAGAGATTGTGGCGAACAGAGGGGTTCAGGTGTTAACGGGAACGACCGTAAATAAGATTGGGCCCCAAAAACTAATGACAACTGAAGCAAAGGAAATCGCCTATGATCACATTATTTGGCTCGCGGGTTCTAAAGCACCGGGGTTATTTAAAACTTCGCAATTACCGGTTGATCAAAAGGGCTACCTTAAAGTTGAAGACACATTACAAGTTAAATCGTACCCATCCATTTTTGGAGCAGGAGCGTGTATAAGTATCGCGGGGCAACCGATGATAGAAAAGTCAGGCGTCATTGCGCTCAAACAGGGAACGATTCTATATGAAAATATAAAAGGTTTCTTTCACACCGGTCTAGGACAATCCTACCGTCCACCAAAAATGGCCCTGTCGATCTTGTCGCTGGGCAATAAACAAGGGTTCTTTGCATACAAAGGCATGACCTATAGCGGCTACTTAGCGTGGCTCTTGAAGAATCAACTAGACAAACGATTTGTTAGGAAGCATGGGGACGGATCCAGTGCTTCTTGAAAATAGGAAGCACCGGATCCGTCCCTACGCTTCAGTAGTTGTTTTTTTAGTGAATCGGTGTTATATTTAGTGTGCGATGAGCTCATTGCATAAGTCGAGATTGACGTGCCTTTCTAAGGCAAACACATGTGGAGTGTGGTCTCTCGCCGCAATATATAACGCACAAAAGACGTCCATTTTGGGCGTCTTTTTTCTCGATCTGAATAAGTGCCAGGTAGCACCTTAGGAATGCTAAGGCTTGTTGTTACGTCTTAAGTAGAGAACTTCACAAACTTAATTTAGGCTTGAGCGGTGAGAGGATGCTTAATGTGCGAGGGAAATTCATTGTTTCCACTGGTTTTTACAAATAGCACATCGTCCCTATTGAAACGCTCTTTTTGAAAAATATTAAGGTCTCGATCATCGGGTGTGAAATGGAAGACAATTCGATTCGTCGTTTGAGTAGAAATCTTTGAGAGAATTTTATTAATCTTTACCTCTTTTTTACTTATAAGATCAAAAACATCCAATTGCTTGTCCGCTTGCTTAAAGATTACAATCGCGTCTTCATCTTGAATGTAGTAAATATTAGTGTTAAACACATAGATACAATAAAACATAAGAAGTTCTTGAGTGTGGACCGTACCAAAACGGTTCGAAACGGGTACTCTATCCAATGCAAACGTGTAAATGAAATTAAGGTCTTCAACCTTATTACCGTCTAATTGGCGGACGCCATCGAAAACGGATAGTCGCTGACAGCTTTAAATCCGAATTTAGGATAGAAATCTAGCACGTTCTGATTAGCAAACAAGTACATAAAATCATATCGATTTTCGTATGCCTCTAGCACCTTGTGCATTAACCTTTTGGAAAGCCCTCGATTTCGGTATTCGGGGTGTGTCATAACTGTTCCGATTTGTATCGCTCGTTTTTCCTCACCATTTACGACAAAATCCAATACATTAACCGAAACATTTGCTATTAGTTTACGCCCATCAACATATTGATGCCATTCTTCAAAATTAATGCCAAAAACCAAAGTGGCAAGGTCATTAAAGCTTTTTCTTAATGCCTCATCATTTCTGTAAGCCTTATGAAAAGTCAACGTTGTCATTTTTACCCCCCGTTCTTCCACCGCTAGGAAGCGTTCCGCATACAATAACGAGGAAAAGCAAATGCATACGGGTCAGTCATAATGAAGTCACGAAATTTGTCGAAAAACAAATGCGAACATATATTCCTATTAGAGATATATTTATGATAGAATTATAGTGCAACTACATAGCAGGGTGGCGGCTGACACTCCCTTATCGAAAGGGGGTGAACGCTTATGGCGGCAAACAACGCTTTAACTATTGTATTGGCAGCTTTAACATTTGAAGCTGTTTATACCGCAATGCTTGTTTCCATTGTCGTCGCAATCATTAAAAAGAAATAGCCACCCCAAGCTTGCCAGCGAGGTGACTATTTCTGTAGTTAACCCAAAGGTCAGCCGCTAACTCTGCGGCATGTATGTTGTAACCGACTGAGTGTTCACAGCACTCAGTCATTTTTTATTCTACTATTATTATATTTAAATTATTCATTTTGTGCAAGAATTAGTGGGCCGATATGGGGGCGGAAGCATGGGGACGGTCCCCGTGCTTCCACTTATCTAAAACACATTAACACCTTTTAACCGTGCTATTTTTTTATTTGGCAATCATAGAATAATTTAAAAGGGAGGGAATCGATTGGCGAACCGGAACCGGGCTATCAATATTGGATTTATTAAGGTTTCAGAAGCGGATATTGGGGGCAATATTGGCATTGGAAGAAATATTCAAAGGGGGTTCAGAACGACTTTAAATTGTAATCAAGGCTTTGGAATTGAAAGTAGCGATGGTTCACTTCATCATTCACCAGTTAGTATAGTGAATGACTCAGATCTCATTGATTTTACTTATCATAATAAGTATAAAAGATCTAAATAGAATTGCCGAAGAATAGGGGACGGATCCGCTGCTTCTTGGAAATAGGAAGCAGCAATCCGTCCCCATAAGGTCTTTTCCTCAGTGAAAAAGATCATAGGTTCAAGTGAAAATAAACTCTGATAAAGAAACCGAAGCATGGGGACGGGTCCGCTGCTCCCACCAAGAGGAAGCAAAAGGACCGTCCCCACGCTTCACCTTACAAAAAGATCATTCCAATAATTACGGTAACGAGAATGCCGACAATCCCTTGAATCAAGGTGGCGACGGTTTGCGCGCGATAGGCGGTTGTGACTTTCATGCCGGAGAATTGTGAGACGACCCAGAAGTAGGAGTCGTTGACATGACTGACAACCATGGCGCCAGAGCCGATGGCCATGACAGCTAAGATTTGGCCCATTGGAACGCTACCTGTCATGTGGGTTAGCCCAAGTGACGGAAGAAGTGGCATCGCAATGGTGGATGTGATAACCAAGGCTGCTGTTGAGCTGCCCTGTGCCGTTTTTAACAAAGCCGCAATTAGGAAAAGCAGAACAAGGGCGCCGACTCCGATGAAGGCGGATTTTCCTGAAACGAGAGATTGGATGTAATCGGCAATCGGTGTGGCTTTGATCATCGAACCAAAGGCGCCGCCTGCTCCCGTGATCATGATGATAATTGCCGCGTCCTTAAGCCCTTCTCCAATCCAGTTCGTGAGCGTGCTTTCATCTTTTTGTGGAACTAATAAGAATAAGGCGAGAACAACGCCGACGAAGAGCGCATTAACCGGTTGGCCTAGAAAATTGAAGAAGGAATAGAGGCCGCCTGTGAATAAGGTCACTTCATGGCTGGTCCCGACACCTGACACTGGAAAATTCGCAACAGAACCCAAAGCCATGAGAATGATTGGCAAAATAATCGGTGTAAACGCACGGAATGCGGTTGGCAAGTGTTTGTACTGTGCCTTATATTCCTCAAAGCTGATGGAATCATCCTCGTCTTCAATTTCTAAGTTTTTTGTAAAACGAGAGGCATAGATATAACCAGCGGCAGCTGTAAAAATAGAAACGACTGCCCCAATTAAAATCACCCAAATTAATTGACTGGCCCCAATGCCTAAGTTGCCGGCCGCGGCAATCGGTCCAGGGGTAGGCGGGACAAAGGTATGTGACGCATAGAGCCCAGTTGCGAGTGACACACTCAATACAATCGGATTAACGTTTACTTTTTTCGAAATGGATTTTCTTAAGGAAGATAAAATGACAAAGCCTGAATCACAGAAAACGGGAATGGAAACAATCCAACCAATCACGGACATCGCAATTCCAGGATTTTTGATGCGCTTGAGCACACTTTCGGCCATCGTGACCGCCGCGCCAGAGTTCTCAATCACTTTCCCAATAATCGTCCCGAAGATAATGACGAGACCAATATAAGCAATAATGCCTCCAAAACCAGACGTCATGGTGTCGCCAATATTTGCGACAAGTGGTTTTGAAGCCCCTTTCATTTGACCGAGCAGGTTGGCGCCAAGGCCGAATAAATAGGTCGACACAATAATGGACATAAAGGGATGAAGTTTGATTTTTGCGGATAGAAAAACGATTAGTGCAATACAGATGACGAGCCAAATTAATAAAAGTGGTCCGACCGATGCTAATAGTTGTGCGGACATGGGTGTCCCTCCTGTGAATACATAGATTTTTAATAAAAGTTCTTATGAGTGCGTGATTGCCCAAACTCGAAAAATTTGCAACGCTTTTTGATATAAAAGTTCCTTGGTGCGTGCCATGCTTTCTTCAAGGGAGATCGGCCCTTGTGCAATACTGAATGCCGCGGTTAAACCGGCCTCAAACAGGTCATTGGCGTCACCTTTTACAGCACCCGCCAGTGCGATCACAGGTATGTTAAATCGTTTGGCACTTTGGCAAACCCCTGAAATCACTTTTCCATAACCGGTTTGGCTATCCAACTGGCCTTCGCCTGTAATAATAAGCTCGACGGCTTGTTGCTCAAGGATTTGGTCGAAGTGCATGGCGTCTTTAACCAACTCAACGCCAGATTTTAATTCCGCATTTAAAAACGCGATCAACCCAGCGGCCGTTCCGCCGGCAGCCCCGGCACCCTTGAAATCGTGAAGATGCTTTCCGGTGAACGCTTCAATACAATTGGCGTAGTGGGTGAGCCCTTCGTCGAGGTGGCGCACAAGCTCAGGGTTCGCGCCTTTTTGTGGCCCAAAAACAACGGCAGCACCTGTTGGTCCAACCAGCGGATTCGTCACATCGCTCGCAATATTGAAATGGGCCTGTTTAATACGAGGATCCACAGAGCGTATCCTCGATCGTGCTTATAAGGTGCAGATCGTGCCCACCTTCCGGAATGTCGTCGCCATGGGCATCTAAAAAACGAAAACCAAGGCCTTTGAGAAGGCCGACGCCGCCATCCGTGGTTGCGCTTCCACCTAACCCAATAATAAAATGATCGATACCTTGGTCGATCGCGTGGCGGATCAACTGTCCGGTCCCAAAAGTCGAGGCGCGCCCTGCGTCTCTTTCGTTTTTTGGCACTAAATCAAGGCCAGAAGCCACGGCCAGCTCAATAATCGCCGTTTTCCCATCGCCACTCAGGCCATAATACCCTTCAATGGGGGCCCCAAGCGGCCCTTGAATATTGGGCACTTTAACTAACGTGCCATTTGTCGCCGAAACAAGACTTTGCGCGGTCCCCTCACCGCCATCCGCCATCGGTAAGGACAAAGTGTGTACATCTGGCACTATTTCTTTAGCCGCAGATGCAATGGTCTCGCAAGCCTCAACCGCTGACAGGCTCCCCTTAAACGAATCCGGACAAATGACCAGATGCCTGTCGCCGCCCGAATTTTGTCGAATGCTAGTCATGATGAGTTCCTCCTAGTTTGGGAAGCATGGGGACGGATCTACTGCTTCATCCAATCAGGAAGCAAATCCCTAGTCCCCACCCGAGTCTTTCAAGGGGTGAGCATGATCCCTGTAATTTGTATCCGCTTCCATAATTCATTATATGAAAAATATGGAATGCGCAATATCAACAGAATAAACGAAAAGGAGCTAAAAGCTCCCTTTGTTTTTTGTGCAATATAACCAAATTGCTAATTGGAGCTCCACCGCGTCTTTGAATTGGCGCGGATCGAGACCAACGATTTCCTTCACGCGGTCCAGTCGATAAATAAGAGTATTTCGATGGACAAAGAGTTGTTTGGCCGTTTGGCTCATATTTAAATCGTGATCAAAGTAGACCATGAGCGTTTTGATTAGGTTGGAAGGGAGGTTGCGTAATCGGTTTTCCACAAACCAGTCCCCATAGTCCTCTGTGACCTTTGAAATAAGTAATTGCGACTCGAACTGTTCAGGCACAACCCTTTCTTCATTCGTCATATCGAGGGTTTGGATTGTTCTTTTAAAATGAAATCGGGCCTCTTTTAACTCATTAAAGGCCTGAGGTAACCCAACTTGAACGTGACGGAAATGATTCTTAAAGTCATTTATTATATAACTCAAAATGTCATCGAACTTGTAAAAAGGTTGAGAAATTAAGAGAAAGACAAAATCCCGATCATTGACAAACTGATAAAGAACAGGAAGCTCGATTAATCGATTGCGGATTTGATTATGGACAGAAAATGTGTCATGAGAACGCGACTTTCCATCTTCTACACGGAGGATCGCGAGTTGATAGGGCTGCTCCAATTGAAGGCCGAGTCCTTTTAACTTGAATTGAATATGATCGAGGTCTGGGTCTTTCTTTAAGCATTCTTCCATTAAGAAATTCTTAGTGCGATTGACCCGTTCAGATTCGCTTTCAAAGATCGAGCGTTCAATTAATAATTCCGCCATCATCACGACCAAAGAGGCAAACTCTAAAACGTCTTCTGGATGCCCGGTTATGCCAACGACACCCAGAATCTCCCCTCTATATTTAATAGAAAGATTCACGCCTGGCTTAGACCCACTATATGCTTTCGCCCCTTTTTCAGGATTAATGACAATCCGTTCTTTCCCAGTCTTAATGACTTCCAAGGCACCTTCGTGCACATTTCCAATTCGCGACGGATCCCCCGAGGCAATAATCGTCCCCGTCCGGTCCATTAAATTAATATTCTTGCCAAGCCGCTCCATAATCTCACGAACAATGACTTCAGCCAGTTTTTTATCCATAAGTTACCTCTTTTCGGCGGGAGCATGGGGACGGATCTCGTGCTTCTATTTTAATGGAAGCGAAAACCTCGTCCTTTTGTTTTTAACAATCTAAGCAATGGCTTTGATCGCTTAAAATAACAAATAAGAGACAACCACCCCATGTTTGTCGAGCTAGGTGGCTATCTCTTATTAAACCCAATGGTCAGACGCTTTTTCACGTTATATGAGTTGAAAGCCGACTGAAGGTCCACGCGCTCAGTCATTTTTTAAATTAATTTTATTATATTGAAGTTATTTATCGCTTGCAACATAACGAGTGCCTGTCACCACCCGAATTTTGTCGAATAGAAGAATGGTTGGTCGCCGTGACGCCCGGAGTTTGTTGGCTCTATATTTAAGTCTGGTTATAATGAAGTTCGAGATCGTAGAGTTATTAGAGTCCTAAATTATTAAATAGAGAGATTCAAGGAGGACGTTATGTCTAAATGTGAGGTATGTAAACAAAAAGAAGCTCAAATGATCATGACTTATGAAGATGAAAATGAACAGTTATGTTTGGACTGCTATAACAAGCAAATGGAAGATGCGCTTCATTTAAATCTTGCTCCACTCGCGGATTCTTTTTCCGTTAGGGAGGCAAACAACAACAGTAGAGTTTTTTGCGTAAATACAAGATTAGATCCAGTGGGGATTTTTATGGAAGCGAGAGAAAAGGTCGAGTATGGTTATTTGTTTGAGGTTCATGGTGAACTTGATTGTGACCAAGCGGAACTCTATACAGGGAAGCATGGGGACGGTTCCGCTGCTTCCCTATATTTATGTCTCGGTGCGGATGATTCAGGTATCAGTCACTGTTCGAAATATTGAACGTTAACCATCAGGCGTAGCCTTGGGGTTTACTAGGAGTGTTTGTCGTAATGACAGGCGTTGCCATAACGAAGCAAAAGGACCGTCCCCTTGCTTTGCATAAATTTCTAGTGACAGTTTTCTAAAATAAAAGTAAAATTAAGCTTAAGCAGATATAAAGAAAAATATCGAAATGTTGGGGAGACATTATGAAGAAAAATAAAAAATGGAAGATATTTGGGTTTAGCCTTTTAGGGGTTGTGATCCTTGCGGCAGCGGGTGTTGGATTTGGTTATTATGAGCTTCAGCCTAAGAACCATTTTAGGTCTGTTCCGGTTGTGTCCACGGTTAAAACGCCTGACACTAATAATCAACCCAGCCAATCAACCAAGCCAAGTCAAGATACATTTAACGTGTTAATTATGGGTTCGGATGCTCGACCTGGGGATAAATTTGGCCATTCTGACAGTATGATGTTGGCCCATGTTGATTTGACGAAAAATCAAGTGAACGTGGTCAGTATCCCGCGTGATACTCGAGTTCATTTAGACGGTTATGGCTATACGAAACTCACAAGCGTTCAGTATATTTTACAGGCAAATAAAGGAACTAAGCAGGGAATTGAAGGGGCAGTCAATGCGGTCAGTGAATTAACCGGAGTACCGATTAATTATTATGCCGAAACCAATTTTGGTGGCCTTCAATCGATGGTTGATTTGTTCGGCGGCATCACAATGAATGTGCCTGAGACTATTAATATAGGTGGTCAAGTGTATAAGGCTGGTCCACATTTTGTTAAGGGATCTACGGCTTTAGCGATTGCGCGTGAACGCCATTCAGCGGCAGACGGAGACTATGCCCGCCAAATGGCCCAATTCGATATCTTGAAGTCTATTGGAAAAGACGCGCTTAGTCCTGGTAACATTCCTAAACTTCCTAAACTTGTGCACTCCGCATCCCAATATTTGATCGGTACCAATATGTCCCACTCGGATATGCTGAGTCTTGCTTTGGCTATGAAAGGCATTAACCCATCCCAACAAGTCCATTATGAGCAAATCAAAGGGACAGGCAAAGTCATGTATGATGATATCCTTAAATCCAAAAATGACGAAATTGTCTTAAATCCCGCAACAGTGAAAAGTATTATTGCGAAGAACTTTTAAATGCATGAGGCGGGTCTGTCGCTTCCTTTTATAGGAAGCAACGGACCCGTTCTTTGTTTTGGGGGAGGAAGCATGGGGACGGATCCGATGCTTCTTCCAAGCAGTGAAGCAAAAGAACCGTCCCCATGCTTCATAAGAAAAACGTATATTAATTAAAATTAAGGAAAATTTATAAAGAAAGTATGGTTTACAAAGGGAGGAATTTATTATGAGCGCTTCAGAGAATGTGAATTTAACGTCATCAGAAATGGCTTCGCTATGGAATGCTTATATTAGCAACACACATATAAAATGTGTGTTAGAATACTTTGTTGCCAAGGCTGAGGATGATGAGGTTTTAGATGTTTTAAAAGATACTTTGAAGAAAATGAAAATTTCCGAGCAGAACAATAAACAGATCCTACAGGCGGAACATATGCCTTTGCCAATTGGTTTTAATGAACAAGATGTTGATGTTACGGCACCACGTCTGTTCTCTGATACGTTTTCTTTAAAGTACATAAAAAATATGGCTAGAGTTATGCTTGTATCCTCTAGCCTTATGTATACGATGTCAACACGACGTGACATAAGAGATCATTTCAAACAAAGTATCAATCAGGCAACAAAGACGTTTGATACAGTTAGTGATGTGTTGTTATCCAAAGGTGTATATGTAAGACCACCCATTATAGACCCTCCGAAAAAAGTTGATTTTATTGAAGATAAAGATTATTTGAACGGGAAAAATTTCTTGAAAGACCAGAGGTATCTAAATACTATTGAGATTTCTCATGTTTTTGGAAATTTAGAAGCGAATGTGTTAGGTAATGCCCTTATTAAGGGATTTGAACAAACCGCAGACTTAAAACACATACGTGATTTTATGGGTAAGGCAGGTCAGCTCTCTGAAAAAGTCATTCATTCACTGACTCAATTTTTAACAGGTAGCAAACTCCCTTCTCCAATGGGGTCTGAAGCACAGGTGTTCAGCTCCTTTCAACCGCCTTTCTCTGATAAATTGATGATGTATGAATTAAGTATGTTAATAGCAGCAGGGGTGTCAGATTATGCGACTTCACTTGCGAGTAGTTTGAGAAATGATTTACGAGTTCATTATATGGATTTATTAACCGACACAGCCAAGTTAGCGAAAGAAGCTGAAAGTATAATGATTAAAAACTCTTGGTTAGAACAACCCCCTCAACAAGATAAAATGACAACTTAGTGGAGCATGGGGACGGATCCGTTGCTTCAAAGCCTGGAGGAAAGCGCACGGCAAATTTTCTAGAGCGTTTCGTCCAGTAGCTACGAGGGTAGAAGTAAACAGGAGCCTTCTGTGATAAGGATTCGTATAGGAAAGTGATCCTTTTAAAGGATGGTATTTTTTGAACTGAGCGATCGCTTTTGGACCCAGTTCAATCACAAGGTTAATCACTTTTTCCTGCTTTCTAAGTTTGTCTGAAATCTCTTGTTCAGTCACTCTTTTTTTAGCCGAATAAGGTATGACATCCTTAAGGTGATTGACTGAAAAAATCTTTGTCTTTTCTTCATTTAAGTCATACCCTTCAATTAACCAATGACTTTTCTCGCGATAAAGGTGCAAGAGATAAATGGGATGAGATGTTAGGACATCCTCTTCTTCATTAGGTCTCCTAAATGGTGTCATCTTTTGACATGATTTAAGACTATGATAGATCGATCAAGTGAAGATGACAAGTCGACACGTTGTTTGATCTATTTAAAAAAGGGTGGTTATGAATTATGGCAAATTATACGCTAGAAGAAAAAGACAGCTTTATTGTTATAGGGCTTGGAACTGAATTTAAGAGTCATCACACGGATTTTGCGGGCATAAACAAGGAAAAAGCAGATTTTTGGAAGGCTGCGAGCGAGGATGGAACACTGGATGCTTTAAAAGCCATAGCCGAAAATGATTCTATTTTTGCAGTTAGCGAAGCCGTTAATGGCAAGATGATGCATCATGCGGGCGTCTTGGCAGAAGTATCGGCGGCACCAGAAGGAGCGAAAGTGATTCCATTTCCTAAAGGCGATTACATCGTTGTTAAAGGCGAAGCAAACACATTTGATGAATTGAATAATCAACTTCCAGCCATTGCCTTTGGACAAGCCTTAGCCGAAATAAATGATTATGCCTATGTTGGTGGACCCAATACACTCGTTTTGATGGGGCATCGAAACGGCCTAGCCTTTGGTGAAATGTGGATTCCTGTTGTTAAGAAATAAAAAGAAGCATGGGGACGGATCCGTTGCTTCAAAAATGGAAAAAGCAGTGCGAAATTGAATTCGCACTGCTTTTTATCATTTATTTTGATCCTTTTTCTAAGCAGCCCAAGACAGATGCAAGCGTCCTATGAGCTTGGGTGTTTAGGGGAGGCGTATTGGATATGAAAGACGACCAGCAACAACAACAGATCTATGTACTGCGTGGGACAACGCTACTATGCAATGGAAAAGGATCGAATCGAATTAGGAAAGAATTGAAAAGTGGACCTCATTGTGAAACGGAGTTTTTTGAATCAAAAACAATGAAAAAGGTTAAATTACTATTAATTGCTTCTAGCTGGAGAAAATGATTCGATGTTACACGTTACGCCACATAAGTTTGGGGTGCGCGCTATCTAGTATACACAATAGCTGTTTTTGCAATTCATTTTCCAAGGTGTACCCTTCAAATGTTAAGCCAAAAGATGAATTAAGTTTATTTTATAAAACGTATTGAAAACGTTTCCGACATCGGTTATAATTCAAAACATAAAGTATCCAAAACGTTTTGGGTGAGAATATGGCAACTATAAAAGATATAGCAAAAAGAGTCGGAGTATCGGTTACTACAGTTTCAAGAGCTTTAAATGGGTATGATGATGTGAATCAAAATACCAGAAAAAAGATAATTGAGGCAGCAGAGAAACTCAATTATACACCAAACGCGGTAGCCCGTACGTTAGTGACAAAGAAATCTAAAACGATTGGGCTTATCGTCTCTGAACTTAATCGATCTTCTAAAAAGGATAATTTTACATTTGAAGTGCTTTGTGGGATTAATGAATATACTGCGGAGTCAGATTATGACATGATTTTATTCAGCACAGATCCAAAGAGGCAGAAAAAGAAATCCTATTCGCAGCTCTGTATGGAACGCGGTGTAGATGGTGCGATTTTACAGGGGATTCGTACAGACGATCCTTACTTACACGAAGTGCTCGAAAGTAATATTCCTTGTGTTCTAATTGATATCCCGATCCATACAGAGACCGTCGGTTATGTTTCAACAGACAACTTTGTTGGTGCCAAAACGGCAGTCAATCACTTGATTAAGTTGGGTCACCAGCATATCGGTATGGTTAATGGACATGAACATGCCGTCGTGAGTAAAGAACGTTTGAAAGGTTACCAGGCAGCTTTAAATGAGCGTAATCTCCCGTTTGATGAAACAATGATGGTTAATGGTAATTATCTTGAAAAAGATGCCGAAGAGGTTACTTATAAGCTTTTAATTGAACATCCACAGATTACCGCTTTGTTTTGTGCAAGCGACTTGATGGCCTTTGGTGCAATTAAAGCGGCTCAACGATTAAACCTGAGTGTTCCAAGGGACTTATCGATCGTTGGCTACGACGATATTGTTCTATCTTCATATGTTAGGCCAAGGCTAACTACTGTTGCTCAAGATAAATTCATGATTGGGTATAAAGCAGCGGAAATGTTGATTTCAATGCTTAATGAGGAAAAAAAGGGGCAAATTTGTATTTTGCCAACTGAGCTTATTGAGAGAGATACAACACTAAAACCTCGTTCCTGAAGTCAAAGAAAGTGGCTGACTTCAGGGCATAAATTTTTTTGTAAGAATCCGAAACGTTTCGGATACCCTTTCTTTTTTTTAACGGTTATCCAAAACGTTTCGGAAAAACGAGAGAAGTCTATTGGCAAGGTTGAGGAGGAAGTTATGGACTATCGTGTATTAAAAGACAACAATGTATTTTTATTAACGGATATTGATGGGGATATTTCAGAGAATCACCCTTATGGCTTGGGTTTATATAAGAAGGATACTCGGTTCTTAAGTCAGTTAGAAACCAAAATCAATGGAGAATCTCTAATTTGTTTAGCCTCTGAGGCGAAACAAACGACAACGGCGACCATTCGGTTAACGAATCAGCATATAGAGAAGAATGAAGAACTTGTCCTATGGAGAGAATCTATTGAGGTAAAAAGAGAACGATTTATTTATCAAGATGTTTGGTACGAACAGTTTTCTTTAAAGAACTATTATCCAAAACCCATTAAATTTGAATTTAGTGTTTCAGCAGATGCTGATTTTAAAGATATGTTTATTGTTAGAGGGTTCCAAAATGGCACGGTTGGGACCATTACGGATCGAAAAGTCCATGAGGATGGATTAGAACTGGTGTATAAAGGGACAGATGACCTCACAAGACGAACCATTTTCAAATGGGATACACCATGCAACAAGATAACCGAATCGGGTGAGTTTTTGTTTGATTTTCAACTTAATCATGAAGAGGCCCAAACGATCACCTTAGCTGTATGCCCGGAGATTGAAGATGAGACACTTAAAGTCATGAAGCCAGAAGAAGCTCGAGCAGCTTTGCAATCCGAACATGAAAATTGGATCAACGAAGCAACACAAATCACAACGGATCATGGCCAACTTCAACGATTGGTCGATCAAGGCCTAGGGGATTTAAAACTCCTCCTTACAGATATTGGATATGGGGAATTTCCTGTTGCAGGGTTACCATGGTTCGGTGTTCCATTTGGCCGAGATAGTCTAATTGCTGCCTTGCAAATGCTTCCGATGAAGCCAGAAGTTGCAAAAGGGACCCTTCTTACAATGGCCGCATATCAGGGAAAAGAAAAGAATCCTTGGCGGGATGAGCAACCTGGAAAAATCATGCATGAACTTCGATTTGGGGAACTCGCTAACACGAATCAAGTGCCATTTACACCTTATTACGGATCCATTGATTCTACGCCGCTATTCCTTGTTCTTTTGGTCGAGTACTGCCAATGGACAGGTGATCTTGAGTTGTTCAAGGCCTTAGAAGCGAATGTAGAAGCCGCTTTACGCTGGATTGATGAATTTGGTGATCTCGATGGGGATGGTTTTGTCGAATACCACCAAGAAAGTTCGAAAGGGATTGCGAACCAAGGTTGGAAAGATTCAGGGGATTCCATTGTCCATCGAAATGGGGATTATGCCAAAACGCCTATTGCGTTAGTAGAAGTACAAGGCTATGTCTATCAAGCCAAAAAAGGAATCGCTAATTTCTATGAACAAGTTGGTAATATAGAAAAAAGTGAACGATTAAAACAACAAGCGAACCAACTTAAGGAAGCTTTCGAAAACGCTTTTTGGATGGAAGAGAATCAGTTCTATGCGATTGCTTTAGACAAGGATAAGAACCAAGTGGGGACACGGACTTCAAATCCTGGGCATTTATTGTTATCAGGAATTCTAGAAATGGACAAAGTCCAAACGATCACTAACCAGCTTATTTCACCTAAACTGTTCTCTGGGTATGGAATTCGCACAATGGGCGAAGGTGAAGCGGGTTACAACCCAATGAGCTACCACGATGGAAGTATTTGGCCACATGATAATAGCTTGATTTTTCTTGGCATGAGTCGTAATGGCCAAATTAAAGAAGCTGCGACGGTCATTGAAGGGCTCATCGAAGCTTCAAAAGGATTTGAGTATGATCGACTTCCAGAATTATTCTGTGGGTATGAAAAAGAACTGGGTTATCCTGTTCCTTACCCAGTGGCCTGTTCGCCACAAGCCTGGGCAGCTGGATCTCCCTTCTTAATGGTCCAAGCCTTACTTGGTTTGAAGGTGGATCCTATACAAAAAGAGATCTATATTCAACCTCATTTTATTGAAGGAATGACGGTCCTTAACTTTGAAAAGGGCGCAATTGGGGATGGAAGAATAAGCATACAAGTTTCTCTAACTGAGGCGTATCAGCTTCAAATAAAAGAAAACACAACAAGTTATACAATTGTTTTTAATGGTGAGTAAAGGACTCTTGGGTGGGAGGTATTCCCACCCCACTCAATCAGAAACGGAAAGATAGCTTGATAAAAAAGTTTTGAATACTAGATTGTAAGCAGTATTTAAATGGTTTTAATGAAATTTATATACAAATTAATTCTACATTTTAGGAGGAAGTTAAAATGAATTCCAAAAAAAAGGGTCTTTTATCAATCGCAGCGGTCACGGTTATGAGTGTCGGTTTGTTGGCAGGTTGTGGAAATGCAAAGCCAACTCCAAATGCAAGTACGTCTAATGCCGTTCAGAAAGCAAACATGGGCACCGCTTCGAAACCTGTAAACTTATCGGTTGGCATTGCGTCATCGGGCCCGGCTGAGACAAAATTAGTAAACAATCAAGTGAAAGCGTTTGAAACAAAATATCCAAATGTTCATGTGAAAGTCATTCCTTTCAACGGTAACGAACTACAAGATCTACAAACCGAAATTCCAGCAGGTAAAGCACCCGACCTTTTCTATGTAGATTCTTCTATTGCTCAGCAATTAGAAACGGCTGGATCTGTCGCACCACTTGATAAATACATGAAAGCGGATGGCGTGAATGCAAGTGATTATGCTGGATCATTAATGAAAGCGTTCCAATGGAAAGGTAAGCAGTACGGGATCGCCAAAGACGAAAACTCTTTAGCGTTAGAATCCAACATGACGCTTTTGAATAAAGCAGGTATTACGACACCACCTAAAACATGGGCAGAATTCGAGACAGATGCAGCTAAATTGAAAGCAAAAGGTATTGCGCCGATTGCGATACCGATTGACGTTGCACGTTATTACCCATTTGTTTTGAATGGCGGTGGCAGCTATTATGACCCGTCAACCAATAAAGCAACCTTTACAAAGAGTGCGAACCAAACAGGTTTAAAATTCTTCATCGACAACATGAAGAAAGGCTACATCGTTAATCCAAAAGATCTTGGTGGTTCATGGGCAGGCGAATCTTTTGCTCAAGGTAAAGTTGCAATGGTTGCAGAAGGGGCATGGTTAATCCCATCCATGCAATCGACGGCTCCAAAAATGAAGTATACAATTACAGATTTCCCAACACAAAATGGAAAATCAAATAACATGGTTTACACGGTTGCCTATGAAATGAGCGCGCAATCTAAAAACCCAGGTGCGGCTGCAAAACTTTTGTTCTTCTTGACAGGTAAAACAGCAGAGAATATGACAGCCAAATCTGGACTTGCCATTCCATCGTATATTCCAGATCAATCAACATTCTTAAAAACCAACCCTTCCTACCAAGCATTTATTGATGGCACGAAGAACGGCACCGCTTACCAATTTGGACCACAAGGTTCAAACTTTGTGACTGCCATTAACAATGCGACCCAAGCTGGCGTATTGAAAGGTTTAAGCCCATCAAAAGTATTGAGTCAAGCTCAAAGCACTTTTGAAAATCAAGCTCAATAATCTGAATTAAGTTTGAACTCCTCCTTGTGGGGGGTTCAAATTTCTTTAAAAGGGAACTTCACTTCCAAGAAAGGGAGATGCGAAAGTTGAAAAAATCAAGTTTCAAGAAAACAAAGCTAGAACAAGCGATGGTTGGGTATCTGTTTTTACTACCGGCTTTTGTATCATTAATGGTTTTTCTGATTGGACCTATTTTTTATGCCATTTATATTTCTTTCTTTCACTATAATTCACTGGCGATCAACCAACCCCCACAATTTGTAGGGTTAAAAAATTTCAGTCGATTGTTTCATGACCCCATATTAGGACGTGCATTTATCAACACGATGCTTTATGCGGTCATTGTCGTACCTGTACAGACCGCAATTGCTTTGTTTTTAGCCTTGATCGTTAATAGTATTAAAGGGAAAACACTATTCCGAGTGATTTATTATCTGCCAACCGTTACATCTACAATTGCGACAAGTTTAATGTTCATGTTTATTTTTGAACCGCAAGGACTATTGAATAGCTTTTTGAAAATTTTCGGCATACACGGCCCAAATTATTTTAACAGTCCTACTTTTGCCTTACCGGCGATTATGTCATTGGCAATTTGGTCAAGCGTCGGTCAATTCATGATCATTTATTTAGCTGGTTTACAAGATTTATCAGAAGATGTCTATGAAGCTGCAGCGCTTGATGGCGCGTCAAATTGGAATTTGTTGCGGTACATTACGATTCCACTCTTGAAGCGAACCACCTTCTTAAATGTGGTTTTATCCATGATCGGTTGTTTCCAAGTGTTTGACCAAATGTATATTATTTCTGGTGGTACAGGAGGCCCGTTAAATTCTACGATGACCGTCGTATTGGATTTGTTTAATCAAGCGACATCGGGAAATATGGGTTATGCCTCTGCAATCGGGATTGCATTGTTTGTGGTTATTCTCATTCTCACGATGATTCAAAAATACTTCTTTGAAAGAGAAGAAGCGTAAAGGAGGTCCAATCATGCAAAAGAAAACAATATCGCCTGCGTTTTATATTGTAGCGATTCTTTATTCTTTGGTTGCGCTAGTCCCATTTCTATGGTCTATTTACACGTCGTTTAAACCAACAAGCCTGGTTTATCATACATGGGTGCCTCTGAGTAGACTAACGATTTCGAGCTACAAAACCCTTTTTACTTCGCCGCAAATTTCGTTCACACATTGGTTGATAAATAGTGTGCTTGTTGCACTGATTGTAACGATCGGTAATGTGGTTGTGAATACATTAGCTGGATATGCATTCGCACGTTTACACTTTCCAGCTAAAGGTCCATTGTTTTTGGTTTTCTTAGCAGTTATGATGGTACCTGCTCAAGTTGTCATGGTTCCTATGTATAAGTTATTAAATAACTTGCATATGATCGGGTCCTATCAAAGTTTAACCATTCCGTTTTTAATGAGTCCATTTATGATTTTCTTAGCGCGGCAATTCTTTTTAGGGATGCCCAAAGAATTGGAAGAAGCGGCTCGTGTCGATGGGTTAAATACTTGGGGTGTTTTCTTTCGAATTTTTTTGCCAATGGCTCGTCCACTTATGGCTACAGAGATTATCTTCACATTCCAAGGAAACTGGAATTCATTTATGTGGCCAGCGCTATTAACAAATGGTTCTCCAAACATTTACACCTTACCCATTGGATTAAATTCTTTATATGGACAATACAATGCTTATTGGAATCAAGTTTTAGCAGGTGTGTTACTCTTGACCATTCCGATGATTATTATTTTCATCATTTTTCAACGTCAGTTCGTTCAAGGCATGTCAACGAGTGGAATTAAATAGGCGCGCACCGATCATAAATGATTTGGATTTCAGCACTCCCATTTTCAAAGGTGTTAAAAAATTGGGAGGCGTTTGAAGTCCATTTTATTTAGTTTCATTTGACTGTAAATGGAATTTTCGAGGTTAACCATATTGAATGACGTATAAACTCTTTAGGAGCATTGATTGAGGAGGCTACACATTGATCAGGACTTGGTGGAAGGAAGCCGTTGTTTACCAGATCTATTGGCGCAGTTTTTATGATACAAATGGGGATGGATATGGTGATTTACAAGGTGTCATTGAAAAGCTTGATTATATTAAAGAACTCGGTGTTGATGTCATTTGGCTAAACCCATGTTATGAATCTCCGGACATTGATAATGGGTATGACATATCGAATTATTATGGAATTATGGAAAAATCAGGGGATATGAGTGTTTGGGAAAATTTATTAGAGGAAGTCCATAAACGAGGTATGAAACTGATTATGGATTTAGTCGTTAATCATACATCAAACCAGCACCCTTGGTTTTTAGAGTCCAGATCCTCAGAAGATCATCCAAAACGAGATTGGTATATATGGAAGGCTCCTAAAGAGGGAAGAGTACCTAATAATTGGAGATCCTATTTTACACCATCGGCTTGGGAATGGGACGAGGCGACCCAATACTATTACATGCATTCTTTTGCTGTTGAGCAACCCGATTTGAATTGGGAGAATCCCGAAGTCCGACAAGAAATCTATAAGATGATGAGATTCTGGCTAGATAAGGGAATTGATGGGTTCCGTTTAGATGTGATTAATTTGTTAGCGAAATTAAAAGGATTCCCGGATGTGCATAAACCAGAAACGATCAATTATCTAGGTAATAATCCAGGAATCCACGTCTATTTACAAGAAATGAATCGCGAGGTCTTAAAGCATTATGACATTATGACAGTTGGTGAAATCCCATTTGTAAAACCAGAGGATGGTGTTTTATACGTAGGGGAAGGCCGTCATGAACTTCATACGTTGTTTCATTTTGAGGTAGCGGATGATATGCCGACATGGGACATGAAACGTTTTAAAGAGATTCAAACACGGTGGTATGAAGGTTTAAAAGGGAAAGGAACAAACTCACAATTCTTGAATAACCACGATCATACAAGACAAGTCACTCGATACGGAAACGATAATGTCTATCGTAAGGAGTCAGCTAAGTTATTAGCTACGATGATTCATACATTGCCTGGTATTCCATACATTTATCAGGGTGAAGAAATCGGCATGACAGGTGTGCGTTTTCCGTCCATTGATGACTATAATGATATTGCGATGAAAAATAAATATAAAGAAGAAGTTGAAAAGGGAAGAGATCCAAAAGAAGTGTTAGAAAGCTTGATTTTATTAAGTCGAGATAATTCTCGAACACCGATTCAATGGGACGATACCGAACACGCGGGATTTACCACAGGTAAGCCATGGATTAAAGTAAATTCTAATTATAAAGAAATAAATGTTAAAAAGTCGTTAGAAGATCAAGATTCTGTATTTTACTATTATAAAAAGCTTGTGCAGATGAGAAAAGATAATCCAGTTATGGTGTATGGCGATTATACAGATCTCTCAGCGGGAGATGAATCTCTCTATGTGTATACAAGATGCTTTAAAGGAACGCGTTGGTTAATCATGCTAAACCATTCCGATAAAAGTAACGTTTTGGAATTAGATCCACGATTTGATGAATCTAACAAGCAATTAAAATTAGCGAACTACTCCGATATTAATGGGGAGGAACGCATTAAGACAGTGACTCTCCGACCACATGAAGCAAGAATTTATCAAATTTAAATGGGCGAGAGTCATTCTTCTGTATAATAGGGAATGGGTGTGTGAGGCGCTTCATAACATTTATTATCGTTTTTTTACACACACGTTTGGCGGAACAAAAGAATCAAATGGAAAAGAACACCTACGGATTGAATACCTTCTCAAATGGATGAGCCATTCCGATTTGTTTTGAACGTATTCATTAATACAAGGAGGCAGTGTTATGATTCGACTAGCTATGCTTAGTTTCTGGCATGTCCACGCAAAGGACTATGCCCAACAGGCGATCGAACATCCAGAAACAGAGATCGTTGCAGTTTGGGATGAACTTCCAGAACGTGGGAAAGAGGTGGCTGAGAGGTTATCAGTCCCATTTATTTCTTCTCTTGATGAACTGTTAGCGCAACAAGATATCGAGGGTGTGATCGTGGATACACCAACAAACATGCATCATTCTGTAATGACTAAAGCAGCCAAGGCAGGTAAGCATATTTTCACAGAAAAAGTGCTTGCACTCACATTACATGAAGCGAATCGCATCATAGCACAGGTGAGAGAAGCAAATGTTAAGTTGGTCGTCTCTTTACCAAGATTAAACGATGATTACACATTGGCGATTCACGATATTATTTCAAAAGGCTTACTGGGTGACATTAGTTACTGTCGAGTTCACCTTGCCCATAATGGCGCATTAGAAGATTGGCTGCCGGAGCACTTTTACAATCCGATCGAATGTGGCGGTGGGGCAATGACAGACTTAGGCTGTCATCCGATGTACTTAACACGCTTGTTTTTAGGGGCGCCTGAAAGTGTTAGTGCTCACTATGGTTATGTAAGTGGAAAGGCTGTTGAAGACAACGCTATTGCTGTTCTTAAGTATGAAAATGGATCACTTGGTGTTGCAGAGACCGGATTTATGACTGGGCACTCTCCTTTTAGCATTGAATTGCATGGTACTCTGGGATCATTGATTTATGGACTACCGGAGGAAAAAGTTATGGTGCGAACTTCTAAGGAGGCTTCGGACGGCTGGAAGCCATACGCCTCTCCAGCGCAGGGACTTTCCTCATTTGAACAATGGGTGAAGCATATTCAAGAAGGCACAACAGCGGATGAAAACATCAAACTTGCTTTAGACCTAACAAAATTAATAGAAGCGGCAAATGTATCATCCCAACTCAATACCCCATTTCTGCTGAAGGATCTGGAAGAATAGGTCTAGAAGAAGCATGGGGCAGAAGCACGGGGACGGATCCGTTGCTTCAAAAAGGTAAAAAGCAGTGCGATATGGAATTCGCACTGCTTTTTATCATTTATTTTGATCCTTTTTCTAAGCAGCCCAAGACAGATGCAAGCGTCCTATGAGCTTGGGTGTTTAGGGGAGGAGTATTGGATATGAAAGAGGACCAGCAACAACAACAGATCTATGTACTGCGTGGGATAACGATACTGCGCCGTAAGGCTTTCCATTTTTAGTGACTTCGGGATGAAATTAACTTAAACGAAACCAGGGTATAAATTAAGAGAACCAAAATAGTTTCCAATACCATCTTGGTTCTCTTAGCTAATCGTTGTCTTTCTCTACAAATTTTTAACTGTAAAAAGTTCTGCTCAATATTCGATATTTTTATTTCACCGCCTACTAAGGATTTTAATCCTGCCATAATATCACTACCAAGCCCACTGCTTCTTACAATGAGACCAAACACAGTCCCTTTAACTTCTATAATCTTGTACCCTTCAATTTTATCTGCGGTAACAACACGACCAACATAGTCATCGCTCCCATATTGTTTTTAAATTTAAAAGTCCATTTTCTCAAAAAGAAAGGATCCAATCGGAAATGTCATTTATCACTTGTTGGTCAATATGCTGGGCAACCTTGTATTCTTTTTTTGCTTTAAGTATTTTTCCATGAACAAAAGGCATAAACAAATGATTTAAGTTCGGATAAAGTTTAAACGTGACATTTGGTGTTTGCCCCAATATATTTCTGTAAAGATTAAAGTCCTTTTCTACCGTTACTTGGAAATCCTTTTCTCCTTGCAAAATAAGTAGTGGCTTTTCTATGATTTTTAGATAATCAATAGACGGGTGTTCCCCCATTTCTTTGAAGTAATAAGCTCTGGCGTATTTTCCTATAACAACAGTTGATTTTGCTTCTTCGTCACTGACGTTGTAGATGTTGTTAAGCTTTCTTGATAATGAGGCGATTTGCTTCTTAGCAATGATTTTCAAGAACTTATTCAAGGCGTTCAGAAGATCATTATTTTGGTCCATAAGAATCTCTTCTAATTTGCGAGGGGAGCCTGCCATAATGATTACTCCAGCAAAGTTGCCGCCTTCAGCATCGATTCGTGGTGCCAACATTCCGCCTAAACTGTGACCAATGATAAATATCTTATTTGGATCAATACGCGAGTCATTTTGTAAAAGGTGAGCAGCAAGAACGGCATCTTCAATGGTTTCTTCTTTAACGGATAATCCAGGATCGTTTTTCATTTCTTTTCCATAAACGAACGTTCTTTTGTCGTAACGCAGCGTTGCAATTCCTTTTGCCGACAAACCATCCGCAAGATCTTTAAAAGGATAATTATTACCAACCTTTTCGTCCCTATTACTAGGACCAGAGCCATGGACCAAAACAACGGCTGGAATCAGGTCTTCCATTTTATCAGGAAGGGTCAGTAGTCCGTTAAGTGGGAACTTTGTTTCAGCACCAATTACAATAGTTTCATTAACCATTGTATTTTCCTCCTTCATTTTTCAAAAGATGATTAGAAAAACACTCACATTTCTTTAATTATTTCACTCTAATAGTCTCCTTAAGTTTCTTGATAAGCCGTTCGTATTTTAGCTCATCGTGCAAAGGAAGAAAGGCAGGATTTTCAACAACACTTTGCAAGATCCTCTTTTTTACAGTTTTTTCATCTCTAGGAGCTTCTATATCATAATCTGTCAACCATGGTTCACTCCTTTAATTTAATTAAAAGGTATTTAAACCACAAGATCAATGGACTTTCACTCTATTTTAGTTGATAGTATCAACGATTAGGAAACACGATATTGTCAATTACATCATAAATCTGGAATTCAATAACAAAACATAGGTAGGGATAGTGGGTCCATGACTATAAAGTTGATTTATGAGAATTAGACTAAGAAACAAGAGTTGAACTTTTCACAATCCAAGGGTGAAACACGCTTTAGTTCAATCCTTCAGTTTCATCAATAGGGACTTTTCAAAAGTGTTGATAAAATTTTACATTGTTTAATGCGCCGTACAACGATCCTACGCCGTAGACCGATCCTGCACAACAATGGATAGTGAATTTTGGAAAATAAGCACAGTAAATTACGTTTTTTTGTTATGTCTTTGAAGTGGTTCTGCTTTTTAAAAGGACGTAAATCCAGTGTAAGAGCTTATTAACACAGGCAATGGCAGCGACTTTAAAGGACTTGCCTTAGCGGACATCAAGTATATGATTTGAAATCACCTAACGACCGCTAATCTTAATTAGCGGTCATTTAGAATGTACATTAGTAATGATGATTTGAAGTTTATCAAACAGTTTACTTGTGAAGTAAAAATAATTAATTTTCAAGGTTTACACATATTTATGAGAGACGGAACGCTACGTAAACTGATAAATATACAGATGACCCGTAAGATAAAGGGATACTTATCTTACAGGTCATTTTAAACGAATTATCAGTTCCCGTTCCACCCCTGGACAGTCGCTCCACCGAATAGGCCTTGATTCACTCTGTCTGTCATCATCATGTAGGGGTGAACCAGGTCAAGCGAACTGCTCTCGTCCATTATCCGGAACTGGTCAGCAGTGAGGCTGATATCCAGAGAAGCTAGATTGTCTTGCAAGTGTTCCAGTTTACTAGCGCCTAAAATAGAGGAAGTAATGCTAGACTGTGCCGAGGTCCAAGCGAGGGCAACCTGCGACGGGGGACGATTGACCTGTGAAGCCACCGTACGTAGAGCGTCAAGCGTGTGCCAGTTGCGATCCGTAATCTTTTGGAAGCGTTTGCTACCTCCGTTGCGTGTGTCAAGCCGGCCCTGACCGAAGATACCCTCAGCTTCCCGCCGATACTTACCGGTGAGGAAACCACCGGCGAGTGGACTGTACGGGATAACACCGAGTCCGCATTCGTTGGCGGCAGGCAGATGTTCGCGCTCGATGTTGCGCTCAATCAGGGAATACTCGCTCTGTAGTGCGATAGGGCCCGGAATGGCGTGCACGGCGGCTAGCGTTGCTGCTTTGGTGGCATACCATGCAGGTACGTTCGAAAAGCCGAAATAACGGATTTTACCGGCGCGAACCAAATCTCCCAACGACTGCAACACCTCTTCAATGGGAGTAACGAGATCCCAGGCGTGTAACCAGTAAAGGTCAATATAGTCGGTTCTCAACCTTCGAAGTGAACCTTCAAGTGCACGGTGAACGTTCTTGCGACCGTTGCCAGCGGCGTTCACGTTGGAGACTTCCCCACCGTGAAAGGAGAACTTGGTCGAGAGCACCAACTGGTCGCGTAGGCCGCGGTCCGCCATAAAGTCGCCGATCAACTCTTCGCTGCGGCCGCTAGTATATACGTCAGCGGTATCGATGAAGTTTCCGCCTGCCTCGACGTAAGCGTTGAAGATCTCTTCGGAAACCTCGTCGCTGGCGCCCCATCGCGGATTGCCGAAAGTCATGGTCCCGAGAGCGAGCGGACTTACGATCAAACCGGATCGGCCGACGGTACGAAATGTGTTAAGTCTGTTCATCATTTGGTTCGAGACCCCTCCAACTGTTGAATTCTCGCTTGACTCCAAGTATCCGTCATCCACCCGGGATACTCGGCAGGAAGCTTGCTCAACTCATTTAAGGAATGAAAATCTTCATCGGAAAGAAGGATATTCGTAGCACCCAGGTTTTCGTCTAACTGCTCGATACGTTTGGTTCCGATGATTACGCTTGTGACGCTGGATTGGTGCAAAAGCCAGGCAAGAGCCAACTGTGCGACCGTGACTTGCTTCCGTTCGGCCATCTCCCTCAACTGGTCAATAATGTTGTAGGCACGTTCGAAATCTACAGGCGGGAATTGCAAGCCAGTACGCCGGCTTCCTTCCACGCTTGTCTGCTCCCGTCCATATTTTCCACTCAAAAACCCTCCCGCTAACGGGCTCCAAATCATCAGTCCGAGGCCTTCACTTTTTGCCATCGGAACGATTTCGCGCTCAAGATCCCTTCCGGCTAAAGAATAGTAAGCCTGGACCGAAGCGAATTTCTCCATTTGATGAAGATTGGAAATCCCGATCGCCTTTTGGATTTGCCACGCCGCCCAGTTCGAAACACCGATGTAACGAACCAATCCCTGCCGGACAAGATCGTTCAACGCCCTAAGCGATTCTTCCATTGGAGTTGCAGGATCAAAACCGTGGAGCTGATACAGATCAATGTAATCTAGTTGCAATCTTTCAAGGCTGGCTTTCACGCCATCCATGATATGCCCGCGTGAAGATCCCCTTTGGTTGGGCCCAGAGCCGACGTCTCCAAAAACTTTCGTGGCAACGATAACTTCATCCCGTTTTACGCCTAAATTTTTTAAGGCCTGGCCGGTGATTCGCTCTGATTCCCCTTCGGAATAAGTGTCTGCTGTGTCAATGAAGTTAATTCCAGCCTCAAAAGCGCGTGCGAGCAGTGTGTCCGCTTCTGCCTGCTGCACTTTGCCCATAATACTAAAAGGACCTGAACCTCCAAAGGTCATCGTGCCGAAGCACAGTTCCGAAACGAAGAGGCCTGTAGAACCTAGTTTGTTGTAGCGCATGATTTTCTTTCCTCCTTAAGTGGTTAGTGGTGCACCGGTGCGAAAACAATATATCACAGCAAATAAACAAAGTAAACAATATTATAAAAATCGTTTACTTTGTTTATTTTCATTTCGCTTGTGTTATAATGTCTTTATACACGAAACAGGAGGCTTTTCATGGAACGACCAAGTAATATTCATAAGTACTTTGACTTAATCCTTCCTCATATAAGAAAGTATGGTTTTAGTCATATGAAAATAGATGAGATCCTTAAACATATGAACATAAGTAAAGCCACTTTTTATAAATATTTTTCATCCAGGGACGATTTAATCGAGCAACTCGTGACGGACTACGCTTCGCAAATCGTCAGTGTAGATCCAGTGGTACTGAATGAAACGGTTTCATTTGGACAAAGATTTCAACGAATATACGAACAATCCGTCCTCAGTATATTAATTATGACCGATGAATTTTATTCCGACATTAAACAATTTCAACCGGGACTCATCTCAGTCATAACCGCGGCTCAAACAAATCGATGCGATATTTTGCAGCAGTTTTACAATACAGGTTTCGAAAAGGGAGTGTTCAATCCGATTAATCCTGTGGTGTTCTTTTTGCAAGACGATCCCACACTTCGCAGGTTAATGGATCCTTTCCTACTTAATTACTATAATACAACTTTGAAGCAACAATTTTTGGATTTCTATACACTAAAAAAGCAGGCTTTGTTTATAGCGGACAAGTTGGATACAGTGGATGATGTCGCAATGGAATTGAAGATCATTGAAATCATCAAGAAACATATCATCTAGTGGTCGTTAGCAGTTCAATCAGGATTTAGTCATGGTAGGCATGTGGCAGCCAAAGATGCCCAATACTACTGAATCGTATCAGGACCCAGCGACAGATCATGTGAGAGGAGACAATTCTAGGGTTTGCTCGAAGCGGTGTTATCGTCTTTCCAAGACGGTA
>CAWHJF010000003.1:0-329022 GCA_963829575.1 uncultured Sporolactobacillaceae bacterium | reverse complement strand
TCAGGAGGCTCGCGGATCGCCCGTGGCAATAGCATCCGTTCCCGCGTTTCACGTCGTTTTGCGACGAGGAATGTACATCCCCGAAATACAGGTAGACGAACGAGCAAGCGAGTATATTTTCGCTATAAGCAATAAACAACAAAGTTTACGAAAAGTCCTTTTTTAAAATCGCTTTATTACTTCAAGTCCTCTATAATGGAAACGTCTTTATTTAATGTGAGTGAGATTAGGATTTTTGTGATGGTCAGGTCAAGGAGGTTGGGCATGCAACGCTCTGATATGCAAGTGCTCTCGGTGTTAGCAGAAGAAAAGAATATGAGAAAAGCGGCAGAACGTCTTTTTGTTTCTCAGCCCGCCCTCAGTCAACGTCTTCATTCCATTGAGGATGACTGGGGAATGCCTTTATTTGTTCGCTCGAAGCGTGGGTTGCGCCTTACCTCTGAAGGCGAGCGGGTTGTCGAATTTGCAAAAGACATGCTTGAGGTGGAAGAGCACTTACGCGAAGAGATGCAGTCCGATATCAAAGAAATATATGGGACTTTGAAGATTGCCGTGGCTTCCATTATTGGGCAGTATTGGTTGCCCAAAATGTTAAAGAAATTTGTCTCGCGCTACCCTCAGGTTAAGATTTCTCTAATGACCGGTTGGTCGAGTGAGATTTTACGCCATATGTATGAAGATGAAAGTCACATCGGTATTATAAGGGGGAACCCAAAATGGCGAGGAAAGAAGTATCATTTATTTTCGGATGCCCTTCATTTGGTCGACACCCAGGTCCAAAATATTGAAGATCTTCCTAAGACATCACGCCCATACATTCAATTTCGGAGTGACTCGAACTATCATCAAGTCATTCAGGATTGGTGGCATCAGACCTTTAAAAAGAGACCAGACCGAACCATTGTAGTGGACCAAATCGAAACATGTAAGCAGATGGCGCTTAATGGAATTGGCTATGCGATCTTACCCGAGATTAGTTTGACCGATCGAGACAATACGATTTATCGAACCCCACTTTTTGACTCAACTGGTCATCGCATTGATCGAGATACGTCGCTCTTAACCACCGATGAAGCTCTTGAATTAAGACAAGTCAAAGCCTTTCTTGAATTGGTCAAAGAAGAGTACCCATTTGATGAATGATTTGATAGACTTCGCGCGAAAAATTCGGTACCATTAGAACAAAGAATGACGCTCGTCCTAATGCGAGTGTTTAATTAAAATAGGATGACCATTAATGAATCGGAGGTATGCACACATGGATGCAAATGAAATCATTGCGTTTATTCAAAACAGTGAAAAGTCAACACCTGTAAAGGTCTACATAAAAGGAGATTTAGAAGGTCTTGATTTTGGCGAGGGCACGAAGCATTTTGTAACTGGAAACTCAGGTGTCCTTTTTGGGGAATGGAAAGTCATTCGCGAGGTACTTGAAACCAACAAATCGCGTATTGAGGATTATGTTCTAGAGAACGATCGCAGACATTCCGCTATTCCTTTGTTGGATTTAACACAGGTCCAAGCTCGTATTGAGCCGGGTGCGATTATCCGTGATCAAGTGGAAATTGGAAAAAATGCGGTCATCATGATGGGGGCTGCGATTAATATTGGCGCGGTGATTGGCGAAGGCACAATGATCGACATGAATGCCACATTAGGTGGACGTGCAACGGTTGGTAAAAATTGCCACGTGGGAGCAGGCGCTGTCTTAGCAGGCGTCATTGAACCCCCATCTGCCAAACCGGTTGTCTTGGAAGATGATGTGCTAATCGGTGCCAATGCTGTTGTGCTTGAAGGTGTCCGCATTGGAAAAGGCGCTGTCGTTGCGGCAGGTGCCATTGTCATTGAGGATGTGCCACCTAATACAGTTGTTGCAGGAACACCAGCTCGTGTTATTAAAGAGATTGACGACAAGACCCGTTCAAAAACAGAGATCAAACAAGAACTTCGTCAACTTAAAGAAGATTAATTTATAAGTAGCTGAATCAGGGAAAGATGAATTGTTCCCTATGTGTGAAACCAAAACAAAAGGGACTGACTGAACCGAGTCAGCCCTTTTTTTAAAAAGAATAAAAAATGGGCTGTGTTAAAGGAGCAAGTTGTTTTTTTTAGTCTTTTTGATTGGAGCTGGAATTAGCACTTTACTCAAATTAGCAGAGCCAAAATTTAAAAATAAAGAGGGATCCGATCGTGACAAATTGGCAGGAATTAGACCAAACGTACCTCATGCCGACCTATTCTCACTTAAAGCTTCCGATTGCAATCGACCGAGGCGAAGGCAATTATTTATACGATACAGAAGGTAAGGCCTATTTGGATTTATTTGGCGGGTTAGCCGTTAACGTATTGGGTCACTCGCATCCAAAAGTTGTTCAGGCTTTAATTGACCAAGGTCAACGTTTTTTACATATCTCAAATATTTATTTAAACCCGCCTGCTATAACCCTTGCTAAGCGGCTATCTGAACTCAGTGTAAAGGGGAAGGTTTTTTTCTCAAATTCAGGGGCCGAGGCAACTGAAGCGGCGATCAAATGGTTACACAAGTATCACAAGAAGATTCAACCAGATCGTACTGGCATTGTGGTTTTAAAAGGTGGGTTTCATGGTCGGACGCTTGGTGCACTGAAATTGACCAGACAGCCGGGCGTTTATCAAGATTATCCGCTTCCTGATTATGACATCATTGAAGTTGAACCAGAAAACTTGGGTGAATTGGAAGCCGCCATGCAAAAGAAACCATTGGCGATTCTTTTTGAAACCGTTCTGGGGTCTGGTGGGGTTGTACCGCTTTCTGAACCATTTCTAAATAAAATTAAGGAATGGTCTCAACACTACGATGTCCGCCTTTTAGTCGATGAAATTCAGACCGGAATGGGTCGCACGGGAACATTCTTTTCTTATCAACAGACGTCTTTACAACCTGATTTGGTTCTCTTTGCAAAGGGTGTAGGAGGGGGACTTCCGCTCGGTGGAATCATTGCGAAACCGGAATGGTCGGATTTATTTGGACCTGGAGATCACGGCACGACGTTTGCACCGTCGCCTTTAAGTGCAGCACTTGGGAACGCTGTCGTGGAAACCCTTCTTGATGATGGAGTGTTAGAAGAAGCTCAAGCCACAATCTCATACTTCTGGGATCGTCTTAATCAGTTAAAAGAGACATCGCCTTTCATAAAAGAAATAAGAGGAAAAGGGATGATGATTGGAATTGTCACGGGTGCAGAATCTGGCCAAGTGAAGCAAGTCAGACATGCAATGTTAGAGGCTGGAACTCTGATTGACGTTACACAAGGTACGATTATTCGGTTATTGCCTCCTCTTACATTAACAAAGGAAGAAGTGGACCGTTTCTTGCATGAGTTTCAATCTAAATTAGATCTAATTCTGAAATAGGAGAGATAAAATGGAACTCGATTTACTCGCGATTCGTCGACATCTCCATCAAATTCCTGAAATTGGTTTTCAAGAATTCAAAACCCAAGCTTATCTTTTGAATGTCCTAAACGACCTTCCAAATCAAGATCGTTTTGTTGTAGAAACTTGGGAGACTGGCCTTTTTGTTTGGATTAAAGGTACGAATCCTAGCCGAGTTATAGGGTATCGGACGGATATTGATGGACTACCAATTCAGGAAACAACGGGCCTCTCTTTTGCTTCCACTCATGAAGGCTTTATGCATGCCTGTGGTCATGATCTTCATATGACGATTGCGCTCGGCATGATTGAAGCGCTAGTGACGGGCCCTCTTTTAGAGCAAGATGTTCTCGTGTGTTTCCAACCGGCAGAGGAAGGGCCTGGAGGTGCGCTTCCGATGATGAAAAGTGCGTTTTTTCAAGCTCATAAGCCGGACTTTATGATGGCCTTACATATCGCGCCTGAATATCCAACGGGAACACTTGCGACGCGTAAAGGCCTTCTGTTTGCGAACACGTCAGAATTGTTCTTGGATTTTAAGGGAAAGGGAGGACACGCTGCTTTTCCTCACTTATCTAATGATATGGTTGTCGCGTCCGCGCATTTAATCACCCAACTTCAATCGATTATCTCAAGGCGAGTGAATCCTTTGGATAGTGGTGTGATTACGATCGGTAAAATATCCGGTGGGAATCGCCAAAATGTGATTGCTGAAACGGCTCGCCTAGAAGGAACGATTCGTGCGCGCTCACCAGAATCCATGGCAATGATTAAAAAGGAAGTTGAGCGGCAGGTTCGTGGTTTGGAGATGGCATTTGATTGTGAGGTGACCATAGATTATGGGTCCAATTACTATCAGGTGTTTAATCATGATCACGAAACCCAGCGCTTTATGGATTTTTGCCAAGTTCAAGGCATTCATTTAGTGGAAGCACCTGAAGCGATGACCGGAGAAGACTTTGGTTATTTTCTAAAAGAAATCCCAGGCTTGATGTTCTGGTTAGGGGTTTCTTCAGAGGCAGGGCTACATTCCTCGAATTTAAATGCGGATGAGGCAGCAATTGACGTTGCAGTCGATGCCGTGTCGCGTTTCTTGGCATTCTTGGATCAAAGCGAATAAGGAACGGCTTTTTTTGCCACTCTAAGGATAGCCCAACAATATAAGGGTAACTGTTGACACTTAGAGGAGGCTGACAAGAATGGCTAAAATTGCAGTTGAAGAATCTTTAACCGACGTTTCTGAGGCACTTAGAGACAAAGGACATCAAGTGGTGGCTTTAAAAACTGAATCCGATGTTAATGGGTGCGACTGCTGTGTCATTACGGGCCAAGACAAAGATGTGATGGGAATTCAAACCACCGCAACGAAAAGCCCGGTTATTGATGCGTCTGGAATGAGTGCAGATGAGGTGTGTGAAGCGGTCGACCAAAACCTCTAATCGTTAAAAAACGGTGAAGGTGTTGAATCGATCACTCGATTTTCAACACTTATCCTGGTTCGAAAAAGCAGCCTTAGGGCTGCTTTTTGATTAAAATCAAATTGTTATTTCTTGTTGGGCTCGCGCATAAGTCTGCATCGCTTTTGCTGGTTTTGTTTGCGCGAGATTTAATTTGAAACCTTATTGTAATTCATTCGTATGTTCACTAGACAACATCTTTATTAATAGGAGCTATTATGCTAATTAAATTAGTTATTGTTATTCTTCTTATTCTCATCACAGCGTTTTTTGTAGCGGCTGAATTTGCGATTGTTCGAGCCAGAAGAGCACGACTAGAGGCATTCAGTCATAGCGGCAATAAGCGAGCTAAGAATGGTCTCATTATCTTAAGTGAGCTCGATGCTTACTTATCGGCATGTCAACTTGGCATTACCATGGCTTCGCTAGGGATTGGCTGGCTTGGCGAGCCTGTCGTTGAGCATCTTTTAGAGCCGTTGTTTGGTTTTATTCCGAACAGTGAAGCAATTGCTATAACGATTTCAGGTTTTCTGGCCTTTCTAGTTATAACGTTAATCCATGTTGTTTTTGGGGAACTTGCACCAAAAAGTATTGCCATTCAAAAAGCGGAAAAGATTCTAATGGTGACCGCAAAACCGCTGATCTGGTTTAGTCGGATTAGTTTCCCTTTCATATGGCTTCTGAATAAGTCAGCAGGTCTTGTGTCTCGTTTATTTGGGTTCAAGCCAATGGGTGAAGGGGAAGACGTGCATACCGAAGAGGAACTGCGCTTATTGTTGTCCGAAAGTTATCAAAGTGGAGAAATCAATCAATCGGAATACCGCTATGTGAATCGGATCTTTGATTTTGACGATCGCGTGGCACGAGAAATTATGGTGCCGAGAACCGAAGTCGTATGTCTATTCCTAGACCGGTCCTTAGAAGAGAATAAAGCCGTTATGAAGGACGCTACCTACACGCGTTATCCTGTTGCAAAAGAGGATAAGGATCATATTTTGGGTGTCGTTAATATCAAAGAACTGTATTATTCGAGCGATCGCTTTGAAAGTCAAGAGGACCCTCGAATTGAAAATCATATCCGGCCCATTATCCATGTGCATGAAACAATTCCGATCAAGCAATTGCTTTTAATTATGCAAAGAGAGCGTGAACATATGGCGATTTTGGTCGATGAATATGGTGGCACTTCAGGGATTGTAACTGTCGAAGATATCTTAGAAGAGATCGTCGGCGAGATTCGCGATGAGTTTGATGAGGATGAGCGGGCAGGCATCGAACAAATTGCACCAGGCGAATACATCGTCGAAGGAAAAACGCTCATTACCGATATCAATAGACGTTTTTTTACAAAGATTGAGAATGAAGACATCGATACGATCGCTGGCTTATTTTTAGCCGATAATCCAGATCTTGAACTTCATAAAACGGTTCAAGTTGAACATCTGGAGATCAAAGTCCATGAACTCGAAGGCTCGTGGATTAAAAGTGTTGAACTTCGTGATTTAAATGAGCGGGATGAACAATCAGAGGGTGACGCCTAAGACTTAAAAAAGGATACGGACCATGAAATGAAGGTCCGTATCCTTTTGAATTCGTCTCTTTTAATTGGGTTGTTTAAGCGTGTTCTTGTTGCCCTTCATTTTTATGGACATACACTTGATGAGGGAATGGAATTTCTATACCGTTTGCATCAAGCGCTTCTTTAATCGCCTTCTGAAGTTTACGCTGTACACCCCACTGTTCGCCATTTTGTGTTTGGGCAATCACTCGGATCACTACATCGGAGCTACCAAGCGCTTGCACCCCTAATACATTAGGCCCATCTAAAATGGTTTCAGTATCAAGGGCCACTTTATCGCAGGCCGATTGAATGACCGAAATGGCTTCATCGATGTTTTCATCATAAGCGATCCCAATGTCAACCAAGGCGCGCATATTTCCTCGGGAATGGTTGCTGACCGTTGAAATTTGTCGGTTCGGAATAAATTGAAGCGTCCCGTCAAAAGAGCGAAGGCGGGTTGTGCGTAAGCCGACCTCTTCTACGATGCCATCGATACTGCCGAGTGTCACGTAATCCCCGACATCAATTTGCTGTTCCAAAAGAATAAAGAATCCAGTCACAATATCGCTGACGAGCCCTTGAGCCCCGAAACCAATGGCAAGTCCAACGACACTGGCGCCTGCTATAAGGCTCGTTACTGGAATGCCGATGACCAGAAATGCTGTTATTACTAAAAAGAAAACAAGGACATAACTAAATATATTCAACATCAGACGTTCAAGTGTAAAGACACGTCCGGTTGTTAACTCTCTTTTTTCTTTGTAACGTTTGAAGCTTCTCTCAATCATTTTCTTACCAACAGCTCGGATTACGAGGTAGACGATTAAAATAAAAACAAGTTTCAGAAAACCGTAACCGACGTTGGTTGCAAGTTGAGCCCAATTAATATGATTCCAATTCATCGTTTCACTCCTTATACGTAGTTAAGAATTATTATAGGGATTTTGTCGAATGATCTCAAATGATATGGGGGCATCAAACTTTTATTTGAACTTATAGAATGGTATCCTTATGGAGAAGATTAGATATGAGAAGTAGAATGTAAAAGGTGATGGTGCTCGGTTTACCGAAGTGCATTGGGCTTTTATAATTCTATTAGGCTACATAGGAGGGAACCATGGTGTTAGGAGAAATGACTGTTGAAAGACTCGTTGGTAAACAAGCCCCACGTTTTGAGATGGAGGCCGTGCTACCAAACAAGACATTTGGAAAAGTAAGTTTAGAAGAGAATGTGAAAAATGGGAAATGGACCGTTTTCTTTTTCTATCCAATGGATTTCACATTTGTCTGCCCAACTGAAATTGTGGCTTTAAGCGACCGCTATGAGGAGTTTAAAGCGTTGAATGCAGAAGTGATTGGTGCTTCAACGGATACCATTCACACGCACCTTGCTTGGATTAATACACCACTAGAAGAAAATGGGATCGGTCAACTCGCTTATCCATTAGCTGCCGATACGAATCATGAAATTGCCCGCAAATATGGTGTTCTTATTGAAGAAGAAGGGGTCGCCCTTCGAGGTCTATTCATCGTTGATCCTGAGGGTGAATTGAAGTACAGCGTGGTCCATCACAATGACATTGGTCGTGATGTGAATGAAACCTTACGCGTTCTCCAAGCTTTACAGACCGGCGGTTTATGTCCGGCAAACTGGAAGCCTGGTCAAAAAACACTTTAAGATACATTTAGACGAACTGCCCGATCAATTATGATCGGGCAGTTGGACTGTCGAAAAAGTTTTTAGTAGACAATTTTTTTCTTGAAAGAATCTTGGTTAGAAACCGCTTCATAGATGGAATGAAGCCCTCCAAGCATTAGAAATCCCGTTCGGATGGGCTTCATAGATGTTATGAAGCCCCAAAGGCGTGAGAAATCCCGATCAAAGGTGCTTCATAGCATAGGCGTGATGAAGCCCCAAAGGCGTGAGAAATCTCGTTCAAAGGTGCTTCATAGGTGTTATGAAGCACCCAAATCTGCAAAAAAGAGAGTAGATTCCTGGATATCTCTACACTTTGCCTGCCCGATCAATTTTTGATCGGGCAGTCTGTGCGTTCCTCGGCTTGAAGGGTCCATTTTCTGTAATGAAAGGACACAAGACAAAATAAGTTTATAAATGGTCCTGAAATTTAAGCGAAGATGGGCGCTGCAATGAATAAAAGAAATTTGGGAAAAATCGAAATCGAGCGCTTTCTCGAGAAATTTGAACATTCACTAACAAAATCTAGAATAAAACACCCGAAACGCTCGATTTTAGCTTATTTTTTAGAAATATGTGGGTTTTATTAAGGTGATAATTACTTCGAATTCCGTTATATTTAGGGATGTTACAATTTTATGTCGACGGGTGGGTGAGCAGCATGGAGACTTTTAAAAGGTTAAAACAGTTTTATTGGCCTTACAGAAAATATTTTGTAGGTTCGGCTATCCTCTTATTATTCGTGACAGGAATTACAGTTCTTTATCCTATTTTTCTTCAGCAGACCATTGATAATGTGGTCAATAAACACCATTACAATTATGCGGCGTTCTTAGCTTTGGCGTTTATTGGACTCATGATTATTAAAGGGGTTGCCGCTTATTATCAACAGTATTGGTCCAATCTATTTGGAATTGGTTCAGTTTATGAATTACGAAAAGAAATTTACAAGAAGCTTCAAGATCTGCCTTTTCGTTATTATGATAACGCCAGAACCGGGGACTTAATGTCTCGTCTTACTGCGGATGTGGAAGGCTTTCGCTTCTTCTTGTCCTTCGGCTTTACCCAGTTGTTCAATTTCATTCTCATAGTAGGATTTAGTTTGATCATTATGTTCTCTTACTCTTGGCAATTGGCTGTTGTCACTTTGCTTATGACGCCATTTTTAGTAGTCACAGTCTATAAATTTGACAAGAAGGTCCACCCAGCCTTCCGAAGCATTCGGAAATCGATGGGTCGGTTGAACACGCGTGTTCAGGAGAACATCAGTGGGATGAATACGGTTAAAGCGCTCTCACAGGAAGACGAAGAAATTGGCCGGTTTTCCACTCATAATGACGATTATCGGCAAAATGAAATTTACACATCTGAAATCTGGGCAAAATATTTCCCTTTTATGGAATTTATTGGAAATCTATGTGTCGTTTTCCTCCTTGGACTCGGAGGCCATTATGTCATGAATGGCACGCTTACCCCGGGTAAACTACTGGCTTTTTTCAGTTTGGTTTGGTACATTATGGGGCCATTAATGGAACTTGGGTTTATTGTAAACACATTCTCACAATCTAAGGCGTCTGGTGAACGTTTGTTACAGATCTTAGATGAGCCAATTGAGATCGAATCCCCGGAAAATGCCGTTGAGTCGGAAATTAAAGGCCACGTGGAATTTCATAACGTTTCTTTAATTTACCCGAATGAAAAAAACTATGCCCTTCGCAACGTCTCTTTTGAGGCAAAGCCAGGGGAAGTTGTTGGTTTAATGGGGGCAACTGGTGCTGGTAAAACAACCATTACTCAATTGATCTCACGTTTTTACGATGTGACAGAAGGGGAGTTGCTCATTGATGGTATTAACATTAAAGAGTATGACTTGAAGTCGCTTCGGAAAAGCATTGGGTATGTGCTGCAGGAAACGTTTCTTTTTTCTTCTACCATTCGGGATAACATTGCTTACGGAAATCCGGACGCGACACAAGAAGAGATTATGAAAGCTGCGGAACGTGCGGATGCCCATGAGTTTATTATGGAACTGCCCGATGGTTATGACACCGTACTGGGTGAGCGAGGACTTGGATTGTCTGGTGGACAAAAACAACGTATTTCCATTGCACGCGCCTTACTTGTTAATCCAAGCATTCTCATCTTGGATGACTCCACAAGTGCGGTCGATATGCAAACGGAAGCCAAGATCCAATCGGCGTTTCGCGAGTTGATGAGAGGTCGGACGACATTCGTAATTGCGCATCGGATCTCGTCGGTTAAGCATGCGGATCAAATTCTAGTTCTTGAAAACGGTGAGATCGCTCAAAGAGGCGTTCATGAGGACCTGATCCAAGATAAAACGGGGCTATATCACCGAATCTATGACATCCAATACAAAGACCGAGGTTTCATTGATTCAGAAGCCAATACACATTAGGAGGTGGGAGGAATCATGGCAAAGGATGTAGCAGAATCTAAATCGTTAAAAAACCGCGAACGGTTTTATTACACCAATGATAAAATTGCAGAGCAGAAATTTAATTGGAAACAACTGTCGCGTCTTTTTCAATACTTAAAACCGTATTCTAAAACCATGTTACCGGGTGCGATCGTGGCCCTGTTAATTGGAACGGCGATTCGCCTTCTTGTTCCAATCTTAATAGGGGTCTATGCCTTTGATCGAGTCATTAAACATGGTACCGAAACCGATCTCTATAGGTTGGTCGGAATTATCGCTGCTTTATATTTAATTTCCTATGTCTGTAATTATTTTCGAATAAAATTAACCAATCGCTTGGGTCAATTTGTCATCTATGATTTGAGACGAGATCTATTTAATCACATTCAATTTCTCTCGAATCGGTTTTTTGACTCTCGATCGGCCGGATCGATCTTGGTCCGCATTATTAATGATATTAATTCCATGCAGGACTTGTTTACCAATGGGGTTATCAATACATTAATAGATCTGTTAATGCTTGTCGGGATCTTTGTCATACTGTTCACCTTAAGCTGGCAGTTAGCTTTGGCTGTTATGGTGGTCATTCCAGTTATGTTTTTTATTTCCACCAAATTCAGGCAAAAAATTCGTCGTGCCTGGCAAATGGTGCGGGTGAAGATGTCGAAACTAAACTCTCACTTGAATGAGAGTTTACAAGGTATCCGAGTGACGCAAGCTTACAATCAAGAAGTCAATAACCGCGCGTTTTTTGAAGGGGTAAATACGGATGCTAGGGAGAGCTGGCGCGACGCCACTAAGCAAAACGCCGTCTTCCGACCATTTGTAGAATTAGCCAATGCAGTTGGATCAGCCATTTTAATCTGGTTGGGTTCTTTCTTAATTCTCCATCAAACCATTTCAACAGGGGTCTTCGTTTCGTTTGCGTTTTACCTTGGGATGTTCTGGGAGCCGATTTCACGGCTCGGGAATACCTACAACCAATTGTTGGTTGCGATGGCTTCTTCAGAGCGGATTTTTGAATTCCTAGATGAAAAGCCAAATGTCTTTGATTCTGAGGATCCGGTTAGCATGGATGCGGTTAAAGGAAGAATTACGTTTGAAGATGTCGAGTTTGCGTATGACTCCAAACGTAAAGCTTTAAATGGCATTAATCTTGACTTTAAAGCTGGATCAACGATTGCCCTTGTGGGACATACCGGATCTGGAAAATCGACAATCGCCAATTTAATTGGTCGCTTTTATGATCCAACGGGCGGGGCGGTCAAGTTTGATGGGATCGACATCCGAGACATTAAATTGGCCGAATTACGTAAAGAAGTGAGCACGGTTATTCAAGAAACATTTATCTTTTCTGGAACAATCATGGAAAATATTCGGTTTGGTCGGGCTGAAGCAACCGATGAAGAAGTGATTGCTGCGGCAAAAGCGGTTGGAGCGGATCCGTTTATTCAACAATTGGCGAACGGCTACGAAACAGAAGTTGAAGAACGCGGTAATGTGCTATCGGTTGGTGAACGACAACTGTTATCGTTTGCTCGTGCGATCCTGGCTAATCCAAAGATTTTAATTTTGGATGAAGCGACTTCAAGCATTGATACGGAAAGTGAGCTCATTATTCAACGTGCAATGGAGAAGCTTCTGCAAGGACGAACGTCGATCATTATCGCACATCGATTGTCGACAATTCGGGATGCCGACAAAATTGTCGTGCTTGAGCATGGAAATAGTCTTGAACAAGGTAATCATGATGAATTGATGGCTAAAAAAGGGAAGTATTACGAATTGGTCGTCAGTCAATTTGCGTCACTGGATGCGAGTTAAATAGAAAGAATGAACAAGACCCCCACTGGCTCCTGGCTCAGTGGGGGTTCTTTTGGGTCGAGAAGATGGTGGAGTCGGGGACGTATGGATCGGTGTGAAATGCCCGAAAGCTTGACGGTGCAGCGCTACGGGAATTGACGAACGCGCACAGTTCCCGAAATTAGAAAGGAAAAAAGCATACGGGCACAGTCCCCGATTACTTCAAATCCAATTAAATGTCTTGACGGATTATAGGGGGGAAGCTATGCTTAATACTAGAATTTAATATCGTTTGAAAATAGGTTGACAATGAGTGAAACGCGTTGTCATGAAAAGGGAAGCCGGTTAAAGTCCGGCGCGGTCCCGCCACTGTAATTAGGTGTTTTTCATAATGATGTCACTGTCCGACAAGGATGGGAAGACTATGAAAACGATGACCTAAGAGCCAGGAGACCTGCCTATTTTTTGACACCAACAAAACCTACGCGGATAGGGAGGTGTAACAGACTCGTATTGTCAGACGGACAGCATACGAGTGCATGTTGACCCACTCTCCTTTTAGGGGAGATTTTTTTTGCTCAAATCCACACCTGAACGCTTATTCTATTAAAAATTTGGAGGGAAATTATGAAGGATTTCAAACAAGGCTCGCTCCTGTTATTAGTCCTGTTTTTCTTACTTGCACCTTATCTAAATCCAGGTCATGCACAAGCTGCGACAAGTGCCACAGCAAGCGTGGAAGTGATTGGGGACAACGGTCAAGATCTGCAAGCACCGACGGCGGCAAGCCTTTCTTCCGACTCTACAGCCCTAAGTATTCTACAATCGGTTGTCGGAGAAAAAGAAGTGACGCTAACTAATGGAATGATTACAACCATAAAAGGATTAACGTCACCTGCTGATTGGTCAGCGTATTGGAATTTTTATATCAATGGTGTCGCAGCGTCCGTTGGGGCAGACCAATATCGTCCAACAGATCAAGACGTTTTACTTTTTCAATACCATCCAGGTAAAGGTCTTTTAAACGATGAAGTATCCCTTGCAGTCAATAGTAAATATGGGAAGGATGTCAAGCTTAATAAAGGATTGACCGTGCTCTCAAGCTTGCAAAAGTTAGAAGGCCAAGATCACGTTACAGTCAAAAATAATCAAATTACAGGAATTTCTGGAACAAATGCGGATGCCACACATATATGGGACATCCAACTTACGAGAAACGGAAAAACCCAAAATGTGACAGATCTATCCACACCGCTTCAAGGGCAAGATCAACTGAGTTTTACGCCCGTGGTAAAGAAAGACACAACAGCCCTTGCTCAAAAGCTATCCGTGGGTCAACTCAATCAAGCGATTCAGCTCGCAACCTCCTATGTCAATAAAAATGGCATCGATGATTGGGATGCAATGGCCCTATCAAGAGCTGGTGAGACGGTTCCGACATCTTATTTGACTCAACTCGAGAAAACGGTAAATCATGCTAAGGGTCAATTTCATGCGCCTACGGATACTGAAAAATATGTGCTAGGCAGTCTTGCGGCAGGCGGCGATCCAACCAATAGTGCGGGATATAATTTGGTCAAGAATTTATACAATGGCCAATTAACGAAACAGGGTTTAAATGGTGTGATCTTTGGACTCATTGCCCTAGAAAGTGCAGATTTCAATGTGCCGGCAGAAGCTACTTGGACCCCAGATAAAATGGATTCCTATCTGTTAAGTCACCAAAACAAGGACGGAGGCTGGGCATGGGATGGCAGTACAACCAGTGATCTCGACACGACTGGAATGGTTTTGACAGCTTTATCTAAACAAAGCGCTACCAATGGTGTCAATCAAGCGATTCAAAAAGCGGAGACGTTTCTAGCGGACCAATACCAGCAGGGTAAAGTGGATAACAGTTCAACGGCCGCTACATTAATTATTGGGTTGACAGCAAATAACGTGAACCCTGAGGGAGCTTCCTTTACACTGAAAGACGGGACCACACTCGCGTCGGATCTCCTGTCTTTTCAAGGGAAAGATGGCGGATTTGTTTGGCAAAAGGGAAAAAGTGAGGATTCCTTTTCAACCGATCAAGGGTTTCGAGGTCTGGTTGCCGAACAACTCTACCAGTCTCACAAAGGCACGCTATATACCTTTGATTGGAAGAAGCGAGCGGCCCTGTCCACTTCTGGATCCACCCTACCAAATACGGCAACACCGTATTATAATATAATTATCTTAGGATTTTTACTTATTCTAGTCGGGGTGACTCTTAAAAAGAAGAGAGTGTAGATAGTGTGAAGAAATTCAAATGGATCGCTGTTTGTCTTGTTGTCATTGGTCTTGTGGTCTGTGGCTATGGCGGCCTAAATATTTGGAAAGATCATAATCAAGAAGTGCTCTCCTTAAAAAAGGCGCAGGCCATTGCCAAAGATGCAAAATCCTTATCTACCTCGCAACAAGACAAAGTCTCTTATCAAACGTTTAACCCTTATAAAGGGGATGTGATCGGACTCATCGATTTACCAAAATTAAAAGCGTCACTTCCAATCGTTGAAGGGACAAGTGCCAAACAATTGGCTAAAGGGGTCGGTCACTACACCACTTCAAAGTTTCCAGGTCAGCACGATCAAATTGTTCTTTCTGGCCATCGAGATACCGTGTTTCGCCATGTGGGTGACTTGCAAAAAGGGGATCAAATTATTCTTCATTTTTCATTTGGAACATTCACGTATATTGTTGACCATACAAAAATCGTCAAAGCGGATGATACAAGCATCATTCATTCAACAGCACCTGAAGAAGAATTGGTTCTGACGACCTGTTATCCATTTTATTACATTGGAAATGCACCCAATCGATATATTATTTATGCCTATCCAGCTAACTAGGAGGTGCCTATGACCTCATTCATTAGGACTTGGTTTAGAGGAATGAGTCTGTTACTTGTTGTGATTCTTTTGGTGGGCTGTCAAAAAGAAACCGTCAAACCGATGCAATCTGACAATAGCTCGAATTCGACATCCGCAACAACAACGGCCTCCGCTGTTCAAAGCCAGAACTCGCCAAACGCCAACCGGGAGGCCCCGCAGACAAAGAAAGTCGATTCGAAAAAACAAAGCGTGGCAAGCGATGTCACAACCAAACCGAACAGAACCAGTCAGCCCAATTTCAATAAAACAAAGTCTTCTAAAACAACTATGACCAATCAGACTCGATCAACCAAGGCATCAGGGTCAGGGGGGACAACCTCACAATCGTCATCCGGAACGAACTCGAATTCGAAAACGAAAGCAACAAAGAACAGTACGGGATCCACTTCTGGTTCATCCGCATCCTCTAGCAATAAAACGAATGGAACGGAAGGGACGTCGTCCTCGCAACAAATGGAGAGTGTGACGGTGACGATTAAGGGTTATAAGAACCAAACCATTGTCCAGGGAGTTAAAGTGCCGATCCAATCAGATTGGACCCTTATGGATGCGACCCTTAGTCTTTTAAAAGAAAAAGGCATACAATACGATGTGAGTGGGAGTGGCGCGAGCGCTTATGTCAAGGGCATTGATAATGTGTATGAATTTGACCATGGCGCCAAAAGCGGCTGGATGGCTACGAAGAATGGCCAATCGCTCACTCAGAGTGCTGGGATCATCCCAATCAAGCCGGGGGATCTTGTAGAGTGGCAGTATACTACGGGGGACTAGTAAGATGATAGAAAGCGTCGCTAGAAAAGATCATCCTTTGGTTCCATTTTTATACTATGTTGGAGGGTTTATTCTCCTTTCATTTGAACAACATCCGGTGTTTCTCTTCATGGATGTGTGTGTGCTTCTTATTCATATGCTTTATTTAGATCGCGGCCTTTATATTCGAAAGTGGGGTGTGTTCATCCTGCTTGCGGCTTCTATTTTTTTGGTGATTAATCCATTGTTCAATCATCGTGGGACACATGTCCTCTTTTTTTTCGCCCAGAATCCGATTATGTTGGAAAGTGTCATAAGGGGACTGATGATGGCATTGACTTTGATTGGTTTCTTTCTATTAATTGCTTTGTTTAATTCGATTATAACGAGCGATCGTTTTTTATTTCTCTTCTCAAAGTGGCTGCCTCAATGGGCGCTTTTAACGATGCTCTCCATGCGTTTTGTTCCGCTTTTCAGGTGGCGGCTCCAGGAAATTGAGACGATCCAAACGATTAAAGGCCTATCGGTTCGTTCCGGATCGATGAAACACAGAGTGCGTTCCGGTGTTTTGCTTGTTCAAATTCTCTTAACGTGGTCGTTAGAAGATGCTATTGGAACGGCCGATTCAATGGTTGCACGGGGCTATGGATTGAAGAATAGAAGTCAGTATCGGGTGGTTCGGTTTCGGCCAAACGATTGGATTAGGCTTAGTTTTTTGGCGGTTTTGCTCGGTTTAAATGGACTGGGATGTGGATTAGGCTATAGCGTACTAAGCCTTTCACCCATTCTTGAAACGAGCGTCGTTCACGGTGAGGAATGGCTCTATCTTGGGTTGAATTTTCTTTATTTTAGTTGGCCACTATGGCGTGAGTTGAAGGAGGGGCTCTATTGGCAATTCTCGAAAGTAAGGCATTAACGTTTTATTATCCAGATCAAACCACTCCAGCTCTTTCTGACCTGAATGTGACGATTCAAAAAGGGGAATTTGTGGTCTTATGCGGCCCATCCGGCAGTGGGAAATCAACGTTTCTGCGCCATTTTAAAAACCAAATTGCGCCTCACGGTGTACGCTCTGGGCAATTATTTTATAATGGAACGGATTTTTCAGAACTGTCGGATCTCACCCATGCTAAAGAACTTGGATTTGTCTTTCAAGATCCTGAGAATCAAATGGTCATGGAACAGGTGCGTGAGGAACTGGCCTTTGGGCTGGAAAATATCGGGATGCCGACTTCGCAAATGCGCCGGAAGCTCGCGGAAATGGTGCATGCGCTTGGGCTAGAAGGCCTCTTGTCTAAAAAGACAATGGATCTGTCAGGCGGTCAAAAGCAATTGGTGAATCTCGCGTCCGTCCTGCTTCTTGAGCCGTCTGTGTTGTTGCTCGACGAACCCACTGCACAATTAGATCCTGTGACAGCGCGAGACTTTCTGCAGGTGGTCCAACAATTAAATCAAGATTATGGATTAACCGTTGTCATGGCAGAGCATCGCTTAGAGGACGTCCTACCTTTGGCGGACCGATTGATTGTCTTTGATCACGGGCAATTGATCTATTCGGGGCAACCAAGAGAGGTGATGTTTGAATGGATGGCGGCTCGAGATCAAGCGTTTCAAGCGTATATACCCAATCTCTATCATTTATTTTGGCAGTTCAATGAACACGAAACCCTAACGCCGCATATGCCGCTCACAATAAAAGAGGGCAGACGCTGGCTTCAATCGCTTACAATTGAAGAAAACAAACCCTCTCTACCCAATCCGGATAATGTGCAGATTTATAATAAGGGGAATGCCCCTCTCTTGGAAGCTCAAGAGGTGACCTTCCAATATGGAAAGAGAGAAGCGGTTGTTTTGGATCACTTATCTCTATCTATTGAAGAAGGCGAGATTCTTGCCATTGTTGGGGCCAATGGATCGGGGAAATCGACGTTGCTTAAAGTGCTCTCTGGACTCGTGAAGTCCCAAACTGGGCGATTACTCTATAAGGGTAAAACACTCAAGAAATGGACGCCTAAAATTGCCTATTTGCCTCAGAATCCCAAGGCCTTTTTCTTGCATGACACGGTAGAGGAAGAACTTCATGCGATTGCGGCACAGTTCGGAATGCCGCACATGACGGACCGGATTGAGGGGTATTTAGAGCTGTTTCAGCTTCAAGAAATTAAACACCATCATCCCTATGACTTGAGTGGAGGGGAGCTTCAGAAAGCGGCTTTAATTGGAGTGCTCCTTGGCCAACCTGATCTTTTATTAATTGATGAGCCAACGAAAGGGTTGGATCCAAATATGAAACAACGATTTGGCGAGCATATCCAGACCCTTCAGGCTGAGGGGATGACGATCGCTATGGTGACCCATGACATTGAATTTGCCGCCCGTTATGCCAGCCGTTGTGGCCTTTTATTTGAGGGGCGGATTACGGCCGAGGACACGGTTGATGACTTTTTTAAAGGGAATACGTTTTACACCACCATGTTAAATCGATTAACTCGAAATCAGGAAGGGGTTCCTGAAGTCACGACTTTAGAGGAGGCGATTCGGACATGGACCGTCACATCCCTTTAATGAGATGGATCAAAATTGGAAGTGTTCTGGCGGTTATGGCTCTCTTCGTCGTTTTGGTCTGGCATCACGCTTACGAAGGGGTGAGCTTTCTCCTCCTTGCGGTGACATTCCTCCCTTTTTTTCTTCGTTTTGAACGAAAAAACGTACAAGCCCGTGAATTAGTACTTTTAGCGGTCCTATCTGCGATCGCAGCCGTTAGCCGCATCCCATTTGCTTCGATCCCAAGCGTCCAACCGACGACTTTTGTGATTATCGTCTCAGGGCTTGTATTCGGTGGTGAGAGCGGATTTGTGATCGGCAGTCTAGCTGCACTCGTCTCCAATCTTTTTCTTGGCCAAGGGCCGTGGACGCCGTGGCAAATGGTGGCTTGGGGGGTGATCGGTGGTGGAGCGGGTCTTCTCAGAAGGTTTAAATGGATGCAAACCAAATGGGGACGGGTCGGGTATGGCATCGTTTCGGGCTACTTCTTTGGCTGGATCATGAATATTTGGTCGCTTTTTGGGCTTCAGATTACGGATTGGAAGACCGTTTTAACTTTATATGGATCCAGTTTTTATTTTGATACCGCCCATGCCCTCTCAAATGTAGTGTTCCTCATTTTGTTTAGTTCGAGTTGGATCAAAATCTTGCAACGTTTTCAAAGAAAATATGGCCTATTGGACGTTGAAAACTCTTCTGGATCGTGAAAAGCCATGTAAAGTTTTACAGAATGGATGCGTTTTTACAGGTTCTTTGCTAAAATGCTAGTGAAGCGCATTCAATGAAAAGTTTGAGAGCTTAAGAGTTGTGTTGGAAATTTGTTGTCAACAGAGGGCCCAAGATGGGGGTGGATCACCAGGTGTCAGAATGGATTGTCATCACCTTATTATGGATTCTTTTGTACGGTTATTTGATCGTTGCCTCCGTTGATTTTGGTGCTGGTTTTTTCGCAAGCTATGAAAATATATCTGGAGAACGTCACGGGATGACCCAAATCATTAATCGGTTTTTATCTCCTTTCTGGGAATTAGTGAGTGTGCTTGTTCTTATTCTATTAATAGCGGGTGTCTGCCTATACTCTGCAGTTGCTCGTCAGTTTGGGGCAATGCTACTCCTTCCAAGTTTTACTGCACTGATCTTAATGGTTCTTAGGGTTTTGTTTTATTGGTTAAAAGCGTCCAGCAAATGGTGCGCCTTAGGCTACGGCTTAACGGGATTAATCGTTCCAGTTGTCCTTTCTTCAATGCTTACCATCAGTGAAGGCGGTTATTTAAGTCAAGACAATGGTCAGATTCATCTTAAGCTGTCGAGTCTCGCAACCAGTTTTTATTCTTGGTCTGTGATTATTCTTTCAATTGTATCTGTTCTTTATATCAGTGCGATGTTTCTCATTTTCTATGCCGATCGGGTTGGCGATGAGATGGCCCTTGAGAAATTAAGAGGCTATGGATTGTTTTGGAGCGGTCCTACTGTTCTTGCGAGCGCACTCGTGTTTGTTGCCCTTCAGGCTCATAATTCGGAACATTTTATGAATAGCTTGAATGTAGCATGGTTGTTTTTGCTTTCCTTAGTTTGCTTACTGATCGCTGTGACACTTGTTTTCCGTAAGAGACGACTCGGGTTGTCTTTTGTATTTGTAGCCCTTCAATATTTATTTGCATTTTTCGGTTATGGCATTTCTCATTTGCCTTACGTCATCTATCCTTACATCAAATTAAACCAGATCACTACGCTCAAAGGGACGGGTGGACTCTTCATTTTTGCTCTAATAATAGGGGTTGCGTTACTGCTTCCTTCTTTAATCCTTGTCAGCCGTCTCGTGATCTTCAATCGGCACTTGGACCGATTCACGAATGAGGATGACCCACAAAAAAATGAGAGTTAAGAGAAAGAGGAGACACTTAATCTGAGAGGTTTTGAGTCAAGACATTCTACGTATGGAGGAGAACCATGAAAAAACAATTTGCTGTGATTGGTCTTGGCCGCTTTGGCGGAGCAATTTGTAAAAAGTTGAGTGAAGAAGGCGCCGAAGTGCTTGCGGTAGATAATGACGAAGATCGTGTGAACGAATTCAGTAATATTGCAACCCATGCGGTCATTGCAGATTCCACAGACGAAGCGGTTTTAAAAAGTCTAGGACTTCGAAATTTTGACCATGTGATTGTCGCCATCGGGGATAATATTCAAGCCAGTATTCTCACGACATTGATCCTAAAAGAGATGGGTGTGCCAAAAGTAACCGCAAAGGCACAGAACGATTATCATGAAAAAGTGTTGCGCAAAATTGGCGCCGATCAAGTGATCCATCCGGAACGCGATATGGGCGCACGTATTGCAAATAACATGACTTCTACAAGTGTTCTAGATTATCTTGAACTCTCAGACAAGCATAGTATTGTGGAAGTGGTAGCTGGCCATCGCATGCACGGTAAAAATTTAATCGACTTGGATGTTCGCGCTAAGTATGGGGTCAATATTGTGGCAATTAAACAAGGTGGCCATATCAACGTCTCGCCAAGAGCGGATCAAGCGGTTCAAGAAGGGGACATTTTAATCGTGATTGGAGCCGATGTCGACATCGATCGGTTTAAGAACCATTTGTTAGATGAATAACGGTTATCTAATAGTTAATTCTAGGTTAGAACCTAGAGACGAACGATAAATGAAAGCTCTTAAGCATTGACCAAACGGTCAGTGCTCTTTTTTTATTTACCACAATTTGGGTTAAAAACGTTGTCGAAGTTTGTAAAATTAATGATATACTCTTTAAGGTACTTTTATATTTGAGAGGAGTAAGGCTTTTGTCTCTTTTAGAAAACCTTAAAAAGTCAGCCATATTTATCCACCAACTGACACCATTTGCGCAACTTGTGATTACAAACACCGAGGAATACGAACTCGCCATACCTGGGGAGAACTTCTTTCTAGAAGTGTTTTCAGAAGGAAAGCCTTTCTTAGATGGAAGCATTGGAAAAGAAACGGTCCAAACTGGAAAATGTGTGACTCGAGTTGGAAATAAGGCATTAACGGGTGGAATTCCCTACCAAGGAACGGGGGTCCCGTTGATCGAAAACGAGATCGTGGTTGGTTCAATGTGTCTCTTTTTCCCGACATCCAACCGTGAAACGCTTCAAGATACAGCACGAACCATGGGTGCAATGGTTCAAGAGTTGACTGCAAGTCTAGAGTCCTTTAAAGAAGCGAACAATTATTTACATAATATAACAGAGGATCTATTAGTAAAAGGTGCGGACATTCAACAGCAATCAGAGGGAATGGAATCCATGGTTGGTTTTATTGGTGAGGTTTCTTCCCAAACCAAGCTTCTTAGTTTAAATGCTGCGATTGAGGCAGCTCATGCTGGAGAGAACGGTCAAGGGTTCTCCGTCATTGCTAATGAAGTTCGCAAACTCTCAGAGCGATCCTCGTCATCCGTTAAACAGATCTCGAACAATTTAACTGAGATGACACAAGTCATTCAGCTGATTGGCAAACAGATTCAATCCGTTTCTCACAAAGTAAACGATGAGTTGGCCATGGTTCAAACACTTGGAGATGCGGTGGAGCAGATTCGCAACGTGAGTGACCAACTTCAAGATTTATCCGAAATTATAAAAATCTAATCTTTTATGGCTGTTCGTGAACTTTTTTATTTTTTAATGATGCGAAAATACCCTCGCTTGCTCCTGCGTTTCCATCTATCGCGAGGACGTATATTCCTCGTCGCAAAACGAATAAAACACGCGAAGGCGAGGAGGCTATTGCCGCGGGCATTCCGCGCGGCTCCTCTGCCTATGTCCTGCGGGGGCTCGCCTGGCTTGCTATTCCCAGCAGCCCTCTAGGTTACGCTTCTTGAGTAGGCGGTGCTGAGGAACACTCAATATGTGTTGTGGTCCGAACCTCGGCTATTTTCGCTGGATTTTATTACAATAGCAACAATCTTTTAGAAAAAGACATTTTTAATACTAGAAAGAACAGTTGCGGGAGGCGGCCTCTTCACTAACTGTTCTTTTTTCTAATCGAGGCCAATTAAACATTCATAAGGTCCTGATATTGAATTGTTGGGCTAATTTGTCTATACTGAAAACATAGGCTATTGAAAGCGTATACACTATTTTTCGTTTAAGAGGTGGAGGAACCGAGTACAAATGAAATTATGAGGAGGGCGAACATGGAAAAACAAGTGGAATTTAAGCCAGGTCTTGAAGGGGTCAATGCGTCAGAGACGGAGATTTCCTTTTTAGACGTTCAAGCTGAAGAAATTGTCATTCGGGGTTATGATTTAATTGAACTTGCTGAGAACAAAACGTATCTCGATCTTGTAGGGTTATTATTGAACCACACCTTACCAAGCGATGTGGAACGCAACGCTATTGAGGCGCGTCTTAGAGAAGAAAACCAACTTCCGGCACCCGTTTTGTCCGTGCTTGAATGCTTGCCTAAAGAGACACACCCCATGGATGCGTTACGGACCGGCATTTCAGCTTTATCTGGGTATGATCCAAAACTGAACGATCGCTCAGAAGAGGCCAATCTTGAGAAAGCCTACCGCTTATTGGCTAAAATTCCAAACCTTGTCGCGAATAGTTACCACGTTTTACACAATCAACCGGTTCGCGAACCGAACGACTCTTTATCATTTAGCGCTAATTTCTTGTACATGATTACGGGCGTCATTCCAAGTGAAATGGAAACCGCGATCTTTGATCAATCCTTATCCGTATACAGTGAACATGAAATGCCCAACTCGACGTTTACAGCGCGTGTCATATCCTCCACCCTTTCTGATCTTTACGGTGCGCTAACCGGTGCTGTCGCGTCACTCAAGGGTCATTTGCACGGCGGCGCTAACGAAGCGGTTATGCACATGCTTTTGGAAGCTCAGACCGAAGAAGGATTCCGCAAGCTCCTTTATGACAAGCTTGCTAACAAAGAGCGCATTATGGGATTTGGGCACCGCGTTTACATGAACAAAATGGACCCGCGCGCGATGCTGATGAAAAAAGCTCTCAAACAACTTGCGGAAGAGAAGAATCGGTTGGATCTCTATGAAATGTGTGAGACGGGTGAGGCAATCCTGCGAGAGGAAAAAGGGCTGTTTCCTAATTTGGATTACTATGCGGCACCGGTCTATTACCTCCTTGATATTCCAATTGATTTATATACGCCGATCTTCTTTGCTTCACGAACCGCTGGCTTAAGCGCTCACGTGATCGAGCAGCATGCCCATAATCGTTTGTTTCGTCCACGCGTTCTGTATAAAGGGCCGCGGGACTTACATCCTTAAACTCATACAAATTTAAGAATTATAGGTTTTAAAACCAGAAACAGAAAGGACATCATTCTATGACACTAACACACTCAAATTCTGTCCAAACTCCAGATGCGCTACTTGAGGCGATTGCCGAGTATGCGATCAATTATAAAATTACAAGCCAAGAGGCTTTAGAAACCGCGCGTTATGTCCTAATGGACACGCTTGGTTGTGGGTTTCTGGCGCTTCGCTACCCAGAATGTACGAAGCATTTAGGTCCAATTGTACCAGGAACCATGGTGCCAAATGGTGTTCGTGTCCCTGGGACTTCCTTTGAACTCGATCCGGTTCAAGCCGCTTTTAATATTGGCTGTATGATTCGCTGGTTAGATTATAATGACACTTGGCTTGCTGCAGAATGGGGCCATCCTTCTGATAATTTGGGTGGAATCTTAGCGACTGCGGACTATTTAAGCCGAAAGCGTGTCTCTGAAGGAAACGCGCCGCTCACCATGGATGTGGTGCTCGAATCCATTGTAAAAGCCCATGAAATTCAAGGTGTATTAGCGCTTGAAAATAGTTTAAATCGAGAAGGGTTAGACCATGTTTTATATGTGAAAGTGGCTTCCACTGCAGTTGTGACCGCCATGCTTGGCGGAACGAAAGCGGAGGTACTCAACGCTGTTTCGAATGCGTGGATCGACAATTCAAGTCTCAGAACCTATCGTCATGCGCCCAATACGGGTTCCCGAAAATCGTGGGCCGCAGGTGACGCAACGAGCCGTGCCGTTCGTCTCGCTTTGATGGCGTTAAAAGGAGAAATGGGCTATCCGACGGCGCTATCCGCACCAACTTGGGGATTCCAGGACGTCCTATTTGGTGGGAAGGAATTAAAACTCGCTCGCCCATTTGATTCCTATGTGATCGAAAATGTCTTATTTAAAATTTCGTTTCCTGCTGAATTTCATGCGCAAACATCAGCTGAAGCGGCGATTCAACTCTATCCACAAGTGGTGGATCGTTTAGACGAAATTGATAAAGTGGTGATCACCACCCATGAATCCGCCATTCGAATCATTGATAAAAAAGGACCGCTTCACAACCCTGCTGACCGTGATCATTGCATTCAGTACATTACGGCGATTGGTCTGATTTTTGGTGAATTAAATGCGGATCACTATGAAGACGCCGTGGCTCAAGATTCACGAATCGATGCCTTGCGAGATAAAATGGAAGTGGTTGAAAATGACGCCTACAGTGTCGATTATTTAGATCCAGAAAAACGATCGATCGCGAACGCCGTACAAGTGTTTTTTAAAGATGGCTCAAAGACGGAAGAGGTTGCTGTAGAATATCCAATTGGTCATAGAAGAAGACGCGCAGAAGGTCTTCCACTTCTAGTGGAAAAGTTCGAAGCAAATTTAAGAACGCGTTTCCCAGGCCGACAGACGGATGCAATCCTCTCGCTTTGCCAGGATAAAGAAGCACTGAATGATACACCGGTTAATGCGTTTACGGATCTATTTGTGATTTAATGGCTGAACGGAGTGAACCCGCAAAGCCAACGCCTTGCGGGTTCACTTATGAAAGATACGAACGCAAGATCAGGCGATATGAAGAAAAATGAAGGAGGACTTTATAGATGGCATGGTTAGTCAACGAAGAACATACTCAAGCAGAACTCGCCGATCGTTTTAAAAGGCTTATGACCAAACCTGAGATTTTAAAAATCCCAGGTGCTCATGATGCAATGGCGGCACTTGTGGCCAAACAAACAGGATTCGAAGCCCTATACTTATCTGGAGCCGCTTATACAGCGAGCAGGGGTTTGCCAGATCTCGGGATGATTACTTCGGAAGAAATGGCAGTCCGGGCTCGTGATCTTGTGCGCGCCACAAATCTTCCAGTATTGGTTGATATTGATACAGGTTATGGTGGTGTGTTAAATGTGGTTCGCACGGCCCGGGAGATGGTTGAGCACCGTGTAGCGGCTGTTCAACTAGAGGACCAGGATCTTCCCAAAAAATGTGGCCATCTTAATGGCAAAAAATTGGTTTCAACAGAGGACATGGTTCAGAAAATCAAAGCGATTAAAGAAGTGGCCCCGACGCTCGTCGTGGTGGCGCGGACGGACGCGAAAGCGGTTGAGGGAACCGAAGCAGCCATTGATCGTGCAAATCGCTATATTGAAGCAGGAGCAGACGCTATTTTTCCGGAAGCCTTTGTGACGGAAGAGGACTTCAAGAGAGTGAGCAAGGAAGTCAAAGCGCCGCTTTTGGCCAATATGACAGAATTTGGTAAAACTCCTTATTATAAAGCAGATGAGTTTCAGGAATTTGGCTATAGCATGGTCATTTATCCGGTAACCTCCCTTCGCGTCGCTGCAAAAGCTTATGAGCGTGTCTTTCAAACGATTTTTAAGGAAGAGACACAGGAACACGCGTTGGCCCATATGCAAACGCGAGAAGAGTTGTATGATACAATCGATTATTATCGTTATGAGGAACTCGATGAACGAATCAGTCGAACCGTATTGCCGGAGATCGGGAAAGAATAAATGAGACGAATCGACCAAAGTCTGCTCCAGTGAATAAAACCAGAAATAAAACCCGTCTTAAAAAAGACGGCCCTATTTGGTCAGAGTCAGTTCCTGAACGTAAAAAAAAATAAGGCTACGGGAACTGAGAAGCGTGGAGTGTTCCCGTAATAAGTCACGCCAAGCATTTGGGGAACTGAAACCCCCATTGTGTTACACACCTCCAAGCTAGATTAAAAATAAATCCGTAAACAAAACAACCCGCCTTTTTGAGAAGGCGGGTTGTTAATCTTATTTGTCAACTTCCATGATAATTGGTAAGATCATCGGACGACGTTTGGTTTTTTCATATAAGAACGGCGCCAATGTGTCGGTGATTTCACTTTTAATTTCGGACCATTGGGATGTTTTTTTATCCATAACAGTCTGAATATGCTTAGAAAGGAGCGCCTGAGCATCGTTAATGAGGTCTCCGGATTCGCGCATATAAACAAATCCTCTAGAAATGAGGTCTGGACCAGCTAATACTTTGTGCTCTTTCATATTTAAGCTCAAGACCACAATGACAAGGCCTTCCTCAGATAAAATACGGCGGTCGCGCAAGACAATGTTTCCGATATCCCCAATTCCGCTCCCATCGACATATACAGAACCAGATGGTACTTTTCCGGCAACCTCTGCGGTTTGATCGTCAAGTGCTAAGACATCACCATTATCCATGATAAATGAATTTTCGAATGGAATGCCACAATCGTTGGCGAGTTCTGTATGTTTTTTCAACATCCGGTATTCACCATGAATCGGCATAAAGAATTTCGGACGAATCAAGCGAAGCATGAGTTTTTGTTCTTGTTGACCACCATGACCGGATGTGTGAATGTCGCTCACTTTATTATGAATGACGTCCGCTCCGGCACGGAACAGCTGGTTAATTGTTTTATTCACGCTCACCGTGTTTCCTGGAATAGGAGAAGATGAGAAGATGACCGTATCACCAGGATTAACTTGAATTTGACGATGGGTCCCATTTGCGATACGAGACAATGCGGCCATCGGTTCACCTTGAGAGCCTGTACAGAGGATCGTCACTTCACTTTCAGGCAAGCGATTGATCTTTTGTGAATCGACAAAAGTGTCCTTAGGTGCTGTGATATAACCCAGTTCTTGGCCAATGGTAATGGCGGATTCCATACTACGTCCAAATACGGCAATTTTACGACCGGTTTTGACCGCTGCTTCAACCACTTGTTGGAGCCTATGAATATTGGATGCGAAGGTCGCAAAGATGATCCTTCCAGTTACTTTTCTAAAAATATCGGTGATGTTTGCTCCAACTTGGCGCTCAGACATCGTGAAATTCGGAACTTCAGCATTTGTGCTGTCAGAGAGAAGACAAAGCACACCTTCTGAACCGATTTCAGCCATCTTAGCAATGTTCGCCGGTTCACCAACAGGGGTGAAATCAAATTTAAAGTCGCCAGTATGCACGATATTTCCGGGCGGTGTTTTCACGACAATTCCGTATGAATCTGGAATACTGTGAGTGGTACGGAAAAATGAAACGGATGTTTTTTGGAATTTAATAATGTCCGATTCTTGAATGACATTCAATTTGGCCCGTCTCAAAAGTCCATGTTCCTCGAGCTTATTTCGAATCAAGCCGATCGCTAATTTTCCGCCGTAGATCGGAACATTAATTTCTCTAAGCAAGTAGGGAATTCCACCAATATGGTCTTCGTGGCCGTGTGTAATAAATAATCCTTTAATTTTTTCTTGATTTTTAACTAAGTAAGAATAATCTGGGATGACATAGTCAATTCCTAGAAGCTCGTCTTCAGGGAATTTAATCCCTGCATCGATTAAGACAATCTCATCTTGAAATTGAACCGCGTAAGTGTTTTTACCAATTTCGCCAAGTCCACCTAAGGCGAAAACGGCGGTTTGATGATTTTTTACAAATTTCATATTAAATTTTCTCCACTTTAAAATCTTGACTTTGTTTTTCGTACTCTAAAAATTTGTCATCCACGGCTTGAATAAATTCGATGTTATATTCACGTGATGCCAATTTTTTACGAACATCTTTTTCACTATCTGCTTCAACGTACATTGAATGTGTGTGTTCACGTACTGGGACTTGCTCCCGTGATTCTTGATAAAATACTTTAAATATCATGATGATTAACCTCTCCTTATGACGTTGTCTCTCGCTCAAGAATACAGATATAGAGTCATCCTGAGCCCAACATCGATCCACTAAATACTTTTTTAACCGTTCATCTCCAATTGACGGCGGGCAACGGATATGAATAATCTTAAGTCTATTATATAGGAAGTCTCATATAATTTCATGTTTTAGCAAAAACTAGAGTGTTTTCCACTTATAATGACTTGTTTTTATTAAAAATCCCTAAATGTAAAAGTCGTTTGATCAAGGGATATTTTAAGATCTAATTTATTTTATTTTAAATTATGAGTAAGGGTGGACTGGGAAGCGAAGGGGACCGAATGGGCCAACTTCGACTCCCAGTCAATATTCAGAGCATAAGCACTATTAAATTTGAGCTAAGCGATTGTTTGCGAGCAGATCCTTCACTCTTCGAAGCCAACGTTTTCTAACCTTTTTCATTTCGCAATCCCTCCTATGGATTTTGGGATGCAGCGCCTGATCACCTCAGGGTACGGTCAAGGTTAGCTTGTGCAAAAAGGCAAAGATTGATGCTCGATCTAAAAACTAGTGTTAACAGAAGATTTGAGATCTAATCAACCCAATTTAGAAATTTAAGGTTGATCCCGCCTTAATGGGTAGTAAACCCCTCCACCTTTAAAGTTAAACACTCCATAAAGGCCCAATACATGGAACGAATATTAAAGTGGGGGATGCGCCTCACTTAATGATGTTTACTTTATGTACACGTCATTCGATGGTATAATTCAAAACGTAATCGTAAAAAAAGAGCTGAATGGTCAGCTCTTAAGATTCTTCTGGTTTATATGGAACGCCATTCGGTATTTTAAACGGGTCCTCTTTGTCAAACCGATCGTAAAACATGATGCCGTCTAAATGATCGATTTCGTGCTGGACCGCGATTGCTGGAAGACCTTTTAATTTAACCGACACTTCTTTTCCATCTATATCAAACGCTTTGACTCTTATTCGGGAATAACGAGGGACATACCCTGGGACTTCTCGATCAACGGACAAACATCCTTCTCCGCTTTCTAAGTAAGTTTCTTCAATAGAATGGCTCACAATCTTTGGATTAAACCAAGCGTATTGATGTAACTTATCTTGATCGTCGACAAGGTAAATCGCGATCATGCGTTTGCTGACGTCGATTTGTGGCGCGGCAATACCAATGCCTGCTCTTAAACCATATTTTTCAGCGATTTCTTCATCTTGACTGTTTATCAAAAACTCCATCAAACTATGAAGAATCTTTTTGTTTTCTTTTGTGGGTGGGATGGGAACCTCTTTCGCAATGTCCCGTAATGCTGGATGGCCTTCCCTTACGATATCATCCATTGTAATCAAAGGGACCTCACTCCTATCTTAATCAAGGTAATAGTTTGAAAAATCGCAAAGTATTTTAGCGCTCATTTTACGCTATTAACAGTTACCATAATATCACATGGTGTAAAGTTTTTTAAATTTTAATCGTTTTAAACTTAGGAGGGACAAGATGGCACAACGACTTCAACAACTTGTAGGGTTTGGCTTTATTCTTATATTATTAATCACATTGTCAGGTTGCGGGGCCAACTCCAATCCACAAGAAAAGGCCTTGCAGTACATAGAAAAGGCGGCCAACCAAGAATCTGGTTTTGAAAAACAACAAAAACCTCTAGTCGCTGAAGAACAAAAGGAACATAATTTATATAGAAAAATCCAAGCATTGGATATAAAGCATTTTAACGAAATTCAAAAAAACAGTGAGACCGCTCTACAAAGTATTAAAAAGAGGAAGCAGATGATTGATGCTGAAAAGAAGAGCATTGATCAAGCAGATGGGACATTTAAAGAAGCGATTCCGTACATAAATAAAATTAAGGACGCGTCCGCACAAAAAGTGGGCCAAAAGCTTATTACAGATATGGATCATCGTTATAAAGCCTTCCAAGCCCTTTATACGGCATACACCAATTCCATAACGGAAGATCAAAAGCTCTTTAAAATGTTAGAGACGAAAAGTATGACACAAGAAGAACTGCAAGCGCAACTTGTTCGCGTTAATGACATGTACACGATTATTAATAAGACAAAAGACACCTTTAATAAAGATACCACCCAATTTAATCAAGATAAAAAAGCGTTCTATGCAAGTTTCAATAGTAGCGAAAAGCATTCGGGGTAAACTACTCGGGTGCTTTTCGCTTATATGGAATAATGAAGTGATAGTGGTTCTTTGAGAAACCTAAGGGGAGGAAGTCCTAATTCTATAGAAATTGAGAGGGCGTTTTTCTTACAAGTGTTTGATCAGTTATAATACAGAATTGGCTATATCAGTATAACAGGAGGTGTGTTTTGGAACAGAAACCTTAGGATTGACTAATTCTATCCTGTTATTATAGAATTAAGTTGACGCTATTGTACTAATTATTTTACTACAAAATGATGAAACACCTATTCTTAAATAGCTTTCATTTTTTAAGTTCTAAAAAAAGAGAGCTAAGAGAGTTAGAAAGGCGTGTCATCGGTAACACTGATTCTAATAATGAAATTACCCTGAATTTTGAAAGGAAAGGTGAAGGGATTGGAAACGCATTACAAAGAGCAAGTCACGAATCTTTTTGAAACCTTGCAAATACTAAACGAGCAAGGGGAAGTCGTGAATGAAGCGGCGATGCCGGAATTGTCAGATGAGGAATTAAAAGAGCTTATGCGCCGTATGGTATTCACACGAGTGTGGGATCAACGCGCGATTTCATTGAACCGTCAAGGGCGTATTGGTTTTTATGCACCAGTAGCTGGACAAGAAGCTTCCATGCTTGCCAGTCATTTTGCAATGGACAAAGAAGATTGGTTACTTCCATCTTATCGTGATATTCCACAACTTCTTTTCCACGGTGTGCCATTAAAGAACGCTTTTTTATATTCAAGAGGGCACTTTGAAGGCGGTCAAATGCCGGATGGTGTCAATGCCCTAATGCCTCAAATCATTATTGCGGCACAATGTACCCAAAACGCGGGTGTCGCTTACGGACTTAAAAAGAGAAATAAAAACAATATCTCAGTCACTTACTTTGGTGATGGTGCAACGTCACAAGGTGACTTTTACGAAGGTCTAAACTTTGCGGGTGCTTACAACGCTCCGGCCGTCTTTATTTCTCAAAACAACCGCTTTGCGATTTCTGTTCCAGTTGAAAAACAAACGGCTGCTCAAACACTTGCACAAAAAGCAATTGCAGCGGGTATTCACGGTGTTCAAGTGGACGGCATGGATCCGCTTGCTGTGTATGTCGCAACTAAAGAAGCGCGTGAACGTGGGATTAAAGGTGAAGGTCCTACATTAATTGAAACGCTTACTTATCGCTATGGTCCTCATACCATGGCTGGGGACGATCCAACGCGTTACCGTACAGACGATTTGGATAATGAGTGGGAACTCAAAGATCCACTTATCCGTTTCAGAAACTTCCTTGAGAAAAAAGGTCTATGGTCGAAGGAAGAAGAGGAAAAAGTAGTCGATCAAACTAAAGAAGATATTAAGGCAGCAATGAAAGAAGCCGACAGCGCACCGAAACAAAAGGTTACGGATCTTATTCAAATTATGTTTGAAGAACTTCCACAAAACCTTCGTGAGCAGTTAGAAGAATACCGTAAGAAGGAGTCGAAATAATCCATGGCGCAAATGACGATGATTCAAGCTATTACTGATGCAATGCGTGTTGAACTTAAGCGCGATGAAAACGTCCTTGTATTTGGTGAGGATGTAGGTAAAAACGGTGGTGTATTCCGCGCGACAGAAGGTTTACAAGATGAATTCGGTGAAGAGCGTGTATTTGATACGCCGCTCGCAGAATCAGGGATTGGTGGACTTGCATTAGGTCTTGCCATGCAAGAATTCCGTCCAGTTATGGAAATCCAATTTTTCGGTTTCGTATTTGAGGCAATGGATGCGGTCGCGTCTCAGATGGCGCGTCTTCGTTATCGTTCTGGTGGGAAATTTAATGCGCCAATTACGATCCGTTCACCATTTGGTGGTGGCGTAAAAACACCTGAATTACATGCGGATAACCTTGAAGGGTTATTTTATCAAACCTCTGGGGTTAAAGTCGTCATTCCGTCAAATCCTTATGATGCTAAAGGGCTTTTAATTTCTGCGATCCGGGATAATGATCCAGTTATTTTCCTAGAGCATATGAAATTGTACCGTTCATTCCGTGGCGAAGTTCCTGAAGGGGATTACACCGTTGAAATTGGTAAAGCCAATGTGGTACGTGAAGGTATAGACATCAGCTTGATTACTTACGGTGCAATGGTTCAAGCTTCCGTTAAAGCAGCCGAAATGCTTGAAAAAGACGGGATTTCAGCTGAAGTCATCGACCTTCGTACAATTAGCCCACTTGATGTGGAAACCATTATTCAATCTGTTGAAAAAACAAATCGCGTGGTCGTCATTCAAGAAGCTCAGCGTCAAGCGGGTATTGCGTCTCACGTGATTGCAGAAATTAATGAACGTGCAATTCTAAGCCTAGAAGCACCAGTTGGCCGTATTGCAGCACCAGACACTGTCTTCCCATTCTCTGCTGCTGAAAACGTCTGGCTTCCAAACGAGAACGACATCTACGAAAAAGCTAAAGCAACTTATAATTTCTAATTAGTGTCTTTAAAAATTGTTGCTTTTAGATTATAAAACAAACGAAAATATGCGAGACGCCTGCGGGAAAAGCGGTCCAGGCGAGACCCCGGAGGTCGTAGACCGAGGAGGCTCGCGGAACGCCCGCGGCAAGCGAGTATATTTTCGCATAAGTAAAAAAACAGCAAAGTGCATTTCTTTATATATTCAAGCGAATTAAGATGACGTTTCTTAGGAAATCGAGTCTTTTTTCGCCTAACATTCCTTCAAGCATAAAAATGTTTGAACATGAAATAAGGAGGGAAACTGAAATGGCATATCAATTTAAATTGCCAGATATCGGTGAGGGTATTCACGAAGGCGAAATCGTTAAGTGGTTTGTGAAACCAGGCGACGAAGTCAAAGAAGACGATGTGCTCGCTGAAGTCCAAAACGATAAAGCAGTTGTTGAAATCCCATCGCCGGTTGATGGGACGATTAAAGAAATTTTAGGTGAAGAAGGTAAGGTATACGTCGTTGGAGACGTAATTGTGACCATCGATGCAGAAGGTTATGAGGGCGACGAAGAGGAAGCACCTAAAGCTAAAGAAGCAAAAGAAGAAGCGCCAAAAGCTGACGCTGAAAGTACGTCTAAAGGCACTGTACCGGCAGAAGCACCTAAAGGCAACACACGCGTAATTGCGATGCCATCGGTTCGTAAATATGCGCGTGACAATGGCGTCGACATCACGAGCGTTTCGGGTTCAGGAAAAAATGGCCGTATTCTAAAAGAAGATGTGGATCAAGCGGCTAATGGTGAAGCACCAGCTGCTGCTGTAACAGAAAACGAAGCACCCGCTGCAGAAGAAAAGGCGGCTACTAGCTCGACTCAAGCTCCTGTATCGGCTGCACAAGGCTCTGAAACACGTGAACCAATTCGTGGCATCCGTAAGGCTATTATGAAGTCCATGGTTCACTCGAAGCACACAGCGCCTCACGTAACTCTTATGGACGAAATTGATGTCAGCAAAACCGTTGCGCATCGTAAAGCGTTCAAAGAAGAAGCGGCGAGCCAAGGCGTTAAATTAACCTACTTACCTTACGTTGTTAAAGCGTTGGTCTCCACACTACGTGAATTCCCTGCTTTAAATGCTTCTGTAGATGATGAAAACCAAGAAATCGTCTACAAGCATTATTACAATATCGGTATTGCGACAGATACGGATAACGGTCTCGTTGTTCCAGTCATTAAAGATGCGGATCGCAAATCGATGTATAACATTGCAGAAGAGATTTCCACTTATGCGGCAAAAGCACGTGAAGGTAAATTATCCATGGACGACATGCGCGGTGGTTCTTGTACAATCACGAACATTGGATCAGCAGGCGGTCAATGGTTTACACCGGTCATTAATCACCCTGAAGTTGCGATTCTTGGAATCGGCCGCATTGCAGAAAAAGCAATCGTCCGTAACGGTGAAATTGTCGCAGCGCCTGTACTGGCCTTGTCCTTGTCGTTTGACCATCGTTTAATTGATGGTGCAACGGCTCAAAATGCGTTAAATAAAATCAAGCGTTTGTTAGAAGATCCACAACGTTTAATAATGGAGGCGTAAAACAATGGTAGTAGGAGAATTTACAACCGAAGTGGACACTCTTGTCATTGGGGCAGGTCCTGGGGGATACGTGGCAGCGATCCGTGCCGCACAGCTCGGCCAGAAAGTCATAATCGTAGAAAAAGAACATTTCGGTGGCGTTTGCTTAAACGTGGGCTGTATTCCATCAAAGGCGTTAATTTCTGCAAGCCATCGCTTTGAACATGCAAAAGAGTCTGAGGACATGGGGATTACGGCAGAAAACGTAACCGTTGACTTTGGCAAAGTTCAAGAGTGGAAAGGTTCCGTTGTTAAGAAATTAACCGGCGGTGTCGAAAGCCTTTTAAAAGCAAATAAAGTTGAAATTGTAAAAGGTGAAGCTCTATTTGTTTCTGAGAACGAAGTGCGCGTCAATGGCGAGCACTATGAAACAAATCGCTATAAATTCAAAAACTGTATCATTGCAACAGGTTCTCGTCCAATTGAAATTCCTGGCTTTAAGTTCAGCGAACGTGTGCTTTCTTCAACAGGCGCTCTTGCATTAAAAGAAGTGCCTAAGAAGATGGTCGTGATCGGTGGCGGGTATATCGGGATTGAACTTGGTAATGCGATTGCAGGCTTTGGTACCGAAGTCACGGTTCTTGAAGGATCTAATACCATTCTTCCTGGATTCGAAAAGAAAATGAGTCAACTCGTCAGCAAGCGTTTGAAAAAGAAAAACGTCCAGATTCACACTGAAGCCCTTGCAAAAGGTGTTGAAGAAAGTGAAAATGGCGTTGTGGTTACAGCGGAAGTAAAAGGCAAAGAAGAAAAATTCGAAGCCGATTACGTGCTTGTAACGGTGGGTCGTCGTCCAAACACAGAAGAGCTTGGTTTGGATATGGCTGGAATTGAACTCGCAGATCGCGGTTTGATCAAAGTCGACAATCAATGCCAAACGAATGTAAAAGGAATTTATGCAATTGGTGACATCGTTCCTGGACCAGCCCTTGCACATAAAGCGTCTTACGAAGGTAAAGTTGCGGCTGAAGCCATTTCTGGTGAAAATGCAGTGGTCGATTATCAGTGCATTCCAGCAGTTGTCTTCTCTGACCCAGAACTTGCTTCTGTTGGGTTGACTGAAGAAGAAGCAAAAGAACAAGGTTACGAAGTGAAAGTCGCTCAATTCCCATTTGCGGCTAATGGTCGTGCCCTTTCTCTTAACGATACAGACGGCTTTATGAAGCTTGTCACTCGTAAAGAAGACGGTTTGATCCTTGGTGCTCAAATTGCTGGATCTGGCGCTTCAGACATGATTGCTGAAATGGGCTTAGCTATTGAAGCAGGCATGACCGCTGAAGACGTGGCACTGACCATCCACGCTCACCCAACGCTTGGTGAAATTGCGATGGAAACGGCTGAAGTGGCCCTTGGTATGCCAATCCATATTGCGCGTTAATCGAATAAAATAGATACGGACCCTCTCTTCTCTCTAATGAGAATGGAGGGTTTTTTTATTTCAGGCGGTGGAAAAAACATATTTTTTCTCTCGTATTTTTGCAGAGAATGTAGTAAAGAAGCGCTCTAATACCAAAAATGAACGCCCATTTATGAAGAGAGTTGGTAATAGAACTGAAAACATGAAGAAAATCACACCGTTCTCTTCCAATTGATTGGAGGTTTTTTTTGGTATAACGCTGCGATTTTACCAATAATATGGAAAGCGAGTGTAAACAAAGTCATTGAGTTGTTGCAATAATAGGACTATAATGAAAGCAGTTACATACCAACCGGTTAGTATGTAGAGGAGTCGCCAATCATGGAGAGAAGCTGGCAATTAACCTAAAAAATGAGGTGTAGGCTATGAATTTTTCGTATTCAGAGAAAGTTCAAGATCTAATCAAGCAGTTGGAAGTGTTTATGGAAACGGTTGTGTACCAAAATGAAAGCGTTTACGAATCACAATTAAAAGCCAATTCGTCGCGGTGGACGATCCCTCCTATTATGGAAGAGATGAAGCAAAAAGCAAAAGAAGATGGACTTTGGAATTTGTTTTTACCTGAATCCGAATTAGGTGCAGGTTTGACTAATCTTGAATATGCCCCACTTTGTGAGATCATGGGTCGCTCGTTACTTGGTCCTGAAGTATTTAATTGTAATGCCCCTGATACTGGAAATATGGAAGTGCTAGAACGCTACGGAACAGAAGCACAAAAGAATGAATGGCTCAAGCCCTTACTAAATGGTGAGATTCGCTCTTGTTTTAGCATGACCGAGCCTGAGGTCGCGTCTTCTGACGCGACGAATATGGAAGCGCGGATCGAACGGGATGGCGAGTCATATGTCATTAATGGACGCAAATGGTGGTCCTCAGGTGCAGGTGATCCGCGATGTAAGATTGCCATTTTCATGGGCGTATCCAATCCGGATGCTGAACGTCATATGCGTCATTCGATGATCCTTGTTCCACTAGAGACAGAAGGGGTTACCATTGTCCGTACATTGCCAGTTTTTGGCTATGATCATGCGCCTCATGGTCATGCTGAAATTTCTTTTAATAATGTAAGAGTACCGATCGGCAATATGATTCTCGGAGAAGGTAGAGGGTTTGAAATCGCGCAAGGTCGGCTTGGACCTGGTCGAATTCATCATTGTATGCGTTTGATTGGTGCTGCCGAACGGGCACTTGAAGTGATGTGTGAGCGTGTGGTTGACCGCGTCGCTTTTGGTAAGCCGCTTGCCGCACAGGGTGTGGTGAAAGAATGGATCGCCAATTCGAGAATCGAAATTGAACAGGCACGACTTCTCACGTTAAAAGCAGCTTATATGATGGATACGGTAGGCAACAAGGTAGCACGAAAAGAAATTGCTATGATTAAGGTGGTTGCACCAAATATAGCCCTTAATGTGATTGATCGTGCCATACAGGCTTTAGGAGGAGCAGGCGTGTCAGAGGACTTCCCACTTGCAGCACAGTGGGCAAACTCGCGTACGCTTAGACTAGCAGATGGTCCGGATGAAGTTCACCGAGAATCGATCGCAAGGCTTGAATTAAAACCTTATATTAAAAGAAACGCCAAAGCATGAGCATGCAATGAAGGCTAAATTGATTGAGGAGAGCTTATCTTTGTTTGAAAAAAGAGGCTTTGCCGAAACGTCTATTCAGGACATTGTGGACGCGTGCGGGGTGACAAAGGGAAGCTTTTATTATTATTTTAAATCTAAAACCGAACTCCTCTTTGATATTCAGTTGGATTACACAAATGATGTGTTAGCGGTTTTTGACCGTATCATAGTGCGTGCGATTGACAACCAAGCAAAGCTTCGGGCAATGGTCGAAGTTTTAATTAGAAAAATTAAAACAGACGGTCCCAATGCCCGAATTTTTTTTCGGGAGATGCGCCATCTCCCAGGTGAAGAATTAGCAACTATTTTAGCGAAAAGAGACACCATTCGGTTTAAGCTTCATTCGGTTATTGAAGCGGGAATCGCGAGTGGTGACTTTCGTTCCGATCTTAAATCTGAATTTGTGACTTTCGCCATTCTAGGTATGTGCAATTGGAGTTATTCTTGGTTTGACCCGAGTGGATCTGAAACAGAGGAGGCTTTGATTGAGACGTATCTTGCGGTTGTAATGGATGGCTTACATTTAAAATAAGCCCATTTCGATAATGATTACATGAGGGAGAATAGGAAATGAAGTTTACGAGCGAGGTTCGGGTGCGGTTTGGAGAAACCGATGCCCTTGGTCATGTCAACAATGCGAGTTATTTTGTTTATATGGAAAATGCACGAATTGATTTTTTAGGTGAGATTGGTGCATCCACGAGTCTTGAAGATTGGAGTTACGTGGTGGGGCATGTCTCTTGTGATTTTATCAATCAAGCGTTTTTCAATGAAAATCTAGAACTCATCTCAAAAGTGACACATATTGGAACGAAAAGTTTTACGTTGCATCATGAATTGGTTCGAAAGTCGAGCGGGGAATGTGTGGCAAAAGGGAAAGCCGTCTTGATCCATTTTAATTTCAAGACTCAAACGAGTGAACCTATTCCCCCTGAAACAAGGGCACAATTAGAACAGTATAGAGAGGATGAAGCGACTGTGGCGAATCGAGGTGGGAGTGCATGAGCAACAAGGATACCATTCATGTAAGACCTGGGGAAGCGTTGAATAAAGAGACACTTGAACCATTCTTGAGAACCTCATTTGACTTAAATTCGGCTCCATTGGAAATTGAACAATTTCCGACTGGACATTCGAATTTAACTTATTTTTTAAAAGTGGGCGATTGGGAAGGGGTGCTCCGCCGTCCTCCTTTTGGACCTGTTGCCCCTAAAGCTCATGATATGGAACGTGAAAGCCGTGTGTTGTCAAAGATTCATCCGGTTTTCCCTTTGGCGCCAGAGCCTTATATCTATACAGAAGACGAATCAATTATTGGAAAGCCATTTTTTATAATGGAACGACGACGAGGGGTGGTCCTGGATACGGATTTTCCTGAAGGAATCCAACCTACGCCTGGACTAAGCGAACAACTTTCCCTTAAAATGGTGGATCAATTAGTCAACTTGCATAGCTTAGATCTTAATGAAACAGGATTAGCCCAAATTGGTCATCCAGACGGTTTTTTAGAGCGTCAGGTTCAGGGATGGATTGGGCGTTATGAACGTTCGAAAACAGAGGCATTACCAGAAGTAGAGGCGCTACACCAATGGATGCAAGCGAATATCCCAACTTCTGGAAACCCTACGGTCATTCATTATGATTACAAATTTAATAATGTCATGTTTGATGAAAAACTTGATCAAATTATTGGTATTTTTGATTGGGAAATGACGACGGTCGGCGATCCATTGGCTGATGTGGCCTGTAGCATGAGCTATTGGACGGAAGCAACCGATCCAACCTTTTTAAAGCGCGGCTTAGGTAAAGATCCGATTACAACGAAACCTGGTTTTATGACGCGATCTGAGTTCTTAGATGAGTATGCGCGCAAAAGTGGGCGAGACCTTTCAAACATGCCATTTTATCTGACGTTTGCCTATTATAAGCTCGCCGTAATCTGCCAACAAATTTATTATCGTTATAAGAAAGGGCAGACGCAAGATAAGCGTTTTTCAGGTATGGGCGAGTATGTTAAAGGCTTAATTCATGTTGCTGCCCTTCAAGCCAAAAAGGATACGATTCAATGAAACTCCATGTGATCACCCATAAGGAGGCTCTTAGAACAGAAGAATTGTCGGATAAAGTGGTCGTAGTGTTTGATGTTTTACTTGCGACAACCACAATTGTCGCCGCGCTTCATCATGGGGCGCGATCGGTGATCCCTGTGATGGATGAAGAAGAAGCGCGTCACCACTATAAGACCTTTGCAAACGAGGAAGAGGGGGTGCTCTCAGGTGAATGGAATGGGCGAACCATCAACGGATTTCTTGACCCTTCACCGTTTATCTTAAAAGATCAATTAATAGGGAAGCATCTCATTCTCTCCTCAACCAATGGCACACGAGCGATTCGCTTGGCTCGACATGCTAAAACCGTGTATATAGGGGCACTCCTTAATGCAATGGCTTTGACGGATCGCCTCGCAAGTGCTCATAAAGACCAAACGGTATTATTGGTCTGTTCAGGTGCAGCAGGTGGTTTAAGCCTAGAAGATTTTTTTGGGGCGGGTGTTTTTGCTTGCCTGCTTCAATCCAAACTTTCTAATTTAGAATTAACGGATGCGACTCGAATTGCCTCACATTTTGCGTCCGCTCATCTTCACGACCCGGAACAATTAATCAAGGAATCTCGAGTGGGAGAAAAAATGGTGAAGTCTGGTTTGGAGCAAGAGGTTTGTTTAGCCTCCCAAATCGGTGGTTATCGTGAAATACCTGTTCTAATTGGGGATCAGGTTCAGGTCAATGAAAAAGAAATAGAAAAAGGACGAAGTGTCCCAAAAGGGGTCTAACTTCCTCATCTGAGGGGCTAGACCCTTCTTCTTATCTGGAACCGCTTCGTCTTTTAACTTTAGGGATTATCTAATTGGCATCATTTCTTTGACGACTTTGAGCGTTTTTAGCGTGCGATCTTCTGGACCCTGTACGGGAAGGCCTGCATCGAGATTCTCAAGGATATAATCTAAATTATCTTGATTAATAATTTCACCTGGCGTAAAGATTGGAATGCCAGGTGGATAGACCATCACAAACTCAGCAATGATTCTCCCAACAGATTGCTCGAAAGGAATCGATTCGGTTTGAGCATAGAAGGCATCCCGAGGTGACAACGCTAATTTTGGCATTTCCGGTACATGGACGGGAAGTTCTTTATGCGGCTTCCCAGCAGATTCATCTTTTCGACAATCTTCGGCTAATGCATGTAAGCCTTCCACCAACGCTTCGATTGACTCCTCATCATCTCCTGAAGTCACTAAACATAGAATGTTGTATAAGTCCGAAAGTTCAACCTCTATATTGCGATTGTCTCGGAGCCAACCTTCTGCTTCGTATCCAGAGATGCCAAGTTTTTTTACGGAAATTAGAATTTTAGTTGGATCAAGAGCGGTCGTGGCTTTAGAATGAAGAATTTCCTCACCAGGACTGTACAAGCCTTCAATTTTATTAATTTTAGTTCGAGCTTTATGTGCGAGCCCAATCGCTCGAGAGATTTCTTTATGGCCCACCGTTGCCAAGTGGCGTCTAGCAGCATCTAAAGAAGCGAGCAAAATGTAAGAAGTGGAGGTTGTCGTCATCATGCTTAAGACGGACTGAACATGGTGTGGCGACACACGGCCGCGTCTTACGTTCAATACAGAGCTTTGAGTCAACGACCCGCCTAGTTTATGAATGCTGGTTGCGGCCATATCCGCACCGGCTTGCATGGCCGACATCGGCAGCTCTTCATGAAAGTGAATATGAATGCCATGAGCTTCGTCAACAAGGACCGGAATGTCATGCTCATGTGCAAGCTCGACAATTTCTTTTAAGTCAGCGCTGACTCCAAAATAGGTCGGATTAATGACGAGCAAAGCCTTCGCATCAGGATGAGCATTTAATGCATGCATAACGGCCTCGGTTGAGATCCCATGCGAGATGCCAAGCTCACGGTCGACTTCTGGATAGATGAAAATGGGAAGGGCACCTGAAAAAATAATCGCCGATAACACAGATTTGTGAACGTTTCTTGGCACAAGGATTTTATCACCGGGTGCACAAACGGCTAGAACCATCGTCATGATTGCCCCGCTTGTCCCTTGAACGGAGAAAAAGGTATCGTCTGCACCAAATGCTTCTGCAGCTAACTTCTGCGCCTCTTGAATCATGCCATGTGGCTGATGTAAATCGTCCAAAGGGGCTATGTTAATTAAATCAATTTTAAGAGCGTTCTCACCCAGGAATTCACGAAACTCAGGATCCATTCCTTGTCCCTTTTTATGACCAGGAATATGAAAAGGAATAGGGTTGTTTTTGATATAATGGGATAAGCCAGTAAATAAAGGGGTGTCCTTTTGCGACATCATAAGCACCTCACTTTTATTAATCCAGAGGAAAGCGTCTTGCGCTTGCCTTCATGGAACGAAACCTGTAATTGGATGTTAGTTCGTACAAGTTCATCAAAAAACAGACTAGGATTATCTTAGTCCATTTTTAACCATTTTATCAAGAGAAACGTTAAAAAAAATGGGGGAATCGTTGTGAAAGTGAATACTTCGTTAACAAAAGTCCTTAATATTGAGGTGCCAATCATCCAAGGTGGGCTTGCCTATCTTGCCTATGCAGAGCTTGCTGCAGCTGTGTCAAATGCGGGAGGATTAGGTCAAATTACCGCTATGACATGTGCGTCACCAGAAAACTTGAGGGAAGAAATTCATAAGGTCAAGACCATGACGTCCCGACCTTATGGTGTTAACTTTGCGATTGGCCAACATGGTCAGCCTTATGAGGCATATCTCCAAATTGCGATTGAGGAAGATGTGCCAGTCGTGACCATCACTGGGGGTAATCCAACACCCGTTTTTGCAAAACTGAGCGGCACATCAATTAAAAAACTTGTTTTGGTTGCACAAAAACGACAAGCGATTAAGGCAGAGGAATTAGGGGCGGACGCTGTGATGGTGGTTGGCCAAGAGGGTGGCGGTCATTTAGGCCGTGATGAAATTGGCGGCCTTGTGCTAATCCCATCTGTTGTAGAAGCGGTATCCATTCCTGTGGTGGCTTCAGGTGGTTTCTCAGATGGAAAAGGGCTGATGGCTGCGCTTGCTTTAGGTGCGTCCGGTATTGAGATGGGGACGCGTTTTATTGCTACAAAGGAATGTGTGCATGCTCATGAAGCTTATAAACAAATGATTCTAGCGGCGAATGAATCGGATACCGTTGTGATCAAAAAGTCGCTAGGCGCACCAGCACGTGCTTTATCGAATGAGTGGACAAACCGAATCCTTGAACGAGAAAAAGAAGGAAAAGGTTACGAGTCATTAAAGGATTATATAAGTGGAAAAGCGAATCGTGCTTTTATCTATGAGGGAGACGAGAAATTAGGGTTTGGTTGGGCTGGACAAGTTGTCGGGCGGATTCATGACATCCCAACTGTTTCCGAGCTTTTTCAACGCATCGAAAAGGACATCACCCACGTCCGCAACCAATGGGCGAATTTATAAAGGAGCGAGGAGGGCGTGTGGAAAATGCGTTCTTTTTCGTCCCTGTATAAAAGCAACAAAGTTTACGAAAAAACGGCCTAACAAAAAAGGAATTCCCGAAAAAATCAGGAGTTCCTTTTGTATTAAGTCGTTTTAGTGATGCGAAAGTTTGTAGATGGGCAGTAAGGTTTCAAACGTTTCTTTGACAACGTTTACGAACTGCTCACCCTCTCTTAAGATTGGATCATCTGCTGCAAAATGACGGCCAATTAAGAATTCAGCTTTTTTAACATCACGAAAACGCTCGAGTGCGCCCTCTAGGTTTAACGTTTTTAATGATTCCGCTTCTTTTTTCATATGATCAAGGGAAACTAGATAATTCTCAGGAGTGGCGTGTTTTATGTCGTCTAGGTGTGCAAGTAAGGTTTGGGCCATCTCACTTTTATTGGGTAATTCATAAATATAAGCGAGCCAGACAAACACATGATCATCGAACACACCCACTTGAAAATGAGGATGTTTCTTATAGCCGCGCTTATTATCACAAATCGCAAGCCATGTATCCTTTGGGGGATTCGTCGTTCTTCGGGCGTGTTTGGCAATATGTAAAAACATCTCATTTCCGAGCTTCGAGGAAAGCTCGTCCGTTAATTCTTCGCCAATTGCTTTAAATTTAGGCTGAATGCGTTCTCGTAGGGCTTCCATTCGAGGCTCGAGCCCCTCAATTAAAAACACATCAAAATCTTCTTTACTAAATCCTTCGAATGTCATACCGTCAACTCCAGTAATTAATAAAATCAATGGGCATTATAAATTGGGTGTAAACGAACTAAAAGAAACCTGTTAATAAGAATTTAAAATAATTTTATCATAGTTTATATTGAAGTTTCTAATGACTTAATTTGGGGTATAAAAACATAACTATTATTTCTTAAAATTGCGCTGTTGATTTCCGCTCCAGTACCCTCCGCAAGGCGTGAGGCGTTCGGAAGCCTCCTCGACTTATGCTCGCGGAGTATTGAAAAATGAAGGGATCCAAACTCGGGTGGTTAACTCGAATAGGCAAATGAATCAATTTATCCAAAAACCTGAAAAAAAGTCGCATAGGATAACTTCCCTTCATAATATAATTAACACAATATCTGAATTTTTAAATAGGGATTGTTGGTTCCTCCAAATGTAGAGTTGCCCATTGCCCATAAAAAAACCTTAAGAAAGGATGTGTCGGTGACCATGAAACAAGTCATCCAAACTTTAAAGCGAACGGACGCTGAGAAAAGGATTCCCGTATTACGCATGGAAATCGATTACGAATTAGCAAGGCTACATGAGGCAATGGCAAATGATGATCAGGACATGATTTCAGAGTGCAAAGAGAAGCTCACACAGTTTAGACAAGAATTGATCCGATTAGAAGCTTAATCAATACCTAATTAGGGCAGACGCTTTTGTCTGTCCTTGTTTTTTTGTATGGTCAAACCCAAAATTCCGCTTCACCGTTCGAAACGTTCTCCAAGATTTAAGCATCTTTTGAAAGAATCTGAGCAAAGTATGTCATAATAGAGAAGGGTGGTTTCGTAAACTTTGTTGTTTTTACTTACGCGAAAATCATCTCGCTTCCGCGGGCAATCCGCGAGCCTCGCTTGCTATTCCCGCAGGCCTCTAGGTTACGGGTTACGCTTCTTGAGTAAGCGGCGCTGAGGAACACTCATTATGTGTTGTGTGCCGAACCTCGGGTATTTTCGCTTCATTTTATTTATGATCGCAACAATCATTTAGAAAAGAGCCTTAGAAAAAGAATGAATTCGCGTGATTTTTATATTATAGAAGGAGTCTTTTCATGAGTGAACAAATGAATTGGAATGCATTGAGAGATCAAGTCAAAGGTTGGATGCTTGAAGCTGGGGAAACCTTAAAGAAAGCCTTGAAATCAACGTTAAAAGTGGAATCGAAATCGTCACCAGACGACCTCGTGACCGATATGGATCGGAACATCGAACAATTTTTCATTGAAAAAATACATGAGCATTACCCCACACATAAAATTGTCTCCGAAGAAGGATTTGGCGATGACGTTTCGAAAGCTGAAGGCATTCTATGGTTAATCGACCCCATTGACGGCACAATGAACTTTGTTCATCAGAAACGACATTTTGCCATTTCGATTGGCATTTACGAACATGGAATCGGACGAGTTGGTTTGATTTTAGATGTGATGAACGGGGATTTATATCATTGTGTGAAAGGGTCAGGGGCTTACCAAAACGAGGATCGACTAGCACCCCTCACCTCCACGCGGTTGGAGGAAGCCATCGTGTCCATCAATGGGACGTGGTTAAATCAAAATCGAAGAATCGATCCTGAAATTGTAAGACCTATTGCTAGTCGCTCTCGAGGAACGCGCTCCTATGGCTCGGCTGCGATCGAATTAGCCTACATCGCGTGTGGTGCGCTTGATATCTATTGGTCGATGCGACTTGCCCCATGGGACATTGGTGCCGGACTCATATTAGTGGAGGAAGTTGGTGGGGTGGCCACACAAGTGACAGGGGACTCCATTGAGCTCCTTGAACAGAATTCGCTGTTGGTAGGAAACCCAGAAACCCATGCTTCGATTATAGACCATATCAAAAAAGAAATGGCTAACGGAAAATTTGTTGAAAACTATGCCAAATAAAGAAAAGCTGCGGAGGCCCTCCTCCACAGCTTTTTCGTTCGTTCTAATTAATTTGACTGCACTTTCCGCTTGAGAGTAAAACCGGCCCCCATAAATAATACCACTCCTAGGATGGATAGAATAACACCTAGGATACTTTGAGCCACCATAGCATACCCAATCATAACCAAGCTTCCAACCGTCAGGATCGCGAGTAAAAGAAAAACAAATCGCATGGGCTTACACCCCTTTCTATGTCAATGGGTTTTAATTAGATTACACCAATGGAATAATAACTCCTATAAGTGTATCACCTTTTTTTAAAAGTTCAATTTTAAAATGTGGCTCGTCCCTTATTGCTTTAATTACGCGGAATTGAGCTAAATTTAAAAAGAAACAGACAAGAATTTATAGATGTGTTATAATATTAGAGTTTGCACCGCATATTTTTGCGGACCAATTGATTCGAGGAGCGTATTGAATGTCTAATACAAGAAATGATTTAAGAAACATTGCGATCATTGCACACGTTGACCATGGGAAAACAACGCTTGTAGATGAGCTGTTGAAGCAATCCGGAACGTTTCGTCTAAATGAGCATGTCAACGAACGTGCGATGGATTCAAATGATCTTGAACGTGAACGCGGCATTACGATTTTGGCGAAAAACACCAGTCTTGCTTATAACGATCATCGTATAAATATAGTGGATACACCTGGACATGCCGACTTCAGTGGTGAAGTTGAACGAATTATGCGCATGGTAGACGGCGTTTTGTTGCTTGTCGATGCCTACGAGGGCGTTATGCCACAAACCCGTTTTGTACTAAAAAAAGCTTTAGAAGCCAAGCTTAAACCAATTGTTGTTGTGAATAAAATTGATAAACCAATGGCTCGTCCAGAAGAAGTGGTCGATGAGGTATTGGAATTGTTTATTGATTTAGGCGCAGATGATGATCAATTGGAGTTCCCAGTTGTGTACGCGTCTGCCATTAACGGGGTTGCAGGAGAAACTCCAGATTCCGTAAGTGAAAATATGTCAATCATTTTTGACAAGATTTTAGAGCATGTTCCTGGACCTATTGATAACTCGGATGAATCGCTTCAATTCCAAGTGACTATGCTTGATTATAATGACTATGTTGGTCGAATTGGAATTGGCCGGATTTATCGTGGGAAAATTGAGGTCGGTCAACAGGCTGTTCTCGTAAAAGCCGATGGCTCACAAAAGAACTTCCGTGTGACTAAATTATTTGGTTTCTTTGGTTTGAAGCGACAAGAAATACAATCGGCAAAAGCGGGAGATCTCATTGCCATTACAGGTGTTGAAGATATCAACATTGGTGAGACGATCAACGAAGCCGGTCAAATTGATCCACTGCCACTTTTGACTATTGAAGAACCAACGATGCAAATGACTTTTGTGGTAAATAACAGTCCATTTGCGGGTCGTGAGGGTCAGCATGTGACAAGCCGTAAATTACACGAGCGTTTAATGGCTGAAGTGGAACGTGATGTGAGCTTACGCGTTGAGCAAACAGACTCTCCAGATGCATGGGTAGTATCAGGAAGAGGGGAACTTCACCTTTCTATTCTGATTGAAAACATGCGTCGTGAAGGTTACGAACTCGCCGTATCTAAACCAAAAGTTATTGAAAGAGAAATCGATGGCGTTTTGTCTGAACCATGGGAAATGGTGATGATTGATGTTCCAGAAGATTATTCAGGTTCTGTTATTGAAACTTTAGGTCGCAGAAAAGCTGAATTGCAAAACATGGAACAACAAGATGATGGACACTTTAAATTAACGTTTATTGCACCATCACGTGGTTTAATTGGCTACCGTCGTGATTTCTTAACTGAAACACGTGGGTATGGGGTCTTGAATCATTCGTTTGATCATTACCGTCCATTTATTCGTGAAGCGATCGGTGGCCGACGCCAAGGTGTTCTGGTTTCTATGGATACCGGTCAAGTTACGGCATACTCTTTAGGTCAACTTGAAGATCGTGGTACAATGTTTATAGAGCCAGGTGCACAAGTGTACGAAGGTATGATCGTAGGTGAACATACACGTGAAAATGATTTGACCGTTAACGTGACGAAAGCGAAACAAATGACCAATGTGCGTTCAGCAACCAAAGATCAAACCACAACTCTGAAAACACCGAGAATTCTTTCGCTTGAAGATGCATTAGCTTATCTAGATGATGATGAGTATTGCGAAATGACACCGGAGAATATCCGACTTAGAAAGAAAGTTTTGAACAAAAGTGAACGCGAACGGGAAGATAAGAAGCGTAAATTAGCCAGTTCAAAATATTAATTCTTTTTGTTGACGTGTTTAATTTTGGATCTTAATGGGGGAGATCGCCGTGCCAAGCACTAACAGTAGCGAGTTTCATCTTTCGGGTTATCCACAGTTTTTATATGATCACAAGTGGTCAACAGACCATACGATCACAATTCTTTATTTTACAATTGTGATTTTGTCTATTGTGGTCTATAAGCTTGGCTTTGCCCGTAAACTGCCACTCCTTAAGTCTGCTGTGATTTATGCGCTCATGCTAATCGGATGCATTTTATTGACCATTTTAGCTTTACAACTTCCGATTGTAGGGGCTCTGGCGATTGCGGCACTCATCCTTTCGATCTATAAAATTAGATTGGCTAGCTCAAAAAAACAGGCACCTGCTGACTCGAATTCTAATCAAATGGATCGCCGTTTGTAAAAAGCGACTTAGATAAAAAAGTACTGCATCACAAAAAACCACTCCCTTAAGCCGTATTAGGCTAAAGGGAGTGGTTTTTTTGGTTACCAATTTTCATTTTTTTGAACGTCCTTGTGATACACTCTAAACTTTCCGGTTTCCCAGCGTTTAATGGTTTGTTCTGTGATGCGGTCGTGACATTTAGTGCACATATAAGTATGGATCGGACGGTTTTTCAAACGCTTCGCAATAGGCGTTTGATCGTCTATATCGTGTGATTCATTACATAAAACACAATTCAATTTCATCGGTCGTCACCTCAAGACCATTATAGCATGTTTTTTAAAAGGTGTTTTTTAATCTTTGTGACTTATATTTAGGAAGAAATAAATTCGCCTAAATCATAGTCCCAAAGCGACATTCCTTAGAAAAAAATACGAAATGGCCCTTCAGGTTTTACGTTTGAATCGTGGTCCTTACCTTGTGGAGTTAGAACGGGATTTCAGAAAATCACTGGAGGCATCCGGCATAATACGTTCGACGACTAGAGCTAATTGCTGAAGAATGCCTTGAATGGGTTTTCCATCTAGAATTTCCACTCGAATGTCTTTTAGCCGTTGAACAAGGTTTGGATCACTTGTCACGAAGGCATTTGCCCCGTTCGGATCGCCTTTAATCACATTTGCCACATCATATTTAATGTTACCCGTTTTGTGGCGATTAAGTGTTGGATCGATCGTTAATCCGACAACGACATAATTTCCAAGAACAATGACCGTCGCGTGTTGGACCCCGTTAATTTGGGTGGCGAGCTTTGCAAGGTGGTTAGCGGATGCGTTATTCACATATGAATTGGTAAGAACCGGCTTCACCGATTGTTTCATCTCTTGAAATACACGCTTTCCAGAAGCCGAGTAAGCATCGGCATGGCCATGTGTAACGCCAAGTCCAGAGATGAGAACGGAGGTGGTGAGACCGACTAGTGCATGTTGCCAAGCCATGGTTGAACCCCCTGAACATTAAAAATTTTTGAAAGTGTCTTAGAGTATTTTTTGATCAATCGTCTATCTTTATTCGATTTCTCATACATTTGTACTAATCAAACATTTTTAAAAATAGCTCATGACTACAGGAGGCGACATTTTGACTAAAATTTACGTCCTAGATACAAATGTACTCTTACAAGATCCAATGGCTTTGTTCGCTTTCGAGGAAAATGAAGTCATTATTCCAGCTGTTGTTTTAGAAGAAATCGATTCAAAAAAGCGGAATATGGACGAGGTGGGTCAGCATGCGCGGCATGTTTCAAGGCTCATTGATGAGCAAAGACAAAAAGGAAGGCTTAATCATGGCGTTCAACTAGAAAATGGAGGGAATCTTCGCGTCGAATTAAACCATCGTTCTTTTGAGTCACTGAAAAGTTCATTTGTGGACAGGACGAATGATAACCGCATCATCGCGGTCGCTTTGAATCTGAAAAATGAGGAAGAGGGGAAGCACAAACCAAGAGAAGTCATTTTGGTGAGTAAGGATATTTTAGTTCGGGTAAAGGCAGATGCACTCGGTATTCCAGTTGAGGATTATCTAAATGATCGCGTCGTTCCATCAGAAAATATATACAAAGGGTACCGCGAATTTTATGTCTCTGACCAATTGATCGACTCGTTTTATTTACTTAAAAAACTGCCGGTCACTCAAATCACAAAAGAACCCACGTATCCGTTTGAATTTATAATTTTAAAAGGCTTAAACACCCAAGCCTCTGCACTTGGGGTTATTGATTCTAAGGGCGACATGCTGACACCTTGTTTCTATGGCAACGAAGCCGTGTGGGGCATAAAAGCGCGAAATGCTCAGCAAATCATGGCGCTTGAACTTCTACAAAGGACTGACGTTCAACTCGTCACCTTAATAGGTCGAGCGGGAACAGGCAAGACCCTGTTGGCGTTGGCCTCTGGACTTCTTCAAACCGAGGATTTAAGACTGTATAAAAAATTGTTAATCGCCCGATCGATCATGCCAGTTGGAAAAGACTTGGGCTATTTGCCAGGAGAAAAGGAGGAAAAATTGAAACCGTGGCTACAGCCCATTTATGATAACTTGGAATATTTGTTCAACACGAAGCGCAAAGGCGAAATCGAGGACATTCTCGCAGGGATCAAATCGATCCAGACCGAAGCGATTACATATATTAGAGGACGTAGTATTCCAGAGCAGTTTATGATCATAGATGAAGCGCAAAATTTAACGAAGCATGAAATTAAAACGATTTTAACGCGGGTCGGTGAAGGGACCAAAATCGTACTAATGGGTGACCCGGAACAGGTCGATCATCCGTATCTTGATCAGTTTAACAATGGCCTGACCTATGTGGTTGAAAGAATGAAAGAACAAAATATAAGTGGACATGTTAAACTTGAAAGAGGTGAGCGTTCAAAACTTGCCCAAATCGCCGCCGATGTGCTTTAAGGTTATCTGAAAAAATGAAGATTGATTTAATAGCAAGGACGCTTCAGAAAATAGGGGGGGATTGTGGAGACAAGGTCACCTGAGTCTGCCAAACGAACACACAAGTTAAGAGAAGTAGAATAAGGGCCCTGTGATCCGCCTTATAAAATAGGCGGATCACAGGGCCCTTATTTTAACTTGAAATTGATGTGACCAAAAAGGGGACTTGTCCAGTCCCTTTTTGGTCAGCTTATTAATTCGATTCAATAATTATTTTAGTGATGCCGGTAATCGGGGCTTCTTTGTAATCTTCGAGATTACAAAACTGGAGCGGACCGTCTTCCTGGAGAATCTTACCATTTTTTGAGAAGCCAAAAACACCTGCTTTAAAGACGTCAATTGGAAGGAGGGGATGCTGCTCGCCTGAGCGGTTTTCAAAGCGTACATGTGTCGCCTCTTCCAAAGGTTCCGCGTTCTTCAAGAAGGGTTCAACAGGGATGACAAAAGAATCGGTCAACCAAGTGGCTTTATCGTATTTGACTTTGACTTCAATCATCCGAGGCATGGCCGCACCTGCGCGTTCATCTTTTCTGTTCTCGATTACGTCATCAATGGTAACCTTTTCTTGAAGATAATCTTGCCATTCAATTTTGCGGTTGTCGAAAATCCAACTGCTAGGGTCTAAGACAATTGGAAACTTGACCTTACCAGCTATCTGTACAATATCTGTCATTTTACGGGCCTCATTTCTATGATCCTTGGGCGAATTCTCGCCTGTTTTTTCATTTCTTAGGACTGAATACCATCCAAAAATCCGAACCATCTCTAGTATAGAATGTGGGGCTCAATTTGTCACATCATCCCTATTGATTCGTTGATAATGGCTCTTATTATTGCTTGCTTTTTGGGCTTATTCCATTTAATATTAAATAGAGAATGTGGGAGTAAATTGGAGGGGATCCGATTGTCGACCGATATTGAATCCAAACATCGAGACCAGGCGTATGCCTTGCTCGAAGGGGATGCACATAAAATTTTAAAGCTCATAGAAGTCCAAATGGAGAACTTGACCATGCCGCAATGTCCGCTCTATGAGGAAGTATTAGATACTCAAATGTTCGGTCTATCAAGGGAAATTGATTTTGCTGTTCGTCTTGGATTAGTGGATGCGAAGGATGGAAAGGCAATACTTGAGAAACTTGAACAACACCTTTCGGGCCTTTATGAAGCGATCACAGGTGAAGAGTGATTCGAACTCAAACTAGCTTGGTTCGTTAACAAGTAGTTTGAGTTTTTTAATAGAAAAATTTGTTAAGTGCATCACTAGTTTGAGGTCTTTTTATCCCGCTTTAAAGGGTAATTAAGCCCACACTGAATGACGTTTTACTTTATCATAACCCATTCAAAAAAAGAGTTAGGCGTTGTCACAAAGCAGGTCTTATAGAAGTTAACCCACATTAAGCAGTAGTAAAACTTGGGCTATAGATAGGATGAGATTTTATGTTTTCCAGGTTTAAGGAATTATTTCGTTATTATGATTACACCCTTCTTTTTGTCACGCTTCTATTGATGGCATTCGGGTTGATTATGGTCTACAGCGCTAGTACGATTTGGTCGATTATGGTGTTGCATGGTTCAAGCACCTATATTTTTAAAAAACAATTAGTATGGTGTTTTTTAGCACTCATCGCCGGTGCCGTTGGCATGGTTCTTCCATACAAAATGTTCAAAGCCTTCACGAAGCCCATCACTTTTGGGACTTTATTTCTTTTGCTCGCCGTTATGTTAATTGGAAGCCAGGCAAATGGTGCGACCTCATGGTTTTCAATCGCTGGTTTTTCCATTCAGCCATCTGAAATTGCCAAACTCTCTCTCATTATTTATCTAGCTTCGGTTTTCTCAAATAAACAATCCTTCATTTCGGACTTCAAAAGTGGTGTCTTACCTCCATTAACAATGATCTCTGTCTTTTTTGTTCTCATAGCCTTGGAACCTGACTTAGGTGGAGCTATGATTATGGCAGGTATTTCCGCAACCCTTATAATATGTTCAGGAATGCGGACTAAACATCTCACTCTATTATTTGGACTCGGTGGCGGTGCCTTTGCTATAATGTTTCCGATCCTGCTAAAAGGTTATCAATTGAAACGTTTTACAGCCGCCTATCATCCTTTTACGATTTCCGGGTCTGGAGGATGGCAGCTTATTAACTCTTATATTGCTATTGCTTCCGGTGGGATTACGGGCAAAGGGTTAGGCAACAGTATTGAAAAGGCTGGGTTTCTACCAGAACCTCATACGGATTTCATTATTGCCATCATTGCAGAAGAACTCGGAATATTCGGGGTTTCATTTGTCATTCTTTGCCTTCTTTTTATCGTCATTAGAGGGATTTTGATTGGAATCCGCTGTCAAGATGTATTTGGGAGTTTACTGTCAATCGGAATTTCAAGTTTGATTGGTATTCAAACGATTGTTAATTTAGGCGCAACAACAGGCCTTCTACCCGTAACCGGTGTGACCTTACCCTTCGTCAGTTATGGGGGCTCCTCGATCATCATGACCACATTTATGTTAGGAATCTTAATAAACGTTTCCGCATTCGCAAATCGAAAAGCTAAATTAGTTCAACAAGAGGTTGCTTAATTTTGAACATTAAGATTAAGAAAGTAGAACAACGTAGTTAAACAGAATTAAAAGAGAAGGTGCCCGTTTGGGGCACCTTCTCAGGTTGTCGAAAAAGTCTTCGACAGCCTTTTTTACGTCATTTAACTTAATCAAACAAACGCGTTAATATGTTATATCGCTATTATAACTATTGTATAAAACTTCGTTTTAATAGGCGGAAATAAGCTCGCTTTCCGCGGGCGATCCGTGAGCCTACTACTTGAGATTTCATCATAACCGACTTCTTGAATCAGCTCTCTTGCTGGCTTGCCTAAAATCCATCAAATACATGGATTTTAGGCAAAACAACACGGAGATTGATCAAAGCCGAGAACCATGATGACCTTTCAAGGAGCCGTTTCGCTACTGCCGTTTACGCGGAAAAGAACATGCACAAGAACAAGCCTTAATGACAGCAACGGTTCAGAATATAAAAAAGATCGCCAATCACCTCGCGAAGCTTACAGGTCGTTGACGAACTTCTTAGCTCATTTATTTATGAGATAAATACAAAATAACCAAGAGGAAATCGCGAGACGCCTGCGGAAAAACGGGCGACCGAGACCCCGCAACCCCCATTTAAAGTGAGGAGGCTCGGACGTTCGTCCGCGGCAAGCGAGCGAATTTCCACAGGTCGATACAAAATACATTAAATCTTAGTTCAAAAACTGCATAAAAAACGAGTGTAGAGAAAAAGCATGGGGTTTCTCTACACTCTGAGAAGGTGCCCGTTTGGGGCATCTTCTTTTTTTCGTTTATATAGAGTTGGTTTTTCTTCTTAATGCCAACATTAAAAGGATCGAGAGGATTCCAAACAGCAATGTGACAAAGAATGAGTGCATGAGCAAAAAGGTTAATTGCATTCTTGTGTAAATGACCATGATTCCCGCGAACGCTTGAAACACGACGGTTAAAATGGATGTGAGTGTGCACCAGTAGATCCATTTATCCTTTTTATAATAACGCACGGCATGGAAAAATGTGAGAATTAGCCAAACGACCAGCACACCTGCTAAAAATCGATGGGTAAATTGAAAGCCTGCCCGACTAAAGAGGTTTGGCACGAGTTTCCCGTTACATAATGGGAAATCCAAACAACCTAAGCTTGAATCCGTGTGCCGTACAAAGGCGCCAGAGTAAATGACTACATATAAATAAATGAACAGAAGGACAAGATTGGTTCGAAACCCTTTTGTGAGTTTAGGTGAAAGGGTTGCTTTCCATTTGCTTTGCTCATATAGAATGATCGTCAAAAGCAACACGGTCGCAAAAGAAATTAACGAAATTCCGAAGTGAAGCGCCAAAATAAAAGAAGATTGATCCCAAATTACAGCAAGTCCACCTAATACAGCTTGAATAACAACAAAAAGAACCGTTCCGATCGCCATGGACTTGACCCAGGGAACCTTTGAGTAAAGGATCCAAGACCAAACCGCGAGAACTAGAATCATAATCCCGGCGACACCTGTTACAGCGCGATGGCTAAATTCGATCCATGTATGATCCGTATTTAGAGTTGGGACGACTTGTCCATAACAAAGGGGCCAATGATGACCGCAGCCTTGTGCAGAGCCCGTATTGGTAACCAGGGCCCCCATAATAATTACAACGAGCATAATAAGGGTGGTTAACACACCCAGAATTCGGAGCGAACGAGTCATAATCTCACCTTTCCAGCCAGAGCGTTATTTATCCTAATGAAAGGTCATTTTGATGATCTCTAAAAGGATTAAATGGGTCCTAATAATGGTTACAACCACCTATTTATACCCAATTGAAGCATTAAAAATCCTTATAAGAATAGAGTGTTGCATGAAAATATGGCAAAAATGTGTCGATTTTTAACAAAGTATACAAACCATATGTCTTCGTATATAATGAGAACAGGTATGTTGTACGATTCCTCTCTATAATGTATCATATTTTTCTACTTTCACTAGGACATTATGTGAACGTAGTGTAACGTTTTTTTGACTAATATACTGTGAGATCGGTCACAATTCAAAATGAATAGGATCAGTGACCTTAAGTGTAGACTTCTCTATTTTTCTGGAGATCAACGAGCAGATTCCGAGGCGAAAGATCCTCGTGTTTTGATTTCACTTAATGTTCCAGGGTGTTTGAACGCCTACTTTAGTTACGACTGACCGTTTTGCGATCCGTCTGGCACTTTTGATTGGACCATTAGAATTCAAATGATTGACGATGATTTGGATCCCAAACTCGACTCCTTAAAGTAGAAATGAAGGTGTAGAAAGGAAGCGAAAGACATGACGAAACCTATTACCTCGTATGAATCGACATCTGTCATGGATGGTCGTACTATAACTGAAGTGAAATCCTCTGGTACATTTAAAGATATTATTGGCATTATTAAGTCAGGCATTGTGATGTCTAACTTAATCACCACCTTTGCCGGCTTATGGTTAGCCATTCGGTTCACCAATCAAAGTTTTCTAGATAACATTTGGAAAACCTTGGCGGTTATGGTCGGATCTGCTTTAGTCATTGCCGGTGGTTGTGCCTTAAATAACTATATTGACAGAGACATTGATCAACTGATGGAGCGCACACAAGAACGACCCTCAGCTACTGGAACATTGAGTGGACGACAGGTCTTGTGGGTTGGCATTATTTCTTCTGCCGTTGGGACGATCATTCTTTTAGGAGCCTCGTACTTAGCCGCAATTTTTGGGCTTGTTGGATTGTTTGTTTACGTCTTTATCTATACATGGTGGCTCAAGCGTACGCATTCCATTAATACCGTAATTGGAGGGATTTCAGGTGCAATGCCGCCTCTAATCGGTTGGGCTGCGATTGACCCAGGTCTTCATGGTACATTGCCATGGCTTTTATTCCTGGTTATGTTTCTCTGGCAACCCCCACACTTTTTAGCTTTGGCTATGAAACGTGTGGAAGAATACCGCAGAGCGGGCATTCCGATGCTACCTGTTGTCGCCGGTTTTGAATTTACAAAACGACAAATGATTGTCTACGTGGCGGCTCTCTTGCCAGTTTCACTCTTTCTCTATCAACTTGGAACCATTTATCTAATTGTAGCCGGTGTTCTAGGAGCAGGTTGGCTCGCAATTGGGATTTCAGGATTTTTTATGAAAGATATTATGAAATGGGCGCGTTGGATGTTTGTCTACTCTCTTAATTATTTAATGATTATTTTTATTGTGATGATCCTTTCCGTAATTTAATGACACCATGACAATGCTGAATAGTTCTTTCTTTTTTGTAGAAAATGGGTGCAAGGCCAATAAGTTTATCTTTTAGGCCTTGCCTTCATTTTTACATAAATAATAAATTAGAAAGAGAGGTCTCATGCATGAAGAAGAAATGGCAACGTAGTTTGAGTTTGATTCCAGTTTCAGCATTGGCCATTTTCACCTTAATTGGGTGTGGGAAATCGAATGTCTCAACCCTTACGCCTCAAGGACCTGTGGCTAGAACGGAAGAGGGCTTAATGCTTCAAAGCTTTTTAATCATGGTCGTTGTCGTTCTGGTTGTTGGTTTTCTGTTTACATATGCGCTGGTCCGTTATCGGAAACGCAAAGGACAAGAGGACTTCATACCAAAGCAAGTTGAGGGAAATGCGTTATTGGAAGTGCTTTGGACCGTTATTCCGATCATATTATTGATCATCCTAGCTTTTCCTACGGTTTCCAAAACATTCGCGGTTTCAAATGCAAGCGTTCCCAAAAATCATGGAGACAATATTGTGGTCGTCAAAGTGACCGCGCACCAATTCTGGTGGCAGTTTGACTATCCGGACTACGGTATTACGACAGCTCAGGACTTATTTATCCCTACTGGAAAAAAAGTCGTATTGCAAGTGACCTCATCCGATGTGATTCACTCGTTTTGGGTTCCAGCTTTGGCAGGGAAACAAGATGCCAATCCAGGGCAAATTAATCCGATGTATCTAGTAGCAGATAAACCGGGCACGTATAGTGGCCGTTGTGCCGAGCTTTGTGGCTCCTCACATGCGCTCATGTATTTTAATGTGAGAGCCGTTAGTCCTACAGATTTTAAAACGTGGACAAAAGAAATGAAAGCGGGACCATCTCAGCCGACGACAACAAGTGCTCAAAATGGCGAGCAATTATTCAAACAAAATTGTATGGCCTGTCACGCAATTGGTAAAGGCGGGGCGAACCTCGCACCAAATTTATCGAATTTTGCGGATCGTGAGAATATTGCAGGAATTTTCCCGCATGATAAAACCACGCTGCAGAAGTGGATTAAAGATCCAACGAGTTTCAAACCAGGTGCTCTGATGCCAGCACGGGGTGTGAAAGGGACGCTGACCGATCAACAAATTAGCGATATTGCAGATTATCTATTTACCCTTTCTGTAAAACCAAATCAATAAGGATCTAAACGAAAAGGAGGGTTCATACATTGACATCACATGCACATGCCTTAGCTGCCACAGAGCAAAAGGATGGATTCTTTGCTTGGTTATGGGAGTGGTTGACTACCGTTGATCACAAAAAAATCGGAATATTGTATCTTTGTGGGGCTGGACTGTTCTTTGTCATTGGCGGCATCGAAGCCATGCTCATCCGCATTCAATTAGCTGTTCCGAATAATACGTTCCTAGTTGGTGACGCGTACAACCAAGTCGTCACTATGCATGGAACCACGATGATTTTCTTTGTGGCGATGCCGGCAATCTTTGCATTCATGAATGCGATTGTACCGCTTCAAATTGGCGCTCGTGACGTTGCGTTTCCATTTATGAATGCGCTCGGTTTCTGGTTGTTTTTTCTCGGTGGATTAATTCTAAATGTGAGTTGGATCATGGGGACGGTGCCAGATGGTGGCTGGACCGGATATGCGCCTTTAGCTACGAATTATTTAGGTAGCGGTATGGACTATTATATTTTAGGGCTTCAAGTTGCAGGTGCCGGGACGCTTATGGGGGGAATTAATTTTCTCGTTACCATTATTAATATGAGAGCGCCAGGGATGACTTTTATGCGCATGCCGCTTTTTACCTGGACCGCTTTTGTGACTTCTGCTCTTGTCCTTTTTGCATTCCCAGCCTTAACCGTTGGGTTATTTATGGAATTATTTGATCGTGTCTTCCAAGCGAATTTCTTTAACACGGCGAATGGCGGGAATGGCATTATTTGGGAGCATATTTTCTGGATCTTTGGACATCCAGAAGTGTATATCTTAGCGCTTCCGGCGTTCGGAGTCATTTCAGAGGTCATTCCAACGTTTTCGAAAAAGCGGTTGTTTGGTCATACTTCAATGGTCTTTGCCACCGTTTTAATCGGCTTCCTTGCCTTTATGGTTTGGGTGCATCATATGTTTACCGTTGGTTTAGGACCTGTTGCGAACTCGATCTTTGCGATTGCAACAATGGCGATTGCTGTACCGACCGGTATTAAAATTTTCAACTGGATCTTTACCATGTGGGGTGGTCAAATCCACTTTACGACGGCTAATCTCTATGCCATTGCGTTTATTCCGACGTTTGTATTAGGTGGTGTAACGGGGGTTATGCTTGCGGTGCCAGCAGCGGATTTCCAATATCAAGATAGTTATTTTGTCATTGCGCATTTCCACTATGTCATTGTTGGTGGTGTAGTATTTGGTTTATTTGCCGGTCTTTTCTACTGGTGGCCAAAAATGTTTGGCAAGTTTTTAGATGAAAAATTGGGAAAATGGGGGTTCTGGTTTTTCTTCTTCGGTTTCCATGTCACCTTTTTTCCGCAGCATTTCTTAGGTTTGATGGGGATGCCGCGTCGTTACTTTACTTATCAAGCGGGTGAGCATCTCGCGCTTGGCAACATGATCTCATCGATTGGTGCAGCAGGTATGGCGATTGCCGTCGTTCTTCTTGTGATCAACATTATTCTGACTCAAGTAAAGGGCCAACGTGCGGCAGGTGACGCTTGGGGTATGGGACGGACGCTTGAATGGTCGATTTCATCTCCGGCTCCAGAATATAATTTTGGGCAAACGCCGCTTGTAGAAGGAATCGATCCCTTCTGGAGTGAAAAAATGGAAGGGAATACGAAAGTAACACCGGCTGAGCCTTATGGAGACATTCATATGCCTTCAAGCTCGATCATTCCCTTTTTGATGTCCTTGTCTTTAACGGTAGCGGCTTTTGGTTTCATCTTTGCGGATTCCGGTGGCAATGGGCCGAAAACGGGACCGCTTATCGTAGCCGTGATCGGAATTGGACTCATGCTATTATGCATGCTGGTTCATTCTCTGAAAGATGATCATGGGTTCCATATCCATAAAGAAGACGTGCTTGAACACGAGAAGAAAGGGGAGGGCGTATAATGTCAGCTGTTGAACATGAGACTCACACGCCCGCCGTCGCACCTGGGCATCCGGAACTGACCACTTTGGCAGGACGTAATAAGTTTGTCGGTTTTTGGCTTTTCCTTGGTGGTGAAACGGTTTTGTTTGGAACTCTGTTCTCGACGTTTATTGCACTTCGCGACCACGTTTCAGCAGGGCCGGCGGGGAAAGATTTATTTGGGTTGAATATGACGTTTCTCTCAACCATTATTCTTTTAACAAGTAGTCTAACAAGCGTGTTTGCGATTATTGGATTAAAAGAATTAAATGTTCGGAAAATGCGATTTTGGTTTTGGATTACGATCCTACTAGGCATATGTTTCTTGGGACTTGAGATCCGAGAGTTTGCAGATTATGTGGAAAAAGGTCTGACCTATAAAACCAGCGCGTTCTCATCAAGTTTCTATACGCTTGTTGGAACGCATGGTGGGCACGTTCTCTTTGGGGTCTTGTGGATTTCAACATTGATGATTGCATCCTATAAGAAAGGGATCACCGCAATCACTGCGCCAAAATATTATATTGCAGCTCTATACTGGCACTTTATAGATGTGGTATGGGTATTCATATTCACCGTTGTCTATTTACTCGGGATCCTAGGTTCATAAAGGGGGGGTTAAATTGACCAATCAACACTCTGAAGTAAAAGCCATGCTAGAACGACAAGAGAAAAAGCGTGACCTGCAGTATTATTGGGTTACTTTTGGTTCCATGATCCTTTTTACGATCCTTTCTTTTGTGGCTGTGGACTTGCGCAAGAATATTGAGGTCCATCTCATTGAATTTCTTATTGTCACACTTGCGGTCGTTCAAGTTGCGTTTCAACTGTTCTATTTCATGCATTTAAAGGATAAAAATCACGGCATTCAAACGTTCTTCATCCTTTCAGGGGCGTTGGTCGTATTTATTACTGTAATCAGTTTTGTTACAATGATCTGGATTTCATAAAAGGTTGGGCCTGCAACAAAGAGACGGATTCTGTGAGCGTACTATGCTCATGAAACCGTCTTTTTTTTTATCGCCCTTTTATAAATGATTGTTACGATTAGATAATAAAACAAATGAAAATATGCAGATCACTTGCGGCAATAGCATCTGCTCCTGCGTTTAACTTCATTTTGCGACGAGGAATTTATTTTCAAGAGATACTTGTAGACGCCGGGGCAAGCGAGTCTATTTTCTTTGAAGGAAAAAACAACAAAGTTTAAGAAAAGACTGGATTTAGGCATAGGACGTCGTAATTTAAATAAGCATGGACTATGGGGCTTTAGCCGAGCTTAACCTCGCGAGATAAGAGAATCGAAAGGGGAGTGGACCAGTTGGAAATCCGTGAATTAAATCATGTGGATGCCCCATCTTATGTACAACTTAAAAAGGAACTGAATCAAGAAGCGTCAAACCATTCGCAAGTAGGAGAGGACGACTATAAAAAAGCATTTAAGGAGGTTCTCAACGCCAGACGTTCAATTTGCTTCGGGGGGGAAGAAAACGGCGCTTTGGTTGGTTGGGTAACATTAAAAGGGGATTCCGATCCCATTCATTTATATTGTGCCGAATTGGAGATCGGTGTAAGTCCCGCTTATCAAGGTCAAGGGATTGGCAAAGCTTTAATAAATAGAGCGATAAAGTGGGCTCAGGATCATGATTTTCGACGAGTTGAGCTCACAGTTCACACGAAGAATAAAAGAGCGTTATGGTTGTTTAGTGGTGTGGGGTTTAGCGTGGAAGGCACCAGGAGGCATTCCTATAAGAATCACGACCAATGGTTGGATGAGTTTTATATGGGACTCTTATTAAAACATACAAAAAGCGAGCGGGACTGAACCGCTCGCTTCTAATTTTCTATGTAGAGGTTAAAAGGTTGGTTCAAGGCCTAATTCTGCAAAGACTTGTTCAATCACATCAATACGGTCCTTACATTTGGCTAAGACAGAGTCTGGAAAGACCTCATTGTACTCGATCCCATGTGGATAATAATGGCGACCTACATATGGTGTGCCAAGTTTGACGACGCAGTCACGGTGTTCGATTTCACCCTCAATTGCAGTTCCTGGAATTCTAAAATAGTAAACGCTTCCATCATGGGTGAACTCGAACTTGAAATCATAGGTAACGCGTTCATAATCCCAAGCACCTCCGCGAATCATACCCGCTAATTTCATCATTTCTTCAAGTACAGGGAACAAAATTTCAACGCTCTCAATTTTGGTTTCTTCAAAACGCATGCCTGAACCTCCCCCCCTAAAATAATAAATAATAAATGTTCACAATTTTATAATAGTAAATAAACCTTTGGATTGCAATCCCTTTTTCGAATCCGAGTCGATTCGCGACCTTTTCAATGACTTAAAAATGGTGTGAATGGGTAACACTAGCATTAGACTTTACACCAAGGAGGATAAAAAGTGAAAGCCATCCTAACATTTGTGATTGCGCTTGGCCTTATTTTGAGTGTGCTTGGCGGATCTCAAGCGCCAAAAGCAGAAGCGCAATCGACGAGCACCACAACATATACCGTTCAAAAAGGAGATTCTCTTTGGAAGATTGCTCAAAAGTATCAAGTGGGCTTAAGTGAATTGATTCAAGCCAACCCACAAATCGCGAATCCTAGTTTGATTTACCCTGGTGAGAAAATAACAGTACCGCTTTTAACTGCTATCAAGGATTTTGAAAATCAGGTGATCCAACTCACGAATGCGGAACGCCAAAAGCGAGGTCTCGCACCTTTAAAAGCAGACTGGCAACTTTCTCGAGTTGCAAGGTACAAAGCCATGGACATGCGGGACAATCATTATTTTTCGCATACCTCACCGACTTATGGCTCTCCGTTTAAGATGATACAGGACTTTGGTTTGTCCTACACGGCCGCTGGAGAAAACATTGCAGAAGGTCAACAAACTCCGCAAGATGTTGTCAATGCTTGGATGAATAGCGCCGGACACCGCGCCAATATTTTGAGCGCCCAATACACAACAATTGGTGTGGGATATGCAAAAGGCGGATCCTATGGTGCGTATTGGTCGCAAATGTTTATTCATCCGTAAAACGCATTATGAGACTTCCGTAAATTAACGGGAGTCTTTTTTTGAGTGATGGGATCCGCGCAATTATTTTATTGGAATCAGATTCCGTGATACACTTAAAGTAAATAAAGGAGTCGATTTCTGTGGGGATCATAAATGTACAATTAGAAGATCAATTAAAAGCGGTCTTTCCATCTGTGATAGAATGGCGACGCGAGTTACACCGTCATCCCGAGCTTTCTTTTGAAGAGATTAGAACCTCTCAATTTATCTATGAGACGTTGAACAGCTTTGAAAATATTGAGTTGTCTCGTCCGACGAAAACCAGTGTGGTCGGCCGGATTAAAGGTGGAAAACCAGGTCGGACGTTAGCGATCCGCGCAGATATGGATGCCTTACCAATTCAAGAGCAGAATGAGTTTGACTTCGTTTCAGAACACCCAGGTGTGATGCATGCGTGTGGGCATGACGGTCATACCGCAATGCTTCTTGGCACTGCTAGGGTCTTGTCCGAATCAGCAGATCAACTCGAAGGTGAAGTTCGTCTTATTTTTCAACATGCTGAAGAACTCTATCCTGGCGGGGCTGAGGAAATGGTGGAAGCAGGGGTAATGGACGACGTGGATTGGGTGATTGGCATTCATCTCTGGTCTCCATTAGAATACGGGAAAGTGGGGATTATCTATGGACCGATGATGGCGTCACCGGATACCTTTTTCATCACAATAAAAGGGAAAGGCGGACATGCGGCACTCCCTCACGATACCGTGGACAGTATTGCAATCGGCGCACAAGTCGTCACCAATCTTCAACATATTGTGTCGCGCCAAATTAATACCCTAGATCCTCTTGTTCTCAGTGTTGCAAAATTCACAGGCGGGACGACGCACAATGTGATTCCAGGCTCTGTTGAGATGACGGGAACCGTACGCAGCTTTAAACCTGAACTTCGAGACGAAGTTCCTCAACTAATGGAACGGATTATTAAAGGGATTACAGAGGCTCATGGGGCAAGCTACGATTTTCATTACGAAAAAGGGTATCGTCCTGTTATAAATGATCAGGATCTGACTGGGAAAATTGAAGAGGTCACCGTGGACCTTTTTGGTTCAGAGGCCGTCGAACATATGCCGCCGAATATGGTGGGCGAAGACTTTTCCGCCTTTCAACAAAAAGCACCAGGAACGTTTATTTTTGTTGGGGCAGGAAATCAAGAGAAGGGCATTACCTATCCTCATCATCATGAACGATTTACCGTTGAAGAAGCGGCCTTGGAAAAAGGTGTTCGCCTGTTTGTTGGCGCTGCTTTTAAGTTTCTGTCTAAATAAACATTCGAGATGCCAATGAAAGGATTTGGCATCTTTTTTTGTGTGCACATTGAGGTGAACGGCCCCATGCACACAAACGGTGAAGAAAAGGCGAGCGTGTGTGCAATGGAGGGCGATGCACACAACGGGTTGGCCACAAATTGAACGCGCTGACCCGAGTCACACTTTTATAAGTAGTGCTTATAATAATAATAGGCATTAACTAAAAGTAGGGTGATTCTAATGGTGAAAACGACGAAAAAAGCCGTCGATGATTTTAAAGCGTTTGTAAAAAAGTATCCGAAACTCGCGACGGTTAAACGTGACAATGATTTGTCTTGGCAAGATCTTTTCGAAGAATGGGTATTATACGGTGAAGACCAGGAATTCTGGGATGAGTATGGCATTCAATTAAAATCAGAAAGGAAAGAGAATAAAAAACTCTTTAACTTTGGATCGGGAACAGATTTATCCAAAATTATGTCATTTGTTAATCAATTAGATCCTGAAGATTTACAAGAAAAGTTGACACAACTGGATGGCGCTTTAACGACGATCCAAGGGATTATTGGACAATTTAATGCCTCAGACTCGGGTTCAAATGGCACGCGTTCAACGGGAGCAAACCAAGGACAGGGCGGGGGTGGCAACCCGTATCCATTCCCACCATTTGGTGGGGGACAGAACTTTGGCGGTGGTCCGAACTACAACTACTATAATAGGGACTGAGACACATGAGACGGGAACTGATCAGAAGGTTGGATGATGAACCCGAACTTAAACAGTTTATTCGGGCGCATCCAATTTGGTATAAGAAGTTAGCGCGACGTCCAGACCTTTGGAATGAAATGCAAAACGAAGCCAAGGATTATTTTGGAAAGTCCCTTCCTAAAAGGGTAGAAAAAATCAGTCAAGGTCTCGGTATGCTCAATATGATGCTGGAACTCGCTGCTATGGAACAGACGGAACAAAAAGCAAAATGAACGGGAATCTAGAGGCTGTTAGAAAGAGGATAGAATCTTTCTAGCAGCTTTTTAGTGTGTTTATAAAAAAATGAATTGGGAGAGCTGTTAAAATTTAAGAAAAAGAGATGAAACTCAACAATCGGAACCAAACGTGTTATGATAGGAGCAGGAGGTGTCACCATGACGACTGCTATTGATACGGTCACACTTTTTGATCAAGCTGATGAAATTGTTCATATGCTTATGGTCTCAGAGCCATTTGAAACGTATAAAGCTTCAAAAGAAAGACTTGCACAGGACAAGGAAGCGCTTGGGCTCATTAAGAAGTTTGTCAATTTAAGAGAACGTTATGATGAAGTCCAACGTTTTGGAAAATATCATCCTGATTATCACGACGTCATTCGAGAAATGATGGATGTGAAGCGTGCTGTGGATCTTCATGAGACCATTGCCGATTATAAAAAAGCCGAGGCAGAACTCGAGAGTCTCCTCAATGATATAAGTTTATCCTTGGCAGGTGCTGTTTCCCCGTCTATTAAAGTTCCAACCGGTGATCCTTTCTTTGATCGCGGTGGGTGCAGCGGAGGGTGTGCAACAGGCGGCGCTTGTGGCTGCCATTAAATAGGAAACGAAAAGTTGCTTCGAATCGTATCGAGGCTTCTTTTTCTTATAAAAGGATTGAGCTAGTGGACGTACCTATGGGCTTTATAAGCGTTGGTCGGGTTAGGTTTAATGGAATCTTGAGCAAATGATCCTTATATGTTAAAATTTTGAATAAAGTAAGCGCTTGTTATCCAATTAGAAGAGTAGGGATGGCTGAGGAGGTTCATGTGAAAGAACGTGCTGGACTAATTGTGTGGTTGCATAACACAAAAAACATTAAAGCATTGCGCCGTTACGGTAGTCTCTATTACTATTCTAGAAGGCTGAAATACGTATCGTTGTATTGTGACCTTGAAGAGCGAGAAAATGTGATCAAACGTTTGGAAAAACTTCGCTTTGTAAAAAAAGTGGACGTCTCGTTTTTACATGATTTAAAACGAGAGTTTACCAAAAAGGAAAAATTTTCACAGAGCGATGAGCAGCCTGAAGAAAGTCTTAATTTACAAATTAATTAAATGCGAGATGGGATGAATTGACTGTCTCTATTTAAAGTAGGCGATCGGTGACTACTGGACCGACCGCCTTTTCCTATGAGCAAAAGTACTGTTTCGCGCCAGTGAAACAGAAAAAATATATGAGGTATTAAAAAACCCGCAGGATTTCCTGCGGGTGTCTTTACGCATACTAAGTATGCCAAGACAATGGGAGAGGAGAAACCGGCGGAAAAACTTATGGGGAAACGTAAGTCTCCGCGGTTGGAACAACATCTGACTTGATGTTGTTAATCACAGTATCAACAAGAGTCCCCTATTCTATACCTTGTTTATAAAAAGAGCCCTTCTTTTTAACCCGAAAAGTGGGTTCGTTATAGATCGAAAACGCTTTAAGGAAGTGCTTTCATTTTGTTTAGAACGGAATTATGGTAGTATAGGAACGTAAATCAAAACTTCAGTTAGGAATGACGTGAATGCGGGTAATATCTGGGTCTTGTAAAGGTCGAAAACTGCGGGCTGTACCAGGACAGAATACGCGACCGACGACCGATAAAGTAAAGGAATCTATCTTTAATAGTATTGGGCCTTTTTTTGATGGGGGCTTGGTTTTGGATTTATATGGGGGAAGCGGAGGTCTCGGAATTGAAGCGCTCAGCCGCGGGATGGTGAAAGGTGTATTTGTTGATCATTATGGGCCGGCGATCGAGACGATTAAAGCAAATTTAGCGCTATGTGATCTAACCGATCAAGCAGATGTGTATCGAAACGATGCACAGCGGGCTCTTAAAGCGCTTGAAAAACGAAAACAAGCTTTTGACTTGATTTTCTTGGACCCACCATATGCAAAGGCCCGGTTGCTGGGAGACTTAAATCGTATTATTGAGGGAAATCTATTGAATGACAATGGTACGATCGTGGTTGAGCATACTGAAGCGGTTTCTCTTCCAGATGATTTGAGCTCAGATGTTCATAAATTCAAATACCAAACTTACAATGCGCAAACAGCACTTACTTATTATATAAAAACAATACAACAGGACTAAAAGCGAAAGGGGGCTGTAACATGTCAGCTCGAGCACTCTATCCGGGAAGTTTTGATCCCGTCACTTTAGGTCATCTGGATATCTTAAAGCGGGCCTCAAAAGTATTTGATGAAATTATTGTGGCGGTTTTACATAATAGCGAGAAGCAACCTCTTTTTAGTTTAGAAGAACGTGTTTCTTTATTAAAAGAATCGACCCAAAGCCTTCCTAATGTCAAGGTTGAGTTTTTTGAAGGCTTGATGATTGATTTTGCCAAAAAACGTGGCGTTCATGCCGTGTTACGTGGACTTCGGGCGGTTTCGGATTTTGAATATGAACTCAAAATCACCTCAATTAATAAAAAACTGGATGAGGATATTGAAACCTTCTTTCTGATGTCAAACAGTAAATATTCCTTTTTAAGCTCGAGCATTGTCAAAGAGGTGGCTAAGTACAATGCGCCTCAAGTTGCAGACCTCGTCCCTGAACCAGTAGGAAAGGCTTTAAAAGAAAAATTCCCAAAAATAAAGTGAAAAAGGGATAGACACATGTGGTCTATCCCTTTTGTTCGGGAAAAATTAAGAAGTTTTATTAGGCTTTTGTCGATGATTCTTTTGATTTTAAAAACCCTTTGTAAACAACAAACGTAATTAAAGTGATCAGTGTGACTAAGGATCCGAGTTGGATCCAACTGGCAATCGGCATGTTGAAGAGATTTAACTTCTCAACACTGGGTGAGAGCGCTGAAACCGTATTTGAGAAACTCTTCTGAGCGGATTGAATGTTCATGACTCTGAATAAAATAAGAGCAGCAACGCTTGAGAGAACGCCTTGAATCAGTCGCCCAAAAAAGAACGGTTTCACACTAAGCTTGACTTCTGACAAGATACTTGCAACTTGCGCCTGAATGGAAAACCCGCTAAATCCTAGAATAAAGGATGTGACGACCACTGCCTGTATGAGTGGGACATGAAGTTCACTGATTGTTTTAGCGCCTACCGTAATCTCAAAAAGTCCAGGAATCATTCCTGTGCTAAGTTTAGGGTCCAAATGCAAAAGAATTAAAAGGTGTTGAAGGCTAAGCGCAAGCATTTTGGTGACCTGAATTTCGCTTAAAATACGGTTGAAAACGGAAAACATGATGATGAATCCGCCAACCATTAACAATGTGGAAACCGAAGAGTGAACAGCGTCACCTAACATTTTTCCGAATGGTTTATGATTTTTAATCCGTTCTCGATGCATATCTTGAAACGCTTTTAATACAATTCTTGGTGTGGCTCGGTGTTCGGAACGTTGCACGGTTTCTTCCCGGCCGTAAAAACGCATAATAAGACCTACGCAGAAATTACCTATGTAATGAGCGAGTGCAAAAACAATTCCAAGTTCAGGGTGTTTGAAGAAGCCAACCGCAAGTACGCCAAACATAAATAAGGGATTAGAGAAATTGGTGAAGCTTGCAAGACGTTCCGCTTCTTTTTGAGTTAATTGCCCTTCTTCATAAAGGCGAGCGGTTATTTTGGCTCCAGCTGGAAATCCTGATGCCAGTCCCATCACAAAAACAAACCCACCCACACCAGGGACCCGGAATAACGGGCGCATGAGCGGTTCTAGGAGAACCCCAATAAATGTGACGATCCCAAATCCGATCAAAAGTTCCGCCATGATAAAGAAAGGTAAAAGGGAAGGAAACACAATGTCCCACCACATTTTTAATCCGGAAAGGGAAGCATCCACAGCCGCCTTTGGAAAGGCAACAATGGAGCCTGCAATAAAAAGAGCAATAAAAGCAAGGCTGTACGTTTTAATTTTGGCAGCAGACAATCTGTTCACCTCTTTAGATCTTCCAGGTCAATTCTAGCTTTGCCCTGCATAATTTTTAATTAGGACGCTAATTTGGGCTCGTTTTTTTGGTACAATTAACCTGTCCTTTTTTCACTATACGCAGGAGTGAATCGAATTAGACCAACTCGGGGAGGAGATGCTCATGGCACGTCCTAAAATAGGACTGGCGCTTGGATCTGGTGGGGCAAAAGGGTTTGCCCATGTGGGAATTATAAAAGTTTTAACAGAAGCGGGCATTCCGATTGATTACATCGCTGGATCAAGTATGGGGGCATTGGTTGCCGCTTTGTATGGTGCAGGGCATGATTGGAAAAGTATGGAGCGCATGGCGTTAGCGTTTCGACGCAATCATTATCTTGATTTTACCGTTCCGAAAATGGGATTTATCACGGGTAAGAAGTTGACCGACCTCATTAGAGTGTTGACTTATCAAAAACAATTTGAAGACTCTCGGGTCCCGCTTCGAATTGTGGCAACGGAGCTTATATCAGGAGAGCGTGCCATATTTGATTCCGGTCATCTATTTAAAGCGGTTCGAGCGAGTATCTCGATTCCAGGTGTATTTGTACCGGTCAAATGGGGTGGGAAAGTCTATGTCGACGGCGGGGTCATTGATCGCGTGCCCTCTCAAGTGGTTCGGGATATGGGAGCCGACTTGGTGATCTCGGTTGATGTCTCAAGCTTTACGGGTGGGGCGGCTGTCCAATCGGTTTTGGATGTCATCATTCAAAGCATCGACATTATGCAGCAACAACTGGTAAACCTACAAGAATCTCATGCGGATGTGCTCATCAAACCCTATACGAGTGATTTTAATGCGACAGCTTTTACTAACATTGAAAAAATACTCGAAGCAGGGGAACTTACAGCACGCGAACATATACCAGAGATTTTAGAGAAGATGGACAACTGGAAGGAGTGACAGAATGAAAAGCATTAAAAATAAAGCGTTCTACATAATTATAATTGCAATCGTCGTGATCTTCGCTGCGTTAAATTTTATCCAGGTTCCTTATTTTGTTGATAAGCCAGGGACAGCGGATCAGCTGGAACCCATGATTAAAGTGAAGGGTGGGTATCATGATCAAGGAACCATGCGTTTGGTCACCATTTATCAAATTAATGCGAATCTCTTGCAATATTTAATCGCTAAATATGATTTTAATAAATATACGACGGTGTTAAAAGCGACTCAAGTTGAATATCCAGATGAATCCACCCAGGAACTAGAGGTCCGAAATCTGAACTATATGAAGACGGCCCAAGATAGCGCAACCTATGTCGCATATAAAGCGGCGGGCAAACATCCACAGCTCCTCCATAATGGCGTTAAGGTATTAAATGTGAATTCAAAAATGCCGGTATCTAAGGTGTTAAAACCTGCAGATGTGATCGTGGATGCAAATGGAACGCCTGTGCATGGCATTATGGATCTTGAAAAATTAATCAAAAATGATCAAACAGGCCAATCCGTTCAATTGACCGTAAAGCGTGGCAAAACAACCAAAACAGTCACCACTCAAATCGCAAATTTTCCAAAAGAATGGTTAGCGCCGAACCAGAAAAGTAAAAGTGGACTTGGTATTTTAGAAAGTGATGACGTCACAGTGAAGGTAAAGCCAAGTGTCACGTTTAACACACAAGGAATTGGCGGTCCTTCAGCTGGTTTAATGATGACGCTTGAAACCTATAACCAACTCACTCCAGAGGATCTTACAAAAGGGCATAACATATGTGGAACCGGAACGATGGATTTTGATGGAAATGTTGGACCAATTGGTGGCATTAAGCAAAAGATTGTTGCGGCAGATCATGCGGGTGTGGAAATCTTCTTTGCGCCAGAGGCTGACCATGAGGCAAAGGATGCCGAAGCGGCAGCCAAAGATATTCATTCTAAGATTAAAGTCGTTCCTGTTAAAACCTTTGACGATGCGCTTAATTATTTAAAGAACTTAAAAAGGTAAAACCGTTAAGGCGCGGTTTTAACACAAGTGGGTCTGACTCCCTCGTTCTAATACCATTAGATTTAAACCTAAATGGTGTTTTGAGGGGTCTGACCCTTTTTTTAATCAGCCTTTACGAAACGTATTGGAGGTTGGACAAATTCGCGTTTTGAATTGGGGTGAAGGAGATCATAACACATCGCCGCTTGAATATCCCTTTCTAAGTTCTTGTGGCGATCTTTTCCAAGACGGGCAACCAATGGGATGCGGAGCCCATTTTTAATTTTGTTTAAGTAAGCTTGTCCGATATCAGACATGCCAAGCAATCGGATATAATCGGGTCGTAATCCGTTCGCTGCTCCCAATAAGTCATCTTTAGTCGTTTGCGTTAAAATATGGGTGAGCAACCGTTGGAGGCGCGTCCACGTATAACGTTTGGTTTTAATCTGGTTCATAAAGTCCGAAAAAGAGTGTGTGGTTGTTAAAGCGTTTTTAAGACGGTGCTCAAGGCCTTCCTCTGCTTCATAGATCGTGCCAAGATTTTCGATGGAATCGGTCATTAGGCGGTAGCGCAAAAAGGGGAAATAATCATCCCAGGACCGAATTTCACGGGTTTCCAATGCTTCTCGAAGGGCGGCGGCGGTATAGGGTGGGACCACTTGGTCGAGCGCTGGCCAATTTCCCTGTGTTGCAAAGAGCTGGTTGCGGATGGCGGTCGCACTGGCGATGCGATCATGGCTTACGTTAGCGTCGTGGTACCCGGCCCCTGTTCGTTTAATGGTATGAACAGTCATTTTGGAATGTAATTTTTTCTGGGCTACTAAGTACTGGTAGCCTAAGATATTGTTCGGTTGGGAAAGGTCAATCGTTTCTTCTTTATTTAGATAAAGGTTCTGAAACGCTAGGCTTTGGGCTTTTGGATAACTATATCCTTGTTGGATATAGTCTCTTAGCGCGCTTTGATAATCCTCGTGTCTTGACTCGAGCTCTTTATAGGTTTGGATGAAAGGCTCTATTCTTCCATTTTCACTTCCAAAACAAAGATCTGTGACACCAAGGTCATCTAGAAGACTAACGGCTCCCCAAGCAAAAACGGGTGCTTTTTGTGTCGCATAGGCATAGGGGAGTTCAATCACTAAGTCGACACCTGCTTCTAGCGCAAGTTGAGTGCGTGTCCATTTTGAAAGAAGAGCGGGTTCACCACGCTGAAGAAAATCGCCACTCATGACCGCAATTGTAAGATCAGGTTCGACTTTTTTTTGTGTTTCTTGTAAATGATATAAATGACCATTGTGAAGCGGATTATATTCCACAACAACACCTGCCACACGCATCCCAGTCACGCTCCTTGGTTTGAATAGGTTTATGTGAGAGGACCACAAAAGATTGTTAAAAATTGAGTAACGATATTTGCAGAAACCTGTCACATTTTGATACTCTTAGCTTAGGTTTTTGAGGGTTGGGTGTAAAGGTCTACATATTGACAATTACACTAACACCGACTATAATAACACTTGTTGTCTTGAGGTGATAGACAGTGACATTAAAATGGACAGTTCCGGAACTAATCAAAGAACGGAATGAAGGTTTAATGATCGATGAAACCCTCTCTCTTCAAGACTTGTCGAGCAGGGATTCAGAAGTAAGACAAATTTTGCCAGTACATGTCACCGGCTTTGCAAAAATAGACCGAACGAAAGCAACGTTCTACTTAACGGTGACAGGTGAGATGGTTTTACCATGTTCGATTACGCTTGAAGATGTCCCGTTTCCGTTTCGTATTCAAATGTCTGAAGCTTTTCTCTTTAATTCCACATCAGAAGTTGATGAGGAGGACCAAGCGGACGAGGTTCATGACGTCTTGGATCAAACGATTGATTTGGTTCCGTATATTGAAGACGCCATATTAGTTGAAAAACCTATTCGTGTGATCAGTGAGAAGGCAAAGAACATGCCACGACCGACAGGCGAAGGCTGGGACTTTCTGACTGAAGAGAATCGGAAACAACAAATGGATCCAAGGTTGGCTAAGTTAAAAGAACTTTTGGATGATTAAAGAAACATCAAGGAGGTGGAAATCGTGGCGGTACCTAAAAGAAGAACATCAACAACACGCAAAAACAAGCGTCGTACGCATTTCAAGTTGAGTGTACCTGGTATGGTAAAATGCGATAGCTGTGGGGAGTATAAATTATCTCACCGAGTTTGCCCAGAATGCGGCTCTTATAAAGGAAAAGAAGTTGTTGAACAATAAGATTGAAAAGGCGATTCCTAGTGATCGAACGCGATCACAGGAATTGTCTTTTTTATTTGGCTCATTTCTAAAAGATTGTGGCTTTTAGACAATAAAAGCAAGTGCAAATATGCGAGACGCCTGCGGGAAAAGTGGTTCAGGCAAGACCCCGAAGGTCGTAGATCGAAGAGGATCGCCGTACGCCCGCGGCAAGCCAGTAGATTTTCGTATAAATAAAAACAACAAAGTATACGAAAACAGCTTTTTATTTATACATATGGTGAAGCTATGGAGAAAGGAAGGATTGGCTGCCTATATGGGGAACGGAATGGACGTCCGCTAAAGTTGTGAAATTAGCCTGATTATTGTATTTAGTGGAACCAATGTCCGCTTGTCCGCTCCTTCCATGCAAATGGGCAATGCTTCGTTAGACCAAAAGTTTTGTCGTTTCGCAGATTTACCGAATGGGTGTTCAACGCTGAAAAAAACTTGCTAGAATTATAAGTCTATCTTTCCTACCATTTGCATATCATAAGAAAAAAGCAAATGAATTGGAGGGTTAACATGTCTGCCATACGTCAAGATGCATGGACCGATGAAGAAGATTTAATGCTCGCTGAAACTGTTTTACGACATATAAGAGAAGGAAGTACACAGCTCTCCGCCTTTGAAGAGGTGGGGAAATCGCTATCACGAACACCGGCTGCTTGTGGGTTTCGCTGGAATTCTCTTATTAGAAAACGGTATGAGAATGCCATCAATCTTGCCAAAAAACAGCGAAAGGAATTGACCAAGAAGCAAAAGTCTGAAGCTAAGAAGAAAGAACGCCCATCCGTTCAACTGGTGGAGCAGTCGGAGCCAAAACAAACGGGCTCGTTAACTTTGGAGGCTGTGATTCACTACTTACAGCAATTGGATACAGAAAACCAAGGAGCATTTGATCAAGAAAAAGAGATTCAGCAACTGGAAGAGCAAATGGCCGTCCTGCAATCGGAACGGATTGAGCTCATTCAGGCGAATCAAAAGTTGAAAGAGGAATTTAACGCTATGAAACAAGATTATCAGTCTCTAATACAAATTATGGAAAGAGCCAAACGGTTTACTAGTACGGATCGGCAAGACTCCGATTGGAGCAATGTTACAGAGGCTTTGAGCATGACCAATGAAAAGGAATAATTCGATGTGACCCTTTGATTCATCCTTATAATTGTAAAGCATTTATGACATAGAGGTTGTCTAAACCAATGACGTGAGACCCATTATGCCATAAACCACTCTACTCCAAATGGAACGGGTTGTTTATGGTATGTGCAGGGGCGTCCAAGTCGGTTTAGTCAATCTCTTTTACTTTTTTTGCGCACTATTAATAATAAGGTCTAAAGTTACTTATGGAGCGAATCCGTTTCGTCCAAAAAGATCATGGGCGAGTGAAACGCGTCGCGCATTTCATGAGCGTTTTTGAAGAGTAGGTATTATTTCTTTTGTTCAGATCATCTGTGATAAAATAAAAAAAGGATTCTTTAGTTGGTATAAAAGAGGGGATCGACGTGGCAGTTGGAATTGTTGGGGCAGGGGCAGTTGGGTTGTTTTTAGCTCAAACCTTAAGTGTGACACAACCTGTCACTTTATATATAAAGCGAAACGATCAATTGAAGGCCCTTCAAAAGCATGGAATTCGAGGATATGGCCATCCACTTGATCAAAAAAGGGATCACCCACAGATTCAGTTTAAATCGGTTGATGAGGTGTGGGCAGAACCTTTAATCATCGTTGCCGTCAAGCAACCTGCGCTCCACTCATTGTTTCAAACGCATTCCCATCCCACCGAACCCGATCAAGCGCTTCTTTTCATACAGAACGGGATGGGGCATTTAAGTTGGATGGAAGAATTAGAATATCGGACAATCTATGCAGGAATTGTTGAACATGGGATTCGAAAAGAAAATGATACAACCATTCATTGGACTGGAAAGGGACGGATCCGGTGTGGGGTCGTGAAAGGCAAGCTGGACCTTCTCCAACCGCTTTTGGCCCAGCCTGTATTAAATGCAGAATGGGCATCGGATTTTCGTCAAGTGATGGTAGATAAACTCGTGGTCAATGCCGTCATTAATCCATTGACTGCCTTGTATGGCGTGACCAATGGGGCGTTGTTTCAAAACAGTCATTTTTCCAAAACAGCCTTTGATTTGTTTGGGGAAATTGCTGAGGTTCTAGCCTTAACCAAAGCTGAGAAAAGAGAAAAATGGGCTTATATTAAGGGGATTGCTCATGCAACTGCTCTTAACCGATCTTCGATGTTACAAGATCTTGACCAGGGTAAGGTGACCGAGATCGAGGCTATTTTAGGCTATATTCTAGTCAAAGCGGATCATCTGGGGATAAGCCAGTCGCTCTCGCTTTCACATTTTATCTATGAATCGATTAAAGGACTCGAAGCGAAAAATCAGAACGCTTAATAGAAATCAATCCATTGTGGCCAAGAGTAAGCAGGCGCAATTAAATCATAATTTGAGTTTAGAGCGTCCTTTTTGGGATCTGCGTTAAGTTTTGGTATACTCAAGTTGATTGAATTCGTTTGAAAATAAAAGGCTCTTTTCTTCAAATATAGAGTGGAATACATGAAAGGCTTGCTGGCAAGCGAGCCGGGTGAGTGTATTTTGCCAAAGTTATAAGGTGAAAAGAACCCTCTCCCTTGATTATTGAATCGGAATAGGGAAAGAATTAGAAAATATAAGGGATTGTACATGAGGTTAAGAGAGGGGAAAACAGGTTCTATGGATGTGAAACTTATTGATCTTCCAAAACCAAACCAAATGGTTAAGGATTATATAGCCGGTTCATCATCGATCCATCGTTTCTTTGATTATGATGTGACGGATCCAACGAGTTATGAAGCGAGACTCGCTGAATTAACGCAACGTTCTTTTAAAAGAGATCAGTTGATCAGTGTTCTCACACATTTTAATCAACCTTTTGGACCGCATCCTAAGGTGACTGAGAACATTCAACGTTTGGACGATCCGAATGCGGTCGTCGTTGTGGGTGGACAACAAGCGGGACTATTAACGGGTCCGGCGTTTACGATACATAAGTGTCTATCGATCCTCCATTTTGCAAAAGAGAAAGAAAAGCAACTCAATGTCCCGGTTATTCCGGTTTTTTGGATTGCGGGAGAAGATCATGATTTTGCGGAAGTGAATCATGTTCATTCTTATACCAATCAAACGCTGAGAAAACTCCCATTTAAAATAAAAGGCAGTGGACAAACCTCGGTTTCATACCTCAATTATGACACGGGTGACCTTGAAGAATGGGTTGAACAAGTTTTTGAAGCGTTTGGTGAAACTCAGTTTACGGCGGCCTTATTACAGGATGTCCGAAAAGCCGTTAAATCTTCCAAAACATTAGTTGAGTTATTTGCTTATTTAATCCATGATCTATTTGGGAAATATGGACTTGTCTTAATGGATTCGGCAGACCCGGATTTAAGACATCTTGAGTCCTCATACTTTGAAGCGCTTATTCAACATTCAAGTTCAATAGCAGAAGGGGTTACGCATCAGCTTTCACTTTTGAAAGAAGCAGGTTACACTGTTAATTTGGATCAATCAGAAGCGAGTGCCAACCTGTTTATTACTGAAAATGACCAGCGTATTTTACTTGTCAGGGAAAACGATCGTTTTGTTAACTCGGAAAAAGGTTTGAATTTATCGAGAGAAGACTTGCTCGACATTGCGCAAAATGAACCCGAGAAATTGAGCAATAATGTGGTGACAAGGCCACTTATGCAAGATTTGGTTTTGCCAACGCTTGCCTTTATAGGAGGGGCGGGTGAAGTGGCCTATTGGTCTGCACTCGCGCCTGCCTTTCATGAACTAGGGATCAATATGCCACCTGTACTTCCACGTCTTCATTTAACCCTTGTGGACCGGCAATCTGAAAAGTGGCTCGAGACCAAAAGTATGGGATTATCTGAAGCGTTAGAAGGCAAAATTCAAAAGGGTAAAGAAGCTTGGTTATCCGAACAGCATGATTGGCAGCTTGATCATAAGTTTGAAGAAGCGAAACATATGATGTGGCTTGCTTATCAACCTTATCGTGAAACGGCAGTTGCTGTGCATTCTGAACTTCAGCAAATTACGGAATCCAACTGGGAACGAATTGAAACCCAATTGGCCTATCTAAAAAATCAGATGGAACGTCATATACGCCTTACACATAAAAGTGAATTGGCTCGGTTTGATTCCATTGAAGCAAAGCTCCTACCAAACGGTGGGCCTCAAGAACGCGTTTGGACCATTTATGCGTTTTTAAACGAATTTGGGCCTGACCTTGTCGACCGTCTCATGAGTGAACAGTATGAATTTAACGGACGCCAGCATGCGGTCTACTTATAAGTGAGTGTGGTATGGTTCATTCCTTTCGTTGAATGTCGAAAAAAATAGTATCTTTTTTGAAAAATCCTGCTGGAGTTAGCAGGATTTTTTTCGTGTGGGGAGAATTTTAATTATAGAGTGGTGGAAAGTGGGGGAATGTGGTAGAGTTAGGGGAGAAAGTGGGGCTGAAACCATGTTCATGGGCGAATATCAACATACCATTGATGATAAAGGGCGTATGATCGTCCCAGCCAAATTTCGTGATGACTTAGGCAGCACGTTTGTTTTGACACGCGGATTGGATCAATGTGTATTTGGTTACCCTATGGAAGAGTGGAAGCTCTTAGAACAGAAACTCAAAAACCTTCCTTTCACGAAAAAAGATGCGCGTGCCTTCACACGATTTTTCTTCTCCGGGGCTATTGAATGCCAATTGGACAAGCAAGGGCGTGTCAATGTGTCGCAGCCTCTAAGAGAACACGCTAAATTAGACAAAGATTGTGTGGTTATTGGGGTTTCGAATCGAATCGAAATCTGGAGCAAAGCCTCTTGGGTTGGGTATTACGAAGAATCAGAAAGTTCCTTCGAACAGATCTCAGAAAGTCTCTTAGATTTTGATTTGTAGAGGGTGACTTGGGATTGTTAAGATCAAATAGAAAACCTTTTCTTTTGTACTATCAGAAAGTATAGAGTGTCGCTATCGCGATTAAGGAAGATAGTATAAGTAAAACTAAGGCTTCCTCCATTAAGCGGACTTGGTGGCAAGCCAAGTTTTTCTAAGGAAGGATGACGCAACTTGTTTGAACACATAACCGTACTAAAAGAAGAAGCGATTGAAGGATTAAACGTTAAGCCGGATGGCATTTACGTGGACTGTACCCTTGGAGGGGCAGGTCATAGTGCGGCAATTCTTTCGCAGTTGACCACAGGTCATTTGTATGCCTTTGATCAGGACGAAACAGCCATTAAAGCTGGGAGCGAACGGTTAAGCCAAATTTCCAACAACTGGACGATTATCCCACGGAATTTTCGTTACATAAAAGAAGCATTGAGTGAGTTGGGTGTCGAGAAAGTGGATGGGATTCTTTATGATTTAGGGGTCTCTTCTCCGCAGTTTGACATAGGGGTAAGAGGGTTTAGTTACCAGCACGATGGTCCGCTCGATATGAGAATGAATCAAGAGCAAACCTTGACTGCAAGGAAGATTGTCAATGAGTGGCCTTATCAAGAACTCATCAAAATCTTTTTTAGGTATGGGGAAGAAAAATTCTCGAAGTCCATTGCTCGAGTGATCGAAAAGGAACGCGAGAAACACACCATAGAAACGACTTATGAATTAGCGGAATTAATTAAGGCGGGAATTCCAGCTGCCGCAAGACGAAAAGGTGGTCATCCAGCGAAACGCGTGTTTCAAGCGCTCCGAATTGCTGTGAATGATGAATTAACGGTTTTTGAAGAATCCCTTGAAGATGCAATCGATTTAGTTCGTGTTGGAGGGAGATTATCCGTTATTACCTTTCATTCCCTTGAAGATCGCCTTTGTAAACAAATATTTGCACATTACAGTAAAGGGGTTGAATTGCCTCCTGGAATGCCAGCCGTTCCAGAAGAGGGAAAACCCATTCTTAAACTAATAAATCGTAAACCGATCGTCGCAAGCGAAAACGAGCAAACGGACAATCGACGTTCTAGGTCCGCCAAACTTCGAGTTGCTGAAAAATTAAAAGAAGATGAGAAAAAGAAACCAATGAGAGGGGATAATCGACGATGAGTGTAGCTGCCCAAAAACTAAGAGAAAATGAGGTTCGCCGGTATCGAACCGATCAACAACCAGGAGTTGATGTTCAAAAGCTACCAAAAAAAGGCTTTACCAAAGGGGAAAAGGTCTTGTGGTTTTTGGGATTAGTTACCATATTTTCCTTGTGTCTTGCCATTGTGTCGAATCAAGCTTCAATTTATAATGAAACAAGACAAATAAGTCAGACGCAAACCAAGGTTGATCAAACCAATGAGACGAACAGTGGACTTAAGACACAAGTTAGTGAGTTAAGTGCCCCAGAGCGCATTAAGCAGTACGCTGAGCAAAAGCTTGGAATGACTTTAAATGTCGATAGCGTAAAAGTCGTGAAATAAGGCGTGATGGGATGTTTCCAACTAAGAGTAAAAGCATTAATCGGTGGGCTGGGTTATTAGTTGTCTTGTTTATAATTGCGTTTGTTTCAATTTGGGGCCGATTTGTTTATTTAGCCCAGGCGAAATCAGTGAGTGGTCATGATCTCGTGAACATGGGAAAGAAACAATGGACAACGGTCAAATTAGTGGATGCTCAAAGGGGCGAAATTCTAGGCAGAGACGGAGCGATCCTAGCTCATGACGTCCCTGCCTATACGGTTTATGCGGTCCTCTCAAATAAAGCACCGTCTTACGTTAAAAACAAAGCGAAAACAGCGCATGAGTTGGCGCCCATTCTAAAAACCGACGAATTAAAACTATTAAACTATCTGAATTCAACAAACTATCAAATTCAGTTTGGAACAGCGGGTACTAAGATTAGTTTTGCACAGATGACAGAAATCAAAAACCTAAAACTTCCAGGCATCGGGTTTATTAAATCTTCAAAACGAGATTATCCTAATAATGCTTATCTTTCTTATGCTTTAGGGTTTACTGTTCAAAATCAGAATACGGATCAATCCGTCGGGGCTTTTGGTTTAGAAAAATCACTTAATTCTTATTTAAGTGAGACGGACGGGTCGGTTCGCTTTTACAGTGACGCACAAGGGAATCTTGTACCGGATGGTACACAAAAAATTAAAAAGCCGAAAGATGGCAACAACGTTACTCTGACTATTGATAATAACATCCAATCGGTTCTTGAAGAGACCATGAATCAGGTTGAGAAAGATTATAACCCAAAAAGTATGGTAGGCGTTGTAATGGATCCTAAGACTGGTGCGATTCTAGGAATGTCATCACGTCCGACCTTTAATCCAAATCAACGAAACATTACAGAATACTATAATAATGCTATCGCAAATCCATTTGAGCCAGGATCTGTTATGAAAATTTTCACCCTGTCTGCTGCAATCAATGAAGGGGTTTGGAATAGTAACGCCAAGTACCCTTCAGGTGAATATACGGTTGATGGAACAAAAATTCATGACTGGAAACCAGGCGGTTGGGGAAATATTACGTTTCAACAAGGCTTGGATCTTTCGTCTAACGTGGCTTTCTCAAGAGTTGAAAATTTACAATTGGGACCTAGTAAATTTAAAGAATACATTAAGAGATTTGGATTTATGCAGAAGACGGGTATCGATCTCCCAAATGAGCAGAACAGTATTGTTAATTTGAGTAATCGTGTCGACTCTGCAGAAGCGAGTTTTGGACAAGGATCTGCTTTTACGCCGATTCAAATCGTTCAGGCTGCTTCTGCTGTAGCTAATAATGGAAACATGATGAAACCATACATTGTTCAAAAAATTACAAATCCTGATACGAATAAGGTGATCAAAGATACTAAACCAACAGTTGTTGGTCACCCAATTACTGCTGCTACTGCAAAAGAAGCGCGAGATTTATTAAGAGGAGTTGTAAGTAATACTTCTATTGGAACAGGTACCGCTTACAATATCCCAGGCTACCAGGTGATTGGGAAAACGGGGACCGCACAGATTTGGCAAAATGGGCATTACCTCACTGGTGTTAATAACTATGTTTTTTCATTTTTAGGGATGGCACCGAAAAATAATCCAAAATTGATTGTTTACGTAGCTATTAAACAACCTCACTTAAAACAATCAGAACATTACTCTGAATCAGCTCCAATCGCTAAAATATTTAAACCTGTTATGAAAACAGGGCTTGAGAATATGTCAGTTACACCAGATAGTGGCACCTCGACGGGACAACCTACGAAGTCCGAACAAACGATTAAGGTAGGACAATGGACGGGCAAATCGCTTGCGAGCGCTCAATCAGAGCTTGAGAAAGAGGGGTTAAACGTTGTGACTCTTGGAAGTGGAACAGTGAATGCTCAATCGCTTTCATCGGGAATGACAGTCTTTAAAGGAAGTCAGATCCTTCTTCTCGGCCAAGGGCATATCGTGATGCCAGACATTAGCAATTGGAGTTTGAGTGAGGTGCTCTCTCTTGTTCAATTGCTGAAACTTCATCCTACTATTAATGGAAATGGGTTTGTCGTCGGACAATCTATAAAAGCTGGAGCGCCAATTCAACAGGGCGCTAAGCTCACGGTGACACTGAAAGCGCCAGATTCAACAAGCGGAAAGACGGGCACAACGACACCAACTGGAGCCGCGTCAAGCAGTACAAGTAGTGGAGCATCCACTCAAACTTCAAATTAATAAACAAAAAAAGGTGCCTTAATAGGGGCACCCCAAAGGCTGTCGGATCGGATCAGATCAGGATTCGACAGCCTTTTTATATAAACAAAAAAGCCTTGGTTAGAAATCAATCTCTTAAAGACAGCGTGAAGCCCCAAACGCGGAGGAAATCTCGGAGAAAGGAGCTTCATAGAAGGTATGAAGCCCTAAACGCGGAGGAAATCCAGGAGAAAGGAGCTTCATAAAAGGTATAAAGCCCTAAACGCGGAGGAAATCTCCGTTCGAACGGGCTTCATATCATGGGTGCATGCCACTCAAACAAAAAAGATGCTCTCATAATTAGAGCACCTTTTTTGTTTGAGTATAAAGGACATCAATAATTAGTAGAAGCGCAACAAGGATTTGAACAGCGATATCGGTATTTGTAGTCGTCACTTTAACATTTCGTGAGTTCTCAATGACAGTTTTCGTGCGGTTCGATTGACTAGCTCGGGTCAGTTGTAACAGGTCTTGTAATAATTCGTCGGTATCGATTGAATCCGCAATTGAAACTTCTAACACCAACGCAATAGCCACTTGCAAAGCCAGTTGGATGGGAACCGCAGCTTCAGTTAATGTCGGATGCACCTCAAGATCACAAGAATCCTTAATCACAATCGTTTCGTCATTGGATTGGGTAGTCGTACTCACTTGATTAAATGGTTGTTCAACGGTTGGATCGCTGCTGCAAAGCGGATGACGCGTTCCGTCTAATGCGGACCATCTAGAGGTTGTTTGATTATCTTCAAATAAACGCATACGCATTTAAAATCCTCCTTATAATTTTAAAAAAGGTTCGCCTTATTTTGTTTTCCGTTTCTTTTTGCTGTTCGTTTCCTCAGTAACGGGTTCATTGGTGACGTCTTGGGATTGAACCAAGTTCTCCAATTTATCTTTGAGATCTTCAACGAGGCTCTTTAATTGAGCCTTGTCTGAATCAGAGATTGGTTTGAGATGTTCTTTCTTAAAACCGTGGTTACCTAAATGTTTCGCAACCAACTTAGTGGTCATCTCCTGAGACACATCAGTGAACTCAGAAGACTGTTTCCCCTGTTCAACCATCCAATTCCCTCCTAACATTTGAGTCTGGGACAGCCTATGTAATGACAACGACATCCTAATAGACGTTTCACTCTGAAAATGAAAGAAAAAAAGAAAAACTACTAAAAATGATCCAAAAGACTATATTAAATAGGGAGTTACTAGAAGATAAGAGACTATGAGGGGGTCGGTAAGTCAAGGCAAACAGAAGGTAAAAAACAGAAGGAAATATAGGCGGTTTCTTCTAAAAGGGCCAAGCTCTGCATATAAGTATACAAGCTTAGAGTGGGAGGGGCCCGATGTGCGAGTATCAAATGTAACCGTTAGAAAACGCTTGATTTTTATACTAATCGTAGGACTTATAGCTTTTAGTGTGTTTATTGTTCGATTGGCCTATGTCCAAATTTTCATGAACAGTTGGTTGACTCAAAAAGCTTTGGATTCATGGAGCCGAGAAATTCCGTACGCGGCTGAACGCGGTGATATATTGGATCGTAATGGCAAGGTGCTCGCGACCAATGTCAGTCGACCAACCGTCTTAGTCGTGCCAAGGCAAGTACGAAATCCGGCTAACACTGCCGCGCAACTCTCTAAAATTTTGGATGTGTCAAAAGAAAAAGTGTATAAAGACATAACCAAAAAAGCCTCAACGGCTTATATTAATCCAGAAGGAAAAAAAATTAGTAATGAAAAAGCGCAGGAAATTAAGAAGCTCAAACTTCCAGGCGTTTTTATTGCGGAAGATTTTAAACGCAGTTATCCAAACGGCAGCTTCCTTTCTCATGTTCTGGGGTTTGCTGGTGTAGATAATCAAGGATTGACTGGACTAGAATCTTATTATGATGACCTCTTAAAAGGGGTAAACGGTCATGTGAACTTCTTTTCGGATGCAAGAGGAAACCGAATGGCGTCATTAAAGGATACCTATACGCCGCCAAAGGATGGGTTAAACCTACAACTTACCATTGATGACCGCGTCCAAAAAATTATTGAGCGGGAACTCGATAATGCCGAACAAAAGTATCATCCGGAAGGCGAAATTGCGATTGCCATGAATCCGAATACGGGTGAGATCTTGGGCATGTCCTCACGACCTGATTTTAACCCGCAAAATTACCAAGCGGTTTCATCCGATGTGTATAACCATAATCTACCGGTTTGGAAAACGTATGAACCGGGTTCAACCTTTAAAGTTATTACCCTTGCAGCTGCTTTAAACGAAAACAAAGTTAATCTACAGAAAGATTCGTTCTATGATCCAGGCTATATTGATGTGGCCGGAACCAATCTCCATTGCTGGAAACGCGGTGGGCATGGACAAGAAACTTTTTTACAAGTTGTGGAAAATTCTTGTAACCCAGGGTTTGTTGAGCTTGGTCAACGGCTTGGGAAAGACAAATTGCTCCAATACATTAATGCGTTTGGATTTGGACAGAAAACGGGAATTGATCTTCAAGGAGAATCCAAAGGAATTTTGTTTAAACCTGATAAAATGGGACCGCTTGAGACCGCGACAACCGCATTTGGTCAAGGCGTCTCTGTGACACCGATTCAACAGGTGGCTGCTGTTTCGGCTGCTGTTAACGGTGGGTATCTTTATACGCCTTATATTGCAAAGGATTGGATTGATCCTACAAACGGTGAAATTGTGGATCAGAATAATCCGGTCATGAAACGCCAGGTCATCTCAAATGCGACTTCGAAAAAAGTCCGTCAAGCCCTAGAAAGCGTTGTGGCAAACGGAACAGGGCGTAATGCGTATCAGGATGGATGGCGGATAGGTGGTAAGACGGGTACCGCTCAAAAAGTTCAAAATGGGCATTACTTGAAAAATAATTACATTTTGTCTTTTATGGGGTTTGCGCCGGCCAACGATCCACAAATCGTCGTTTACGTCGCGATCGACCATCCTAAAAATACCGTTCAATTTGGTGGGACTGTCGCTGCACCAATTGCAGGACGCATCATTTCTGACAGCTTGAGTGCCATGGGTGTTAAAAAGCAGACCAATGGCTTACCTAAAGAAGTCCGTTATGGCGATCCACAAACCGTGGAAGTCCCCAATCTAATTGGTGAAACCAAAGATGAGATTGCTCAAAGCTACTATAACTTAAAAATTTTAAAAAGTGGGAGCGGTGACGAAGTCGTTCGCCAGTCTCCAAAACCAGGATCAAAGGTGGAAGTCGGGACAGCCATGCGTGTGTACCTCGGAAATTCCCTAACGAATCCACCATCTAAGAATCTTGACTCGGGTAACACAACGGATTCCAATTCCGGAACTCAAACCGATCAGAATTCAGGGAATTAGAAGACCCAGTCCATTGAACCAGAAGAAATCGCAAGCTTTTACGGTTTCTTCTGGTTCGAATCTGGATTAAGCTGCCGCTAAAATAGTTAACCATTTAGCCCCCTCTCCTCCTTTCCACAATTCTCCGACCGATTATTTCCATAATGATGAACTCGTGGTAAAATGAACACTTGGAGAGAAAGGCAAGTCGAGACCTTTTTGGAGGTTATGCAGGTGAATTTAGAAGACCTAATTAAGACTTTAAAGTTTTACAACAGGAATGACGATTTAAGCAATCCAGCTATTCGCTCAATTGAGATGGATTCTCGTCGCGTCAAGGATGGCGCGTTGTTTGTCTGTATCAAGGGTCAGACCTTTGATGGGCATCTGGCTGTGGGCGAGGTTATTGATAAAGGGGCGGTTGCAATTGTCGCCGAACAGCCCATTCGTGCATCGGTCCCAGTTATTTATGTATCGGATTCCCGGCGCGCTTTGGCCATTTTGGCTGATCGTTTCTTTGGTCAACCTAGTCATCAGTTGAATCTGATAGGTGTGACGGGGACAAATGGAAAGACCACCGTGACACAACTCATTCAACACATTCAAAACGTTGTGGGTGTTCCAAGTGGTGTGATTGGAACCATTGGCATACGTTTTAATGATACCGAAATTAAAGTCGCAAATACCACGCCTGAATCGCTGGATCTACAAAGTGCCTTTCATCAGATGATCCAGGAAAAGGTCAAGGTCTGTGCGATGGAAGTGTCTTCCCATGCCCTTCACCAAGGGCGGGTAAGGGGATTGGACTTTAATATTGCTGTTTTTACAAATCTTACGCAAGACCATTTGGATTATCATGAAACCATGGCGGACTATTTACATGCCAAATCTTTACTTTTTTCCCAACTTGGGAATACATATTCAGAAAAGGGCCTGAAGTTAGCCATATTGAATCAAGATGACAAGGCCTCTGAATTCTTAAAACGAGCAACCACTGCCTCTGTGTTAACTTATGGAATTGACCAGGACGCTGATTTTAAGGCGCGGAATATTACCATAACAGCGAAGGGAACCGATTTTGAGTGGGTGACGAATGAGGGGGTCTTTCTGGTTCACATGAAACTGATCGGCCGCTTCAGTGTCTATAATGTCTTAGCGGCAGGACTCGCATGTTTTGCGAGTGGCATTCCGATGAATCAAATTATTGAGGCCGTTGAAAAAATGGACGGTGTGCCAGGTCGATTTGAACCGGTTGACGGCGATCAACCATTTGGTGTGATTGTCGATTATTCTCATACCCCCGACAGCTTAGAAAACGCGCTAAAAACCATTCGAGCCTTTGTGAAAGGGCGCATTATTACAGTAGTTGGATGCGGTGGAGATCGCGACCGGAAGAAACGGCCGATCATGGCTCAAACCGCGATTCGCTTTAGTGATGTGTCGTTGTTCACGTCTGACAATCCTAGAACAGAGGATCCGGTTGCGATTCTCGAAGATATGACAACGAATCTTTCGGACAGTGATAAGGCGCACTACGAAATCATAGTGGACCGGCGTGAAGCGATCCATAAAGCGATTGCGCTCGCGAGTGAAGAAGACGTGGTCTTAATTGCTGGAAAAGGCCATGAAACCTATCAAGTAATTGGAACAGATGTTTTTGATTTTGATGACCGTTTGGTGGCCCTGGAGGCAATAAAGGAGCGTTTATAAAAAATGTCTTTAAAAACAGGTATGAAAAAAAGATCGTGTTCGATTTGGATTTTAAAATCCAAGTCCAATGATGGCTTTGTTTGGCTGAAAGGTGGGATTGAGGAATGATGCTATTATTAATTGTTACCTTAATTCTCGCTTTTGCAATTGGGGTTATTCTGTCACCCATGTTTATTCCGTTTTTACGTCGGATGAAGTTTGGTCAGTATATCAGGGAAGAAGGACCAAAGAGCCATCAGAAAAAAGCGGGAACGCCAACTATGGGTGGCATTGTGATTGTGATCGCAGCTTGTATCGCAACGCTTTTTGAAGCGTTGCAGCACCAATTGATTAACGTTGAAATTGGTTCGCTCTTATTTCTCACACTCTCTTTTGGCGTGATTGGATTTATGGATGATTTTATTAAAGTGGTTATGAAACGTAATTTGGGATTAACCTCGAAACAAAAATTAGTGGCTCAAATCATCGCGGCCTTGATTTTTGATGGACTCATTTGGCAGCTTCATCTCACAACCGCGCTACCGATTCCGGGCACACACATTACGCTACAACTTTCATGGGCTTATTATCTTCTTGTCCTTATTATTCTTTTGGGAACATCAAATGGTACCAATTTAACCGATGGCATGGATGGCCTATTAACAGGTACGGCAGCCATTGCATTTGGTGCGTTTGCAGTGATTGCGTATTATCAAATGAACATGGGCGTTGCTTTGTTTTGTATGGCGTTTACCGGGGCGCTTCTTGGGTTCCTTGTTTTTAACGCCCATCCCGCCAAAGTCTTCATGGGGGATACGGGTTCACTTGCAATTGGTGGCGCATTGGCGGGTGTCTCGATTTTAACAAAGTCTGAGATTTTACTTATTGTGATCGGTGGGGTTTTTGTAATCGAAACGTTATCGGTTATGATTCAGGTAGCTTCTTTTAAGACCACTGGGAAGCGGGTTTTTAAGATGAGCCCACTCCATCATCATTATGAGTTATCAGGTTGGTCTGAGTGGAGAATCGTCTCCACCTTTTGGGTAGTCAGTCTGCTCTTTGCGGTTATCGGAATCTATATAAAGGTGTGGCTATAAATGAAAGCTGTAAAATACTATGAAAATCAAAAGGTGCTCGTTCTCGGTTTAGCAAAGAGCGGTTTTGCTGCAGCGATTATGATGCAACAATTAGGTGCCCAAGTCGTCGTGAACGATCGATCAAATCTTGATCAAGATGCTCGGGCTAATGACTTGAGAGCCTTAGGCATTCAAGTCATCGGTGGTGGGCATCCTTTGGAGCTTGTGACAGATTCAGTGTATACGATCGTTAAAAATCCAGGGATTCCATATACAAATCCATTGTTAGTTAAAGCTCAAGAATTGGGAATCCCAATCATTACAGAGGTGGAGCTTGCGTATCAGCTCTCAGACGCGCCTTTTATCGGAATCACAGGTTCTAATGGAAAAACCACGACCACGATGTTAATCGGTGAAATGCTTAAAAAAGGGAAGAAGTCTCCAATTGTCGCGGGCAATATAGGCACGGCACTAAGTGAAGTTGTCCAAGAGGTGACTGCGGAGGATGTCTTAGTAGCGGAATTATCAAGTTTCCAATTAATGGGCGTCCAGACGTTTCACCCTAAAATCGCTGTTTTGTTGAATTTATTTGAGGCGCATTTGGACTATCATGGAACGATGGACGACTATGGTCAAGCTAAGATGCAGATCACGAAAAACCAAACCTCTGATGATTATTTTATCTATAATGCAGATGATAAACGCGTCTCGGAACTTGCGAAAGCGAGCCGTGCAACAAAAATTCCATTTAGCGTCACCTCCTCCGAAACAAAAGGGAAGGGGGCTTATTTTGAGAATGGACATCTTTATTTTGAAAAAGAAGACATCCTTTCGACTGAAGAGTTGGCCATGCCAAGAGGGGAACATAATATCGCGAATGCGTTAGCGGCGCTTGCCGTTGCCAAGACCTATGGTGTAAGTACAGAAGCCATTCAAGAGACTTTAAGAACCTTTTCAGGCGTTCCACATCGCCTTGAGTTTATCGGAGAGGTTCAAAATCGTCGATTCTATAATGATTCTAAAGCAACTAATATATTGGCGACCTCCAAAGCGCTGGGTGCCTTTGAAGCGCCGGTTATTCTTTTGGCAGGTGGTTTAGATCGGGGGAATCCGTTTGATGCGCTTATTCCTTTTTTAAACGGTGTAAAAGCACTTGTGACGTTTGGTGAAACCAAGAAGAAGTTATCGGAAGCGGCTAAAAAAGCAGGTGTGAAAACGATTATAACGGTCGATAATGTGGAAGAGGCCGTTCCTATTGCTTTTGATCAATCGATCGAAGGTGATGTGATTTTACTCTCACCTGCTTGTGCGAGTTGGGATCAATTTCGCTCTTTTGAGGAACGGGGAGACATGTTTACAAAGCGAGTGCATATGCTTAAGTAGACAGGTTGGAACGCGCGACTCGAGGTGTTGGACATGCAGAAAACAAGAACCGCCCCAGATTTTTTATTAATTGCTGTGACATTAGCCTTACTTACAGTAGGTTTGATCATGGTGTACAGCGCGAGCGCTGCCCTCGCCTCTTATCGGTTTGACGATGCGTTTTATTTTGCAAAACGTCAACTCCTTTTTGCAGGCATCGGCATTATTGCGATGTTTTTCGTCATGAACGTGAGTTATTGGACATGGCGATCTTGGGCAAAAATTGCACTGGCCATTTGTTTTTTACTGCTAATTGTGGTCTTAATTCCTGGTGTTGGCCTTGTAAGGGGGGGCGCTAGTAGTTGGCTCGGAGTAGGGGCTTTTTCGATTCAGCCCTCAGAGTTTACCAAGATGGCCTTAATCCTGTTCCTTGCAAAATTTTTATCAGAAAATCAAAAGCATATTACGACGATTAAAAAAGGGCTTCTTCCCTCTTTAGCGCTTGTCTTTGTTGCTTTTGGACTTATCATGCTTCAACCTGATCTAGGGACAGGAACGGTTTTACTTGGGACTTGTGTGGTTATGATTTTTACTTCTGGAGCTCGAATTAAACATTTTTTATTCCTTGGTGGACTTGGTGTGATTGGATTCTTAGGACTTATCATTTCAGCACCTTACCGAATGGCACGGATTACCTCCTTTATGGACCCTTGGAAAGATCCGCTTGGCAGTGGCTTTCAGATTATCCAGTCGCTTTATGCGATTGGACCAGGTGGACTGTTGGGGTTTGGTCTGGGCGAAAGCCGACAGAAATTTCAATATCTGCCTGAGCCGCAGACCGACTTTATCTTTGCCATTATCTCTGAAGAACTTGGCTTTATCGGCGCAACATTCGTTCTGTTACTATTTTGTGTCCTCTTGTGGCGAGGGATTCGAATTGCACTTAAAGCACCGGACCTCTATGGTAGTTTACTTGCAGTCGGGATCATCGGAATGATTGCCATCCAAGTGATGATTAATATTGCCGTTGTGACAGGCATTATGCCAGTCACTGGGATTACGCTCCCGTTTTTAAGTTATGGCGGATCGTCGCTGACCCTAATGCTTGTCTCGGTTGGCGTGTTGTTAAACATCAGCCGTTACGCAAAATATTAAATAAAACGAATTATAGAAGTGAATGTCCTGACGGCTTGAATGCTTCCCATGCTTTTCTGGGTAGGCAATCAAGCCTCTTTTGTTATAAGATAGATAGTGGTGAAAGTGACTTGTGCATGAAGTATAAAGGAGGGGTTTTTTTGATCAACATCGATCAAGAGCTCGAACAAGCAGAGATTGGAAAACTTATAAAAAATGAACCTCTTTCCAAACATACGACTTTAAAAATAGGCGGTCCAGCCACCTATTTCATAGATCCTAAAGATGTAGATGCATTAAAGCGGACGATAACCATTTTAGAAAAACACGAGATTCCTTGGCGGGCGATTGGCAGAGGCTCCAATTTGTTGGTTGACGATCCCGGGATTGATGGCGCGATTATTAAAATTGACCGTGGCTTGCGCAAAATGGAGTTTGTTGGCGATGAATTGCATGTTGGGGCAGGTTATCCCATTGTGCCGCTTGCGACGATCCTAAGTCGAAAAGGGTATGACGGCTTCGGTTTTGCAGCTGGCATTCCAGGCTCGGTGGGTGGGGCTGTATACATGAACGCAGGTGCTCACGGCTCCGACATTTCTCGGATTTTAAAACGTGCTCTTATTCTGTTCCCTGATGGCTCATTTAAATGGTTGGCGAATGATGAGCTTGAGTTTAGTTATCGGACGTCAATCTTACAGAAAGCTAAAGGGGTTGTCGTTGAGGCCGTATTCGAACTTAAAGAGGGAGATGCGGATCAAATTTGGGAGGATATGCAGCGTCATAAAGACTACCGACACAGTACCCAGCCTTATGATAAGCCCTGTTGCGGAAGCGTCTTTCGTAACCCGCTCCCGAATCATGCGGGTCAGTTGATCGAGGCAGCCGGATTAAAGGGGTTCAAAATGGGAGGGGCCCAGGTCTCTGACATGCACGCCAATTTTATAATTAATGCCGGTGGTGCAAAAGCTCAGGACGTTCTAGATTTGATTGAACATATCCAGAACACGATTAAAGAAAGTAATGACATTTCCCTCCAACCGGAAGTCGAATGCCTTAGAAAGGCTTAGTCTTATTGGTTTTTGTGGGCGGTTGATGTGTCGAGGGTTTCAAGGGAACCCATTGACAGCTAGTGGTCGTGATCGAATGGGCTAGAGGATTCTCGGGACCGCAAAATTAGTAAGCGGTGCGGACACAAAGTGTTCAAGGTCCTCTTCACTACAATAGGCGACACAAGCTTGCGTACTCACAGGCAAAAAATTTAAAAGCATAGAGAATTCTAGTTCATCCTATGCTATAATTATAGAAGTTCGACAAAACGACATTTTAGATGTCGTTTTGTTTGTTTTTAATAAGAATAAATATATAAAAGACTTCTTGAAGATAAGGTGATTGATGTTATGAGTGACAAAAAGGTCATTCAACTTGATGACAGAATTCCAAAATTAAAAGCCATGCGGCGTCAAAAGTCAAACAGGCGCTTTGTTTTTTATATCACGATCTTCTTTCTTTTAGTCCTAGTGGTGACATATATTGAATCACCATTAAGCAATGTGAAGAACATTCAAATTGTCGGAAATCGCTATGTACCAGAGGATACAATTAAAGCGACTTCTGGATTGACAACGAAAAGTAAGATTTGGAACGTTAATCAAACCAAGGTGAAGCGAGCCCTTACCAAGATTCCTTCGATTAAAACAGTCAAGGTCAAGTCTCACTTTTTTAGTGGACAAGTTAATCTCACAGTAACTGAGTACAAGAGAGTAGCCTATGTCAAAAAAGGTTCGGTATATAAAGAGGTGCTTGCCAATGGGAAGTTTATGACCCCATCAAATACCAATGAAACCCCTGTTAACGCACCAATTTTGATAGGCTTTCAAGAGGGTAAGGCACTAAATAAATTAGCCGACCAACTGAATCAACTTAAGCCTGCGATGCTCTATGATCTTTCGGAAATTGATTTCACACCAACCTCCTTGTATCCAAACGGGATTACCCTTTACTTAAACGATGGACATCGCGCTTTAGCAGACAGTACGACTTTAGCTAATAAAATGAAACTTTATCCTAGTATTCTACCTACTTTGCCTAAGAACGAGGATGGTGTCGTCGAATTGCGAGTGGGTGCGTATTGGAGTCCGGCTGCTTCTAATCCGAATGCATCGTCCAATCCGAATGGAGGAGCCTGATATGAAGAATAAAGGGATCCTCTCTTTAATTTTATTAATTACGGGCTTCATATTGGCGTACTCATACCAATATGTACAATCGCACCACACGGTTACCCGTATCACAGATTCGCAATATCAACAGGAAAAAGCATTAAGAGAAGAAATTATTAATGAACAAAATCTAAATCGAGATTTGCAAACAAAGATTGATAAAGTAAGGGGACAAATCACGGTAAACGAAGAAAAAATTGCTCAACAAAAATCCACGGCGACACAGCTCCTGGATCAATTAAACAAATATCGGATGTTAAATGGTCAAACGGCTGTGACTGGTCCTGGGGTCAAGGTTACGTTGTCCGATGCCAATTACGTTCCTAACGGGGGCGATCCAAATAACTATATTGTGCATCAACAAGATCTTCAAGAAGTCATTTATGAACTCTATGCCATTGGAGCAGAGGCCATCTCGATTAACGGCCAACGGTTTTCTTCGCATTCTTATATTGAATGTGTAGGCCCTGTTGTGAAAGTGGACGGAGAGCGCCATACGGCTCCTTTTGTAGTCAGTGCAATTGGAGATTCAGATGCTTTAATGAGTGCTCTTAATATGAATGGCGGTGTCGTAGAGACATTAAGCGATCGTGGCATTGATGTCAGTGTTGAAAAAGTAGACGGTTTGACGCTCAACCCATTAACTTGAAATTAGAAGGAGGGACTTTTTATGAAAAAATTAAGCCAACGTCTCTCCCTGACCCTTGTTGCGCTACTCTTTGGTTTTATGGTGATCTTACAGTTTCAGACCGTTAAGCACCCCAAACAACAAGATTCCAAAGATCTTAAACAATTGCAGACAGACTTAGCAAAAGCTCAACAAAAGCACATTAAGTTGAATTATCAATTGTCTCAATCCCAGCAACTTTTAAATAAGTATCAAACCTCACAAAAAAGTAGCCAATTACAAACGATGAAAGATGCGCTCGCTCAGCAAAAAGTCCAAGCGGGCCTTACTAAAAAATCTGGACAGGGTGATTTGATCATTGTGAAACCCCTAATTGGTGGGAACGACCCATTCAGTGAAGGGACCGTCTCTGCAACTTTAATTCGGGAGCTTCTCAACGTCCTGAATGAGTATGGGGCAACAGATGTCGCAGTAGGCGGGGAACGCATTGTCAATATTACACCTATAAGAATGGTACATACAGACCTTTTAATTAATGATCAAAAAATGCCAGGGTTGCCGTTTTCGATTCAGGTGTTGTCCCAAGACCCGGCAAATTTTAAGGACCAGTTAGACCGCTCTTCTGTTTTGGATGATTTTGCGAGAAAAGGATTAACTCTTGATGTTCAGATTAAAGATAATCTGACCTTGCCTGCGTATCTGTCCTCTATAACATTTAATAATTTAAAACCAGCCAAAGGAGGGTCATAGAGATGTGGCTACCCATTCTCGGGCTCATTATTGGTGTTTTATTGGGATATTTCTCAAATGTTTCCATTCCAGAAGCGTATTCCAGTTATCTCTCAATTGCTGTCTTAGCCGCATTTGACACGCTTTTAGGCGGCATTCGTGCACAATTGGAAAACAAATACGATAATCTGGTGTTTGTAACGGGCTTCTTTTTTAATATATTTTTAGCAGCCGGATTAGCTTTTCTAGGCACGCAACTTGGTGTAGACTTGTATCTAGCAGCTGTGTTTGCTTTTGGTGTACGGTTGTTTAATAATATTGCTATAATAAGAAGAATTGGGATTGAAAAATGGCGTAATCGAAAGAAATCGAAGGAATTTTCTACGTTTTGAAGAGATCATGCCATAATTTGAAAATATTTTAAAAGAAATCTATTAAAAAGAAGGGTAATACTTACAAAATGTTGAATACCTTTTTAAGAATTAAAATTAATGCTTATCTGAATGAACGAAAACGTATAGATTGGATCTCTATAGAGGGGGTGCCAAAGAGTGAACAGCAACGACATCTATGTAAGTTTGGACATCGGTACATCCACCGTAAAAGTGGTAATTGGGGAAATGACTGGTGACACACTTAACGTCATTGGAATAGGGAAATCGGAGTCGAGCGGGATTAAAAAAGGATCGATCGTGGATATTGATGAGACGGTTCGATCCATTCAAAATGCCGTAGAACAAGCCGAAAGAATGGTAGGAATGAAGATTCGTAGTGTGATCGTAGGGATTACCGGCAATCACATTCAACTTCAAGACTGCCATGGAGTTGTTGCGGTATCAAGTGACAACCGTGAAATTGGGAATGAGGATATTGGGCGAGTGATGGAAGCGGCTCAAGTCATTCCACTGGCACCAGAACGTGAAATCATCGATGTGATTCCACACCAATTTATCGTGGATGGTTTAGAAGAGATTAAAGATCCACGCGGTATGGTGGGGGTTCGTTTAGAGATGGAAGGCACGATCATTACTGGCTCAAAAACCGTGCTACATAACTTGTTGCGCTGTGTTGAGAAAGCAGGATTGGATGTCTTAGATGTGTGTCTCCAACCTCTTGCTCTTGGCTCAATTGCTCTAACAAGAGACGAGAGGAATATGGGCGTCGTCTTAATTGATATTGGAGGAGGTTCAACCAGCGTCGCGTTTTTTGAAGAGAGCATTCTGATGGCAACCTTTGAATTGCCGATCGGTGGGAACCATATAACAAAGGATATTTCAATCGGTTTAAGAACCCCGACAGAACAAGCGGAATCCATTAAATTAAAACATGGACATGCTTTTATTGATTTGGCATCTGTTGAAGAGTCGTTTCATGTACCAAAAATCGGCGGATCTGGAAGCCAAACCTTTACTCAACAAGATATAGCGTATATTATTGAACCGCGAGTGGCGGAAATTTTTGAGATCATTTCTAAAGAATTAAGACGGATGGGGGTGCTGGACTTACCAGGTGGATTAATTCTTACTGGTGGAGTAACGGCTATGCCAGGCGTCATAGAACTTGCACAACATGAATTCCAAAACAACGTTCGAATCGCGATTCCAGATTATATCGGTGTAAGAGAGCCACAATATACAACGGCTGTCGGCTTAATCAAGTTTGCTTATCAAAACGTCAAAGTTCAGGGTAAGGAGCTTGTCAAAGCCGTTGAAATGGAGACTCAACAAAAAGTTCCTGCTGCTTCCAAACGTCAAGCAGTTAAAAATGAACAACCGCCGAAAGATAAAAGCGGCATGTCAAAACGAGTCAAAGATTGGTTTGGACTATTTTTCGATTAATAGATAAATGGAATTTCTTAATAGGAGGCACGGAACATGTTTGATAATGATATGGATCAGCTTGCACGGATTAAAGTCATCGGCGTAGGCGGCGGTGGTTCTAATGCTGTGAACCGAATGATTGAGAATGATGTGCAGGGTGTTGATTTTATATGTGTGAATACAGATGCACAGGCTTTAAAATTGTCAAAGGCGCAAATTAAACTTCAGCTTGGTGAAAAGCTTACTCGCGGGCTTGGAGCGGGTGCGAATCCGGATATCGGGAAAAAAGCTGCGGAAGAAAGCCGAGATCAAATTGAAGATGCGTTAGCCGGTGCGGACATGGTATTTGTTACGGCTGGAATGGGCGGAGGAACAGGTACAGGAGCAGCTCCTGTTATCGCCGAAATCGCAAAAGAATTAGGCGCTTTAACAGTTGGTGTCGTGACTCGCCCGTTTACATTTGAAGGGCGCAAGCGCAGCAGCCATGCACAGGGCGGAATTGATAATCTTAAAGAAAAAGTGGATACATTGATTGTGATTCCAAACGATCGTTTGCTTGAGATTGTTGATCGAAATACACCAATGCTTGAAGCGTTCCGTGAAGCCGATAATGTGCTTCGTCAAGGGGTTCAGGGGATCTCAGATTTGATTGCTGTCCCTGGGTTGATTAACCTCGACTTTGCAGACGTTAAGACAATTATGACAGAAGGCGGCTCGGCATTGATGGCTATTGGTGTCGCAACCGGTGAAAATCGTGCAGCGGAAGCAGCTAAGAAAGCCATCTCGAGTCCACTTCTTGAGAAGTCGATCGACGGCGCTAAAGGCGTGTTGATGAACATCACAGGCGGTAGCAATTTAAGCTTGTATGAAGTCAATGAGGCTGCAGATATTGTGGCCACCGCAGCTGACCAAGAAGTCAACATGATCTTTGGTTCGGTAATTAGTGAAGAACTAAAAGATGAAATCATCGTAACGGTCATTGCAACAGGTTTTGAAGAGAACGAGAACCGTCGTCCGGTGCCACAAAATCAAAATCGTGTGGACCGCCAATCACTTGCTAAACCTCGACCGCAAGCTCCCGTACGTGAGGAACAAGAACCGATTTCTCGAAATAATCAGTCTTCATCGAATGAAGCGGAAGATCAACTTGATATTCCAACCTTCTTGAGAAATCGTACGCGCAAACGTTAATACTCAAAGTAGCTATGATGAATAAATTAAAAACGCTAAGATCCTGATCGCAGGGTCTTGGCGTTTTTTTTGCGTGAGGAAAAATACATTGGGAGTAACGCGTCACTTGCGTTCACAAAAAGTGTGGCGGCCACCCGTGGTCTTAGTCACTTAAATAACAGTTAGTTACAGCAAACGGGCTGTAACCCGCGCCAACGGCAGATCAACCCAGTCAAATAGAAGCCCTATTTTCCAACCGACAAAATCAGCAAGCAATTTGCAAAAACACTTAAAATTCTCGCCATAAACTGACAGACATCCCATGGATAAGCTTTTATAATTATGGCAAAACCTTTGGCGGGTGAACAAGTTATGAAGGTCTATCTCGATCTGGTTTGGATCATGAACCTGTTCATTGATACCATGCTCATTCTGTTAACGTCTCTTGCACTAAAACGACCGGTTCGAAAATGGAGGCTTTTCACTGGTGGTTTTTTTGCCTCGCTAATCGTTTTATTGCTTTTTACACCGCTTGGCGCCATTGCCTATAACCCTGTCGGAAAATTAATGTATTCTGTCCTTATTGTTTTGATCGTCTTTGGATTCAAACGGTTTACCCTTTTTTTACAGGCGTTTGGCATGTTTTATTTTGTCACCTTTGTTGTCGGTGGCGGTTTATTTGCAGCCCATTATTTTCTTCAGTCTCAATCATTTTATGTAAATGGACTAGGTCTCAGTACCTTTGAATTCGGTGACCCATTGAGTTGGCTTTTTGTAGTCATAGGATTTCCACTTCTTTGGTGGTTTTCAAAGAAACGGTTTGAAAATGTCGTGGTACGCAAATGGCGAATGGATGAACAGGTTGCCGTACGGGTCAAAATTGGCGACATTACTTTTGAAATCAAAGGAATTGTGGACACTGGAAATCAACTCAAACACCCGCTTAATCAAGCGCCAGTCATGTTTGTAAGTCACAGTGTCTGCAAAGAAGAACTACCAGAACTTAACCTTCAAGCAGATCCCTTACAGGTTTTGGGAGACCCTACCTTACCCAAGATGTGGGCATCGCGCTTAACCGTAATTCCATACAGAGGGGTAAGTGGTGAACACAAAACGATCCTTGCGCTCAAACCCGATTCCGTTGAGCTCAAATCCCCTAGTGGACATGTAATTTGTAAGAAAGTCATGATTGCGCTAACGGATCATCAACTGTCGGTGGAAAACGATTATCAATGTATTCTCCACCCAGAGATGGTTCAAATTGGAAGTAGCTTAATCGCATAGAAGACAATCATAAAAACTATTTGGGGGAGATTGCATGCAACGAGTAAGAGTGATGTTCTTAAAACTGTGGACGAAACTACTTCAAAAACTAAACATTAAGCCCGAAGAAGTCTATTACATTGGAGGAAGTGAGGCGTTACCACCCCCACTTTCTAAAGATGAAGAGGCGGAACTATTGATCAAATTAACGAATGGTGATGATACAGCGCGCGCATCGCTTATAGAACGGAATTTACGTTTGGTTGTGTATATTGCTAGAAAATTTGAGAATACCAAGATCAATATTGAAGACCTGATTAGCATAGGGACTATTGGATTGATCAAAGCCGTGAACACCTTTAATCCTGAGAAAAAAATTAAACTGGCGACCTATGCATCGCGATGTATCGAAAATGAAATTTTGATGTATCTAAGACGTAATAATAAAACCAAATCCGAAGTGTCTTTTGATGAGCCTCTTAATGTGGATTGGGATGGAAATGAACTGCTCCTTTCAGACGTTTTAGGAACGGATGAGGACATCATTACGCGTGATATGGAAAAGAAAGTCGACCGAAGTTTGTTAAAGAAAGCCATATTATTATTGAATGATCGAGAAAAAGAAATTATGGAGTTGCGATTCGGATTAGCGGGAGGAAAAGAAAAGACGCAAAAAGATGTGGCCGATCAGTTAGGCATCTCTCAATCTTATATTTCTCGCTTGGAAAAGCGGATTATCAAGCGCTTAAAAAAGGAATTCAATAAAATGGTTTAATTTTTTGTGGGCAATGTTTTTTTTGGGAAAAAGTCCATGGTAAATTTTTTGTACTGCCATTCTCCTTATAAGAAAGCCTTTAACACAACACGCCCTTATATATTCAAATGCATAAAATTTCCTCCATCGGAGATACTTTACGTTGTAAACACTCCGATTGGAGGGAATCAAATGGCACGTAACAAAGTTGAAATTTGTGGCGTTGACACCTCGACGCTCCCTGTTTTAAAGAATGAAGAGATGCGGAAACTCTTTGTTTTAATGCAAAATGGGGATGAATTTTCTCGAGAAAAACTCGTCAACGGCAACTTAAGGCTTGTCTTAAGTGTCATTCAAAGATTTAACAACCGTGGCGAATACGTCGATGATTTGTTCCAAGTCGGATGCATCGGTCTTATGAAATCCATTGATAATTTTGATTTAAGTCAAAATGTCCGATTTTCTACTTATGCAGTACCGATGATAATTGGTGAAATTCGCCGATACTTAAGAGATAACAACCCGATCCGAGTGTCGCGGTCGCTCCGTGACATTGCTTACAAAGCCTTACAAGTTAAAGAGAAGCTGATCTCCAAGAACTCCCGCGAGCCAACAGCAGCTGAAATTGCGGCTCAATTGGATGTTCCGACAGAAGACATTGTCTTTGCGCTCGATGCCATTCAAGATCCAGTCTCCTTATTTGAACCCATTTATAATGATGGGGGAGACCCAATTTTTGTAATGGATCAGATTAGTGATGAAAAAACAAAGGACATGCAATGGATCGAAGAAATCGCTTTAAGAGAAGCGATGACGCGTTTGAATGCACGTGAGAAGAATATCTTAGCAATGCGATTCTTTCAGGGGAAAACCCAAATGGAAGTGGCTGAGGAAATTGGGATTTCGCAGGCTCAAGTTTCCCGTTTAGAAAAAGCTGCAATTAAAGAAATGAATCGTAACATTAAAAGTTAACCCTTTGAAGGACGGCTCTTGTGATTGAAAAATCATGAGAGTCGTCCTCTGTTTTTTTTTGCCACGCCTTAATGGGCAGTCATGTATTGAAGTTGAAGTTGAAGTTTTACTTTATCGAGGAAACGATGTCTTTTTTTTTAAGTAGTCCCATATAATGTGGTAGGGAACTCTCGAAAGGTGGGACACGCACAATGGCACGGATTTCAGAATTTCAAGCTAAAGAAGTCGTCAATGTAGAAAATGGGAAGCGGCTTGGACACATTGGAGATTTGGATGTCAATATGACCACTGGAAAAATTGAACATTTGGTCATTCCAGGTGCAGGTAAGATGATGGGATTACTTGGACGGGAAAGCGATGTGGTCATCCCATGGCGAAATATCGTTCGAATTGGAGATGACGTGATCCTCGTTCGGTTTTATGCGAATTCTGGTGAAGCAGAAAAATCGAATGACGACCGCTCCTATTAAATACTCCCCACATTAAAAGGCCTATTTAGGTCTTTTTTTATGGCGCTTTTCTAAAAGATAGTTGTTATTTGAATCAATTTCATAATTGCTTCTCAAGCTCATTTTGAAGCATTGTCGTATAATTGACATAGGGAGTATTCCTCCGATCTCAAAAATTTTGGTGGGACTTAACTATTTCGAGATTTAGAGGTACTTTTTTTATTTTCTGAAAGTCAGTAGGCTGGCTTGCGGATGCCCGCGGAAAGCGAGTCTGTTGGCACAAATAGAAAAGCAACAAGGTGTACGAAACAAGCCTTTTTTATTGAAGCACTCGTCTATTGGTTTGTCGGGGGTTTTGGTGTAAAATAAAACTAGTATCGTTTTCAAAGATTAGACAGGGAGTGGGTATATGATGAAAGAACCACTCGACAACCGAGTTGAAGCAAGCGTTTCGGCCACGTTTAAGAACAAGCATCGTTCTGTTAAAATAGGTGTTTCAACGCGTGAAAAAGGTGTGAGCGTGGCCCCTTATCATTCATTTAATATGGGGTTTCATGTGGGGGATCAATACGAATCGGTTCTAAAGAATCGCGAAATCTTAGCGAACGATCTCGCCTTTCCATTAGACCAATGGGTTTTTGGTGAACAAATTCATGCGACCCACATAGAACGCGTAACACTTAAAGAGGCTGGACGTGGTGTTAAGGCATTAGACACCGTTATTCCAGGAGCAGATGGCTTATATACAACTGATTCGGATCTTATGTTGGCCGCTTTATATGCCGATTGTGTGCCACTCTTTTTTTTCGCATCCGATTTATCTGCAATAGGGGTTGCTCATGCGGGATGGCGTGGAACAGTTGGTGAAATCGGCGGTAAAATGGTCACAACGTGGCACGAGCAACTAGGCATAGAGCCCAATAAGATATCTGTAATCATTGGTCCATCGATCGGTTCTTGTTGCTATGAAGTGGATGATCGCCTAGCAGACGAGGTTCATCGTATTTCAGGAATTGATCATAGTGGTTTGGTTGTTCCGTCAAAACCCGGTCACTACCAGCTTGATTTGCAGAGCACGAACCGCAGGATCCTCGAAAAATTTGGCGTTCATCCATCAAATATACATATGACTCAATATTGTACAGGTTGCAGAACAGATCTTTTTTATTCCCATCGACAAGAGAAAGGTCAAACCGGTCGAATGGTTGGATATATTGGAATTGAAATCGAATAGGAGGCACTGGTTTGGGAGTCAAAGAACGCGCTCAATCCATTCAAGCACGCATTGAAGAACGTTGTAAGACATCAGGCCGCGCGAAAGAAGACGTTCACTTAATTGCGGTGACGAAGTATGTCAGTTCCGCGACAGCAAAAGAAGCGTTGGATTCTGGTATTCAACATATCGGGGAAAATCGATTAGAAGGAATGCTCGAGAAACAAGCGGATTTGGGTCGGGACCGAGCAATTTGGCATTTCATTGGCTCACTTCAAACCCGTAAAGTTAAAGATGTTCTTCCTTTTATTGATTATTTACATTCGTTAGATCGCCTTTCCTTAGCTAAGGAAATTGAAAAACGAGCCGATCGCGTTATTTCTTGTTTTGTACAAGTTAATGTTTCAGGGGAAGATTCAAAGCATGGCCTTCCTGCTGAGAACGTGGAGGCGTTTATTGAGCAATTAACACCTTTTTCTAAGATAAAAGTAGTCGGTTTAATGACACTGGCGCCTTTAACTGATGATGAAACCGTTCTTCGTGCCGTGTTTCGTGATTTAAAGGATCTTCAAGAGCGACTAGCGGCAAAAGGATACGCCCATGCGCCATGCGATCAACTTTCAATGGGGATGTCGAATGATTTTGAAATGGCTATTGAAGAAGGTGCGACGTTTATTCGAATCGGAACCGCCCTTGTTGGGAAAGAATGGTAAAGGAGACTCGAAATCATGGGGCTTAAATCACGTTTTAAACGCTTTTTTGACCTGGAAGAGGATGATCCAACCGAAATTGTGGCATCCACTCATGAACCCACTCAAACTGAAACGGTCACCCGATTTTCTCGTAATCAAAAGACGAACGACCAGTCGAAATCCAATGTGGTTAGTTTTAAGACCGCCCAAAAGCGATCGAGTCCGATTCGGCTTGAACCGACGAAATACGAAGATGTATTGACGATTGCGGATCATTTAAGAAAACATCAAACGGTGGTTTTTGACGTTCAACATTTGAATCGGGAGGAAGCGACCCGATTGATTGATTTTGTGAGCGGTGCGGTTTATCTCGCCAATGGGACCATTGAAAAAATCAATGCCAATGCGTTCCTTTGTGCATTATCTGAAGTCGACATCACGAGCGATCTTCTGAAGCATTAAAAAACCTTATTAAACTTAAGGTGTTAAGGGAAACGAAAAATGATATAAACATAGTGAATAGAGGGATGTCGTTGTATCAACTTGTTTTGATTCTCCATACTGCCCTAAATATTTATCGATGGGCTTTAATCATTTATATTTTTATGTCCTGGGTACCAAATGCCAGAGAGTCATCCGTTGGACGCTTTTTGGAGCGTATTTGTGAGCCTTACTTACAACCGTTCCGACGGATTATTCCTCCAATTGGGATGATTGATATCTCCCCGTGGGTGGCCTTTATTGTGTTGTATCTCGCTCAAGTGGGTGTTTTAGGTTTACCAAGACTGCTATCAAATTTTTAGGGTGACGGATTTTGAGTATTTATCAACATTTTCGTGAAGAAGAACGACCGTTTATTGACCATTTTAATGAGTGGAAAGAACAAGTTCGAGAGCGCTACACACCAAAGCTAACGGATTTTCTTGACCCAAGACAACAAACCATTGTTAAAGCGCTCACGCGGGCCAATGATGATGTGACAATCAAACTGTGGGGGGGATATGAGGATGCCGAAAGGAAACGGGCGCTGATCCTCCCCCCTTATTCGGACATCGAAGACCTGGACTTCGGTGTCTCTTTATATCAAGTGAACTATCCCAAAAAATTTGTCACGATTGAACATCGTCATTTACTTGGTTCTCTAATGGGGCTAGGCCTGAAGCGAGAAAAATTTGGCGATCAACTGTTCTCGGAGGAATCCGTTCAAGTGATCGTTGCAGATGAGATCGGTGACTTTGTTCGAATGAATTTAACCCAAGTTGGACGAGCTACCGTGTCTTTTGATCCGATAGATTGGCCAGACATCGTTCCTCCAGTTGTGGAATGGGAAGACCGCCAAGGATCCGTTCCATCCCTTAGGCTCGATGTCATCTTAGCTGAAATCTACCGAATAGCTCGATCAAAAGCAGGGGAGTTAGTCCGTTCAGAGCGCGTTAAGGTCAACTGGAAAGTGGTCGATAAACCTTCCTATGAATTAACCCCAGGTGACGATTTGTCGGTAAGAGGGTTTGGAAGAAGTCGCGTCACTTCAATAGATGGCGAAACTCGACGCGGTAACCTTTGGATTCGGTATGGTCTTTTAAAATAAGACAGTGATATGTGGATATGAACCCCCTCACGTCTCACGAGGGCACAGGAGCGGAAATCACCACCAAAGTCACTTCCAAATTTTTGTAATAGCTTCCAAATGTCTTTTTTAAAAAAAAGAAGGAATCAAGACGGGTTTTGTCGAAAAACTAACTATAAGCAAATCGATTAGATTAATGGAGGTGGCTTCGATGCCGTTAACACCCTTAGATATACACAATAAAGAATTCACTCGCAGAATGCGTGGCTATGATGAAGATGAGGTCAATGATTTTCTTGACCAAATTATAAAGGACTATGAAGCCCTAATTCGTGAGAAAAAAGCAACGGAAGAAAAAGTTCAAAAGATGGAAGAACGGTTAGGCCATTTCTCAACAATCGAAGACACATTAAATAAATCCATTTTGGTCGCTCAAGAAACAGCCGAGGAAGTCAAACAAAACGCGACAAAAGAAGCGCGTTTAATTGTGAAAGAGGCTGAAAAAAATGCCGACCGAATCATTAATGAATCATTGTCTAAATCCAGAAAGATTACCTTGGAAATTGAAGAACTCAAAAAAGAAGCGAAAGTCTATCGCACGCGTTTTCGCATGTTGATCGAAGCACAGCTTGAACTTCTGAAAAATGATGACTGGGACCGTTTGTCTGAACCATTCGACAAAGAAATCGAATCGACAAATGAAGATGACCAATCCGAATTTTTATCCCGTTATAGAGGGTAAGAGCTATTCAAACCAAAACGCATCCGTTTTGGTTTTTTTGTCCGACACACTGTTAGCAATAGTCGAGACTTGACTTAATAACAAGATATTTCATATACTTACAATGGAAATGACTTTGTAAACCTATATTGAGCCGGCTATGAAAGGGACAGTAACTTGAAGGATGGTAAGAAGCGATTTGGGAATTGGTGGGAGCCCAAACCATGAGATCAAGTGAACATCACCCTCGAGCTCTTTCTTGAAAAAATGGAACGATAGGGGCATTGAGTGCCTTTGAATCCTTTTAGTAAAGATAAGCGTCACGTTCACGTTACGAATGCTAAGAGGCTTTCTGATCATGGTCAGAAAGTCATTAGGGTGGTACCACGGCCTCTCCGTCCCTTTTTGGGCGGGGGCTTTTTTGTTTTATGAGAACGATCAACCAGTGTTAATGCGTTAAGGATGATCGTATAAGAACGACTAAGGCTTTCTAATTGTCTGGCTTTTAAAAAAGTGAACCCTCTTTTATATGGAGTGGGTGTTTGGAGGAAAAATGGATGGATTATAAAGAGACGCTATTAATGCCCAAAACCGATTTCCCAATGCGTGGCGGCTTGCCAAACAAAGAACCGCACATGCAAGAAGAATGGGAAAAAGTAAGGATGTATCAGAAAAGCTTGGATCGTCAAAAAGGAAAGCCTACGTTTGTTCTTCACGACGGGCCACCTTATGCAAACGGCGATATCCATATTGGTCACGCCGAAAACAAAATCTTAAAAGACATGATCGTTCGCTACAAGTCGATGTCAGGCTTCTATGCGCCTTACGTTCCAGGGTGGGATACTCACGGTCTACCGATTGAACAGGCGTTGACCAAAAAAGGTGTCAATCGAAAATCCATGTCTGTTGCAGAGTTTCGTAAGCTTTGTGCAGATTATGCAAAGGAACAAATTGATCGCCAACGCACTCAGTTTAAGCGTTTGGGAGTTCGTGGGGATTGGGACCACCCTTATGTCACCCTTCATAACGCCTATGAGGCTGCGCAAATTAAAGTGTTCGGTGAGATGGCCAATAAAGGCTATATCTATAAAGATAAAAAAACGATTTACTGGTCACCAACCTCTGAATCGGCGCTTGCAGAAGCAGAAATTGAATACCAAGATAAACGCAGTGCGTCAATTTACGTCACGTTTAAAATGAAAGAAGCCCATGGTGACGTCTTACAGGGGGATGAAGAACTCGTCATCTGGACCACCACCCCATGGACGATCCCGGCCAACGTGGCGATTAGTGTGAACCCAGACTTCAATTATGTTGTGGTTCAAGTTGAAGACCATAAGTATGTGGTGGCCGAAGATCTTTTAGAATCGCTTAAAGAAAAGTTTGGTTGGGAAAACGCCGCGGTTTTAAGAACATTTAAAGGCTCCGACATGGATCGAGCGGTTGCGCGTCATCCATTTTATGATCGAGATTCTTTAATTATTAATGGTGAGCACGTGACTTTAGATGCGGGTACTGGGTTGGTTCACACCGCGCCAGGACATGGGGAAGATGACTTCTTAATTGGGAAGAAATACAACCTCGAAGTGCTTTGTCCAGTTGATGAAAAAGGAGTAATGACTGAAGAAGCGCCTGGATTTACCGGCCTCTTTTACGATGCGGCCAATAAACCCATTACTGAAAAATTGGAAGAAGTGGGCGCGCTCCTTAAACTTGAATTTATTACACACTCCTATCCACATGACTGGCGAACCAAAAAGCCGATCATTTTCCGCGCAACGGAACAGTGGTTTGCATCTATTAAAGACATTCGCGAACAAATTCTTGAAGCGATCAAAACGGTTAAGTGGCTTCCGAATTGGGGCGAGGTAAGGATTCATAACATGATGCGCGATCGTGCAGATTGGTGCATTTCGCGGCAAAGAGTGTGGGGCGTTCCGATTCCAGTCTTTTATGGGGAAGATGGGACTCCGATTATCACACCGGAGACGATCGAGCATGTTTCGAATGTGTTCCGTGAACATGGATCCAATATCTGGTTTGAACGCGAAGCGAAAGACCTCCTTCCAGAAGGCTTTACGTCGGAACACAGTCCAAACGGCATTTTCCGTAAAGAAGTCGACATCATGGACGTTTGGTTTGATTCTGGGTCCTCACATCAAGCGGTTTTAGAAGAGCGAGAAGAGCTTGTTCGCCCAGCTGATATCTACTTGGAAGGTTCCGATCAATATCGCGGTTGGTTTAACTCCTCACTTTCGACAAGCGTTGCGATTACTGGTGCCGCTCCTTATAAACAAGTGATCAGCCATGGCTTTGTGTTAGATGGTGAAGGTCACAAAATGAGTAAGTCGCTCGGGAATGTCATTGATCCGATTAAGGTTATGAAAAACCTTGGGGCTGACATCATTCGGCTATGGGTATCTTCCGTTGACTTTACAGCGGATGCGCGTGTGTCAGAGGATATCTTAAAACAAGTTGCGGAAGTCTATCGTAAAATTCGGAACACCCTTCGCTTTATGCTTGGGAACTTAAACGAATTTAACCCGGCTGAGCACCTTGTTGAAAAAGAAAAGATGACGGAAATTGATCAATATATGATGTTGAAGCTCCAACAACTAATTAATCGCGTCCGCACATCTTATGATCAGTATCAATTCTTAGGTGTTTATAATGCGATTCATAATTATTGCACGATTGATTTAAGTGCGTTTTACATGGATATTGCTAAGGATACCTTATACACGAATCCTGAAAATAGTTTATCAAGACGTTCCGCGCAATCGGTTCTTTACCAAACGCTTGTCACGCTAACTAAATTGTTATCACCCGTCATTCCTCATACAGCAGAAGAGGTGTGGACGTACATCCCGGGTGAGAAAGAAGAGTATGTTCAACTAAGCGATATGCCTGAGATGGCAGACCTTCAAGATCCTGATGGCCTTTTGGAAAAATGGGGCCGTTTGATTGATGTCCGCGATGATGTGTTAAAGGCTTTAGAGAGAGCACGTAACCAAAAAGTAATTGGTAAATCGCTTGAGGCTGCGGTCACTCTTTATCCGAAAAAAGACGTTCTAGATCTTCTTGAAAATCGCGAGGATTTAGATCAACTCTTTATTGTCTCGCAAGTGTCGATTGCAGGTAGATTTGAGGAAGCACCAAATGAAGCAGAAAAAGAAGAGCATACCGCCATTGTGGTGAATGTTGCAGAAGGCGAAAAATGTGAACGTTGCTGGATGGTCACTCCAACGGTTGGAACGAATCACGATCACCCAACCTTATGCGAACGTTGTGCGAACACGGTTGCGAAGTTATAGAACAAAGCGCTTCAAGGTGGAGCGAAAAAGCTGTCGAGACGTCTCGACAGCTTTTTCTAATTAATTTGCACGGGTTGGGCCGGAGAAGGAATAACAGATCGATGTGTCCCTAATGCAAATTTATGGACACGAGATTCCGCTATTCGGCTCAACAGGCGCGTTGCTGAGTGATCATGGACACGAGGATCCGCTATTAATATGAATACGTCCGAAAAAGGCGTTTTTTTCATTGAATAAGGGCATGTGGAGGACACAAAATTTCAGAATGACTGTTTAAGTTGAGAATAACGGATCGATATGTCCCTAATGCAAATTCATGGACACGAGATTCCGCTATTCGGCTCAACAGGCGCGTTGGTGAGTGATCATGGACACGAGGATTCGCTATTGACATGAATACGTCCGAAAAAGGCGTGTTCTTCATTGAATAAGGGCATGTGGAGGACACAAAATTTTAGAATGACTGTTTAAGTTGAGAATAACGGATCGATGTGTCCCTAATGCAAATTCATGGACACGAGATTCCGTTATTGACATGAATACGTCCGAAAAAGGCGTGTTCTTCATTGAATAAGGGCATGTGGAGGACACAAAATTTTAGAATGACTGTTTAAGTTGAGAATAACGGATTTGTCCCTAATGCAAATTTATGGACACGAGATTCCGCTATTCGGCTCAACAGGCGCGTTGCTGAGTGATCATGGACACGAGGATCCGCTATTGACATGAATACGTCCGAAAAAGGCGTGTTCTTCATTGAATAAGAGCATGTGGAGGACACAAAATTTTAGAACGACTGTTTAAGTTGAGAATAACGGATTGATGTGTCCCTAATGCAAATTCATGGACACGAGATTCCGCTATTCCATTTTGTAGTTTTTTAAAGTTTCTCATGTCCTTTTTATGGAAAAGAAGGAATTAGCGAAGAAGAATTGACAAGTATTAAGAGGTCTAAGTATCTCTAGAAACTCAAACACTATAGACGTGAGAGAAATCCCACGCCTTTTGAAAGGAGGCATAAGAATGCGAATGACTTCCTATGAGAAATTAAAACAAGAGCTCTTAGATGAAAAAGAACGGATTCAACATCAATTTAATGTAACCGAAGAATTCGGTTTAGAAGAAGGCTTTGCATCGGATTTTGCCTCGGGTGAATTGTCTCAATATGACAATCATCCAGCCGATTCCGCAACAGCCTTATATGAACGCGAAAAAGATCTCGTGCTTAAAAAAATGCGTGAAGAACAGCTGGAAGATATCGAAGCCGCTTTAAATCGTATGGAAAAGGGAACGTATGGATTCGACGAAGAAACCGGTGAAGAAATTCCTTATGAACGCCTTGAAGCTCTCCCAACCGCACGTACCAATAAGAAAAACACCCCGAACACATTTGTGAACCATGACCGGCCTATAGAAGAACATGTGCTACGAAATATGGAAAAAGAATATGCCACAAATAGTCAAGAAACGGAATTCAATGAGCAAAATGCGTATGATCTTGTGGCCGCTTTTAACCAAAGCAGTATGACCTACGATGGGTCGTCCTTAATGGATAGTTACGATGGAATGGGCTATGTCTCTTTAGTCGAAGCCATTGGAGCAACGGGAATTGAAGGTTATACGGGGGATGATCACGTTCACTATGTCAAGAATATCCAATATGATAAGTGGATGAATCAGGAAAATATTGCAGAGGACGATTCGTTTTCCGACGATTATTTAGACTAAGTCATTTTCAGACGAGGGAACTCCCTCGTTACATACTAAAAAAGAATGGCGCAAAGCTTTTGTCGCGCTAAAATCCGAAGTGTGCTAAACTTTTGAGAGATAATAGGATTTGTTAAATCTTGAGACTATAGTAAAGATGAATGGGTCAATCCATTGTTAATTGGAGCGGAAATTAACAGACAAGTCAAGTTAACTTATAAAAATATAGAGGATTAGATTGGTCAAACGGAGGAGAAAACCATGATTTATTATGTGCTCGCACTTGTTGTTTTAATTTTGGATCAACTTAGCAAATATATTGTGTCGCATGCCATGCAGGTCGGAGAAAGCATTCCGATTATTCCAAATGTATTAGAGTTGACTTCATTACGAAATACGGGAGCCGCTTGGAGCATACTAGAAGGCAAGATGCTATTTTTTTACATAGTGTCCATTGTCGTACTCGCGATTGTAATTTATTACATGCAAAAGATCGGGCGCTTTCATCCCTTGCTTGGAACGTCTCTCGGACTCATCATTGGCGGAACGCTCGGCAATTTTGTGGATCGTCTCGTGCACGGAAAAGTAGTCGATTTTATTCATGTTTATATTGGGACTTATAGCTATCCGATTTTTAATTTAGCGGATTCTGCTTTATGTGTAGGTGCCATTTTATTATTGATTTATTCTTTGAAAGATAACAAAAAGGAGAAGTGACACAGTATGTCCGAAAGGGAAGATCAAGTCGTAGATCTCGCAGAAGAAAATGAACGATTGGACAAATACATGAATGACCTTTTATCCGACCAATCCCGAACCTTGATTCAAAAATGGATCAAAGAAGGGGTGATAACCGTTAATGAGAAGACCGTGAAGCCGAATTACCGGCTTCAACAAGGTGAAACGATTTCTTGGGAGATTCCAGCCGCTGAAAAGCCAGATATTCTCCCAGAAGCCATTCCATTAAACGTCGTGTATGAGGATTCCGATGTGATCGTTGTGAATAAACCTCGCGGGATGGTTGTGCATCCGGCGCCAGGTCATTATTCGGGGACTCTGGTGAATGCCTTACTCGCGCATTGTGGTGATCTATCCGGAATCAATGGGATCATGCGACCTGGGATCGTTCATCGCATTGACAAAGACACCTCTGGCCTTTTAGTCGCCGCAAAAAATGATCAAGCCCACCAATCGCTTGCGGATCAGTTAAAAGCGAAAACCACACATCGGGTCTATCAAGCCATTGTGCACGGGATTCCTGACTATGACCAAATGACCATTGATGCTCCAATTGGCCGAGATGAAAGAGACCGTAAGAAAATGGCGGTTAATTTAAATCATGGAAAAGACGCGATCACTCATGTCGCCGTTGAACAGCGGTTTATTAAATACGCATTGGTTTGCTGCCAACTTGAAACAGGCCGAACTCATCAAATCCGGGTTCATATGGCTTATATCAAACATCCAATTGCCGGAGATCCTAAATACGGGCCGCGACACACGCTGCCAATCGACGGACAAGCCTTGCACGCTGTAGAACTCGGGTTTACCCACCCTAAAACGGGAGAATTTCTTAAATTTCATGCCCCGATGCCTGAAGATATGCAAGCACTCGTCACCAATCTCGAACTTGGCGAAATTTTTAGTTGACAGATACATGGACCTTTGGAATAATAGCAATAGAACTTATGACAACAAAAGATACTAACAGACATCATTATTTTAATGAAGTCCTTTTAATTCGGTCCTGTGAGACGCGAGAAAGGGTTTAAAATGAATCGTATTAGGAGAAGTCTGCCTAATACTGCATTCTAACAGTGAAACCCACACCCTTTCGCCTATTTCGGAGAAAGGGTTTTTAATTTTTTGGAAGGTGAGCGAGCGCTATGGATAAAATCATATTAGATGAACAAGCCATACGACGTGCTTTAACTCGTTTATCGCATGAAGTGATTGAGCGAAATAAAGGCGTACAGGATCTCATCCTAGTCGGTATTAAGACGCGCGGTGTCTATCTCGCTCACCGAATTGCCGAACGAATTCAGCACATTGAAGGGCGTCCGATTGAAGTTGGAGAACTCGACATTACGCTTTACCGAGATGATCTGACGCTAAAAACAGCGGACCGAGAACCACGGTTAAAAGGTGCCGATCTTCCGATAAGTATCAATAATCGAAAAGTCATTCTGGTCGATGACGTGCTTTACACGGGTCGAACCGCTCGAGCTGGAATGGAAGCCCTCATGGATCATGGTCGACCAGCAAGCATTCAATTGGCTGTGCTAGTTGATCGGGGCCATCGCGAGCTTCCGATTCGTCCGGATTATATTGGAAAGAACGTCCCAACCTCCAAAGAGGAGATTGTCTCGGTTCAAGTGACCGAAGTAGACGGAAAAGATGAAGTGAGTATTCAAACCAAAAATGAATAATGCCACCCTTTTTAAGGCAGTCCTGTGAGGCTGACAAAGGGGTTTAATCGATGAAGATCTGGGGCCAAACAGATCCTGCATGGGTGTACAATGCTACACATGCAGGATCCCTGAAGGCGAGATTCACCAGATTTCAGCGACCAAAACCTCTCAGTCCTCGGGCGTGAGAGGTTTTTTGTACTTTAAGAAAGTATAAAATTTCGCTAACGCGATTAAGGAAAAAAGTATAAGAAAAACTACGGCTTCCGCCATAAAGGACTTGACGATAAGCCAAGTTTTTCTAATAGAGTGTTTTACACGGAATGACACAGAATAAAAAAAGGATTACTTTAGGAGGTTCTACTTATGGCCAATCTTTTATCACTTGAATCCTTAACCTTGACCCAAATCGAAGCCATCTTAGATGAGGCGGAAGCCATAAAGAATGGAAGATTGACTGTACAGAAACAAGGGTTTGTCGCTAACCTTTTTTACGAACCAAGCACACGGACTCGATTCAGTTTTGAAGTGGCAGAACAACGCGTCGGCCTTCATGCCTTAAACGTGGATGTAAACACCTCTAGCGTTCAAAAAGGGGAAACGCTCTACGATACACTCAAAACATTAGAATCCATAGGAGCAAGTGTCGCAGTGATTCGTCATCCTGAAGACCGATTTTATGACCAACTTCATGAAGGTTTGAACGTATCGATTATAAATGCTGGAGATGGGAGTGGGGATCATCCCACTCAAACGCTCCTTGATCTATTAACTGTAAAAGAAGAATTCCAAAAAATTGAAGGTTTGACTGTTGCGATTATCGGTGATTTACGCCATTCCCGCGTCGCACGCTCCAATGCCGCAATTCTTTCGCGAATGGGGGCAAACGTGATCCTTTCTGGGCCACCAGAATGGCAAAACCCATCGTTTCCAGGTCGATACGTACCAGTTGATGAGGCGATTGAACAAGCTGATGTGGTGAATATGCTCCGCATACAACATGAACGCCATCACGATACCATGGGGTTAAGCCCTGACACGTATCATCAAGCCTATGGCTTAACGCTTGAAAGAGAAAAGCGAATGAAAAAAGGAAGCATCATCATGCATCCGGCTCCGGTTAACCGGGGAGTTGAGATCGATTCCGAACTTGTAGAATCTGAGCGTTCTCGGATCTTTAGACAAATTGAAAATGGCGTCTACGTCCGTATGGCCGTCTTGAATTGGGCACTTAATCAAAAGGAGGAGAACGGATATGGGGAAACTACTTATAAATGGACTCACGTACATCCACAACACGCTTAAGAAACAAGAGGTATTAATTGAAGGCACACAGATTGCAAAAATTGCCGAAACCATCGATCCAACTGGTCATGAGATCTATGATCTAGGTGGACAACTTCTTGCGCCAGGACTTGTGGATTTACACATTCACTTAAGGGAACCTGGTGGAGAGCATAAAGAAACAATTTTAACCGGGACACAAGCGGCAGCGCGAGGCGGTTTTACAACGGTTGCGGCGATGCCAAATACCAATCCCGTTCCGGATTCTCCCGAGGTTTTAAATGCTCTACACGATCGGATCGAAAAAGACGCTGTGGTTCGAGTATTACCTTATGGCTCGATCACAAAAGGGTTAAAAGGGGAGACGGTGAACGATTTAGCTGCTCTCAAAAAAGCAGGGGCGTTCGCTTTTACAGATGATGGAGTGGGCGTACAAACCGCAGGCATGATGCTTGACGCCATGAAACGTGCTCGTTCCATTGATCAAGCGATTGTGGCGCACTGTGAGGACAACTCGTTGATCTTTGGCGGATCGGTTCATGACGGGGAATTTGCCCGAAAGCATGGATTAAAAGGGATCCCGAACATCGCCGAATCCGTTCAAATTGCGCGAGATGTTCTCCTTGCAGAGGCGGCCGATTGTCATTATCACGTCTGTCATGTCAGTACAAAAGAATCCGTCCGGGTTATTCGCGATGCGAAACGTGCAGGAATTCGGGTGACGGCTGAAGTGTCTCCGCACCATCTTTTACTCTGTGAAGAGGACATTCCTAGTGTGGACACCAACTTCAAAATGAATCCGCCACTAAGAAGCAAAGAGGATCAAGAGGCACTGATTGAAGGTTTATTAGATGGGACACTTGATTTCATCGCAACAGATCATGCGCCGCACGCAGCAGAGGAAAAGGCGCGTCCAATAGATCAAGCACCATTTGGAATTGTCGGCCTCGAAACGGCATTTCCTCTTATGTACACCCATCTCGTCAAAAAAGGTATTTTAACTTTAGAAGCGTTACTCGAACGAATGACCTTAAAACCAGCCCAAACCTTCCAATTGCCTTATGGCACCATTGAAGTCGGAGGCGAAGCAGACTTAGTGGTCATTGATTTGGAAGATCAACAAACCGTGGATCCCTCTCAATTTTTATCAAAAGGAAAAAATACACCATTTTCTGGATGGGAGCTCGAGGGATGGCCAACACTGACAATATATAAAGGTGAAGTCGTCTGGCAGAAAGGGAGAGTAGAAGCATGAAACGTCAACTTATACTAGAGAACGGCGCGATCTTTGTCGGAGAGGCATTCGGAAGCGATAATTTAAAACAAGGTGAAGTTGTTTTTAACACAGGAATGACGGGTTATCAGGAAATTCTCTCTGATCCTTCTTATTGCGATCAAATTGTTACCCTTACGTACCCGTTAATCGGTAACTACGGGATCAACCGCGATGATTTTGAATCCATTACACCTTCTGTAGCGGGACTAATTGTTAGACATTTGGAAGATGTTCCAAGTCATTGGCGTAGTGAATACTCACTGCATGACATGCTCGTTGAAAAAGGTATTCCAGGTCTTAAAGGTGTGGACACTAGACGTCTGACTAAAATTGTACGTGAATTTGGGACGCTTAAAGGTCGCCTCTGTGACATGCATGTGAATCCAGAGCAGGTAGCGAGTGCGCTTTCCGAGTCTGCCTTCCCTACTGATCAAGTGTCGCGCGTCTCAACCAAAGCTCAATATAATAGCCCGGGGACTGGGGAACGCGTTGTGATTATGGATTTTGGGATGAAGAAAGGGATTTTACGTGAAGCCTTAAAAACAGGTTTTGACATTGTGGTGGTCCCGCATACCACAACAGCCGATGAGATTCTACATCTGCATCCGGACGGCGTACTTTTAACAAACGGACCTGGGGATCCGGAAAGTGTGCCACATGCGATCGAAACCGTTCGAGAATTGCTCGGAAAAGTACCTGTTTTTGGGATTTGCTTAGGGCATCAATTGATTGCGTTAGCGAGCGGAGCTAAAACGATGAAAATGAAATTTGGCCATCGTGGAAGCAATCACCCTGTCAAAGATTTGGATACAGGCCGCTTCTATATCACATCTCAAAATCACAGTTTTACCGTGGATCCAGACTCACTTGAAGGGACAGGATTACGTGTCTCTCACGTGGCGATTAATGATGGAACGGTTGAAGGATTAAAACACACAGAATTTCCGGCTTTTAGCGTGCAATTTCACCCTGAAGCCTCACCTGGACCAGAGGATTCCCGTCCTTTATTCCAAGATTTTAAACAGTTAATTGATGAAACGAAGAAAGGTGGGGTTCTCCATGCCTAAACGCACTGATATTAAAAGAATTCTTGTCATTGGTTCGGGTCCAATCATCATTGGTCAAGCTGCTGAGTTCGACTATTCTGGTACTCAAGCTTGCCGCGCTTTAAAAGAAGAAGGGTATGAAGTGGTCCTTATTAACTCAAATCCAGCGACCATTATGACGGACTCTGAAACAGCAGATCGTGTTTATATCGAGCCTATTAATATTGAATTTGTAAGTCGAATTATTCGTAAAGAACGTCCAGACGGTATACTTGCGACATTAGGCGGGCAAACCGGCCTTAACATGGCGATGGAGCTTGATAAAATTGGTATTTTAGATGAATACGGAATTGAACTTCTTGGGACGAAACTCGATTCGATCAAACAAGCGGAAGACCGTGATTTATTCCGCAAACTTATGGTTCATCTCGGTGAACCCGTTCCTGAGAGCCGAATCATCAATAATATGGATGAGGCGCGCGAATTTGCCGAACTCACTGGCTTCCCACTCATTATTCGCCCTGCTTATACCTTAGGGGGAACAGGTGGCGGGATCGTCAAAGATTCAGAAGGCCTGGAAGAAGTCGCGGCCAACGGTTTGAAATTAAGCCCTGTCCATCAAGTTTTGATTGAGAAAAGCATTGCGGGATTCAAGGAAGTGGAATTTGAAGTCATGCGTGACGCGAACGATGGGACGATTGCGATTTGCCCAATGGAAAACATCGACCCAGTTGGGATTCACACAGGGGATTCCATTGTCACTGCACCGACTCAAACTCTTAGCGATCGCGACCTTCAACGTCTTCGTAGCGTCTCTCTGAGAATTGTGCGCGAATTGAAAATCGAAGGCGGCTGTAATGTTCAGCTTGCCCTTGATCCAAATAGTGAAAATTACTACATCATCGAAGTGAACCCGCGTGTTAGCCGGTCTTCAGCGCTTGCTTCTAAAGCAACGGGTTATCCAATTGCAAAAGTGGCTGCAAAGATTGCAGTGGGCTATCACCTCGATGAAATCAAAAATGCAATAACGGGAACCACTTATGCAAGTTTTGAGCCATCCATTGACTATGTAGTAACAAAAATGCCAAGATGGCCATTCGATAAATTTGATACCGCAAAACGTACATTAGGAACGCAAATGAAAGCAACGGGTGAAGTCCTCGCAATGGGACGCACATTGGAAGAGTCTTTACTTAAAGCTATCCGTTCTCTTGAAGCCGGTTATGATCATCTCTGGTCGCAAACCATTGCAGACCTGAGTAATGAAGAATTAGTTCGCGGCATTGAAAAAATGGATGACGAACGGATTTTCTATATCTCAGAATCCTTCCGTCGCGGCACAACAATAGATGAGATCTGGTCCTTGACCAAAATTGACCGTTACTTCCTTCAAAAAATCAAAGCCATCATTGATCTTGAAGAGGAGTTGAAAGCAAACGTTCAAGACCAAGACGTTCTAAAAAAAGCCAAGCATTCCGGTTTCTCCGACCGAGCGATTGCAAGAATTTGGGATCTCCCAGAGCGTGAGATTTATCAAACGAGAAAACAATCCGGTCTTTTCCCTGTCTATAAAATGGTGGATACTTGTTCAGGCGAGTTTGAGTCGGAAACCCCATATTATTACAGCACTTATGAAGAAGAGAACGAGAGTGTTCGTAGCGATCGAGAAAAAGTCATTGTACTCGGTTCGGGTCCAATCCGCATTGGTCAAGGGATTGAATTTGACTATGCCACTGTTCACACGGTATGGGCGATCAAAGAGTGTGGGTATGAAGCCATTATTATTAACAACAACCCTGAAACCGTCTCAACAGACTTTAGTGTCTCAGATAAGCTCTACGTGGAGCCTTTGACTGTTGAAGATGTGATGCATGTGGTTGAACTGGAACAACCAAAAGGTGTCATCGTCCAATTTGGGGGGCAAACCGCAATCAACTTGGCAGCAGAACTTAGCGCACGCGGTGTAAAAATCCTGGGTACGTCACTTGAGGCGATGGACGAAGCGGAAGACCGCGACAAGTTTGAGCAGCTGATGACGCGCCTTGACATTGCCCGTCCAAAAGGGAAAACGGCCTTCTCAACTGATGAAGCCATCAAGATTGCCACGAGAATTGGTTATCCAGTCTTAGTTCGCCCATCCTATGTTCTAGGTGGCCGTGCTATGGAAATCGTCTATCAAGAAGCGGAACTTGTTCAATACATGACCAACGCTGTAAAAGTAAATCCAGACCATCCGGTGCTTGTCGACCGTTACTTAGTTGGAACTGAAGTCGAAGTGGACGGCATTTCTGACGGTAAAGATGTGTACATTCCAGGCATCATGGAACACATCGAACGAGCCGGCGTTCACTCGGGTGACTCGATTGCGGTCTACCCGTCGCAAAACTTAAGTCAATCGGTGAAAGACAAAATTATTGAAACGACGGTTAAAATTGCAAAAGGCTTAAAAATTATTGGCTTGTTAAACATCCAATTCGTTGTCCAAAACGAAGAAGTCTACGTCTTAGAAGTGAACCCACGTTCCAGCCGGACGGTTCCATTTTTGAGTAAAATTACGGGTGTTCCTATGGCGAATATCGCAACCCGTGCGATTCTTGGCCAAGACCTAGTCTCTCAAGGATTTGGAACAGGCTATCATGATGAGCCGAATGAAGTGTTTGTTAAAGTCCCAGTCTTCTCCTTTGCGAAACTAAGAAGTGTGGACATTAACCTTGGACCTGAGATGAAATCAACCGGTGAGGTCATGGGACGTGACCGCACGTTAGAAAAAGCGTTATACAAAGGACTTCTTGCAAGCGGGATGACCATTCCAACCTTTGGTTCCGTCCTCTTCACGGTAGCAGATAAGGACAAAGAAGAAGCCCTTCCACTTATTCAGCGCTTTGCAAATATCGGCTATCACATTCTCGCGACTGAAGGAACAGCTAAGCTTCTTAAGACGCATGGCATTGAGTCAACCGTTGTCAACAAAATTGGTAAAGGGGAGGCCGATCAGCCTAATCTTCTTAGCACAATTCGCGAAGGAAAAGCACAATTTGTCGTCAATACCCTTACTAAAGGAAAGCAAGCGTCCCGTGATGGCTTCCGAATTCGCCGTGAGTCGGTTGAAAATGGTGTGGTGTGTTTAACCTCACTCGACACAACAGATGCGTTGCTCCGTGTGATTGAGTCCTTCACCTTTAGTGCCGAAGCGATGCCACAATCCGTCGGCCCACGTAAAGCGGTGGTGACCTCTTGAGAACGGAACGAATGGAAGTTGTCTCAAATAAGAAAATCGCGTTAGATATTTTTGAACTGGTTGTGAAAGGGCCTCTTGCAAAAGAGGTCCGTCAACCGGGTCAATTTTTTCATGTCAAAGTAGGAAACGGTCTCCTTCCTTTACTAAGAAGACCAATCAGTCTTTGTGATGTCGATTCTGACAAAGAAAAAGTCACTATGATTTATCGTGCGGATGGTGAAGGCACACGTCAACTTTCTCTAACCAAAACAGGCGAGTGCTTGGACGTCCTTGGACCACTTGGACAGGGCTTCCCGATAGAAGAAATCGCCGAATCAGGGCATGCATTATTAGTTGGGGGCGGTGTCGGTGTTCCACCGCTTTACTTGTTATCCAAAGCATTGAAAGCTCGCGGTGTACAGGTGACGCATGTGCTCGGTTTTCAAACGGAATCTGTCGTGTTCTATGAAGACGCGTTTCGTGAACTCGGTCCAACCTATATTGCAACAGTTGATGGTACCCGTGGACAACAAGGGTTTGTCACGGATGTCATTCAGTCGGAAGGCATTACGTTTGATGCGTTATATTCATGTGGTCCCATTCCAATGCTTAAAGCCTTAGAGCATGCATACAGTGCCACGCACCCAGTCTTTCTGTCGCTTGAACAACGCATGGGGTGCGGGATCGGGGCATGTCTCGCCTGCGTGTGCCACACACCGGATGATCCAAGTGGCGCCTCTTATAAGAAAGTCTGTACAGATGGGCCTGTATTCCGGGCAGGAGAGGTGGTCTTGTCATGAATATCGGAATCGAATTACCCGGCTTATCGATGAAAAATCCGGTGATGCCGGCTTCAGGATGCTTTGCATTTGGTCAAGAGTATGCCAAGTTCTATGATTTAAACCACCTTGGGGCTATTGCAATTAAAGCCGCGACCTTGGAACCTCGATTTGGCAATCCGACGCCTCGTGTGGCGGAAACAACAGCCGGAATGTTAAACGCAATAGGCCTTCAAAATCCAGGTGTAGATAAGATTATTGAAAAAGAAATTCCAGCTCTTAAAGAACTATGCGCGACACCACTTTTAGCCAATATTGCCGGTTCGACAGAAGAGGATTATGTCGAAGTGGCCCGGAGGCTTGGACAAGCCGGAATCGTTTCGGCTTTAGAGCTCAACATCTCGTGCCCGAATGTCAAAGAAGGCGGGATTACCTTTGGAACGGATCCTGAGATCGCGGCGCGTGTTACTGAAAAAGTGAAGCGCGTTTCAGAAGTCCCTGTATATGTCAAACTCTCTCCGAATGTCACCGATATTGTCACGATGGCCAAAGCTATAGAGGGCGCTGGTGCAGATGGTTTATCGATGATCAACACCTTACTCGGGATGCGACTGGATCGAAAAACCGGTCAACCGATCCTTGCTAACCGTTCAGGTGGATTAAGCGGTCCAGCGATTAAACCTGTCGCGATTCGAATGATTTATGAAGTTAGTCAGCATGTGTCGATTCCGATTATTGGAATGGGTGGCGTTCAAACTGTAGATGATGTGATCGAATTTTTAATGGCAGGGGCTAGTTGTGTAGCTGTCGGAACCGCTAACTTTGTTGATCCGATGATTTGTCCAATGCTCATCGATGACCTTCCTGCAGCTTTAGAAGAGCTTGGCGTTACGGATGTGAAGGACATCATCGGTCGGAGTTGGAAAGTTTCTGAACGGGTTTAAAAAAGTGCAGGGGGGCTAATTTTATGAATACATCCCAAAATCTTGGTCTCGATACGAAGCCAGTTATTGTGGCTTTGGATTTTGCCAATGCGGACACGACATTATCATTTTTAAAAAACTTTTCTCAAGCTAAGCCTTCGGTAAAAGTTGGGATGGAGCTTTTTTATCAAGAAGGTCCAAAACTCATTGACAATTTGAAAGCACAAGGGTATTTCGTTTTTCTAGATTTGAAGCTTCATGACATTCCGAACACCGTCAAACAGGCGATGAAAGGCCTGGCGAGACTTGGGGCGGATATGGTGAACGTTCATGCAGCAGGTGGTTCTCAGATGATGGAAGCGGCGATCGAAGGGTTGGAGGCTGGAACGCTTGCAGGTTCTACTCGTCCGTTATGTATCGCGGTCACGCAACTGACAAGCACCGATCAAACAATGCTTGAGGCTGATCTTTTAATCCATAAGCCCCTTGAAGACGTGATTGCGAGCTATGCCCAGACCGCTGACAAAAGTGGGATGGACGGGGTGGTGTGTTCCGCTTGGGAATCCGAACTCATCAAAGCGCAGACACGGGAAGATTTTCTGACGGTAACCCCAGGCATTCGTCTTTTGGGCGATGCAGTAGGCGATCAGAAACGGGTTGCGACCCCTCTTAAAGCTCGAGAATTAAAAAGTGATTATATTGTGGTCGGACGAAGCATTACAAAAGCCGACAATCCGGTTCGTGCGTATGAAAAAGTATGTAAAGAATGGAGTGAAGGACATGCCTGAACCCTCATTAAAAGCAAAGCTTGCGAGCGAGTTGCTCGCGATCAACGCGGTGGTGCTTTCTCCAGATGATCCGTTTACTTGGTCGTCTGGCTTAAAGAGTCCAATCTACTGTGACAATCGTTTGACGCTTTCTTATCCTGAAATAAGAGGCGCGATTGCGAACGGGATGGTGGCACAAATCAACGCCCATTTTCCAGATGTAGATGTGATTGCTGGAACGGCTACTGCAGGAATTCCACATGCAGCATGGGTGAGTGAACGGATGAATTTGCCTATGGCGTATATCCGTGGATCTGCGAAATCCCATGGCAAAAAGAAACGGATTGAAGGCTTAGTCCAACCTGGTCAAAAAGTGGTCATTGTTGAAGATTTGATTTCAACAGGTGGCAGTGTCTTGTCTGCAGCTGAGGCAATTCGTGAAGAAGGTGCAGAAGTGGTCGGTGCAGTTGCCATTTTTACATATGGCTTAGAAGCGGCGACGCTCAATTTTAAAGAGGCGAATGTACCATTTGTCACGTTAACTGATTTTCCTGAACTGATTGAACAAGCTCGTACACGCGGTTCTGTGACCGATGCCCAGCTTGAAAAACTACGCGTCTGGCATGCGGATCCAAAAAGTGAAGCTTGGTTATAAGAAAAACATGGCGGGGAACACACTTCCGCCATGTTTTTTTAATAGAGACCTGAGACCACTGCGATCGGAGGGTGTCAAATCACACTCAGACGATGCGAGAGCTGTCCGATAGCAGGTCCCAATCGGACAAGAAGTGGGAAAAAAGTGTGACTGCTGTCCGATAGCAGGCCGCAATCGGACAAGAAGCGGGAAAAGAATGCGAGAGCAGTCCGATAGAGGGCCGCAATTGGACAAGAAGCGGGAAAAAAGTGTGACTGCTGTCCGATAGCAGGTCCCAATCGGACAGGAAGCGGGAAAAGGAATGCGAGAGCTGTCCGATAGCAGTCCCAATCGGACAAGAAGCGGGAAAAAAGTGTGACTGCTGTCCGATAGCAGGTCCCAATCGGACAGGAAGCGGGAAAAGAATGCGAGAGCTGTCTGATAGAGGGCCGCAATCGGACAGGAAGCGGGAAAAAAGTGTGACTGCTGTCCGATAGCAGGTCCCAATCGGACAGGAATCGGAAAAAGAATGCGAGAGCTGTCCGATAGCAGGCCGCAATCGGACAGGAAGCGGGAAAAGAATGCGAGAGCTGTCCGATAGCAGGTCCCAATCGGACAGGAATCGGAAAAAGAATACGAGAGCCGTCCGATAGCAGGTCCCAATCGGACAGGAATCGGAAAAAGAATGCGAGAGCTGTCCGATAGCAGGCCCCAATCGGACAAGAAGCGGGAAAAAAGTGTGACTGCTGTCCGATAGCAGGTCCCAATCGGACAGGAAGCGGGAAAAGAATGCGAGAGCTGTCTGATAGAGGGCCGCAATCGGACAGGAAGCGGGAAAAAAGTGTGACTGCTGTCCGATAGCAGGTCCCAATCGGACAGGAATTGGAAAAAGAATGCGAGAGCTGTCCGATAGCAGGCCCAATCGGACAGGAAGCGGGAAAAGAATGCGAGAGCTGTCCGATAGCAGGTCCCAATCGGACAGGAATCGGAAAAAGAATACGAGAGCTGTCCGATAGCAGGTCCCAATCGGACAGGAATCGGAAAAGGAATACGAGAGCTGTCCGATAGCAGGTCCCAATCGGACAAGAATCGGAAAAAGAATACGAGAGCCGTCCGATAGAGGGCCGCAATCGGACAAGAAGCGGGAAAAAAGTGTGACTGCTGTCCGATAGCAGGTCCGCAATCGGACAGGAATCGGAAAAAGAATACGAGAGCTGTCCGATAGCAGTTCCCAATCGGACAGGAAGCGGTAGAAAAATGAATTTCGCCCTGATTGTGTGTAATGGGAGCGCCCATGAACGCTCGGCCTGAGAAACTCGCCGTGGTTGTGTGCATGGAATAAGTCATAACCGATAGATATTATTAATTTGTTGGTTCTCATTAAAAACCGCGACGAAGTTTCTAAGAAACTGCGCCGCGGTTTTAGTTAAACTTTTAATTTTTGCACCAAACGCTCATCTGGAGTGACATAGATGGTGTTCTGGTGATCGTAGATGACAAAACCAGGTTTTGCACCGTTAGGTTTTCGCACATGCTTGACTTCTGTGAAGTCCACGGGAACACCGCTTGATAAACGCGATTTGCTAAAGTAAGCGGCAAGTCCAGCCGCCTCTTTAATCGTTTCCTCACTAGGCGAGTTTGAACGGATCACAACGTGCGAACCGGGAATATCTTTGGTGTGGAGCCAAACGTCTTCAGAATCCGCCAATCGCATAGTCAAGTAATCGTTTTGGCGATTGTTTTTACCAACCAGAATGGTCGTGCCATCCGTTGCCGTATAGCTTTCGATCACGGGCTTAGTAGGTTTCGTTGTCTTTGCCCGGCGCTTGCGCTTCCGGACATACCCGCCTTCTTCAAGTTCCTCACGAATCTCTTCAATATCCCTGAGCGATGCGGATTCAATTTGTTGGGACACGTGGTCTAAGTAGATCATTTCCTCTTTGGTTTGCTCAATTTGCTCTTCGACTGCTTTTTTGGCGGATTTTAATTTGTTATATTTTTTAAAATAACGCTGGGCATTTTCAGACGGTGTTCGATTGAGATCCAAAGCAATCTCAATCGACTGTTGCTCAGGATCGTAATAATTGACGACTGTAACAGATGCATCGCCTTTTTTGACCATATGCATATGGGCGGTGAGTAACTCGCCATTTAATTGATAAGTTGCTGCTTCTTCAGACTCTTTTAAAGTGGCATACAATTTTATCAACTTACTCTCATTTTTCTTATATTCAGTTGACACCACACGCCCAAGATCACCGGCTTTTTGTTTAACGGCATCGGATTCCGCCTTCAACGAGTAGTAGGACGCGAGCATTTCGCTCACAGAATCATACCGCTCGACCTTACCATCTAAATGAGTAAGGGCAATCACATGAAACGCTTCCCGCTGTCCAGGTACTTGGACAATATTGGGTTCAAATTCCTGCTTTTTGATTTGATCCTGCAGCGCAAAAAAGGCATCTAGAAGTGTTTCTTTATGGCTAAGGCCTGCTCGAAAGACGATTTCCTTTGTAAGCAAAGGCGAAAAGCCTTCAACCGCGGCTAACAACTGCCGATCAAGTTTTCCCGCGTTGAAATCGAGCCGTCTTAGCAAGCCATCGCGATCAATTTCCAATGGATTGGCTTTTCCTTGTTCAGGTGGCAGAACGTAAGGTCGACCCGGCAAAATGGTCCGATGTCGGTTGACCGCGGGAGACAACCGCTTTATCGCATCCAAAATCATGTCTTTGTGATCGACTAAGATGATGTTACTGTGCTTACCCATTAACTCGATGATTAACGTTTTTTGTACGGTGTCGCCAATATCGTTTTTTCCTTTTATAGATACATGAATCGTTCGCTCAAAGCCTTGCTGTTCGATTTTTTCTATAAAAGCCCCTTCAAGATGCTTCCGTAGTACCATGCAAAACATAGGTGGCTCTTTTGGGTTTTCCAAGCTCTCTGTTGTCAAATGCGTACGTGAAAACTGTGCATTTGCTGAGATGAGCCATTTATGTGTTGTTCTACCCGCTCGGACGTGAAGAAGAAGATCGGTGTCTTGGGGTTGATAGACTTTGACGATCCGCCCAGTATGTAGGGCACTATGTAACTCGTTTACGACTGATCGTGTGACGATGCCATCAAAACTCATGAGCATCCCTCTCTTTCTGCAAGTAATTATAGCACAAGGGAACAGGGCTTGCCTCCTCCAGAGCCCCTTTAAACCCTACAGATCTGTCGGTTTTTATGAACGAAAGAAGAGAAATGCGGTTCTGCCTTTTAAAATAGGTCCTGAAAAGAGTATAATGAAAGAAGTTGAATTAAAATGTGCCAGAAACTAAGCAGGATGTGATAGAATGTTATCAAGTATGACAGGCTATGGTCGGGCAACCTGTCAAATCGGTGGGCAGGCGTTGACTGTGGAGTTTAAGTCGGTGAACCATCGTTATTTAGACCTCACCCTGCACCTTCCAAATGAATGGTTGTTTCTTGAAGAAGGAATTAAGCGCCAAATTCAAAGCCAATTAAACCGAGGAAAAGTGACCGGTTATTTGACGCTTAAAGGGACGACGCCTTCCAAACAAGCGGTGACCATCAATTGGGCGGTCTTTGACCAATATCAACAGGCGATGGCCCAACTGACAGAAAAGTTAGGAGAGAAGGCGGGCAATCCTCTAAACGAAAGAGATTGGTTGCTTATGCCTAATCTCTTTCATACGGAAGAGATTCCGCTTGATGCAACGGAATTCGAACGACCGATTCAGAGAGCGGTCGGTGAGGCTCTCGATCAACTCATAGCCATGCGCCAAAAAGAGGGGCAATTTCTCAAACAAGAAATTGTGAAACGCATTGCTTTGATTAAGCAAGGACTTACAAAAATTGAAAGCGTGTCACCGCAACTTGTAGAAAATTATCAAACACGCCTTGAAGAACGCATTCGCGAGCTGTTAGCCAATCAAGCGGATTTAGATGAAGCACGCTTAATTAATGAAGTCGCTATTTTTGCTGAAAAGACAGATATAACAGAGGAAATGGCGAGACTTGAAAGTCATCTTGCGCAATTTTTATCCCTTCTCGATCAAACGGGACCGATTGGGCGTCCATTAGATTTCTTAATTCAGGAGATGAATCGAGAAATTAATACAATGGGATCGAAAAGTCCAGATGTGACCATTACTCAAGAAGTGGTCCATTTAAAAAGTGAAGTTGAGAAAATACGTGAACAAGTTCAAAATATAGAGTAAAATTGAGAAAGTAGTAGTTGCGCTTAATAAAGGGGAATTGGTATGGTTAAGCTGATAAATATTGGGTTTGGAAACATTGCTTCGGCAAATCGGATCATCTCGATTGTCAGTCCTGAATCCCAACCCATCAAACGTTTAATAAAAATAGCCAGAGATCAAAATAAACTAATTGATGCTACATATGGACGACGCACTCGAGCCGTGATCGTGATGGACAGTGATCATGTGATTCTTTCGTCTGTACAGCCTGAAACGGTTTCGGGTCGTCTGATTCAACAGGACGACGATTCTGAGGATAATTGATCATAAGGTTTATGGCGGTAACTTGGAGGGAATGCTTGAATGAGTTATAAAGAAAAAGGCCTTTTGCTCGTGCTTTCTGGTCCTTCTGGAGTCGGAAAAGGGACGGTTTGCAAAGCTTTAAGAGAACGTGAAACAACGCTTGATTATTCGATTTCTGTGACAACTCGGTCTCCACGAAATGGTGAACAAAACGGCGTTGAGTATTTTTTTAAAACGAAAGATGCCTTTCGAACAATGATTGAACAAAACGAACTCTTGGAATGGGCGGAATATGCCGGGAATTTTTACGGAACACCGCTTCAGCATGTTCAAGAGACATTGGAGTCCGGGCAAGATGTCATCCTTGAAATCGAAGTTCAAGGGGCTATGCAAGTCAAACAAAACTTCCCTGAAGGTCTGTTTATTTTTCTTGCACCACCTTCCTTAAGTGAATTAAAAAATCGGATTGAAGGCAGAGGAACAGAAACACCGGATTCGATTGCGACTCGATTATCGATCGCAAAAGAAGAAATCGAAATGATGACGCAGTATGATTATGTGGTTGAAAACGATCAGGTTCACTTAGCCTGTGATCGGATCGAAGCCATTGTGATCGCTGAGCACTGTAAGCGAGAACGCGTGATTGAAAAGTACAAACAGTTAACGGAGGTTGATTAACCATGATGCTCTATCCATCAATTGATTCTTTACTTGATAAAATCAATTCAAAATACACGCTTGTCACATTATCTTCTAAACGTGCTCGTGAAATCCAACAAAAAGGGGACGTCTTGATCCCAAGACCCGATTCCGTCAAACCCGTAGGAAAAGCGCTAGAAGAAATTCTTGACGATGCCATTAAGCTTAAGCGTGTGGAGTAAGAAAGCCTTTATAAAAAATAAATAGCAAGATAAAGCAACAACCGATTGGGGTTGTTGCTTTATCTGTAATAGGGCGGTCTTGACGACGGTTAAATAAAGTTTTTTCTTAAAAATGTCTATGTTAAATAGCGAAAATGGCGCGACTCGAAAAATCGAGACATTCTGCGAAAATTACGCTCAGAAGCTTTCCTTAGTCCTGCGATTGCCCGCGGAAAGCGAGCCTATTTTCGCAAAGCTTAATTAATTGACAAAGAAATAAAGAGTGCTTAGAAAAGGAGTGTTCACATTCATGAGAGGAAAAACCATTCTGCTTGCGGTTGCCGGGGGAATTGCCGCGTTCAAAGCCGCTGCCCTTACAAGTAAATTGGCAAAAGCTGGGGCATCCGTCCACGTCTTGATGACGGCTTCTGCCAAAGAATTTGTCGGTGTCCAGACCTTTCAGGCGCTCTCTCGCAATCCTGTTCATGATGATACTTTTACAGAAAAAGTCCCACATCAAATTGCCCATATCGATCTTGCCGACCGAGCGGATTTGATTTTGGTCGCCCCAGCAACTGCAAATATGATTGCGAAACTTGCGAACGGTCACGCGGACGATATGATTTCAACGACGATTCTTGCCTCAAAAGCCCCTGTTTGGGTAGCCCCGGCTATGAATGTGAATATGTTTGATCATCCAGCCGTGAAAAAGAACATCGCGACACTTAAATCGTATGACTATGATGTCTTTGAACCTGGTGAGGGGCGGCTCGCATGTGGATGGGTTGGAAAAGGTCGACTTCCGGAGCCAGAAGACCTTTTTGATTCGATTGAAATCTTTTTCTCAACCTACAATCAGCCTCAAATCCTAGAAGGCAAACGTCTTTTAATTACAGCCGGCCCAACGCGAGAGCTCATTGACCCGGTTCGTTATATCACCAATTTTTCATCCGGAAAAATGGGCTATGCGATCGCTAAGGTTGCCAAACGCCTAGGCGCTCATGTGACGTTGGTAGCGGGTCCGACGGAGCTTTCAATGCCTAATGTGGATGAATTTGTGCCCGTCATCACGACTGAGGAGATGTATAATGCTGTTCATGAGCGCTTCGACCGCTGTGACGCAGTCATTAAATCAGCAGCTGTCGCGGATTATCGGCCAAAAGAAGTGTACGATCAAAAATTCAAAAAATCGCATAACGATGATCTTGTCAAACTTGAATTAGTGCAAAATCCAGATATTTTAAAATCGCTTGGTGAACGAAAGAAACACCAGATTCTAATTGGCTTTGCTGCTGAAACCGAGCATGTTGAAGCACATGCTAAAGCCAAACTCGCCAAAAAGAATTTGGACGTAGTGGTGGCGAATGATGTCAGCCAGAAAAGCATTGGATTTCATTCCAATTTTAATGAAGTCACGATGCTCTTTCGAAACGGTCAATCGCAAAAAGTATCCATGCGAACGAAGGAAGAAGTCGCTTTAGAAATGTGTGAAGCCTTATCTGAGCTGTTTACCAAGAGGGATTCCGAATGATTGCGGAAGTCATTGTGGATGTCGCGACGAATCAAACGGACAAGCCCTTTGATTATCAGGTTCCCGAGCAATGGACGGATTTTATAGAAGTCGGCATGCGTGTCGTCGTGCCGTTTGGCCCTCGTAAACTCATCGGCTTTGTGACGAGTTTTAAAACCACTTCTGAGTTTGCCAAGCTGCGCTCCATTTTATCGATCATAGATGAGGAACCGGTTTTGGGGAATGAGTTTTTGGAGCTCGGTAACTGGTTAGCGGAGCGGACACTCTGTTATAAAGTTCAAGCGTTCCAAGCCATTCTCCCAGCCATGATGAAGGCAGCCTATTCGAAAACGATTAAAGTATCGGACGGCCAAACTCTTGAAGACTGGCCAGAGCTTCGCCACCCTTTTTCAGAAAAAGAAGAGTGGGATTGGGAGGCCCTTCAAAAAGCCTATCCAAAACGATTACCTACTATAAGAAAAGCGCTCAAAGCAGGTACTTTGGTGGAGGAACAACATGTCAAAGATAAGCGGACGTTCAAAACCGCAAAATTGATTAAGTCCACCCCAAATCTAAAGAAGATATTGGAAACATTAGATGGGCGATCTCATAAGCAAAAAGATGTGTTAGAGTTTTTTCTAAACGTTCCGGAAGGGAAAGCGATCCGATTAGCGGAGCTTGAAAAGACGCTTTCCGTCACCCGGCAAACGCTCAAAGCGTTGATCGAGAAAGGCGCCCTACAAGAAGAAGAAGTGGATGTGCTCCGAAATCCGTATCAGAAAGCTATAGAGCGAACGGAACCCTTGGTATTAACAGAAGAGCAAACTCAAGCGATTGGTCCGATCTTAGAGGATGTCTTGGCCGAACGGTCGCGAGTTCATCTCTGCCATGGCGTGACAGGGAGCGGAAAAACGGAAATCTACTTACAGACTATTCAGGAGGTTTTAAAAAAAGGAAAGCAAGCCATTGTGCTGGTCCCCGAGATTGCCTTAACACCGCAAATGGTGGATCGGTTTAAGGGCCGCTTTGGCTCTGACGTCGCCGTTTTACACAGCGGGCTTAGCCAAGGTGAAAAGTTTGATGAATGGCGGAAAATTCGTCGTGGAGAAGTCCATGTCGTGGTCGGCGCCCGTTCCGCCATTTTTGCCCCTTTTTCTAATCTTGGTGTCATCATTATTGATGAAGAACATGAAACAAGTTATAAGCAGGAGGAAAATCCGCGCTACCATGCGAAGGACGTCGCCAGTTATCGCGGTCAGTTTCACAACTGTCCGATCATTTTGGGGAGCGCCACGCCTTCGCTTGAATCCTATGCCCGCGCTCAAAAAGGGGTCTACCATCTAATTACATTAAAAGGGCGCGTCAATCAACAAGCGATGCCACCCGTTCAAATCGTCGACATGCGGGAAGAACTACGCGCGGGAAATCGTTCGATGTTCTCGCGGCCACTTATGCAAAGCTTAGAGGAACGTCTGGAGCGCGGGGAGCAAAGTGTACTATTACTTAATCGACGGGGGTATTCAACCTTTATCTTGTGTCGAGACTGTGGGTATGTGGTTAAGTGCCCTCACTGTGACATCTCTTTGACGTTTCACCAACGCGAGCAAAAGGTGAAATGTCATTACTGTGACTATACGGAACGGGCACCAAACGTGTGTCCAGAGTGTCAAAGTGAACACATCCGCTTTTTTGGTTCAGGTACGCAAAAAGTTGAAGAGACCTTGACTAAAACCTTACCAACGGCTCGTGTGATTCGAATGGATGTGGACACAACACGGCGAAAAGGGGCTCATGAAAAACTGTTGTCTGCTTTTGGAAAAGGGGAGGCCGATATTTTACTTGGCACTCAAATGATCGCAAAAGGATTGGATTTTCCAAAAGTGACGCTCGTCGGCGTGCTTGCTGCAGATACAATGCTAAATATTCCGGATTTTCGTTCGGCTGAAAAAACCTTTCAATTACTCACACAGGTGGGCGGCCGAGCCGGGCGCCATGAACTCCCTGGTGAAGTCGTGATTCAAAGTTATGATCCAGTGCACTACTCCATTACGCTTGCTGCCGAACATGATTATACCCATTTTTATCAACAAGAGATGGGGTTTCGACACAGCCATAATTATCCACCCTTTTATTACTTAACGCTCGTCACCGTTTCTCACGAGTCATATGCGAAGGCTCAGGAGACGACGCAGAAAATCTCAGAATATATTAGTCAACGACTTTCAAAGGAAGCAGTGATCTTAGGACCTGTTGCACCGCCCATTGCACGTATAAAAGATAGATATCGATGTCAGTGCATGATAAAATATAAACGCGAACCGCAACTGATGAATGCGTTAAAAGCCATGATGGATCACTATCAGAGTGCTTATATAAAAGAAGGATTAATGATTACAATTGATGTAAATCCTTATTCTATTATGTGAAAAGGATGATGAGATGAACGTTATTTTTATGGGAACACCCGATTTTGCTGTGCCAGTCTTAGAACAATTATTTAAAGATGGGTATGACGTCAAGCTTGTCGTGACACAGCCCGACAGACCTAAAGGCCGAAAAAAGGTCTTAACACCCCCGCCAATTAAGAGCTGTGCCGAAACACATGGTGTTCCGGTCTTCCAGCCAGAAAAGGTGCGGCAACAGGAAGCGGTCGATGCCATTTTGGCTTATGAGCCCGACTTAATCGTGACGTGTGCCTATGGACAGATCTTACCAGAATCATTGCTTGAGGGGCCAAGGCTTGGGTGCATTAATGTGCATGCTTCGCTCCTACCAGAATATCGGGGTGGAGCCCCGATTCATCACGCGATTGTTGATGGAAAAAAAGAAACGGGCATTACGATTATGTATATGGTGAAAGCATTGGACGCTGGGGATATGCTCACACAGGTCACGGTTCCAATTGGACCAGAGGATACGGTTGGCACGATGCATGATCAACTCAGTCAAGCGGGAGCCGACTTGCTATCTGAGACGCTTCCGAAATTGATCAATGGGAAACTGAATCCGAGACCTCAAGACCCTGCAAAAGTCACCTTTGCGCCGACCATTCAGCGTAAGGACGAGATCATTAATTGGGAGTGGCCGGCCGAACGTGTCGTCGATTTTGTGAGAGGGTTAAACCCATTCCCTGTTGCCTTTACCACTTTAAATGGCGTGGTGACAAAAATTTGGAAGGCTGTTTCGAACCAACCAACAACTGAGGCTGTTCCTGGAACGGTCATTGAATTAGAAGAGGATGGGATTGTTGTTCAATGCGGGAATTCCACCTCAATCAAAATCCTTGAACTTCAACCTTCAGGAAAAAAACGGATGACGGCAAAAGCGTATTTGCTCGGTGCTGATCTACAAAAAGGGGACCGCTTTGGTGAAACCCAAGACTAAACGAACCGTTCGAGGACTTGCCCTCGAACTTATAGAAAAAATACATAAACAAAACGCATACAGTCCATTACTCCTAAATCAAAGTATTGATCGCCATCGTTTGGAAGGAAGAGATGCGGCGCTTCTTACCCAATTGGTCTATGGGGTTCTGCAACGAGAATTAACACTCGACTTTTATTTGCGAGGTTTTTTAAAACCAAATCAAAAACTAGAAGATTGGGTTCGCGACCTTCTTTACCTTTCCATCTATCAAATGGTTTTCCTTGATCGGATTCCAAGCCATGCGATTGTAAGTGAGGCGGTCGACCTTGCCAAATATCGTGGGCATAAAGGGATTGCCGGATTTGTTAATGGTGTCTTAAGAAATGTGATCCGTAAAGGTGTACCCAGTTTTGCGGAGCTTCCTGAGGAAGAGAAATGGTCAATCGAATATAGCCATCCCGTATGGCTTGTTAAACGCTGGATTGAACAGTTTGGCCGAGAAGAGGCTGAAGCCATATTAAAAGCTAATAATGAACCGGCTTCTGTGTCGCTCCGTATTAACCCTTTGAAAGCGACAAAAGAAGCGGTTCTTGCAGAGCTTGAACAAGAGGGGATTCATGCCCATGAGAGCGAGTGGCTGCCAGAAGCACTACTCATTGAAAAAGGTAAGGTGGTCGATCAACCTGTTTTTAAAGAAGGCCGTGTCAGCATACAAGACGAAAGCTCTATGCTGGTTGCCCACGCGCTCGATGTGGCGCCTGATCTGATCGTTTTAGATGCGTGTGCGGGCCCTGGTGGAAAGACGGCGCATTTGGCAGAACTTATGGAAGATAAGGGCCAGATTATAGCCTTGGACTTACACGCCCATAAAACAAAATTAATCGACCAACAAGCGGATCGACTTGGTTTAAAGTCGATCCGAACCGAGGCACTAGATGCGAGGCTTGCCCAATCGGCTTTTCCTGCCGAAAGTTTTGATCGCGTGCTTGTTGACGCGCCATGTACTGGATTCGGCGTCATCCGAAGAAAACCGGAGATTAAGTATACAAAGAAAGAACAGGATATAAAGGCTATTGCCAAGGTTCAACGTGAGATTTTAGACCATTGTGCGGCGTTAGTTAAACCTGGCGGAAAATTGGTGTACAGCACGTGTACCATTGATCAGGAAGAAAATCGGGACCAAGTCTTACAATTCCTAGATCAGCATCCTGACTACCAACTTGATCAAACATTAGTGGATCGCTTTTCTTTTTTAGCGAAGGATGGAGAAACGTCTTTTAAGTCAGAGGGCATGATTCAAATCTTACCTTCAGACCATGACACAGACGGCTTCTTTATTGCGTGCTTGGTTAAAAATTAAGCTAGGTTAAAGCATGTGTTGATTTATTAGCCCGTTTTTGATTGGAGCGGAAATCAACAGTTGAATTTAACAGAGCAAAAAGCATTATAAAGATAGAAGGCTTCCATTAAGGGGTTGGAGACCCGCAATTCGAATCACGCGGGACAATAAGGAGTGTTTGAAGATGAACGTGTATTTTAAAACGGACCAAGGAAAACTGCGGGATCATAATGAGGACAATGGTGGAGTGTACTTAAAAGAGGATGTGGTGCTCGCCATAATTGCAGATGGAATGGGTGGCCATCTTGCAGGGGAAGAAGCCAGTCGCTTGGCGGTCAAATGTCTGGAACAGGCTTGGAGCCATTATGAACCAGGCGCGGATGAGTTGGAGGATGAAAAGTGGTTAGAAGAGGTCGTCCGAGAGGCCAATCTTAGCATTTTTGAACATGCTAATTCCCATCCAGAATGTAAAGGAATGGGTACCACATTGGTTGCTGCCCTTTGTCGACCCAACCGTTTGACCATTGCCAACGTTGGCGATAGTCGGGGGTATCTCTTTAATGGCGAGGAGTTAAGACAAATTACAGAAGACCATTCCCTCGTTAATGAGCTCGTGAAAGCCGGGCAACTCTCTGAAGAAGACGCGGCGTACCATCCTCGGAAAAATGTTTTACTTAGAGCGTTAGGGACTGATCAGGAAACGAAAATTGATGTATTTCAAATCGAGTGGAGCGAGTCGGATGGTCTCTTACTTTGTTCCGACGGCTTATCTAATCTTGTCAACAAACAGGAAATGATTAAAATTCTGGAGTCAGCCAAACCACTTTCAGAGAAGGCTGAGGATTTGATTGGTCACGCCAATGAGGCGGGTGGCAATGATAATATCTCCGTCACGTTGGTTTTAAATAATGGTGGTGAAGCAGATTGATCGGCAAACGGATTAACGGACGCTACCGAATTATTTCTCGCATTGGTGATGGCGGAATGTCCATCGTATATAAGGCTGAGGATTTAATTCTGGAAAGATTAGTTGCGGTAAAAGTCCTCCGAAGTGAATTTTCATCAGACGAGTCCTTTATTCGACGTTTTAGAAGAGAAGCGGAGGCCGTTGCAGGACTATCAGATCCTAATATTGTTAGTATATACGATATAGGGGAAGAAGAGGAACTCCATTATATTGTCATGGAGTTTGTCGATGGGTTAACGCTCAAGACCTATATTCAGCAATACGCGCCGATTCCATCAAGAGATGCCATCTTTATTTTGAAGCAGATTGCCACTGCTCTTCAACACGCACATGAACAAGGGCTTGTCCATAGAGATATTAAACCTCAGAATATCTTAATTGACGACCAGGACCATGTTAAGATTACGGATTTTGGCATTGCTTTGGCTGTGAGTTCGGCAACGATTACCTTTACAAATTCCATAATGGGAAGTGCCCATTATTTGTCCCCTGAACAAGCTAAAGGACAAAAAGCAACGGCAAAATCGGATATTTATGCGTTTGGCATCGTCATGTATGAAATGTTGACCGGGCATCTACCATTTCCAGGTGATTCACCGGTGACGGTGGCTCTTAAGCATCTCAATGAGTCTTTTACACGTCCCAAAGTGTTAAATCCGAACCTTCCCCAAAGTTTAGAGAACATAATTATGCGCTCTATGGCTAAATCGCCAGATGATCGTTTTCAAAACATGAATGAAGTCTATGAATCTTTAAACACGGCCCTTCATCCGGATCGTCTTAATGAAGCGCCGTATGAAGTTCCAGACCGAGATGTCGATCAGACGCGGATCATTCCACCGCTTGGGGTGACGGAAACGAATCTAGAAGACGCGCCTATGTTAAAAGCTTCTGTTGGGGACTCCAGACCACATGCTAAGGATCCGGATCCACCTCAAAAACAGAAGAAGAAAAAGCGAGTGGTATTATGGACGACACTTGGAATTATAGCGCTAATCCTTATTGCAGCGGCCATATTCTTATTACCCAAACTCTTGTTTGTACCGAATGTCACGGTGCCAAACGTCCAAAGCAAAACGTACGATGAAGCTGTGAATCTCTTATCGAGCAAACACCTTTACGTCAAAAAGAAGGTTGTTGAAAATGATCAGAAACCATCTGGAATTGTTGTTCAACAAAGTCCGGTAAATGGGAGTAAGGTCAAAGTGAATTCAACGGTGACGCTCTCGGTAAGTAAAGGACCTCGAAAACAAGAGGTGCCAGATTACGTCGGGTATGACCGCTCGACCGTTAATCAATTACTGAAAGATAATAAATATAAAGATGTGGTGTGGCATGCCGTTCCTTCTGATACCATCCCTGATGGGCAAGTGTTGTCTCAAAAGCCGGATCCAAACGCCCAGATTATTCCATCTGAAACGGTTCTTGAACTGACATATAGTACTGGACCTGAGAAGATTCAATTGCCAGATGTGACAGGAGAACCGCAAGATCAAGCCACAACGGATCTTCAAAACCTAGGATTGAAAGTCAATGTCCAAGATGGCGATTATTCAGATTCGGTCCAACAAGGTAATGTTCTTAAAACCAATCCTAATCCAGGAGATGAAGTGACAAAAGGGGATTCCGTCACCATTTATATTTCTAAAGGACCCAAACCACAGCCTGTGGATATAACGGTTCCGATCCCGGTTGAAGTCACGTCGAATGGTCCCGGAGATAATGGGAAAGGTAATGGAAAAGGTAATGGTAATGCGCCGTCGACTGTCCATGTTCAAATTACGTATACAGATGCCAGTCATCAGGATGCGGTGTTTAAAGAGGAAGACATCAGTCAATCGACGACTTATTCCTTACCGCTAACCATTAATCCGGCTAGTTATGCCTCCTACAAAGTTGTAATCGATGGCAACACGGTTGAGCAAAAGACGATTCAGTATTCAGATGTCCAACAAAGTTCTTCAAATGGGAGTGACTAAATGGCGACAGGTAAGATTGTCAAAGCGCTAAGCGGTTTTTATTATGTGAGAGATAGCGGAACCGTTTATCAATGCCGTGGGCGTGGACTTTTTAGAAAACAAAAAGTCTCTCCCTTGGTCGGTGATCGGGTTGAGTATGAAGCGAGTACCATTCTAGAAGGAACGATAACGGTAATTAAAGAACGGAAGAATGAATTGATCCGTCCGCCAATTGCCAATGTAGATCAAGCTTTACTCATTTTTTCAGTGGCAGAGCCGGATTTCGATGCGAATTTGTTAGATCGTTTTTTAGTTAATATCGAATTCAAACGAATCCAAGCGGCCATTTGTTTAACCAAGATGGATCTTGCGGCAGCATCAGTTCAAGAAGACATGCTAAAATGGAAAGGGATTTATGAGGGAATTGGTTATCCAGTGGTTCTGACATCTAGCAGAACCGATGAGGGACTTGCCGAACTCATGCCTTTACTAAACGGAAAAACCACGGTGGTCGCGGGACAATCTGGTGTGGGCAAATCGTCGCTTTTGAATGCCTTAAATGTGAATTTAGATATCGAAACCAATGAAATTTCAGAGGCGCTTGGTCGAGGAAAACATACCACTCGGCATGTCGAACTACTGCCAGTGGGTGAGGGGTATGTAGCGGATACCCCTGGCTTTAGTTCCCTTGACTTCTCCGAAATTGAACTCGAAGATTTAGGGGCTTGTTTTCCGGAAATTGACCGTCTTTCGGAATCTTGTAAGTTCAGGGGATGCACGCATCGTTCAGAACCGCATTGTGCCGTGAAAAGAGGATTGGAAGAGGAAATGATCCATTCCAGCCGCTATGATACTTACTTAAGTCTGTTTGAAGACATTTCAAATCGAAAGAGGCGATATTAATGATTCGATTGGCACCTTCGATTTTAACTGCAGATTTTGCAAATTTAGAATCTGAAATTGGCTCCATTGTCCAAGGACCTATTGACCTGTTGCATTTGGATGTGATGGACGGTCATTTTGTACCCAATATGACGTTTGGTCCACCTATTATCAAGGCGATCAAACGGGTGACTTCATGTGAGCTTGATGTGCATCTGATGATTTCAAACCCGGATGACTGGGTCGAGGCTTTCGTTGAAGCAGGAGCCGATTATCTTTCGGTTCATGCGGAAGTGACGCCACACCTTCATCGGACCATTCAAGCGATTCAAGCTAAAGGGGCCAAAGCTGGGGTTGCGCTTAACCCAGGAACCTCGCTTGAGGCGATTCAGTACGTGTTGCCAGATGTGGATTTTATCCTCATAATGACGGTGAATCCTGGCTTTGGTGGACAATCTTTTATCTCGCAAATGCTTGATAAGATCCGAGATTTAAAAGCAAGACTAAAAGACATTGGGCGAGAGATTCCGATTGAGGTGGATGGCGGAATTAACGTTGAAACCATCGGCAAAGTCCGAGAGGCCGGGGCGTCCTGGTTTGTGAGCGGGTCGGCGATCGTCAATCAGCCGAACCGTGCAAAAGCGATTGAAGCGCTTATTCACGCTTGCCAGGAGGGAAATCCATCGTTATAATATAGGATGGCAAAATTAAATAGTTTGGACCACATGGGGAGTCTTTAAAAAGGCTGAGAGGAAAGTATGACTTTCGACCCACCGAACCTGTAAGTGATCATGCCTGCGAAGGGATTGTGGCGAACGAATTGACCGGATCAATTCGTCAGTGTAGCCGTATGTCCATTTTGGGCATACGGCTTTTGGCGCTTACCAGCACTTTTTTACATTTTAAAATTATATGAATCTTATTTTATGAGTCTTGGAAGGAGACAGATTATGAAACGAAATCGTCGGTTATTTACGCTAGTTGAAGGTGCCCTCATGGTGGCGCTTTGTGTCATTCTTAATTTTATTAAAATTGGCGGGCCATGGATCGCGGGTGGAGCCATCACAGTTAAGGCCTTGCCACTTGTTATTTTTGCGCTTCGCCATGGACTCAAGTGGGGGTTGTTTGCAGGGTTTGTGTTTGGTACCCTCGATTTTATCTTAGAGCCCTATTTTTTGAATCCAATCCAGTTTTTATTTGATTATAGCCTGGCCTATTTGTGTGTTGGGTTTGCAGGAATTGTACGCATTTCGCCAACGTTCAGTCGTGGAGCTAAATTTTGGCTAGGGACGATAGCGACTGTGATCGGGATGGTCATGGAATTTGTATGTCATTACTTATCTGGAATTTTCTTTTATGCGTCCGATGCTCCAAAAGGCCAACCAGTCGGACTGTATTCTCTCTTGTATAACGGCTCCTATGTCGGCCCGAGCATGGTTGGGGTCATCATTCTTGTCATCCTCTTGATTTCAATGTTTCCAGCCCTTTCCACACGGCAGGTGTAAGTCATGAAATACGCAATCCTTTCAGGCGGTCCAGATGCCTTTTTGCCAAATTTGTCTGATCCTTTGTTTGATGATGTGTGTTGGGTAGGGGTGGATCGAGGCACCTTGACCCTTTTGAATCATGGCCTTCGCCCAGTTCGTGCATTTGGAGACTTTGATTCGATCTCCGAGCGCGATTTTGACCGAATTTTGCACGAGGGCATTCCACTTTCAACCTATCAGTCTGAAAAAGATGCCACAGACTTAGAATTAGGTCTTGAGTGGGCGCTCGAAAAGAAGCCGGAAGTGTGTTACTTGGTTGGAGCAACAGGAGGAAGGCTTGATCATGGGCTTATGAATATCCAACTTTTAATCCGTGGATTCGACGCCTCGATTCCAATTTATTTAGTGGACCTTCAGAACATCGTCACACTTTTGTCTCCTGGAACTTATAATATAGGGAAACGCCCTGAATTTAACTACATCTCATTTATAGCCTATACCCCGGAGGTTCATGAATTGTCTCTCACAGGGTTTAAATACCCATTAGAGAAGCATACGTTAAAATGGGGCTCTTCTTTATGCGTGAGCAATCAATTTAAGAAAACCGATGGGATGGTCACCTTTCAAAGCGGCCTGTTATTAGTAATTCACAGTCGAGATTAAGAAGCCCAATTCTAAGTGGAGCGTCAGGTTGTGTTGGCGCTTGGGCACGTCGTTAGAGCGAATTTGAAAGTTTTAAAGGGGAAAAAGGCCTTCTTTTAAAAGAAAACTTGGGAATCTCCCCAAAAAAATCCGCTATTAGGTACTTTTTTTGATTTTGTGAATATACTAGTAACAAGTCTTATTTGTCTCTTATAGGTTTTATAGATGAGAAACGGCTTTATAGGCAAGGAGGAGGATTATGAAGTTTTACACAATTAAATTGCCAAGGTTCTTAGGTGGTTTCGTAAGGGCAATCTTGGGCTCGGTTAAAAAAGGTTAACAAAAAAGCACCGGCAGGGTGCTTTTTTGTTTGGAATTAAACGTTGGATGGGATGGATGGATCCTATAATAGGCGGGTGAGGGGAATAACGGAACGAGGTGTCCATAAAAAATGGAAGGGGACACAAGGATTCGTTATTTGGGCCAGATGGTGCGCGTCACGAAGCTTATGGACATAAGGATCCGCTATTCCAGGTATTCGGAGTGAATAGAGCGCGGAAATAGGTCAATAGCGCCATCTCGATGACATATAAATAGAAAAAGCAGGCGTGTGAGGGGAATAACGTAACGAGTGTCCATAAAAAATGGAAAGGGACACAAGGATCCGTTATTTGGGCCAGATGGTGCGCGTCACGAATCTTATAGACATAAGGATGCGCTATTCCAGGTATTCGGAGTGAATAGAGCGCGGAAATAGGTCAATAGCGCCATCTCGATGACTGCCCCAATTAAGCGAAACGCAGATTGTTGATTGGGAAAGGTCCTAATGACTCTTTCACGACGTCGGACCTCAGAGTTAAGACGCTCAAGGACGTTAGTGGTTCGAAGACTTTTATGATAAGATGCTGGCTGACTAAAAAATTGGGTCGCATCATCAAACCCGTCTTCTAGGATGGCGGCCGCCTTTACATAGGGCTTTTCGTCGCCATACTCATTCATAAATTGATCTTTTAGTTTCCGCGCTTCACTTAGGTTAGGTGCGTGAAAAATGGATTTTAAAAGATGCCTTGCCTCTTTCGAATCTTTCTTTGGCATGGTCTGTATCATATTGCGAAGCATGTGGACGCTACAACGCTGCCAGCTAGTGCCTACAAAAGCTTTTGGAATAGATGCTTTTAGGCCCGCATGGGCATCTGAAATCACAAGTTTAGGTGATTGAAGTCCCCTTGATTTCAAAGACTCAAAGAACTCTCTCCAACTCTCCTCGGATTCAGCGTGTCCTATCTTCAAGCCAATGATTTCACGTTTATTCTGTTCATTAACACCCATGGCAATATATACAGCCTTAGAGACTACTCGATCATTTTCCCGCACTTTGATGTACATAGCGTCAACAAAGATGTAATTAAAAAGCATGACATTCAGCGGGCGTTCTGCCCATTCCTTAACAATGGGATCCAGGTCTTTTGTTAAGTTAGAAACCAACGACTTGGATACGGATTTACCGCACAATTGCTCGACTATATTGGTGACATTGCGAGTCGAAACACCATTGACAACCATCTCGAGCATAGAGACCATTAAAGCTTGGTCACAGCGCTCATATTTTTCAAAAACGTCCGTTGAAAATTCGCCACTTCTGGTCCGTGGAACACTCAAACGGATGTTTCCAACTGGTACAAGGAGTTCGCGTCCATAATATCCATTCCGGTAGTCAGAACGCTGCGTGTTTCTTTCATACGAGCTAGCTTTAATAAAAGCGTCACGCTCATTTTCCATGTAGCCATTTAAAATTACAGTTAGAGATGCCTTCATAAGATCGTTTAGACTCGATTGGGATATAGCCTCTTTTAGCTCGTCCATATTTAGGGTAAAATTAAGTTGGGTCATCATCATTGCCTCCTGTTTGGTATTTTCGTGGTGAAAACATTGTAACATGGAGGTCTCTGATGAGGCCCTTTTCTTTTTACACAATTATATGGACATATAAATAGAAAAAGCAGGCGTATGAGGGGAATAACGGAACGAGGTGTCCATAAAAAGTGGAAAGAGACACAAGGATCCGTTATTTGGGCCAGATGGTGCGCGTCACGAATCTTATAGACATAAGGATGCGCTATTCCAGGTATTCGGAGTGAATAGAGCGCGGAAATAGGTCAATAGTGCCATCTCGATGACATATAAATAGAAAAAGCAGGCGTGTGAGGGGAATAACGGAACGAGGTGTCCATAAAAAGTGGAAAGAGACACAAGGATCCGTTATTTGGGCCAGATGGTGCGCGTCACGAAGCTTATAGACATAAGGATCCGCTATTCCAGGTATTCGGAGTGAATAGAGCGCGGAAATAGGTCAATAGTGCCATCTCGATGACATATAAATAGAAAAAGCAGGCGTGTGAGGGGAATAACGGAACGAGGTGTCCATAAAAAATGGAAAGAGACACAAGATCCGTTATTTGGGCCACCTTCAGCGCACTCCAAAGCAACGGGACTAAAGACACGCCATCTACGCCACAAAAAAATCCAGCCGCAATGGGAGATGCCCCCGGCTGGATTCTTTAGGTAGCTTTGATATTAAGCACGCTCAACTAAACCTGCTTTTAAAGCTTTTGTTGAAACGTAGACACGTTTAGGTTTTCCGTCAACAAGAATACGTACTTTTTGCAAGTTTGCTTTGAACTTACGCTTAGACTTATTTTCAGCGAATGAACGGTTTTGTCCGAATTGAGTCGTTTTACCCGTTACATAACATTTTTTTCCCATTATTTAAACCTCCTTGCGCCTTAAAATGCAAACACACTCTTAAAATAATAGCACTGTTTTACAAATTCCGCAATATGTAATTCCTCACACCTAAACTTTAAAAAAAGACGGGCATGTAGTAAAATAGGGTTTAGTATGCAAGATGAGGGGTGAGTCGAGATGACGATCGAAATGAATAACACCTATGGAAAAGTAGACGTCACAAATGATGTCGTCGCCAAAATAGCCGGTGGCGCTGCTGTGGACTGTTATGGAATTATTGGTATGGCGTCCCAGCAACAACTTAGAGATGGATTAACCGAACTTTTAGGAAAAGATAATTTTAGCAAAGGTGTCATAGTGCGTGAGAGAGAAGACGGCTATGAAATAGATATGTATATCATTGTAAGTTATGGGACGAAAATTTCGGAAATCGCGCATAATGTTCAAACGAAAGTCAAATACAGTCTCGACCAAATGCTCGGGATGGATGTCGATGCCATTAACATTTTTGTTCAAGGTGTCAGGATGTTGAGCGAGTAACCAGGAGGCAGTAGATGGGCATTGAAACGATAAACGCAAACGATCTAACACGTATGTTTCGTCAAGGAGCAGACAACTTAAAAGCGCATGCTTCGGCGATTAACGCTTTAAATGTATTTCCAGTTCCTGACGGAGATACGGGGACGAACATGGCCCTTACGATCGCTTCAGGAGTAAGAGAATTGCAAAACCCTGGCCCTGTTCAAACGGTTGGGGATGCGGCAACGCGTTTCGCCAAAGGTCTTTTGATGGGCGCAAGAGGTAATTCAGGGGTCATCCTTTCTCAATTATTTAGAGGCTTTTCTCAAGTCCTCAAAAACGAAGGAGAAACGATTGATGCCAAAACCTTTGCTCGTGCGTTTCAAGCAGGGGTCGACACGGCATATAAAGCGGTGATGAAACCGGTTGAAGGCACGATTTTAACTGTTGCGCGTGAGGCAGCCAAGACTGGGCTCACATGGTCGGCCAATGAATCCGATTGCCAAGCCACTTTAAAAGCGATTACAGATCAAGCAAAAGTGACCTTACAAAGGACACCGGATCTGTTACCTCTTCTTAAAGAAGTCGGCGTGGTCGATTCAGGCGGTCAAGGCCTTCTAGTCATTTACCAAGGGTTTCTATCCGTGTTATCGGGAGAAGCACCACCTTCTGTTTCTGAAGAAGAAACGGAACAACTCGATGACTTGGTTCGTGCGGAACACCATAAAAATAATCATTCATTTATGAAAACCGAAGAGATTGAGTTTGGGTTCTGCACGGAATTCATGGTTCGTTTTTCAAAAGACGGGCTAAATGAATTCAATGAATCTGGTTTCCGGAACCAATTATCCAACTACGGGGATTCTCTTTTGGTCGTGGCCGATGAGGAACTGTTAAAAGTCCATATCCATTCAGAACGCCCAGGAGATCTTTTGAACATTGCACAAAAGTATGGAGACATTATTAAAATTAAAATTGAAAATATGCGTGAACAGCATGCTGAAATGATTAGAGAGTCGGGGGCGCCCCATGAGGTTGAATTCTCAAATGGTCCTGTGGCGCCCACCCACCCAACTTTAGCCGCTGAAATTGGAATCGTAGCGGTTGTACCTGGTTCAGGGATTGCCGAGATGTTTAAAAGCTTAGGGGCAACAGGCATTATTGAAGGCGGTCAATCGATGAATCCAAGCACGGAAGACCTCATTCAAGCGATTGAACAAACAGGGGCTAAGCAAGTGCTTGTGCTTCCGAATAATGGGAATATCATTATGGCGGCCAAACAAGCGGCCGAGGTCGTCGCAGCTGAGGTTAGCATTATTGAGACCCGCACGATTCCACAAGGTCTTTCTGCAACGATGGCTTTTTCAAATGAGAGAACCTTCACTCAAAATCAGGAAGCGATGCAGACTGCTTATAGTCGTGTGAAATCTGGTCAAATTACAACAGCGGTGCGAAATACGACCGTTGACGGCTTGGAAATTGTAGAAGGAAATTATATCGGTCTTTTCGACGGGACAATTGTCGCCACGTCGTCTGATCGGGTAAGCACAGTGGTCCAACTTCTTGAAAAGATGGTTGAAGAAGAGGATGAAATCATTGATTTAATTTGTGGAGCAGAGACAACTGAAGAAGAGCATCAAGATTTGCTGAAACTGATTGAAACCCAGTTTGTGGAGTTAGTTGTCTCGATCCACCATGGCGGCCAACCGCTCTATGATTACCTCATCTCAGTCGAATAGAAAAACTGACGTAACGAATGATGAAAATGAGGCTGACTCGAGTAGAGTCAGACCCCCTCGTTCTAACACCATATCCAGGTTTTTTCTTTAAACCAAGATTGAAATAGGGTGTTTGTGGGGTCTGACTCTTGCTACTTGTTTGCCTCATCATTTTATGTAGAGGATCTAATTAAAATGTGTGAGGGTAAAAGGGGGGACGAATAATGGTTGCGTTGCCGGTCACAACGCTTAAGGGTGTCGGAGAAGAAACCGAAAAAGATCTTGATTCATTAGGGATTTCCACCTTGGAAGATCTCCTTTTGCATTTCCCCTATCGTTACGAGAACTATGAGTTGAAGTCGCTCGCTGATGCTCAGCACGAAGAGAAAATTACCGTAGAGGGTAAGGTCCAAAGTGAACCCACTCTACGATTCTTTAAGAGAAAAATGTCTCGGGTGACGTTTCGCCTTTTTGTTGGAGAGCATTTAATATCGGTTGTGGCATTTAACAGAACCTATTTAGCCAAACAACTAAGTCTTGGCGACACGATTCAAGTCACCGGCAAATGGGATCAGCATCGCATGACGCTAAATGCCGTTGAAGTGCGAATGGGCGGACAAGAACGCGAACATCTGGTAGAACCTGTTTATTCGGTTCGAGGAAATCTAACAATGCGTCAGATGCGCAAATTCGTGGCTCAAGCCATTCAAGTGGCTAACAAACAACGCTCAGAGGATCCGCTACCGCTTTTTATTCGCGATCGTTATAAACTTCCCGATCGCATTGAAGCGATTGAGGCCCTTCATTTCCCGAAAGATCGCCAGTCCTTAAAGCACGCTCGACGGAGAATGGTCTACGAGGAACTTTTAATCTTTCAACTTAAAATGCAAGCCTATCGAGCGATTGAACGAAGAAAATCAGGTGGTCGAGCACTTACTGTGGATCACGCAGGGGTTGAGACGTTCATCCAATCTTTGCCTTTTAAATTAACCGAAGCTCAATCCAACGTGACGAAAGAAATCTTAAGTGATCTTGAAGCCCCGATTCGAATGAATCGTTTGCTTCAGGGAGATGTGGGCTCCGGGAAAACCGTTGTTGCCGCGATTGCGTTATACGCAGTTATTCTAGCAGGTTATCAAGGCGCACTCATGGTACCAACGGAAATCCTGGCCGAACAGCATGCCGAAAGCTTAGCGGCCATACTCGCCCCTTTTGATGTTCAGGTTGCTCTCTTAACAAGCCGTGTGAAAGGCACGGCCCGAAAAAACCTGTTATGGGCATTAAAGAGTGGTACGATTGACCTTTTGGTCGGCACACATGCCTTGATTCAGGATGATGTAGTGTTTAAAGATTTGGGGCTTGTCATCACGGACGAGCAGCATCGATTTGGTGTTGAACAACGCCGCTTGCTTCGGGACAAAGGGGAAAAGGCGGATGTCCTCTACATGACGGCGACACCGATTCCAAGAACGCTCGCGATTAGTGCATTTGGCGATATGGATATTTCATCTATTAATGAAATGCCAGCCGGTCGTAAACCAATTGAGACCTATTGGGTGAAACATAAGCAGATGACTCAGGTCATAGATATGATAAAAAAAGAGTTGGGACAAGGTCGTCAAGCCTATGTCATTTGTCCTTTAATTGAAGAATCAGAAGCGCTCGACGTCCAAAATGCCATTGATTTACATGCCTCATTAGTTCAAGCGTTTCCTGATTTTAAAGTCGGTTTAATGCATGGACGTCTCAATTCGGAGGAAAAAGATGCCGTGATGGAGTCTTTCAAAGACAATGAGGTGCAGCTTTTGGTCTCAACAACCGTTGTCGAAGTTGGCGTGAACGTGCCGAATGCCACGTTAATGATCGTGTACGATGCGGATCGATTTGGCTTGGCCCAGTTGCATCAATTAAGGGGACGGGTTGGGCGAGGCGACGATCAGGCTTATTGCGTACTTATAACAGACGCCAAGTCAGAAGTCAGTCAAGAGCGCATGCGGATTATGACCGAAACCACCAATGGGTTTGAACTCTCCGAAAAAGATCTTGAGCTTCGTGGCCCCGGTGATTATTTTGGCCAAAAACAAAGTGGATTACCTGATTTTAAACTCGCCGACGTTGTTCATGACTTCAAAGCATTAGAAGTGGCGCGTCAGGATGCCGCAACGTTTATGCAAGGCGAGGCGTTTTGGCAGGATTCGGAATTTGGGGTGTTGCGTGAGTGGCTTGAGCGTGAAGGGGTCTTTGAGACCGAACGTTTGGACTAAGCCTCGGAACCTCATGGAATGGACGGTTCAAAAGACGACTTAAACATAGATAACTTATAGAATGACTTGAAATTATGACCTACTATTTATATACTACTTTTAAGACCTAGTCATAAATTGTAATTCGAATGGTCGAGTGTGGCTGACGCACGATGTTACTGTTTGTTTCCATTCATAAAATGCGAGCCCAAGTGGCAGGTGTAAAGCTTGAGTTATCTACGCGATTACAATGGCTAGCAGGACTTTTAGCACCACCAAATTTTTTTTGAAATGGCGGTGTGACTTTTGACACGTATGACGAAACAAGAACGCCAATTAAAACTGCAAGATACCTTATATGTTTCGCCGTTTTTGACCGATGAACATCTTGCGGACCACCTCAATGTGAGCGTGCAGACGATCCGTTTAGATCGAATGGAACTGGGTATTCCAGAATTACGTGAACGAATGAAATCCTATGCCGTTCAGCAATTTGATCAAGTCAAAGCATTAAACCCTGATGAAGTGATCGGTGAGGTCATTGACCTGAAATTGGACCAAAGTGGGATTTCAATCTTGGATATCACTTCAGAACATGTTTTTAAACGAACGGGTATTGCGCGCGGTCATCATATTTTTGCACAAGCCAATTCACTCGCCACCGCTGTGATTAACGATGAGTTTGCTTTGACAGCCAAATCTGTCATTCAATTCAAACGGCAGGTTCTAAACGGCGAGCGTGTTGTTGCAAAAGCGAGTGTCTGCCGAGTTGAGGGGGATTTTACAATCGTTGAGGTTGAAAGCAGTGTGAATCAGGAAGTGGTTTTCACTGGTGTCTTCACAATGTACCGTTCGAAACAAACCTAACTGGTCATACTATCAATGACAAATGGATCTCATTTCTTATTTTATTGGCTAGTCCAAAGAAGCGGTTGAAGTTTTGGTATAGAGGAACGCGATTCGGCTTCTAATAAGTGTCACTGGACAGACCCATAGTCACCACATTAAAACTACGTCTTCAGAGATTAATAAATAAGGGGAGATTGAAGATGAGATTAGCTATAGATGCAATGGGTGGAGACCATGCCCCACAAGCTGTGATTGAGGGGACATTAAAGGCACTCGAGAGAATGACGGATTTAGAGGTCACGCTCGTTGGCGATGAAGAAAAGATTAAACCTTTAATTAATAGTCATCCAAGAATTTCAATATTACATACGACGGAACGAATTATGCCAACCGATTCGCCCGTAAAAGCCGTTCGCCAAAAAAAAGACGCCTCAATGGTCTTAGCGATTAAAGAAGTAAAAGAAGGGCGTTGTGAGGCGATGATTTCAGCCGGTAACACGGGTGCCTTGATGACGGCTGGCCTTTTTGGAGTCGGTCGAATCAAAGGCATCGATCGTCCCGCGCTTGCCCCTACCCTCCCAACGATTATAGAAAACAAGGGGTTTCTTCTTCTAGATGCGGGTTCGAATATGGATGCCAAACCAGAGCATCTGTTGGATTACGCGATCATGGGCTCGATTTATTCTGAAAAAGTTGCTGGCCGAACCCATCCACGTGTGGGATTACTTAATGTTGGCGAAGAGCCCGGAAAAGGCAATGATTTAAGCAAAAAAACCTATGAACTTTTAAAAGATGCTCCAATTAATTTTGTTGGAAATATTGAATCCCGCGATGTTTTACAAGATGTAGCGGATGTCGTCGTATGCGATGGATTTTCAGGAAATCTCGTTCTAAAAACCATCGAAGGCTCAGCTATGTCCTTTTTCTCGCTCATTAAAGAACAACTGACCAGTACGTTCTTCTCTAAGGTAATTGCAGGCTTACTTTATCCGAAGCTACGTGGGATTCGAAAGCGGATGGACTACTCAAGCTACGGCGGGGCCTGTTTGTTTGGTCTAGCTGCTCCGATCATTAAAGCGCATGGTTCATCGAATGCAAATGGCTGGGAATCGACGATCAATCAAGCGAGTCTGTTAGTTAAAAATCAAGTCGTTCAATTGATTGAAACGACGGTATTAAATGTTAAAGATAAAACGAAAGCCACACCAGAGTGAATGATTTAGAAAGCGAGGGATTTGGAATGGGTAAACTAGCTTTTGTGTTTCCGGGACAAGGGTCCCAATTCGTTGGAATGGGCAAAGATTTAAATGAAGACCATTCAAGTGCCGCCGCTTTTTTTGAAAAAGCGGATGAGCGTCTAGAAATCGGATTAAAAGAGATTATTTTAAATGGGCCTGATGAGGTCTTGACTCGTACGGAAAATACACAACCCGCCCTGTTAACAATGAGCAGTGCGCTATTGTCTCTTTTAAACGAAAAAGGGGTTCAACCGGATTATGTGGCAGGCCATAGCTTGGGCGAATACAGTGCATTAGTTGCTGCAGGCGCTTTTTCCTTTGAAGACGCTGTGTATGCGGTACGCCAAAGAGGCTTATTCATGGAGGCGGCAGTTCCAGCAGGGGAAGGCTCTATGGCTGCGGTGTTAGGGCTAGATGCTGAGCCATTAGACGCGGTTTGTAAGCAAGCAAGTGAGGAAGTTGGCACGGTTCAACTCGCCAACTTAAACAGTCCAGGTCAAATCGTCATTAGCGGTACAAAAGCAGGCGTCGAGCGTGCGGGTGAATTGGCGAAGGAGGCAGGTGCGAAGCGCGTCTTGCCGTTAAATGTGAGCGGCCCGTTCCATTCCGCCCTTATGAAACCCGCCGCAGAGCAACTCGCAACCGTCTTAGATCAATTAGCGATCCAAGATGCTAAGATTCCAGTTGTGGCCAATGTCACTGCTAAACCTGTACAGGCTGCAACGGATATTAAAACGCGATTGGTTGAGCAGCTTTATTCACCAGTCCGTTGGGTCGAAACGGTCGAGTACCTTCTAAGTCAAGGGGTCGATACGTTTGTGGAAGTTGGACCTGGTAAGGTCTTGGCAGGTCTCATCAAAAAAGTGAACCGCAAAGTGACAGTCTTAAGTGTCAGCGACCTTGAATCCTTCCAAAAAACGGTGACAGAATTAACTGAGGAGGCTCACTCATGAAGGGAAAACACGCGCTAGTAACTGGTGCTTCTCGCGGGATTGGTCGAGCGATTGCCTTAGAATTAGGGCGTCAAGGCGTCCATGTGGCGGTTAATTATTCTGGTAATGAAGCGAAAGCTGAAGAAGTTGTGGCAGAATTAAAAGCCATGGGTGTCGAGGCCTTCGCTGTTAAATGTGATGTCAGCCAGTCAGAAGACGTCCAAGCGATGATTAAGCACGTATTGGATACATTCGGGTCTGTTGAGATTTTAATTAATAATGCTGGGATTACGCGGGACAATCTCCTCATGCGCATGAAAGAAGAAGATTGGGATGCCGTCCTTAATACGAACTTAAAAGGTGTCTTTAATACGACGAAAGCCATCACGCGGCCTATGATGAAGCAGCGTCAAGGCGCTATCATCAATGTAGCGTCGGTTGTTGGCATTATGGGAAATGCTGGACAAGCCAATTATGTGGCAGCCAAGGCAGGTGTGATCGGACTGACAAAATCAACTGCACGAGAATTGGCAGCACGCAATATTAGGGTGAATGCGGTGGCCCCTGGCTTTATCTCAACGGATATGACCGATGAATTGCCAGAGGATGTAAAGGAAGCGATGCTAAAAGAAATTCCGCTGTCACGGTTTGGAAACCCAGAAGATATTGCTGGCGTGGTCGCGTTTCTTGCTTCAGATGCAGCCAATTACATGACCGGTCAAGTCCTTCGGGTTGACGGCGGCATGGTTATGGCGTAAAGTAAAACTTCATTTTGGGTAAGCCCTCTCCACTGAATGTTTAGTGGCGCTAATCCGGCCCTTTGCGCCAATTTATCCCGAAATTAAAAGTGTTTTTTGGAGTTTTGAGGTCGGGATCTTGCGGTTTGTTAAGGCGGGATAAAAAACTGAATTTTATTTTTTTAGGAAAGATCGAAAAAGAACTTGTCTCACATGGGGTTTCTTTGGTATTTTAGTATAGACATGATCCCTTGAAGGAGGTGACGACAATGTCAGAAGATATCTTAGCACGCGTCAAAAAAATCGTGGCGGATCGCCTAGATGTAGATGAAGCCGACGTCAAGCCAGAAGCAAACTTCAAAGAAGATCTTGAAGCCGATTCCTTAGATGTCGTTGAATTAGTTATGGAACTTGAAGATGAGTTCAACCTTGAAATCTCTGATGAAGATGCAGAAAAGATTTTATCAGTTGGCGATGTCATTGAGTACATAAAAGCCCACGTATAAGTCAACATATTAAAGAGGCTGACTTGGGAAGGGTCTGACTCTCTCGTTTGAGGGGTCCGACCCTTGCTTCTTTATCAGCCTCTTGATATATTTTGGTTTACAAAACTTGTGGAAATATAGGGGGTACACCGTGGATAGGCCGAAACGAAGAAAACGTGACCACGATCCCGAAAAGGTGAAGAAACTTCGCCTGTTTTTAGAAAATAATGAGCTGCAGTACGAGGACGAATCCCAACTAATTAAGGCCTTTACCCATTCATCCTATGTGAATGAGCATCGTCAAACCATCAGCGAAGATAATGAGCGACTCGAGTTTCTTGGAGATGCAGTCCTTGAGCTACTTGTTTCAAACTTTCTCTTTAACAGCTACCCTTCCATGAAGGAGGGGGATTTGACAAAGCTTAGGGCTGCAATTGTGTGTGAACCGTCGCTTGTGAGCTTTGCCAATGAGTTGAATTTTGGAGAACTCATTTTTCTAGGACGTGGTGAAGAATCGACAGGTGGACGGGAGCGCCCAGCTTTATTAGCAGATGTGTTTGAAGCGTTTGTTGGCTCCTTGTATCTCGACCAAGGGCTTGAGCGTGTCGATCGCTTCTTGCATCGAGTTGTCTATCCGAAAATTCGCGAAGGTGCTTTTTCCCATGTGATGGATTATAAAAGTCAACTTCAAGAATGGGTACAACGGCAGAACTTAGGAACACTGTCTTATGAGGTGGTCTCCGAAAAAGGCCCGGCACATAACAAAGCGTTTGTATCGAATGTCCTGCTGAACGGTGAACGACTTGGAACCGGTCAAGGTCGGACTAAGAAAGAATCCGAACAGCATGCGGCCCAACAAGCCTTACAACAGATGACGGCAATATAAAAAGAACCTTCTAGGAGAAACCTGAGTTTCTGCTAGAAGGTTCTTTTTTATTTTTGAATGTTTGGGTGGGCGCTTTGCAGCCTTTAAGCTTCTGTTCTGAGTGATTTTAGCTCATCCAGAATGCCTTCCATCTCAAGGACGCTGAAACTCGTTTTTTTCATGACTAACTCGTAGATTTCATATAAGTCTTCGTACTTGTCGAGTGAGAATGAGTTTGGCGTTAGAACGCCACGATTAACCAATTGTAATTTATCTTTCATGTCCTCGATGATCTGTGCGAGGTTCTCGGGACTTTTTTCTTTTAAACTCATGCCACGCCTCCTGATTCTTTTCTTTTCATTTAGTTTATCATAACCCAATTTGTTTCGTATGACAATTTGGTAGAACGTTGTGTGTGGGAGGGGTGGGCGAGCGAATTCTGGTGGGGGTTTAATCAAATTTGTGACCCGTTTAATCGGATCCGGATGGAATTTAATCGAATCACGAGATTCTGTAATCAAATCAACGGTGGATTCGGCTGGGACGACAGGCAGGTGAGCGAAATCCGTCGACTTTTAATCGAATTCGTGATCCGTTTGATCGAATCCAGCAAGCACTTAATCGGACTCAGTCTCTGCATCATCCACAAATAATAGAGTCAAATGGTGAAAAATCAATAAATGCCTATTAAATCGGCTCTTTTCATACAGTACTAAGTTGTTATAAAATAGAAGGGTTAAGAGTATGAGGAGGGAGCGCGATGTTCCTCAAGCAAATCGAGATCGTTGGGTTTAAATCCTTTGCCAAAAAAGTGGCCATTGAATTTGTGCCAGGGGTGACGGCTGTCGTCGGACCTAACGGAAGTGGAAAAAGTAATATAACAGATGCGATCAAATGGGTGTTAGGTGAGCAGTCTGTAAAAACGCTTCGTGGCGCCAAAATGGAAGATATCATTTTTGCCGGAAGCGATTCGAGCCGGGCCTTAAACATGGCAGAAGTCACGCTCACCTTAGACAACATGGATCGCCATATCAACGTCGACTACACCGAAGTTAGCGTTACACGTCGGGTGTATCGATCCGGTGAAAGTGAATTTTTGCTCAATGGGCAACGTTGCCGTCTGAAAGATATCGTAGAGCTTTTTTTGGATTCTGGTCTAGGCCGTGAAGCCTATTCCATTATTAGTCAAGGTAAGATTGATGATATCTTGAACAGTAAAGCAGATGAAAAACGAAAAATCTTTGAGGAAGCCGCCGGTGTCCTTAAATATAAAACAAGAAAACAACAAGCTGAGAAGAAACTCACGGATTCTCAAGAACATCTGAACCGTGTAGAAGATATCATCCACGAGCTTGAGCAACAGGTCGGACCACTTGAAGTGCAGGCCTCCATTGCCAAAGATTTTCTTGAAAAGAAATCCGAGCTTGAAACGATTGAAGTGGCGCTTCTCGCTCACGATATCGAAGCCACGCATGAAAAGTGGGAGGCAAAAACCAAAGAAGTCGAGAGTCTTCGAGAACAAGATGTTGATTTTGCTTCACAAATTCGTGTGCTAGAAGCTACTGAAGAAGACGATCGCCAAAAGCTTGAAGCCTATGATGTGTCGATTGAAGAGCTTCAAGGGAGCTTGCTCCTTGTCAGTGAGCAACTTGAAAAAGTAGAGGGTCAGAAAAACGTCCTAGAAGAGAGACGCAAAAACGCGGAAGAGAGCGTTCAGTCGTTAGTCGAACGATTGGATGAACTCCAAAACAGACGTACGGAACTCGAGACGCGTTTTACAACTGAGACGTTCGAGCTTAAGACCCAGTCGGATGTTTTAGAAAAATTACAAACAGAGCTTCGCGAAAAACTTGAACTCTATGAAAATTTTGAGCAAGGTATGGAAGAAAAACTTGAAGCCTCGAAAGCCGATTATTATGAAGTCAAGAACCGACAAGCAACGATCGGAAATGAGAGGCGTTATCTATCTGATCAAGTCTCCCAACTCCTGCAAAAAGAAGAACGCCTTAAAGGCGATCAAGAATCGCTCGTTGAACAAGCCGAACGACTCACTAAAAATGAGCAAGAGCTTGCTCATCAACTCGTCGAAAAACGCACAGAGATTGAAACGACACGCGTGCGTTTTAACGAAGTGGACCAACAGATCGAATCCATGCGAACGACCTTTGAACGTGACCAGCAAACTTATCAAAGAGTGACCAACCGGATTGACCAAGTGACCTCTAGACGAGATGTTCTAAAAGAAATGGAAGACGATCATGCTGGATTTTTTGGTGGCGTCAAATTGGTTCTCAAAGCGGCTGGGAAACAACTTAACGGGATCCGCGGAGCTGTTGCGGAATTGATTCAGGTGAATAAGAGTTATGAAACTGCGATTGAAACAGCCCTTGGCGGTGCGATGCAAAATATTGTTGTTGACACGGAAGCCGATGGACGGGCCGCGATTCAATTTCTAAAAAAACGCCAAGGTGGGCGCGCAACCTTTCTTCCTCTGTCGGTAATTAAATCCCGTCAAATCGGGAGCAGGGACTTGAGTTTGGTCCAGGATACGGACGGGTTTGTGGGAACTGGGGATGCGCTTGTGCGCTATGAGCCGACTTTCCATTCGATTGTGGGTAATCTACTAGGGAATGTTGTGATTGCCCGTGACCTGAAGTCTGCTGGCGACTTGGCCAAACAATTAAGTTATCGTTACCGAATTGTGACTTTGGATGGGGATGTGGTCAGTCCTGGTGGTTCAATGTCTGGAGGGAGCCGCAAACAAACGTCAACGAACTTACTCGGTCGGGCGCGCGAAATTGAACAGTTGGAATCCCAGCTGAAAGACTTGATTCAAGAGAAACAACAGGCTGAAACGTCCATTACGGTATTAAAACAAACCGTTCAAGAAGCGAATCGTGAGGCGCGCGGGTTGCGCGAGCGACTTGAAACGTTAAGCTCAGAGTATCGAACCTTAGAATCCGAGCATAAAGAACGTCTTTTTGAGGTTAAAACGATGCAGGATCGAGAAGACTTATTCTCACGGGATCGTTCCGGCTTGAAAGATGACCAAGCGCAACTTAAAACGCGCCTAGAAGCAATTGAATTGGAACAAGCTGAATTGGCAGCGAAAGAAGTGCAATTAAGTGAATGGATTCAAGAGTTGACCGATCAGAAGAAGAATCAGGAAAGCACGAAGGTTGCCTTGAATGAAGCGATTACGGAATTAAAAGTATCGGTCGGGCGTCAACAAGAAGTAGTGACCGCTCAAAATGAAAAAGAAAAGCGGACCAAACACGAACTTGAGGCACTGTATACCGAAGAACAAGAGACCAAGCACAAAAGGAATCAACTGAATGAAGTCATGCATCTTCAAGAAGGCAACACGCATGATCTTGGGAGTATACTTGAAACCTTGAAAAAAGATAAAGAAGCCGTCACGCGCTGGATCTCGGAAAGACGAGGTATCCGTTTGAATCTATCTGAAGCGCTTAAGCAAAATGATTTGGAGCTTAAAGAGACGAAGCGTTTGCAACGTGGTATTACCGAAGCGCTTAGACGTGAAGAAATCTATTTAGAACGACTCGATGTCGAGCTTGAAAATTTAATCCGCACGCTTCGGGAAGATTATGAAATGGGTTATGAGTCGGCGAAGGCCAATTATCCGCTGACACTTGAAGAAGATGAGGCCCGTAAAAAAGTCAAGTTAATTAAGCGGGCAATTGAAGAATTGGGTACGGTGAACATTGGAGCGATTGATGAATTTGAACGGGTTTCAACTCGACTTAGCTTTTTAACCGAACAACGAGAAGATCTTTTGACGGCGAAGCAAACGTTACTTGACGTTATCGATGAGATGGATGAGGAAGTGTCCAAACGCTTCAAAGAAACCTTTGGTGCCATTCGTGAACAATTTAAGCAAGTCTTTACGGAGCTCTTTGGCGGTGGGCGAGCAGATCTCGTGATGACGGACCCAGAAGACTTCCTTGAGTCTGGTGTGGATATTTTAGCTCAACCGCTTGGCAAAAAACTACAACATCTTTCACTGCTTTCAGGTGGTGAGCGAGCGTTAACAGCGATTGCCTTGCTTTTTGCCATACTTAAAGTACGTCCGGTGCCATTTTGTGTACTGGATGAAGTAGAAGCGGCACTGGATGATGCGAATGTCGATCGTTATGCGGACTATTTGACGAAATTTAGTCAAGACACTCAATTTATTGTTGTGACGCACCGAAAGGGTACCATGGAAAAAGCAGATGTCCTGTATGGTGTTACGATGCAGGAATCTGGAATCTCAAGATTGGTTTCCGTTCGTTTGGAAGAGACAGCGGAACTGGTCGTCTGAGCAGGAGGCTATTCATGAGTTTTTTCAAAAAATTAAAAGATAAAATGACGGGTAAGCAAGAAACAACAGATTCAGAGAAATTTAAAGAGGGGTTGACGAAAACCCGTGGCTCTTTTGCATCAAAAGTCAATCAACTCATTAGTCGTTACCGTAAAGTGGATGAGGATTTCTTTGAAGAATTAGAAGATGCACTCATAAGTGCGGATGTCGGTGTGACAACGGTAATGGATCTCGTTGAAAAACTAAAAGATGAAGCGCGTCTGCGCAATATCAAAGAAACCGCAGAACTTCGCGATACCATTGTCGAAGTCCTCTCTGGGATGCTTGAAAACAAAGACGAAGAGGTTCCTGGGATTAATATGAACCCTGATGGAATGACGGTCATTTTAGTGGTGGGCGTCAATGGAGTCGGAAAAACAACGACGATAGGAAAACTCGCCAACCGGTTTAAAAAAGAAGGTAAGAAGGTGCTTTTGGCCGCGGGTGATACATTCCGTGCCGGCGCCATTGAACAATTAGAAGTTTGGGGGCAACGCTCCGGTGTTGATGTCATCAAACAACAAGAGGGATCGGATCCCGCGGCTGTTGTATTTGATGCGGTACAATCCGCAAAATCCCGCAATGTTGACGTATTGATTTGTGACACAGCTGGCCGTCTACAAAACAAAGTGAACTTGATGAAAGAACTTGAAAAAGTAAAGCGGGTCATCACCCGGGAAATTCCCGATGCCCCTCATGAGGTATTGTTGGTTCTTGATGCCACAACAGGCCAGAATGCGATGAGCCAAGCCAAGACGTTTTCTCAGTCCACAGATGTGACAGGGATTGTGTTAACCAAATTAGATGGCACAGCTAAAGGTGGCATCGTGATGGCCATTCGTCATGAATTGGATCTCCCTGTCAAATTTGTTGGACTTGGTGAAGCTATTGATGACCTACAACCTTTTGATGCCGATGCGTTTGTCTACGGGCTTTTCTCTGAGATGTTTGAAGACGACGGCAAGATAGTTTCAGAATAAAAGAAGTTTAGCGTGCGCCTTTTCGTGTGGGAGTGCGCCTTTTTGATCCTCTATTTAATGCCTTATTTTGATGCTGAATCGGCGCTTATAACCATTTAATCATAAGGAATCGGACAGTTTAAGTAAATCGGCAGTAAATCGCTAAAGAGAGGATTAGGTTGAAAAACCCACATGCTGCCTTAAAATCTCTCCATGTAAAGAACAAACCCTTGACATTTAGTCGCACACCGATTAATATAATAAAAGTGTAAAGTTCGAATGCTTTACAAAGGTGAGTTGCTTATGCTGGAAAAAACCGTACGACTTAATGCCTTATATGATTTTTACGCGTCGCTTTTAACTGAAAAGCAGCGGGATTACATGGAATTATTTTATGTGGATGATTATTCGCTTGGTGAAATTGCGGAAGAGTTTGGCATTAGCCGGCAAGCGGTCTATGACAATCTAAAACGTACTGAAACCACGCTCGAATCCTTTGAAACAAAGCTTGGCCTCGTGGAGAAATTCACGAAGCAGCAACTGATATTAAGTGAACTCCGAACCTTGATGAAGAGTGAGTCGTTTTCAACCAAAACGGGTCTTGCCCTTCTCTCTAAACTTGAGAATGTGGATGAGGAGGCGGAATAATGGCATTTGAAAACTTATCGGATCGCCTTCAGGAAACGATTAAGCGAATTCGCGGAAAAGGAAAAGTGACTGAAGCCGATGTAAAAGAAATGGCGCGCGAAGTTCGGCTGGCTTTACTTGAAGCCGACGTTAACTTTAAAGTGGTGAAGGAATTCATCAACAAGATTAAAGAGCGCGCCATTGGACAAGAAGTCTTGAAAAGCTTGACACCAGGCCAACAGGTCATTAAAGTCGTTCAAGATGAACTCACAGAGTTAATGGGTGGCGAGCAAAGTAAACTCATGCTTGCGTCTAAGCCACCAACCGTGATCATGATGGTGGGTCTCCAAGGGGCTGGTAAAACGACGTCCTCTGGTAAATTGGCCAATTATGTGCGCAAGCAGTTTAATAAGAAGCCTGTTTTGGTCGCAGCCGACATTTACCGTCCAGCGGCGATCAAACAGCTAGAGACGCTGGGGAAACAACTTAGCATGCCTGTTTTCTCAATGGGCGATAAAGAAGACCCCGTTACGATTGCAACCAAAGCGGTTGAGCAGGCAAAAGACGAACACCAAGATGTTGTGTTCATTGATACCGCGGGTCGTTTGCACGTCGATGATGATTTGATGGGCGAACTTGAGCGGATCAAAGAAGCTGTGACTCCAGATGAAATTTTTCTAGTGGTGGATGCCATGACCGGTCAAGATGCGGTCAACGTTGCCGAAAGCTTTAATGAACGCTTGGGTTTAACCGGCGTCATTTTAACCAAGCTCGATGGAGACACTCGTGGCGGAGCCGCGTTATCAGTTAAATCTGTAACTGGTAAGCCAATCAAATTCGTTGGGATGGGTGAGAAGCTCGATGCCTTAGAGCCGTTCCACCCGGATCGTATGGCCTCTCGAATTCTCGGCATGGGTGATGTGTTGTCGCTAATTGAAAAAGCGCAAACCGATGTCGACGAAACGAAAGCGCGCGAAATGCAAGAAAAAATGCGGAATGCAAGTTTTACCTTGGATGATTTCCTTGAACAACTTGCGCAAATTCGCAAAATGGGCCCTCTTGATGAACTTCTTGGAATGATTCCTGGAATGAACAAGATGAAAGGCATGAAAAATATGCAGGTGGACGAAAAGCAAATCGGTCACGTTGAAGCGATCATTCGCTCGATGACGCCTGCTGAGAAAAACGACCCGGACATCATCAATGGCAGTCGCAAAAAGCGGATTGCTTTGGGAAGTGGCACGACCATTCAAGATGTGAATCGTCTTTTGAAGCAATTCAAGGATATGAAGAAGATGATGAAGCAAATGATGGGCGGCATGGGTGGTAAAGGCAAGAAGAAGAAAAATCCGTTCCAATTACCGTTTATGTAAGGTTAAACCTTCACATATATATAAAAATTATCTAATCAATAGATCTTAAGGAGATGTTTTAAAAATGGCAGTTAAAATTCGTTTAAAGCGTATGGGTTCAAAAAGACGCCCATTTTACCGTGTAGTAGTAGCAGATTCTCGTTCCCCTCGTGATGGTCGCATCATCGAGCAAATCGGAACGTACAATCCAGTTTCTGAACCCGCTCTTGTGAACATTGATGAAACCAAAGCACTTGATTGGTTAACTAAAGGTGCGAAGCCATCTGATACCGTTCGCAACCTTTTCTCAAAAGAAGGCTTGCTTGAAAAATTCCACAACGCTAAACTCGGGAAGTAAGGCGTTCACTCATGGATGAGCTGATTCGTACCATTGTTACCCCGTTCGTCGACCATCCTGATGATATTCAGGTGACCAAGGAAGAAAGCGGTGAGCGTACCACTTACATCTTGTCGGTCAACAAGGAGGATATGGGCAAAGTGATCGGAAAGCGCGGGCGTACCGCACAAGCGATCCGCCATATTATTCATGCAGCGGGTTTAGCTCATCATGAACAAGCTACACTGACGATTCGAGATTAACAGGTTGAGGGGGGCGGGATTCCGCTCTCCTTTTTTGTATGGAAGCACGGGGACGGTTCTCATGCTTCATTTTTTCATACAATGGCGCAAGCAGAAGTGATCGAACCGTTTTTTTTGTTTTGAAAGAATTCCTCTTTTTTCGTGAACACTAGTAAAGCAATCTAATATAGAACGTGGTAAAAGGAACGATTACTTACATAATCTTATTTTCAAAGGGTGAACGAGATGACAGAGTGGTTTCAAGTAGGAAAAATCGTCAACACACATGGGATTCGTGGTGAGGTGCGCGTCATTAGTCAAACCGATTTTCCCGACGAACGCTTCGAGGAAGGGAATGAACTTTTCATTGCGCCATCCTCAGAGGGGCCAAGAACAAGGGTAATCGTCCAAAGCCATCGCCAACATAAAACTTTTGACCTTTTGGTGTTTGAGGGCTTTTTTAACGTGAATGATGTCGAAAAGTTTAAGGGTCAAAACCTCTATGTTACAGAAGATCAACAGGGTGAATTAGAGGAAAACGAGTTTTATTATCATGAAATCATTGGGTGTGAGGTTGAGACGGAGGAAGGCAAGCCTCTTGGCAAGATCAAAGACATTCTCGCCACGGGTGCTAATGATGTGTGGGTCATTCAGCGTAAAGGTAAGAAAGACCTTCTGATTCCATATATTGAGCAAGTTGTTAAGTCCGTCAATATAGAAGAGAAACAGGTGGTCATCCACCCAATGGAAGGCCTTATTGATGATGAAGATTGAGGTGCTATCGCTTTTTCCTGAAATGTTTACGGGGGTATTTGAGCAATCCATTTTAAAAAAAGCGCGTGAAAAAGGGGTCGCAAGCTATCACGTGACCAATTTTCGTGAATTTGCCGACAACAAACACAACAAAGTGGATGACTACCCGTATGGCGGAGGGGCCGGCATGGTGCTCATGCCGCAGCCGATTTTTGATGCGGTGGATCATGTGAAAAAAAGTGTCGATCCAAAAGCGAAACCACCGCGGGTGATTTTGATGACGCCTCAAGGTGAGCGCTACACCCAGCGTCATGCTGAGGAATTGGCACAGGAAGATCATTTGATTTTTCTTTGCGGACACTATGAGGGCTATGATGAACGGATTCGTGAACATCTAGTAACGGACGAGTTATCAATAGGTGATTTTGTTTTAACAGGTGGAGAGCTCGCCGCAATGGTGATGATTGATAGTGTCGTGCGACTGCTGCCTGGAGCGCTCGGAAACGGTGTGTCAGCAGTAACGGACTCATTTTCTAGTGGATTACTGGAGCACCCTCATTACACGCGTCCAGCGGACTTCAGAGGCCATATGGTGCCAGATGTGTTACTTTCAGGGAATCATGCGAAAATTGAGGAGTGGCGGAATGTTGAGTCGCTCCGTCGGACAAGAGAGAGACGGCCGGATTTGTTGGAGGATTAAGAACTTATCTGGATTGAAAAATAGATAATAATTAAAGCCCCCAAACGTGTATTAACCTACGTTTGGGGGCTTTGGTGTTTCTTATTCAGAAACGCGTTGACGTCTTCTAACGAGGACCGCGATTCCGCCGATTAAGATCAAGGCAACACCGACAGCAAGGAAGTTGTAGTACGGTGTTCCTGTATTTGGAAGCTGTGGCGTACCTGCAGATTGAGTACCGGTATCAGACGATGACTGGCTTGTTGTGGAACTAGTTTGTCTGAATACTGTGTAGGTACTAAAGTGCATGGTGGTCGCTGTTACGTAACCGTCTTTATAGGTTCCGCCAATGAGTTCCCATTTTTTCGTTTGTTCGTTGTAGTAATAGACTTTAAGTTGATCAGGATTTTTAACATCTTTCTGATTCACTTTAAAGGTCAAGGTTACAGGTGAGCCAAAGTGGTGGTACGATGTTTTTCCAGAGATGATGCTGAAGCTATACACACCACTAAACGCTTGACTCATGTCCTTCAGTTTTTGAACGTTGAATTGAATGTCGCCGGAATCAGGCAAATTGCTTGCCGGGAAGTCAATCGTCACGTTCTGATTCGTCACCGACAAGTGACCAGATTGCGCTTTAAGATCTTTCACTTGATCTTTTGTCAAATGAACGGAGAAGTCGGTGGTTTGATTCAGATTAATGGTTACTTTGCCATTTTTCTTCAAACCTTTAAAGGCATTCGAGTTAAAAGTGACGGTGCCATCCTTAACAATAGGTTGGTTATCCGAGTTGCCACCAGTGTCACCTGGTTGATCGGAACTTCCGCCTTTATTGACTTTGATCGCCAGAGTTACCGTTTGATTGACATTTGTTGTCTGCTTGATCATTTACTGTAACAGTTGTAGAGGTAGAGACCGTGTTTCCTGCAAGAGCTGGCTGTACGGTTCCACTAACCGTTGTTGTAGTTGGACTACTAGTTTTTTCGCTTAATGTCACATTATCTAAATGGATCTTGCTATTTTTCGTAAAGAGCGAACCATCAATATTATTCCCACCAAGGAGGAAGAGTACTTTGGCATTTTCTTCCGTTGCCGTTGGTGTGAAGTCAAGAGTATAGGTCTTCATATCGGATGATAGAGTAAATGTTTTACTTTAAATGATCGCATCTGAACTGTCATGAATTTCAACACCAATAACTTTGTCAGTCGGCTTGGTATTGTTGGCATCAAATGAAAGTTCATAGGTCTTCCCTTTATCAAGATGCAACCCATCTTGGAAAAGTTGAGTGGACCAACGGAACCATCCATCATAATTCGGGAAGTTGACTTCGAGTTGGCCATTAACGGAATTGAACGTAGCATCTGAACCATCACCAAGATACGTTTTCCAATTATCAGTGTTCGTATCAAAGCCACCATTTAGTAGAGCGTGGCCAGCTGGTGTAACCACTTTCTCTTTTAATGTCACATTGTCTAAATGGATCTTGCTGTTCTGTGTAAATGACTTACCATCCAGATTATTTCCACCAAGGAGGAAGAGTACTTTGGCATTTTCTTCAGTAGCCGTTGGTGTGAAGTCAAGTGTATAGGTCTTCATATCGGATGATAGAGTAAATGTTTTACTTTGAATAATCGCATCTGAACTGTCATGAATTTCAACACCAATAACTTTGTCAGTCGGCTTGGTATTGTTGGCATCAAATGAAAGTTCATAGGTCTTCCCTTTATCAAGGTGCAACCCGTCTTGGAAGAGTTGAGTAGACCAACGATTCCAGCCATCGTAATTAGGGAAGTTGACTTCAAGTTGCCCATTAACGGAATTGAACGTAGCATCTGAACCGTCGCCAAGGTATGTTTTCCAGTTATCAGTATTCGTATCAAACCCACCGTTCAGTAAATCATGTCCAGCAGTAGGGGGAGCCGTAACAGGAGGCATATCCACTTCCACGACACTGACATTGTCGAGATAGACATCGTGGGCTTGGGTAATCGCACCATCAATATTTCCTAATAAGAAATTAAGATGGGCATTGCTATCAGTTGGTTTAGTCATCGTAAACGTAGTGGTGTACGTTTTCATTTGATCGGTTAGCGCAACATTTTTAGTTAAATATTTTGTATAGGCGCCACCGTTTTGTTCTGCAACCACTTGCATCGTGCGTGGTACAGTTGAGCGCGCATCAAACGTGACTCGGTAACTCTTGCCTTGTTCAAACGTCAAGTTGTTCTGTGGCACTTGAATATCCCAAGGGTTGGCACCATTGCTCTTAAGCGATGCTTTGAGTTGTCCGTTGTCTACCGTTACACTGCCCAAGTCTGCAGAGGCGAGCCAAGGGGACCAGCTGCTTAGGTCGGTATCAAAGGTACCATTCTTAAGCATATTGGCCATTTGCGAAGCGCCTTTAACTTGGAAAATGACATTGTCAATATAGACATCATGCTGACCCGTCACTGTATCACCAGCAATTTTACCTAAGAAGAACTTCAATGCCACGACTTTGTCTTTGGTCATTGTGAATTCAAACTTAAAGTGCTGGTCATCTTTTGTAAGTTTAACGGTTTGATCAAAATAACGTGTATAACTGGAATCTTCTAGATCCAATTCCATTTGGCGCGCGATAGAAGAGTGCGCATCAAATTCTAAATCATACGTAATACCGTTTGAGAGACTTAATCCATCTTGTATGAGCATATTGGAGTACGGTTGATCTCCAACGTTTGTAACACTCACCTTGGCTTGGCCATTTTCAGTCGTGACTGTGGAGGCACCGCCATTGGTTTGAATGCCTTGCCATGGCTTCAAAGTAGTATCAAAGTCCCCATTTTCAAGCGGGAATAATTTGACACTTGGATCGATGTAAGTGCTCGTCCGGATTAGTTTCACGTTATCGATTGTGACATTGTTTTTGTCACCACCAAAACGGAAGACGAGTTGGCCTTCTTGATCCGTCTACATCTTGTGGCATTGTAAAGGAGAACGTCTTAGTGTCCATTGAAGATTCTAATGAAATGGACTTTTTCACGTATTCCGTGCTGCCATCCTTACTAATGAATGCGACGTCTACATTTCGAGATGCAGAGCCTTTGCCGTCAAAACTGAGTTTATAGGTTTGCCCTTTAATTAATTGCATACCTTTTTGAACAAGAGTAATATCATTTGGAGCCGTTCCGGCGTTGTCAATCGCAACGTTTAACTGACGAGCAGTTGGATCAACACTTGCGGTAGCTTTCGCAGCATTTTGAGTATTGAAATGCCAATAAATCATTCGGCTTGTGTCGCCTTCATCGAAGGTTCCGTTGTAGACCTGGTTGCCATCACCCGCTAAAGGTGGTTTTGAACCATCTTGGTCGACGTATAAGCCGTCTGTTTCAACCAATTTTGCATTTCCGATCCAGACAGGATTGGCGTTTGTCCCAGCATTGAATTCAAGTCGTGCGGCAACATCAGTATCCTGGGTCATTTGAAATGATAGTGTGTATTGTTTCACTTGATCGGTTAAAGAAGCACCCAGAACTTTAGAATAGGCCTGAAAACCTCGACTTTGACCTCCAGAAAATTTGACATCAAGATCTCGTGCTTGCGAGGATTTGGCATCAAACGTCAGTTTATAATAATGACCTTTAACGAGTGAAACTTGATGTAAAAGTTGTACAGAATAATTTTGAGAACCTGGGGTCGTCACATTAATCTTAGCAAAATTCACACCGTTAATTGGATCAATTTGAACATTGCCTGCACCACCGGCACCTTGGTATAACGACCAATAGCCTGTTTTTGGAATGTTCTTATTGTCCTTGTCCAGCAGATAAGTTGTGGCATTTGGCGTCTCTTCATCAAAATTACTGTTACGAACGAGATTTCCATCCGATTCAGCTGGAATTGCATCAGCAGGAATAGGATCTTTATTAATTTGTGGTGGTAGCGGTTGAGTCGTTGGTGTTTGTGCCATTTTATAAGCACGCACATAATCGACTTTCATCTGGGCAGGGAATTGAGTGCTAGAATCAGGATTCCCATCAAAGTTCCCACCGACAGCTAAGTTTAATAGGAAGTGGAACGGTTGATCGAATGGAGCAGGATAAGCATAGTCAGCCGGTTGATTAAGACCATGGCTATACCAGTTGTTTTGTGTCTCGTAAACCTTACCGTCGACAGTCCATGAAATTTCCCCAGGTGTCCACTCAAGACCGTATGTGTGCCAATCCGCTGCAGTCCCGTTATTAGGTAAAGTATAAGATTTACCTGTGTAAACATTGCTTGGCCATGTTGCGCCATAGTGGATGGTTCCAGCTACGGTTGAAGGATCACTACCGTGAAGCTCCATGATGTCAATTTCTCCAGATGCTGCCCAAGCCCCATATTTTGGATTCGTTGGGAGCATCCAAATCGCCGGCCAAAGCCCTTTACCAGTGGGTAGCTTCGCGCGAATTTCAAACTTCCCATATTTTTGAGAAAATAAACCTTCAGTTTTTAAGCGAGCGGAAGTGTAATTAGCGCCTTCCGAACTATCTTTTTTTGCTGTAATGACCAAATCGCCATTTTCTGTTTTGACGTTGTCTGGACTCTTTGTATAACTTTCTAATTCATTGTTTCCCCAACCAGGATTACTACCACCTGTTCCCAAATCATAGGTCCATTTGGTAGGATCGACACTTGGTTCATTGAACTCGTCATTCCAATTTAATTTCCACTTAGAATCTTTTAATTGATTTATTAGAGAAGACAGTTCATCACTTGTGATCGGTTTCGAAGGAACGAAGACCTTTTTTGAAGCCAAGGAAGAAAGATATCCTGAAGCAGCAAAGGCGTTGATCGCAACCTGTGTATCTTGATCGAGTTTGGAAATATCAGTAAATCCATAAGCGGTTTCAGGTGCTGAATCACTTACGCCATAGAGAAGATTTAAAGCCCGAATGGCTTCGGCGCGTGTTAACGGAGCATTTGGATGAATAGTTCCGTTTGAATCGAGCGTCAAATAACCTGCTTGTAGAGCGATCGAGAGCGTTTTGTAATCTGCCGAGCCCTTTGTTGCATCTTTAATTGTATTTTGCGATTCCTCCGTTAAGTTGAACGCTTGATTCATTTCTTTTGCAAAGACAAGATGAGTAACGGTTTTTGCGCTTGGTGGACAATCGATTGAATTGGAACTTGTCCCGGTGGTTTGCGCACTTGCACGAGGGGCATAACTCATAAAAATAAGCATTATGGCCAAAAGGATGGTCCAAATCTGGCTTAATCGTTTGCGAACCATTGTGTTCACTCCTTTTTCATCCAAATATATTGTCGATTGTTGTCATTTTGTCCGACGTGGGACATTTTTTCAGAAAAAACGTTACCTAATCTAAAAACGCTTTATAACCCCAATGGAACCTCCTCTCTGGTAATCGCTTTCATTTTATTGTCTGACGTGAGACAAAAATCTACTAAAATCATAGAATAGTAGACAAAAGTTGTCAATAGTCTGGCAATTCATTTTTTTAAGTTTTGACACTTTCTCTCACAATAAGTTCAGACTCAAACTGCAATTGCGTAGCTTTGGTAGGGAGTCCTTCTAAGTTATTAATTAGGCTGTCTGTTAACGCTGTGGCCATTTCGACCCGCGGAATTTTCAAAGTGGTGAGGGCAGGTTGCATATATTTGGAGATCAATAAGTCATCCACTCCAATAAGGGAAACTTCATGAGGCACCGAAATATTGGATGCATTTAGGGCAGTGAGTGCACCATACGCGGTCAAATCATTGGAACAAAAAATAGCCTTTGGTAAATCCTGTTGTGCGAGCCAATAACGAACGGCTTCTTCACCGCCATGTTCAGTAAAATCGCCTTTATAAATCCGAGAATTTGATACAATCAAGTGATAGTCCTTGATCGCATCTAGAAAACCATTAAGGCGCTCAAAAGAAGCTGGTACATTCGAATCACCGGTGATGATCCCGAGATCCGTATGCCCACGTTCAATTAGGTATTGAGTGGCTTTATAAGCTTCTTTTCGATTATCAATGTGTGGGATCAGGACATCGAGTCCAGATTGTGGGGCATTGTTTTGGTCAAATACACCGACTTTAAATCCAAGTTGGGTAATTTGATCGACAATGCTTTGAATGTTTGACCAACTGATTAAGAGCCCACCATCAATGCTTTTTTGTTTATAGAGACTTAAAATAGCGTCAGGGTTTGTAATGTCGAGAATGGTCACTAACGATTTATACCCCCGTTTAGCGCATTGACTAATCATGCCACCGATGACGGCACCATAAAACAAGTCATCTGAATACAACCGATAGGTGCGTTCGTCTTGTACAATAAAGATACCAATGGTTTGAGTTTTCTTTGAGGAGAGCATTCTCGCTGTTTCATTGGGTTCATAATGATGGTCTTCGATGATTTTTAATATTTTGGCTTTCGTTTTGGGGTGTACGTTAGGGGCATCGTTCAAAACCCGTTGAACGGTTTTTCGAGAGACGCCGGCTAACCGTGCTATGTCAAACGTGTTCAAAAGTGTCACATCCTTGGTGGTTTCTTTCCGCTTTTTAAAAAGAATTATATCAAATCATTCCAAAATTGGGTGATGTTTTTTTGGTTGAGCTTTTGAAATACGGATGCAAATCTAAGATTTTCTTGATTTCTGTTCGAGATTCATATAAACTGTTTAAGTGGCTTATGCCAGTAAATACAATGTTCCGCTGCAAAGATTTCGGGTCTTTTTTTAAGGGCCGTCAAACTTGTAAGAGCATTTTGTGGAAGGAGGGGCATTCATGCAAAATATTATCAATGAGATCACTAAGGAACAACTTAGAACGGATCTTCCTGAATTTCGCCCTGGGGACACTGTACGTGTTCACGTTAAGGTTGTCGAAGGCACGCGCGAACGTATTCAACTGTTCGAAGGTGTTGTAATCAAACGTCGTGGTGGTGGAATCAGTGAAACGTTCACCGTACGTAAAGTTTCTTACAACGTTGGTGTGGAAAGAGCATTCCCTGTTCATACGCCAAAAATCGACAAACTTGAAGTGATTCGTCGCGGTAAAGTACGTCGTGCGAAGCTTTACTACTTGCGTAATCTTCGCGGTAAAGCAGCTCGAATCAAAAGCCGCTAATCAACCGTTCTTTTCGGTTGCCTAGTGCCAATTGATGAGTACTTATTAGGCGTTTGCCTTAAGAAAATACGATTAAGCAGAAGGAGCTTGGTTACCAAGCTCCTTTTTTGCTCACATTAATAAAGAACGGTTATGGTTTTGGTAAACGGATCTCATACATAGTAGTATGTGTTTTTTATAAGACTTTCTTTCTGAGAGCGACGTATTGCTATGGCGTTTGAGCTTAAACTGTTGTTGATTGGCACAATTTGAGTTTAATCGGCGGTTTTTTGTAATAAACGGGCGCAAAACTCTGGTTAATCGGCGAACAAGTCAATTCGAGCGAATTAAAAGTAGACGATTCATTTTTACAAAAGGGGTAACGTTGGCTAATTCACCAACAAAGCGTTTTACGAGAACCCCCTTAATTCACGAGTAACAGAGGAGGTGGAGCTATGACCATTCAATGGTATCCCGGTCATATGGCGAAAGCCAAGCGACAAATGATCGAGAAAATTAAATTGATTGACGTTGTGATCGAATTGTTGGACGCGAGAGTCCCTTTGGCTTCTCGCAACCCGATGATCGATGAAATTGTCGGCAATAAGCCGCGGGTTTTAATTTTAAATAAAAGTGATATGGCGGACCCTGCTTGTACATCAGAGTGGGAGAAGGCATTGAGCAATGAAAATCAACGCGTACTGGCGGTGAATTCTCAGGATGGCGAGGGCATCAAGCAAATCCCAAAAGCGGTTCGAGAACTCACTGAAGAACGTCGAAAACGCTCTGAGGCAAAAGGGATGAATCCACGGGCCGACCGGGCCTTGATTTTAGGGATTCCCAATGTTGGAAAATCAACGCTAATCAACCGTCTTGCTAACAAGCGGATTGCTAAAATTGGCGATCGGCCAGGGATTACTAAGCAACAACAATGGATTAAAGTTGGGAAAACCATGGAACTTTTAGATACACCAGGAATCCTTTGGCCTAAGTTTGAGGATGAAAAAGTGGGGTTAAAGCTTGCGGCTACAGGTGCAATTAAAGACGAAATCATTGACTTGAATGAGGTCGCTGGTTTTTTGGTGCAGCACTTATCGACGCATTACCCCAATCAACTCGCCGAACGATATCGCTTGGAACTTCCGCTTGAAGAGGATTTATGGGAACTTCTGGAGGCGATTGGAAGAGCGCGCGGTGCGGTTCGAAGTGGCGGTCATGTCGATCTAGACAAAACCTCTGAAATGATTATTCGAGAATTTCGTTCACTTAAAATAGGGTTGATTTCTTTGGAACGCCCTTAAATAATCATTAGGAAAACGGTCATAGGAAGTGTACAGGGGGCCGTGAACCCTCATATATACCCAAGGAAAGATCGCAATGAGTTATGTCATGCGGTCTTTTTTCTTTTTAAAGGAATGCGTCAGTTGAGTCAAGAGCACCTCCTCTAGATCAGGTAAAAAATTCTGAAAATTACTTATATTTAGCGATGGATTTTTTTGCACACTACGTTTAATTATGAGAGGAGATTGGAATCGAATGGCGGAAAAAAATTGTCCGGGTTGCGGGGGGGGTTAGGTTTATTAACCCCGGTTATATTGCGTGGTGTCCTTCGTGTAATTGGAATGTTAATCCAGTTTTACCAAAGTACATAGGAAACTTTGATTGTCTCATTAAACATTAAAGGATTTAGTTTTGCATTATTTCCAAGACCTTCACATTTACAAGGTTTAGGGAGATGTTTAGAATAATAGTATTGAATTTGAAAGCAAAATGAACGATATACATACTAAAGGATGAGATAATTGAAAGATTGGTCGATACAACAAATTGAACGGTTTCTAAAAGAAAAAGAAGCGTTGACGGTAAGTGAAGAACGCCTATTAAAAGAGGATAACAGAAAAGGGGTACAAATCGCTTTTGCACGTTGGGAACGACGTCAAGAAAAGCAAGCTAATCGTCTCGCTCATTTTTTCAGCATTCAGGAGTTTGAAAACGCCTGTTTAAGTCAAGGTTTTACTCGAATTGCAGGTGTCGATGAAGTCGGCCGAGGCCCACTGGCTGGACCCGTTGTGGCTGGGGCAGTTATTTTAAAGGAAACCGCGTTTTTGCCAGAATCCGCACTCGTTGGACTGAATGATTCCAAGCAGCTCACTCCGTCTGACCGGGCTCGGTTTGTACAGTTAATCAAAGAAAATGCTGTGGCATATGGTATTGGTTTAGCGACGTCTAAAGAAATTGATGAAATCAATATCTATCAAGCTACGAAACTCGCGATGCAACGCGCGATCAAGCAATTGAACCCGCAACCCGACCATCTATTTATTGATGCTCTGGACCTCCCAATTGATTTACCACAAACGCCAATCATTAAAGGAGATGCCCGTAGTTTAACGATTGCTGCAGCCTCTGTTATAGCTAAGGAGTTCCGCGATGACCTAATGGCGCAATTGGACCTTAAATATCCAGGTTACGCGTTTTCAAGCCACGCTGGTTACGGAACAAAAGCGCATTTGGAAGCGGTAGAAAAACTGGGACCTTGCCCTGAGCACCGGTTAAGCTTTGCACCGTTTAAAGCCGTTTAATTCGACCTAGTAGAAACGAGGTGAATCATCGATGGATGTACGTCCCTCACAATTATTTGCAGTAACGAAAGTGAACGCAACCAACCCGCAAACTCGTTATCGACCAGGTCAGTTTGTGATGGGGACGGTTCTTAAATGGCTTGGAAAAGACCAGGCCTCCGTCTCGATCGGTGGGCAGACACTCATTGCTAATCTAGAGAATACCTTACAAACGGGGACACGCTATCCGTTCCAAGTGTTGAAAGAAGAGCCTAATGGTACGCTTCATTTGAAAGTCATGAATGCACAACCGGAGTCCGGTAATAATTTAGTCTTAGGGATGTTAAGGCAAATGGGCGTTGCAGTTACGCCACAATCTAGTCACCTTTTAACCCAGATGATGGCGAACAATTGGCCGATTGTCCCAAGCTTTGTGAAACAAGCTCTTAAATTAACAAAAAGGATGCCGAGTTCACAAGAGGCTTTTTCTGTGCTTGAGGAAGTGGTGGCACGAGATCTCCCTCTTAGCCCAAGCGTATTCAAATCGGTCCAAATGGCGAAGTTTGGCCCCTCTGCAGAAGCCCTTCTCTCGCAACTTGAAGACTCGCTTCAAAGGATTCAAATTGAACCGAAACAAGAAGCTGCTTCTCAAGGATTAAAACAAGTCCTCGGTTGGTTTCAAACGGGCTCAGAAACTGAGCCGCTTCCCTTGCCGCAACTCCTTGAGAAAATGGGTTTTTTTCATGAAGCCATGATTGCAAAATGGGTGAAAGGGGTCCCTGTTATCTCCGATGTTGAACAAGGGGCTCCTCTATTGCACCAAAAGGAAGCCACTCCTGCCTCAGAGGAATGGAGAGCGATTACACAAGCGATGACGGATGAGCAAAAAGAGGTTCTGAATTCGATCGGTGATACTCGACCGGTCAAGCAAGGGGCGCCCGTTCAAGATCTAAAAGGTGCGCTTTTGTCATTCTTAAATAGTCAACAGGGTGTGGGGCATTCTTCAACGGGCTCACTTCATGTTGCAGACCAATTACTGCATCAGATTACCGGTCAGCAGTTGCTTTCACTAACTCATAACCCTGAGTGGTTGAGCTTTAATGTGCAAATCCCTATTTTTAATCAAGAACAAGCAAGTGAAGCAAAGGTGAAGTGGGAGATCAAGAAAACACCTGACGGGGCGTTTGATCCTGAGTTTTGTCGCTTGGTTTTTCATGTTAACCTGACTCATTTAAAAGAAACTGTTTTACAAATGGTGATTCAAAACCGTGCACTGACCTGTACCTTATATACCGAACAGTCACCTTCGAACAATTTGTTAGCCTCTCAAACATTTTCTGAAATGAAAGAACGTTTGCACGCGCTTAACTATGAATTGATCAGTTTCCAACATCGCAAAGAGCCCGTTCAGGGGGTTGTGGAAAAGCTTTTTTATCAAACAACGCAAATGGATGTGACCATATGAACCCGAAGAAGGCGAAGGCGCTCAACAAGAAAAAAGAAGCGGTTGCCTTACGTTATCAAGCAGGACGGGATGAAGCGCCCAAAGTGGTGGCAAAAGGAGCCGATGACACGGCAGAACGAATAATCGAAACGGCTCGACAAGCGGGTGTTCCCATTCAAGAAGATGAGTCCCTGGTTAATCTGCTCACCCAATTGGATTTGAATCAAGTGATTCCACCCGATCTCTATCAAGTTGTGGCAGAAGTGTTTGCGTTTTTATACAAGCTTGACCAGGAGCGGTAGCCTTGTAAAACCAGTGTATTTTAAAAAGGTGGAAATCGGGGCAATCTTCCAAAAATTCCACCTTTAAAAGGAATGTCGAATAACTTTGTGAAATAGTAGACAAATGGCGTTCACTTTTTTACAATTAGAAAGTAATGGGCTTCACCTAAGAGACGATAGGAGGTTTGAATCGTGAATATTCATGAGTATCAAGGGAAAGAACTCTTGAGACAATACGGTGTTGCGGTGCCAAATGGTAAAGTTGCCTTCACGGTTGACGAAGCTGTTGAAGCAGCAAAAACGCTAAACACTGAAGTCAAAGTAGTCAAAGCACAGATTCATGCTGGTGGCCGTGGGAAAGCAGGCGGCGTCAAAATCGCTAAGAACCTCGACGAAGTGCGTACATATGCAGAGGACATTCTTGGCAAAGTTCTAGTCACGCATCAAACAGGTCCAGAAGGAAAAGAAGTCAAACGCCTTTGGATTGAAGAAGGCAGTGACATTTTAAAAGAGTATTATATCGGTCTTGTTCTTGACCGTGCGAAATCTCGCATTGTGTTAATGGGTTCAGAAGAAGGCGGTATGGAAATTGAAGAAGTTGCAGAAAACTCTCCGGAGAAAATCTTCCGTGAAGCGGTTGATCCTGCAATTGGGCTTCAAGCCTTCCAAGCCCGTCGTTTAGCGTTCAACATGAACATTCCAAAAGAACTCGTCAACAAAGCGGTTAAATTCATGATGAGTCTTTATACGGCCTTTGTTGAAAAGGATTGCGCAATTGCTGAAATCAACCCGCTTGTTACGACAGGTGACGGTCAGGTTATGGCACTCGATGCGAAATTAAACTTTGATGACAATGCGCTTTATCGTCACAAAGACATTCTAGAACTTCGCGATTTAAGTGAAGAAGATGAAAAAGAAATCGAAGCTTCCAAATATGATTTGAACTACACGGCCCTTGACGGAAACATTGGGATGATGGTCAACGGGGCTGGTCTTGCTATGGCCACAATGGATATCATTAAGCATTATGGCGGCGACCCGGCAAACTTCCTTGACGTTGGGGGCGGTGCAACAGCGGAGAAAGTTGCAGCGGCGTTCAAGATTATCCTTTCTGACCAAAACGTGAAAGGGATCTTTGTTAACATTTTCGGCGGAATCATGAAATGTGATGACATCGCAACAGGTGTTATTGAAGCGTCTAAGCAAGTTGGACTTAGCTTACCACTTGTTGTACGTCTAGAGGGAACCAACGTTGAGCTCGGTAAGAAATTGCTCAATGAGTCTGGTTTAAACATCACAGCAGCAGAATCGATGGCTGACGGTGCCGAAAAAATCGTTTCATTAGTTAAATAAGAAAGGTGGGATTTCGGAGATGAGTGTCTTTGTTAATCAAGATACAAAAGTAGTCGTTCAAGGGATTACCGGTTCCCAAGGCCTTTATCATACTACTCAAATGCTTGAATATGGAACTAAGGTCGTTGGCGGGGTTACTCCAGGTAAAGGTGGAACAGAGGTAGAAGGCGTACCTGTATTTAATACGCTTGCAGAATGTGTCGAAAAAACAGGCGCAAACGTTTCAATCATTTATGTCCCACCAGCTTTTGCAGCAGATGCAATTGTTGAAGCAGTGGATGCTGAGCTTGATCTTGTTATCTGTATTACAGAAGGTATTCCTATTATGGACATGATCAAAGTGAAGCGTTACATGGAAGGCAAGAAAACTCGTTTAATCGGACCAAACTGCCCTGGTTTGATCACTCCAGGTGAAACCAAAATCGGGATTATGCCGGGTTACATTCATCAAAAAGGTCATGTTGGTATCGTGTCCCGCTCTGGTACACTGACTTATGAAGCGGTTCATCAATTGACTCAATCTGGTATTGGGCAATCCACTGCTGTAGGTATTGGTGGGGACCCAGTAAACGGAACGAACTTCATCGATGTACTTAAATCTTTCAATGAAGATGATGACACCTATGCGGTGATCATGATTGGTGAAATTGGTGGCGATGCTGAAGAACAAGCGGCTGAGTGGGTGAAAGCCAACATGAAGAAGCCTGTTGTTGGCTTTATCGGCGGTCAGACAGCTCCTCCAGGAAAACGTATGGGCCACGCTGGTGCCATTGTTTCTGGCGGTCAAGGAACAGCTGCAGCCAAGATCCAAACGCTTAATGCAAATGGCATTAAAGTTGCGGAATCACCAGCTGAGATCGGCGAAACACTTATCGGTGTTCTTAAAGAAAAAGGCATCTACGATAAATGCTTGACTAAATAACTATAGTTTACGAGCCCTCCCGACACACGTATGTCGTGGAGGGTTTTTAACATTGTAGACGCTTATTTGGAAGGGGTGGAAGGGATCGCAGAATAGAGTGTCTCTATATTTAATTTTATGACCACGAGGATTCGCTATTCACTTTGGATGACCCTTCTGTCAAAAATATTTTCTCGAAAAGCAGGAATTCTACCGACAAATGTGAAATTATTATAGATCCGCAAAAAAGTGAGGTATTATAATGGAAGAAAGTGACCTGATTTTTCGCCTCGTTCATTGTCGAGGCATAGGCCGCACTGCGATGCGTCGCTTGATGGCCTACCATTCATTAATGGCAACTCCGTTTGAACAGACCTCCCCATCCGAACTGACCCACCTTCTCAATCTTCCAGTGAATCAAATGAAAGCGTTTCTTGACGATTGGTGTCGATTTAACGCCTCGACACAATCTGATATTTATCGACAAAAAACGATCTCTTTCACCACTTATTTCGATCCCGATTTTCCGCCTCTTTTAAAAGAAATTCCTGATCCTCCATTACTCCTTTTTTATAAAGGCGATCTCACACTCGCTCGCGAGAAAAAGTCACTAAGCGTTGTTGGAACACGCCATCCGACTAAAGAAGGACTCCAGGCCATGTCTCACGTGTTGTCACCGTTGATTGAGGAGGGGTGGCAGATTGTGAGCGGACTTGCGCTTGGCGTGGATGGTGCCGCGCATAAATTGGCCCTTCGTTCGAAAACGATCGCCGTATTAGGTTCGGGTCTCGATCATTTGTATCCCAAGGCTCATCTAGGCCTTGCCCAAACCTTAAGTGAAACCCACCTTATCCTTTCCGAATACCCACCTTATTCAACCCCGCAAAAATGGATGTTTCCAGAGCGCAATCGATTGATCAGTGGGCTCTCCATGGGAACCCTTGTTGTAGAAGCCAAGGAACGAAGTGGATCGTTAATTACCGCTGACCAAGCTCTCGAACAAGGACGAGAGGTCTTTGCTATTCCGGGTTCCATATTTAACCCAATGGCCAAAGGGACGAATCGTCTGATCAAACAAGGGGCCACTTGTGTGACCAAAGCGGATGACTTGCGCGATGCCTTAACCCACTATCTGTAATTTTACCAATGTTAGAAACAGGGTTGTGTTAGTCCTGTTAATCTTTTAACCCATTTGTATGCGGTGGAGATGCACGAGACTCCCGCGGAAAGGGGTGCGTTGGATCGACTATCAACACTAAAATTTAACAATGTAAAAAGCCTATTTTTTTGAAGACAAAGGTTACGAAAACATTAAATTTTTAATTAAATCAAAAGCCCAAATGAATGCTGGAAAATCCTTTTAAAATAAAGAAAAAATCGGGTTATACACGGTGGTTTTGACCCATAAAAGGGATCGTTTAGCTAGCAAAAAGAAGTAGGTATAGTTTGACAAACGAGATTTCTATCATTACGATAAGTTAAGATTTAATTCAGATTCATATGGCATGTTAGTAGATGCCTATCAAATCAATTCATTAACTTACTTTGAGAAGGGGAGGAAACTCTTATGCAAGATTATCTCGTTATTGTGGAGTCTCCCGCAAAAGCTAAAACCATTAAACGTTATTTAGGAAATAAATATGAAGTGAAAGCTTCAATGGGTCATATTCGTGACTTGCCGAAAAGTAAAATGGGTGTGGACGTTGAGGACCATTTTAATCCGAGCTACATCACAATCCGTGGAAAAGGGCCTGTTCTTAAAGAATTAAAACAAGCCGCCAAAAAAGTGAAGAAAGTGTATCTTGCAGCTGACCCCGACCGCGAAGGAGAAGCTATTGCTTGGCATCTCGCACACATCCTAGATATTGATGAAACATCGGATTGTCGAGTGGTGTTTAATGAAATCACCAAGCAGGCCATTAAGGATGCGTTTAAGCAGCCACGTGCCATCAATATGGACTTAGTTGACGCTCAACAAGCAAGACGGGTATTAGACCGTCTCGTTGGTTACAATATCAGCCCATTACTTTGGAAAAAAGTTAAAAAAGGGTTAAGTGCTGGGCGAGTGCAATCCGTTGCATTGAAATTAATTATTGAACGCGAAAAAGAAATTCAAGCCTTTATTCCTGAAGAATACTGGTCCATTACTAGCCAATTTACAGGCGACGGAGAAATGTTTGAAGCGAGTTTCTATGGCGTAGATGGCAACAAAATGGACTTGGGCAATGAAGAGGACGTTAATCGGATTCTAGACCAGCTCAAGGGAAAAGATTTTTTGATCCAATCGGTTAAGAAGAGGGAACGGACAAGAAATCCAGTCGCGCCTTTTATCACCTCATCGCTCCAACAGGAAGCGGCGCGTAAGCTGAACTTCCGGGCGAGAAAAACGATGATGGTCGCTCAACAACTCTATGAAGGGGTTGAAGTGGGGAAACTTGGGACGACGGGTTTAATCACTTACATGCGTACCGATTCCACTCGTATTTCAGAGGTAGCCCGTACTGAAACCCATGCTTTTATAGAAGAGAAGTATGGAAAGGAATTTGTAGGTAACGGTCGCCCAAAAAGTAAAAACTCGGATAATGCTCAGGATGCCCATGAAGCGATTCGTCCGACTTCTGTATCCTATTTACCTGAAGAAATGAAACAATACTTGTCAAAAGACCAATATCGACTCTATAAGTTGATTTGGGAACGCTTTGTGGCGAGTTTAATGGCTCCGGCGATCATGGACACGGTTCGTGCTGATTTAGTTAATAATGGTGTACAGTTCCGTGCAACGGGGTCTAAGATCAAATTCCCTGGCTTTATGAAGCTTTATATAGAAGGAAATGATGATAACAAGGAAGAAAAGGAAAACTATCTTCCGGAATTAGTTGAAGGTCAAAGCGTTAAAATGGAGGACGTCGAACCCAAGCAGCATTTCACCCAACCACCACCAAGATATACAGAAGCTCGCTTAGTTCGAACGATGGAAGAACTAGGGATTGGCCGTCCATCAACCTATGCGCCTACCATTGACACGATTCAACGACGCAATTATGTCACACTGGAAGACAAGAAATTTCTACCAACTGAGCTTGGCGAAGTCGTCTATGAACTCGTCGTCGATTTCTTCCCTGAGATCTTAGATGTGGCGTTTACCGCCAAAATGGAAGACGATTTGGATGCGATCGAAGACGGAAAAACCGATTGGGTCAAAATCATTGCGGACTTCTATATGGACTTTGAAAAACGGTTGGATAAAGCGGAAAAAGAGATGAAGGAAGTTGAAATAAAAGACGAACCAGCCGGCATTGATTGTGAGAAGTGCGGTCATGAAATGGTCTATAAAATGGGGCGTTACGGTAAGTTTCTGGCATGCTCCAATTTTCCGGATTGTCGAAATACCAAGCCAATCCTAAAAGAAGTCGGGGTTAAATGTCCAAAGTGTAAAGAGGGCAATATTGTCGAGAGACGAAGCAAAAAGCGCCGCAAATTCTATGGGTGTGACAATTATCCAGAATGTGACTTTATCTCCTGGGACAAACCCATTTCTAGAAATTGTCCGAAATGTGACTCGTATTTAATCGAGAAGAAATTGAAAAAAGGTACAGTTGTTCAGTGTCCGAATTGTGATTACAAAGAAGCTGAACAATAAGCAAAAAGGGAGGGGGCATCCTCCCTTTTCAACTTCAAACGCACTAAACACAATTCTGAATTTTGTTACAAAATTGTAAAATTTGTTGATCTTGCTCCTAAATTGTGATAAGATTTAGGAGCTTTGTCGATGGAAACATTTATGCGAACATTTGGGTTTAATTTCTTTAATAGGTTGGGAAAACTTATAGTACATATTGAAATCTATCCGATTGACTTTAGAGTCTCTAGGCACGGTTCCTTTGGAAAAGAAAAGTGTGAAAGACGATTGAGACTTATAAGGGCTTTTCGGTTTTTTCATGTCGTTTTTTGTCTAGAAAAATTTGAAAGTAAGAATGAACCGTTCTTTTTTTCATGGCGTCCATTCATTTGAATATACATATAGACGAGGTACTTTAAGCAGTGGTTTAAAAACATCCTGGCGCAATCACGACTATGATTCCGCGCACTTAAAATGGATGGGGAAAAATCGTTGAAGCCTTCCCAAGCTGTATAAAAACCAGGTATGCAACTGGTAAACACTGCTGCTAAAGGGAATAATGATACCCAAAGTTGATTGCAAAGGGGAGAATCTTTTGTCACAATCCAATTCGTTCCATGCCACTACAATATTTGCTGTACAACATAATGGAAAGAGTGCTATGGCTGGAGATGGTCAAGTGACACTTGGTCAATCTGTCATTATGAAACAAACCGCTCGAAAAGTTCGTCGGCTTTACGAAGGTAAGGTGATCGCCGGTTTTGCCGGATCCGTTGCCGATGCTTTTACGCTATTTGAGAAGTTCGAAGGACGTTTGGAAACTTATAATGGGAACTTGAAACGAGCGGCAGTTGAACTCGCAAAAGAATGGCGAAGCGACAAAGTATTGCGCCAACTTGAGGCTATGTTAATTGTGATGAACCAAGAAGAATTACTTTTAATCTCTGGTACAGGCGAAGTGATTGAACCAGATGATGGGATTTTAGCCATTGGTTCAGGTGGTAATTATGCGTTATCGGCTGGGCGAGCTTTAAAAAGATATGGTGGAGATTTAACGGCTGGAGACATTGCCAAGAATGCATTAAAAATAGCGAGTGAGATTTGTGTGTTTACCAACGACAACATTATCTTAGAAGAGCTTTAAACCAAATTTTAAAAGGCACACCGAGTTTACGAATTTAACGGAAACAACAAGGGGGATGTCTATGAAAACAGCTCTAACACCAAGAGAAATTGTGGAGAAACTTGATCAGTATATCATTGGTCAAAAAGAGGCAAAGCGTTCCGTTGCCATCGCCTTGCGCAATCGATATCGTCGGTCTCAATTAGATGAAAAGATTCGCGATGAAATTGTTCCGAAAAACATTCTAATGATTGGGCCAACAGGGGTAGGGAAAACTGAAATCGCAAGGCGTCTCGCTAAGCTCGTCGGCGCTCCGTTTGTTAAGTTAGAAGCAACCAAATTCACGGAAGTCGGTTATGTCGGTCGTGATGTCGAATCCATGGTTCGAGATCTTGTCGAAACGTCTATTCGTTTGGTTAGAGAAGAGAAAATGGAGACGGTACAGGTTAAGGCCGAAGAACTAGCGAATGAGCGCCTGGTGGATCTTTTGGTTCCAACTAAGAAGCGTGCTATGCCTCAGAAAAATCCTTTTGAATTGATCTTTGGTGGTCAAAATCAAACGGACGAAGACTCAAATGACGATGAGAATAGCGATTTAAACGCGAAACAAAAACGTGAACAGGTTCGTCGCCTGCTAGAACTCGGTGAAATGGAAGACACCATCGTAACGGTTGAAGTCGAAGAACAGCAGCAATCCGGAATGTTCGATATGCTTTCAGGCGCTGGAATGGAACAAATTGGGATGAACATGCAGGATATGCTCGGCAGTATGATGCCAAAACGAAAAAAGAAACGCAAACTTCCTGTATCTGAAGCGCGCCAGGTCTTAACTCAGGATGAAGCACAAAAGCTGATCGACATGGATGAAGTCACACAAGAAGCTGTGATTCGTGCGGAGCAGTTCGGTATTATTTTTCTGGATGAGATTGACAAAATCGCTGGAAAAAATAATAATTCTGGTGATGTATCGCGAGAAGGCGTTCAACGGGACATTCTACCAATCGTAGAAGGCTCAACGGTTGTGACCAAATATGGAACCGTTAAGACGGATCATATTTTGTTTATTGCCGCAGGCGCTTTCCATATGTCCAAACCATCGGATCTCATTCCAGAACTTCAAGGGCGCTTTCCAATTCGTGTAGAATTAAACAGTTTAAATGTGGATGACTTTTTTAATATATTGGTCAAACCAAACAACGCCTTATTGAAGCAATATCAAGCCTTGTTGAAAACAGAAGGTATAGATGTTGAATTTTCTGACGATGCTATTCGTAGACTCGCAAACATTGCCCAAGAAGTCAACCAAGAAACGGACAATATTGGAGCAAGGCGTTTGCATACGATCTTAGAAAAACTTCTAGAGGATTTACTATTTGAAGCACCTGATATCACACTCGAAAAAATTAAAATCACACCAGAATATGTTGACGAAAAACTATCATCGATTGCTAAAAATCGAGACTTAAGCCAATATATTTTGTAATGGAGGAAAAAATAATGACACTACTAGACAAAACACGACGAATCAATAACATGCTACAAAGAACTGTTACACCGGTTAATTTCAATGATATGGCGAACACATTAAGTGAAGTCATTGGTTCAAACATTTTTGTATTGAGTCGTCGAGGTAAGCTTTTAGGTATGGCACTCAATCTAGAGATTGAAAATGATCGTATGAAAGAAATGTTCGAAAGAAGACAATTCCCAGAAGAATATACACACAATCTTTTTTCAATCTCTGAAACCTCTGCAAATCTTGATGTGAATAGCCAATACACGGCATTCCCCATTGAAAATAAGGAATTGTTCCAAAACGGCCTCACGACGATTGTTCCAATCGTCGGAGGCGGGGAACGTCTTGGTACGCTTGTCCTTTCACGCGTTCAACAGTCGTTTGACGAGGGCGATTTAATATTAGCTGAATACGGCGCTACGGTTGTTGGAATGGAAATTCTTCGCGAGAAAACAGAGGAAATTGAAGAAGAAGCTCGTGAAAAAGCAGTCGTTCAAATGGCGATCAGCAGCCTTTCATACAGTGAGCTAGAAGCCATTGAACATATTTTTAACGAGCTTGAAGGTAAAGAAGGCTTACTTGTTGCAAGTAAAATTGCAGACCGTGTGGGGATTACACGCTCAGTTATTGTGAATGCACTTCGCAAACTTGAAAGCGCAGGTGTTATTGAGTCCCGTTCACTTGGTATGAAAGGGACATACATTAAAGTGTTAAACGATAAGTTCCTCGTTGAACTTGAAAAAATCAGAAGCTAAGCTCTAAGGTAAGAATCGGTCTTACTTCAATAATATGTGGCTATATGTCTGTCTATGAACAAAAAACCATCTCAGTCTGAGGTGGTTTTTCTTTTTGGATTCTGGGAACGATAAAATTATAGACTAAGTCACGGGTTAGGGTGAGACAAATGAAACAGTATGTGAAGACCTGAATTCATGGCTTAGATGAGGCGCTTTATGGAGGAATTCCTGAAAATAACGCCGTCATAATAGAAGGTAGACCAGGCACAGGAAAAACGACTCTTGGGATCCAATATCTATACGAAGGAGCCCTCCAAGGGGAACCGGGAATCTATATAACGTTTGAGGAATTCCCAGAACAGATCGAAGCGGAACAGTTAGAATTCGGCTGGGATTTGAAAGAACTCGAACAAAGTAATCTCTTGAAAATTGTGACGTTTACTCCAAACATTTTTGTTCAGCAAATGATGGAACCTGGTGGAATTTTCGAGAAACATATCTATTCAATGGGATGCAAACGAGCGGTGATTGACAGTCTCAGTGTAATCAGTGTTTTAAGTGGAGAAGCGAATGAAGTTAGACAAATGGTCTATAGTCTAAGAAATAGTTTAAGAAAGAATGGATTAAAGACCTTAATAATCAATGAAGAAGTTCTTTAAAAACTGGGTGAGGTTTGGTGAATGCTTTTAAAAATTTTCAAAATCACGATCACCCATTAATAAAGAAGTTCAAATAAATTGGAGAAGTAATAGCGGTTCATTAGGCTTTTTTGGAATCGTATAAGTTGACAGACCTTAGAGTGACTTTTGTCACGTTCTGTCGAATGGAATCTAGATAAGCTTTTAAAGATTAACTTTTGGATACCCGATATTACAAGTTATTTACTAAAAAGTTCAAAGGAAATCGAAAATAGTCTTAAAGGACTAGAGGAATATAGGACTTTTTATCGAATTATGTAGAAAGATGCAATCTCAAGTAGACTATTGTTAAATAGTTGTTACAATCAAATTATAATGTTGATAAATGTCGAAGGGAGGCCGGACTATGCTCGGAGACACGACCATTTCCAGACTTGAACAAGCGTTGAACCGTTCCTCGTTAACGCAAAAAGTAATTGCACAGAATATAGCGAATGTGGACACACCAAATTATAAAGCCCAAGAGGTGACCTTCGGAAGCGCTCTTTCGAATTCTTTGCAGGCACTTCGAACCGACCCTAGGCAATTTGAGTTTTCAAATAGTGCAACTCCACAAATTGTCACCAACCCTAACGCGACGATGCAGAACAATGGAAATACCGTTGATATCGACAAAGAAATGGTGAATCTAGCGAACAATCAATTAAACTATCAAGCTTATGTTGAAGCGATCAGTCGGAAATTCAATCAATATAACACGGTATTAGGAGGGTAACAGATGGGGTTTTTAGATGGTTTAAATATCTCAGGATCTGCTCTGACAGCGGAACGACTACGGATGGACGTTGTCTCTTCTAATATTGCAAACGCCGATACAACCCGAGCCCAGAAGGTGAACGGACAATGGGTTCCTTATCAAAGGAAAATGGTGTCGCTCTCTCCGATAACAAGCTCAGGGTCGTTTTCGAGTCAACTAGCCAATGCTATGGGAGGTATGCCTGAAGGAATCGGTGGCGTGAAGGTCAGTGCCGTGACAAATGATCCGACTCCTTTTAATGAGTCCTATGATCCGTCCAACCCTGATGCCAATTCAAAAGGCTATGTGTTAACACCTAATGTGGATCCTTTAAAAGAAATGGTTGATTTAATGGGAGCTCAAAGGTCATACGAAGCAAACGTCACGGTTATGAACGCCCAAAAATCTATGCTATTAAAAGCACTCCAAATAGGAAAATAGAAAGGGGTCCTAGGGAATGGTCTTACCGATTCAATCCATTCAGAGTTCAGCAAATCTTACGACTCAAAGTACACAGTCCTCCGCTAAAACAGTGGGGCAATCTTTTCAAAATATGTTGTCCAATGCGTTAGATTCTGTTGGTCAGGCCCAAAACAATGCCAATGATCAGGTGAATCAATTGGTCAATGGGACGGCATCTGATCTAAGTAATGTCACAATTGCGCTCGAAAAATCAGATTTAATGCTGAAAGTAGCTGTAAACGTGCGTGATAAAGCCGTGAGTGCCTACCAAGACATTATGAGAATGCAGATCTAAGCGGTTTTGGGGGACTTTAGATGATCGAACGCATACAATCCATTTTAAAAACTGTAAGGGAGAAATGGCAACAACGTAGCTCTAAGCAAAAGGTGGGAATCTATTCTCTAGCGGGTGTAGTTCTTGTTGCCTTGCTACTTGTTATTATTCTTACTAATTATAAGCATTATGTACCTTTATACAGCAATTTATCCATAGATGAAGCGGGACAAATTAAGCAAACACTTGACTCGAAAGGTGTCCCCTACAAATTATTAGCTGGAGGGACCACAATCAGTGTGCCAGAGAAACAAGTAGATGCATTGAAAGTGGATTTAGCAGCTCAAGGAATTCCAAAGTCTGGACAAATTGATTATTCCATTTTTGGAAAAAACACCAACTTTGGCATGACGGATAATCAGTTCAACGTACTCCAAAGAGCAGCCGTTCAAACGGAACTTTCGAATCTCATTTCAGGTATGAACGGTGTAAATTCTTCTAAGGTTATGATCAATTTACCTCAGCAAAGTGTCTGGGTGAGCGACCAACCCAACAAGGCATCAGCATCCATTGTTCTGCAGTTGAAACCAGGATATCAGCTGACGGATTCACAGGTTACGGGTCTTTACAATCTTGTTTCTAAAAGTGTACCAAATCTTCCTACTTCTAATATCGTCATCATGGACCAAAATTTTAACTATTATGATCAAAATTCTTTAAAAAATTCAACCAATTCGACACTTTCAGTTTTTCAACAACAACAACAGATCAAATCACAGATTGAAAAAGACCTTAGACAACGCGTTCAACAAATGCTCGGCATAATGATGGGACAAGACAAAGTTATGGTCAATGTTACAACAAACATTGACTTTACTAAAACAACAAGCAAGCAAAAACTTGTTCAACCCGTTGACACGCAAACCATGCAAGGTCTTGTTGTATCTTCGGAAAATATTCAAAACACTTACAATGGCGCAGGAGGTACGAACCAAACCGCCGGGACAGGTAGTTCAAGCGTTCCGAATTATCCATCTTCTACAACAAGCGGATCAGGAACCTCCAATAGTGTCGATAATAAAGTGAATTATGTGTTTAATCAAATTAATAATGATGTTCAATCCAGTCCGTATAAACTAACTGATTTAGGGATTCAAGTCATGGTTGAGCCCCCAAATCCAAATAAACCAAGCACACTTACTAAGAAAAGCGTCAGTGATATTAAATCGATTCTCAATACGATTGTACAAACCTCACTCAATCAAACGGGTGGAACTTTGACACCACAACAAATTGCAAGTAAATCAGTCATCACCGTCGATCAATTTAACGGGAAGCAACAAACTGCAGTAACACCTGTTAAAGCCGGGCTTCCAAAATGGGTGTGGGCCGCAGGCGCTGGTGCACTGGTCATTATTATATTTCTCTTATTCTTAGCCTTGAGAAGAAGGAAACAAGCAAACGACTTGGAATTGGATCCGTCCATGAGTCGCCAAATTGACAAAGCGGTTCAAAAAGATGAGCCACTTCCAAGTTCAGAAGATTCTCCTGAAGCGCTAAAGAAAAAACAACTCGAGATCATGGTGAAAGAGAATCCGCAGGACTTTGTTAAACTCCTTCGGTCATGGCTATCCGAGGAATAGGGGGGCCAATGTTTGGTTCAACGTAATAAAGAATTTACCGGGAAAGAAAAAGCTGCCATTTTGCTCATTACATTAGGTGCAGATGTCTCTGCAGAGATTTTTAAACATCTCTCTGAAAATGAAATTGACCAACTAACCTTGCAAATTGCAAACGTTAGGCGGGTTGATTCGGAAATAAAAACAGAGGTGATGGAACAATTCCATCAGATTGCATTAGCTCAAAACTATATCACGCAAGGCGGTATAGGTTATGCGAAGCAAATTTTGGAAAAAGCATTGGGTAAAAACTCAGCTGCAGAAATTATCAATCGACTCACCTCGACTTTACAGGTCAAGCCTTTTGATTTTTTACGGAAAGCCGACCCTATGCAAATTCTTAATTTTATTCAATATGAGCATCCGCAAACAATTGCACTCGTCTTATCTTATTTAGATCCAAAACAGTCGGGACAAATCCTCTCCTCACTTGAACCGACCGTTCAAGCAAACGTTGCACGTCGAATTGCTGTTATGGATCGAACGTCACCGGAAATCATTAGTGAAGTCGAACAGATTCTTGAGAAAAAGTTTTCTTCTTCAGGAACACAAGACTTTACCCAAGCGGGTGGAATTGAATCCGTCGTAGATGTATTGAATGGTGTGGATCGAACGACAGAACGGACGATCCTTGACGCACTCGCTATTGAGGATCCTGAACTTGCAGAAGAAATTAAAAAACGGATGTTTGTGTTCGAAGATATCGTGGTATTGGATTCCCGATCGATTCAAAGAATTATTCGAGACGTGGATAACGAAGACTTGCTTCTTTCTTTACGTTCCGCAAGTGAAGAAGTCAAAGAAGTGATTTATGAAAATATGTCTCAACGCCGAATCGATGCATTTAAAGAAGAAATGGAATTCATGGGACCTGTTCGGTTACGTGATGTCGAAGAAGCGCAGACTCGCATTGTGAGTGTGATTAGAAGTTTAGAAGAAGCAGGCGAAATTGTCATTGCACGTGGAGGCGGAGACGATGTCGTGGTCTAGTATATCTAAGGCTCAACTTCAAGAAGGGGCACCTCGCCAAATTAGTCTAAGGACATTTGGACAGAAAACCGCCTCATTTGATACTGAACTCGAATCTGAGACTCAGTCGCTGTTCGATGTTCAAAGACAGCTTGAGTCGCTCCGTGAAGAGATCGACAGGCAAACACTTCAAATGGAAGAAGATCGCGTGCGGTTTCAAGATTCTCTTGAACAAGAACGCAGTCAATTTGAAGAAACGTTGATGGAAGAACGAAAAAGAGCGCTAGAAAGTGGTTTTTCTGAGGGGTTTGAACAAGGAGAACGCTCAGGGTTAGAGGCATGGCAAGCCAAATTAAAGCATGCGAACGCGATTACTGAGAAAGCTCGTGAAGAGCGAGAAACCTACATTGAACAATCCGAATCGGTGATTTTATCCCTTGCCGTTAAAGTCGCTGAAAAAGTGATTGGCCAAACCCTTTTGACGGATCAAACAGCCTGGCCTTCACTTGTGAAACAAGCGATTATAGAAATGCGAGGGAATAGTCCGATTAAGATCTTGGTGGCGCCATCCCAGTACGATCTCACAGTTGGCTCATTGGATGACCTTAAAAAAAGTGCGCATGGCAGTGAGCTTCTTGTTTTTGTAGATGAGGGACTTGTGGAAGGCGAGTGCAAGGTGGAATCACCTTCTGGAATTCTAGATGCCAGTGTGAAGACACAACTCAGAAAGCTTGAGGATGCCATGGCTAGTTTATTGGAGTCCTCTCAATGAAAGCCGTTGACTTGATCACGAAACTCGAGACTTTGAACAGCTTTCATCAAATGGGAAAATTGACCCGCGTCATTGGACTATTAGTGGAATCGGTTGGCCCACCTGCTTCGATTGGCGAACTATGCCGGATCCATATACCAGACGGCTCACCACCCGTTTTGGCTGAAGTGGTTGGTTTTCATGATAATAAAGTTCTTTTGATGCCTTATTCCGCGCTGACAAAAATCTCTCCTGGAAGCTTAGTTGAATCCACAGGTAAACCTTTTGAAATAAAGGTTGGAGAGGCTTTAATTGGATCGGTTGTCAATAGCTTAGGAGAACCGCTAAATGGGGTGACAATACCGCCAGGTCTAAAACAGGTTCCGATTGATCAAGAACCACCGAATCCATTAGAAAGACCGCGAATTTTGGAGCCGATCTCAATGGGTGTGCGTTCAATTGATGGTCTTTTAACAGTGGGACTTGGGCAAAGGATTGGGATTTTTGCTGGGAGCGGGGTCGGAAAAAGCACGCTTCTAGGAATGGTCGCGCGTCAATCGTCCGCAGATCTAAATGTCATTGCCCTTGTTGGAGAACGAGGGCGTGAGGTGAGAGAGTTTATTGAAAGAGAACTAGGTCCTGAAGGGATTCAGAAATCAATTGTGGTTGTGGCGACTTCAGATCAACCGGCACTAATGCGAATTAAGGCTGCCATGACGGCAACGGCGATTGCTGAATTTTTTCGAGACAAAGGAAAGAATGTCTTACTTATGATGGATTCCGTCACACGTGTAGCAATGGCGCAAAGAGAGTTAGGGCTTGCAATCGGCGAACCACCTACAACCAAAGGCTATCCCCCTTCTGTGTTTGCCATTTTACCGAAGCTTCTTGAACGGGCAGGGAGTGCCAAGGTTGGAACGATTACAGGTATTTATACGGTTCTGGTCGATGGTGATGACATGGATGAACCGATTGCGGATGCTGTAAGAGGGATTTTAGACGGACATATTGTGCTCGATCGCCGACTTGCCGAAAGAGGCCAGTATCCAGCTATTAATATTCTCAAAAGCATCAGCCGTGTCATGACACAGGTTACGACGCCCGAGCATCGAAGTGCCGCCGTTCATTTACGATCCAAGCTCTCGCAATATTTGGAAGTGGAAGATTTGATTCAAATCGGTGCCTACAAACAAGGCTCCTCAGAATCCGTCGATTCAGCAATCCGCGATTATCCAGATGTGTTGGCTTATTTGAAACAACACGAGCATGAAAAAGTGGATAGACTAGAGGCCATTCAAGCCTTAGAGGATCGCTTCAAACCAAATTAAGGGGGACCCGCACGTGGCGTTTGAATATCGCTTGGAACGTTTAATGAAGATCAATGAAAATGAAAAGCAGCAGCTTGAACGACACTATCAGATCCTCTATACGAAATTAGAAGACCTCGCCGAGCAATTGATTGAGCTTATGAAAAAGAAGGAACAGGTCCATTCGGCTCTCTATAAAGAAACCCAAACAAAGGTGACCGCGTCCTCGATCCATGAACGGTTGCGCTATATGGAAATCATTGAGAAAAAAATTGAACAAGAACAACAGAATTATTACACCTTAAAAGAAAAAGTTGCAGCGTTCCGACAAACGTTGACAGATAAATCAATCGAAGTCAAAAAACATGAAGTCTTAAAAGAAACCGCCTATCACCAGCATCTCGTAATGGAAAAACGTTCTGAGATGAAGCAAATGGATGAGCAGGGACAGCGTATAAGAACGTATCGTGCCAACAATCTGCATTAATCTGAAGGACTCACAATGAAGAGTGATGGAATGGAGGGCATCCTGTGAACGAAGAAGAAGTCCTAAAAAAGGAATCCATTGGGATCAAAGCATTGAAAGTCCTGCTTGTGATTCTCATTCCACTCGTGTTTATCTTAACCGTGGCGACACTTTTCCTGAAAATTTCGGGTTTTGATGTCAATCAGGAAGCGCGGAATTTAGCGTCTAGTATCCCGATCGTTTCCAAGTTAACCGGTACAAACACGAAAACGGCTTCTCAAAAAAGCACATCTACAACTCCCAATAGTTCAGCTACTTCCTCTGCGTCTGCTTTAACGACGAAGGATCTTCAAGCGATGCTAAACCAGAAAGATCAACAGATCAAAAATTTGCAACAGACCGAAACCTCTCAACAAAAAACGATTACCAATTTACAATCGCAAATTACTAGCTTGAAGAAAGCGTCCGAACAAGCTTCGCAAACGGCGAAGACGAAAGCGGCCCAAGAAAAAGCGAGCGTACTTGCTGCGACTTTTCAGAACATGGATCCAGCAAAAGCCGCAGCGATTTTTGAGAAATTGAGCACTAAAGATGCGGCGAATGACCTCAATTTACTTAACGATCAAACGAAAGCGAAAATCCTAGAGCAATTGAGCCCAGACACCGCTGCCAAAATTACGCCGTTATTAGCAGCGAATCCTTATGCCACCTCGAAGGGCGCAACAGGATCAGCCACATCGGCGACGACCACACCATAGTCTCATAGGGGTTTTGAAAGGAGGTGAAAAAATGTCTAGTTCAAGCGTTCCGTTTCTAGTCACTCAAGTAAAAGCGCTAGCGTCCAAGTCATCGGTTCAGTCCAGTTCTGTTTCGAAAGGGAAAACAACAAATGAAACGGGGGGATTCAAAACGCATCTTTCTAATCAATCCCAGGCATCTAAGGAACAGAAAGGGAATGCGCTAAAGGACCCAAATCAGCCAGTTCAAAGCCAAAACACTCAACAAGCCCAACAAACTCAAGGCGATCCATTAAAAGAGACACTACATAATCTGAAACAGCTAGTGAAAGTGTTGTCCAATTCAACAACGCTTACGGCGAATCAAAAGATCCTGATGAACCAGTTAGAAACGCAACTTAATGGGGCAAACCCATCGCAGGTTTTGCACTTTTTAACTTCAACTCAGGGTCAAAGTTTACTTTCTTCTATAAAAACTGACTTGCAGAAGAGCTCAGATGATGGGTGTCAAGATCCTAATTCGAGCCTTGTATCAGAATTATTCGCATCGATTGGCCAATTTATGACCGTCTCTCATAATATTCAGGATGGAAAAATGATGCCGTCTACAGAAGGGGCTCGTCCATCTTTAAAACTTGATTCCAGTCAAAAGGCGGGGGAAACCGTTCCTAATCCATTGAAGGGTGCTCCAAACCAAGCGACTTCGTCCATTATTAGTCCGAAATCGACAATCCAGGTTGATCAAAAGGCTGTGTCTAGTCAAACGGTACATGTTTCGAGTAGCGCGAACGCCAAGTCACTCTTAATTCAACAGAATTCAGGAAGGCTGGCAAAGGATGACACCAAGCTTTCTAGTACGGATCAAAGTCAATCGCTTAATCTCTTGATCGGTGGAAGCAGGCAAATGGGAAAGGTTCAACAACTTATATTCTATGCTCAGAATAATGCTCACACTCCATCGTCATCGCCTGCTGATCAAATTTTGAATAAAATTCAACAGATCATGAATCAAGGATTAGTCAAAAAAGTCGACGGTGGACTTACTGTTCAGCTTCAGTTGAACCCCAACAATCTTGGGCCTGTTCAATTGACGATTTCACAAACAGATGCAGGGTTATCGGCAGCCATTACCGCACATTCCAGTTTGACCAAAGATTTAATCGAAGGTCAACTATCACATTTAGAACAAGCCCTATCAGCAAGCGGTATTCCTGTTCATAAATTGGATGTCTCCATGGCGCCATCCCTTGGTTCACAGCAACCTTCACAAGATGCGCCGTTTCAACAACCAAAAGACCAACAGAATGGGAATCGAGATCCGCAATCAACGTATCAAGAACAATACAATGAAAAGGATTCGGATGAGTTTGAGTCTTTTGAAAATTGGTTAAATGAGGTGACTATTAGATGAGCATAAGCCCAACTTTAATGTTAAGTTCGCTCCAACAATCTCAACAGGCGTCAAAATCCTCAAATAGTGTGTTGGGAAAAGATGATTTTCTTAAACTTATGGTAGCGCAATTAAAAGCGCAAGATCCGCTCAAACCAACGGATAATACACAGTTTATTTCGCAAATGGCAACTTTTACCTCCTTGGAGCAGACTCAGAATATGAACGATACCTTAACAAAATTTGTGGATACACAAACCGGTGCAGTTTTGGGGAATCAAGCGAGTATGATCGGAAAATCAATCACTTGGACACCGGGAACGGATTCGACATCAAGTTCATCCGATCCAACAACCGCTTCACAAAGCGGTGTCGTCACAGCGGTATCATTTAAAAACAATCAAGTGTCTTATGTTGTTGGGAATACGACAGTGGATCCAGCAACCATTACTGAGGTTAATAGCGGTGGTTCTGGGGTCGCACCGGCAACCGATTCATCGGGTGGCGGAACCCTCTAAATGAAACCTATCCAATCTATACAGTATAGACCGCCACTAAAGGGGAATACGATTCAACCTAAACAAGTTGTGAAACCCAATGCACCAGGTTCTTTTCGTAATCAACTCCAACAAGAGATGGGTAAAACGCATTCAACCGGAGGATTAAAGTTAAGCAAGCATGCGGCTGAGCGAATGAGTCAAAGACAGATTTCTTTTTCGTCTGAACAATGGACTCAAATTGATCAAAAGGTATCAGAAGCGAAGTCCATGGGGATTACGGATTCACTTGTTCTAACGAAACAAGCTGCTATGGTAGTGAGCGCCACTAACAAAACGGTGATCACGGTGATGAACCGAGATGAGGCAGCTAAACAAATTTTCTCAAATATCAACGGAACCATTCTGTTAGATTCATAAAAATGGACAGGGCTGGACCACTTGTGGAAGCCTAAGGCTGTTGACCGATTGATACAGCCAAACTTAGGAGGGTACTAGAATGCTAAGATCGATGAATTCAGCAATTAGTGGTTTAAAGAACTTTCAAACTCAGTTAGATGTGATAGGGAACAACATCGCGAACGTCAATACCGTCGGGTTTAAAACAGGCCGTGTAAATTTTCAAGATATAATCAGTCAAGAAATGTCCGGTGCGAGTGCTCCTACTTTTTCCAATGGGGGAATCAATCCTTCACAAGTAGGACTAGGTTCCAAAATCGGTAGTGTGGATACCATTGACACTCAAGGTAATTTGCAGACAACAGGACGTTCACTAGATGCAGCAATTTCTGGGGATGGTTATTTTGTGGTTCAAGATGGATTCAATCAACTATATACCAGAGCAGGGAGTTTCTATTTAGATGCGAGCGGCGGTTTGGTGACGAGTAATGGACAACGTGTGATGGGCTATGGTGTAGATACCAATGGAGCCATCGATACAACGAAGCTTCAACCCCTTCAAATTGGCGATGCTGCTGTCTTGCAAAATAAAACAACGGCATTATCGTTCACTGGGAATATTGGAGATGCAGACACCATGATCGATACGACCCAAAATCCTCCTGTGGCCAACTCAAGTTATACTAGTAAATCGATCCCATTTAAAGTTTTTGATACGAAACATAATTCATACGATGGGGCCATTACGTTTAACAATCCGCAAATTACGAAAAACCAAGCAACCGGAAGCTATTATGTAAGTTCTATGGGATTTTCGATCAATGTAAACGGACAAACCCAAACAGGAAAGATATCACTTGATTCTAAAGGGGCTGAAACAAGTCTAACCCTTAACACGGCGAACGGGGGAAAAGACCCAATGACTTTTAATGTCAGTACGGGTGGGGTGGCCGACACGATTCAAATTGACCCATCTAGCCTTGATTTATCAACCGTTACTGCCTTGCCAAAACAACCGTTCAGCATGCAAGCGGTTGGCGATGTGACCACGTTAAGTAGCTATAGCATAGGTTCAGACGGAAAGATTACTGGTGTTTTATCGAATGGTTCCGTTCAAACACTTGGACAATTAGTTCTTGCAAAATTTAACAACCCAGGCGGTTTAGAAAAAGAAGGCAACTCGCTCTTTAAAAATACGAGTAACTCAGGATCTCCACAAATTGGTGTGGCTGGTCAAAATGGTGGAACGATTCAATCTGGGACCCTTGAAATGTCTAACGTGGATTTGGCAGAAGAATTTACGGGTATGATTGAAGCTCAGAGAGGGTTTCAAGCTAATGCTAAAACCATCACAACAGCCGATCAGATTCTTCAAGAACTTATTAATTTAAAACAATAACTCAGGGAGGTAGCTAGGGGGATGCCCCCTAGCTGATACCAAATGATTGCACTCACACGATTAAATGATAAGCCGTTTATACTAAATGCCAATTGGGTTGAACAAATTGAATCGCTTCCAGATACAACCGTCACACTCACGAATGGAAAAAAGATCGTGGTAAAAGAAACTGTTGAACAGGTGACTCAAAAAACCCTAGATTACTATAAGGGAATTGGACTTATTAAAGGAATCGGGTTCGAAAAGGAGGATCGGAACGATGTTTAAAAGTAAAACGCTTAGTCTTATTTTAATCGTTTTGGTTGTGCTCACTCTCATTTTAGTAGGTGTTTATTTCTTTCTAATTCATAAATCTAAACCGACAACCTCTAAGGAACCCACTATTACTCAAGTTGCAAATCAACTATCGGTCGATACCGATGAGATTACAACGAATCTCAAAGATAATAAATTTATCAAAATTAAGTTCAAAATTGAGGTTTCGAGCAAAGCGGCTAAAAAGGAATTAGAAGAGCGGCAATTTCAAGTGAACAACAGCATCCTTTACATTCTTTCAAATAAAACCGAACAAGATCTCGAAGGCCAAAAGGGCTTAGAAACGCTAGAAGGTGATTTGAAGCAAAGCCTTAATAAATTGATGAAAGACGGAACGATCGTCCATGTCTATACAACAGAAAAATTAATTCAATAGTTTGCTAGAAAGTGTGTGTGTTTTTGGGAGGTGATGACGAGTGGCCGATATTTTATCTCAGTCTGAGATCGATGCTTTGTTATCTGCGATTTCGACTGGAGAAATGGACGCAGAAGAATTAAAAAAAGAGGAAACAAAAAAGAAAGAGAAAGTGTATGATTTTCGTCGTGCCCTCCGCTTTTCAAAGGATCATTTTCGAAGCCTGACGCGCATACATGAAAATTTTGCTAGATTGCTTACGAGCTTTTTGTCGACACAGCTTCGCACATACGTGCAGATTAATGTGGCATCTGTTGACCAATTGCCTTATGAGGAATTCGTGAGATCCGTTCCTGCACTGACCATCTTAAATGTGTTTGATGCCGCTCCCCTTGAAGGGCGAATTGTCATTGAAGTCAACCCGAATATTGCCTATGCCATGCTCGACAGGTTGCTCGGAGGATCTGGAATCGGAATGAACAAAATTGATAATCTTACTGAAATTGAATCTAAGTTGATCTCGCAACTTTTTGAGAAAGCCTTAGAACCCTTTCAAGAAGCTTGGGTTTCTGTTGTAGACATCGAACCAGAACTACAAGCCTTTGAAGTGAATACTCAGTTTTTACAAATCGCGTCTCCAAACGACACCGTTGTTGTGATTTCCCTTTCAACTGCAGTAGGAGAGACGACTGGGATGATGAACATCTGTATCCCGCATTTGACTCTTGAACCCATTCTCTCAAAACTGTCTTCCTCTCAGATGATAAGTAAGAAACATGATGGGGATTCTCAAGTTGAAAATCGAATGCTTGAGAATCGAATGAGAATGGTGCCCGTTCCAATGAAGGCGATTCTTGGAGAGGCGACGCTTACGGTGGATGATGTGTTGGAACTGACCGAAAATGATGTCATCCCGTTAAATAAAAGATTAGATGAGCCTATAGTAATTAAGGTTGGAGAAGCTCCTAAATTTTTAGCACAAGTCGGTCGAAAACAAATGAAACTCGCGGTCCAAATACTAGATGTCATAACAGAAGGAGTTGATGAAGATGAGTGAAGGTGGAAAGTTGTCACAAGAAGAAATTGATGCGTTGCTCGGACGCGTCAGCCAACTTGATGAAGAAGAATCAGGTGCTGAACCAACAGACAACGAGATTAAGTTGGAGGATGTTTTAACAGCAATTGAGCAGGATGCTTTGGGTGAGATTGGAAACATCTCATTTGGGAGTGCCTCAACCGCTCTTTCCACACTGTTAAATCAAAAAGTCGAAATCACAACCCCTTCTGTCTCTCTTGTACTAAAAAAGAATTTAGATGATGAATTTCAATACCCCCATGTGGCTGTTGGTGTGGAATACACCGAAGGATTCCGTGGTACAAATGTTTTGTTGATTAATATGAGGGATGCAGGGGTCATTGCCGATTTGATGTTAGGTGGCGATGGCAGTCATCCGTCAGAGGAGATTGGAGAGATTCAGTTAAGTGCGGTTCAAGAAGCGATGAATCAGATGATGGGTTCCTCTTCAACCGCCATGTCAACCATGTTTAATAAGCGAATTGACATTTCTCCCCCAACCATCGAAATTTTAGATGTTGAGAAGGAACAAGGTTTGGATTCTCTGCCGGGTGATTCGAAGTTTTTGAGAATCAAGTTTTCTATTAAAATTGGGACCTTAATGGATTCAAGTATTATGCAAGTTGTTCCAGTTGATTTCGCTAAAGAACTCGTGCAGCAACTGATGAATCCACCTTCTAATGAAGAGATAGAAGAATCGTTTGAGAGGCCAGCTCCTCAAAGAGAAGCTGTTCCAGAGACGATCAAACCAGAAGTGGCGGACGAACCGACCTTATCGGATCGGCTTCTCTCACAAAGCTACGACTCATCAGATGACCTGTTCAACTCACAACGCGCGCCACAAAAGCCGGAGGCACAACCGACGCCTGCCGAGCGTCCGCAGGCAAGAAAGGCAAAACCTGAAATTCCAGTTCACCCCTTAGAATTTAGCCCACTAGAAGAAGTGAGCGGTGGGGCAACGGATAGCCGAAATATTGATTTATTATTAGATATTCCTCTTAATGTGACCGTTGAACTAGGGAGAACAAGTCGGTTGATTAAGGACATTCTATCGCTCGTGCCGGGCACCGTCGTTGAATTGGACAAATTGGCGGGTGAGCCCGTTGACATCCTAATTAACAATCAACCCATTGCAAAGGGCGAGGTTGTGGTAATTGATGAGAACTTTGGTGTTCGGATCACTGAAATTGTAAATAAAAAGGAACGTATTCAAAACCTGAGTTGATAAAGCGTTAGATGTAACTAAAAAGGGAGGTTTTCTCAAATGGGAAATCGCGTAATGGTTGTCGATGATGCGGCATTTATGAGAATGATGATCAAGGATATCTTGGAGAAAAATGGTTATGAAGTTGTTGCAGAAGCTGGTAATGGTGAAGAGGCCATTGAAAAATACAAAGAACATCGTCCAGACTTGGTCACCATGGATATCACGATGCCGGAAATGGACGGGATCACAAGTCTTAAGAAAATCCGAGAACTCGATCCGCAAGCGAAAATTATTATGTGCTCCGCTATGGGCCAACAAGCCATGGTCATTGATGCGATTCAAGCAGGAGCTAAAGATTTCTTAGTAAAGCCATTTCAAAGTGACCGGGTACTTGAAGCGATTAAAAAGACACTAGAGAAGTAGGGCGTGAGAGTTTTGAAAGGTTTTCGGTTACTGAACTGCTTGCTCGTCATTTTGATCGTTATGAGCTTTAGCCATGGATCTGTATCCTATGCCGCAGGGGGGGCTGGGACTGTCTATGATACCATCCAAAAACAGAATAAGACGCCAAATTCAACCCAAACAAAACCAATTCAAAAGCGCAACAAGCCAACTAACCAAACCCATTCTTCTCCGGCTTTACCCAAAAGCGATGCCGGAGGAACATTTCTTACATTTTTAAAATTGTTCTTAGCATTAGGTGTTGTGCTCTTTCTCATTTACCTTTTCTATCGATTTCTTTCCAAACGAACGCGTTCGTTTCAACACGTTGGTCAGATTCGGAACCTAGGCGGAGTATCCGTTGGGGCCAATCGTTCGGTTCAACTGGTTAAGATCGGTAATGAGGTCTTAATTTTGGGGATCGGTGAAAATGTCAGTTTGATTAAAGAAGTAGACGATCCAGATGTTCTAGAAAGCTTCGTCAATCAGCAAGAACCCGTTACGCTTCGTCCGAATGTAAGCAAATGGGTAGAATGGGCAAAAGCAAACACCAAATTAAAGAGTTTGAACGTTGGAACCAAACCAAAGTTCAAAGCAGAGCTCGATCAGATCTTAGAAGCCCGTGAAAAAGGGTTGGAAGAGCTTTTAAAAAAGGAGCCGCCACCGCATGACTAACCTTTTACCGGGATTACCAAGCAATGTCTTATCCCAGAATCCTCAAGATGTGGGCAATACCCTACAGTTATTAATTTTATTAACCGTCTTATCTTTGGCACCCTCTATTTTAATTCTGATGACCTCGTTTACTCGTATTGTCATTGTGCTTGGATTTGTTCGGACGTCCCTAGGCACGCAGCAAATGCCGCCGAACCAAGTCATCATTGGACTCGCTTTATTTTTAACCTTCTTCATAATGGCACCTGTCCTAACTCAGGCCAACCATGATGCGGTTCAACCTTACATGAAAGGGGAATTGACACAAAGCCAAGCGGCGGAAAAGGCGGTTGAGCCGTTTAAGACGTTTATGGCAAAACAAACGCGGCAGCAGGACCTGCAATTATTTTTAGATTATGGGCATTATTCCGAGCCAAAGAACGTACAAAGCATTCCTTTAACAGCACTCGTACCCGCGTATACGATCAGTGAGTTAAAAACCGCTTTTCAAATGGGTTTCATGATTTTTATCCCATTTCTAATTATAGATATGGTCGTGGCGAGTATTTTAATGGCGATGGGGATGATGATGCTACCACCGGTCATGATTTCATTGCCGTTTAAAATCTTATTGTTTGTTATGGTCGATGGCTGGTATCTAATCGTAAAATCTATATTAATCAGTTATAGCTAGTGAGGGGAAAACAAATGAGCAGTGAATTTATTACAAGTCTTGCGGAGCGTGCGATTATGACGATTTTACTTGTGTGTGGACCGATGTTGATTATCGCGCTTGTAGTTGGGCTTCTCGTCAGTATCTTTCAAGCGACGACCCAAATTCAAGAACAGACGCTCGCCTTTATTCCGAAAATTGTGGCGGTTCTATTGGCTTTAGTATTCTTTGGTCCTTGGATGTTGTCGCAGCTTTTGACGTTCACCCAAGATATCTTCGCCAATTTAAGCCACTTTGTAGGTTAAAATGTCGGGTTTACTAACTTTGCTACCTAGTTTTTTACTTTGTTTGGTTCGCATGACCTGTTTTTTCTTTACTGCACCGATTTTTTCTTACAAAACGGTACCGCCAACCTTTAAAATTGGCCTGGGTGTCTGTTTGGCTTACCTTTCAGCCGCAACTTTAAATGACCGGTCCATTGTCTTTGACCCACACTTTATTTTATTAGTGATGAAAGAATCTGTTGTAGGTTTAAGTATGGGGCTCGTTGCAGGCTTACTGTTCTTTGCGGTCCAAATGGCAGGTAGTTTTATTGATCTGCAAATGGGACTTTCAATGGCCAGTCTTCTCGATCCGCAAAATGGCACACAATCCCCTTTGTCGGGTGAGTTATTAAACGCTTTTATGATTTTGTTTTTATTGTCAGTCAATGCGCATCACATGCTCATCAATGGTGTTCTTGATAGTTATCGGCTCATTCCGCTTAAATCTTTAGGCGTATCCATTACATCAGGGACGCCGGCAGAGTTCGTGACCCACACTTTTTTGCTTGGTTTTACAGATGCTTTGCAAATGTCTTTACCAATTGTTGGATCTTTATTTTTGGTGGATGTCGCGGTCGGGGTTGTGGCACGTACGGTTCCACAACTGAATGTATTTGTTGTCGGGGTTCCTCTGAAAATTGGAGTTGGGTTTGTGTTGTTCGTTCTTGTCCTGCCATTATACATTTCCTTTTTTCAATATTTATTTGAGAACACAACAAACGTCCTACAGCAATTTGTCTTGATTTTGGGAGGCTAGGTCATGCAACGGTTCACGGTGGATTTACAGTTTTTTGCCGGCGAGAAAACAGAAAAAGCCACACCTAAGAAACGGCAAGAAGCCAGAAAAAAAGGTCAAGTTGCTAAAAGTTCCGAAATCTCGACGGCGTTATCACTCTTAGCAATGTTTTTTTTGTTCATGTTTGAAGGAAGAACCATGGGCGGCGGTTTGTTGAACATGATGACGTCTATTTTTACAAATGGGCTCACGATGTCCATGAAAGAAGGCGACCTTCAAGCGTTTTTTTCGGGTTTAGTGCTACAAGTTGGAAAAATTCTAGCGCCAGTACTCATAACAGGACTCGTTGTAGGGATTGCCTCTAATGTACTTCAGGTGGGCTTTATGTTTACTACAGAATCTTTGCAGTTTAAGTGGGAGCGGATCAACCCCTTATCTGGTTTCAAACGAATTTATTCAATGCGAGCAATTGTTGAGTTGTTGAAATCCCTTTTAAAAATCTTGATCGTGGGACTTGCCGCATTTATGATTCTGTGGAGCCATAAAGGGGATTTAATGGGTATGTTGTCGTTAAGTTTAGGAAGCTCCCTTGGCCTCATTGGACGGATCGTTTTACAGATGGGCTTAACAGTCTCTGTATTGTTAATCGTCTTAGCGGGATTTGATTACGCCTATCAACGATTTGATCATGAGAAAAATTTGCGGATGTCCAAACAAGACATAAAAGATGAATATAAAAAGTCAGAGGGTGACCCTCTCATCAAATCTAAAATCCGCGAACGGCAGCGTCAAATGGCGATGCGTCGAATGATGCAGGAAGTTCCTAAAGCAGATGTAATTATTACCAACCCGACCCACTATGCGGTTGCACTGCGATATGATGAAGCGACAATGGATGCACCGAGAGTCATTGCAAAGGGAGCGGACTTTGTGGCCCTTAAAATAAGAGAAGTCGCGAAGGAACATCATGTTGCCATTGTTGAAAAACGAACGCTGGCGCGAGCGCTCTACGCCCAACTTGAAATTGGGGACAGTGTCCCAGAAACATTTTTTAAAGCAGTAGCAGAAGTGTTAGCCTTTGTGTACCGCTTGAAGGGAAAGGTTAAATAAATGAAATCTATTAAGGGAGGGGGAGACCGATGAAAGCCCGTGACTTTATTGTTATAGCAGGTGTTATTTTAATTGTCCTGATGCTCATCGTTCCATTACCGAATTTTTTACTCAGTTTTTTCATCATAATTAATATCTCGCTCGCTTTAATTGTCCTGCTTGTGTCTTTGAATACGAAAGAACCACTGGAGTTCTCGATTCTTCCGACCCTATTACTTTTGCTGACTCTTTTTCGCCTTGGTCTGAACGTCTCCACCACACGAAAAATATTAGGAACTGGTGACGCGGGTGTGGTCATCGAAGCGTTTGGAAACTTTGTAATTGGCGGTAATGCGCTCGTTGGATTCGTTGTGTTTCTCATTCTGATTATTATTCAGTTCATTGTCATCACAAAAGGGGCGGAACGTGTTTCTGAAGTGGCGGCTCGTTTCACTTTGGATGCGATGCCAGGTAAACAGATGAGTATTGATGCCGACCTTAATGCAGGGTTGATTAATGAACAACAGGCGAAAGATCGCCGTGAAAAAATTGAGCAAGAAGCGGATTTCTATGGAGCCATGGATGGTGCGAGTAAATTCGTTAAAGGGGATGCTATTGCAAGTATCATTATTGTGACGATTAATCTGATCGTAGGCATGATCATTGGTATGGTGCAACTTCAAATGGCTTTGGCTGATGCAAGTAAGCATTTTACAACTCTTTCAGTGGGGGATGGACTGGTTAGTCAAATTCCAGCTCTATTAATCTCAACTGCGACCGGGATTGTCGTAACAAGAGCGGGCTCTGATGGTAATTTAGGACAAGATGTCTCAAAACAGATTTTGAGATACCCAATCATGCTTATGATTGCAGGCGGAATGATTCTCTTTCTTGGTTTTACCCCAATTGGATTTTTAACAACCTTTCCGATTGCAGTTTTATTAATTGGTGGGGGGATTTTCCTCAGTCAGAATAATAAGAAGGAAGATGCCTTTAATCCAGAAGAATTTGAAGAAATCGAAACGGAAAAAATGAAAAGTCCAGAAAGTGTTGTCGATCTTCTTCAAATGGACCCCATTGAATTTGAATTTGGGTATGCCCTAGTTCCATTGGCTGACACAAATCAGGGCGGTGATTTGCTCGATCGAATTGTTATGATTCGAAGACAATTGGCGGTTGAGTTAGGCCTCGTCATTCCAGTGGTTCGAATCCGTGACAATATTCAATTAGAACCAACGGCTTACCGAATTAAATTAAAAGGAACTGAGATCGCCTCTGGGAAATTATTGCTCGATCATTACTTGGCGATGAGTCCAGGTGAGGAGGATCCATCCATTCAAGGGATCGATACCCTTGAACCGGCCTTCGGATTACCGGCAAAGTGGATCACAGAAACGGTGAAAGATGAGGCTGAACTCTTGGGTTATACGGTGGTGGACCCGCCTTCGGTTGTGTCCACTCATTTAACAGAAGTGCTTAAGAAACATGCTTACGAACTACTTGGACGTCAGGAGACCAAACAATTGGTCGAACATTTACGCGAGTCTTACAGCACGTTGGTTGAAGAAGTCACCCCAGATCCGCTTGGAATTGGTGAAATTCAAAAAGTACTCGCTAATCTATTAAGAGAAGGCTTATCGATCCGTAATTTACCGGTGATTTTTGAAGCGTTAGCGGACTATAGCGTGATGACAAAAGACCCGGAACTCTTAACAGAATATGTTCGCCAAAGCTTATCAAGACAAATTACTCAGCATTATGTGAAACAGGCATTTCTTAGAGTGATCACGCTTGAACCGAGACTTGAAGAAATGATTGCCGGTGCCATTCATAAAACAGAACATGGGAATTACCTTACATTGGATCCAGACACCACGCAGCACGTTCTAAATACTGTGAGTGAAACCATTATGAATATGGATCCGGATCAAGATCCGGTCATCCTCTGTTCACCAGCCATTCGACCTTATGTCAGACAGCTCATCGAACGCTATCTTCCACAGGTTGTGGTGCTCTCTTACAACGAACTGGAACCGAATATTGAAGTACAAAGTATTGGAGTGGTAAATGTCGCATGAAGACAAAACGAATCCAAGCCTCAACGGTTACAGAAGCCATGGGGAAAGTCAAAAAGGAATTAGGCCCTGATGCCATCATTCTATATACTAAAAAAATAAAAAGGATTCGCTTTTTGCCACCTTTTAAAAAGGAATTCGTCGAAATTGTGGCGGCATTAGATGAAGAACCGCGTTTAAAAAAGGCGGAAGGATTGCCACCATCTGTTCGGGTGGATACCACGCCTAATCAAGATGAAATTGAATTTCGTAATCTTGTAGACCAACTCAATCAAACCTCCAATTTGACGACCGAAACGTCTCCTGTCCGTAAAAAGAGTGGCCCAGAAGCGCAAGCCAATTCGTTTGGTGAACGTCTGGGTGGAGACCCTTTAATTCCTGATGTCATCAAAGCGATTTACTATAAATTAATCCAAATTGATTTTAAACCCGATTTTTCCGATCGCGTAGTTAAGACCCTTTTAAGAGATTGGTATTCAAGCCCAGACCCTTTAAGTCGAAAGGAGTTAAAAGAAAAACTTAATGCCTTTTTTTATGAAGCGTTAAGTCCTTTTACTTTTTCCGGTAAACTTTCAAATTCTAAACTCATTACATTGGTTGGGCCAACGGGTGTGGGGAAGACCACGACGGCTGCTAAATTGGCTTCAAAAGCGGTCCTTGAAGAAGAGAAATCGGTGGCACTCATTACAACGGATACGTATCGAATTGCGGCGGTGGACCAATTAAAAACCTATGCCAAAATTTTAAACGTGCCGATCTCAGTCTGTTATTCTATGGAAGATTTTCAAGAGGCACTCACTCTCTACCAAGACGTGGACCTGATCATCGTCGACTCAGCTGGGCGAAACTATCAACAAAAAAAATATGTGAATGAACTTCTACAATTGATCCCTTTTCAAGATCAAATGGAGACCTATTTAGTTTTAAGTGCCACGTCTAAAGAGCAAGATTTAGAACGGATCACAAACCAATTTCAAACCATCCCTATTTCACATTTTATCTTCACGAAGTTGGATGAGACGGTTTCGATTGGAAACTTATGTCAACTGATGCTTAGTCACTCCTATGGAGTCACCTATTTTACTAATGGGCAGGACGTTCCAGATGATATTTTAGAAGCCGATCGACAGGCCTTTATTGATAAATTGATTGAGGGAATAATGAATGAGTGATCAGGCAGAGAAATTAAGACAGAAAATGAAAAGTCTACGCGATCCTTTGTGTGATCTCGGTTTCATATCCATTATAGAAGTTCAACCAGGCTCCCTAGGTGCTGTTTTTGCTTATCAATTGGCGGCAACATTTGTTGCGTTGGACCAGACCCCGTTTTTATTAGATATTGAAAAAATTGATTCAGAAGACGAACAATTAAGTCTGTTGTTGAACCTTAACAATCCTCCTTTTTTTACCGATAACTATAGAGAAGTGTATTCTTTTGGGGAGGGGGATGTGCTGCAGAAAGATGGGATGATGCTTGCGACGGCGGCTTTATTTAACCAAAGCGACCATTACAAGCCAATCCTTCGCCAAGTTGGGGCCTATCTAAGCAAAAAAATCCCAACACATTTTAACCCGTTGTTGGTTTATCAAAGCGCATTTGAGACCTTCTTCCTTGATGAAATTGGAAAAGCCTCTGTTTTACTCTTGGTTACAAAAAGCGATCCTAGTGATTTAGTTGAAGCGTACACGCTGATTAAACACGTTCATGCGATTTCTGAACATCTGCCGATCGGGATTGTTTTAACACACTCGGGTACGCCTAAAGAAGCGGAAACGGCTTTTCAAAATTTAAATGCGGTCACACTTCGGTTTTTAGGTCGATCTTTATTATTTTGTGGCCGACTGTCGAGTGAAAGGGTATTAAGTAGATCATTAGGGAAACGGAAGGATGAGAAATCGCTTTACGTGAAGAGTGTCGAACTGATCTTAAAGAGATGGGCCCAAGCCTATGCAAGGGGGGAATCTAGTTGAAGAAACGCATTCTAGTCGTCGATGATTCCGCTTTTATGAGGCGGTTAATGCGTGACATGATTGAGTCGGATCCGACCTTTGAAGTCGTAGCGGTTGCCACGAACGGCCGTGAAGCGGTTCTTAAGAATGAAACGTATCAACCGGATTGCTTGACATTAGATGTTGAAATGCCTGTAATGAACGGCTTGGAAGCCTTAAAAGAGATCATGAAGACCCATCCGGTGCCAGTTATTATGGTGAGTAGTTTAACAAAAGATGGTGAACAGGCTACTATAGATGCCTTGCTACATGGGGCGGTCGATTATCTCGCAAAACCTTCAGGAGCGATATCTTTAGACCTTGAGAAGATTAAAGAACAGCTGCTCGCAAAACTTAGAACCGCTACTTTAGCAAACCTTGAGAAGGCTGTAAGAGCTCACGGTTCGAATCAAACTTCTGAAAGGGATGTAACGTTTCAACAAGAGTATGGCTTCAAAACAGATGAGAAGCTCATAGTAATTGGATCCTCTACTGGTGGGCCACGTGCCCTTGAATGCGTCATCTCCGGTCTTCCAAAAGACTTACCTGCACCTGTATTGATTGTTCAACATATGCCAGCTAATTTTACCAAAACACTGGCCCAACGTCTGAATAAATCCTGCGCGATCAAGGTGAAAGAGGCCGAAGATGGCGAGCGTTTGAAGAAAGGGACTGTATATCTTGCGCCTGGTGGTTGGCAGATGAAAGTGGAAAAGTTGGGTGAGACTCTCGCGATTAAGCTCGAAGACTCCCCACCTATTAAAGGATTAAAACCGTGTTTTGATATCTTGCTAGAGTCTTTGCTCCCGATTAAACGTCCAATCGTATTTGCGATTTTAACAGGAATGGGAGCGGATGGAAGCAGAGGTTTAATTGCATTGAAAAAAACGCATGAGGTGTTTGCGATTGCAGAATCCGAAGAGACCGCAACCATTTTTGGTATGCCAAAAGCCGCCATTCAAACCGGCCTCGTTGATCAAATTACTAGGTTGCCGGAAGTCTCTAAAGGAATCGTAAATCAGTTCCAATAAGGCATGTAGACACACGCGCGAATTATATAAGGGGTTGATTTCTTTGGATACAAATCAATACTTAGACTTATTTCTAGATGAAAGTCGGGAACACCTTCAAGCGGTCAATACAACCCTTCTAGAACTTGAACAAGCGCCTGAGAATTTAGAATTGGTGCAAATTGTCTTTCGGTCTGCTCATACTTTAAAAGGCATGGCGGCTTCCATGAATTTCGACCGAATGGCAACCCTTACTCACCGCATGGAAAATGTTCTAGATGCGATTCGTAATGAAGAGATTAAGGTTACTGAACAAATTATTGATCATTGTTTTGAAGCACTCGATGTTTTAAGTCAAATGGTTGAAACCATCGCTTCAGGTGGCAATGACCAATATGATATAGACGCGCTCACGACAGAGTTAGATCGTGTGTTACAGGAAAAACCCAAGGAGGGGTCAGTAAAAGAGGCTGGGACTCCTTCTGCCCAGAAAAAAAGCCCAAAATCGGCAACACCTGCATCGTCTCGGTTCCCATCGCATGTCATTGAAGTGGTTCGACAATCCATTGACCATGGCTTTAACGCTTATGAGATTCAGGTCACGCTAGATCCAACGTGTCAGTTAAAAGGGGTTCGCGCGTTTATGGTGAACCAGTCGGCTGAGCAACATGGTGAGATTATCCACTCGATTCCTGATGCTGAGGCCCTTCAGGATGGCGAATTCAACGGTGTCTTTTCATTAGTTGTTTTAAGTCAATCTGATTCTAGCATTATTGAAAACGAGCTTAAAGCGATCATGGAAGTGGAATCGGTTCAGGTTTCTAAACTTGATCCCGATTTGACGGCGCAATCGACGGAACACGCTGTGAATGCCCCTTCAGAAAAGAAATCAGAATCCGCCTCGTCGAAACAACCCAAAACGACTGGTGCTTCAAGTGGGAGCAAATCGCTTCGTGTTAATCTCGATCGAATCGACGATCTAATGAACCTTTTTGAAGAACTCATCATTGAAAGAGGCCGTCTTGAGGATCTTTCAAAGTCCTTAAAAAATATGGAGTTAACCGAATCGGTGGAACGATTGGTCAGAACGTCCAGTCACTTAAGAGATGTGATCCTAAATCTTCGAATGGTACCTATTGAACAAGTATTCAACCGTTTCCCTCGGATGGTACGAAGCGTTGCAAAAGATTTGGAAAAACAAATTAAACTAACCATGACAGGACAGGATACCGAGTTGGATCGAACGGTTATCGATGAGATTGGCGACCCACTTGTTCATTTGCTGCGAAACTCAATGGACCATGGGATTGAGAAGCCAGAGGTGCGTCGTGAACGTAATAAGGTAGAAGAAGGGTCTATTAATCTCAGAGCTTACCATCAAGGCAATCATGTTTACATAGAAATTGAGGATGATGGTGGCGGGATTAACCGTGAAAATGTCTTGAATAAGGCATTATCGAATGGATTGATAACTGAACAGGAAGCCCAAACGATGCCGGACAATGAAGTCTATCAATTACTTTTCCGTTCAGGCTTCAGTACCGCCGAAACGATTTCTGATTTATCGGGTCGCGGGGTCGGGCTCGATGTCGTGAAAAGTAATATTGAGGCGTTAAGTGGTCACGTGCAAGTCACTTCTACACCAGGTCAAGGGTCTTTGTTTACGATTCAATTGCCTATGACGCTCTCCATTATTTCGGCTATGTTATTTAAAGTCGAGCAGGACACCTATGCGATTCCGCTCTCTTCCATTCTTGAAACACAAAGGGTTAAACCAGAGGAGATTCTAACTGCTCAGAGTTCGGAGATGCTTTCGTATCGTGACCGGGTCATTCCATTTATTCGTTTGCATCATCATTTAGGATTACCTGTTCAATCCGAACAAAAGAAATTGTCTGTTCTGATCGTGAAACACGGTGGACAACTCGCCGCGTTTACAGTGGATTCTTTAATTGGTCAGCAGGAAATTGTAGTCAAGCCATTAGGAGACTATTTTAAAAATCTCCGTGGTTTCTCAGGCGCCACAATACTGGGTGATGGAAATGTCTCGCTCATCCTAGAACCAGCAGATTATTTTAAATAAGGAGTGATTTGAGTGGCGATTCAAAAGGTTATCGTATTTAAGTTAAAAGAAGACTATTATGGGGTTCCAGTTGATCAGGTAGAATCCATTGAAAGATGGGAGAGCATGACACGTGTCCCGAATGCCCCTGCGTTTGTTAAAGGCGTTATGAACTTGCGCGGTGAGATTTTACCAATAATTGATTTGCAAGCAAGGTTTGAAATAGGAGAAGCAGAGAAAAAGGAAGAATCTCGTTTAGTCGTGGTCCAAAATCAAGAACTTAAAGTTGCATTAATTGTTGATGAAGCCAATGACGTCGTGGATCTGGATCAAGAACGGATTGATCCTGCTCCGGAGACGACACAAGCGGGACACTCTACTTATATTTATGGTGTTGCCAAACAATCGGACCACCTTTTAATCTTGTTAGATTTAGAAAAAGTTTTGCGAACCGATCACCTTGAAGCCATTCAAAAAATAGAGGTTTAATATGGAGCAGGCGTTTCAGTTTAAACCGATTCATCTCGATGTCTTAAAAGAAATTGGAAATATAGGGTCAGGCCATGCCGCGACCGCGTTATCGGAATTAACGAGTCAATCTATTGATATTTCGGTGCCAGCGGTAACCATTACGTCGATCATGGATGTCTTGAACCAAGATGAAAGCGAAAAGCTAGTCGTAGCGGCCTATTTTGAAATACAGGGTGATTTGGAAGGTCACTTATTTATCACTTTCGAGACCACTGAAGTGGAACAACTTTTACGTCAAGTCGTTCATGATCCTTCTCTTTCTTTGGATGCAATTCGCAAGTCTCCTTATTATCAGTCGGCTTTAAGTGAAGTGGGGAATATATTGGCGGGTTCTTACATCTCGGCGCTTTCAGACTTTTCTAACACGAATTTGCATCTTACACCGCCACAAATTGGGATGGATATGGTGGGTGCCATTATAGGCGAGGGACTGATTGATGTGTCAATTAATGGTGATCAAGTGATCTTAATCGATGCATTATTAAGAAATAGGGAGACTCAAGATGCGATAAAAGGCAGTTTTTTATTTCTGCCCCAACCGGAATCTGTACAGACATTATTCTCAAAGCTTGGTGTTGAAAATGAGTGAAACCATCCGAGTTGGGATCTCGGATATTCAAATTGCAGAAAGTCCTAATAAGCTAAGAACAGCTGGACTCGGCTCGTGTGTTGGTATTGTGTTATTTGACACAACAAAGAACATTGCAGGAATGATTCACGCGATGCTCCCCGATCACACAATTTCTAAAGCGAAGAGCCTTCAAAATCCGGGTAAGTTTGTCGATACGGCCATTCCAACTCTTTTAAATGTGTTAAAGAACTATGGCGTTCATTCTTATTCAGTGAAGGCGAAACTGGCTGGGGGAGCGGAGATGTTTAAGCTGACTGAACCGTCCATTTCAAGAATTGGCGCGCGAAATGTAGAAGCCGCAAAACGCCTTTTGTCTGAGCATTGCATTCCGCTTGTTTCTGAGGAGACAGGCGGAAGCATTGGACGTACCATTGAATTTGATACGACCACACAAATCCTGCATATTCGGACGGCGATGGCGGACGAACGCCGGATCTAAAAAGGTCACTCGGGTGACACCAAGTCCGTGTCTATGGCTAATTATCAGAGTTTTTAAAAATGAAATTTAAGGTTTAGGGTTTTAAAGGGGTGATGAGGGTGAAAAAACAAGAGGCAACAGAAGATAACTTGTGGAAGCAGTGGAATAAAAGTCAAGATCAGAGCGCAGCAGATGCTTTAATACGGTGTTATGAGCCGCTTGTTCATTATCATGTTAACCGCATAAGGGTCAGCCTCCCGAAGCATATTGTGGTGGATGATCTGTACAGCCACGGTTACATGGGCCTTTATGACGCTCTTTTAAAATTTGATACAAAGAGAGATTTGAAATTTGATACGTACGCCTCTTTTAGAATTAGAGGGGCTATACTAGATGGCTTACGGAAAGAAGATCGAATGCCCCGATCGCTTCGAGATAAAAGTAAGAAAATTGAAGCAACCATCGAACGGCTTGAGCAAGAAACCATGCGAAGTGTTTCTTTAGAAGAAGTGGCCAATGCGGTGGGCATGAGTGCGGAAGAAGTGGGGCAAGTTTTAAACGAAGGGTTTCTTTCAACCATTCTGTCTCTGGATGATGAGGTTCGTCCATTTGATTCCCAAGATCAAATGGGCGCCCAAATTGCGGATCAGGAATCAATTGAACCGGAATCGACACTCCTCAAAAAAGAGTCAATCGACCGATTAACCGAACATTTGTTAGATTTGACGCAGAAAGAACAGCTTGTGATTAGTCTTTTCTATTATGAAGAGCTGACGTTTACCGAAATTGGTCATGTTATGGAACTCTCAACATCCCGCGTCTCCCAAATCCACTCCAAAGCCTTGTTCAAGTTAAAAAAAGTCATCAATCAAGACGCTTTTGTTATGTAAGACTGTACCTTATCTATAAAGGAGATAAAAATGGGAAGTCTCATCGCTTTAATTAGCATTTGTTTAAACATCGTGGCCTTTTATTGGATTCTCATATTGACTCAACGTTTCAAAGGACTTGAAGCCAAAGCGTCACAATTTGATCAAAAAGAATTAGAGACCCAATTAGGGGCCTATCTGGATGCAGTGCGAGAAGAGAATGCCAACTTGTTAAAAGAAGTGGGTGGAAAGCTTAAACAATCGGCTTTTACAGAAAACTTGACCCGTGTCAGAAAACAAGACGTCGAAACCGAACCCCGACGCCCATATTCCCCAGAGCAACTTGCCGAAGACTATGAAACAAACTTGCCGCTCGATTTCGCCTTTCAGGATTTGGTGGACAATCAAGACTTTTTAAAAAAAGATTCGGTCGATCAAGGTGTGGAGAGCTTTCCAAAAGCTCCAGAAGATGTGATCGATTCGCTTGAAACGTCAACGCTCGCTCGAATCCTTCAACTTAAACAAGAAGGGCATAATACAGAAAAGATCGCAAAAGAACTTGGTATGGGAAAAGGGGAAGTCGCATTAATGCTAAAACTTCATGAAAAACGTTGATGGGTTGCTTGCCTTTTAGACTGTGATATGGTATAGTAATTTCCGGTGTCATTACACACGTTTTGAGGATTGCGTCATGGGTGCTAGACATTGTCTAGTCTTGAGGCAGGATGAATCAAGCGGAGGCATAAAAACCATTAGGAGGAAATACACACATGGCAGTTATCTCAATGAAGCAATTGCTTGAATCGGGTGTTCACTTCGGCCATCAAACACGCCGTTGGAACCCAAAAATGAAACCTTATATCTTTACTGAAAGAAACGGGATCTACATCATCGATCTTCAGAAAACAGTAAAGAAAGTAGAAGAAGCGTATAACTATGTACGTAACCTTGTACAAGACGGTGGGAAAATCCTTTTCGTCGGTACAAAGAAACAAGCGCAAGAATCTGTTCAATCTGAAGCGATTCGTTGCGGAATGTACTTCGTGAACCAACGCTGGTTAGGCGGTACTTTAACAAACTTCCAAACGATTCGTCTACGTATCAATCGTTTGAAAGAAATCGAAAAAATGGAAGAAAACGGAACATTCGACGTTCTTCCTAAAAAAGAAGTTATTGGATTAAGAAAAGAACAAGAACGTCTAGAGAAATTCCTCGGCGGAATTAAAGACATGGAAGGTCTTCCAGATGCTCTTTTCATCGTAGACCCAAGAAAAGAACGCATTGCGATTGCAGAAGCTCACAAGCTTAACATTCCAGTCATCTCTATTGTAGATACAAACTGTGACCCAGATGAAATCGATGTATTGATTCCTGGTAACGATGATGCGATTCGTGCAGTTAAATTATTGACTGGTAAAATGGCGGACGCTGTAATCGAAGCGAATCAAGGCGAATCTGAAGGGGCAGCTGTTGAGGCTCAATCAGAAGTAAAAGCGCCTGTTGAAGAATCAGCTGCTGAATAAAGATGAATGCATAGAGGTGTGAACATCTCTTTAACTACAAAGGGTGATAAAGGGCGTATAACCCTTTTCACCCTTTTTTAAAGAAAATTAAGTTAAGGTGCTAAGCCATTGATTAACTTGATTGGACTATATGAATTAATAAATTGGGAAAAATGATACATATAAGGAGGCTATTATTGTGGCAATTACAGCTAGTTTGGTTAAAGAACTTCGTGAAAAAACAGGTGCAGGGATGATGGACTGCAAAAAAGCATTAACTGAAACAGATGGTGATGTTGAAAAAGCCGTCGACCTGCTTCGTGAAAAAGGGATTGCAAAAGCGGCTAAGAAATCCGACCGCATTGCAGCAGAAGGACTTACTCAAATTAAAGTTGAAGGAAATAAAGCGGTGATCGTTGAAGTGAACTCCGAAACCGACTTTGTTGCCAAAAACGATCAATTTACTAACTTAATTGATGCTATTGCAACACAACTATTGAGTGAGAATCCCGAAAGTGTAGAAGCGGCTTTAGATCAACAAGTTGCAGGCGGTAATCAAACGCTTGGCGAAATGATCAATGAAGCTATTGCTAAAATTGGTGAGAAACTTTCACTTCGTCGCTTCCAAATCGTTGAAAAAGCAGATAGCCAATCTTTTGGTGCTTATCTTCACATGGGCGGACGTATTGGTGTGTTAACGCTTCTTGAAGGTCAAGACGAAGAAGCTGCAAAAGACGTTGCGATGCATGTTGCTGCCGTGAACCCGCGTTATGTAACGTCTGACCAAGTGTCACAAGAAGAAATCGCGCATGAAAAAGACGTGTTAACGCAACAAGCTCTTAATGAAGGCAAACCAGAAAATATCGTTGAGAAAATGGTCGAAGGTCGACTCAACAAATTTTTACAAGAAATTTGCTTGGTTGAACAACCATTCGTTAAAGACCCAGATGTTAAAGTTAAAAAATTCTTGGGTGATAAAGGGCTTTCGATCCAATCATTTGTTCGTTATGAAGTAGGCGAAGGCATGGAAAAACGTGCTGAGAATTTTGCTGAAGAAGTTCAAGCTCAAATGAAAAACTAATGGTATATTAGAGGCTGACTCAAGGATGAGGAGCTTCCCGAAATATAGGCCTTGATTAAAGTCCCCTGTGTTTTGTGTGAAGTTTCCCTGCTTCAAGTCAGCCTCTTTAATAACCAAATGCCCCATTTGGAAAAATAGACCATAAGAACCTTATAGGAAATATTGAGAATTAGGGAGCGTAGATTGAGACATGACTTCATATGCAAAATATAAACGCGTTGTTTTGAAACTAAGCGGTGAAGCCCTCGCGGGAGATCAAGGGTTTGGAATCGACCCAAAAATTATTGATTCCATTGCTAGACAAATTAAAGAAATTGTAGAATTAGATGTAGAAGTGGCCGTTGTTGTAGGAGCAGGTAACATTTGGCGAGGCAAAACGGGAAGCGAGATGGGTATGGACCGAGCCACAGCGGACTATATGGGGATGCTTGCAACAGTCATGAATGCTTTAGCACTTCAAGATGGTTTAGAAACGTTAGAGGTTGAAACACGCGTGCAAACCTCGATTGATATGCGTCAAGTTGCGGAACCTTACATACGTCGTCGTGCCATTCGACATCTTGAAAAAAAACGCGTGGTGATTTTTGCGGCTGGTACAGGTAATCCTTACTTCTCGACGGATACAACCGCAGCACTTCGGGCAGCAGAAATTGAGGCAGAGGTTATTCTAATGGCCAAAAATAATGTAGATGGCGTCTATACTGCTGATCCAAAGCTTGATAAAACAGCAACCAAATACGAAACACTGTCCTACCTTGAAGTCCTGAATGAAGGACTTGCAGTCATGGACTCAACCGCATCTTCGCTTTGCATGGACAATAATATCCCGCTCATCGTATTCTCAATTACAGAGTCTGGAAATATAAAACGCGTTGTTCTCGGTGAAGAAATCGGAACAATTGTCAGGGGGAAATAAGAGATGACTCAAGAAATCATAAATGATGCAAAAAAACGTATGGAAAAAGCCGTCGATAAGTTGAGTGATGATCTGCTATCGATTCGTGCGGGTCGTGCCAACGCTTCTTTACTTAATCGCGTAACCGTTGAGTATTATGGGGCCCAAACCCCATTGAACCAATTAGCGGGCATCGCGACACCAGAAGCACGTATGCTCATTATCCAGCCTTATGATAAAGGGATTTTAGCTGATATTGAGCGAGCTATTATGATGGCTGATCTTGGCATTACACCTTCTAACGATGGATCGGTGATTCGCTTAGCCATTCCACCATTAACGGAAGAGCGCCGTAAGGAACTTGTCAAACAGGTGAAGAAAGCAGGCGAAGAAGCTAAAGTTGCGGTTCGTAATGTACGCCGTGATGCTAATGATTCTTTGAAGAAAGCAGAAAAAGATAGCGAGTTGACCGAAGACGATTTAAGACGCTTTACAGATGAGGTTCAAAAAGTGACCGATGCTACAATTACAAAAATAGATGAGGTTACCGCGAACAAAGAGAAGGAAATCATGGAGGTTTAATCCCTTACCCCATAACCCCTAATTAGGGGTTATTTCATTTTATGCGTAAGGTTTGGAAGTCTTGATCGGAACGCTTTATTTTTAAACGATCTTATGAAAAAGCTCGGTACGAATTAAATAATATAATCTAGATGAAAAAGCTAAGACTCCTGCGGGAATAGCAAACCAGGCAAGACCCAACAAGTCGATTGATCAAGGAGGCTTGGGGATTGCGAACGTAACGCGAGCGTATTATTAAAAATAAATAATTGAGATTGGAATAAGAGGTTTAAATGTTATGAAAAGAGACTCTGAGTTAACTTTCTAACAAATCTATATAAAATTGTGCATATCATGTATTATATAGATATAATGAGTTCAAGGCGGATCTTCGAAACATCGTCTAAATCACCTTCTTTTTGGGAATTCCTATAGAAGGAAGTCCAATACAAGATGATTGGTTCGAGAGAGGCTCGTCGCAATAAAATCAAGGGAGTTTCGCACTCCATTATGGAGGACCTCCAATGCTGGATAAACTAGGGTTTAGAAAAACAAAAGAATCCGACGACAAAATAGACAATCTGGAACCTTTGGACATACCAGCCCATATCGCGATTATTATGGATGGCAATGGGCGGTGGGCCAAAAAACGTAATCTACCCCGCATTGCAGGACACCATGAGGGAATGAAAGTCGTTAAAAAGATTGTTCGAGAAGCCAATCGACTAGGGGTTGAAGTCTTAACGCTCTATGCCTTCTCAACTGAGAATTGGAAACGTCCAAAAGACGAAGTCGAATTTCTTATGAAACTTCCGGGACAATTTTTAAATAGTTATTTAAAAGAATTGATTGAAAAAAATGTCCAAGTCCGTGTTATGGGAGATGAAAGCAAACTCCCCGAACATACTCGTAAGGCCGTCGATACGGCAAAGGAACAAACGGCAGAGAATTCAGGTCTTATATTAAATTTTGCGCTGAACTACGGAAGTCGCCATGAGATGACCCAAGTCATGCAAACGCTCGCTGAAAAAGTACAAACTGGGACACTTAAGCCCGATGAAATTGACGAAACGATGATCTCCAACCACTTGTTGTCTCACGCTTATCCGGATCCAGACTTATTAATTCGTACAAGCGGTGAGCTTAGGCTCAGCAATTTTATGCTTTGGCAATTGGCTTACACAGAATTAGTGTTTTCAGATGTATTATGGCCTGATTTCTCAGAAAAACATTTACAAGAAGCAGTTAAACAATATAGTCAACGTTCACGGAGATATGGCGGCGTATAAAGGATAAGGAGGTGCCCCCATGCTTATAAGAATTTTAACGGGTATATGGGCAGGAGTCCTCTTTATTTTCTTTTTACTCATTGGAGGATGGCCATTTGCGCTCTTTATTGGGGCGCTCTCGGTCGTAGCGTTTTTAGAGCTGATCTCTATGAAGAAAATTAAGCGGACTTCGATTGAGAGTTTGCTTGGCGCACTTTCCGTCTTTTTACTTGTTATAAAAGGTTGGGAAGCCCCAATGCTCAACTGGGTTCATCCGACTGAATTATTCATTGGCCTGGTATTACTTTTACTTTTGTTAACGGTTTTTTCTAAAAATAGGGTGAATTTTGATCAAGCGACGTACATAGTCTTTTCTGTTCTTTACGTAGGGTATGGCTTTGAATATTTAGTAGCACTTCGCTATAAGAGCTTAGCGCTCGTATTATTTATTCAAATTATTATTTGGGCCACCGATACAGGCGCTTATTTTATAGGAAAACAGTTTGGTCGGAAAAAGCTAGCCCCCTCGATTAGTCCTAATAAAACTATAGAAGGGACCATCGGAGGAATCGGGGTTGCTTTGGTTTCCGCCTTTGTATTTCGATTAATTGTGGACCATTCTATTATTGGTCCTGTTCAATTAATTATAATTACAGTGGTCATTAGTGTATTTGGACAATTCGGCGATCTCGTCGAATCCGCTTTGAAACGTCACTTTGACGTCAAAGATTCTGGGCGGATCTTACCTGGCCATGGAGGCATACTTGATCGCTTTGATAGTTTAATTTTTGTCTTGCCATTGCTTCATGTTCTACATCTATTTTAGAAAGTCATGTCAGGGTTTTCTGGAAGAGTGACGATCTTTCCGAGTGAATCGGCATGAGAACGATTTAGGGGGGAGTTAATGAAGTCCATTAGTCTATTAGGAGCTACCGGATCCATTGGAACCCAAACGGTTGACGTGGTTCTCGAACATCCAGATCAGTTTAAGATTGTCGCGCTTGCGTTTGGTGGAAACTGGGAACTGGGCTCAGAACTCATCCGAAAAGTTCAGCCCAAACTGGTTTCTGTAGCGACGCAACATGTGAAAGAACGCTTGCTTCCACATATCCCATCGTCCATAAAAGTGGTCACTGGAATGGAAGGTCTGATTGAAGTGAGCACGTTTGATCAAGCTGGGATCGTGGTCAATGCCGTGGTCGGAAGTCAGGGTTTACTTCCGACCATCGAAGCGATTAAAGCAGGAAAAACAATTGCATTGGCTAATAAAGAAACGTTAGTCACAGCGGGGCACCTTGTTATGGACCTGGCCCGCATACATAATGTGGCGCTTTTGCCAGTTGATAGCGAGCATTCTGCGATCTTTCAATGCTTGAAAAATGAACCCCAAAAAGCCATTAATCGATTGATCATAACGGCTTCAGGTGGAAGCTTTCGGGATCGTCCTAAAGAAGCGCTTAAATCGGTTACGGTCGAAGAAGCTTTAAAACACCCTAATTGGTCGATGGGTGCCAAGATTACCATTGATTCTGCTACTATGATGAACAAAGGTTTAGAGGTCATTGAAGCAAGATGGCTGTTCGATGTCCCTTATGAGAAAATAGACGTGGTCATACATAAAGAAAGTATCGTTCATTCACTCGTTGAATTTGTCGATCACAGTGTGTTGGCAGAGCTCGGACATCCTGACATGAAAGGTCCGATCCGTTATGCCTTATCCTATCCAGAACGGCTTGTATCAGAGCCTGCGAAACGGTTAAACTTATGGGAAGTTGGTGCCCTTCACTTTGCTTCCGTTGACGAGTCGAGATATGGTTGTCTGACGCTCGCGTATGAAGCAGGAAAAGCGGGTGGCACTTATCCGACCGTTTTGAATGCGGCAAACGAAGCAGCGGTGGCTGCATTTTTAAGTGGAAAAGTGTCATTTCTAGATATTGAACGACTCGTTCGTGATGCGCTCGATCACCATCAAATGATTGCGAATCCTGACCTTGAAACAATTAGAGGCGAAGATGCAAAAGCACGGGATTGGGTTGAACAACAAGTGAGATCGCTCAGTGTTTGATCAAGACGGGGTGAGATACGGGCAGGATCTTAAAGCTATAATCAAGCCCAAATGTGGAAATAAGGACTTTTTAAAAGGATGATGATATCGTGCAAACGTTTATAGCCGTTGTAATTATTTTCGGTCTGCTCATTTCATTTCACGAATTAGGACATCTACTTTTAGCGAAGCGAGCAGGGATTTTATGCCGTGAATATGCCATTGGGTTTGGACCTAAGCTCTTCTCGATAAAAAAAGGGGAGACGGTGTACACGTTGCGTCTGCTTCCAATTGGTGGTTTTGTTCGTATGGCGGGAGAAGATCCCGAGATCGTCGAGATCAAACCCGGCCAGACCATAGGACTTCGTTTTAATTCTTTAAATGAAGTGCGAACCATAATTGTGAATCAAACGCATAAGCATCAGGATGCCCAAATTATGACGGCTGAAGCTGTAGATCTTGAACGTGAGTTATTTGTACAAGCGACAGACGAAGAAGGATTGTCCCATACCTTCGCCATTAATCGAGAGGCGAATTACATCATGGATGGTAATGCCTTTCAAATTGCACCCATTGATCGACAGTTTGCTTCGAAGTCGCTATTAGACCGGATTTTGACGATCTTTGCGGGTCCGTTCATGAATTTTTTATTGGCGTTCATCGTGTTTGTGATTTATTTCTTAATGCAAGGTGTGCCGTCCAATCAACCTGTATTAGGTCAAACCATTAAAGGTAACCCAGCGGCAAGTTATGGACTTCACCAAGGGGATCGCGTTTTAAAAATTAATAATCAGCCGATTTCAAGTTGGGATGACCTCACAAATATAGTGGGGAAACGTCCAGGAGAAGACCTTACGTTTACCATTTCGAGGAAGGGTCAAACCAAAACGATCCATGTTAAAACCGGAACACGAGAAGTTTCCAAAGGGAAAAAAGGTGGGTTTATCGGCGTTTATCCACCAACTGATAAAAGTATTGGTGGATCCTTAAAAGGTGGGGTAACTCAAACCTATTATTGGATTAAACAAGAAGTGATTGGATTCAAAATGCTCGTCACAGGCCAAGTTGGCCTTAATCAATTGGCTGGACCAGTCGGAATTTACGACTTAACCGGTCAAGTTGTCAAACATGGGTTCCTATGGGTTATGAACTGGACCGCCGTGCTAAGTATCAACCTTGGGATCGTCAACCTCTTGCCACTTCCGGCACTTGATGGTGGACGTCTTGTGTTCCTTTTTGTCGAAGGACTTCGTGGTAAACCGGTCGACCCACAAAGGGAAACGCTTGTGCATTTTATTGGTTTTGCATTTTTAATGTTATTAATGATTGTGGTCACTTGGAATGATATCCAAAAAATATTTTTACAATAGTGGCTGGTCTTCGAGAGGATGAACGAGAATGAAACAAAGTCAAGTATTAATTCCAACCATGAAAGAAAAACCATCTGATGCGGAATCCGTCAGTCAACAACTGCTTTTAAGAGCAGGATTTGTTCGGCAAAATGCGGCTGGAATTTATTCGTATTTACCGCTAGGGTATAGGGTTTTAAAAAAAATTGAAGCTGTTGTGCGCGATGAAATGGAAAAAGTAGGGGCTGTCGAGTTGTTGATGCCTGCCATCCAACCCGCGGAATTATGGCATGAGTCGGGCCGCTGGGATGTGTATGGTCCGGAATTAATGCGTTTGAAAGATCGCCATGGCCGTGATTTTGCACTAGGAGCAACCCATGAGGAACTCATTACGAGCCTTGTGCGCGACGAATTGAACAGTTACAAGAAGCTCCCAATGACCCTTTATCAAATTCAAACGAAATATCGAGATGAGCGTCGCCCAAGGTTCGGTCTGCTCCGCGGCCGCGAATTCATTATGAAGGATGCCTATTCCTTCCATTCCACACAAGAGGGGCTAGATCAACGCTATCAGATGATGTACGACGCGTACACCAATGTCTTTACGCGTTGCGGGTTAAATTTTCGTCCGGTTATTGCTGATTCGGGTGCGATTGGCGGTAAAGACACCCATGAATTCATGGCCTTTGCTGATATTGGGGAAGACACCATTGCCTATTCGGATGGTTCCAATTACGCAGCCAACATTGAAATGGCTGCCGTTCACCATGTCGATCAAAAGCCTGATGAGGCACTTCTTCCGTTGAATGAAGGGTCGCCAATCGAGGACGGCGCGCATACCTTACATCTTCAGTGGTTTCAAGCCGATGAACAAATGGTCGCGGTCTTAGTTCGTGACGGTGATGAACTGAATGACGTGAAGGTCAAAAATGAAGTGAATGCTTCTATGATCGAGACGCTTGCTGAAACACCGGAATTTTCTCTTTCTGGTTCGGACACCTATGTGCTGCTTGCCGACCACGGGGTGAAAAATGTCGCGAATGGTGTCATTCGTTTGAATCATCAGGTGCTTCATTTTAATGTGGATGTGGAACGTGATCTAAATGGGGCGCAGTTTGCGGATCTCCGTTTTATAAAAGAAGGTGACCCGTCTCCAGATGGTGAAGGGACGATACAGTTTACCCGCGGGATCGAGATTGGGCAAGTCTTTAAGATCGGCACGAAGTATAGTGAGGCCATGGGAGCAACCTTCCTTGATGAAAATGGCCGCAGTCAACCGATGATCATGGGCTGTTACGGAATTGGCGTGTCTCGTACATTATCTGCGGTCGCTGAACAATTTAACGATGATCGCGGATTAATTTGGCCTGTTTCGATTGCTCCGTTCCATTTGCACATTGTTCCAGTAAATATTAAAAACGACGAGCAAAAAGAATTGGCTGAGCAATTGTATGCGTCGCTTTCAGGTGCGTACGAAGTTCTCATAGATGATCGCGATGAGCGTGCGGGTGTTAAATTTGCCGAAGCCGAGCTCATTGGTTGTCCGATTCGAATCACAGTCGGAAAACGCGCTTCAGAAGGAATTGTAGAAGTGTCCTTACGCCGAGTCGGCGAAAAAGTAGAAGTCGCCGTCCAAGATCTAGAAGCCTATATTAAAGAAAATCTTGCTTAATAGAAAATAAAGTGCGGAGCGCCGAATTTTAGAGATTCGGCGCTTTTTTATGTTTGAGAATAATTTCCTAGTTCGATTCAAGGATTTACTTTTTGCTCATTAGCCTGTTAAACTAAGAATAGAAATTTGTCGATTTCTGATCGGCTTGCCGCGCATTCATCTAAAGGCGAGCTACGACATTACGAATGTGTGAGAGGAGAAGAGTTGTGGAAGGGAAAACAAGACAAGAACGGTTCAGAATTCTTCTCAACCAGCTTGAAACACCTGAGGATCTTATTGAAAAATATCTAAGAGATGGCAGTATCGAAAGGTTGGTTGTGCATCAGACCAAGAAAGAATGGGAATTTCATTTTAAATTAACTCAATCGCTCCCTTATCACCTTTATAAGTGGTTTAGTGAACGTCTGGCTGCCGCCTTTAAACACATAGCATCACGCGTCACGTTCACCATTACTTGCGAAAAAAGCTTAGGGGATCCTGAGCTCTTTCTTTCCTATTGGCCTGCTATTGTATCAAGATTAGAGGCCCATTCTCCGGCACTTTCACAGAGGTTGCAAACGCAAACTCTTAAATTCGAAAACAATCAACTTGTTTTGGAAGTGGCTAATGAAACTGAAGCGATCGCGATGAAGCGAAAGCTCCCAGCTTTATTGAATAGTGTCATTCCAGAGCTGGGCTTGTTGCCTCAAGAATTGGCGTTCCATTTCCGTAATATCGAAAGTGAAATGGCAGACTTTATTAAGCAACGTGATGAAGAGTCACGTACCAAAGCCAATGAAGCTTTAGAAGAGTTGAAGAAGAAAGCCGAGAGCACAGCAGAAGCTGCGGCATTTACGGGTCCACTCAAAATCGGTTACGACATTCAAGAAGCGCCAACGCCAATTAAACAGATTCAAGAAGAGGAAAAACGAATCGCGATTCAAGGGCATGTGTTTGATGTGGAGATTCGCGAATTGCGGAGTGGACGAACGCTCGCGCTATTTAAAGTCACCGACTATTCGGATTCCATTTTATGTAAAATGTTCCTTAAAGACAAAGAAGAGGCGGAACGTTTTTCCCAACTTCAAAAAGGGATGTGGGTTAAGGCGCGCGGTGGGGTCCAGAATGATACATTTGTTCGCGACCTTGTCATGATGGCCCGCGACCTTGAAGAGGTACCGGCGATTGTAAAAAAAGACAATGCTCCTGAAGAAGAGAAGCGGATTGAACTGCATGCCCACACGACAATGAGCCAAATGGATGCGATTGCCACGGCTGGGGACCTTGTTAAACGAGCCAAACAGTATGGTCAACCTGCAATTGCGATCACCGACCATGGCGTCGTTCAATCTTTTCCAGAAGCCTATTCAGCTGGTAAAAAACATGGCGTGAAAATTCTTTACGGACTAGAAGCTAATCTTGTGGATGATGGCGTACCGATCGCGTTTAATGAAAAGCCGGTCGAACTCGCTGAAGCAACCTATGTCGTGTTTGACGTGGAAACCACAGGGCTTTCTGCGGTTTACAATAAAATTATCGAATTAGCCGCCGTTAAAGTAATCAATGGTGAGATTGTTGACCGGTTTGAGCGGTTTTCCAACCCTCATGAACCGATCTCTCACACCATCACAGAGCTGACAGGGATCACCGACGACATGGTGGTTAATGCGCCTGAAATCGATGATGTGCTTCGCGATTTTCGCGATTTCGCTGGAGACAGCATCTTAGTTGCGCATAATGCTCAGTTCGATATGGGATTCTTGAACACCGGATATGAAAAAGCAGGCTTTGAAAAAGCAGACAATCCGGTTATTGATACACTAGAGTTGGCGCGTTTTCTGTATCCTGACATGAAAAATCACCGCCTTAATACTTTGTGTAAGGTGTTTAATATTGACTTAACCCAGCATCATAGAGCAATTTATGATGCAGAAGCAACCGGTTACCTCACTTGGAAAATGGTAAAAGACGCGATTGAACGAGGTGTCGTAAGCCATGACCATTTGAATGACAATATGGGAAAAGGAAATGTCAATCGGATTCGACCCTCGCACTGTACGATTCTCGCTAAAAACCAAACGGGTCTGAAGAATTTGTACAAACTTGTGTCCTTCTCACATCTCAATCATTTTTATCGGGTGCCAAGAATTCCACGTTCTTTGCTCGAAAAATATCGCGAGGGGTTAATCGTCGGCTCAGGTTGTTCACAAGGTGACGTTTTTGAGGCGATGATGCAGAAGTCAGCTGAAGAAGCGGAAAAAGTGGCGAAGTTCTATGATTACCTTGAAGTTCAACCGCCGTCCATTTTGCCGCATCTTTTGGAACGTGAATTGGTTTCAGATGAGATGGCGCTCCGAGAAATCATCAAGAACATCGTCCTTTTAGGTGAAAAAATGGGCAAGCCGGTTGTGGCGACAGGCAACGTCCATTATTTGGATGAAAATGATTATTTGTATCGAAAGATCTTAATCGCAGCACAATCAGGTAACCCGTTAAATCGTCAAACGCAACCCCCAGTCCATTTCCGAACGACCGATGAGATGCATGAGGAATTTGCGTTCTTGGGTGAAGAGCGATGCAAACAAGTCGTGGTGACGAACACGCATGTCATTGCAGACCAAATCGAAGACGTCAAACCCGTGCAAGATGATCTTTTTACACCTAAAATTGAAGGTGCAGATGATGAAGTGCGCGATATGAGCTATAATGAAGCGCGCCGACGTTATGGAGACACGCTTCCTGAAGTGGTTGAAAAACGACTTGAAAAAGAATTGAACAGTATTATTGGTCATGGATTTGCAGTGATTTACTTGATCTCAGCAAAACTTGTGGTCAAATCACTTAATGATGGTTATCTTGTAGGTTCGCGTGGATCCGTCGGCTCCTCCTTCGTTGCGACGATGATGTCCATTACGGAGGTAAATCCACTACCGCCGCATTATGTGTGTCCGTCTTGTCAACATTCTGAATGGTTTATGGATGGTAGTGTGGCCTGTGGATTTGACTTACCTGATAAAAAGTGTTCAGAGTGTGGCGAAACCTATGTTCGTGACGGGCATGACATTCCGTTTGAAACCTTTTTGGGTTTCAAAGGTGACAAGGTTCCCGATATTGATTTGAACTTCTCAGGGGAATATCAGCCCATTGCCCATAACTATACCAAGGAGCTTTTTGGTGAAGATTATGTGTACCGTGCGGGAACCATTGGTACGGTTGCGGATAAAACCGCTTATGGGTATGTCAAAGGCTACGAGGGAGATTATAACCTTCATTTACGCGGAGCAGAAATCGACCGCTTGGCCCAAGGGTTTACAGGGGTTAAACGGACGACTGGTCAACATCCCGGAGGAATTATTGTTGTACCGGATTACATGGACATTTATGATTTTTCTCCTATCCAATTCCCGGCTGATGATAAGTCGTCTGAATGGCGCACGACCCACTTTGACTTCCATTCGATTCATGATAACCTTCTCAAGCTTGATATTCTAGGGCACGATGATCCAACAGCGATTCGGATGCTTCAAGATTTGAGTGGGATGGATCCCAAAACCATTCCATCTTCGGACCCAGATGTTATGAAAATTTTTAGTAGCACGGAGAGTCTTGGTGTCACCGAGGAACAAATCCGTTGTAAAACGGGAACGCTCGGCATTCCAGAATTTGGGACGCGCTTTGTTCGACAGATGCTTGAGGATACCAAACCGACGAGTTTTGCAGAACTTGTGCAAATTTCGGGTCTGTCTCATGGTACAGATGTGTGGCTCGGAAATGCGCAGGAACTTATTAATAATGGCACATGTGTTCTAAGAGAAGTAATTGGTTGTCGAGATGACATTATGGTCTATCTCATGCATAAGGGACTCGATCCTTCTATGGCTTTTAAAATTATGGAATCGGTGCGTAAAGGAAAAGGGTTAAACGATGAATGGGTCGGCATCATGAAAGAGCATGGCGTGCCAAAGTGGTATATTGAATCGTGTTTGAAGATTAAATATATGTTCCCGAAAGCCCACGCCACAGCTTATGTGTTGATGGCGATTCGAATTGCTTATTTCAAAGTCCATCATCCTATTCTCTTTTATGCAACGTATTTTTCAGTTCGAGCAGATGATCTCGATATTGATGTCATGCGCCGCGGTGCGACAGGTATTTTGGCAAAAATCGAAGAGATTGAAGCTAAAGGACTCGAGGCGTCACCTAAAGAAAAGAACTTGTTGACGGTTCTTGAAATTGCCCTTGAGATGTGTCAAAGAGGGTTTTCCTTCCAGTCCATTGATCTTTACCGTTCCAAAGCAACGGAATTTGTGGTGGATGGAATGAGTTTGATCCCGCCGTTTAATGCGCTAGCAGGAGTAGGAACAAACGCAGCGATTAATATCGTGAAATCTCGGGAAGAGGGCGAGTTTTTATCGAAAGAAGATCTACAAAAGAAAGCCAAGCTCTCACGAACGGTTGTGGAGTATTTGGATCAGCACGGCTGTCTAAATGGCCTACCGGACGCCAACCAGCTTTCGTTGTTTTAAATGACGGTTGCTTTCCCAAAATCTAATGTTATAGAAATTGGAAATTCAGGTAAGCTGCATGAAGCAATTCATGTTGACGTTTCAGGTAGTAGGCTAGTATAAGTTGCCAGTTTTGTAGGGCTATGATATATTAGTTTTGGTAATACTTTTGAATAAGCTCGAAAAAAAGAGTGGGAATCTCCCACTCTTTCGTTTTACTAGGCCGAAATTTTTAGTGAGTAAAAGAGGCTAGATCTTTGGCAATACTAGACCTGTGCCCAATTATTGGATTCATTTTCCCTATTCTTAGGTATACATAAGAAGTTGGACAAGAACAGACAATCGCCCTGATGAAACAGATGAACAGCATTTAGTAAGGAGGAACGACCACTTGGCAGGAAAAATCGTTGAACTAGCCACCGAACTGTGCACCCCTATTGTAGAAGCTTTGGATCTAGAACTGGTGGATGTGGAATATGTCAAAGAAGGAAAAAACATGTTTTTGCGTGTTTTTATTGATTCCCCTGTAGGAGTCGACCTTGATATGTGCTCGCGTGTCAGCGAACAGTTGGGCGAGGAACTCGATGCGCGTGACCCGATTAAGGATCCTTACTTTTTAGAGGTATCCTCTCCTGGCGCAGAGCGCCCGCTCAAAAATGAGAGCGATTATCATAAGGCAGTAGGAAAAAATGTTCGCGTGACCACGTATGAAATGATTGATAAGCAGAAGGTTTTTGAGGGCGTTTTAAAAGAGGTAAGGGATGATCGAATGTTGATCGATTATAAAATTAAAACCCAAACCAAATCGGTTGAGATCCCTTTTGAAAAAATTGCAAGCGCACGACTTGCAGTGATCTTTTAACTTAACTTGATCTTGTTAAACCATTATAAATAGATGAAATCACACCACTTGTGGTCCCACTATATATAAAACAGAAAAATCGGATCAAACTTAACTTACCTTATACGTTAGGAATGCGTTTCGAGTTCTTTGTTTTGAGGGTAAATTGAAAGGGGAGAAAAAAATGAGCAATGATCTTCTAGATGCCTTAACAGCCCTTGAAAAAGACAAGGGAATCAAAAAGGAAATTATCCTTGAAGCGTTAGAAGCAGCGCTTATATCTGCTTATAAAAGAAATTTTAATCAAGCCCAAAACGTGCGAGTTGACCTAAATGATTCAACGGGCCAATTTAAAGTTTTAGCGCAGAAAGAAATTGTGGAAGAAGTGGAAGATACAAGACTTCAGCTTTCAATTGAGGACGCGAAGAACATTAATCCTCAATATGAAGTTGGCGATGTGTATGAAGAGGAAGTGACGCCACGGAATTTCGGACGGATTGCCGCTCAAACTGCTAAGCAAGTTGTGACACAGAGGGTAAGGGAAGCAGAACGCGGAGTAATTTATAATGAGTTTATTGATCGCGAAGAAGACATTATGACAGGCATTGTTCAACGCCAAGATCATCGTTTTATTTATGTTGATTTAGGCCGAGTGGAGGCACTTCTTCCAACTTCGGAACAAATGCCAAATGAAACGTATCACACACATGATCGGATTAAAGTCTTTTTAACCAAGGTTGAAAATACATCTAAAGGCCCATCCGTAATGGTATCTAGAACGCATCCTGGTCTCCTTAAGCGTTTGTTTGAACTCGAAGTTCCAGAAATCTATGATGGTACCGTTGAAATCAAATCGATTTCTCGTGAAGCGGGTGAACGTTCTAAAATTGCAGTCTATGCAGTCGATCCTGAAGTCGATCCAGTTGGATCTTGTGTGGGTCAAAAAGGGACGCGCGTCCAAGCGATTGTGGATGAACTTAAGGGAGAAAAAATTGATATTGTCCGCTGGTCTGAAGATCCTGTGGAATATGTCGCCAACGCCTTAAGCCCTTCAAAAGTGGTTGAAGTTCTTGTTAGAGAAGAGGACAAAGCGACAACGGTTATTGTTCCAGATTATCAATTGTCACTTGCAATTGGAAAACGTGGACAAAACGCACGTCTTGCAGCAAAGTTGACAGGTTGGAAGATTGATATTAAAAGTGAATCCGAAGCCGAGGAAATGGGGCTCCTTGATCCAAATCGTGTCCTATCTAATGAAGAAGAAGAATTTGAAGTAGAGGAAGAGCCATTGCTTGAAGATGGAGAGACTGAGGAATTTGAACTGTGATTTTTCGGATTTTGTAAGACCAAAGGTGGTGGTTTGAGATGAAGCAGCGGAAAATTCCAATGAGAAAATGCGTCGCTTGTCAGGAAAACAAAGAAAAAAAAGAACTCATTCGGATTGTGCGTTCTCCTGAGGGCACGGTTTCCGTCGACCCTTCTGGAAGGCTGAATGGAAGAGGAGCTTATCTCTGTTTAAACGCAGCCTGTATTGACTTAGCTGAAGCCAAAAATATTCTTGGAAAGCAGCTCAAAACATCCGTTGATTCCAGTGTGTTTGCTTCCCTAAGAGATCTAGTGGAGGGTGCACAAAGTGGAAAATGATGCAAAAAAATGGACGTCATTTTTAGGATTAGCGACGCGAGCAAGAAAAGTTATTTCTGGTGAAGAAATGGTGGTTCAGTCCGTCCGCCAGAATAAAGCGGTCTTGGTGATTCTTTCTCAAGATGCTTCACCACGGACACATAAAACTATTTTAGATAAATGCGCGCATTACAAGGTCCCGGTCAAAGAGGTTCCTGATCGAGAAACTCTGGGTCGGGCCATTGGAAAAGCAGAACGTGTGTGTGTGGCTATTACGGACCGTGGATTTGGAGAAAAGTTAGGTGTTCTGATCGATCAATACAATCGGGGGTGAACGAATGAGTAAAATGCGAGTATATGAGTACGCTAAAGAAAAAAACATTTCGAGCAAAACTGTCATCGAAATGTTAGAAGGAATGGGAGAATCTGTTTCCAGCCATATGGCCGTGATTGAAGAGGGTTCCGTTCAAAAATTGAATCAAAAATTAGGTTCGAACGCGAAGCCAGCTTCAAAACCGTCGGGTGAACAACGTGGAAATGGGCGAAGCAGCGAAGCACGTCGTCCCGGGGCGAACTCAAATCGAAATGCTCAGCAGCGCGGCGCGTCGTCTGGGGGAGCAGGACAAGAACGTAGACAAAACGATCGACCAAGTTCCATAACTCAAAATAAAGGACAGAAACCAGTGGCAGAAAAAAAGAATACAACAAATTCACCAATCCAACCACAACCAAATAGGAAAGCCAATCCTCAAGCAAAGAGCCAAAATCGAAGCCATGATCAGAAAGATAATGAGAATACGGGTGGTCGTCCGAATCGACGTAATTCAAGAAATTCAAACGATTCGTTTAATAATCGAAGAGGTGGCGGAAAACGTCGTAGAGGCGGGAATTCCAACCAACCAAAACAACAAAAGCCGCTACCAGAAAAAATTACCATTAACGGTTCTCTTCTTGTCAGTGGCCTAGCTGAAAAATTAGGCCGTGAATCTTCGGAAATCATTAAGAAGCTCTTTCTATTGGGTGTTATGGCAACCAAAAACCAAGAGATTGATAAAGATACGATCGAGTTAATTGCGACTGAGTATGGTGTTAAAGTTGAGGAAGAAGTCATTGTTGACAAAACGTCTCTTGACGAATATATTGAAGGACTTGATGAAGGGACCGCTGAAGTTCGTCCGCCAGTTGTTACGATTATGGGTCACGTTGACCACGGTAAAACAACGTTGCTCGATTCGATTCGTAACACAAAAGTTACGGCAGGCGAAGCTGGCGGGATCACGCAGCATATTGGTGCCTATCAAGTCGTTCATAATGGCAAGAAAATTACCTTCCTTGATACACCCGGACATGCCGCGTTTACCACAATGAGAGCGCGTGGTGCCCAGATTACCGATATCACAATTCTGGTCGTGGCAGCAGATGATGGCGTTATGCCACAAACCGTTGAAGCCGTTAACCATGCCAAAGCAGCTGAAGTGCCTATTATTGTTGCGGTTAACAAAATGGATAAAGAAGGCGCCAATCCTGATCGTGTCATGCAAGAGCTAACAGAACATGGTTTGATCCCAGAAGACTGGGGTGGAGACACGATTTTTGTTAAACTCTCCGCTTTAGCTGGCGATGGCATTGATGATCTTCTTGAAATGATTACACTTGTGTCTGAAGTTGAAGAATATAAAGCGAATCCTGGGCAACTTGCAACGGGATCTGTTGTAGAAGCGGAACTTGACAAAGGCCGAGGCGCTGTAGCGACTCTACTTGTCCAGAACGGAACGTTAAACGTAGGGGATCCAATCGTTGTCGGAAATGTGTTTGGCCGCGTTCGCGCCATGGTAAACGATATGGGTCGTCGCGTGACGTCAGCTGGTCCTTCTACACCGGTTGAAATCACAGGTTTAAATGAAGTCCCTCATGCGGGCGATCAGTTTGTTGTTTTTGAAGATGAAAAAACAGCGCGTCAAGTTGGTGGAGCACGTGCTGAGAAACAAATTGTGGCTGACCGTCATTCGACCACTAAAGTTAGCTTAGATGACTTGTTTGAGAAGATCAAAGAAGGAAACATTAAGGACCTTAATGTGATTGTCAAAGCAGACGTGCAAGGATCGGTTGAGGCTTTGGCCGGATCCTTACAAAAAATTGAGGTGGAAGGCGCTCGAGTGAACATCATTCATACGGGTGCAGGTGCTATTACCGAATCGGACGTCATTTTAGCTTCCGCTTCGAATGCGATCATCATCGGATTTAACGTTCGACCAGATGTGAATGCTAAGAAAGTTGCCGAATCCGAAAAAGTGGATATCCGTTTATATCGCGTCATTTATGATGCGATTGATGAAATGGAAGCCGCTATGAAAGGGATGCTCGATCCTGAATTCCGTGAAAAAGTGATTGGCCAAGTCGAAGTTCGAACGACCTTTAAGGTATCTAAAGTTGGAACGATCGCGGGTTGTTACGTAACGGAAGGTAAGGTGTCTCGTGATGCCGGAATCCGTCTCATTCGTGATGGCATCGTCATTTATGAAGGGAAAGTCGACACACTTAAACGTTTTAAAGATGATGTCCGAGAAGTGGCAACAGGGTATGAGTGTGGGATTACGCTTGAAAACTTTAATGATCTTAAAGAAGGCGACTCTTTAGAAGCGTTTGTGATGGAAGAGATTAAGCGTTGATTATTGGTCTTGTGACCTGTGAGTGTTTGCTCTATGACGCCCATTCGTTAAAAGATAAACGCTCGGTGCTTCAGAGCATTCTGACACGCGCAAGACAAAAATATAATCTCTCTGCGAGTGAAGTGGACTTTCAAGATCAGTGGCAGCGAACCAAATTTGCGTTTGTTGCGGTCTCCTCCTCAAAGAAGGTTGTCGAAAACGAATTGAACGCCGCATTAGCGCTTATTGACCAACACCCTGAAATTGAAAGAGCTGACACGCTCTATGAGTGGCTTTAGACGGCTGATCAATTCAACCTCTTGAATGCGCATGTACCGCTCTTTTCAAGGGGAGACTGTTAAATGAGGTGTGATTGATTTATGGCAAATGTTCGTGCACATCGGGTTGGAGAACAAATGAAGAAGGAAATGACCGATATTATTTCGAACCGAATTAAAGACCCACGAATTGGTTTTGTCACTGTGACGGGTGTGGATGTGACAGGAGATCTTCAGCAGGCAACGGTGTATATTACCGTTTTAGGAGACGAAAACAAAAAAGCCGATTCGCTCGAAGGGTTAAACAAAGCAAAAGGCTTTATTCGGACCGAAATCGGTCAGCGCATTCGACTCCGAAAAACCCCAGAATTGAAGTTTATGATCGATGAATCCATTGAATACGGTAATCGAATTAACAAATTATTACATGATCTCGAACGTCCGGATTAATTCGGATGACTTATACCGTTTTAGAGAAGGATAGACAATGGTCTATCCTTTCTCTATGTAAACCGGTCGATTTTAGTGGGTGGTGACAATATGTATAACGGAATTATGCCTTTATATAAGCCGCACGGGATAACTTCTCATGATGCGATCTATGAACTGCGGAAACGTCTGAAAATGAAGAAGATCGGACATACCGGAACCTTAGATCCGGATGTAGATGGTGTCTTACCCATTTGTCTTGGGAATGCGACACGTGTGGCGGAATACATAACAGATGGACAAAAAATCTACAAAGGGATCATTCGTCTTGGTTGGTCGACCACGACCGAAGATGCCTCTGGAGAGACGATTGAAGAGAAACCTGTAACGGCATCGATCACGCGAACAGAGGTCTTGAACGCGTTTCGGCATTTTACGGGGGACATTACCCAAATCCCTCCTATGTATTCGGCAGTTAAAGTGAATGGGAAAAAGCTTTATGAATATGCGCGAGAAGGAAAAGATGTGAAGCGGCCGGAACGGCAGGTCACAATCTATGAAATCAAACTTTTAAGCGAGGCGGCATCTTTTGAAACGGACATTCCGTTTGAAGTGACGTGTGGGAAAGGTACGTATGTGAGGACACTTGCTGTCGAGATTGGCGCCTGGCTAGGTTATCCTGCACACCTCAATCAGTTGACGCGTACGCGCTCTGGAGGGTATTCTTTAGAAGACTGCCATACTTTGTCAGAGATCGAAGCCGCAGAGCAGAATGGAACGGTCCAAGCCCTCCTTGCCCCTATAGAAAAAGCCCTCGAGCGATTTCAAAAATGGACGGCAATGGAGGATGTGGTAGAACGGGTTCAAAACGGTGCTCGGTTGCCGTTTCCAAATGACTACAAAAATGAACCGATTGCCGTCTACAATAAAGACGGACAATGCTTGGCACTCTACCGCAAGCATCCGGATCATCCGGACTGGATGAAACCGGATAAAGTATTTCGACCTGCGCATTCATAATGGTCTTGAAGGTTGGCCAATTCCACCCCTTAGTACTAACAATAGGGAAAAGATAAAAGAGGTGCCCTTGCAATGGAAATTATTCAATATACACATCCGCCAGATCCTAATAGTCGAAGTACCGGTGAAAAAGTCATGGCACTTGGTTATTTTGATGGGGTTCATATTGGACATCAAAAAGTCATTCGAACAGCCGTGGAAGAAGCTCAGGAAAAAGGGCGAAAATCGGCGGTCATGACCTTTCATCCCCACCCCTCGGTTGTTTTAAAACAACTTAAAAAACGCGAAGATTACTTAACGCCAATAGAGGAAAAAGCCCGTTTGATTAAAAAACTCGGCGTAGATGAGCTCTTTATTGTTAAATTTGATGAATTATTCAGCAAACTTTCTCCGCAAGAATTTGTGGATACCTATCTAATCAAGCAAGAAGTGAAACATGTTGTGGCTGGCTTTGATTTCACATATGGAAGAATGGCTAAAGGAAATATGGAGACGATTGTGGAAGAATCTCGTAATATGTTTGACATTACCGTTATTCCGAAATTAGAGTATGAGAATGAAAAAGTCAGCACGACCCATATTCGTGAGCTTATTTTAGGCGGTCATATTGATCAAGCCATTCCTTTACTCGGTCGACCATATACCATTACAGGTATGGTCATTCATGGGGATAAGCGGGGCCGTACCATTGGCTTTCCAACTGCGAACATCAAAACCCACGCGCCTTATCTCTATCCTGAACTCGGCGTATATGCGGTCCAAATGGAGACGGAATCAGGAACTTTCGATGGGGTTTGTAATGTTGGGGTTCGTCCAACTTTCTATGAAGAAGAGAAAACCCCGTTAATTGAAGTCTATCTACTCGATTTTGATGGGGATCTTTATGGAGAAACGGTTCATATAAAATGGTTTAAAAAAATTCGAAATGAGCAGAAATTCAATGGGCTCGATGAATTAAAGGTTCAAATTGAGCGTGACAAACAGGCAACCTTAGCTTATTTTGCGGACCAAGAGCGCTAAAACGTCAATAGAAATTCGCTTTTAGCGTTCTGAATAGGAGCTGGACTTGAATTTTACTAGGATTCGTTGTATGCTAGAGATTGTAAAGAACCTCAGCGTGGCATATCGGCTCACCATCGTGTGCTGGGCTGTAGGGGATTAAAAGGTTAGGAGGTGAAAAGGATGGCATTGACTAAAGAACGCAAAAATGAACTCGTAAGCGAGTTTAGAACACACGAAGGAGACACTGGTTCTCCAGAGGTGCAAGTCGCTATCCTAACGGAGCAAATCAACACGTTAAATGAGCATTTGCGCGATCACAAGAAGGATCATGCGTCTCGTCGCGGCCTATTGAAAATGGTCGGGAAACGTCGTAATCTTCTTGCTTATTTACGTAACAACGATGTTGCACGTTACCGTGAGTTGATTAATAAACTTGGTTTACGTCGATAAGACAAAAAAGCGGGAAGGGATTTCCCGCTTTTTTGTAATTCTTTTTCTTAAATAATTGAATGTTGATTTAATAATACATACTGTTTAGAAGAAAGAATGTCTAGGCTCAAAATGTTAGTTTCCTTTTGATGAAAAGAAGCCAAACTAACACATAAGTTGGTTATTTTTACATTAATTATTATGCAAATTAAAAGAAAAACTTGACGCTTTTGCCAAAAAAACTTGACGTCAGGCCAAGTTTTTCTATAAGGAAGGGGACTCCTTTTCATGGAACAACAACAAAAACGCACGTATACCATGGACTGGGCCGGACGACCACTCACTCTTGAAATCGGTGAGTTGGCCAAGCAAGCGAGCGGCGCAGTTATGGTCCGATACGGAGAGACCGCTGTTTTATCAACGGTTACAGCTTCTCAAGAGCCAAAAGATCTTCCATTTTTCCCACTAACGGTCAACTACGAGGAACGTCTCTATGCAGTAGGAAAGATCCCGGGTGGTTTTATCAAACGTGAAGGTCGGCCAAGTGAAAAAGCCATCCTAGCTAGCCGTTTAATCGACCGTCCAATCCGTCCATTATTCGAAGATGGTTTCCGAAATGAAGTTCAAGTGGTTAGCATTGTTATGAGTGCAAATCAAGATTGCTCGTCTGAAATGGCGGCGATGTTTGGTTCTTCACTCGCCCTATCGATTTCGGACATTCCATTTGAAGGACCAATTGCGGGTGTCATTGTTGGTCGTGTGGACGGCGAATTGGTCATTAACCCAACCGTCGAACAAGTTGAAAAAAGTGACATCCATTTAACCGTGGCTGGTACCAAAGATGCCATTAACATGGTTGAAGCCGGTGCGGATGAAGTTCCAGAAGACGTCATGCTTGATGCGATTATTTTCGGACACGAGTACATTAAGAAACTTGTGGCTTTCCAAGAAGAGATCGTAGCTGAGGTCGGGAAAGAAAAACGCGAGGTGACTTTGTTTAAGCCAGAAGCTGAGCTTGAAGCGCAAATTAGGAGCGAAGCAACGGAACCATTAAAACAAGCTGTCATGACTCAAGAGAAAAAAGCGCGCGAAGCAGCCATTGATTCGGTTAAGTCAGAAATTTTGGCTAAATATCAGGAAGATGAAGCTTACGCGGACAAGCTTGGTCAAATTAACGAAGTGCTTTATAAAATTGTAAAAGAAGAAGTTCGCCGTACGATCGTGGTGGATCACGTTCGCCCAGACGGTCGTGGGATTGATGAAATTCGTCCGCTTTCTTCTAAAGTGGATCTCCTTCCAAGAGCACATGGATCGGCTCTCTTTACCCGTGGTCAAACTCAAGCCCTTAGCGTATGTACATTAGGCGCTCTCGGCGATGTGCAAATTTTGGACGGTTTAGATATGGAAGAATCCAAGCGCTTCATGCACCACTACAATTTCCCACCATTTAGTGTCGGTGAAGCGCGTCCTATGCGTGGGCCTGGCCGTCGGGAAATTGGACATGGGGCTTTAGGTGAACGTGCTCTTGAACCGGTTATTCCAAATGAGAAAGACTTTCCATACACGATTCGTCTCGTGTCGGAAGTCCTCGAGTCGAACGGTTCGACGTCTCAAGCAAGTATTTGTGCCAGCACAATGGCCATGATGCAAGCCGGTGTGCCGATTAAAGCGCCAGTTGCTGGGATTGCAATGGGCCTTGTGAAGCATGAAGATGAAGTCTGTGTCTTAACAGACATCCAAGGGATGGAAGATGCCCTAGGCGATATGGACTTCAAAGTGGCCGGTACGGAAAAAGGGGTTACCGCGCTTCAGATGGATATCAAGATTTCTGGAATTACGCGTGATATTCTTGAGACCGCGCTCAAACAAGCTCGTGAAGGCCGGATGGCGATTCTAAACCATATGCTTTCTACGATTGCTGAGCCAAATGAACAACTTTCTAAATACGCACCAAAAATTCTTATCATGAACATTCATCCAGATAAAATCCGCGATGTTATTGGACCAAGCGGAAAAGTCATCAATAAAATCATTGATGAAACGGGTGTTAAAATTGATATTGAACAGGATGGGACCGTCTATATTTCTTCAACCGATCAAGAAGGAAATGCGAAAGCCAAAAAGATCATCGAAGACATCGTAAGAGAAGTTAAAGTCGGCGAGATCTATTTAGGAAAAGTAAAACGCGTTGAAAAATTTGGGGCGTTTGTTGAAATCTTTAACGGTAAGGATGGTCTGGTTCACATCTCTGAATTAGACGAAAAGCGCGTCGCTAAGGTGGAAGATGTTGTCAATATTGGGGATGAAGTGTTAGTTAAAGTCATTGATATTGATAAACAAGGTCGCGTAAAACTTTCTAAGAAACAAGCTACGACTACAGAAGAATCAAAAGAATCGAAAGATCCCGTTTCCAAATAAAAGCGTCTCACTCGAAAGGTCCTTTAATAAGGAGTCACTCCTTATTGTAAAGGGACCTTTTTTTATTTTGTTTCTAAATGTGTCCCCACTTCATAAGTTCTAAAGCTTGCTTATCTTTGCATAGGTTGTACAAAGAAGGGGGGACGGTCCGGTGAAACGCACGATTTTAAGTTGGCTTGTTTTTGCTTGTTTACTGGCTATGAGTATTGGAACATTCGGTTCTTATAAAACACTTTATTTTTCTCAATTCTTTCCTCAACCACATGAGGTGTTGTCTGTGACCTCAAAAACAGACAGTGCTTTGATGAATAAAATTAAAGCCTATGCCAAATCGCATAACGAAACTCCCGTTGATGCCAAAATTGATCCTGTTTGGAAAGCCATACCGGGTTATAATGGGCGATCGGTGAACATAAAAGCCTCCTATGACAAAATGATTAAGGCGAATCAATTTGATTCTAATCAAATTGTCTTTAAAGAGGTCAGTCCCAAGGTTCATCTAAGCAACTTATCTCCTGAGCCGATCTATAAGGGGAACCCGGAGAAGCCGATGGTGTCACTTTTAATTAATGTGTCTTGGGGAGAACAATATGTGCCACAAATTCTTAAAACACTAAATGAATACCATGTTAAAGCCACTTTTTTCTTAGACGGAAGTTGGGTAAAAGAAAATCCAAAGCTCGCGATGATGATTTGTGAAGAAGGTCATGCAATCGGAAGCCATGCCTATAATCATCCTGATCTCAAAACCTTATCGAAATCTCAACAATTACAACAACTCAAAAAAACCAATGACATAATTGAGGCGGCGCTAGAAGTGAAGCCTAAGGTGTTTGCCCCACCAAGCGGGTCCTTCAATAAACAAACCGTAGAAGTTGCGCATTCACTCGGCATGCACACCATTCTTTGGACAGTGGATACGATCGATTGGAAACATCCGAATCCGAATGAGATGTTGAAACGTGTGAACGATAAAGTAGAGGCTGGGTCAATGATTCTCATGCATCCGACGAAAGAAACCGCTGAGAGTCTTGGAGCCATGATCCAGGATATTGAAGACAAAGGGTACACAATTGGAACGGTGAATGAATTGCTCAGTGAAAAACGTGTCGATCCGTAAAGCGTTTTTGATTTTCCTCATTTGTTTCTAGAGGCTTTGAAGTGTTATAGTAATCTTTAGGTGGTAATATAGGAAACATCAGGAATATGACCTGCTTAAAGGTTCTATAGGAGGAAGTCGTTTGATTAAAAAACATCTTTGCTCGAATGGGATTCGAGTGATATTAGAAACCATTCCGACAGTGCGCTCCGTGACCATTGGTATTTGGATTGGAACCGGCTCACGTTACGAGACAAAAGAGAGAAATGGGATTTCACATTTTATTGAGCACATGCTTTTTAAAGGAACAAAAACGCGCTCTGCTCGTGAAATAGCTGAAGCGTTTGATAAGGTAGGCGGACAAGTCAACGCGTTCACGTCGAAGGAATACACATGTCTATATGCGAAAGTATTGGATGAACACGCCTCATATGCCGTGGATGTCCTATCGGATATGCTATTTCATTCCTCGTTTGATGAGGAAGAGCTGAATCGTGAAAAACAAGTCGTCTATGAGGAAATTAAAATGTATGAAGATACTCCAGATGATCGAGTTCACGATCTATTAAGTGAAGCGAGTTACGGACATCATCCGCTTGGCTATCCGATTTTGGGAACAGAGGAAACGCTCTCTGAGTTTAATTCAGACGCTTTACGTGATTACATAGCCTCACATTATTTGCCTGAAGAAATTGTAGTTTCCGTCGCGGGGAATGTCGATGAAAGCATTCTACCCATTCTTGATGAAGCGTTTAGCCATTATCAAGCAAAAAATGGAAAACTTGAAGAAGGTCCTCCTGAGTTTCTAACTGGGAAAATCGGCCGTAAAAAAGATACAGAGCAAGCGCATTTGTGCTTAGGCTGGAATGGATTTGCTGCGGATTCCAAAGATCTTTATTCCTTGACCGTCATGAATAACATTCTGGGAGGCTCCATGAGTAGCCGCTTATTTCAAGATGTCCGAGAAGAACGTGGCCTAGCCTATTCGATCTTTTCGTTTCACACTGCACACAAAGACAGTGGAATGTTGACCATCTATGGTGGGACGGGTGCTGAGCAGGTTCAGAAGCTTTATGATACGATTTTCATGACTGTGGATGAATTTGTGAAAAACGGGATTACGGAAAAAGAACTCATGAACAGCAAAGAGCAATTAAAGGGAAACATGATGCTCAGCTTGGAAAGCACCTCAAGCCGGATGAGCCGAAATGCCAAGAATGAACTCTTGTTAGGAAGAGATCGTCCTTTGGATGAATTGATTCATCTGGTTGATTCGGTCTCGTTAAATGACGTCAAACGAGTAGCCGATCAGCTTTTCACCTCTGATTTTTCATTATCCATCATCAGCCCAACAGGCAACTTGCCGGTACAATAAAACCTAGAGTCCAACACTTTCCGCTTGGAACCAAGCGGAAAGTGTTTTTTTGTTTATGGAAGCTCATTGTTCCCGTAACCTTTGATCAGCACACGTACGGGAACTGAAACGCGCCTATAGTTCCCGAATAGCAGATAGAAACGAGCTACGGGAACTGAGGATGTGAAAATAGCGCCAGAGATCGCTTGCACAGCTTCAATCCTCCTATTCCCGCAAGAAAACCCCCATAACCCCAAAAACCCTATGTCAGATACCTTAGAACATTGGACTAAATCGCCAAACCCCACTCCCCCTAATGAACCCCCTTTTATATGCTTAAAACCAAATGGTTAGAACTGAATTTCTAGGCTCAATTATCACACTTCATGACTTTCCACATAGTATACCTTAGGCTTATCGCCTGGCAGTTAAGCACGTGTCATCCATCTTAGAAAGGAGAGAACAGATGGCATGTTAACAGGAATTCATATTGTGATTTTGGGCGGCGATGCCCGACAACTTGAAGTGATAGAAAAACTGAACAATCTTGATGCAACACTCGATTTGGTTGGATTTGATCAATTGGATCACTATTACCATGGGGTAAACAAAATGGATATAGAGGATATTGATCCAACCACCGTTGATGTACTCGTTCTCCCAGTAAGTGGGGCGAATGATGAGGGCTATGTGGAATCGCTCTTCACAGATAAGAAGATTCAACTCACTAAAGAGTGGCTCTCTCAAACACCCGATCACTGTGTCATTTACTCCGGCATTCCCACCAACTTTTTGTTAGCCGCCGAAAAGGATTGTCACTGTGAGCTTATTAAATTATTTGAACGCGATGACTTAGCCATCTACAATTCGGTTCCAACGGTTGAAGGAACCCTCATGATGGTCATTCAAAATACCGATATCACGGTACATCGCTCTAACGTCATTATTCTAGGGCTCGGTCGAACCGGAATGTCACTTGCCCGTACATTTGACGCTTTAGGCGCATATGTCAAAGTAGGCGCAAGACGTCCCGACCACATTGCACGGATTCATGAAATGGGACTGGAGCCTTTTCACATAAAGGACTTGGAAAAACAAGTATCAGATGTGGATGTGGTGATCAACACGATTCCAGCTAAAGTCATTACAAGCTTGGTTCTCTCACAAATGCCTTCAAGAGCCTTGATTGTGGATGTCGCTTCGAAACCTGGTGGAACCGATTTTCGCTATGCTGAAAAACGCGGTATTAAAGCAATGCTCGCGCCCGGCATCCCAGGAATTGTAGCTCCGAAAACAGCGGGTCAGATCATTGCGAAAGTCTTATCAGAATTACTTCTTGAACGTTTTAATAAAGACAAGGAGGAGATGTAAGCATGGATTTAAAAGGAAAACATATCGGATTTGGGTTAACCGGCTCACACTGCACCTACGATCAAGTGGTCCCACAAGTTCAGGAACTGATCGATGCAGGGGCAGAAGTGACAGCTTTTGTAACCTACACCGTTAAAAATACAGTGACTCGTTTCGGCGATGGCCGCGACTGGGTTAAAAAAGTAGAAGAAATTACAGGAAATGAAGTTGTGGACTCTATTGTAAAAGCCGAACCATATGGCCCTAGAAAACCGCTCGATTGCATGGTCATTGCTCCGTTAACAGGGAATTCTATGAGTAAATTCGCAACAGCGCAAACCGATAACCCTGTTTTAATGGCGGCAAAAGCCACTATGCGTAATTTAAACCCAGTCGTTTTAGGTATCTCTACGAATGACGGATTGGGACTGAACATGGCGAATATCGCGACTTTAATGGCAGCAAAGAATATCTATTTCATCCCATTCGGCCAAGATATGCCAGATAAAAAACCTCAATCGCTAGTCGCACGCATGGAATCTTTAAAAGAGACGGTTGAGCATGCGTTGGAAGGAAAACAAGTGCAACCCGTCGTTGTAGAAAAATTTCGCGATTTAATGTAATGTTACTTCAGGGTTTCTATGTTAAAATAAAGTAAAACTTTGCCTAAGAGTGAATAGAGTCACTCGGCGCTTAAGTGATGCTTATCGAACTCTAGGGGCGGTTAATCCTTTCCTGCACATTCCCTTTAAGATAAGTTTTTTGGGGCAGGGGGATTGACGGTCCTTAAAGCCCGAGGATAAAGTAATCCTAATAAAAGGAGAAACGCTTTCGTTTCTCCTTATTTAGGGTAACGAAGAATAAAACGTACAAGAGCACAAGGAGGAACGCAAGTGAATGAATCAAAAGGATTAACAGTTGCGGTTGTTGGGGCAACAGGTGCTGTTGGTCAACAAATGCTAAATCTACTTGAAAAAGATCAAATTTTACCTATAAAAGAGCTAAAGGTATTGGCCTCCAAGCGCTCAGCAGGGAAATCCATTGTGTTTCGCGGCGGAGAAGTAAATGTGTCAGAAGCGACGCCTGAGTCTTTTGAAGGGGTAGATATCGCTTTATTCAGTGCCGGTGGCGCAGTTTCAAAAGAATTGGCTCCAGAAGCTGCTAAACGTGGTGCAATTGTGGTCGATAACACGAGTGCGTTTCGCATGGATCCAAATGTTCCGCTTGTTGTGCCCGAAGTCAATGAAGATGCCATTCGCGAGCACAACGGGATTATTGCCAATCCGAACTGTTCGACCATTCAAATGGTTGCAGCGCTCCAACCGCTTCGAGAAAAATACGGCTTATCCCGCATTATTGTCTCGACCTATCAAGCGGTATCCGGTGCAGGAATGACCGCAATTGAAGAACTCAAACGCGAATCTCAAGCGGCATTAAATCAAGAACCAGTCCATCCTAACTTTTTGCCGGTCAAGAGCGATGACAAACACTATCAAATTGCATTCAACGCCATCCCGCAAATTGATAAGTTTCAAGACAATCGTTATACATTTGAAGAAATGAAAATGATTAATGAAACAAGAAAAATTATGGGGGATGCGTCCATTAAGGTTGCTGCAACATGCGTGCGCCTACCGGTGGATACAGGTCATGCCGAATCCGTTTATGTGGAATTAAACGAGTCTGGTCTTGAGGTTGAAGAATTATTAGCTGTTTTGTCCGAAGCGCCTGGCGTGGTCGTTGAAGATGATCCATCTAAGCAGCTCTACCCGATGCCAGCGACAAGCGTAGGCAAAACGGATGTGTTTGTCGGACGTGTACGACGAGATTTAGATGTCGATAATGGCTATCATATGTGGATTGTGTCCGATAATCTCCTCAAAGGTGCGGCTTGGAATTCAATTCAAATTGCGCACAGTTTATTAAAATTGGGACTCGTAACCGCAAAGTAAAGCGTGACCTTAAACCCTCTTTTGTTTTAAGGAATGAAGAGACAGCTTCAGACAGGTTAAGGAGTTTTGGTAATGAAAATCATCGTACAAAAATTCGGAGGGACCTCTGTCCGGAATAAAGAAGATCGCATAAAAGCCATTGAGCAGATCAAACGGGCTCTAGATGATCAATATAAGGTTGTGGTTGTGGTCTCCGCTATGGGAAGATTGGGCGACCCCTATGCAACAGATACATTGTTAAATTTAATAGATCCTAAGCAGGCATCAAAGCGAGAACAAGACCTTTTAATGTCTTGTGGAGAGACGATCTCTTCGGTTGTCTTCTCAAATCTCTTAAACCAAGCGGGTGTCAAAGCTGAAGCCTTAACAGGGGGGCAGGCTGGTTTTCGCACAAGTGAAAATTTCACATCGGCAAAAATTGTGGAAATGCGAGTCGATCGCGTTCGCAAGCTCTTAACCGAAGTAGACGTTGTGGTTGTCGCAGGGTTTCAAGGTCAAACTGAGCTTGGTGACATCACAACGCTTGGGCGAGGCGGGAGCGACACATCAGCTTCTGCTTTAGGCGCAGCTCTGGATGCCGAATGGATTGACATTTTTACAGATGTTGAGGGTGTGATGACCGCTGACCCACGGATTGTTCAGGATGCCCGTCAATTAAATGTCCTGACTTACCATGAAATTTCGAATATGGCGTATCAAGGAGCTAAAGTTATCCATCCAAGAGCGGTTGAAATTGCGATGAATGCGAAAGTACCGCTCAGGATTCGCTCAACATATTCTGATCAACCAGGGACACTCGTCACTTCAATCAAAAAAGTAAAAGAAGGTCACGATGTCCAAGAACGGTTAATTACAGGGATCACTTATGTCAATAACGTGACCCAGATTGAAGTCATTGCGTCTGAAGTTGATTTTGAATTTCAAAACAAAGTCTTTAAAGCAATGGCAGAACACAAAATCAGTGTGGATTTCTTTAACATCAGTCCAAAATCAATTGTGTATACAGTAAGTGAACAGGCAACGGATCTTGCCGTATCGGTTTTGCGTGAACTTGGTTTTGAACCGATTGTTCAACGACATTGTGCCAAAGTTTCAGCAGTCGGTGCCGGTATAGCAGGTGTGCCAGGTGTCACAGCTCGTATTGTTCAAAGTCTTACAAATTTAGGCATTCAAATCCTCCAATCCGCAGATTCACACACCACGATTTGGGTGTTAATTTCAGATGAACACCTAAACCAAGCGGTGAATGCGCTCCACCAAGTTTTTGAATTGGATAAACCCGATCATGAAAAATCGGATTTATTTTAAATAAAAAGAAACGCTCATAGAGGGGTGCCATCTCTCTATGTTTGAAGCAGAGCTCACGAAGAATGAGCGGCAATTTAAGGGAGGAGAAAGTATGACATTTGGTCGTTTATTGACCGCAATGGTAACCCCATTCGATGAAGCCGGTGCCCTCGATGTAAGCAAGATACAAGGGCTTGTGGATCATTTGATTTCGAATGGAACTGAAGGTCTAGTCGTAGCAGGAACTACTGGGGAATCCCCAACGCTTTCTCATGATGAGAAAATCACGCTGTTTTCTCATGTATTGGACGCGGTGCAAGGCAGGGTTCCGGTTATTGCTGGAACTGGAAGTAATAACACACAAGCCACCATTGAGTTGACGAAAGAAGTGGAAACTTTAGGTGTGGATGGAATTATGCTCGTCGCGCCTTTTTATAGTAAACCAAGTCAAGAAGGGCTTTATCGTCATTTTGAAGCCGTGGCCAAATCGGTTCATTTACCTGTAATGGTCTATAATATTCCGGGTCGATCGGCCTGTAACATTTGTGCGGATACTGTGGTTCGTCTTTCTAAAATTGATAATATTGTTTGCATTAAGGAAGCGAGCGGGGATTTAGATCAAATGGCCGAAATTGTCGCACGGACACCAGAAGATTTCATTCTGTATACAGGTGATGACGGTTTAACACTTCCAACGCTCGCAATTGGTGGTTATGGGGTAGTTTCAGTGGCTTCTCATGTCATTGGAAATGAAATAGCCTCTTTAGTTCGTGCGTTTCTAGATGGTCGCATACATGATGCGGCGAATGAGCATCGTAGACTTTTACCACTTATGAGACAATTGTTTGCTGAACCAAACCCTGTTCCAGTTAAGACGTTGCTTAATCTTTTTGGAATCGAGGTTGGTAGTGTGCGCTTGCCAATGGTCCCGCTTGAAGACGAACAACGTCTTGAGCTGCAGCGCATCTATCAAAGAACAATTGAGGGAGCCACTGAATAAGGCTCCTTTTTTTCATAATCTTGTACGAGCCCCCCCATTTCAGGTATAATGAAAGTAACGCGTCAGTTCGGGGGAGTCGAGTTAGATTCAGACAATTGAATATTAGAATGGTTTTATATTTAGGAGGAATGCTCATTGCAAATTCAAACAGAAGAGAAAATAAAGATTTATGCGATGGGCGGCGTTGGTGAAAACGGAAATAATATGGCGGTAATTGATTTAGACGGAGACTTATTTATTGTCGACGCCGGACTTATGCATCCTAAGGATGATATGCTGGGCGTGGATCGAGTGATCCCAGATATCAGTTACCTCATAGAGAGAAAGAATCAAATTCAAGGGATCTTTCTCACCCATGCACATGAAGAGCACATCGGAAGCTTGCCTTATCTATTAAAGGATCTGAAAGTCCCCGTTTATGGCACACCTTTTACACTTGCGATGGTCGAGTTTCATTTAAAAGAACACAATGCTCATCGACACGTTAAACTGATTGAAATTGACCCAGACCGTGCCCTTAAAGTTGGACGTCATCGCTTAACTTTCTTTAGAACGAATCACAATGTACCGGATTCAATCGGTTATGCGTTCCATACGTCTCAAGGCGCAATTGTTCATACGGGTGATTTCAAAGTGGATTATACACCTGTCGACGGACGCAAGTTTGATCTTAACAAAATTACGCGTCTCGGGAATGAAGGGGTCCTTTGTTTACTATCTGACAGTTTTAACGCCGAACACCCTGGGAAAACACTTTCCGAATCGGCACTTAATGATCGATTTGAAGAGATTTGCTATTTCACAGAAGGCCGTGTCATTACTGCACTCTATGCGTCTAATATACATAGAATTCAACAGATCGTTAATGCAGCGGTTAAGACGCATCGTAAAGTCTCTCTGGATGGTCGTTATTTAGAGCGAATTGTAGGTCTTGCAACGAAACTCGGGTATTTGGATGTTCCAAAACACACCTTTATTAATATTGATAAGATCGATAAGTGCAAAGACCATGAGCTTGTGATTATCACAACAGGTCCAGATGGCGATCCGATGTCGCCGTTTACTAAGATCGCAGCCCACACCCATAAGAAAATTCTTCCGAGGGAAAAAGATATTTTTGTCTATGCCTCATCTTCGAATCCCGCTGACGAAAGAGATGTCACCCGCGCGATCGATTCCTTGATGCGTTTAGGCGTCAATGTAATTTATGGGGAAGATGTGCATGTTTCAGGACATGGCTCACAAGAAGATTTGAAGCTTGTTCTGGAATTAATTCGACCAAAGTACTTGATCCCAATCCGCGGCGAATTTCGCCTGCAAAGAGCTCATATGGAGTTAGCGAAGTCTGTTGGAATGGATCCTTCTCAGATTTTCTTGCTCGATAAGGGCGATGTGGTTGAATTCACGAAAGGTCAAGGACGTCCAAGCGAACGGGTCCCGACAGGTCAAGTCTTAATCGACGGATTAGGAGTTGGCGACGTTGGAAATATCGTGCTTCGGGACCGACGTCTTCTCGCCGAGGATGGAACGCTTATTGTGGTCGTTACCCTTTCCCGCGAAACGAAACAGATTCTCTCTGGACCAGAAATTATTACGAGAGGGTTTGTGTATGTACGCGAATCTGAGGCCTTAATTGAGGATTCGGCAAAGATTGTTTCTGAAGTGTTATCGAACGCCCTGACGCAAAACATTTCAGAATGGTCTGCCCTGAAAAACTCGATCCGAGATGCCCTGAATCGATATTTGTATGATAAAACCAAACGCCGTCCAATGATATTACCAATATTAATGGAAATTTAAAAAATCCTTGATCTCTCGAACCTTGTGTTCGGGGGATTTTTTTTGTTCAAAGCTTCTATGGGTGTGGAGTAAATAACGGCCAAATTATGAATCGTCTGCATCAAACAGAACGGCTCGTTAAATACTACAGATAGTTTCATTTTTGTTTCGCGGTTTTAAAAAGAAAGGAGCGACCTGTATGACAAATGAAGATCATGAGTTAGAGGGAGAAGAAATGGAAGAGCATTCCGGAGAGAATTCAATCATCAATCAAATTCAAAAATTAGGTCAAACGAACACACCTAGTGCGGTTTCTAATATCCATTGTTTGACCATCATTGGGCAAATTGAAGGGCATATGGCCCTACCACCTAAAAATAAAACGACGAAGTATGAGCATTTGATCCCACAATTGATTGCGATCGAACAAAACGAACAAATTGAAGGGTTACTTGTCATGCTTAATACAGTGGGTGGGGACGTCGAAGCCGGGCTCGCTATTGCAGAAATGATTGCGACGCTATCCAAACCGACTGTCACGCTTATTATTGGAGGCGGCCATTCCATTGGTGTGCCGATTGCGGTATCATCAAGTTATTCATTTATTGCGGAAAGTGCCACAATGTTGATCCATCCTGTTCGACTTAATGGGTTGGTCATTGGTGTTCCACAAAGTTTTGATTACATCGAAAAAATCCAAGAACGAATTGTGCGTTTTGTGACCTCACATTCAGGTGTGACAGAAGATAAATTTAAAGAGTTAATGTTTAACCGTGGTGATTTGACGCGTGATATTGGAACGAGTCTCGATAGTGCGGACGCTGTCAAAAGTGGTCTGATCAATGAAATTGGTGGAATTGATCGTGCGATCAAAAAACTCCAATCTCTCATTGATCAACACCCTCAACATTCAAAACAGGTGATGCAATAATGTTATACACAGCGATCCCACTTGAATGGATTATGGAAGAAGAGGAATGCGCACCCCCTAAGAAACGGCGTGAGTTAGCAGTGAATGGGTGCCGTTTGCTTGTGGAACAAACAAATGAGGACACATACGAAATCGTACAAATTATCAGCAGCGAACCAAGCCATTATTTAAATGCCCGTTATCAACCGGGCCAGTCGATTCAATTAAAACCTTTACTCTAGACAGGGAGTTAAGGTACAGTATAGATAGATGATTAGTTAAGGTCCCTGCGACGTGAACCTTTTGTTCACCGCTTGGGACCTTGTCCTTATTTTATACCGTTAGCGATTTAACGACTTATGTTTTTACACACGTTACGTTAAATGAGGACGAGCTAGAGACCCACTAGGTGGGGTTTGATAAAAGAGGTGTAATCCATTGGCGACAAAAAAGAGGAGAAGAAGACGACAAAAAGATAAAAAAGGTTGGAAACAAACACTGGTCTATGAAATTGTAGGATTACTCGTGTTTGCTTTAACCTGTATTGGGATCACTAATAAGGGAATTGTGGGACAGGTCCTCGTTCAAATAACTCGATTCTTTGCAGGGTCGCTCAATATCTTTATTTTCATTGGAACACTTGTGCTTTCTATTTATTACATATGGTCACGACAACAACCTAAGTTTTTTTCACGTCGACTCATTGGGATTTATCTATTGTTTTTTTCGATATTATTGCTTAACCATGTGGTCTTATTTCAATCCTTGACGGCGAACCACAAATGGACAAATGGTTCGGTCATTCAAAACACATGGGAAATCTATCAAAAACAATTAGTTGGGAAGGTTGACCCTAAATACCTAGGCGGAGGAATGATCGGAGCCGTTGGTTTTGCCTTCTTTTTCCTTTTGTTCTCTGCCCAAGGCGCCAAATTTATGTCGCTTTTCTTAATTCTAATCTCAATCATTTTGATCACAGGGATCTCGATTCGTGAAGGAATTAAGAAGCTCTTGGATCGATTTGGGAGAGCAGGCAAACGTCTTAATAAAGCCACACTAAAGCAAGTTGAAATAGCGAAAGAGAAGCACCAAGAAAAAAAAGAAGCCAAAGAAGCGGAGCGAAGAGAGCAGGAAATTCAGCAATCCCTTGTTGAAATGGATGTGACGACTGGAGAAGTGGAAGAGGTCGATCCAGAGCCAGTGATTCATGACTTCAGTGAGCGTCAATCCGGCCAACTCGAAATGAATGGGATGGAGTCGTCAACAGAGTCCACATCGCAATCCGCGTCAACCAAACCGGAAAAGGAAAAAGAGGCGGACGCAGGCCCAGAACCGAATTTTACAGAACCTGAAGTAGAGAATGAAGATTATATTCTCCCACCGATGACCATCTTAAATCGGCCTCAGAAAAACTCGCAGTCTGGAGAACGCCAACATATATCATCTAATGTTCGAAAGCTCGAGAAAACCTTTGAGAGTTTTGGGGTCAAGGCAAAAGTGAAAAAAGTCCATCTTGGACCCGCTGTCACAAAATATGAGGTCTATCCAGACGTTGGTGTGAAAGTGAGCCGGATTGTGAACTTGAACGATGACTTAGCCCTTGCGCTAGCGGCAAAGGAAATTCGAATTGAAGCGCCAATTCCTGGGAAATCTGCTGTTGGGATTGAAGTGCCGAACCAAGAAGTGGCCATGGTCAATTTGCGAGAAATACTAGAATCTGAAGAAGCGCAAAAACAAAGTTCCCATTTATCGGTTGGTTTGGGACGGGACATCTCAGGCGAACCTGTGTTGGCTGACTTGAGCAAAATGCCCCATTTACTAGTCGCTGGGGCAACTGGGAGCGGAAAAAGTGTTTGTATTAATGGCATTATTACAAGTTTACTCATGCGGACCAAACCGCATGAAGTCAAACTTCTTATGGTTGACCCCAAAATGGTTGAATTAAATGTCTATAATGGGGTGCCCCATTTATTAACACCAGTTGTGACCGACCCACGGAAAGCGGCTCAAGCCTTGAAAAAAGTCGTATCCGAAATGGAACGCCGATACGAGCTCTTCTCTCATAGCGGTACCCGAAACTTAGAAGGCTATAATAATTATATAAAAAAACAAAATGAAGAAAACGGAGCGCACCAAGCGTTTATGCCTTACATTGTCGTGATTATTGATGAGTTGGCGGATTTGATGATGGTGGCTTCTAAAGATGTGGAGGATGCGATCACACGCCTGGCTCAAATGGCGCGGGCGGCGGGAATTCACATGATCATTGCGACACAGCGTCCATCTGTTGACGTCATTACCGGGGTTATCAAAGCGAATATTCCATCGCGGATCGCTTTTAGCGTGTCGTCACAAACCGATTCTCGAACCATATTAGACGGCGGGGGCGCAGAGAAATTGTTAGGAAAAGGGGATATGCTCTTTCTCCCAATTGGAGCCTCGAAACCAACACGTATACAAGGGGCATTCTTGTCAGATGATGAAGTCGAAACGGTGGTAGACTTTGTCATTTCACAGCAAAAAGCTCAGTACCAAGAAAATATGATTCCAACTGATGAACCTGAAAAGGAACAAAAAGTCGAAGTAGAGGACGAATTGTTTGAGGATGCGGTCAAACTCGTGGTGAATATGCAAACCGCTTCTGTTTCCATGCTTCAGCGTAGATTCCGGGTCGGCTACACGCGAGCTGCGCGTTTGATCGATGCCATGGAAGCCAAACACATCATCGGACCATACGAAGGCAGCAAACCGCGTGAAGTGTTAATCCAGACGTTGGATGAAGAAAAAACATCCTAACTCTTGTATCATATCAATCAAATGCATTGAGAGTTGTGGAAAAAGAGTCCAAGGAGTCCGCTGAAAAAATCATGTGGACACCTGGGCTCTTATTTAACAGGAAGGGTCAAAAGACGCACACTTATTTGCACCCTTTTTTTGTGTGATTGTGAATATTTGTAAATAAAATGAACTTAATATGAAATTTGTAACTAATTCGTGAGATTATTTTACAAAAAGATTGACCATTCGACATTTGTATGTGAAAATTTTATCTTGGACAAACTATACATAGCTCTTCAGGGAGGTCAAAAAAATGAAAAAATTATTTTTACCATTGATTGCGATTTTAGCTTTATCGGTTTTCTTAGCTGGATGTGGTTCTAGCTCGTCCAAACAAAATTCGTCCGGCGGGTCTAGTTCCTCAAACAAGACCAAAACCAATTTTAAAGTCGCTGAAGTTACGGATACTGGTGGGGTTAACGATAAATCATTTAACCAATCCGCTTGGGAAGGACTTCAACGCTTCGGAAAAGACATGAATTTAACACAAGGGACGGATTACAAATACTTGCAATCCACATCTGCTCAAGACTATGAGACAAACTTAAATGCCTTGGTGCACCAAAATTTCAACCTTGTTTATGGGATTGGGTTCTTAATGCAGGATGCGGTTACAAATGTGGCGAAACAAAATCCAAACGCACACCTTGCTATTGTAGACTCGGTCATCAATCAGCCTAACGTTGCAAGTTTAACGTTTAAAGAAGAACAAGGCTCTTTTCTTGTAGGTGTCGTCGCTGGTTTAACAACCAAAACGAATAAAATTGGCTTTATCGGCGGTGTTCAATCCGCATTGATCAAAAAGTTTGAAGATGGGTTTAAAGCCGGTGTGGCAGCTGTCAATCCTAAGGCAACGGTTATGAGTCAATATGCAGGTAGTTTCTCTGATGCAGCTAAAGGACAAGCCATTGCGACATCCTTCTACGGACAAGGTGCTGATATTATCTACGCCGCAGCAGGACAAACTGGTAACGGTGTCTTCACGGAAGCAAAGACGCGCAAGAAAAACGGCCAAAAAGTATGGGTAATCGGAGTTGACCGTGACCAATACGAAGAAGGGCTTCCAGAAAACGTGACGCTCACTTCCATGGTTAAACGTGTTGATAACGCTGTATATAAAGTCTCTCAGATGGCCATGAAAGGGAATTTCCCAGGTGGTAAGACCCTTGAATTTGGTTTAAGTGATAATGGGGTAGGGATTGCGCCAACCACTAAGAATATTTCAAAAGATGTTCTAGACAAAGTGAAATCCTACCAAGATAAAATTGTAAAAGGTGATATTAAAGTACCAAGTACCGATAAAGAATTGAAAACGTACATGGCAGGATTGAAGAAATAACAAACGATCATTAGAAAAATGGAAATGGGCAAGGGACATCCCTTGCCCTTTATTTGAGAAGTGGGAGTGAAGGATTTGGATTATGTAATTGAAATGCTCCATATTCGAAAAGAATTTCCTGGCATTGTGGCAAACGATGACATCACTCTTCAAGTCAAACCTGGAGAGATTCATGCTCTATTAGGTGAAAACGGTGCGGGTAAATCAACACTCATGAATATTTTATTTGGTCTTTATCAACCTGAAAAAGGTGAAATTCGGGTTAAAGGGAATCCAGTTAAAATGACCGATCCGAATGTTGCCAATCAGCTTGGGATCGGAATGGTTCACCAACATTTTATGCTGGTTGATCAGTTTACGGTTGCTGAAAATATCGTACTTGGGAGCGAACCTAAGAGAGGTTTCTCGATCGATATTAAAAAAGCGGTTAACGAGGTTGAGAAGTTGTCCTCTTTGTACGGACTAAACGTTGACCCCAATATGAAAGTCCGGGATATTTCGGTCGGAATGCAGCAACGCGTTGAGATTCTTAAAACCCTTTATCGTGGGGCTGATCTTTTAATATTTGATGAGCCGACTGCTGTCCTTACACCTCATGAAATTCAGGAACTTATGGAGATCATGAAGAAATTGGTTAAAGAAGGTAAGTCAATCATTTTGATCACCCATAAGCTGAAGGAAATTATAGAGGTGGCGGATCGGTGTACGGTTATTCGACGGGGGAAGAGTATTGAAACCGTTGAGATCGAAGGGACAAACCCACAAGCCCTTGCGAGTATGATGGTTGGGCGCGATGTGGAATTCCAAGTGAATGATGAGCCTTACAATCCAAGAGAAACCATATTAGAAGTAAAGGATCTGACTGTCTTAGATGCCCGAAAAATTAAAGCGGTTCACAATCTTTCCCTTGAGGTAAAAGGGGGAGAAATACTTGGAATTGCAGGCGTAGATGGAAATGGTCAAACCGAATTGATCGAAGCGATTGCGGGCCTGCGTAAAGTGGAGACTGGAAGCATTGCCCTTAACGGGAATGAGATCACTTCTTTTTCTACTCGGAAAATTACCGAATCTGGAATCGCACATATCCCTGAAGATCGCCATAAACATGGATTGGTTTTAGATTTTAGTATAGGTGACAACATGGTCCTTCAAAGCTATTATCAACATCCTTTTTCAAAAGCTGGTGTTTTGAATTTCCCGCAAATTAATGAACATGCGAAGCGCTTGATTGAAGAGTTTGATGTCCGCACCCCGAGTCATCAAACACCAGCCCGGGCACTTTCTGGAGGTAATCAACAAAAAGCGATCATTGCCCGTGAGATCGATCGAGATCCAGACCTTCTCATCGCGGCTCAACCGACGCGTGGATTAGACGTTGGGGCCATTGAATTTATTCACAGGCGTTTGCTTGATCAACGACAAAAGGGCAAAGGCGTGCTCTTAATTTCTTTTGAACTTGAAGAAATTATGAATTTAAGCGATCGAATTGCAGTCATCTATGATGGAGAAATCATTAGTGTTGTGAAACCAAGTGAAACCAGCGAAGAGGAGCTTGGTTTGCTGATGGCAGGAAGAACGGGTAAGGAGGTTAGGGCTTGATATGCAACGACTTTTGAAAGCAGAAGCCATGTCACGGCTTATTGTGCCTATTGGGGCGGTCCTATTAGGGCTTATAGCCGGGGCAATTATTATGATTGTCAGTGGTTATAACCCGTTGGCAGCCTATGGGTCCATTATTCATACCGTCTTTTTTGATCCATATTATTTTGGGGAAACGATTGTAACGATGGTTCCTCTTGTTTTAACAGGGCTCGCCGTAGCGTTCGCTTTTCGGACTGGGTTATTTAATATAGGAGTAGAGGGGCAACTCTTAGTAGGTTGGTTGGCTGCCGTTTGGGTGGGTGTTGACCTTCCGCATCTTCCTAAATTAATATTAGTTCCTCTTTGCATCCTTGCATCTGCTCTAGCAGGATGGATCTGGGGATATATTCCGGGCATTCTTAAGGCGCGTTTTCATGTCCACGAGGTTATTTCTACGATTATGATGAACTATGTAGCCCTCTACGTCACGAATGCCCTCATTCGAAAATACGTCAATGGTCCGGATGAACATACGCCACCGATTTCGAGTCATGCGTCCATTTCATCCACGTTCTTGACTAACCTTACACATGGGTCGAGATTGAATTGGGGATTCGTTGTGGCGATTCTCGCTGCGATTTTAATGTGGTTTTTGCTTTGGAGAACAACAAAAGGCTATGAACTTCGTGCAGTTGGGTTTAATCCCAATGCCTCGAGTTATGCGGGGATCAATGTGGCCCGAAATATGAGTTTTGCTTTTGGTGTATCCGGAGCTTTTGCGGGTGTCGCGGGTGCCATGGTTGGCCTAGGTACGTACCATTTTATGACCATTAATGCCGATTTTACAGGATACGGTTTTGATGGGATTGCGGTGGCTCTCTTAGGCATGAATAGTTCGGTAGGGGTCATATTTGGGGCCTTGCTCTTTGCAGTCCTCGAAACCGGACAAGTTAGTATGCAGTCCATGGGTATTCCGACTGATTTAGTTCAGGTTATTGTAGCCCTTATTATCTTTTTCGTAGCGGCCAATTACTTAATTCGTCTAATCGGTGGACGGTTTAAAAAGAGGAGGGACATTTAATGGGCATTATGGAGATGTTACAAATCATCATTCCGAGTGCGATTCTTTCTGCGACTCCTCTGATTTTTACAGCACTTGGAGGCTTGTTTTCTGAGCGCTCAGGTGTCGTTAACATAGGACTAGAAGGTATGATGATTATAGGCGCGTTTATGGGTGCCGTTTTCACTCTGTTATTTCAACATCTTGGATTAGGTGCTGCTGCACCTTGGTTATCGATCCTCGTAGCTGCGATTGCAGGTGCACTTTTTTCACTGTTACACGCTCTTGCATGTGTGACGTTGCGTGCGGATCAAACGGTCAGCGGTGTCGCGATGAATTTCTTGGCGTTGGGTTTATCGGTCTTCTTGGTTAAAAAGATTTTCCAAGGCAGTGGTCAAACACCTTTTATTGATTTCCGAATCGATAAAACGAAAATTCCTGGCCTTGATCAAATTCCTATAATTGGACCCTTATTTTTTAAAAACATTGCCTATACGTCGTATCTCGCGGTAATTGTCACGATCCTTATATGGTATGTGATTTTTAAAACACCGTTTGGCTTGCGCCTTCGTTCGGTTGGAGAGCATCCAGCCGCTGCAGATACATTGGGTATTAATGTGACCAGAATGCGCTACATTGGCGTTGCCTTAAGTGGGGCATTAGGTGCCATTGGCGGTGCGGTCTATGTCGTCACGATCGCATCCAATTTTGGACCGACTACGATTTCTGGCCAAGGCTTCTTGGCACTAGCCGCTTTAATATTCGGAAAATGGAATCCATTGGGAGCTTTTGGAGCGGCTTTATTCTTTGGGTTTGCGCAATCTTTAAGTATCACTGGACAGTCGATTCCTTTGTTAAAATCAGTGCCTGAAGTGTATTTACTAATCGCACCTTATGTCTTAACCATCCTCGCTTTAATGGGATTTGTGGGACGTGCGGATGCCCCTAAGGCTTTAGGAATTCCTTATATAAAAGGAAGCCGATAGAATTTAAAACAGTTGTGTTGAAGCGATTCGAACACAACTGTTTTTTATACAAAAATTTAAATCTCAGATCTAATTAGAATGCATGTGGGGTTCGATATAGGGATATACTAATATCTTGCTAAAAATAATTACTGAATGTGTTGGTTAAGCTTTGGTTTAAAGTCTAAAATTGGGTAAAATAAATAGTGAATGATTGTCGGAGGAGGACAAAGATGGATTATGTAAAAGAAACGAAGCATACCCTACGCGGTTTTACGCTTCATACCGTTGAAACTAAAAAGTTTAAGACGGTCACGTACTTTTTCCAATTCAGATCTCCAATTAATCGAAAAACAGTGACTCAAAGAGCGCTTTTATCCGGTCTATTAAAGAGCGCCACAAAGCCATCACCTACGATCAAACAACTTAATCAGCGCCTGGCTGATCTCTATGGGGCGAGTTTCTCGTCTCATGTTCAAAAAAAGGGTAATGACCATATCTTAACGGTATTTGTCCACGGGGTGAATGAGCGCTATCTTTCAGGCTCCGAGTCCATTTCAGCCAAAAGCTTAGCGCTTCTCGCTGAATCAATATTACAGCCGCTTACCGAAGGAAACGCATTTGATGAAGCGCTCGTCAATCAAGAGAAACGATCCCTTAAGAATCGAATTGAAGCGCTTTATGATGATAAAATGCGTTTCGCTAGCCAACGGCTAATCGATGAAATGTGTCAAGACGAACCGTTCTCTATACATACTAATGGGTATATCGAAGATCTAGACGGCATCACACCTGCGGATCTTTATCAGACGTACCAAAATATGCTCCAAAACGATGAAATGGACCTCTTTGTCATTGGCGATGTTGAGCCTGAGCAGATTCGCAAATCGGTTGAAAACACGTTTGAGTTTGAACGCGAAGAGCGTGTTCAGATCCCATTTGACCCAGAGCTCAAACTGGTCAAAGAATCGCAAATTGTTAAAGAAAGTCAAGAGGTCGAGCAAGGTAAACTGAACATTGGCTACCGAACCAACATCCTTTTTGGCGATGCCGATTATTATGCCTCCCAAGTCTTTAATGGATTATTTGGTGGTTTTGCACACTCGAAATTGTTTATGAATGTTCGTGAAAAAGCAAGCCTCGCCTATTACGCAACCTCCCGTACGGAAAGTTTCAAAGGGCTTTTGATTGTCATGTCTGGCATTGAGTTTGAGAACTATGATAAGGCGGTTACGATCATTAAAGAACAACTTGATGCGATGCGGAGTGGGGAGTTTACAGATTTGGAGATGAAACAGACCAAAGCCTTACTCATTAACTCTGTTTTAGAAGGCTTGGACAGTCCATATTCCATGATTGAACTTCTGTATAACCATGTCCTTGTCAAAAATAGCCCGCCATTTGAAGCGTATTTCAAAGGGATTGAAAATGTGACGCGCGAAGAAGTCGTGAAAGTCGCTCAAAAAGTGGCGGAAGATACCATCTATTTCTTGCAAGGAAAGGAGGACGAATAAAGATGGAGCAACAACGTTTTGAACAACTTGATGAAACGGTCTATCAAACCCAGTTGCCGAACGGTTTGACCGTTTGTTTTTTACCCAAGCCGGAATTCAATAAAACGTATGCGACGTTTACAACCAATTACGGATCCATTGATAATAAATTCAAACTTGAAAACCAATCGGAGTGGTCCCAAGTTCCAGATGGTATTGCCCATTTTCTTGAACATAAAATGTTCGAGAAGCCAGGCGGTGGGGATGTTTTTCAAGAGTTTAGCGCGAATGGGGCTCAGACCAATGCGTTTACGTCTTTTACTAGAACCGCTTATCTGTTCTCAAGCACATCCAACGTGGAACAAAACCTGGAAATACTCATGGATTTTGTGCAAACACCTGGGTTTACCGATGAAACGGTTGAGAAAGAAAAAGGGATTATTGGGCAAGAAATTCGGATGTATAATGATAACGCCGATTGGCGGGTCTTTTTTGGGTTAATTGAATCTATGTTCGGTGTCCATCCTGTAAGAGTGGATATTGCTGGTACGATTGAGTCAATTGCGGACATTACAACCGAAACGTTAATGAAGTGCTATGAAACGTTTTACCACCCAAGCAATATGTTGCTTTTTGTCGTAGGACCAATTGAACCTGAGGCTTTATTAAAAAATATAGAATCCAATCAAACTCAAAAAGGGTATGAGGTTCAGCCCCCGATCGAGCGAGCTTATCCAGAAGAAGCAAAGGTGGTTGCTAAGGTCAATACGGTGTTGAAAATGGCTGTCAATACGTCGAAATGTATGGTTGGATTCAAAGAAGGAACCAGACATCGCGCCGGAAAAGAATTGCTTAAGCATGAAGTATCGGTTTCTTTACTTCTTGAACTCATGTTTGGCAAAAGTACATCAACCTACCAAGACCTTATGAACGAAGGATTAATCGACGATTCATTTTCTTTTGATTACACCGAAGAGCGTGAATTTGGTTTTTCAGCGATCGGTGGAAACACGAAAGACCCTGATGCCTTTCGAGATCGCATTTACGGGGTCATCGAAGACTTTAAGAAAGCAACAATTGATCCAGAAGCGTTTGAGCGAGCGCGCAAAAAACAGATTGGCTCCGTTCTCAAATCAATGAATTCAGTTGAATTTATTGCCAATCAATTTACGCGTTATTGGTTTAATGGAATGAATTTATTTGACAGTGTACCGGTTTTAGAAGCCTTAACTGAAGCGGATTTGCAAACGGTTCTTCAGGACCACTTTGTCAAAGAAGCGTTCGCCTGCTGTCAGGTGGTTCCAAAATAGGTGGCGAGCTTATGAAAATTGGATTAGTAACGGGTGCCAGTGGGGCGATTGGCAGAGCCATTGCCCTTCAACTGGCTGCGGAAGGGTATAGTCTTTACTTGCACTATAATTCGAATTCTGAAGGTCTCGGTCAATTGATTACGGAACTCACCAATGACTATCCTTCACAATTTTTTAAAGGCATACAAGCTAATTTTTTTAATCAAGAAAGTCTAGAGCAGTTGATTCACTCTTTACCCAAAGAGGAAATTGAGTTAGTGGTTCATAATAGTGGGCACAGTGCGTATGGTCTTTTTCAAGATGTGACGGAAGTGGAACTCGAACGATTGCTTTTGCATCATGTCAAAACTCCTTTTTTAATTACTCAAGCCTTAGTCCCTTACATGATTCGTCAAAAATGGGGCCGGGTGATCGTGATTTCTTCCATCTGGGGGCAGACCGGTGCAGCAGCTGAGGTGACGTATTCCACCGTTAAAGGCGCGCAGAATAGTTTTTGTAAAGCGCTCGCGAAGGAATTGGCGCCAAGTGGCATTACGGTGAATGCCATAGCACCAGGCGCTGTTCAATCGACAATGCTCTCGTCTTTTAATTCCCAGGAAATCATGGCAATAGAAGAAGATATTCCTATGGGGAGACTTGGTAAGCCCGATGAGGTGGCGAGTCTTGTGCGCTATTTGACGCGCCGGGATGCGGGTTACATAACCGGACAAGTTCTCGGCGTAAATGGCGGTTGGTATTGTTGAGGCTGTTTTTTCGTAAAAAAAACTAGTGTGAGCTCATAAGGATTGGGAGGTCTCTATAAATTTTCCGAGCGTGCATATTTTGCAACCAGAAATGACAACCTAAGTCATGTATCATCCAACAAGGGAGGAATCAGCATGTCAATTCTACAAAATTGGGATACATGGAAAAACTTTCTCGGGGACAAATTAAACGATGCCGAAGACAAAGGGGTCGCTCAAGAAACGATTACAAACTTTGCCACTCAAATTGGCGGGTATCTTGCAGAGCACGTTGACCCTAAAAACGAACAAGAACGTGTCTTATCTGACCTTTGGAGCGTTGCCAATCCTGATGAGCAACATGCGATTGCAAACATGATGGTCAAACTTGTTCAAAACAATGGCATGCACCGTCAATAAGCCTTATTTGGAAGGGATGTCGATTCGACATCCCTTTCATTCCATATAAGATTCCGTTTCATTCCCTTGAATCCTACCCTTATTTATTATACATTTATATTGACACTGTTTTTATTAAAGAAACAGGTTAGATTGGTACCATCAAATATAAACAGGTTATCTTAAGGGGATTGATCACGACACACTTATGGGGTAGAACAAATGGAGAAGACAAAAGAATGGTATCTGGAATATGAAATACATAGAAATCGACCAGGTTTGCTAGGCGATATTGCTTCATTGTTCGGCATGTTAGGGATTAATATAGTCACGATTAACGGTGTAGACGATTCAAGACGAGGCATGCTCCTTCTTACAGAGGACAGTACTCAAATTGAACAGTTGCTCGGCATCGTTAAAACCATGGACAATATATCTGTAACAAAATTAAGAGAACCCAAATTAAGTGATCGTCTTGCCGTAAGACACGGACGCTACCTTGAACGGGATGCAGATGATAAAAAAACATTTCGCTTTATACGAGATGAAATTGGATTACTTGTGGATTTTATGGCAGAGCTCTATAAGAAAGATGGTCATAAATTAATCGGCATTCGTGGGTTGCCTCGTGTCGGTAAAACAGAATCCATTATTGCCTCGAGCGTCTGTGCCAATAAGCGATGGGTGTTCATCTCATCAACCTTATTGCGTCAAACTGTGCGGACTCAGCTTGCTGAAGATGAGTTTTCAGAAGATCATATTTTTATCATAGATGGAGTCGTCTCCACACGACGTGCTTCAGAAAGACACTGGGAGCTGCTCCGCCAAGTGATGCGCATGCCCGTAACCAAAGTGGTTGAACATCCAGATATTTTCTGTCAAGGTACGGAGTATACATTGGATGATTTTGATTATATTATTGAATTGCGGGACCATCCAAATGAAGTGATTACATATGACGCAATAAGTGACAATTGAAAATCAAATTCTATATTCACAAAAATTGGTAGGTGTTTTCCATTGAGTGAACTCGGCATAACATTGCGGGAAGCACGAGAAGCAATGGGTTTAAATCTGGAAGATCTTCAAGAACGTACAAAAATTCAAAAACGCTATCTTCAAGCGATTGAAGAGGGTAATTTTGATCGTCTTCCAGGACATTTCTATACTCGCGCCTTTATTAAGAGCTATGCGGAAACAGTTGGTTTAGATACAAATGAATTATTCGAGACGTATCGGTCTGAAATTCCGAAATCGGGTAGTGAAATCGAAACGTTGCCCCCACGAAACGCACGGGAAGCGATTCGTCCTTCTTCAAGTGGAACGTGGACAAAGAACCTACCGGTTGTGGCGGTAGTTGTGATCGTTCTTGCGATTGCAGTGGGTGTTTGGTTCTTGGCCCAACAATTATCGGGCAGAAATGACTCTGCTTCTGCACAAAAAGTAAAGCAGCCGGAAACGTCTTATACACCTTCCCAAAATATCGGAAATGGGACGACCAAATCCGATTCAACCCAAAAGTCAACGGGGTCTAAAAGTCAGGATCAAACGAAGTCTGGCACGTCTGCGGATCCGAATGCGTCGAATCAAACAAACACGACGAAACCGACGCAAAAGCTCACTCTGACCAAATCTCAGGGGAGTAATTTTACGTATACATTGTCTGGTGCAAAACAGTTTAAACTCGACGTGACCGCAAACAAAGGACAAAGTTCTTGGGTTGGAATTTTTAATACCTCCGAATCAGGCAAACGTTATTATTACGGAAATTTAAGTGCAACTGGTTCTAACAAACAAAACTTTTCTCAAGATCTCAGTTCACTCAAACAGATCTATTTAAAAATTGGGAATGTTCGAAACGTTACAGTCAAAATTAATGGACAGACGTTGGCTGTTCAAAAAGACCCTGTTTTTCAGCACATTACGATTATTAATAAGCCATGACTTTAAGAAATAGGGAGTCGCCTTCGGAAACAGTCTTGTAAGCTGTGTTCACTAGAAGGTGGCTCCCGTTTCCACGTTTTTGTATTCAAGAAAGGAAGGTGTTTTTATGAACATTGCAAATCAGCTAACTATCCTAAGAATGATTTTAATTCCTGTTTTCCTTGTGTTTTTACTAGTCCCAATGGGGCATACGGATCTCGCTGTTGGAGCAGCGCATTTTTCGGTCGCGCGTTTGATTGCTGCACTTATATTTATGGTGGCTTCCCTTACAGATTGGTTGGACGGCTTTCTTGCTCGAAAACTTAATTTGGTGTCGAACTTTGGTAAGTTTATGGATCCTTTAGCGGACAAATTGCTTGTGATGGCAGCCTTTGTTGCATTGGTTGGCCTCCAAGAGATCCCATCATGGATGGTGATAGTCATTCTAGCTCGTGAATTCGCCATTACAGGATTTCGTCTTGTAGCCGTTGAGCAGGGCAAGGTCATTGCCGCAAGCCCCATTGCCAAATGGAAGACGACCTTTCAAATGGTTGCACTCATTCTGTATTTATTAAATAACATTCCTTTTGGAAAAACAGGTTTCCCACTTGACTCCATCTGTTTATGGATTGCTGTGATTTTAACCATTCTTTCTGGATGGGATTATTTTGCGAAAAATAAAAGTGTGTTGAGATCAAAAAACTAGAAGGTCTTTTTTTGAAAATCTTGTGTAGCTTTAGCAGGAATTTAAGGGTTAAATGTGAAATAGGTAGTTAGGGAATTGACAAGTGGTCAATTGAGATGGAGGGTCGGTCATGAAAGCTGAAATTATTGCGGTTGGAACCGAATTATTATTAGGACAAATAGCCAACACCAACGCACAGTTTATTTCAAAGGAATGCGCCGAAATTGGCATACAAGTTTTTTATCACACCGTAGTCGGCGATAATCCAGATCGACTAAAGGCAGCAATTGAAACGGCCAAAAGTCGCTCCAACTGCTTAATTTTCACTGGAGGACTGGGTCCAACCAAAGATGACTTAACAAAAGAGACGCTTGGGGAAGCGCTCGGAAAGTCATTGGTCATGGATCAAGAGGCACTAGAGAAAATTGAAGCTTATTTTGAAAAGTTAGGTCGAACCATGACCGAAAACAATCGACGTCAAGCGATCGTTCTAGAAGGCGCTAAAGTATTGCCTAATCATAATGGGATGGCCCCTGGGATGATTATAGAAGATGGGGATCACGTTTACATTCTCATGCCTGGTCCGCCATCTGAGATGAAACCGATGTTCAAAGAAAGTGTCCGTCCGTACCTTATGAACACGCATGGCGAGCCGATTGTTTCACGCGTGTTGCGTTTCTTTGGAATTGGTGAATCCGCTCTTGAGACCACACTGATTGATATCATTGAATCTCAATCTAATCCGACGGTTGCGCCACTCGCCAAAGAAGGAGAAGTGACACTGAGGTTGTCCGCGCGAACGCATGACCCTGAAAAAGCGGAACACATGCTAGATGAACTTGAAGCGCGAATTTCAGAACGAGTGGGTGAATTTTTATACGGCTATGGGGATGAAGAGAGCCTCGCCTCGGTCGTTTTCAAGGCACTCAAAGCAAAAAATATGACCCTTGCTGCGGCAGAAAGTTTGACCGGTGGTTTATTTTCCGATGCACTTACAACCTTATCCGGTGCAAGCGAAGTTTTTCTTGGTAGTATTGTGTGTTACACAAACGGAGTAAAAGAAAAATTTTTGGGCATACCGCATACCATATTGGAATCGGACGGCGCTGTTAGTGAAGCATGTGCCCGTCAGATGGCTGAGAACGTCCGCCGCTTAACCGGAGCATCGCTTGGTATTAGTTTTACTGGTGTCGCCGGGCCGTCTGAGAGTGAAGGGAAAGCGGTTGGAACCGTGTTTGTTGGACTCGCAACGGAAAGCGGAACCGAAGCAGAATCCTTTCTATTCTCTGGCTCACGGACCGGAATTCGGAACCGTTCAGTGAAACAGGGTCTGAATAAAATTCGGAATTATTTGGATCAGTTGTGAAAGAAGTTGCCGTTTTAAATTATTAAACTAGTGCGATTGAAGCGAGCGTTTGAAGCGAAAAATTTAATGTTAAAAGTTAACAGAGCCACTTATTTATAAAAAGCGAATAAATGTTCGCAAAAAGTATTGTCAAACGAGCCAAAAACGTCTATGATTAGGTTAAAGAAAAGGTGATGTTTGTCTCTTCTTTTGAGGACGTTCATTTGCTGTGTGTCTCCAAAGGGCACATTTTCCTGTTAGATTTATCCATTCATTCTTTTTTTGAACGACAGCTTACCTTAAACCTAATTGAGAAAGAGGTTATTAAATGAGTGATCGTAAACAAGCCTTAGAAATGGCTTTAAGACAAATAGAAAAACAATTTGGTAAAGGCTCTATCATGAAACTCGGCGAACAAACGGATCGTCAAATCTCAACGGTTTCCAGCGGTTCTATTACACTTGATATTGCAATGGGTGTTGGCGGCTTTCCTCGTGGCCGTATTATTGAAGTATATGGACCGGAATCTTCTGGTAAAACAACCGTTGCGCTCCATGCGATTGCAGAAGCTCAAAAAAACGGTGGACAAGCCGCTTTTATTGATGCGGAACATGCGCTTGATCCCGCTTATGCGAAAAATCTCGGTGTTGACATTGATGAACTTCTTCTCTCCCAGCCAGACACGGGTGAGCAGGCTTTGGAAATTGCCGAAGCGCTCGTTAGAAGTGGTGCGGTGGACATTATCGTTATTGACTCGGTTGCGGCCCTCGTTCCGAAAGCTGAGATCGAAGGCGAAATGGGTGATGCTCACGTCGGGCTACAAGCACGTCTAATGTCCCAAGCACTCCGGAAGCTTGGTGGTGCAATCAGTAAATCGAAAACAACCGCGATTTTCATTAACCAAATTCGTGAAAAAGTGGGCGTTATGTTTGGTAACCCTGAAACCACCCCTGGTGGACGCGCCCTCAAATTTTATTCCACCATACGTTTAGAAGTTCGTCGTGCGGAAACGTTAAAACAAGGGAACGATATGGTTGGGAACCGGACACGAATTAAAGTGGTTAAGAATAAAGTGGCGCCACCATTTAAGCAAGCTGAAGTGGATATTATGTATGGAGAAGGTATTTCTAAGGAAGGCGAAATTTTAGATATTGGCTCTGACTTAGATATTGTCCAAAAGAGCGGTGCGTGGTATTCATTTGATGAAGAACGTCTTGGTCAAGGTCGGGAGAATTCAAAGCAATTTTTGAAAGAGAATATAGAAATTGCGAAGATCATTGAAAAACGCATTCGTGACCATTACGGCTTAGATGCAAAGTCAAAAGAAGCGGCAGAAGGCGACTTGATTGAGCAAGGTGAATTATTATAATTGAATTTAAATGATTCAAGCCAGGGTCTGTTTTTCACCCTGGCTTTTTTTCACAACCACACAGTTATTTCTTTGAAATCCATAATTTTCAAGCGTATCTTTCTAAATTGTTGAAAAAATAAGTCGAATCCTGCCCGAATCTTGTCCGAATTAAGTTGACATCCAATTTTGTTAAATTTACAATGAGAGTATATTTATTCATTTTCAAACTTAAACATGACAAATGATTTAAATGTAATTGAAAAAAGAAAACGCAAGGCGACTTGTTGAGAGCAAGGAGGTGAACGGACTTGATCTATGTACTCATCATCTCCATTGCGCTGATCTCTGTAGTCGTTGGAATTTTGATCGGTTACTTGGTACGCAAGTCAATTGCAGAAGGCAAAATTTCGTCTGCTAATGATATGGCAACTCAAATTGTTGAAGATGCTAAGCGAGCAGCTGAGGCGAGTAAGAAGGAAGCCCTTTTAGAAGCAAAGGACGAAATTCATACTTTACGAACTGAAGCAGAAGGCGAAATTCGTGAAAGACGTAATGAATTGCAGAAACAAGAAAATCGACTCGTTCAGAAAGATGATCTCCTTGATCGAAAGAGCGAAATGCTTGATAAAAAAGAAGACTCACTTGAGAAGAGGGAGGATTCTCTCGAAAAACGACAACGACATATTGAAGAGATGGAAAGCAAAGTGGAGGAATACGTTCGACAAGGTCAAATAGAGCTGGAACGCATTTCTGGATTAACCAACGAAGAGGCCAAAGAACTCATACTAACTCAAGTTCGACAAGAAACGGTTCACGAAGCAGCCCAGCTTGCTAAAGATATTGAAAATCGAGCGAAGGAAGAAGCCGATAAAAAGGCGAAGAACATTCTTTCACTTGCGATTCAACGTTGCGCGGCTGATCATGTTGCTGAGACGACGGTATCTGTTGTGACACTTCCAAATGATGAAATGAAAGGCCGAATCATTGGTCGTGAAGGACGAAATATCCGGACACTTGAAACGCTAACTGGTATTGATCTCATTATTGATGATACGCCAGAAGCGGTGATTTTATCAGGCTTTGATCCAATTCGACGAGAAATTGCACGAAATGCTCTCGAGAAATTGGTTCAAGATGGACGAATTCATCCAGCACGTATTGAAGAAATGGTCGAAAAATCTCGTCGTGAAGTGGACGAAGCGATTCGTGAGTATGGTGAACAAACGACATTTGAAGTGGGTATTCATGGTCTACATCCAGACTTAATTAAAATTTTAGGTCGTTTGAAATTCCGGACAAGTTATGGTCAAAACGTCTTAAAGCACTCCATGGAAGTTGCCTACTTAACCGGGCTAATGGCTGCTGAATTGGGTGAAGATGTGACGCTTGCAAGACGCGCCGGCCTTCTTCATGATATTGGGAAAGCGATTGACCATGAAGTAGAAGGAAGCCATGTTGAGATCGGTGTGGAATTGGCGACGAAATATCGCGAGCATCCTGTGGTAGTGAACAGCATTGCTTCACACCATGGCGATACGGAAGCGACTTCTGTCATCTCTGTCTTGGTGGCTGCAGCCGATGCGCTGTCTGCTGCGAGACCGGGTGCGCGACGTGAGACATTGGAAACCTATATTCGAAGACTTGAGAAACTAGAAGAAATCTCTGAGTCTTTTGAAGGGGTTGAAAAATCGTTTGCAATCCAAGCGGGACGTGAGGTACGTATTATGGTTACCCCAGAAATTGTGGATGATGCCAATGCTTATCAACTCGCAAAAGAGATTACGAAGAAAATTGAAAACGAACTCGATTACCCAGGGCACATTAAAGTGACCGTGATTCGAGAAACGCGAGCCATTGAGTACGCGAAATAAGACTAACCCAACACCTTCGTTGGTCCTTTTAGGGCCAATGAAGGTGTTTTTAGGTTAGCCCGCCTTAATAGGCCGTAATACGCTCACCTCCAAACCTTTTAAAAATAAGATTTACTTTATTAATTACCAAAATTTATGAAACTTTTCTGAGATGAGCCCGTAATAGGAGGGGGTTGAACAGGCTGAATCAAAAAAATATGAATAAAGTGAGTTGAAGAGCATGGCTGAAGTGATATGTCGGTTGAAGGACTTAACCAAAAGAATTGGAAATAAGACTGTGGTTGACCATCTCAATCTTGAAATCAAACAAGGTGAAATCGTCGGCTTCCTTGGTCCAAATGGTGCAGGTAAGACAACCACCATGCGGATGATGGTTGGGCATATGTCCATGACTGAAGGGGACGTCGAAATAAATGGTCATAGTGTGAAAACCAATAAAGAACAAGCGCTCAAATATGTGAGTGGAATCATTGAGACACCAGAGCTTTATAAATTCTTATCGGGATATGATAATCTTGTCCATTTTCAAAGAATGACCGGTCCTGTTGATCCGAAACGCATTGAAGAGGTCACTGAGCTCGTCGGCTTAACAGATGCGATCAAGCAGAAGGTCAAAACCTACTCCTTAGGTATGAGACAGCGCTTAGGGATTGCCCAGGCCATTCTAAGCCATCCTAAAGTTTTAATTTTAGATGAACCAACAAATGGATTGGACCCATCAGGAATTAAAGAAATTCGTGAGTATCTTAGAAGACTCGCTAAAGAGGACGGTATGACGATTTTTGTCTCCAGTCACTTGCTCACCGAAATTGAACTGCTTTGCGACCGAATCATTATTATTCAAGATGGAGTGATCACGGATACAGAGGAAGTGCGGACACAAGAACAAGATGATGAAGAAGGGGTGACGCTCGTTCTCCGCGTGACGCCTGTCGAGTCCGCACTACAGGTGTTGAATGATCAGGCTATTCCAGTCCTGGAAAAAAGGGAAGGTGAGATCGAAATTCGTCTCCCTTATCCCGAACTTCCCGAGCTTAACCGATTATTGGTGGCGCATTCTGTGGACGTCTATACGGTCTCTTTAGTGAAACAGTCGTTAGAAGAGCGATTTCTGCAAAAAACTGTAAAAGTAGGTGGGGCGAAATGAGTGGTTTTGTTCGACTCGTGATCAATGAAAATATGAAGCTTTACAAAAGGAAAATGCTGTGGATTATGCTTTTAATCTTAGTGGGTACGCTCATCCTATCCCTCGTTTTGACGCTCAAAACCAATCCGCGTCACTCTGGCGATTGGAAAGCCCAGGTTCACCAAGAAATTCAAGGGGATCAAAAAACGCTCAGTCAAGAAAAAAGCCACTTTTCACCAGTAACAGACGCGCTTACGCAAGAGATCAAAATAGACCAATATCGTTTGAAACACAATGTCCCACCTCTTGATGGGAATACGGCATTAGGATTTCTTCAATTTACATTAGGGTTTTCATCGCTTCTCACCCTTTTTATTATCATTATAGCGTCAAGTATTGTCTCGCAAGAATACGCCTGGGGAACGATTAAACTTTTAATGATGCGACCGATTAACCGATGGAAAATTCTCCTTTCCAAATATGTAACGGTCCTATTTAATACCCTTGTCTTGTTTCTCGTATTAGTGGTGCTCTCATTTTTATTAGGACTCATTGTCTTTGGTCCTGGTCATCTATCTTTGCATTACGTCTATGCGCATCAATCCGAGATCCGCGACGTGTCGATCTTTACGCATTTCATTCAATATCTAGGTTCTAAATTAATAGGTGTCATTATGATTTCGAGCTTTGCTTTTATGCTCTCGACGCTCTTTAAAAGCAATGCCTTGGCCATTGCCTTGAGCATTATTATTCAATACGCAGGTTCGGTCATAATGGTTCTTTTAGGTCAATTGAACCCAAATTATTCCAAGTATGTGTTTTTCTCAAATACAGATCTCTATCAGTATGTAGAAGGCACACCCGCAATCAAAGGTCTGACATTTGGCTTTTCAATTACAGTTCTACTTATTTATTTCGTTGTGTTCATGGCTGTATCCACCATCGTCTTTCAAAAAAGAGATATTGTAAGTTAAGTCTGTTTTCAAAACGCAACCCCTCCTTTTCAATAAGACAAATTGGGAGAATTTCGGTATACTAGACGTTAGACGTGGTCAAGAGAATGCGATTGCCCGTTCCAAATGAAGGTTTACAATTGAGAGAAATAAGACACATATATATTAAGGATGGTTGGATGCGACTTTTATTTGTAGGAGACGTCTATGGGAAAATAGGACGTCAAATGATTCAAGACTATTTGCCAAAATTAAAAAGTACCTATCGCCCGTCTGTCACCATTGTAAATGGCGAAAATGCAGCCAGTGGAAGAGGGATAACAGAAGAGATCTATAAGGTGATCATGAGTTCGGGGGCCGATGTGGTAACGATGGGCAACCACACATGGGACAATAAAGCGATTTTTGAATTTATTGATTCCGCGAAACGAATGGTGCGTCCTGCCAATTTTCCAGAAGGGACACCTGGAACGGGAATTGTCTATACCAATTTTAACGGAACAGAAGTGGCGGTCATTAATCTACAGGGTCGCGTGTTTTTACCAGCGATTGATGATCCATTTAAAAAAGCGGATGCGTTAATCGAAGAAGCGAAAAAACGCACCCCAATTATTTTTGTCGATTTTCATGCGGAGGCAACGAGTGAGAAAATGGCACTCGCATGGTATTTAGATGGACGCGTGACAGCAGTTGTTGGAACCCATACGCATGTTCCAACAGCGGATGAACGGATCTTGCCTGGCGGAACGGCCTATGTAACCGATGTGGGCATGACTGGGCCTTATGACGGCATTATCGGGGTCAAGCGTGATACCGTGATCCAAAAGTTCCTAACGGCGCTCCCGGCTCGCTTTGAAAGTGAGACAGGATCAGGACAGCTCTCAGCAGTTGTCATTGATGTGAATCCAGAAACCGGTCACGCGACTAAGATCACGCATCCGTTGATCAATCCGGATCATCCGTTTGAACGTTAAGATATGGAATTTATTAGCTCCTCAATTGAGGTTGGGAAGAAAAGGGAGCCACAACTTTGAGGGGTTATCTAAAAGTTAAGAAAATTTCAGAGGTGAAAGAAGGAATACCTGTCTCTTTTAGGGAATATACATATTTACGAGATCACCCTTAAAAGGAGGTACAGGAATGGATATATTAAAAGTTTCAGCAAAATCGAACCCGAATTCGGTTGCTGGTGCGCTAGCAGGGGTTTTACGCGAACGTGGGACAGCCGAAATTCAAGCCATTGGGGCTGGCGCGATCAATCAAGCGGTGAAAGCAGTAGCGATCTCAAGAGGATTTGTGGCACCGAGTGGTGTTGATCTCATTTGCATTCCAGCTTTTACGGATATCCTGATTGAGGGAGAAGAACGTACGGCCATAAAACTAATTGTTGAACCACGTTAATCTGTGAGTCAAAAAATGAAGCCTGTTTGTTCGTGACTGAACAAGTGGGCTTTTTGTTTGGACAAATATAGAAGGCGAACCGAACCGTTTGTTAACATAGGGTTAGCAGGGTTAGAGAAACCGCCAAAAAGGTGGGGGGACTCCAAATGGACACTATTTTTGATGCGCATTGTGATGTTCTTTATAAAATGGAAAGCGATCCATCACTTGATTTTCGATCGAGTAAAGAATTAAAGGTGAACTTTAAACGCCTCACGACATCTGGAGGAAAGGTCCAATGCTTTGCTCTATTTGTAAAAGATGATCTACCTGAGGCGATTCAATACGCGAAAGTACTTAATATGATTGATCTTTTTTATCGGAAGGTCCTGAGATGTTCCTCACGTATGAAGCTGGTTCGAACGAAAAAAGAGATTGATGGACTGGGGCCTGGTGAAATAGGCGCCATGCTCACATTAGAAGGATGTGGTCCAATCGGTCAGGATCTTGTCAAACTCCGAACACTGTTTCGACTAGGGGTTAAGAGCGTGGGCCTCACTTGGAATCATGCCAATTTAACGGCCGACGGGGCATTGGAGAGTCGTGGCGCGGGACTGAGTGAATGGGGTCGGCAGGTAGTCGGGGAAAACAACGCATACAAAGTGTGGACGGATGTCTCCCATTTATCAGAGACTGGATTTTGGGACGTCATGGAGGATGCCAACTTTCCGATTGCTTCGCACAGCAATGCCAGAGCTCTTTGTGACCATCCTCGCAATTTGTATGATGAGCAAATTCGAGCCTTAGCGCAAAAAGGGAGTGTCATTGGGGTCACGTTTGTGCCTAAATTTTTAAATGGGAAGGAAAATGGGGCGGGGATTCCCGATGTGCTCCGTCATATTGACTATATCTCAGGTCTGGTTGGAATGGAGCATGTTGGGATTGGGTCAGATTTTGATGGCTCAGATGAGGTACCAAATAACCTCGAATCCTATAGCGATTTCCCAGATTTAATTAATGAACTGCAAAAATATTATTCCGAGCGTCAGGTTGAAGGCTTCCTGTTTCGAAATTTCTATAAGGTCCTGCCTGAGTGAGTCATGCCCCCCTCAAACAAACTGTGAGCGCCTAAGTTTGTTTGGGGGTTTTACGTGGGTTAATCAGTAGTGAGCTTAAACACTCACTTTTTATTAAGTTTAAATAATGGGCTTTGGAGGGCAGCATTAAACAATTCCATTTTCCTCACCTATTCCCACTTCTTAGGTCTTGCAGCCGCTGGTTTGTTGTAATTGAGGGTCTCTATTACCAATCTCCAGCGTGGCATTCTTTGCTTTGTGGTAATCGCTCGCGTTTATGACCAATTTTTAGGTCTTTTGGGGTTGTTTTTAATGATTCAAGAACTAGATGGCCAAGGTTTAAATGGACGCGTTGTTTGTTAGTGTCTTATTTTAAAAGCTTTATTTTTTCGACAAGATCTAGTGGAATACATTGTTTGATGCACGTATAGGGTTTATAATTATAAATTGTACGAATATGTTTTTTGTTGAAAGGAGTAATGAATATGAACGAAGAGCAACGATTAGAACATACTCAGAATATACAGACCGCAAATTCTCCGGACCAAAAATCCGATCAGAATTTACAACGTTTAAAAGATAAATCGTCAGACGACTATGCGAAATATTTTCAATCAACCTTCCAAGCTCCTAATTTAAAAGAAGCGAGAAGGCGTCGCAAAAATACGGTTCAGCATCTGAATGATTTCGCCATTCCTGAAGACATGGAGGAGATCGGAGTAGGCAAACGCTATTTGATTCAAACCTATGGCTGTCAGATGAATGCCCACGATACTGAAGTCATGGCAGGTATTTTTGAAGAAATGGGGTACACGGCGACCGAAGCCGTAGAAGAGGCCGACATTATTCTTCTCAATACATGTGCGATACGGGAAAATGCAGAAAACAAGGTGTTTGGTGAGATTGGTCACCTTAAAGCGCTCAAACGTGAAAAGCCGGATCTCATTGTCGGGGTTTGCGGTTGTATGGCGCAAGAAGAAGCGGTCGTCAATCGGATCTTAGAAAAGCACCAGCACATGGACCTTATTTTTGGTACCCACAACATCCACCGTTTACCACAACTTTTAAAAGAAGCGATCTTTAGTAAAGAAATGGTGCTCGAAGTGTGGTCCAAAGAGGGTGATGTGATCGAAGAATTGCCAAAAGCACGTAAAGGGAATATCCGTGCTTGGGTGAATATCATGTACGGCTGTGATAAATTCTGTACCTACTGTATCGTTCCTTATACACGTGGAAAAGAGCGCAGTCGCCAACCTCAAGAAATTATTGATGAGGTGCGCGATCTTGCGCGTCAGGGATTTAAAGAAGTGACGTTGTTAGGTCAAAACGTCAACGCGTATGGGAAAGATTTGAATGACGGATCGTATCGTTTGAGCCAACTTATGGACGAGATTCGTCATATCGGGATTCCACGGGTTCGTTTTACAACGAGTCACCCATGGGATTTTACAGATGATCTAATTGAAGTGCTTGCTAAAGGCGGCAATCTTGTGGAGCATATTCATTTGCCCGTTCAATCTGGAAACTCCGATGTATTAAAGATTATGGGTCGTAACTACTCAAGAGAACGATATCTTGAATTGTTCCATAAGTTGAAAAAGGCGATTCCGCACGCGTCATTTACAACCGATATTATTGTGGGATATCCAAACGAAACCGAAGCACAATTCCAAGACACGTTGTCACTTGTACAGGAATGCGAATTTGACGGTTGTTATACCTTCATTTATTCGCCGCGTCCGGGAACGCCGGCTGCGAAGATGGAAGACAATGTGTCGATGGACGTCAAAAAAGAGCGGCTTCAACGTTTGAATGCGCTCGTTAATGAGATGGCACTTAAAAGTAACCAAGCGTATGAAGGTCAGATTGTTGAAGTATTGGTCGAAGGACCTAGTAAGAAAAACGATGAGGTTTTATCGGGTCATACTCGCACCAATAAAGTGGTGAACTTTAAAGGTCCTAAATCGTTAATTGGAGAGCTCGTTAATGTACGAGTTGTGCAAACGAAAACGTGGACCATGGACGGCGAATTAATTGAAGAAGCGGAGGTTGTCAATCAATGAGTGAGAGATATACGCGCGACTCTATTATTAATAAAGCCAATGAATTGGCGAAGCTGTTAGCTGAAACCGAAGAAGTCGATTTCTTTAAGCGTGCGGAAGCTCAGATCAATGGAAATGAAAAAATTCAACAGTTGATCCGCCGAATTAAAGTGCTCCAAAAAGAGTCGGTTAATCTTCAACATTATGGAAAAGGCGAAGCGCTGAAACGTAATGAGGATAAGATTAATCAATTAATCACGGAACTTGATGAACTGCCAATTGTTCAGGAATTCAAGCAATCTCAAACGGAAGTGAATGATTTGCTTCAATTCATTTCCATTACAATTTCCAATAAAGTGACGGATGAGATCTTGTTGTCAACGGGTGGCGATTTGCTCGCCAACCAAACAGGTTCCGCACTTAAAGCTCAATTACCAGGAGAAACCTGCTGACCTCGGTCAGTAGGTTTTTCTTTTTGCGGGCGGAACAAATAGCAGGGCTGCGGTATAGGAGATGGTATAAGGTCTTCTGATTCCGCGAAACGCCACGCGGATCCCGCCCCAAGAGTGAACCCCACCACCCCCACTATCCGCGGTAGCACGCATAATCGCCACCATCATGACCCAACATCCCCAAACGCTCAAATCATTCACCAATTTGCTTAATTCTCATACACTATTAGGGCTAACGCCTGGTACAGATCACAGCGGCTTCGACAATCATTTTAGGGCATTATTAGGTACCATCCTTCTAATCCATTAAGGAGTACGCAGATTGTACGGGGTGAACAGCAGGAGGTAGGAGGTCTGCAGGGCCCGCATTCCAACACATCAGAACAACAAAGAGGTTTCGAAGTCAACCATATATAGGCATCAGCCCAACTTTTTTAAAGGTAGCAGGTTAGGATTCACACTAGTCATTCGCCCTGCATAACATGACATTGAAGAAAGCAAAGGAGGTATCGGTCACGTGTCTGATTTCAGAGAGATCTACACGAAAGCCGTTTGTGGTAAAGGGAAAAAGTTTAGTCAGACGGCACATTCCGTCACACCGACCCATAAACCATCTAGCGTATTGGGGTGCTGGGTCATCAACCATAAAACGCGTTCAAACTACCGGAAAGATGTCGTTGTTGTAGAAGGAACTTATGATATTAACATTTGGCATTCCTATAACAACAACACCAAAACAGAAGTTGTAACGGAAACCGTCACTTACCGTGATGAAATTGCGCTTTCGATCAAGGATAAGAATGTGGCTTCTGAGCAAATGGAAGTGGTTCAACATGTTTTACAAGAACCAAACAGTTTAGATGCCGAAATTTCTCCGAACGGTAAGATTGTTGTTCAAGTCGAGCGTGAATTCTTAGTTGAAGTGATCGGCGAAACAAAGATTAAAGTAAGCGTTGATCCTGATGATGCTTTAGAAGACGAAGACTGGGACGAAGAACTTGACGAATCCTTCGAAGATCTAGATTCTGAGTTTTTAGTAGGAGAACTTGAAGAATAACTAGGGAGACTTTCTTCCCTAGTTTTTCTTTTTGTAATAAAAATATAGCGTTTTCAATTTCTTAATATTTATTTACAAAAACCATAACTGGAATTCATAGTCCCTTAATACCTCCTCTTTATAATGAAAAGAAAGAGAGAACGAGTGGAGGAAAACCTAATGATTTCAACCCTTGTGTTTGAAGTGACGAACGTATTTTTAACTCAGCCAGAAGAAGTTCGGCTCAAGCTTTGGAATAGTTTGGGTTTGGAAGATCCTGCCGCTGTCGAAGAAAAAAGGATGAGCGGGCCTTGGTGGGACGCGTATATCAGAGGGCGATTATCAGAAGAAGATTATTGGAATGGCATAATTCAAACCTTACCTTTTGACTTTCAAGCCAATTGGCGCTCGTTATCGCGATTGTTTGAGCGTACCGTCTGGCTCGACACCGACCTGGTTTCAAGGCTTCAAACGCTGAAAAAATCCTATCAAATCGTCGCACTCGCCAATGGGGGTCCAGAGATTGAACGACGACTCGACCATTTTAACTTAAGTGAAGGGTTTGACCAGATCTTTGTTTCCTACAAGCTTGGGATGGCAAAGCCAGACCCCGCCATATATTCTTACTTAACTCATGCAATGGGTGCTAAACCCGATCAGACCCTTTTTATTGATTCGGACTATATCAGTATTCTAAAAGCGAGGGAATGTCACTACCATCCTTATTTGTTTACAAATGGCCACGCGTTTCAACGATTCTTTATCGCCTCTCAATCGAACCAATCCACTTTGGTTTTGAATGACGAATCGACAACACCTTGAGGTTTGATCTTTTAAAAGGTAGGACCCCCTTTGCGGAACGATTGCGCAGAGGTGGTTTCGCGTTAACGAATCGGTTCAAAACCACTTTTTCCAATTATTGAAACCGCTCGGGAATCCCCTTTTAGTATGCTATAATAATAGAATCGAAAAAGGTCGGACGGGGTGGAAAAATGTCGTATACACCAATGATTCAACAATATTTATCAATCAAAAACGAATATCAAGATGCCTTTGTGTTTTTCAGATTAGGCGACTTTTATGAGTTATTCTTTGATGACGCCTTAAAAGCGTCAAAAGAGCTTGAAATTACGTTAACCTCTCGCGATGGCGGATCTAAGGATCGGATCCCAATGTGCGGCGTTCCCTACCATTCAGCCCGCGGGTACATCACACGTTTGATTGAAAAAGGTTATAAGGTTGCCATTTGTGAGCAGGTAGAGGATCCAAAAGTTGCCAAAGGGGTCGTCAAACGAGAAGTTATTCAACTTATTACACCAGGAACCATTATGGATGGCGGGTTTATTGAGCCTAAAGAAAACAACTACTTAGCCGCGTTGGCGATTGACGGGGAAACCTATGGCTTGGCGTTCATCGACCTGACAACCGGCGAGGGACGCGTGACCCAAATGACTGAAGCGGAACGCGTGATACCAGAACTACTCGCCTTTAGTGTCAAAGAACTGGTCACACCTGAGCCGGAACGCATGGAAAAGGGGTTGCACAGCCAGTTTCAAGAGAGTGGTTTTCTAACCTTATCTGCGTTACCTCATGAGGATGTGCCGACCGACTGTGAAGCGCTCGTTACCCAACCACTAAAGGACGTAGAACGGAAGGCGTTTGGCCGGCTCGTCAGCTACCTCATGCAAACCCAAAGACGAGCGCTCGATCACTTGCAGCCGGTTGAATCGTATGAGATTCATCACTACATGCGCTTAAATCGACAAACGCGTCGAAACCTTGAACTCACGTCCTCAATCCGTGAAAAAAAGAAGCAAGGCTCGCTTCTATGGCTTTTAGATCAAACAATGACCGCGATGGGCGGACGGAAGCTAAAAAACTGGATTGAGAAACCACTGATTGATCGAACGGCGATTCAAGAGCGACTAGAAGCGGTGGATGCCTTGAGACAGGCTTTTTTTGAACGGGAAAATTTACGTGAAGCGCTACAGAAGGTCTATGATCTTGAACGTTTAGTGGGGCGGATTGCGTTTGGAAATGTCAACGCGCGGGAACTCATCCAACTTAAAATTTCATTGAGTCAGATTCCAATCATCAAAGGTATTCTCAGAGAAATGGATTATCCCCCATTGAACGAATTAGCCAATCAATTGGATGCGTGTGTGGAAGTCTATGAGCGGATTGAGCAAGGCATCCTCGAGGATCCACCGATTTCCGTCACTGAAGGCGGGATCATTAAGGACGGGTATCATGACCAGTTGGACCAATATCGAGAAGTCAGCCGGAATGGGAAAGCTTGGCTCGCCGATCTTGAGAAAAAAGAGCGAGAAGCGACCGGCATTAAATCGCTTAAAATCGGCTACAATAAAGTGTTTGGCTACTATATTGAAATCACCCGAGCTAATTTAAAGGCGCTGCCGGAGGGGCGTTATGAGCGCAAGCAAACCTTAACTAATGCGGAGCGCTTTATCACGCCTGAATTAAAAGAAAAAGAACGACTCATTATGGAAGCCGAAGATCATAAAATGGATCTCGAATACACACTTTTTCAAGAGATTCGCGAAGCCATCAAACAACATGCTGGGCGCCTGCAAAAATTGGCGGGGCACTTGTCATCGTTAGATGTGTTACAAAGCTTTGCCAGTGTGAGTGAGTCGTATCATTACAACAAACCGACATTTACCGATGAACGGTCGATTCGATTGATTGGGAGTCGCCATCCGGTTGTCGAAAAAGTGCTCAAAGAAGGCGAATTTGTCTCCAATGATGTGCATCTACCGAACAACTGCTTGATCCAACTTATTACAGGACCGAATATGGGCGGGAAAAGTACCTACATGAGACAAATTGCTCTATCCGCTATTATGGCGCAAATTGGGTGTTTTGTTCCGGCTGAGGAAGCCGTGCTTCCGATTTTCGATCAAATTTTTACTCGGATTGGGGCGACGGATGACCTTTCAAGCGGACAAAGCACGTTCATGGTAGAGATGGTGGAAGCGAAAGAGGCACTCGCTCAAGCGACTTCAGAGAGCTTGATATTACTTGATGAAATTGGTCGTGGTACGTCGACGTACGATGGGATTGCAATTGCCCAAGCGATTGTTGAGTACATTCATAACCATGTGAAGGCCAAGACGTTGTTTTCCACGCACTACCATGAGCTCACCGCTCTAAGCGACGCGCTTGACCATTTGGTCAATGTACATGTGAGCGCGATGGAGCAAGACGGTCATGTTGTCTTTTTGCACAAAGTGAAGGAAGGGCATGCGGATAAGAGTTACGGCATCCATGTTGCCGAACTCGCCGAATTGCCGAATTCTCTCATACAGCGTGCAACCGCGATTTTAGCCGATCTTGAAAAATCACCGGCTTCCTTGTCTACGCAAAAAACGGAGCCTATGGCCGCAACCCCAGACGACGATAACAAAGGGTTTGACGTGGAACCTGAAACGCCGACATCGGTTGCGGAACGTTCTGGGCAACTGTCCCTTTTTGAAGAACCGGACAAGCGGGTGATGCGTCAAGCGGCTGATGAGTCAGTGTGGGAGAAGCGCTTAAGGGAAATCGATCTTTTGAATATGACGCCGATGGAAGCCATGAATGTGTTATATGAATGCCAGATGGCAATTAAACAAGTGAAGCGCGGAAAACAATTGGTTAAGAGGTGAGGATATGGGACGCATTCAACGGATGGATGAAGCATTAGCCAATAAAATAGCGGCAGGGGAAGTCGTTGAACGCCCGGCCTCAATCGTCAAAGAATTGGTCGAAAATGCTTTAGATGCAGACGCAAGAGCGATTACGATTGAGGTGGAAGAGGGCGGTCTTAAAAAAGTTAAAATTACCGATGATGGCCATGGGTTTCTTCCTGAGGATTGTGAGCTTGCTTTTGAACGCCATGCGACAAGTAAAATTAAAAATGAACAGGATTTATTCCATGTGCGGACGCTCGGCTTTCGCGGTGAGGCGTTGCCAAGTATTGCCTCGGTGTCGCGGTTTGATTTGAGGACTTCGACAGGAGAAGGACCTGGCCAGCATTTGGTGTTGGTCGGTGGGCGAGTCGAGACGAAGGAACCCTCGCATAGTCGAAAAGGAACGGAAATGACGATCACCCAGCTTTTTTATAATACACCGGCGCGACTTAAACATTTGAAAACCGTGCATACGGAGCTCGCCAATATTTCGGATATCGTGAATAAGCTCGCACTTGCCAATCCCAGCATTCGGTTCCAACTCGTTCATAATGAGAAGACTTTATTGAAGACGAATGGGAATGGGGATGTCGCCCAAGTGTTAGCGGCGATCTACGGCCTAGAAACGGCTAAGCAGTCGTTACCAGTTCAAGCGGCTTCGCTTGATTTTAAAGTGACGGGCAGACTGGTAAAGCCGATGATCACGCGAGCGGGCCGAAACTATGTCTACCTTTTCATTAACGGGCGCTACATTCGTCACTATGCGCTCTTTAATGCGGTGATGAACGGTTACCATACCTTACTTCCGATCGGACGTTATCCCATTGCCGTCCTTCACATTGAAATGGATCCGACACTAGTGGATGTCAATGTCCATCCAGCGAAATTGGAAGCCCGCCTTAGTAAAGAAAAAGAATTGTGTGAGTTGGTGGCTTCAAGCATCAAGTCGGTGTTTCATGGCCAACGTTTGATTCCAGATGTCAAAAAGGTCCAGCGCGAGCGGGAACATACCGAGCAGCAAGCTTTTGATTTTCGTTCGCCAAGACCGGCTCACCGGACGGATTCTCAAGATAATAGCGAGCGAGCGCGAGGTGGTTGCCGCGGTAGGGAGGCTGAACGGAGCGGTGCATCTGGGGCGCAAGTGCTCAGAACGAACGTTAAGGATCAAAGGGTGGATTCCTTTGACACAACCCCTCGTTTTACGTCGAGCTCTTCGGTTGTGGCGTCACAGGTTCACGAGACGCGCGAAACCGATGTGGATCCGACTCATTTGTCTCAACAAGAGGCAAACGAGTCAGCCGAAAAATCGGTTTTTGGTGAAGAACGGAAAGACGAAACGGAAGAGGCGTCTATGCCTGTGAGTGAGGGGACACCGTCCTTTTTTACGAGCGACCACCCGTCGTTTGATGACCTGATGAATCAAGGCGATCCTGTTGAGCGGACAAAGGAACGGATGCCGAAGCTTTATCCAATTGGTCAACTGCATGGTACTTATATATTGGCCCAAAATGAAGAGGGGTTGTACATTATAGACCAGCATGCAGCTCAAGAGCGAATTAAATATGAGTTCTATCGTGAGAAGGTTGGAGAAGCCGTGCATACTAACCAGGAACTTCTATTTCCGATCACATTTGATTTCTCCTCTAACGAATATGCCTTGATCGAAGAGTACAAGGACCTTTTACAGGAGCTAGGTTTGAACTTTGAACCATTTGGATATCATTCTTTTATAGTCCGCTCATACCCTAATTGGTTTCCACAAGGGAGAGAGCGTGAAACGATTGAGGCGATTGTCGAAGAATTGATGGAGCATCAATCGGTTTCTGTTAAAAAATTACGCGAAGCGCTGGCGATTATGATGTCTTGCAAACAATCGATTAAAGCGAATCGTTATTTGCGTCAAGACGAAATGGAAGCTTTATTGGATCAATTAATTGAGGCAGAGGATCCGTTTACGTGTCCGCATGGACGCCCTGTGATTGTCCATTTTTCTACCTATGAGATGGAAAAGTTGTTTAAGAGGGTGATGTAATGGCGTCGATTAAGGAGCCTTGTGTCGTGATCGTGGGTCCGACGGCGACGGGCAAAACCAAGCTCGGTGTCACACTCGCGAAAACCTTACAGGGTGAAGTCATCAACGGCGATGCGATGCAGGTGTACCGAGACTTAGATATCGGAACAGCCAAGGTGACCGAAGCGGAAGCAGACGGAGTAGCCCATCACCTGCTCGATTTTCTAGAGCCAACTGAAGATTATTCGGTCGCTTCTTTTCAAAAAGACGCCCGCAAATGGATTCATGATCTCAATGATCGCGAGGTTCTGCCAATTTTAGTCGGCGGGACCGGCCTGTATGTTAAAGCGGTCTTGTACGATTATCAATTTAATGACGTCAGCGAAGATCCGACGCTCCGAACGGAACTGGAGCAACGGGCACGTTTGGAAGGAGCCGATGTCCTTTATCGTGAGCTCTTAAAGGTTGATCCAGGCGCAGAGAAGCGAATTCATCCGAACAACGTACAACGGGTTGTTCGTGCTCTTGAGATTTATCATAAAACGGGAAAGCCGATGAGTGAGGCGTTACCTGAGGAACAGCCGTCTCTTTTGTATGATCCGATTGTGATCGGTTTAACGATGGATCGCACGCTTTTGTATGAGCGCATTAATCGGCGCGTTGATCTCATGGTCGATCAAGGGCTTGTTCAAGAAGCTGAATCTCTATATAATCGTGGTATCCGGAAAACACAAGCTGTCATGGCAATTGGGTATAAAGAATTATTTGGGGCCTTCGACGGAGCGTATTCCATTGGGGAAGCGGTGGAGTTGATCAAACGCAATTCCAGACGGTTTGCGAAGCGCCAGCTCACTTGGTTTCGGCATCAAATGTCGATGGATTGGTTTGACCTTACTGAGGCAGTTGCGGATCAAGACGTGATGGATAAAAAAGTTGATGAAATTGTTCAATTTGTTGCAGGAAAGTTGAAAGATAGGTCGAACTATTTGTAATAGAGTTGCCGTGATCAATTGTGAATGGTGTAGAGTGAGTCTTCTTAAGGCATTCTACATTAGACTTTGATCCAATTCCTATAAATCGCAAGTTTAAGCGTTTATAGACAAGTTACATAATTGTATGAGAGAGAAATAGAGGAGGCAAAGACGCCATGAAACAATCAGTCAACATCCAAGATACCTTTTTAAACCAATTGCGAAAAGACGGAATATTTGTGACGGTATTTTTATTGAACGGATTTCAATTAAAAGGACTCGTACGCGGGTTTGACAACTTTACCGTCCTTATTGAGAGTGAAGGCAAACAGCAGCTGATTTTCAAGCATGCGATCTCCACATTCTCGCCAGCTCGTCCTGTTCAACTTAACCAAGAAGATGTAGAAGCTTAATATATAAGTGAGAAAGAGGTTCGCGCGATGCGGCCTCTTTTTTATGTCGTTATTTTGAATGACGAGCGGTTGGTCTTGCGCACACACTTTCTTGGTTTTGACCTCGTTTTTGTACGCAAGCCTGCACGCATCTCCCACAGCACACTCCCATCCACAATTTCCCACCTCGAATTCGGAAAGGTGGGCAAACTTGCCGACCCTCCGACATACACTTATTAAGAACCTTATTTATAGAATCGTCACATTGTCTTGGATACCAAAAACGAACTCATGCCAAACGTAACAGGGCATGATAAATGAAATAGAGAGGTGAGCCCATGAATGAAAGCTTAACCTTTAAACAAAAAGGCCAAATTAATATTGTATTGAAGCAAGAGGAGCAGAAAACGTCCCCCCCACCTCCTGTTGCGAAACCGCCGCGTGATGAACGGATGCGGAAAGCCTCTCTGCAGCAACTTGAAAAGCAATTGGAGCATTTAATTGGGTTAAAAGAGATCAAGAAAACGGTGCATGAAATCTATTCCTGGCTCTATGTCAATCGACTTCGGGAGCAGCATAACTTAGTAGTCAAGCAACAGACGCTACACATGTTGTTTAAGGGGAATCCCGGGACAGGGAAAACGACCGTTGCCCGGATCCTAGGAAAGCTCTTTGCGGATATGAATATCCTCGAAAAAGGGCATCTTATTGAAGCGGAGCGCGCCGATTTAGTTGGTGAATACATTGGCCAGACCGCCCAGAAAACACGCGAACTCGTTAAAAAAGCTCAAGGTGGCATCCTTTTTGTCGATGAAGCGTATTCCCTTGGACGTGGTGGCGAAAAAGACTTTGGGAAAGAAGCCATTGACACCCTCGTCAAACACATGGAAGATAAGAAAAATGAATTTATCCTTATTTTAGCCGGTTATTCAGATGAAATGGAAGACTTCATGGCCTTGAATCCTGGACTTCCATCGCGATTTCCACTCATTCTTTCGTTTCCGAATTACGATGAGCATGAATTGTTAGAGATTGCAGACCAAATGATAGAAGAGCGGGAGTATCTTCTAACGGAAGAATCCCGTAAAAAACTGCAGCGTCATTTCAAACAAAAAGTTGAGGAAGAAGCCGAATCGTTCAGCAATGGCCGTTATGTGCGAAACATGATTGAAAAGATGATTCGCCGCCAAGCCGTTCGTCTCGTTCGAGAAGGCGTCCCGGATCGCGAGGCTTTGTTGACGATTCGCTCCATGGACATTACTATTGAAGAAGACACTCGGTCCACGGTCCCTGTAAACCCATCGATGTTTGATGAAGAGGGGTGGGCGCGGGAAAAAGGGTGATTGCATTTAATGGAAAAAATCATATTGGTCGGTTGCCAAATCAACCAAATGGGGGATGACAGGTTCCATAGTTCTATGGATGAACTGGCAGCCTTAACAGAAACAGCGGGTGGCGAAGTGGTCGCCACCCTCACACAAAAAAGAGATCGACCAGATTCAGCAACGTATATTGGCAAAGGTAAAGTGACAGAACTTGGACAAGCTTGTGAAACTACAGGTGTTGAAATGGTTATTTTTAACGATAATCTCAGTCCGAGCCAACAATCCAATCTGCAAAAAACGCTGAATGTGAAGGTCATTGACAGGACGCAACTCATTTTGGACATTTTTGCCCAACGCGCCAGGTCAAGAGAAGGTCAGCTTCAAGTGGAGCTTGCTCAGTTGAATTATCTCTTGCCAAGACTCACCGGACTCGGGATTACCTTATCCCGTCTTGGAGGGGGAATTGGGACAAGAGGCCCAGGGGAAACGAAGCTTGAAACCGATCGCCGTCACATCCATCGCCGGATTAATGAGATTAAGCGAGCGCTCAAAACAATTGTCCAGCATCGCGAGCGTTACCGCGAACGAAGAAGACAGAACCGTGCGTTTCAAGTGGCGCTTGTCGGGTATACAAACGCCGGAAAGTCTTCACTTTTTCAGCGCTTAACGACAGCCGATGATCTTGCTGAAGACAAGCTGTTCGCGACGCTTGATCCGCTAACTCGAAAGCTCCGACTGCCAAGTGGCTTTACGGCACTATTAAGTGACACTGTTGGATTTATTCAGCATTTGCCAACGTCGCTCGTTGCGGCCTTTCGCTCTACACTCGAGGAAGTGACGGAGGCCGACATCGTGCTTCATGTGGTGGATGCGAGCCACCCCGATCACATGCAACAGGAAGGAACTGTGAACAAGCTTCTCAATGAGTTTAATGTGGGCAATGTTCCGAAACTGACCATTTATAATAAAAAAGATAAAATAACGGGCGAGTTTATTGCTCCAACGTATAAAGATGCCTTAATTATTTCAGCGTTTGACGCCAGTGACTTAGTAAAGGTCAGTCAGGCGATTGAAGCCAAAATTATTGAGCAAATGGGGCCTTATCATACCGAAGTTCCCGCTCAAAACGGCAAACTCGTCGCACGCTTACAAAACGAAACCGTCGTCGCACACAGAGAATGGAAAGAAGAAAGCGAATCGTATGTTGTAGAAGGTTACGTATGGTCCGAGTCCCCATTGTTTGCAACGTTAACGGCGGCATCCACCTATGAGGAGATTAAAGAGGATCATGACTTTGACCAACCCGAAACAACTTGAAGACCTCAACCAGCTTGTTGAGGATCAGTGTCAGCCCATTTTTAATAAAATGAATGCCATTGAGCGTTGGAATCAAACTAAAGTGTTAAAAGCTTTCCAAAAATTTAAGATTAGTGATGCCCATTTTAATGGCTCGACTGGCTATGGCTATGATGATTTTGGTCGGGAAGCCCTTGAGAATGTGTATGCCGACGTATTTGGAGCCGGGGCCGCATTAGTTCGGCCTCAGCTTATGTCTGGTACGCATGCGATCACGGTCGCCCTTTTTGGAATCCTGCGCCCGGGAGATGAGCTTTTATACATATCCGGCCCGCCTTACGATACGCTAGAAGAAGTGATTGGGCTTCGCGGTGAGGCGAGTGGTTCTTTAAAAGAGTTTGGAATAACTTGCCGAATTGTACCTTTAAAAGAGAATAAAATGGACGAAGATGCGATCATAGAATCGCTTCGGCCCGAGACAAAAATGGTTGCCATTCAGCGTTCAAGAGGTTATTCCACCCGTTCTTCTTTTACAATAGAAGAACTGGAACGGATCATCGGCTTAGTAAAAGAGAAAGCGCCAAAAGTGGTTATTTTTGTAGACAATTGTTACGGCGAATTTGTGGAAAAAGAAGAACCGACTGAAGTGGGGGCGGACCTAATGGCTGGATCCCTAATTAAAAATCCAGGCGGTGGCCTTGTGAAGTCAGGCGGCTATATCGCGGGAGACGAAGACTTGGTGGAGCGCTGTGCGTCCCGTTTAACGGCACCTGGTTTAGGGAAAGAAGTAGGGCCGACGACCAATCAGCTTGGCGAGATGTTCCAAGGCTTTTTTCTTGCCCCGCATGTTACAACTGAAGCGTTAAAAGGAGCCGTTTTTACAGCAGCGCTCACGGAGCAATTGGGTTTTCATCCCTCACCAAAATGGGACGATCCGCGAACCGACATCGTGCAATCGGTCAATTTTCAAACTGCTGAGCAGATGATTGCATTTTGCCAATCGATCCAAAAAGCCTCCCCGATCAATAGCCATGTCACCCCGTATCCAAGCGACATGCCGGGTTACGAAAGCCAAGTCATTATGGCGGCTGGAACCTTTGTTCAAGGCTCGAGTATTGAATTGTCTGCGGATGGCCCGGTCCGCCCACCGTATACTGCGTTTATACAAGGTGGATTAACCTATCGTCATGTTCAATACGCGTTACTAGAAGCGGTTTCTGACCTTGAAAAGAAAAATTTAGTCTGAATGTGCCGAAGTTTGTCAGAATATCTGACGAACTCCTAGGAGTTTTTAAAAAGAGTGGAATAATGGATAAAAATCTATTAAAATATAAAGGAACCCCCTATATCTTCAGGGGGGATTGCAGCGGAATTTCGGCGGATTGGTGTTAGGTTTCGTGAATGCGTGTTAGAAAAAGTGACATCTATTGACATCATGATTGACATTAAAGTAAAATGAGTCTATAGAGAATTCGAATATAGAAGGGAGGATACTAGAATGGATGATCAATTGCGCCGTAATATGGCTCTATTTCCAATGAGTATTGTCAGAGAACTCACTGGTTTAACGGCTCGCCAAATTCGTTATTATGAAGAAAATAATTTGGTGAACCCGAAACGAACAGAAGGCAATCGTCGCATGTTTTCTTTTAATGATGTCGACCGTTTATTAGAAATCAAGGCATTATTAGAAAAAGGCGTCAATTTAGCAGGGATCAGACACGTTCTGGATAACAAAACAGCAATGCCTGCTAGTCCATCTCTACCTCCAAAAACTGTTGAGAAGGATCTATCTGATGAAGCTTTAATGAAAATGTTAAAGCAAGAATTATTGCATGCAGGAAAGCAAGGGAAAACGTCATTAATACAAGGAGAACTCTCGAGGTTTTTTCATTAAGAGAGAGTGACAGTAAGGAACGCTCAACGCCTAAGTGGTGAGCATCCAGATGTCCCGTGAGATTCTTGTATTGAGATAAAATTTTAGGAGGTTTGCCAATCTATGGGGAAATATTCAAAAGAAGACATTCTTCGGATGGCCGAGGAAGAAGGCGTTAAGTTTATTCGCCTACAATTTACGGACTTATTAGGTATTATCAAAAACGTAGAGATTCCAGTCGATGAACTTCCAAAAGCACTCTCAAACGAAATGATGTTTGACGGTTCTTCAATCGAAGGTTTTGTGCGTATTGAAGAATCCGATATGTATCTTTTCCCAGATCTTGAAACATGGGTGGTTTTCCCGTGGACAAGTGGAAAAGGAAAAGTTGCACGCTTGATCTGTGACATTTACAATCCAGACGGAACACCTTTCGCAGGTGATCCACGTCAGATTTTAAAAGCTCAATTAGAAGAAATGAAAAAGCTGGGTTTCACAGCGTTTAACATTGGACCAGAGCCAGAATTCTTCTTGTTCAAAATGGATGAAAAAGGCGAGCCTACGCTTGAATTAAACGATAAAGGCGGTTACTTCGATCTATCTCCAACGGATCTTGGTGAAAACTGCCGTAAAGATATCGTGCTTGAGCTTGAAGAAATGGGCTTTGAAGTGGAAGCATCTCACCATGAAGTTGCACCAGGCCAACACGAAATTGATTTCAAATATGCGGATGCTGTCGCAACATGTGACAACATCCAAACCTTCAAATTAGCCGTTAAAACGATTGCGCGCCAACACGGCTTGCACGCGACGTTCATGCCCAAACCATTGTTTGGTGTAAACGGTTCAGGTATGCACGCGAATATGTCCTTGTTTAAAAATGGTGAAAATGCGTTTTACGATGAATCAGCTGACAAAGGATTGAGCGAAACCGCTCATCAATTTATCGCTGGAATCATTGAACATGCTCGTGCGTTCACAGCGTTAACGAATCCAACGGTTAACTCTTACAAGCGTTTGGTTCCGGGTTATGAAGCGCCTTGTTATGTGGCATGGTCACTTCGCAACCGTTCACCACTGATTCGTGTTCCAGCGAAACGTGGTTTGAGCACACGTATTGAAGTACGTAGTGTGGATCCATCGGCAAACCCTTATCTTGCCATGGCAGCGCTTCTTGCCTCTGGTCTTGACGGAGTCAAACGTAAACTGACGCCTCCAGTGCCAACGGACCGTAACATCTACGTTATGGATAAAGAAGAAAGAGAAGCAGCAGGAATCGCGGATCTTCCTTCTAATTTGAAAGAAGCAATTGACGTTATGAGAAAAGATAACGTCATCACCTCCGCTCTTGGTTCTCACGCCCTCAGCCACTTCGTTGAAGCGAAAGAGATTGAGTGGGATATGTTCCGCACCCAAGTTCACCCTTGGGAACGCGAACAATATATGTCAACGTATTAATTAACACAAACCCTTGGTGCTACTGGCATCATGGGTTTTTTATTTCGTGGGTAAATAACAAAAAATATGATGTGTTTTGAAAGCACCCACGAAACAACCACAAATAATTAAAAAATGTCTCGCGTATAGGTTTCAAAATTAGACATAGCATAATAGTTATAGTGCCTTCTTTGGAGAGCAGCTGCTTCTCCTTTTCTCATCCCGGTTTCCACAAGTACCTTAAAAAAGATCCAATACAGATAATCGTCTTGATAGGCCTCCTTTAACAAACGGGGAATGTTATCCGAATCAATAAATTGGTTGGGGATTACATTGAAGGTTAACTCGAAGACGGTGGTTGCGATCCTAATCTTTTGAACTCATACCAAGAATTAATTTATCTACAGCCTTTGACACACCTTTAGACAGGTTGTCCCTAAACCCAAAATTGATTTATGATCCAGTTGATCTGTTTGACAACAAAAGTTAACGTCACAGTTCCCATTGACTCCTGGTCCTTTTGCATAGAGGCATGCAATCAGATTCCTTAGTTAAGAAAGCACCAAAACAAGTAGCAAATGTTGAATCACATGTCACATATAAAATCCAATCTGGCGGTACTTTTTGGGATTTGGAAGAAAACAGGGATGGCAACATGGATCGTTAACAACTCTTAACCCAAATATCAATGCTTGAAAATATGAGTATTCCCCAAGTCATTAATGTACCTAATTCTCAATTACAGGCAGAATATCGCACTGTTAAAAAGGGTAGAGTCTCTCTGTGTTTGCAGCTGACAATGGTCTGACGTTGGCTCAGATTGAAACACTCAACCCACAACTCAAAGGTCATTACGTCGTCATTAACTCAGGTGAAAAAGTAAGGGTTAAATCAATCATGTTCTATTCTTGATTGTTCTAACGATCCAAATGGTTTGAGCTAAACTCACGATCATTCCAATAAAACTTAAACGCGATGTTTGTTGACGTAGTCGTTTATAAAACATGGACAATCTTCCTTTCAAGTTTCCTAAAGGTAGGTTGTCCAATTTTTATAAAATAATTTAATGGGAGAGATTTAAATACAACAATAGATTTTGAATTATGTACGATCTATTCTGAGTGTTATTTTCACGGGTATTGAAGAAGTGGTGGCCAAAGAGATTGTGTGTTGATCTCATTTGATCAAGTCATTCTAAACCGTTTTCTAGCTCGTACGCCTAATAGTAAAACAAAAGCTGCACAACCAGCACCAACTACTGGAGCACAATAAGTTTAGGATGTAGTTTCCAGTGATTTGCAATTGTTTTCGTTTTCTGCTATGATAATAAAGAATTATTTTTGTTCGGTGTAAAGGATTGTATAAGGATGACTTTTCGTCTTGATGATCACTTGAAGCAAGGATAGTATTATTTATGTGTGTGAGCACATTTGGAGGCAACAAAAATGGAACAAGGTACAGTAAAATGGTTTAATGCAGAAAAAGGTTTTGGTTTTATCGAGCGTGAAAATGGAGACGATGTATTCGTACACTTTTCTGCTATTCAAAGTGATGGCTTCAAATCACTTGACGAAGGTCAAAAAGTAACATTTGACGTTGAGCAAGGTCAACGCGGAGCACAAGCTGCTAACGTTCAAAAAGCTTAATTTATAACAAACAAAGACGGGCTCTCAATAGGGAGCCTGTTTTTTTGTTTCTGTATTCATTCAATAAGAAACCCCACTCATTGAATGAGTGGGGACATGGAACAGGTAAAGTAAAATAATATAAAGCAGTTAAAGGTTTGTTGTCAGTATACCACCAAACATAGAATTAACCTAATTAGTTATTTTCGGGAAAAATTCTCAACCCCAATCGCGACCTCCACAATATGAATCTCCACCGATCTGTAGCTCATAAATGGTGGGTTGATCCGCTACCTTTATATGAAACGGATACTTATTCCGTGCACGCAGCTCATCGTTCGCTCTAACCATGGCATCCTCAATAAACTTCAAATATCACAAGATCATCTTCATCTGTTATACAACTAACATGGCTATTAATAAGAAGTAACTCGTCATATATGTTCTGCACCCAAGTTCACCCTTGGGAACGTGAGCAATATATGTCGATCTATTAATAGTAAAACACAAAAGCAAAACCCTTGATGCCTCGTGCATTGAGGATTTTGTTTTGAGGTTATGATGGAGTTGACTGTTAAATTTAAGGAAGTCAGAGAGGCTTGGTGTGGATACATTTTAAAGGCGAGGATACATGATTGGAGAGTCGAACGGCTCAAAGGGAATTTGACTTTTCACAACCTAATTAGGTATCCGCCTATACGTCTTAGGCCAAAGTCACATAAACTATTTTGACTTTAGTCGAGGAGGAGACAGAATGCTAAGACAATTACCAGCAACTTACGGGAATGTTCCCGTTTATCATCACGGGCATGGGACTTATATGCCAGGATACGGGTATCATCATGGACACGGAACCTATGTCCCGGGTTATGGGTATCATCATGGTGGCGGAACCTACGTCCCTGGACATGGCGTGCAGCACAGTCATATGGGTTACAATCCTAACCAAGGCTTTCACTATGGACACACTGGTTATTATCCTGGGCATGGTGTGCACCATGGACACGGTTCGTTTTATCATTAAAAAGCAAGAGGGGAATTTTGAGTCCATTTGGGCTCTTTTTTTTTGGGGTGGGGCATTGATTCGTTTATGAAATGAAAGGCGAGTATGAATCGGCACAATTTGAGGTTAAATCGGCGGAAATCTGACTTAAATAGGCGCAAACAACGCCTAAATCGGCAAAAAACCAAAATACATAAGCTTTTAATTTGGGTTGGTGGTTTTAGGGAACTGAAAGAGTCTGAGGGTTCCCGAACAAAAGCGAGAAAAGGTGTTCGGGCACTACTTATTCGCGCGCCCCCCACATTCCTCCAAACCTAATCGAAGCATATATATAGAAAATTAATAAATTCGATATATAATAGAATCGATCTCTTAAATTAGCAAAGTCTGAAGAGATTAATTCTTAGAGGGTGACCAACATGAATGAATCACGATTTGAAAGGCATGGACGCAATAGAAAAAAGATGGATCCAGAATTGATAAAAAAAGTAACAAAAGCGTTCATGGATCAAATACTCATGAAACTGAAAACAAAGTGGCATGAGCTAATGGCGACGCAAATGTATCGTAAAGAGGCCAAGCATCGTAAGAGAATAGATTCTGAAAAAGTTGAGAAGATTGCTGAAAGGGTCATCTTGAAAACAGCCCTGATTTGTGCCGTGATCTTTATTCCGCTATTCATTTTAGGTTTTCTCTTTTTTGAGTTCGGCGGTTGGATTAAGGATGCTATTGAATTCATTGGCGGAATCATTGGGAAGATTGTGGCTGTTATACGCTTTATTGCTCATATCATCACCCTAATTGTCCATGGCATTCAACAAATCCTAGCAGCTTTTAAAAAGCCCTCCAGTTAAATGAAAGACTTTTTCCGATTCAGAATCGCTCAGGAAATACAAAAAACTGGAAATGGCTAAGTGGCACATTTCCAGTCGTCATTTTTTACATGCAAATGGCAGCTAGCAATTTTTGAATGTCCAAAACACTGTTATCTTTCCTGAATTGTTTGGAGACAGCGGGTAGTTCAGCACCTGAGATCCAAATTTTTAGTTCAGAGTCTAGGTCGAAATGTCCGGACGTTTCAATGCTAAAGTGTGAGATGCTTTTATAGGGTAGCGAATGATAATCAATTTTCTTTCCAGTTAAGCCTTGCTTGTCCACAATAATTAAACGTTTTGACGTAAAGACAATTAAATCTCGTACAAGTTTAAAAGCTGCGTCCACTTGCTCTTGTGGAATCAAAATGTCTTTAAGCTCTTGTTCCGCTTCGCCGGTACTGATTGTCGAAGCGTTTCCTAAAATACCGCTTAAAATTCCCATTTAAACAATTCCCCCTATCAAAAAAATTAGACTCTTTATTAGGATAACATAGATTGATAGAATTCCGATTCAAGACGAGGTGGGGCCCGCTATGATTTTGTGCATTGGGCGCTCGTGCCCAAATCAAAAAGCGCGTTACCCAATTTAGTGTGTAAGGTCAAGAACAAACAAGAGGGCAATGCGCTCATACCAGGTACAAAAGAGAGAAGACAGATCATAACTCGCAATGAATTATGTAAAAAGGCGAAGATCCGATTCTAATGAGAAGATTTATTTTTTTGAATGGTTACAAAAAGCCATACGGTCTGCAAAAGGCTTAAAAGCATTCCTAAAAAGGTCAGACGAGTCGTTTGTTTGAGCAATCGTTTATTAGGCTTGAGCATTGTTCTCCTCCTTTAAGTTCAAAAACATCCAAGTGAACCATGCAAGCGGTTGTGTATTAAGAGGAACTTTCCTTTTCAGCATGTTGGTAGATGAATTTGATCATTTTTTTCGTTTTTAACCCTTGATTAAGAATGACATAAGAGTAGAGGGTCGTCAGTACGAGGCCAGATAAGGCCAACCAAAATAAGGTTGTGATTTTCGTCTCTCTATTAAAAATGCCTTTCAGTCTTTATGGGTCACCTTCTTCAATTAAGATAACGTTATTATGTGCGTTTTTTAAGAAAACATAACGTTATTTTAATGGTAATAAATCACACCATGACTTCAACCAATAAAAAGCACCCCTCAATGAATTAGAGGGGTGCACGTTGCGTTCTATTAGTTATTAATGAATTTCTCGAATGACACCAACGACTTTACCCAGAATAATGCAATTGTTCACTAGGATTGGGGACATCGTAGAATTTTCCGGTTGAAGTCGAATATGATCGATTTCTTTAAAGAATCGTTTTACTGTAGCTTCGTCTTCTTCCGTCATCGCGACAATAATCTCTCCGTTATTAGCGGTTCGTTGCTGGCGTACGACGACTTTATCGCCATCCAAAATCCCGGCATTAATCATACTTTCACCGACAACGTTCAGGATAAAGGCTTCCTCGCCGCCAACCATATTTAAAGGAACTGGATAATAATCCTCTACATTTTCAATCGCAGTAATAGGTTCCCCGGCCGTAACGCGTCCTACGACTGGAAGCATAGCACTTTCTTGCTTAGGGACCATCGCATGATCCCCATTCTCTCGAATCAATTCAATGGCTCGTGGTTTGGTTGGGTCCCGACGAATAATCCCTTTCTTCTCAAGACGAGAGAGATGACCGTGCACTGTAGAACTTGAGGCAAGCCCGACAGCATCCCCAATTTCCCGAACAGAAGGCGGATAGCCTTTTGTTTCAACTTCACTTCGAATAAAATCCACAATCGCTTGTTGCCGTTTCGTTAAATCCATCGTATCCCTCCCAAATCCCCTTTTTCTTTATGTATAAATCCTTTTCTATCTAATAAATAATAGGTCACAACAATTTAATAGTTAGAGTGTGTCAACCCACTAACCAAACGTTCGTTCTATAATTAAGTATAGCATTGATTAAATAGACATGCAAACACCCGTTCGAAAAAAGCTTGACGCGAACACATATTCGTTTTATAATAAAAAGCGAACATACATTCTATTTAAAGGAGTTACCTAAAATGAACCAACAAACTGCCAAAATGGACTCTTATTCAATTCTATATATTGTTTTCTTTGTTCTATTGATTACTTGCGTCGTGGTGACATGCCACGATCTTAAAGGGCCAAATCCTTCTCGATATAAAACAGTTACCGCAGAAAAAGGCGACACATTATGGGCTTTAGGAGAGAAGTACAAAGGGAAGATGAGTACTCAAGAGTTTGTCCAATGGGTTGAGCAAAATAACCATCTAGCGAGCCGCGATGTGATTCAAGCTGGAGAGAAATTGATCGTTCCCGTGCCAATGGCTCAAACTCAAACGACTAATAATACTGAGAAAGTTGCCGATACGACTAATAAGCTTAATATGTAACGTCTCTTACTTGAAGAACGTGAGGGACTGCGTTAAGCTAAACCTAATATGAAGCGAAATCAATTCGATTCTAAACTAATATCGGATTAAAGAATAAAAGGAGTTTCGTCATGCTAGAAAAGGAAGAATTAGCCCGTATTTCCCATCTTTCAAAAAAATCAAAGCAAGAAGGTCTCACAGAAGATGAAAAGAAGGAACAAGCGGACCTAAGAGAACGGTATTTAAATGCATTTCGTAAAGGGTTTCGAGATCATCTGCACACGGTGAAGGTTGTGGATCCGAAGGGGAAGGATGTCACACCCCAAAAATTAAAGGAATCCAAAGAACGACGCAATAAGCACTGAGGCGGTCTTTAATCAATAGGCCCAGAATGGAATATAAAGTTAAAAACTGATGCTTACATTAAAAGAATGAAATAATTTTGTGAAATGAGTCACAATCTTTAAGGAATGCGTTATGCTAAGATAAGAATTAATCAATATTGAAGAGAGGGATCTTCATTATGTTACAAGTAACGGAACGTGCAGCTGAGTTCTATAAAGAAGAAATGGAACTTCAAAACGGTGATTCGATCCGTTTGTTTGTTCGCTATGGCGGCGGTGGGATGGATGGTTTTACGATTGGCGTTGACCGAGGCGATCAACATCCAACTTCCGTCAAAACAAGCGTAGCTGGTGTCGATTTTTATAACAATCCAGAAGACGATTGGTTGGTCGATCTTGTCACGATTGATTTAAGTGAGCAAACGGGTGAGATCCATCTCGCTTTTGAAAAGGACTAATAGACAGACTTATTAACATGTAATCGAACAATAAGAGACATTGAAGGAAAAATCTCCTTTGATGTCTCTTGTTTTTTTAAGAGCATGTTTAACTAAATCCAAACGACAGGAAAACGGTAAGTGGACATTTTGAGCCGTCTTTCCCAATTAAAAACGCTTACATCGATCAAATCCCTTTATGAAGCCAATTTGTATTGGAAAAGGCCTATCACTTCAGTTATAATTAATCAATGAAAAAATGTTTCATTTTTGTTAAAACGTCGATCGATTGGGTATTCTAACATCGGTTTTAAAAACACACTCCGAGAGCCTAATTGTAAAAAATGGACGAGCCTAATTCGCAAACAAGGCGCAAGGCAATTATGTTTTCTAATAAACATTATCCTAAGGAAACGAAAGGAAGATTTGATGTCAAATTCAATTGAACAAAAAGCGATTAACACGATTCGCACACTTTCTATTGATGCAATCGAAAAAGCAAATTCTGGCCACCCTGGTATGCCGATGGGTGCGGCGCCAATGGCGTATACACTTTGGAGCAAGTTTATGAAGATTTCACCAAAACATCCAGATTGGATGAACCGGGACCGATTTGTTCTGTCTGCTGGACATGGTTCGATGTTGTTGTATAGTTTATTACACTTGTTTGGTTATGATGTGACACTCGACGATTTGAAAGGTTTCCGTTCTTGGGATTCAAAAACACCAGGACACCCTGAATTCCGTCATACACCAGGTGTTGACGCGACAACAGGTCCCCTTGGACAAGGTGTGGCGATGGCCGTTGGGATGGCGATGGCAGAGCGTCATTTAGCTGCAACGTACAATCGTGACGGACACTCGATTGTGGATCACTTTACATATTCAATTTGTGGTGATGGTGACTTAATGGAGGGTGTAGCCTCTGAAGCGGCGTCACTTGCAGGCCGTTTAAATCTAGGCCGTCTCGTTGTTTTATATGATTCGAACGATATCTCACTTGATGGCGATTTGATCATGTCCTTTAAAGAAGACGTCCGGAAACGCTTTGACGCATATGGTTGGCAAACCCTTCTTGTCGAAGATGGCAATGATCTTGAAGCGATCACGAAGGCCATTAAAGAAGCGCAATCGGATTCCGACCGCCCAACTTTAATTGAAGTAAAAACCCAAATAGGGTATGGCGCATCCAACGCTGGGACTAATGACGTTCATGGTAAGCCACTAGGTGCAGACGAAACGTTAGCAACTAAGAAAGTATACGGTTGGGACCATGAACCGTTTACTGTACCAGAAGATGTACGCGAGCATTATGCAGCATTTACCAAACAAGGCGAAGACGCTTATGCCACTTGGGTTCAAGGGTTTGAAGCCTATAAAACAGAGTACCCAGAACTCGCTGCACAATTTGAAGCAGCAGTTGAAGGCAAACTTCCAGAAGGCTATGAGGCCAACCTTCCTAAATACGAAGCTGGGTTTAACAAAGCAACCCGTGAAACATCTAATGAAGTCATTAATGGCTTGGCGCAAAGTGTCCCACAATTGTTTGGTGGCGCAGCAGACCTTGCCTCTTCTACTAAAACACTTATGAAGGGCGTCGAAAATTTCTTTCCAGAAACGTTCGAAGGTCGAAATGTATGGTTTGGCGTTCGTGAATTTGGAATGGCAGCAGCCGTGAATGGGATGGCGCTTCATGGAGGGGTGATTCCATACGGCTCAACATTCTTTGTTTTCTCAGATTACTTAAAACCAGCTTTACGTCTTTCTTCAATCATGAAATTACCGTCGATCTTTGTCTTTACACATGATAGCATTGCGGTTGGAGAAGATGGCCCAACACATGAACCAATTGAACAATTGGCTGGCCTACGTTCGATCCCAGGCCTAGATGTGATCCGTCCAGCAGATGGTAATGAAGTGCGTGAAGCATGGAAATTGGCGGTTGAAAGCCAAGATCATCCGACGGCCCTTGTCTTGTCTCGCCAAGGCTTAGAAACCGTTCAAGGTGAAGTAGACGGTGCAGCAGAAGGTGTGAAACGTGGCGCTTATGTTGTAGCGAAAGCAAAAGGGACGGCTCAAGGCGTAATTTTAGCGACAGGTTCTGAAGTTGGCATCGCCGTTCAAGCAAAAGAACTTCTTGAACAAGAAGGGCTTTCAGTTAACGTTGTCAGCATGCCATCTTGGTTAAGATTCGACGCGCAAGATGAGACTTACAAAAACGATATTTTACCACGCCACTTAACGAAGCGTTTAGCCGTTGAAGCGGGTTCGCCATTCGGCTGGCATAAATATGTGGGTCTAGAAGGCGATACAGTAACAATCGACCATTTCGGTGCGTCTGCAAACGGGGACCTGGTCATGGAAAAATTCGGATTTTCTGCTCAAAATGTAGCCGATAAAATGAAAGCATTGCTAAAATAAGAGCCATTCGACAAAACTAGTCAAAACTCGAAGTTCTTTACCCTCAAAACCGACAGTGATTTTACGAATACTTGTCTATAATAGTGGATAAACACTGTCGGTGGAGGGAACTTTTATGAGACGCTATGACTTATATATTGTTGAAGATGAAGTTGCCAAAGCGTATTTTGGAAAAGAAACTAAACTGATCCAATTGTTTTCAGAGGCCATTCACGCCGAAGATCCTGAACAATTGATTCAAATTGAAAAACAAATTGACTTTATTACTAAACAATTACCGATTTTTCGATTAGAGACGTTAATGAAACGAGCGTTACCAGAGACAGAAGCGTATACGGTCACAATCCAGGATCAAGAATGGCTTTTAAAATCAACCAAGGAAGACAGTGTGGCTCGACTCATCATCAAAGAGTCGCATTGTGAACTTTGGAGTTCTGGTAGTCTGTTAGCGGAAGCGGTCCTGTTTGAGAAACTCCGGGCGGTTGAACCTTACTTTTTAGCCGTTGATCGAACAAACGAGCGCTGCGGATGGCTTCGTCCGATCAAAACGGATGTTTTATTGGAAGGTTGAAGCGATTTGGCTCATCTTTTATTGCGAGGAAAGGTCCACTCAAATTGATTTAGAAGTTTCCAATTTGTTCAAAACAAGACGCCCATCCCCTGGTCTTTAATAGAATACAGTTGTACTCACTAGAGGGATAGTGTAAACTGTTTTTGGAAGCGTCTTTATTGAACGGTCTTTCCATAAGTTAGTGGCAATCAAGAGAACTTTTGACAGCTATGAAGTGGAAAAGGAGGAAACGGTCACCCATGCTATGGTTGTATATTGTAATTGGACTAGTTGGTGTTATCTTGGGCGTTGTGCTCGGATTCTTCATCGCTAGAAAATATATGATGGATTACTTGAAAAAGAATCCACCGATTAACGAGAATATGCTTCGCGTCATGATGATGCAAATGGGACAAAACCCATCCCAAAAGAAAATCAATCAAATGATGAAAGCCATGCAAAAGCAAATGAAATAATCAGTAGAAAACACTGGCTGGATCGCAAAGTCATTGCGACCAGCCTTCGTTTTTAATGAAACTTCGTGTTCAAACGCGTAGCCAACTTTTCATTTCAAAACGCACAAAAGAGGCACTCATTATTAAATGAGTGCCTTAACTATACATAAATGTGTACGTATGACCTATTTGAGATGTGTGTACCATCCAAAAAGCTTATTAGACTAATAAATGGTAAGCATACCTATAAAATATAAGAAATGAATGAATTAGGAATGTAATAGATCCGTAATGGGATGCGTTCTTAATCTGCGTTATAATAAAGGTAGATAAATTAGGGAAGAGATTGCGAGGACATTCAATGTTAGGTGAGAAAATCAAGAAATTAAGAGAATCGAGAGGCTTGTCATTATCTGAGCTCGCTGAACGGGCTGGCGTGGCCAAATCCTATTTAAGCACCATCGAGCGCAATTTACGACGCAACCCCTCGATCCAATTCATAGAAAAAGTAGCAGATGTTCTAAATGTTAGTGTAACAAGTTTAATCAATAATGATGAATCCGAAGATGGCCTATATGTAAGTCGTTCTAAGGGGACGGACAATTTAGATACTGAGTGGTTAACCATTGTTAAAGAAGCCATGGACAGCGGAATTGACAAAGATGAGTTTAAAGAGTTTTTGGAATATCAAAAATGGAAGAAAAACCAGAGCTAGGTTTTTCTTCATCTAGCATCCAGAACGGTTGCTTATCTTTATCGTTGAAATTTTCCAAAAATTTTCGAACTTCTTCAATCGATAAACCTAAATCCCGTGCTTCTTTCATCAGATTAATCCACTCCTGATCCAACACGCGTTGATTCATTTTAAACTTCCTTCCCCGGACTCATCTATTCCGGTCGGTTGCACCACTAACTCTGGATATTTTAAGGTGCCCAGATAAAAAATATCCTTCATCGTCCCCTAAAAGTCGTCCTACCCTTTTTCTATTATTATAAAGAATGTAAATTAAAAATTTTGTCACAATTTAAAAAAATACCCAAAAATTTTTTGACAAGACTCGACAACGTTCTAATCAATTTACGTAAAATATGATATAGTTAGGAAGAACATGTCGAATCATGATGTTTGGTGCGTTCTTTTTATCGCACAACCCATGTTTTTATTTATAAATCCAATAAACCTTTTAAAACTAATGAAACGATTAAGAGTTTCAAGACTCGACAAATGTTGTTCCACTATGACAGAAACTCTTATGAATAGGGTAATACTGATAGTAAAAGCTACTTGAACGGGAAGGTGCTCAACAGTGAAATACGTGATAAAAAGTCTTATTTTGGTGACTACACTCACCGTTACAGCCGCATGTGGGGTAAATGACAAGCCCTCTGCGAATTCATCATCCAAACAAACGACCCAATCATCGTTGACGCAAACTAAGACTTCGGGCGGAGCGTCTAAATCGTCTTCAAAATCGGATACGGGCAAAGCGGATTCAACCAAGGGGTCCAACACGTCTTCAAATACGAGTGATTCGAACGCCAGCACAAGCTCTGACTCACAACCGGGTGCGATTCAAACGGTCAGTAATCCCACTTCGATCACGGTACTCGTGAATAAAACACATAAATTACCAGATGGTTATGTACCGCCAAATCTGGTATACCCAAATGTAACATTTCCGTACACCGAAAAAATTGAAAAACGCGAAATGCGTCAAGTGGCCGCGACCGCTCTAGAAAAAATGTTTGACGCAGCGAGCGCGCAAGGCATTCACTTATACGGTCAATCAGGTTACCGTTCGTATACGACGCAAAAAGCCATTTTTGCTTTTAACGTCAAAAATGAAGGCTATAAGCAAGCGTCTATTGTGAGTGCGCATCCGGGAACAAGTGAACACCAAACCGGCCTTGCGATCGACGTGACGGCAGCGGATGTGAATGACGAACTGATCCAAAAGTTTGGCGACACACCTGAAGGCCAATGGTTGTCCGCCAATGCTTATAAATATGGCTTTATCATCCGCTATCCAAAAGGCGACCAGAACATTACAGGGTATGAATATGAGCCTTGGCACATTCGTTATGTCGGCGTGGATGTCGCAACCCAAATCCACACGCATAATTGGACCCTCGAACAGTATATTTCGCAAAAAGGAAAATAGACGTTCCCTTTAAAAAGCGTTCTCAAAACGGTATAATATAGAAAGAACAGAATCGGCTTTAGATAAGAAGGTTGATACTATGTGGATACAGCTAGCCAGTTTACTCATTGGAATTCTCTTTGCAGGAAGCATTATTTTCGTTCGTCTAAAGGCATCCAATCGACCAACCAATGCGCGCAAGATTTTAATCCCACCGCTTGGTATGTCGACCGGGTTTCTCATGTTCTTATACCCAGGGTGCCGCATCTCTTTATCGTATCTAGTCATTGCGTTTCTAGTGGGGTGCCTGTTCTCGATCTTACTCGTGAAGACCTCGACATTCGAAATCCGTGACGAACAAATCTACCTCAAACGCTCAAAAGCCTTTGCGTTTGTTCTAATCGGGTTACTAATCCTTCGTGTTCTCATGAAAGTCATCATTGAACGGGACGTCAATGTCATCACCTTACCGCAAACCGGCTCCCTATTTTTCATCCTCGCCTTTGGAATGATCCTCCCATGGCGAATCGCGATGTACATCATGTACAAGCGTCTTGAGAAAAAAATTGATCCGGTTGTAACAACTTAAAACAAAAAGCAAACGGCCCACCTCGATTGATGAGGTGGGCTTTTGTGTGGGGATAGAGGATGTCCTGCGCAGCACTCCTTCTATTATAGATAGAGAAAGGATGTACCCATTAAAACTCAGTCACGCCGGATTTCGATCTCAGATATGTGCGCTCGTATGGGCAAAGAACTCGAGGCGGTACCACTCATTAAGATCAAGTCACGCTTTCGAGTATAGATTAAAAACCGTAATTTCTGGCCGACAATTAAATCGGAAGGGGAGAAAGGTACAACCGATCCCTCGATTTACATAAAGCAGCATGTCCGAATCCAGAAACATTTTCAAACCTTCTATATAATGCTTCGCTCCGTCGGGGCGATAAATCGCCCCATAGAATGGAACCCGAATTTGCCCGCCATGGCTGTGCCCAGAGAGCATGAGGTCAACCGGCCGCGGCACTTCCCAATCCGCAAGGTCCGGTTCGTGGGCGAGTAGTAAGGTGAACGCTTCCGGTGGGATTCCGGCCAATGTTTGCTTACCATCTGGGTGTCCGCCGAATAAATCATCCATTCCTGCGATGTGAATGGAATGGTTTCCCTTCGTTAAAGTGATGTGGCTGTTTCTCAAGAATTGGAACCCGCCTTTTTCTAATGTGGCTTGAACCCGTTCTGGATCGCCCGCGAGGAAATCGTGATTGCCGAAGATGGCAAATTTAGCAACTCGAGCTTGAAGACTTTGAAGGGCTGGGATGCTTTTCTCGATTCCGTCGAGAGAGTCGTGTACCAGGTCACCAGTAAAACAAATTAGATCTGGCTTTAATTTGTTGACCCGGTGAACGATGCTTTCGAGATTGTGAACATTATAGTAGTACCCAAGGTGGAGGTCACTGATTTGAACGACGCGCAGGCTATTGAACGTTTTTGGGAGCTTAGCCATCGTCAAGTTTAGATGGGTGGTTTCCACCCAAAAACGCTCTAAAAAAAAGGAATAGCCAGGTGTCAGCAGGGCGGCGGCGCCAATCGCACTCAATCCTACTCGGGTTAAAAATTGTCGGCGGCTGAGTTTTTCTCGATTTATGGGAGAATCGGTAAGGTTGGTCATAGTGGTCTCCTTATATAATAATATGCACATAAAAATTGGAAAAACTTTTGTGAAACCTAGTTGACATTGGAAAAACGTGATGGTATTTTAAGTATATACCCGTTCTCTAAATGGAACAAGATAAGATAAAAAGTTGCTTTTAAAATTAAAAGGCTTATTTTCACGCCAATAATTATACTTTTCTTGAATGTTAATCAATGTGTCTACATGATCGTTCTTTAATTAGAACGAATTTCAAATAGACGTTACGAGATTTTAGATTCGGAGGCTTTCCATGAGTGCAATAGCGGGACTATATAATTTGAATAATGAGGAGCCAGTTGTCATTGAACAACGCGATGGTATGATGAGGGCTTTGGAAAAATTTCCGGCTGATGATAGTCAAGTTTGGCAAAAGGGTCCGGTCTTTCTTGGCTGCCATGCTCAGTGGATCACGCCTGAATCAATCGGTGAACAGCTTCCATTCTATGACTCTGAACGGAAATGTGCGATTACGGCTGATTGTATTATTGATAACCGTGAGGAACTCTTCGAAGCTCTTCAGGTTCCGAGAGAAGATCAAAAGACCATTCCTGATAGTCTGCTTATTCTTCTTGCTTACTATAAATGGGGGGAAGAGTGTCCTAAGCACTTGATCGGGGATTTTGCGTTTATGATTTGGGATGAGAGAGAGCGGAAGATGTTTGGGGCAAGGGATCCTTCTGGGTATCGAACACTATATTATTTTAAGACACCAAAAGTATTTGGATTCTGTACGACAATAGAACCGCTGTTTTCCTTACCTCACATAAAAAAGGAACTTAATGAAGAGTGGTTGGCGGAATATTTAGCGATAACAGGTATGATTGACACTGTAGAAGCACGTACAACACCTTATAAGGATATTAATCAAATCCCACCATTTCATACTGTTTCTATAAAAAATGGAGGAATATTATTACATAAATATGGGCAATTTTTCCATGAAAAGAAAATCAAATTAAAAACTGATGATGAATATGTCGAAGCTTTTCAAGATGTTTTTCAAAAAGCCGTTACCTCTCGTTTACGAACCTATAAAAACATTGGTTCTCATTTAAGTGGTGGATTAGATTCGGGAGCGGTCGTAGGTTTTGCAGCTAAGGAGCTTAAAAAAGAAGACAGAACACTGCATACATTTAGCTATCTTCCACCAAGTGACTTTGTGGATTATACATCACAACGAGTAGTGGCCAATGAATCACCACTAGTAAAGAAAACGGTAGAATATGTAGGTGGTATTAATGATCATTATTTGAATTTTGATGGGATTAGTTCTTATTCTGAGATGAATTCAATCCTTGAAATAAATGAAATGCCTTACAAGTTTTTTGAGAATTCTTTTTGGCTAAAGGGCATTTTCTTAGAAGCTTATAAGGAGAATGTCGGAGTTTTATTGAATGGTGATGCAGGGAATTTAACCGTTTCGTGGGGAAACGCTTTAAATTATTATGCAATATTATTAAAGAGAATGAAATGGATCAAACTTCTTCTTGAATTAAATCAGTATAGTAAAAAAACGGGTGGATCGAGATTTAGAAATCTACCCATGATTTTTAAGATGACTTCAGCTGGAAATCAAAAAGTTTTGAACAATGTAATAGAAAATTCTTTATTAAGCTCTACATTTGCAGAACAAACCCAAATATATTCAAAGCTTGAAGCTTACGGATTGGATCATTACGGGTGGTTTTCTGGCTCAAATATTTATGATCTAAGAAGGAGAACTGTTGAAGATATGGCTCCCTGGAATTCTGGAAATACCTTATATACAAAATTATCTTTGAAATATCCTTTATGGAAGCGAGATCCAACTTTCGATAGTCGCGTTGTTCGGTTTTGCCTTTCTCTTCCAGAGAATCAATATGTTCAAAAGGGAATGGATCGAGCCCTTATAAGGCGATCAACAAACAAAATATTACCTGACGAGATTCGTTTAAATCAGAGGGTAAGGGGAATTCAGGCCGCGGATTGGATTCATCGTATGATTCCAAATTGGGATTTTTTCATAAATGATATTAGACATCTAGTTGATGATAAGAACGTGATAAGTTATTTCAATAAAAATTTAATATTACAGGCATTGGATAAAGCTAATAAGGGACCAAAAAGAGAAAATATTATAGACCCACATTATCGTTTACTTACCCAAAGTTTGGTCGTTTATAGATTTATAAAAATGAATTTTTGAAAGGAGGTGAATCTAATGCTGAAAAAATGGGAAAAACCAAATCTAGAAATGTTGGAAGTCAAAGAGACAATGTGGAATCTAATTGGTCATCATCATGATGGAGCTTGGAATGATAATATTTCTAACTTGCATCCTAACGGTGATGGATTATCTGAGAACCAAATGAGTTAAAGAGCTTAAATAATCTAAACATAAGCAGTAATTAGTGGGCCCTTATTTGTTTTATCTTATAAGGGCTTTTCCATTAAATAGGAAAGGGTAATAGTAGTGGATATTAATAAATCTAGATCGAAAATATATAAAGCTTTTGGACTTTCTATTTGTAGTGATATACCTTTTGAAGAGTTAATTCCAACTGATAACATTAATCTAATAGATGTAGATATAATAATAAGTCAAGAAGAATTAATGGATTTAAATAATGACTTTCTCGGAAAAAGTTACGGTTTTTTGATTAAAGACAAACAGGTCATGTGTAAGTTTCTGAATGTTGGTGTGTTTTCTATCAAAGAGGGAAATAAAATAATAGTTTACCCTTTAAAAGATTACAGGGAAGACATTGCTAGATCGGTTATCTTAGGTACGTGTATGGGAGTTATTCTTTTACAAAGAAAAATTCTTCCTTTGCATGGTAGTGCTTTTTATATAGATGGAAAAGCTTACGCTATTATAGGAGATTCTGGCGTAGGTAAATCAACGCTTGCCTCTGTTTTTTTAAACTTAGGTTTTGAACTTCTGACAGATGATGTCATTGCTGTAACGTTTTCGGAATCAAATGACCCAATTATCATACCTTCTTATCCACAACAGAAGTTGTGGGAAAACAGCTTAATAGAATTTAAGATGGATTTTTCAAAATACACATCATTATTTAAGAGGGAAAAGAAATATGCTGTGCCAGTTAAATCTAAGTTTTTGGACTTTCCAGCACCTTTAGAGGGAATCTTTGAATTAAAAAAGGAGGATGGAGACAAACTTAAAATTGACCAATTAAATGGATTAGAACGCCTAAGCATTCTTTATGAGAATACATATCGTAATTTAGTCATTCCACCATTAGATCTATTAAACTGGCATTTTGAGACTTCAACACGATTGCTACAATCTGTCGTTTTGAATAGGATAAGTCGCCCAATTGAACGTTTTACAGCATTTGAGATAGCAGATCTTATTCTTAATAAAATTAAAGGAGGTACTATTCATGACTACTACAAGTCGAGTAGGGCTTAATAGTATCATTGCACAAGTTAAAGGGAATTTGGTTTCAGAAATGGAAGGAAATAAAGTTATGTTAAATATTGAACAAGGAAGATATTACAATTTCGGTGGGATTGGAGGAGAGATATGGGACCTGATAGAATCTCCTATTTCAATCGAATCGATTATTAAACAGTTAGTAGAGATTTATGAGGTTGACTTTGAGACTTGCAAAATGGAACTTTGTCATTTTATTTCTCAATTAATCATTAATAAACTAGCCGTTGTAACAAATTGATTCTATTGAAAGGTTTTGACAATAGGTGAGAAGGATTATATTATTTGTTAAATTGAGTAATAGATATAAATTGATGTTGATAGAGGCATATCTTCTATTAGGTTGGGGACGGCTTCTTAAAAATGTTTCATTTTCAAAACTCTCTATAAAATTAGGGGAACTGATGGGAGAAACATCAACAGAGCTACAGGTGAACAAAAGAAAAGACCTATTTGAAGTTTCAAAGTTCATTCATATTGCTAGTAAGTTTACTTTTTGGGAAAGTGAGTGTCTTGTAAAGGCTCTTGCGGCACGATTCATGCTAAATAGGCGTGGGATCGAGTCTACGCTATATCTTGGTACTGGAAAAGATGATACTGGCAAACTAATTGCGCATGCTTGGTTAAGAAGTGGGCCATATTATATTACAGGTTTTGAGGAAATGAAGAAATTTACAGTGGTTGCTACATTCGCTAATCATGTGTTGCCACTAAGGAGTCAGTTTAATGGAAATTAAAGAATTAAACTTAAATGATATATCTGGTGAAATGCAATTTTTAATTGGTCTTAATGGTAGAGAAAAAGGGTTATTTTGTTGGAATCAAATCGATAATGATTTCAATTGGTCTTTGTTTTTAGATCTTGTAGTCCATCATAGACTTTTCCCAGGATTAGCAGCAAAAATTGAGCGCTTTAATATAGATAGATTCCCAGCTAATATTTTAGCGCAATTAAAACATTGGCAGAGAGGTAATACTTTTCAAATGCTCCAACTTTTTGCTGAGATGGATCAGTTAAATCGTCTATTAGTTGAGAAAAATATTAGCACTATATTTTTAAAGGGACCTATATTAGCGATAGTTTTGTATGGAGATGTCTCGCTTAGGACTTCTAGTGATCTTGATTTACTGGTACCTATCAAAGATTTAAAACGCACTGAAGACTTATTAACTCAAACGGGATATATAAAAGATGATTATATAGATACTGTTTTAAACGATTGGACATGGCGTCATCATCATATTACTTTTTATCATCCTGAAAAAAAAGTGAAAGTTGAAGTTCACTGGCGGCTAAATCCAGGGCCGGGGAAAGAACCTTCTTTTAATTTGCTCTGGGGCAAAAAACAAAAAATAGCCATTTCTAATGAGCCAATCTACTTTTTAGGGTATGAAGATTTACTTTATTTTCTAATCACACATGGTGCCCGTCATGGTTGGTCTCGACTACGTTGGTTATTGGATATTCACCAATTACTTCAGAAACCTCTCGATTGGGAAGTTATTAAGAAGACATTTAAAACGTATAATAATCTCCCACTTTTAGGTCAAGCGCTTATATTATCCAATCAGTTATTAAAATCACACATTAAAGAACCAATTAAGTTGCTTAAAGGCAATGAAGCAAAAGCAAACCGCTTAGCCGGGGAAGCGGTTTTTTATTTAAAACAAATGATCAATCTTCATAGTGAGGGTCTGCCTGAAGAGATTTCTCGTTACCATAAACGTCATTTGATTTTCCAGATGTCCTTTCAGCAAAAATTATTATTTTTTTTAAGTACGTGCTTTCCATACCCAGAAGATGCGCTGATTTTACCATTGCCCAAATACCTTCACTTTCTTTATATACCATTACGTCCTTTTACTTGGTTTTTGCGTACAATGAAAAAAAATAGAAGTGGGATAAATGTTCAGGGGGTAGAAAAATGAACCAACTTCTTTTTTTTATGAAACAACTTCATCGTTTTTCTGGTCCAGTTATTTATGCGAATCAAATTGGTATGGCTCTTATGAGTTTGTTACAAGGTTTTAGTATCTTTTTAATTATACCCCTTATTTCAGTAACTGGACTATTCAGCTTACACACGCAAATGAAAATACCTCTTCCGATCTTAGATAATTGGTTTCATCATTTTTCTCCAGATGTTAACTTAATTATTATTTTAGGTATATATGTTTTAATAATGATTAGTCAAAATATTTTTCAAAATAATCAGACTTTACTAAATGTAAAACTACAACAACGCTTTATTCGACACCTAAAAGAGACGAATTATAAACTTATTCTCGAATCAGATTGGAGATTTTTTATTCGTAAGCGTAAATCCGATTTAATTAATATAATGCTTATGGAAATTGGACGTGTAGGAGCAGGAACAAGTTTTTGCTTGCAGTTTATTTCTTCAGTTATATTCACCTTGGTTCAAATTGGGATTGCTTTTTTCATTTCTACAAGAATGACCCTATTTGTAGTATTATTTGGGGGGATTCTTCTCTTATTTTCAAAATCCTTTATCAGAAAATCCAATGATTTGGGTGAAGAAACGGTTGAACTTTCTAGGAATTATTTATCTGGTGTAACGGACCAATTAAATGGGATTAAAGATATTAAAAGTAATTCCCTTGAACATGCATATATTAATTGGTTAAAAGTAGTCAATAGTAAAATTGAAAGAAATATTGTAAACATAATTCGAGTTAAAAATTCATCACAGTTAATTTATAAATGTTCATCATCTCTACTGATCGTTATATTTATATATTTATCAATAACTTTATTCAAGGCTCAACCCACTCAACTTATGCTGGTATTAGTCCTATTTTCACGACTTTGGCCAAGAATAACGACGATTCAATCTAATTTGGAACAATTGAGTTCGAATATTCCTTCCTTTAATTTACTCCTCCAATTAGAAAGAGAATGTAAGGAAGCTAAAGAAATTAAAAACAACGATAAACAATTAGATGAGCTTGGTTCTACAGAATTAAAAGAATTAAATAGAGGATTAGAATGCAAGAATGTTTGCTTTAGTTATGAAATGGGAGATAACAACTATGCGCTTAAGAATATAAACGTTACGATTCCTGCAAATCAAATGACTGCAATTGTAGGGCGTTCTGGTGCAGGCAAGAGTACGCTTATAGATTTATTAATGGGCTTAAACCGACCACAAACAGGAGCTATCTTAATTGATGGTGAGCCCTTAAATGATCAAAATCTCTTGGGTTTAAGAAGAGCGATCAGTTACGTCCCACAAGATCCATTTGTCTTCAACTCAAGTATTCGCGAAAATCTTACCATTGTTAATCCTGATGCAACAGATGATGAGATTTGGGAAGCGTTGGAGTTTGCAGCGGCTGACCAATTTGTGAATAAATCACCACAAAAGTTAGAGACATTAATCGGTGATCGTGGCATAAAATTATCGGGTGGAGAACGCCAAAGATTAGTTTTGGCGCGAGCGATACTAAAACAACCTTCCATATTAATATTAGATGAAGCGACCAGTGCTTTAGATACAGAAAATGAATCGGCCATTCAAGAGGCGCTTGAGAAAATTAGAGGAAAAATGACCTTAATCGTCATCGCCCATCGACTTTCTACCATTCGAAATGCGGATCAAGTGATAGTATTAGATGAAGGACGTGTGGTCCAGCAAGGACGTTATTTACAACTTGCCCGTGATCAAAGAGGACTATTTGGTCAGTTACTTGCTAAACAGATGCCAACTATTTCGTGAGGGAATATCTATTTTTTATAAAAGTTAAAAAAACAGTTGACTCGTTCTTTATAAAGAACTAAACTATATTTAGAAGTTAACACATGTTTTTTTAAAGTGACGTTCTTTATTAAGAACGAATCTATTGAAATTAGGTGAGCCGCTTGCTTGAAAATGACGCAACCAATTCCCCACATAAAATGGCAAAAGAAATTGACTTAAAGGAGATCTTTGCAATCCTCAGACGCCAAATATGGATTGGCATTAGTCTGACTGTGATCTTAGCTGGGATAGGATTGTGGTATTCCAAAACCCACAAACCCGTTCCATTATACGGAGCTACAACCCGTCTTTTAATCAGCGGTTCAAATGACATGAGTACTTTTATTGTCATGTTTACGGATCCAACGGTTTTGACTAAAGTGAGTAGTCAATTAGGTTCGAAACGCTCCCCAGCCAATTTATCAAACGAAATCACAATTAATAATCTAAATAGTTCTCAGGTCGTAAGCATACAGGTTACGGACAGGGACCCTAATCTTGCTGCCCAAATTGCAAATACTGAAGCAACGGTATTTAAGAGTGAAGTTGCAAAAGTTTTAAATTTTAAGAAAGTTAGTCAATTACAACAGGCGCAAGTGAACCCAAACCCTATAAATTCAAGCTCAAGTAAGAAACCGATGATCTATCTAGGAATCGCAGGTTTAATTTTAGGAATCTTTATTGGTTTTTTGAGAAATTCCTTTGATGATTCGGTAAGAACAGAGAAGGATTTAGAGAGGTTGCTTGCTCTACCAGTTGTAGGAAGTATCTCGGTCATGACACATAAGAATTCTCGTAAGTTTAAAGGTAAACGACTTCGTCTCCTTCAGTTTTTACTTGGAGAAAGTAAAAAACACTCTCAAAAAGCGAAGGAACATAGTGAGAAAGAAAACGCGCAATCTAAGACAAATTATAGGGATTTTCCGAAAGCCCATCATGACTAAAAATAGTGGAAGGAGGAGTCGAATTGTTATTTAATCTAAAGGAACGTCAACGTGAGGCCTTTATTAGCCGAAATTTAACCTCGTACTATTTTCCTAAGTCTGTCATTTCGGAAGAATTTAGAAAAGCGAGAACGACCTTACAATTCACTTCCAAACATAAAGAGGTCCAATCCATGTTGATCACTTCAACTGGTTACTCAGAAGGAAAAACGACATGCCTGATCAACTTAGGCGTTTCACTTTCTCAACTTGGAAAAAAAGTGCTAATCGTCGATACGGATCTTAGGAAACCAACCTTACATGAGACCTTTAATCAAAAAGCTGAGATCGGTTTAGTATCGGTTATTAAAGGACAAAGCACGCTTGAGGAAGCAATTTGTCATACAGGGATTAAGACGTTAGATATTTTACCTTGTGGGCCAATCCCATCTTATCCGGCCGAAATGCTAAGCTCTCAAACGATGAAACGGTTGATGCGACAGCTTAAGACCATGTATGATTATATCCTTTATGATACACCTCCAGTTCTAGAAGTCACTGATACCTCCATTTTAGCAAACCAATGTGATGGAACGATCCTTGTGACAAGAAGTGGAAAATATTCTTATAAAAAAATATTAGAAGCTAAGAAAGTATTAGAGTTGTCAGAAGGGAAACTTCTTGGGAGTATCCTAAATCGCAAACCAAAGCATTAGTTTACACTATCGTTCTATATTAAGAACAAATCAGGAAATGTCTTCTTTCCTTTATCAAAGAAGGCACTCGGTCATGCTGTGGGTCTTTGACCTTAGACGTGGATCGTCGATGGTGTGATGGTGAGGAAGGGTTTAATGCCCTATTTCAATCTTGTAGAGGTCTAACCCACTGTTTTTTCATCAAGAAACAATGGGTTAGCCCTTTAATAAGATGACGGAATATCTAACGGGAAAGGAGCCATGTGAATGGACAAATTTGATCGTTATCCGAAATCACTCAAAAAAACGATTCGGTACCTAAAGCAGGAAGCACCGATTGATCAACTCGATGACATCAAGAGATTGATCGAAAGAGTGATTCAGAATCGCACTTTAAACCAAAAACAAGCCATTCAATCTTAAAGAAAGGAGGGGAGGACGTTGACCTATGCGAAGAGACTGACAGTATTTGTCTTGGTCGACTCACTGATTGTCTTAGGTTCACTTGCCTTAAGCCTTTGTCTGGTTCAGTCCAAACTGCAGGTTTTACAGATCTCGGTCATGGTCATTTCGATTGGGCTACTTATTTGTCATCATTTCTTTTCATCCTTTTATAAGCTGTATAAAAAAGCCTGGGAGTATGCGAGCGTTCATGAGTTACTCATGATGTTTAAAGCGGTCTCTTTTTCAATATTAACAGTTGCACTCGTTCAATTTTTAATAACCCGTGAACTCACAATTCGTTTACTTTCTGTTACTTGGATTATTTACTTTCTACTATTAGGCGGTTCACGGTTACTATGGAGACTCATACGTGATACATACATAACTAAGGTAGACAACAAAAAGAAAACTCTAATTATCGGGGCTGGATCAGCTGGAACAATGGTCGCTAGACAATTACTTAGCAATAAAGAAGCAGAATTATGGCCGGTTGCGTTTATTGATGACAGCCCAACCAAGCAACGATTAGATATTTTAGGTGTTCCAGTGGTTGGCGAGGTTACGAATATCGAAGAGATTGTTCAAGACCATCAAATCACCAATATTATTATTGCGATTCCTTCATTGAACAACGTTGAACTGAATCGGATCTTCCGAGAGTGTTCTAAGACAACAGCTAAAACACAAATACTGCCTATGTTAGAGGATCTTGTGACGGGTAAGGTATCGGTCAATCAATTCAGAGATGTTCAGGTGGAAGATTTGCTAGGAAGAGAACCCGTTTCATTGGATATTCAAGCCATCTCAGAGTCAATTACGGGTAAAATCGTTTTGGTAACGGGAGCTGGAGGGTCGATTGGTTCTGAAATTTGTCGCCAAATTCTCCCGTTTAAGCCGAAGAAAATGGTACTGCTTGGTCATGGTGAGAACAGTATTTATTCGATCCATTTGGAACTTACTGAGTCGATTAGTGATCAAAGTATTGAATTAGTTCCAGTTATAGCCGATCTGCAAGATGCCAATCGTATCCATAAAGTAATTGAACGGAATCGTCCGAATGTGGTGTATCATGCTGCTGCTCATAAACATGTGCCTTTAATGGAGGCGAATCCTGAAGAGGCTATAAAAAATAATATTATGGGGACCAAAAATGTAGCGGAAGCTTCCAGCCGATATGGGGTGGAAACATTTGTCATGATTTCGTCCGACAAAGCAGTCAATCCAACAAGTGTGATGGGATCTACGAAACGTTTAGCCGAAATGCTCGTTCAATATATGGATCAAATCAGTTTAACCCGTTTTGTGGCCGTTCGATTCGGAAACGTGCTTGGAAGTCGAGGAAGCGTGATTCCTCTTTTTAAGAAACAAATCAAAAGAGGTGGACCTGTAACGGTTACCCATCCTGACATGCAGCGCTATTTTATGACGATCCCAGAAGCTTCTCGTTTAGTTCTACAAGCTGGATCACTTGCGCATGGCGGTGAGATCTTTGTTTTAGATATGGGTGAGCCCGTTAAGATCGTGGATTTAGCCAAAAACCTAATTAGACTATCTGGACATACGGTTGAAGAAATTGGGGTTGAGTTTACGGGTATTCGACCTGGTGAAAAACTTTTTGAAGAACTCTTAAACGCGGATGAAGTTCATGAAGAACAAGTGCATCCTCAAATTCACATAGGGAAAACCTCTGGCGTGTTTATTCATGAGATCGAAGCATTAATCAACGAGCGACATTTGCTCACGTCCGATGAACTTAGGGAACGGGTTTTAGAACTCGCGAATCGGCATGCGGAACCTGAGGCGCTTTTAACCGCCTCTAGTTAAGGAATAGGAGTGGAAATTATGAAAGTTAAAAAAGCGATTATCCCGGCGGCTGGTCTAGGAACACGCTTTTTACCTGCGACCAAAGCAATGCCCAAAGAAATGCTTCCCATTGTGGATAAACCCACCATACAGTATATTGTAGAGGAAGCCATTCAATCCGGTATTGAAGATATTATCATTGTGACAGGTAAAGGAAAACGTGCGATTGAAGATCATTTTGATCACTCTTTTGAATTAGAACAGACTCTCATTGAAAAAAAGAAATTTGAACTTCTTAATGAAGTTCAAAAATCGTCTAAGTTGGTTGACATTCATTATATTCGCCAAAAAGAACCTAAAGGATTAGGGCATGCCGTCTGGTGTGCCCGTAAATTTATTGGGAATGAACCTTTTGCCGTTTTGCTTGGTGATGACATCATTCAACATGAGAAGCCATGTCTGAAGCAAATGATTGAACAATACAATCGTTACAAGGCATCAATCATTGGTTCTCAGCAAGTGCCGGATGAACACGTATCACGATATGGTATCATTGATGGAATGCCAATGGACCCACGGTTGTTTAAGATCAACCATCTAGTAGAAAAACCAAACTTAGAGGATGCGCCTTCGAACTTGGCCATTATAGGACGGTATATCCTAAACCCAAGCATTTTTGATTATTTGGCTGATCAAACGCCTGGAGCGGGTGGTGAGATTCAACTCACGGATGCGATTGCGCGTTTGAACGAGAAAGAAGCCGTCTATGCCTATGAATTTGAAGGGACCCATTATGATGTTGGAGAAAAATTAGGGTTCATTCAAACCACATTAGATTTTGCGTTACAGAGAGAGGACCTAAAACGCCCTTTACTCGACACCCTTTCTCGAATTTTGGAGAGGGAATTGGCGAAAAATGATGCCCTTTAATCCAGTACAAGCCAAAAATGGTCAACGGAACGCTTCCAAAAGAAGGGTTCTTTTTTGTGCGACTGTTGACTTTCATTTTAAGAAGTTCCATTTACCTACTCTGAAATGGTTTCAAGAGACTGGGTGGGAGGTTCATGTGGCCGCCTTTGGTCATGATCCCCTTCCTCATGTGGATGTTCAGTATGACATCATGATTGATCGTTCTCCATTTCGAACGAAAAATATAAAGGGTTATCAAGAGCTAAAAGCCATAATTGAGAACAATGAGTTTCAATTGATTCATTGTCATACACCCATGGGCGGTGTCCTCACCCGGCTCGCAGCTCGACAGGCTAGAAAACAAGGGACTAAAGTTCTCTATACTGCACACGGGTTTCATTTTTGTAAAGGGTCGCCAATGAAAAATTGGTTGATTTATTACCCAATTGAGAAGTGGTTAGCTCGTTATACAGATGGATTGATTACTATAAATGAAGAAGATTTTAATCTTGCTCGAAACAGAAAGTTTAGATCAAAACAGATTTTAAAAGTGAATGGCGTTGGGGTTGATACAACTATTTTTAAACCAATCTCCAATAAAGAGAAGCTTTTCTTACGATCTTCTTTTGGGTTTGATCCAGAAGACGTTTTGTTGTTTTATGCGGCTGAATTTAATGCGAATAAAAATCAGAAACTCATCATTGAAGCATTAGGTCATATAAGGGATGAAGTACCGAACGTTCAATTGTTATTTGCTGGTTCCGGTCAACTTATGGAAGCATGCCAAGATCTTGCTTCAGAGCTTGGTTTGTCCAAACAAGTTCATTTTCTAGGGTATCAAGATGACGTTCTTCCTTATCTTCATTTATCTGACATTGCGGTGGCATCTAGTCTTCGCGAGGGTTTGCCAGTGAACATTATGGAAGCGATGGCTTGTGGGCTGCCCATTGTGGCCACCGATAATCGTGGACATAGGGAATTAGTCGTCAATGAGGAAAATGGTTACTTAATTGAGAACCGAGATCCCAAACATATGGCATTAAAGATGTTAGATTTGATATTAGAAAAAGAGACTCGTAAACAAATGGGTGAGGTGAGTCGCGCGTTAATGAAAAAATTCTCTTTGGATCAAATTAGGATGGATTTAAAAAGAATCTATTTAGATTTTACGTCGGAGGCAAAAGATGAAACCGAAGGTCAGTATCATCGTGCCAATTTATAATATGGAACGTTATTTAAAGCGTTGTTTAAATAGTTTAGTCAATCAATCGTTAACAGAGCTTGAGATTATTACCGTTAATGATGGTTCTAAGGATAACAGTCTTGGTATTCTAAGAGAGTATGCATCGAGAGATTCTAGATTTAAAGTAATTAATCAAACAAATCAAGGTGTCTCAAGTGCACGTAATGCGGGTCTTGATAGAGCCAAGGGTGAATTCATCGGATTTGTTGATCCAGATGATTGGATCGATGAAAGGATGTATCAAACACTCTATGAACAAGCTAAATCGATAGAAGCTGAAATCGCTATGTGTTCCTATGTTCGTGAATTCGGAACGCACTCTAAGGACAAGGAATTCGATCTCCCAAAGCGAAGGATATTCGATAAAGAGGAAGTTCGAGAACTATTGAGACGCCTTGTGGGTCCAATAAATGAGGAAGTTGGAAACCCTGAAATGTTAGATGCTTGGGGTACTGTTTGGTCGAAAATTTATCGTTCTGATCTCATTCAGGAATATCGGGTAAGATTTGTTGATTTGAAAGAAATTGGAACGAACGAAGATTCATTGTTTAACCTTAACGTTTTGTATTTAGCGCAAAAACTTATTTTCATGAATCAACCACTCTACCATTACTGGCGAGAAAACGATCAATCCATAACTTCAAATTACAAACCGAATTTAGTTAATCAATTTTTTAAGTTATATGAAAAAATGGGAAGTTTCATTGAAGAAAAGAAGCTTAATCAAACCTATGAAAAAGCCCTCCGAAATCGGATTTGTATGAACACCTTAGGCCTTGGATTTAATTCAATTAGTGATGGAAAAGAAACCTCACACTTTACTAAATTAAAACGAATTGGTGAGTTGTTAAATGATGAACGTATCATTGAATCATTCAAAGAATTTGAACTCAATCAATTTTCGATATCATGGCGACTGTTCTATTTTTGCGCTAAATCTAGATTTTCAATAGGCTATTATGTGTTGTTACAAATGGCACAGTATATGAGAAGGAAGAAAAGCTAGAAATGAGGAAGAGTATGAAACCCATTCGTGTTTTGCAGGTTGTAACAATTATGAATCGTGGCGGTCTGGAGACGATGTTAATGAATTATTATCGGCAGCTTGATAGGACGCGGATTCAATTCGATTTTATAGTCCATAGAAAAGAAGAGGGTCACTACGACAAACAAATCGAAAATTTAGGTGGTCGTATTTTTCGAATGCCTTCCATCAAACCAGGAAACTATCGTACATATTTTAAAAAACTCGATGAATTTTTCTATAATCACAAAGAATATAAAGTCGTCCATTCTCACATAAATGAAAATAGTAGTTTTGTTCTAAAAGCTGCAAAAAAAGCAGGTGTTCCAGGAAGAATTGCCCACAGTCATCTAAGTGACTTAGGAATGGATTTGAAACTACCATTTCGACTTTATGCACGCTCCAAAATGAAAAATGTACCAACTGATTATTTTGCCTGTTCGACGAATGCAGGCAAATGGCTATTTGGTCAGGAAATATTAAATAACAATCGCTTAACAGTCCTACATAATGCTGTGAATGCAGAAGAATTTAGATTTAATCCGGAAAGTCGTAAACATGTCCGGAAGAGACTAGGGATTAGGGATGATGAATTTGTTATTGGTCATATCGGCCGTTTTAATAAACAAAAAAACCATGACTTTTTAATAGATATTTTTGAATCTGTTAGGGAATTGAGACCCGAATCAAAATTATTATTGATTGGTGAGGGAAATCTAAGACCTGGTATTGAACGAAAGGTTATGGAGCGTAATCTGGATTCTAACGTGTGTTTTTTAGGGATTAGAAGCGACATTCCTCAACTTCTACAAGCTATGGACCTCTTCCTTTTCCCTTCATTATTTGAAGGATTACCAGTGGTTCTTATCGAAGCCCAGGCTTCAGGTCTCACCTGTGTTGTGTCCGAGACGATTACAAAAGAATCAGATGTGACGGGAAGAGTAGAGTTTAAGAGTTTAAAAGCATCTTCTGTAGATTGGGCTAAGTCAATTCTAAAAGATGATAAGGTCCATGTTGACACCACTCGACAATTAAAGAAGTCTGGTTATGACACAACCACAATGGTGAATTGGTTATCTCGTTATTACGCGAGTTATTATGGAATTCCATATAAAGCGAACCCAGTTACGGTGTAATGGAGGAAGACTATGAAGACTCTGACCATTTTTACACCCACATTTAATAGAGCCTATACCTTACACCTTTGTTATGAAAGTCTAAAACGACAAACATGTAGGGATTTTATTTGGCTGATTATTGATGATGGGTCAACAGATCAGACAAAAGAACTTGTTTCGGGATGGGTTGAGGAAGGAATCGTGCCAATTCGATACCATTATCAAGAGAATCAGGGTATGCATGGGGGGCATAATACAGCATACGAATTAATTAATACTGAACTTAATGTCTGTATTGATTCTGATGATTATATGCCGGATGAGGCAGTTGAAAGAATCCTGACTTTTTGGAATAGACATGGAAGTGATCAAGTTGCAGGAATTGTTGGACTCGATGCTCGGCAAAATGGTGAGATCATAGGTACCAAGATGCCCGAAAAAATAAAAGACTCAACTCTTTCTGGGTTATACGGCATTCACAAAGTAAAGGGAGATAAAAAATTAGTATACCGAACTGAGCTAATGAAACAAACTCCAGCCTATCCAATTTTCCCTGGAGAAAAATATTGCCCATTAAGCTATAAATATCTTTTAATAGATCAACAGTTTCCATTGCTAATTATGAACGAAGTGCTTTGCCATGTGGAATATTTAGAAGATGGCTCGAGCTTGAATATGATGAATCAGTATAAGAAAAACCCAAGAGGTTTTTCTTTTTTTAGGAAAGTCGCCATGCAATATGCACCAACTCGTAAAGATCGATTTAGAGAAGCTGTGCATTATGTGTCCAGTTATCTGTTGGTTCAAGATTACACATTTCTATCGGGTTCACCTAGGAAATGGACCACATTTTTGGCCACACCGTTTGGTTTGGCCTTGTACTTGTACATAAAATTCAGCAATAAAAGAACCATTTCTAAAACGGCAACATAATTAACGTAAAGGAGGCCTAGTCATTTGGGGATTTTATGGCTCAATCTGGGCATTGTTTACCTTTCTTCCTTCTTTGCCCGCTATTTTTCAAAACCAATGCTAGGTATTGCTCCATACATCAAACCTAGCAAGTTATTCATTTTTATTTCAATGACGGCTTTGGTGTTGGTTTCAGGTTTGAGGAATAACATTGGGGACACTTTTTTTTACATGCATAGCTATAAACTCATGTCAGGAAACTTTGGAGACGTTAAATTAAAAGGAGATTTTGGATTTAATATCTATCAAACATTACTTCATCACATTTCATCAAATCCTCAGATCCTAGTCTTTGTCACAGCACTTATTACGAATGTACTCATAGTAATTACTTTTTTAAAATATTCAAGAATGATTGAATTGAGTTTGTTTATTTATATTGCCTCTGGCATGTTTATGGTTTCCATGAATGGGATGCGCCAATGTTTAGCAGGTGCAATTGTATTTGCTGCGACTCGATATATATTAAAAGGGAAATTCCTTAACTTTTTATTAGTGGTTCTTTTAGCTTCACTTCTTCATCAGACTGCTCTTATTTTTATACCTACTTATTTTATTGTGAGAAGAGAAGCTTGGACCAAAGTGACATTCCTAATTTTATCGGTAGGAGTGTTGTTGGCAGCTGGTTTTAATGAGTTTTCTTCAGTAATGTTTTCAGCCCTAAGTGATACACAATACAGTCATTACAGCAGTTTTTCCGCAGGGGGCGCAAGCGTCATGCGACCAATTATTGGTTTAATTCCGATTTTAATTGCCTTTTTTGGAAGAGATAAATTGAGAAAATTATGGCCTCAAAGTGATATCATCGTCAATCTTGCTTTATTAGATACTGTTTTTTTAATACTAGCAACCAAGAATTGGTTGTTTAATCGGTTGGACATTTACTTTGGCTTATATCAAATCATTTTATTTTCCTGGGTCATTGAATGCTTCGTTCCAAAGCAGAAAAAGTTAGTTTATCTTACTTTAATCGGGTGCTACACCTTTTTCTTTTATTATGAAGAGGTTATAAAATTAGGAATACAATATGGAAGTTATTTTAATAAGTGGTAACAAGAGGGGATACATAGAAATGGTTCCAAAATTAAATCCACAACAACTTTTGCTTAAAGAAATTCTTCTGAATGCTTTTTTTATCGGAGAAAGTCAAAATGATGTCACTATGATCGAAGTGGTTGAAGCCATGAAAAAACAACTTTTAACCATTCTCGAACAAAATAATAGATAAAGTTTTGGGGGTGGTTAAACTGAAACAATTATTTGATGTAACCGTAGCGATCGTGTTGATGCTCATTTTTCTACCACTTTACCTTCTAATAGGTGGAATCGTGAAATGGAAACTAGGATCACCGGTCTTGTTCAAACAGCTGCGACCAGGGCTCCATGGAGAGCCTTTTTATTTTTATAAATTTAGAACGATGACATCTGCAACAGACCGCAATGGTGTGCTGTTGCCTGATGCTCAAAGACTCACTTCGGTGGGTCTTTTTTTACGTCGATACAGCTTAGATGAATTGCCCCAACTCATTAATGTGATAAAAGGAGAACTCAGTTTGGTCGGACCAAGGCCGCTCTTAATGGAGTATCTTCCTTTGTACACCGAAGAACAAGCGAAGCGACACCTGGTCAAACCTGGAATTACAGGTTGGGCTCAAATTAACGGACGAAATTCCATTTCATGGGAAGAAAAGTTCGAATTAGATGGCTGGTATGTGACCCACCAGTCTTTTTGGTTGGATTTAAGAATTTTAGGACGAACGTTTCTTAAGGTTTTTCGTAAAGAAGGGATTAATCAACCTGGTCAAGCAACGGTTGAAGTCTTTCAAGGCGTACATAAGCGATGGGAGGGAAAAGGGTGAGAGTAGCCATTATTGGCCACGGTGGTCATGGTCGAGTGATCCAAGATCTATTAGAACACTTTCCAGAACACCGGTTTATTGGATTTCTTGATGATCAGTATGAAACGTTTGAAGAACAGGATGGCTTTATTTGTGCACCGTTAGATTATGCGCCTAGATTACGTTCTCACTTCTATGACATTCGTTTTATTAATGCGATTGGAGATAATCTTATTCGTAAAAAGGTATTTGAGCGGTTGGAAATTCCAAAGGATTTCTATTTAACTTTGGTACATCCAAAAGCTGTGGTCAGTGGATCGGCGTTCATAGGAGATGGGACGGTGGTTATGGCTAATGCTGTCGTTAATCCTGGAGCTGTCATTCAAGATCATGTCATTTTAAATACAGGGGCGATTGTAGAACATGATTGTCGAGTGGAAAGTTTCTCACATATTTCTCCAAACGCGACGTTAACGGGTTCAGCAATTATAGAGCGTGGCGTTCATATTGGAAGTGGGGCAACCCTCCTTCCAGGTGTTAAAGTCGGTCAATGGACTACGGTTGGTGCTGGATCCACGGTTTTAAAAGATCTTCCTCCATATAGCACGGCTGTAGGGGTACCGGCTAAAGTGATCCGACAAGAAACACATGAACAAGATGATGAGGAGGTTCATTCATGGCCATAACACAAGTGAAAAATCGGATCTTTCTGTCTCCACCTCATATGAGTGGACTAGAGCAGTCCTATATTGAAGAAGCGTTTCAAACCAACTGGATTGCACCGCTTGGACCGCATGTGGATGCCTTTGAAAAAGAACTAGCGAATTATGTTGGGATGAGAGGTGCAGTAGCCGTAAGTTCAGGTACAGCAGCCATTCATTTGGCTCTGTCTCTGTTGGGAGTTGGAAAAGCGGATCGTGTCTTTTGTTCAACCTTAACCTTTATTGCGAGTGCCAATCCCATTCTTTATCAGGGAGCAGAACCTATTTTTATTGATTCTGAGCCGGAAACATGGAATATGTCCCCACAAGCTTTGGAACGCGCCTTACATGAAGCAAGCTATGAAGGGAAACTACCAAAAGCCGTGATTGTCGTCAACCTCTATGGTCAGAGCGCCAAAATGGATGAGATTTGTGCCATTTGTGAAGCCTATCAAATTCCAATCATTGAAGATGCGGCAGAAAGTCTAGGCTCATCTTATAAAGGTAGAAAAAGCGGCACCTTTGGTTATTTTGGGGTGTATTCCTTTAATGGGAATAAAATCATCACAACGTCAGGTGGAGGAATGCTAGTATCCGATCATCTTGAAAAACTAGAAAAAGCGCGTTTCTTGGCGACACAAGCCCGTGATCCTGCTCCTCACTACCAACACAGTCAGATTGGTTACAATTATCGACTAAGTAATCTCTTGGCAGGTGTAGGCCGGGCACAATTAGAGGTTTTGGATGATCGTGTAAAGGCACGACGCCTCATTTTCGACCGCTATCGTACTGTTTTATCACAGATACCAGGTGTTGAGATGATGCCCGAACTTGAAAATACCTTTTCAAATCGGTGGTTATCCACTTTATTGATGAATGAGAAAGAAGCAGGGTTGTCCGTTCATGACGTGATTGACGCGCTCGCAAAAGAAAATATCGAAGCTCGCCCTGTTTGGAAACCCCTGCATCTTCAACCTCTTTTTGCAGGGTGTTCCTTTTATCCACATAGCGTTCACGAGTGTGTATCTGAACAACTCTTTAAAAATGGCCTTTGCTTACCGTCAGGATCCAACTTATCCAAGGAAGAACAAACTCGAGTGATTGATACCATTTTTTCACTCTATGAAAAAAAAGAATTACAAATATGGATCAACTAAACTTCTTTTACTTGCATAAGACCACGGTCAAAAGGGGTGTCTCTTGAATTAAAAAATAATCTAATTGGGGTAAAAACGATGATCGGAAAAAACATATACCATATTCGCAAAAGTAAAGGACTAACCTTAACGGAATTGGCGGAACGGGCGGATATTTCAAAGTCCTACCTTAGCAATATTGAACGGGATGTCAATAAAAATCCATCCATTAAAATATTGGAAAAATTAGCAAATGTATTAGATACTGATTTGCAAGTCTTATTGATTGGTACTGATTTTGACCATGATAGTCATGATCAAGACTTAATTGAATTTGCTCATGAATTAAGAGAAATCGGGGTTGAAAAAGATCATATCCAAGACTATCGACCGATCATTGAATTTCTGAAATGGAAGAGTGATCAGGATGAATCCAAGTAAGGAAAACACCATTCCTAAGGTCATTCATTACTGTTGGTTTGGCGGAAAAGAAAAACCAGATTTAGTTAAAAAATGTATCAATAGTTGGTATCAGCAATTGTCTGATTATGAAATTAAAGAATGGAATGAATCAAATTTTGATTTTAGTGGCAATGGTTATGCCAAAGAAGCTTATGAGCAAGGGAAATTTGCTTTTGTTAGTGATTATGTGAGGGTTTTCGTCCTATACCATTACGGCGGAATTTATCTTGATACAGATGTAGAAGTCTTTCAATCCTTTGATGCGTTTCTTCACCATGACTCATTTTGGGGGTTTGAACAAGAGGATTTCATTGCAACGAGTACAATGGGAGCAAAACCTAATCATCCATTTATTAAACAGTTCTTAGAATCTTATAAGGAACGGACATTTCTTAAGGAAGACGGAAATTCAGACAGTTTGACGAATGTGGCGGTGGTAACCGAGATGTTCCAAAACCTAGGTTTGAAGAAGGATGGGACTTATCAGGAAATAGATGGCCTGGGGGCTGTTTACCCACAAACCTACCTATCACCCTATGATTATATTAATTGCAGAGCGTTAAGAAATGACCAAACGGTATGTATGCATCACTTCTATAAAAGTTGGCTGCCGATGCATACGCGTGTGAAATCAACTGTTAAGAAAATCATCTCCAAGATATTCGGAGCGGATTTTATTTACGCGATTAGAAAAACCTTTAATTCCACTCACTCTTAAAGGAGGGATACCCAAAGGTGATCAAAAAAGTTTATCTTACGTTAATGAAAGAATGTCGAACACGAGGACTTTTTATTACTATAAAAATGCAATGGGCTCAGCTTATCGCCATAATCCGAGCTCTATGGTGTAAGCTTTGGAATTATAAACAGATCGATAGTTCGATTTTTTCACTTCAATCAAACAGTCGAATTGAGATCTTAAATAAGAAAGCAAAAGTTCGAATTGGAAAATTTGTATTTATCCGAAAGAATGCGAGTTTTAGAGTTGATTTTGCTGGAGAGTTAATCCTTGAAGATAAGGTCTTTATCAACGATAATTGCACGATTAATTGTGTAAAAAAAGTTTCCATTGGAAGCCATACTAAAATTGCGCCGAATGTTTGCATTAATGACCATGATCATAATTACAAGCATTCGGGTGAGGATCACTTAGTTCGAGGTGAGGTCCATATTGGCAAAAATGTTTGGATTGGTTCTAATGTGGTGATTTTAAAAGATACTTATATAGGAGATCATTCAGTTATTGCAGCGGGGAGTGTCGTGAAAGGGGAAATACCTTCAAATACCCTCTTCTTTAATAAACGAACCAACCAAATGAAAGCTCTGAACCCAATCGACACGATGAGGGAAGTTCTATGAAAAAGAGTATATTGATCACCGTTTATGATATGGAGATTGGTGGCATCGAACGTAGTCTCATAAATATGCTTGAGCACTTTGATTATAATTCTTACGATGTGGATTTATTAATCTATGAACATAAAGGCGAGTTACTTTCTTTTATTCCAAAAGAAGTGAACGTTCTTCCAGAGATCAAAGCTTATTCCGTGTTCCGAAAACCAATTAAGCAGTGTATTAAGGAAGGGCAACTCTTGACATCCTTTATGAGGATTCTTAGCAAGTTTGTATCCAAACATAAAGCGAATAAAAGAAAATTAGAAGAAGGACCTGCCTACATACAGATGCAACTGGCCTTAAATTATTCCATGTTGTTTATTCCTAAACTTAAAAAGGAATATTATGTGGCCATTAGTTATGCATGGCCACATAATATCGTGGCCCATAAAGTAAAAGCGAAAAACAAGATCGCATGGATTCACACCGATTATTCGAAATTAGAAGTCGATCGAGACATTGATTTTAAATGTTGGAATCGATTTGATTCCATTGCTTCTATATCCGATGATGTGACAACGAGTTTTTTAAAAGCCTATCCACTACTTAAAGGCAAACTGTTTAAGATGGAGAACATTAACTCTCCAAGTTTTATTAATAAAATGGCGAATCAACAAGTTATGTTTCCTTATGCTACAAATGAAACATTTAAATTAGTCTCTGTTGGAAGGTTAAGCTATGCCAAAGGGTTCGATATAGCGATCAAAGCTTTAAAAAACTTGCATGAGAAAGGATTAAATAAAATCAAATGGTATGTGGTTGGTTATGGACCTGAGGAAACTCGGTTGAAAAAAGAAATAGAGAAATATGAAATGGAGGATTCATTCATTCTGTTAGGGAAGCAAAACAATCCCTATCCATTTATAGATGGCGCGGATTTATATGTTCAGCCTTCCCGATATGAGGGGAAAGCAGTGACGGTGACAGAAGCAAAAATATTAGGAAAACCGATCCTTCTCACAAATTATGCCACTTCAAAAAGTCAGGTAACTCATGAAGAAGATGGGATTATTTCGGAATTATCTACTGAAGGGCTCATACGAGCAATTGAAATCTTGTATAGGGAAGACGGTTTGAGAACTCGCCTTTCCCGTGCCTGTCAATTAATGAACTTTAATAATCAACATGAATTAAACCGGCTATATGAATTAATGGGTGAAGTTAAGGAAGAAGGGGAAAAGAAAAGATTATCCCTTTAAACCGGAGTGAAGGGAGTGTCATTCGTTGACCATTAAGGTGAGTGTGATTGTTCCCGTTTATAATGCAGAACTTCACATTGAAAGATGCATCACCTCCTTATTAAGTCAGACACTAAAAGAATGTGAATTTATTTTTGTGAATGATGGATCACAGGATTCCAGTCGTCAAATAATTGAGCAGTATCAAAGAGTAAACAAAAGAATTCGCTTAATAAATCAAAACAACCAAGGTGTCAGCGCTGCTCGTAACGCAGGACTTGAGATCGCAAAGGGAGCGTATATCGGTTTTGTGGATGCAGACGATGTGGTTTCTCCAACTATGTATGAATACCTCTGTCTAGAAGCAGCGAGCGACAGATGTGACGTGGTGATCTCAAATTTGACGAGTGAAATGGATGGAGTGGAGAGAATTCATGGCTTTCCATTCTTGAAAGATCGAGTCTTAGACTACCATTACATAAAAAAAGAAATCATTCCTTTTTTAATTAGTCATGATACGTTTAATTCCGTTTGCAATAAGTTGTTTAACTTAAAGGTGGTTAAGGAAAACCATGTTAAATTTCCCAATCAAATTACCTTAGGGGAAGATGGACTGTTCAACCTTCAGTTTTTTTGTGCTTCTAGTAGAGTGAAATATATAAATGAAAGCTTTTATTTCTACAAGGAAACGGCAGGCAGTGCAACAAGGAATTTAAAGACGAAGGATTATTTTCACCATGCATTAGAGACCTATAATAGAGAGTTAAATGGTGTCCAAAAGCTTTTAGGAAAGGATGAACTCTATCGCCTAAAGGCTTTAAAACTTATAAAAAGTGTTCGGTCATTTATTCATCTCTATTTAGATCCAGAAAACGAACTGGAACGAACCAAAAGGTTTCAATATGTGAAAAGAATGATTAAAGATCCAACTGTTAAAGAAGCGATGACTTTATCAGCAGATCAGTTAAAAGTGTATGAGGGTCGATATGAAAGATGGATGCTTTACTTGATCAATAGGGAACAATTATTAGGTTTATATTTTTTGACCGCTTATAGTCGTTATCGAAATCGAAAATCATCTGAAAGAGGAGAACTAAAATGAAAATTATGATGTATTTCCATGCAGGAAGTTATAACCGTGGATGTGAGGCCATTGTCCGATCGTCTACACAAATTATTAAACAAAAACTAACGGATGCTCAAGTCTTTCTTTCTAGCGGTCGTCCTGATAGTGACCAAATTATTTCGAATTTAGATGGAATCTTTGATGGTGCTGAAACACCAATTAAGAAATATTCTTCAGACTGGTTGATCTCCTCATTACGACTCAAATTGCTAAAAGATGAAGGCTATGCATTAAGTAGAATACATAGAAAAGTGATTAATCAAGCCAAGGATATGGATATCTGTCTTTCTATTGGTGGAGATAATTATTGTTATGGTGAGCAGCCTGGTTGGTATGAAGTGAACAAACAAGTGAAAAGCAACAATAAAAAACTTGTTCTTTGGGGATGTTCCATTGGACCTGAAGATCTATCAGAACAGAAACTAGAAGATTTAAAACGATTTGATTTAATCTTAGCACGTGAAACGATGACATATTCCCTCTTAAAAGACAATGGTTTAACAAATGTGAGACTTGTGGCAGACCCAGCATTTACACTCGAAAAAGAAGAGTTACCACTTCCAAAAGGATGGAAAGAAGGAAATACAGTTGGATTAAATTTCAGCCCTTTGGTGTGGAAACGAAATAGAGCCTCTCAGAAAGCAGTTAAAGATTTAATTGAACATATCTTAAATTCTACCGATTTAACCATCGCATTGACCCCGCACGTGATTGATGAAGGAAATAATGATTATGAACTGCTCGAACAGTTCTATGCTCAATACAGACATACAGGCCGTGTTATACTCTTGCCAAATCATCTCAATGCAACGGAATATAAAGGTTACATCGCTAGAATGCGATTCTTTATTGGAGCAAGGACTCATGCGACCATTGCAGCCTATTCAAACTATGTACCGACGATGGTGTTAGGCTACAGTATTAAATCAAAAGGTATTGCGAGAGACCTTTTCGGGGAAGAAAAACTGGTTTTGGGGTTAAACGAACTTTCCAATGGCCCTTTACTTATAGATAAATTTAAAGAGATGGTAAGAGAAGAAGACGCTTTGAAACAACAATTGCAAGTTGCGATGCCTGATGTCCAGGCCAGATCTTATCAGGCTGTTGATTATTTAAGTGGGTTAGTGAATTAAATGAAGACTAAAAAGAAGCTCTTATTTGTCATCCCGAGTTTGAATGCTGGGGGAGGAGAAAAGAGTCTCATCAATTTATTAAATCAGCTAGATTATAAACAGTATAAGGTTGATTTACTGTTATTCAGACGGACTGGGGAATTTCTTCAATCATTACCACAAGACGTCACGATTCTCGACTTATCCAATCATTATTATTCATTTGCACAATCTCTTTTGCCATCTATGATGAAATTCATTTCTAAGGGGAACTTAAAATTCGCTTATTCTCGTCTGTTGTTTACTCTAACAAATCGTTTTGTAGTCAATGCGAGTTTAGCTGAGCAATACTCATGGAAATACAAAACCGTTGTTTTACCCGCTTTGGAGACGGAATATGATGTCGCTATTGGTTATTTAGAAAAATCATCAATCTATTTCGTTGTGGACAAAGTGAAGGCAAAGAGGAAAATAGGCTGGATCCATACAAACTATTCAAATGCTGGAATGGATCCTAAGTTCGACCGAGCGTATTTTGAAAAATTAGATCAACTGGTGACGGTTTCTGAGGAATGCAAGGCTTCATTATTGACTCATTTTAATGATTTGGGTTCTAAAATTAGAATCATTGAGAATATCCTTTCTCCCAATATGTTGAAGACATTATCCGAGGTTGAGATCGATACTTTATATCAAAAAAAGGCGATTAAAATTGTCACATTGGCTCGCTTAAGTCACGAAAAAGGGATTGATCTAGCGATAGAAGCTTGCAAAGAATTAAGAGACCAAGGTTATTTAATCAACTGGCTAGTATTAGGAGAAGGAACTATTCGTCAGTCCTTAAAAAAACAAATTAAAGCCTATGATTTAGAAAAAAATTTTAGATTACTAGGGGTTAGAACGAATCCCTATCCTTATATTAAACACGCTGATCTGTATGTTCAGCCCTCAAGATATGAGGGGAAGTCGATGGCTATTGAAGAAGCTAAAATTCTAAATAAACCGATTGTGATTACGGATTTTGAAACCGCAAAGGATACCCTAATAAATGAACAAACGGGTTTAATTGTGGAAAAGAATGGTTCATCAATTGCCAATGGAATCATACGGATTTTAGTAGATTCAAATCTGAGAAATCGTATGATTCATCAATTATCACAAGAAAAGCTTGGGACAGAAGATGAGGTTCAGAAAGTCTATGCCATTTTATAACAGGTGATGAGAAATGAAACAGAAACTCTTATTTGTATTAAATAATTTAAATTGTGGTGGAGCCGAAAAAGCACTTATTTCACTGTTAGAAACCCTAGACTACGATCATTATGAAGTGGATTTATTTTTATTTAAACATGAAGGCTTATTTATGAATAAAATTCCCAAAGAGGTTTCACTTCTGCCAGAACCGTTTTATTTTAAGTACTTTGACCTTCCATTGCGTGATTCGATAAAAGGATTAATCCAAAATCGAGCTTATCAAGAACTTTTATCCCGCTTTTATTTAGGCTACTTAGCCAAAACAGAGAAAAACGGTTCTAAGATTGAACAACGTTTATGGAAGCGACTTTCTTATACTTTAGAAAAACTCGATCAGACTTATGATGTGGCGGTGGGTTTCCAAGAAAAAAACCCTATATATTTTTGTGTGGATTGCGTGAAGGCAAAGAAGAAAATCGGCTGGGTTCATACAGACTATAATCAACTTGGGATATCGGCAAAACATGATGCTTATTATGTTGAGAAACTGGATTACCTTGTTACGGTTTCTGAGGAGCTAGTCAATATTTTAAGGAAAAACTTCCCTAACTACGCGCAAAAAATGAGAAGCATACATAACATTGTTTCAACGAAGGTTATTCGAAATCTTGCATTAGAACAACCCCGAATGGAACATGAAGAGAACCAGTTTAAAATTGTATCAGTGGGAAGATTAGCGAAAGAAAAAGGACTGGATCTTTCCTTAGCTGCTGTGGATCTCTTAGTTAAAAAAGGTCATAACATTAAGTGGTTACTAATAGGAGAGGGAAACGTCAGAGCCTTCTTAGAAGAAGAGATTAGAAAAAGGCGATTAGAGCAGAATGTTAAACTATTAGGTTTAAAAGAAAACCCATATCCCTACATAAAAGAAGCAGATCTTTATCTTCAAACTTCTCGTTTTGAAGGTAAGTCTATCTCGATTGTTGAAGCAAAGATTCTAGCAAAACCAATCGTGATCACCAATTTTGAAACCGCAAGAGATCATATAGAGGCTAATCATAATGGGTTGATCGCTGAGATGTCGGCAGAATCGATCGCCAGTCAGATTGAACGACTAATAAAGGACGGCAGCACGCGGAACTTATTGATGAAAAATTTAGAGTCCGAGAATTTTGGAACGGAAGATGAAATTAAGAAGTTTTATAACTTAATCACAATGTAATTTACAACCACTTTTATAAGTGGTTTTTCTATTAATTTAGTTAGGAGGGATAGTGTGTTAAACCGTTTAAAAAAATCACTGCGCGTACGCCTAGGAAAGATTAGTCCAGAACAACTGACTCTGGAAGCCTGTTTACAAAAGGGAATGAAAGTCGGTAAAAATTGTCATGGTCTAGCAGCAAGTACCATAGATGTGGCACATTGCTGGTTAATTGAAATAGGAGATAATGTCACCTTTGCTCCCCAGACGTATTTATTAGCCCATGATGCAAGTACGAAACGATTCTTAGACTATACTAAGATCGCTAAAATTCGGATTGAAGACAATGCGTTTATAGGAGCAAGGGCATTAATTATGCCAGGGCTGTTTTCACCTGGCCGGTTTGTATAAACGTTTCAGCCGTTGACAGTCCATAGATGGAATCCGGAACACGCGGCATTAATATCCATGCCCCAGGCGTTATCGGCGTTAATCTTATGTTGAAGCCAGCATGCAGAGGATGGCAGCGGCGTGTCCGGAGAGCAAGTGGCGTAAATAATCTGGTTGATATCATCCGCCGACTTTCCTGCCATTTCCAGGGCATTTTGCGCCGCTGACAAACCCAGCGAAGAATTGAATTCCTGGGGTTGCCGGCATCTGAAATCCGCCGTTCACAAAT
>CAWHJF010000002.1:0-410396 GCA_963829575.1 uncultured Sporolactobacillaceae bacterium | reverse complement strand
TCCTGAGCCTTCTTTTTATTCTCATCAACTCTGAATTTCACTATCTTACTAATCAGTTCATTAGGCAGAGGCTTTGTTAAAGGAAAATGTATTGAACTTTTTGTTCCTTTATACTGTGACAATTCTTCTTTAAAAGCATTCATTCCACTAGAAGTTGGATAGAACCCAATGTGATTTTTCCAAACAGCAAAATATACTAAAGTTCCATTTAATGAAAAAGCTGGCATTTGGTAGCTTATTTTTTCTTCAGCTTCTGGTGCTGCCTCTTTTATAAATACTCTTAATTTTTGAAGTGTATCCTGGACATCGACAGGAAACCGCATAATATATTCATCAACTGTTTGAAATTCCACTTTATCTTTTTCCATAAATTTCATCCTCCAAATTTGAAATCGTATTTGAATTTAACATTTTTCTTTCTTCAACAATCCTGAACCGTTACTTCAATAAGGACTGTCAGCCCTTGTTCCAGTAAAGCTCTCGTTACTTGAAGAAGAACTGCAAATTTGTTCAAGAGTTCATTAGGATATGTGTAGGATTTTTAAATGCTGAAGATATTTCACTTGTCGTTTTCTTATTTTGCATTATGCGACGGAACGGAAACTGATAAGGAGAACTCCAAGTAATAATAAAATTATTGAAATGCCTAATCCAACAATACTACAAATCAAACCTGAAGTTGCTAATCCTCTTCCTCCAATATCATTTGTTTCAATATCTTTAGTGGCTTTTCTTGATAAAAAAATTCCAATTATATGAGAACCAAACCAAAAATAAGAAAAGATGAAAGAACTGATAAGATATCCATAATTAAAGACCAAATTGAATAACTGCTAATTCGTTCTTTCCCCAACTGTATTCCCCCTTTACACTCATTTAATTTATCCAACCTTTATTTAAGTATCGTTCACCGTTAGTTCAGGATTTCTTTTTAAATAAGCTTGTATTTTCGATTCTGATAGACATAACTTCTCCACATTCCAAACAAAAAGTATAAATTTTGTTTGAGGCACCAAACGCTATTTTGTTAGGTTTTATCGGAGAGTAATCTGTACCCTCTGCAAATTCCGTACTTCCACAATTGGTACACTTTTTGATTTTCACACGCCTCACCCCATTTTTCTTATTTAATTATCCTGACCGTTTGTTTAAGTACAACTTTTCACAATCTTTAATTTAATTTTAACATAAAACCCCAGAAAGCCTTTTAAATCTTATCAATAAAAAAGATTTGGCTCTCTGGAATAAATTATTCGTAATACGATTCACACCACAAATCACAAGGTAAATCACATGCTGTACAATAATTATTACCAACCATTTGAATTATAGTGTGATTTCACTTGTGAAATAGTTTAAATAATGCGTAAAAGCCTTTAAATAAAAGGAAAAACGCACATGAGATTTCTAGTGTGAAATCATGTGCGTTTTAGCATGATATTTCTTTGTTTGCACCTCTGAAGTGAACCCGTTATTAATCCAATCCTGGGGTTTTACTTTGGTGTTTCGAGCGGTGAAAGACACAGCGACATTAATTTATGGAAGCAAAAGAACCGTCCCCATGCTTCAGTGTTTTTTATGACCTGGCCTTTTTCCTGGTTTTGGTTTGTGACCATGCGCAGGTTTTGCATGTGGATTATGATGATCTGCCCCTTTAGAAGGTTTTTCTTTTTTTACTTCTTTCGGTACGGTTGGAATGTCTTCAGGATTGCCACCTTTAATGTACAATTCGTTATTCATTCTATAGACATCACTTGGTTGTTGAAACTGACTTTTGTCCGTCCCAAATGCTTGCATCATTTCTTTAAAGATTAGTTGGGATAGTTTTGTCGTGTCTCCCAACATATAGTTGCCCGGGCATTCTTGGCATATCCTGTCCATACGGCCATTGTGTACTGCGGTGTATAGCCTGCCATCCAGCTATCATTTGTCGCAGTTGATGGATAACCAAATCGTGCTCGTGTTTGATCATCAAAATTCGTTGTTCCGGTTTTTCCTGCAACATCTAACCCTGGAACATTTGCCGTTGTCCCGGTCCCTGATTGGACAACGGTCCTTAGCAGATCCGTAATTAAATACGCGGTGTAATCATGCATGACCCGTTTTGGTTTTGGTGTAAAATTCACCACTTTACCATTTGGATAGACGACTTTTTGTACAAAGTGTGGTTTATTATAGATCCCGTTATTGCCAAAAGCACTGTAAGCCCCTGCCATCTCCAATGGATTCACAGTATTACTTCCGATTGCGTAGGATTCATAAACCTTATCGTGATCAAAATGAATCCCCAGATTTTTCGCAAAGCCCTTCGCCTGATCCATCCCTACCGCTCTGAGTGTAAGGAGAGCAGGGATATTATACGACCACTGAAGGGCCGTGCGAATGGAGAGCATCCCGTGATATTGGTTATCCCAGTTTGAAATCGATTGACCGTTTGAATAGGTCGTCTTCTGGTCATCAAGTTGATGGGCTGTTGACCATTTTAGATTCTCAATCGCAGGACCGTAATCGAAAATGGGTTTAAAGGATGAACCGGGTTGACGGTTCATATCAATCGCGAAATTATTGCCTTTAAACGATGCTTTATAATCGTTTCTGCCACTTCCAATGGCACGAACTTCACCTGTCTTGGTATCCAAGAATACAAAAGCGCCTTGAAAATTTGCGTTAGGATAAGAAACAACCGTATTGGTGTCCATAATTTTATCGGCATAATCTTGAGCTTTAGGATCAATTGTCGTATAGATGGATAATCCGTCAGAACCAATGTCCACATTTTTAAGTTTTCCTTTTACTTCCTTAACGGCAGCATCCAAAAAGGCCTCATACGGCATACCCTGATTTTTGCTTTTTGGCACAAGACCTTTTGTAATCGGTACGGCTTTGGCCTCTGTCATTTGCTTCTTTGTAATGTACCCTTGGTTGCACATCGCACTTAAAACTTGATTACGGCGGGTCGTTGCCACTTTTTGATTTCCGGGCACAGTAGGGTCGTAACCACTCGGTCTCTGAGGGAGCCCTGCAAGCATGGCCACCTCTGGTAACGTCAATTGATTTAAATGGTTGGCATCTATTCCATAATACGATTTCGCCGCTGCTGCGATCCCGTACGAGCCATCGCCAAGGTAGATTTTATTTAAATACATCATTAAGATTTGATGTTTTGAGTACTTATTCTCCAGCTGAATGGCCAAATCCCATTCCTGAACTTTTCGTTTGATTGTTTTTTGTGGCGTCAGGAACGAATTTTTTATGACCTGCTGGGTAATGGTACTCCCACCTTGGGAGCCAAAATGCCCTGTCAAATTCTCAAAGATGGCTCTTGCAGTCCCTTTTAAATCCACACCATGATGCTGATAAAAACGTGCATCTTCTATTGAAATGAAGGCATCTTCCACCTTTTTTGGAAGCTCTGAATAAGTGATTTTTGTTCGATTCTCCTTACCATATTCGTAAAGAAAGTGCCCGTCTTTATCATAAAATTTTGTGGAAAGCGGATCAACGAGTTTGGATGGATCTAATTGAGGTGCACCCTTCACCAATGAAGCAATCGTAATAGCGCCTATTCCGATCACCACAATACCTAACAAACCGATGAGAAGAATCACTTTCTTTAAAACAGACCCTTTGTTGGCCGAGCCCCTTCTATTCTGTTGGTTTTGTTTCGCTTTTTCGGCTTCTCTTCGTTCTTGACGAGATCGATACTCTTCTGACATACGTTTTCCCCACATATAAAAGTTATTTTTTCCGGATTCTAGGATGCTAATTGTAACTCTTATTGCTTATGTCTTTAGATTTTAGAAGGCTGCTTCATCCAGAACCCGTATATTCCAGATTAAAGAAACATTGGCCACAAAATCATCATGATCTCTGCTCAATAAAAAGTAAGTACTTTACACCCCATTTAAAAAAGGGAAATTCAACTATACATTATTCGGTTAAGCTTTAACTTTTAAGGGGGGATTACAGATTTAATTAGTAAGCCCGCATTCAAATACGAGTTACTCAATTAAGGACAGGATTTCTTAGGGTTTAAAAACCTAATTTATTGTCGTCAATTAAGTGATCTTATTTTTTCACCTTATATCCAATATAAAGAATCAAAAACCACACAGGTGCTACAATTAATGCGATTCGCATATCTGCAATGGCTCCCATTAAAACAATAACCAGTGCTAAAAATGCAAAGGCTAAATAGCTCAAAAATGGAAATAAAGGCATTTTAAATGTAAGTTTTTTAATGTCGTTTATTGTTTTTGACTTTCTAAAGTTTAATTGCGCCAACAGAATTATGGTCCAAATCCCAATAATTCCGATTGTGGCAACAGAAGATATATACACAAATACTTTTCCAGGAACAATGTAGTTCATTACGACTGCAAGTATTAACCAAATAGCTGAAAACAGAATTCCTCGTCTAGGACTACCGTTTTTGCTCGTCTTACCAAAATATTTTGGGGCGTTATTTTGTAACGACAAATTATATAACATTCTTCCCGAGCTGAATAACCCACTGTTAAAAGCAGATAATGAGGCTGTGATCACAACAAAGTTAAGGATCGTTGCTGCACTAGGAATTCCTACTTTATTAAAGATTAATACAAACGGACTTCCATTCGAGCCGATCTTGTTCCAAGGGTATAAAGACATGATGATTCCTAATGCTCCGATATAAAAAATTAAGATCCGCCAAATGACACTGTTGATTGCGGCAGGAATAGTCTTTTGAGGGTGTTTGGCCTCTCCTGCTGTAATCCCAACCAATTCGACCCCACCAAATGAAAACATGACAAGAACCAGTGACATTAAAATACCTTTGATGCCATTTGGAATGAATCCTCCATGAACCCAAAGATTCTCAAAACCAATGGGTTTCCCCGAATTACCGATTCCGAAAATGATCATCCCGAGTCCAATAAGAATCATTGCAAGGATTGCAACAACTTTAATCAACGCAAACCAAAAAATTTACTTTCTTAATGTGAAAAAAACACCAATCCTATGATCAGTGCTGGAATTAATAAGCTTTATACCCGCTCAAAACACGCTCACAACTTTTCGTACAAGCTTCTCCACAGATAGAAAGTGGCGTAGGCCTCCCAGTTTTTCCAAGGAACGAATAGCCTCTGAATGTCCGTTAGGGTTGGTTTATGTGGTAGGTTTAATTGTTTCATGATGGCATTATGAAGACCGACATCCTGAATTGGAAAAGCAGCAGGAAGGTGTAAGCAGCGCATCAATACATAATGAGCACTCCAAGGTCCTATTCCCCGAATGCTAGTTAATACTCGCTCTGCATCTTTGAATTCCATAGTCTCTAGCTTCAATTTTGAAAGGCGATTTGAGTGGATTTGTTTGGCAGTCTCAATAACATATTCCGCTTTTCTTTGGCTGAATTGAAGCTTTTTTAAGTTTTCAATCGATAAGTCCGCCACTTTTTCAGGTGACGGGAACAACCAATACTTAACGCCATCGTGCTGAATCTGCTCCCCAAAGGACTCAACAAATTTCCTTTTTAGAGTATACGCGAACGTAAGATTGATCTGCTGCCCGATAATTGACCAACATAAGGCTTCAAACAAATCTGGAATTCCAATAACTCGTAGACCGTAATACGTTTCGGTTAATTTTCCGAGTAACGGATCTCCTTTTGCTACTTTATAAAAAGAAGTTAAATCTGTATCAAGATCAAACCATTCCCAAATATACTGAGCAATGGCAAGTCGAATCGATTTTCTCGGAATCACATTAACAAAACGAATAACCAAGTTTTGACATTCATTATTTGCTAGTTCTATTAACACATTTTCACGATTCAACGTTATGGCTTTATAGATCTTAGCATCGTGAATACGATATAAACATTCGTCTTTTGATCGACCTAAATAAACCAGGGATTCTTTATAGCTAAAATCCTTGGGAGGAGTCAAAATAACCTCACTTTTGTTGTCCTGCCATTTTCCATCAGGAAGATTAGGAAAGCATTGTTTACAATACGTTCTCTTAGTCATTTGCTCCACCTTTCTATGTGTTTTTCAGAGTTAGGATTTATTCTAAATGGTTTGAATGAGGACAACTCATCCGTTATTTTATCATATATTGGATTTTAACCGTTTTAATGCTTACCCTCTAAAAGCGCAAAAGTCTCTTGGACGATATTCGACCAAATAGGCGAGGGAGGGTTAATCACTTGAAAATGCTCAGTTAAAGGAAGTCTCAAGAATTGAACGGAATCGCCCGCCTCTTGAGCACTCGCCACATTCTACTCACTTATTCCTACAGGGACATTGACATCCATCGCGCCGTGAACAATGAGCTGAGTGACATTTATAGGGAAATTTTCAATAGGAGTCCCAACTTTATAACGATCGGGTACCTCGAGTGGCGTGCCTCCTATAAAACTCTCGGTTGGATTTTCTTGTCCCGAATTTTGTGAAAATGCTACATCGTTCGAAGGTCATTAACTCCAGCAAGGCTTACGATTCCACTAAGCTTAAATATGATAAAAATTTCATGAACATCGCCTCTATCCTATTTTTATTTCTTTAATTCCTCGAATCGATTCATCACGTCTTCTTTATTGAAAGAACTAAACCATCTAAAATTCCTCTCATCTATAATTCGATACTGTTGACTTATAACATTTTCCTGAATCTTGAAGAGTCCCTGATTTGTTAGATCTCTCCACCACACTTTACCGCCCATCGTTTGATCATGTGTTTGATCTATCTTTTCAAAAGCAATCAAACGGATCACTTCAAGAGGTTCATTTCCTAAGACATTTTGCAAATTCTCACTTTGATCAAAAAGTGCAATAACCGTGACAATGACAATCCAACTTGCAACGGTTCTCCCTTTTTCAATTTGAACCAACGTCTTCTTTGATATGCCTAGCATAACGGCCATTTCATCCTGTGAAAAGTCGATTTCGGCACGAATAAGCCGCAGTTTCTTCGATAGTTCTGTTATCAATTCATTCTTTTCCAATGGATCACCTTCGTTACCTTTATATTCCTTTAGTGGAATTTTACACTAAAAGTATTTAATGCCAACTACTTATTCTTAATTCAATGCCTATTCTAAATTTTTAAAAACAAAAAACCCCATGCGGTGGCATGGGTGATCTTAATTGACGATATTAAGATTTATTTTGAATTTCTATACTTTTGTTCTTAATCCCATTATGATCCTCTACAAGATGACCTTCAGCCTTGTAATTGTCATTTGAAGTTCACCATCCATTTTTAGTTCTCGTTCTGAATCCACCAAAAAATAAGTGTCTATTTCTACGCTCATACTAAATGTTTGGGTGTGATATCTCAATTTTTTCATGAAGAAATGCAGTTCGTGTATTTGATTGCCTTTTATTAATTCTATATATTATATGGTTTTGGACGATTGAAACTTAGGGTTTAAAAACGACTGAACCACTTCGTTCACGATGTCAGGCTGTTCAATGGACAGACCATGGCCAGCATTTGGGATCATTTGAGTCGTCAAATTTGGAATGAGTTCTTTAGCTTTTTTAAGCATTTTGGCCGGATTATAGATGGTTTCATTTTCTCCCACCATAAGGAGCGTTTCAATGTTTAAATTTTGAAGTTCAGCATCCGTAAATACGGATGGAATGACACGCAGGCATGGTACACAGTTCATACCTGATACAATAAATTGGCGGAATAGGATCGTCGCTCGTTCGTCTGGTTGAAAATCCGGGCTTACAAACCATTTTATTTCACTCAAAATGCGACTTTCTGTTGGGAACAAAACAGCTGGATACACTTTGAAGAAAAACTTTGGCGTAATCTTTTGAATACCCGATGCCGGTGCCAGTAGCACTAGTTTTTCAACTTTCTCTGGATGCTGGATGGCAAAGTTCATACAAAGCCAACCACCAAGTGAATGGCCCATAAAAATGGCTTTGGAGAGCTCTAGGCCTAATAAGACATCAACCAACCAATCCACAGCATCTTGACGTGATTTAACGATTTGGGTCACGTTTCCTTTGCCAACGTCACCAATCGTATCCAGCGCATAAACACGGTAATGACTGGCAAGCACGTCGATATTCGGATACCACATGGTGGCACTAAATGTCATGCCATGAATTAAAATAAGCGGTTCTGCGTCTATTGGCCCCGCGACCACAATATGGGTTTCTCCAAAACGAGTCGGAATCATCCGTTCCTCATACGGAACCGTCCACAACTTTAATGCTTGATTATACGCAGCGACAAAGGCATTTTCATCCCCATTTTTTCTAATGATTGAGATTTTTCCCGACATTGAACACCGCCCATTGATCAAAATAATTGCCATATTCAAGACTGTTTTTAAAATATTCTTTTAATTTAATTCGCTAATCGTTTTATTTATTCCTTCTTTTTCAGGTGCTTGTCACCACCCGAAACGCGCTCTGAAATCTTGTGAATGTGAGTCCTTGGAATGACCGTTCCCTGATATGAAAGGATAGTTTAGAATAGTTTAAGACTATAAAGAACTTTGACATATGGTGATTGAACCTGGACATCCTTTAGGGTTGCACGATAACTAAAGCAAATAAAAGAATAGAAGTCACCGTCAAATGAATCTTCTAAAAGAGTTTCTAAGGCTTTAATGGGCCCATAATTTTGATGAATTGGGTTTTGGAAACGTTCTTTCCTCTTATAGATAACTTGGGTCCATTGGCGGTCTTTTTCTTTGCCATAAATCCAACCTTTATAGTTTTTGGTTTCGATCACAAAAATGCCATGTGTGGACACAACAATATGATCAACCTAGGTTGTTTTCATTTTCCCTTGATTCGGAAACATGACATCGTTCAGAACAATATTCTCTTCTTCAGGAAGCTTTTTCAAAGTGCGCCTTACCCCATACTCTCCAAGAAACCCTTTAACAGATGGCAACCGAAGCACAATAGCAAGTGCTACAATAATAATTAAAATTATAATCATTCCCAAGTCCCCCAACTTAGCTTTAATGTTTTGCTTTCCTCTCAAAATGCCAATGCAAGCGATAGTTACATATCTCTTCTGTCCATTTATATAGAAGTTCTTTTTCATCAGGTGTTCGTGGATCTAACTCAAACCAGAATTGTTTGCTCTCAAATTTCACAAGTCCGTTTGAACTCCCACTCCATTTCGCCATCGGCATGTCCTCTATGAGTTTAGCAACCTTATCATCCTCGTAATCCCACAACCGCTGTGAAGCTTTATCGGAGAAATCAATGCGTTTTCTGTAAGCTTTTCCAGTCAAATAGGAGTGGAAATATGGCGCCACTTCCTTCGCAGTAACGGGTGTATGCCAATCGTTCGACCCTCTTTTTAACATAAATTGAAGGACAATCATCTTATAGCTTTTGGACATTCCCGTTTTTTCAACTTCTCTAAGCCAACGCTCATAGTTTACATAGACCATGTGTTCGGCTGCGGATAGTTCATCTGCCCACTCTAAAAAGCCAATGTAAGATCCAAATTCCTGCTGATACTCTTTGGCTTGTGCTGCTCCTTGTAAATGCATTTCCAAATAGGTTGGGCGTCTTCCTAATTCTTGTTTGAGACTCTTGTAAGCCGCCAATAACTTGATCTTTCTTGGTTGAGTTTTCATTCGTAGTTCTTTAATTAAATCAATGACTCTAAGATCAAGATCAAAGGTACAAAAATCTGGTATTTCCGGAGCGAGTTCTTTGGCTTTTTTCTTTGGTTGTGGATCCCGATCGAACAAGCTTAATTTGGTGTCAGCATGCCGATAATTTCCAATCAGGTCGATGATGACACATGACTCCTTACTCTCGTGCAACCGCAAACCTCGACCAATTTGTTGTGTAAAGATTGTAAGGGATTCAGTAGGTCTCGCGAATAACAACGTATCAACGGAGGGGATATCTACACCTTCGTTAAAGAGATCCACTGTAAAAATGATATCAAGGCCTCCAATTTCCAATTGATCAATCACATTTCCCCTTAAGGTTTGGTCAGATTGGGAATTTAGACTCACTGTACGATAGCCCTGTTGATTAAAATAACGCGATAGATAATTGGCTTGGCGAATGGAGGAACAGAATCCGAGTGTACGGGTTTGTCGATGAGTGCACCAAGCGTCTATAACGTTTTTAGCATAGGATTCTCGTAATTGAGAGGCTAATAACTCTTCCTCATCATAGCGGGTACCCAGCCATCGAATGGAGGAATAATCGGTTGGATCGTATACACCCAAATATTGAAAAGGGGCCAACCAGCCTTTTTCAATGGCTTGGATAAAATTAATGTGATAGGCGACATTTCCGTCACAGATTTGGTAGACATCCTTTTGATCTGTTCGATCGGGTGTGGCTGTAATCCCGAGAAGAAAACTAGGTTGGAAATGGTTGAGTATTTTTTGGTAAGAATCTGCAGCGGCATGATGGAATTCATCAATAATAACCAAATCAAACGCATCCGGAGCAAATTCCTCTAAATGGTGTTTCATCCCTAGTGTAAAAATGGAAGCAAAAACGGTATCTGATTGCCCCTCTTTTATACGTCCGTTATATAAACCAACCGATCGATTGGGCATGACTTTACTAAAGGATTGGGAGGCTTGGACTAAAATTTCTTCACGGTGAGCGACAAATAAAATTTTTCGAAATTGTTTTGCGAAAAATGCGGCTAGATACGTTTTTCCAAGTCCCGTAGCCATGACCACCATGGCCCTTGTATAGCCTTCTTCATATGTATTTTGCAGAGCATGTAGAGCCTCTTCTTGTAAGGGGCGGGGTGTTATGGTTCCATAAGGTGTTTGAGCTTCTATTACCATTGGTTCTTTGCGAGTTGATTTTGTTTCATAGGATTGTGGTGTATTCTCAAGCTCATGCCACTGTGTCTCAAGATGAGGATTCTTATGATGATAGGAGTTATAATCGTTTTGATAGAGGTGTATGGTTTCCGCATTGACACTTACGGTCTGAGCATGGTAGAAAATCTTCATAAAATGATGCATGGCGTCTTCAAACGTTTCGATCGTTTCCTGCTCGCTTACTTTTAAGTTCCATTCGACACCTTGTGTTAAAGCGGATGCGGACAGATTCGAAGATCCAATAATAAAAGTTCCACCCTGTTCTTCACTTTGGAAGAGATACGCTTTGGGATGAAAAGACCGACCAAGACTCTTCCACAAACGAATTTCTATGTAAGAATGAATGGAAGTTAAGCTCTTCAAAGCTTCAGGCTGTGTAATGTATAAATAATCCCCGGTACACACTTTTATATCTGCCCCTCGATTTGCGGCTTCTTTGAGGTGGGGCTTAAGAAGTTCAACGCCTGAACGCATGGCGAATGATGTTAATATATAAATCGTACTAGACTCCCGAATGGATGCAATGATCTGATCTAATAGATTCTCAGTAATTAGCTCATATCTATTCATCCCCAACCTCTACTAGAAAAATCCGATCACAAAATCCGCCTCTCTTTTTGGCTTTTTCTTTTCGAATCTCTTCTAATCGTTCAGGATCAGCATGATGAACATGAGAGAGTGCATAAATCACTTCTATCACATCGGCCAATTCCTCCAAGGCCTCCGTGTCTTCTTGGCTATTCAGATATTCCAATATTTCTTCGTTTAATTTTTGTTTTAATTCTTTTATGTAACCTTTCTCATCTAAAGTTTCAACTGTGAATGCCTTCCCACTATTCTCAATTATTTCAGGAATTCGATCACGAACTAGCTTTTTGTACGTTGGCATGTATAGCACCTCTCTTTCTGTTTTTACGGATACGGAACAAGATTCGGAATGGCTTTTCGAATGCCACCACGTGGGTCTTCAATGTCCCCTTTGTATCTGGGAATCAAATGAAAATGAAGATGCATGACCGTCTGACCGCCAAACGATCCAACATTTACTCCTATGTTATAGCCATCTGGTGCAAAGGTTTTATCTATTAATTCTTTTCCCTCTTTGAGCAAGTCATGAATCGCGAAGATATCTTCTGAACTCGCATCAAAATATGTTTCAACATGAGTCTTAGGGACAATTAACAAATGCCCCTTTTGAACCGGATATTTATCATAGAACGCCTTAGCGCGTTCATTTTCGAGAATAATGGCGTCTGGTGGTAAATTGCAAAATGGACAAGACATCTGGAACCCCCTAAACAATCCCATATTTTTATTAAAAATGGTATCATGGTATTATATGTAACCCTCTATCGAAAGGAGTTTCTCTATTGAAAAAGGAAATCACTGTAGTTGCAGCAATCATAGAAAACGAACATTCTGAAATCTTATGTGCGCTTCGCTCTCCTTCCATGTCCCTACCTAATCTATGGGAATTTCCTGGTGGTAAGGTCGAGCCAGGTGAAGATCATTTCACTGCAATTGAACGGGAAATTGAAGAAGAACTTTTATGTAATGTCCAAGCTGTAGAAACTGCTCCAAAAAATACGCATGAATATTCTACCTTTATTATCCACTTATATCCCATTAAATGTAAAGTGTTTAAGGGGAATCCTGTCGAAACGGAGCACTCAAAATTAATTTGGCTTAAACGTGATAATCTTGATTCATTAAAATGGGCGCCGGCTGATGTGCCAATTGTTAAAAACTTAATAAAAGAAGTGTAGCCCTCACGGGACTACACTTTTTTTGTGAATTCAGTATAGATGTTAGCTGGTACCTCATGTTCTAATTCAAGTTTGCAAGTAATGGGCTGTTCACCTTCAAATGATAGGCAATTCCCTTTTCCAATGTATACATATGGTTCTGTTTTACGATCGATTTCCTTATATTTTCTCACAAATAAATGAAGGTTAACACCACGGTCTTTGTTAAATATAATATCTTTCCCTCGATCAGTATTTTGTCTTGTTGAGTTTTGAGATTGCCATTGGAAGTGATGGGCATCTATAAATTTATCTTTATAGTTAACGCTCTCTTTCACATTTGATTCTTTATGGAGGTCAATAAATAAGAAAAACTCTTTGTCATTGGATAATAAACCGGACCCTCTGAAGGCTGTATGGATTTTACGATAATTAGAAAGCAAAGCCACCTCTTGCATTGTGTATTGTTCATAAAGTTTGAAATGCGGGATTCCATAATTCGTCGTTTGGAACTCTTTTTCGTAACGGAATAGACCATATAAAAGGACATCCTCTATATAAACTTTGAATTTCTCGTTTTTTAGCAGCTTACTAAAAGTTTCTGTCTTTATAAGATGTCCATCCTTATGCTCCACCATTTTCAATTTGCTTCTTTTTTGAATGTTATCGTAATAGTCCTGATTTAAATATTCAAACGTGTGCCAGACGCTATCTTCTGATACAGTTTCAACCCACTTCAAGAATTCATTATGAGCTGTAATGATATCAATTGATTCATGTTCCAATAAATATTTAAGTATGATAAATTCATAACTTCTTTTAAGTGGTAATTTACTCGATACTTCTTTTAAACAACTTTCAAAATCTTCTTCTAAAAGAAGTTCTTTCAACTCAGGATCATTCTCAACTTTGGCAACAAAAGCTTGATAGGACTTTTCACGAGCAATAAATTTAACGGGATCCGGTGCTCCATCAAATTTCAAAAAATCCATTAGGTGAAAAGGGATCCTTCCTTGATTTAGTTTTTTAAACTCATTGTACTCTTCTTTCAAATATTTCATAGAATTGAAATTCTCTCGATCAATTTGTTCTAAGATCCGTTCTTGTGCAATTTTATCCATTTGAATATGAGAGCTTCCAGGAATATTGGCAAAACTTGTGGCTACAGCAATTTTTAAACTTTCCTTATCATAATAACGTGAGCCGTTTAACGCAATTGCAATCAGAAATACTTTACTGTGATTACCTATGAAATCAAGAACAGTTAGAAATTCTTTATTTTCATATTTTCGCAGTCCCCTCCCTAATTGCTGTATAAAGATAATTGGAGAATTGGTTGGCCGAAGCATTAAGACAGTATTAATAGAAGGTATATCGACACCTTCGTTAAAAATATCGACTGTAAAAATAACCTCCAATTGATCTTCATCGTTCTCTAAGCGTTGTATAATTGATTCTCGATAAGGGACAGAGTCTTCTCCTGTTAAATGAGTGGTAACAATATCCCCTTTTATTAAATTCCTCTGCCATGTATTTTGCGTGCTCAATACTTGCGCAAAACCCAAGAGCTTTTCTCTTCTTACCGTCATGCCCATAGAAATTCATTTTTTCTATAATGAAATCGACCCGTTCGTTTACCTTTAATCGTTTCGTTACCTCGGCAAGATTATCGATATCAACATCACTAAGATCTATTCCTTCAATATCCGTAATTCCAAAGTAGTGGAAAGGAATGACGAGGTCTTCATCTAAAGCATCGTGTAATCGTACTTCCAAGGCAACATTATGATCAAAAATCTCAAATACATTCCCTGAATCACTACGTTCTGGAGTAGCTGTCATTCCCAGTAAAAATTTTGGTCTGAAATAATTAATTACCTTCTCGTAACTAGGACTTGTGGCATGGTGAGCTTCATCAAAAATAATGTAATCAAATTCATCTGGTTTAAAATCTTCAAAAGAACGAGATAAAGTTTGAATGGTTGAGAATACATATTTCGCATTTAGATTCCTTAGATGTCCCAGTAAAAAGACCAAAAGATTCATGATCTCCCAATAAAAATTCAAAGGTTTTTTTTGCCTTTCTTAAAATTTCTTCTCTGTGAACAATAAAAAGCAGACGATTTGGTTTAAAATTTTTCACATCAAAAGCGGACATATAGGTTTTTCCGGTTCCTGTTGCAGAAACAACTAATGCCTTGTTTTCACCGTAACCTCTAAGTCGTTCAAGACTATCCATTGCTCTTTTTTGCATTCGATTAGGTATTATGTAATTTTTGTTCTCATAAATTAACTGATTTCCCCATAGTGGACGTTTTAAAGAATTTAAAAGCTCCTCATATTGACTAATAAAAGATGATTCTGCTTCAATACTGCGCTCCCAAAGTTGATCAAATTCTTTAATGACATCCTTTATAAATATGGCATCTTGTTTTGATATAATTTCAACATTCCACTCTACGTTGCTCTTGAGGGCACTTTGAGTCAAATTTGATGAACCAATTATAACTTTGTAACTATCTATGTACTCAAAGATATAAACTTTAGTATGAAATCCTACGGAATTATCTGTAACAAAAACTTTTAAATCGATATTTTGAAACTCATTGATCTTCTTTAATGCTTTAGCATCTGTAAAATTTAAATACGTGGATGTGAGTATTTTCCCATAGACTCCTTTTCCTCGGCTTGTTTTAAAGTATCTAATAATAACTGTAAGCCACTAAAATTAATAAAAGCAACACTAAAATAAAATTTCTGACATTCATTTATAGAGCGGATAAGTTCATTTAATAAATTCCCTTTTTCAGAATTCACTATAAGTTTTTCAACGTTAGACATATTTTAGCTCCTATTTCGTACGATTTATTTTAAAAACTAAAAGAGGTCTAACTGGAACAATCAACAAAAATGAAAGAACTTGTAATCAATTACAATCTTTCAAACTGTTCACAATGCTCTTCTCCATTTAGGTTGATAAAAGAAGGATCTAATAAATTTAATATTTCATTAAAAAATTCTTCTTGAAAGGTCAGAATCTAATAACGACTCACTAATTAGTATGCTACTCATTTGGTTTGTTGTTGCTAGAGGAAAAAAGGCTTTATGAAACGACGTTTGTATGTTTATCTAAATCAAATGAAGCCCCACCATACCATTTAGGAAACCTTTTAATTTTGTTCCTTTTGGTTTTTCAAACCCATTTCGATAAACTGTTTTCTTTTTAAAATGTAAATGATAGGAATCAATGGTAGCTTCGAATTGGGTATCATCGTTCACATATTCTTCAAGTGTAACACCTGTATTTCTAACAAAGAATCTTGCCTGACCATCCGTTAATTGAAGCCCTCATTGTCAAGAGATTACAGAGTAGATGGATTTGTGACAATTGTGAACCAGTTCTTTTTACATGCTCATCAAACCAAAGGATAGGAATACTTCCATTGACAAAATATGTCCAAGTTGTAAATCAACCTTTGCAAATGCATTCCAACAATAATCTAGTTCTATTGTACTACAATGAGAAAAATTTGGAACATACTATAGCACCATTCTAGTTCTAGTATCGCTTAAACCTGATTAATTTGAAGGTTTACTAAATCCTATTAGAGTACACTTCTAAATGAATAAAAGCTGACCGGTAAATTTCAGTCAGCTTCACTTGGCACTATTAGATTCTATTTACGTCCACATTAATTATCCATTTAATACGTCCAACCGTATCCGATTCCCCGAAGGATCCGTCACAACAAAAGACCCGTTTTCTTCGCTGATAGGCGCATCCATTTCTTTTAACTTGGTTCAAAATTTGATTTCGCTTCTCTTCGCTAGAAAGCATCAGAGCAAAGGATTCAAGACCCACACTATTTAATGGAGGTTGGGGTGCCCCTACGCCATTCCATGTATTTAAACCAATATGGTGATGATACTTGCCATCCGAAATGAATAGCGCCTGACTACCGAATCGACTGACGACGTCAAAGCCAAGTCCCTTTACATAAAATTCCTCAATCTTTTCTAATTCGGATACATGCAAATGGATATGCCCCATAACCGTTTCATCAGGTAGACCTTTCCATGCGTGCGGTTCTCCATGAGAGAGAAGGTCAGGGAAATCCAAGGGATCCACTGCCATTTTGACTTCTCCATTACTCCAATGCCATTCGGCAGGGTCCCGATCGATATAGATTTCAATGCCATTACCATCAGGGTCCGATAAATAAAGGGCTTCACTGACCAGATGGTCGGAGGATGCGATTTGCAATCCGATCTCCATAAAATGATAGACAATATTGGCTAAATCCGTTCGCTTTGGCAGAAGTAAAGCAAAGTGATAGAGTCCGGTCGTTCTTCCTTGCTTTGGGACCACATCTTCAGGTTGCTCTATGGATAATAGAGGTGTTTTTCCATCGGCACTAAATGTAGCTGCCCTCGAGGTGTGTTCCAATACCTTAAAGCCAATGACTTCTTTATAAAAGGCGATCGAACGTTCTAGATCTTGTACTTTTAAGTTAACTTGACCTACAAATGTAAATGGTTCGCGATGAAATTTCATAATAATGGACCTCCTAATAATAGTTACATATTAATTAGTTAGTTACTTTATGTAAGTAAGTATAAATTTATAAGGTCATAAGGTCAAGTTATTATTTTTAAACTAAAAAGGACAGCCGAATCAAATTTAATTTGGTGTCCTCTTTTTAATAGTTAATTTTCATTCATTCCATAGAAAGCTGAGCACTATAGGTCGATCCAAGCCATTCTATTGAAGAACGATTAGACCTCAAATCTCTTTTGTAAAAAGTACTGATTAAAACCTTTTGGATGATTTTCGATTGTACCGAAAACTTCATAACCCTTTTTCTTATAAAATTCGGGTGCTTGAAAACTAAAGGTATCAAGATACACAAGCCTGCATCCCTGTTCGATTGCAAAGTTCTCTATTTTATTTAAGAGTTGACTTCCATACCCTGTTCCTCGGAGACTTTGATCCACCCATAAAAAATCAATATGTAAATGATTCCAAAACATATGCCCTGTAATTCCACCCATGATTTTTTCTTTGTCATCTTTTAAGATAAAACTTATCGTTTCATTTGGTGTTTTAAGATGATCCGGAAGTTGATCCATATTGTGCTCGATTACTTTTTTTCTAATAAAATCGGCATCTTTTTGTTCCCACTGCTGAGTGATTTCCAATTTAAACCCTCCGTTTTGGTGTTGGAAAATTGTAGCATAAATAACTTGATTGATCACTCAAAAAGAAAAACGGCGACACCGTATTAAAGGTCGCACGCCGTTCGTTCCACACTCTCTATTTTACTCATAACAACTCCACCAAAAATTGCGAGTCTTACCCTAGTAAACGCTCTACAACGCCCCATTGATCGATTATTTCGTGCGCTATGTCAGACGGTTGTTTACCATCCGTGTCAACAATCACGTTTTCTAACTTTTTTTCCGAGAGTTCTTGCGCGAGTTGGGTCGATCGGTTGAGATGCCAATTAAGGGAATCCACGGTCTTTTCCCTGCCTCGGATCCGCTCATGATTGACTTTAAGTGAAGAAGCCAGGCGAACGACGAATAGATCCGCACCTGGTACTGAACTACGGATTTTGTCCAAATGCGCTCGGTTTTCCATGACACTTGGTATAATTAAACACTTTGCTCCAACCTCTTGGTAGTTTTGCCAAAGCGCGGCTAAATTTCTAAACCCAAGATTCATATGGAAACGATCGTCTTTTGGAGTAGGTTGCGCGCGGCGTACATCGTCAAGATCTACAACGGCATGCGGGATCTCGTATAGATCGATTAATAGGTCTGAGATTGCGTCGGCACACGTCGATTTCCCAATACCAACGGGCCCAATGATAGTCAGTACCGGGATCATGCAAGTTGTAAGAATCGCTTTCATTTTAGGCTCCTCTCTAAGATTTAATTAATTTTTCATATTTCCTCTTACATACACTCACAAACTAGCATGGGTTCGATAGTTACTTTTTCCACCGTTTCCTTTCAAATAGGCGCTCCCCTTCGGACACATTTCTGCTCAACATTTGCTTTTATCTATGAAATTTCATTTTGAAAATAAAAAAAGACAAGACCAAATGGACTTGCCTTTGATTAATCATATATATAAAACTGTTCCATCTGCTTTTCAGTCAATTGATCTGGATCAATTTGATTTTCCCTACAGAATGCGTCCATTTTTCGTACATTTAATCTCGGCTCATTTTTTTCTCGTGGTATTGCGTACACACCGTCTGGAAAGCCCTGTTCAAATTCATCGATCTCTTTTTTAATTATGGAGTCATCCACCATTTTCAACCCTTTTTTCGTTGGTATAAAAATAGTATTAGCCTTCATTTCCATTTTATACCTCCTTCAAAGTAACGGGATGCTAACGTCTTGGCACCATACTCATTAAAGGTGAAGAGTTGTCCTCCACCTGGATTCTCTATTCCAGGTATTTTCTTGTAAAAACTTATGGTTTGAGTCTTAGATTTCAAATTAACGTAGCCATCAAAACCTTGCTCTATACTAAATTGGCAAGCAAAGGCAACAAGGCATTTACCAACACCTACATACTTTTGATGTGGATTGAGTTTTCCTTTTACAACCTTTTTATTAATCGGTGCAGAAGATATATTCAATATTTCTATATACATCTCAGCAGGGTGACATTTAAGAGCAATTAATCCTTGTACAGGAGGATTGGGATGCCGATCAGTAATTCATGCAAAGATTTCGACCTTATCTTTAATAATTCGTTCCCATGAAAAATCCCATCCATTTGTTTTATTATATCCGTAATTTTTTATTTCTTTGAATGTTACAGGACGGAAATAATAATGAACAGGAAGATTAATAGCTGTATCAATTAGCATAAAGAGTAACCATATCTTTCTAAATTATTATAATATTATAACACGAAACATTAATAAATTAAAGCGTTTGGTTACTCTAGTTTTTTATGAAATTGAACTTGTTTACTCTTTAGAAAGCATCGGGACGGTTCCAATGCTTCGGAAGCACTAGAACCGTCCCCATGCTACTACTCATGAACTACTAGAAGTCGCTGCTGCAGCGGATACGGCAGTCATCGACGCCACCATGGCGGCTTGTTGGGCTTGTAATATGACTTCAATTGTGGTCATCATCCCGGTGTTTGAGACGGTTGGATCTTCCATTTTTTCACTGATTAATAGATTGACCGCAAACATAAAATTAAGATCCTTATCCCATTTAAAATCCTTTTCACTATTCAGTCGTTCCGCGATGACCATCACTTCTTTTAAATTCAACTGGCCTTCATCCGTAAGTGCAAGCATGCCGATCGTTGGATATAGCAAAGATTTAGGCTTTTTCCACAGAGTGGTGATTGTTTCATAGATATCTAAGCAACGTTGGCTTAATTGGGTCGCATTACCTTCAGGGACAAGTGAGAGAATATGACTTAGAAATTGTAAATCATTCCCTTTTCTAAACCCAAGCTGGTGGAGTTGATGGTAGTAGCCTTCAACACGTTCCATAAGGATTGAAATCTCTTCGTTTCGAGTCGCTAATAAAACAGAAAGTGGGTAGTCGTCTTGCGAGGTTAAAAACCTATGTTCCTTTTTCATTGCCTTGTACACGTCTTGCGCTTTTGCACCTATTTCCTCGTAGTTAGTCGGAGCAACGTTACTTGAAAAGAGAACGACAGCCGCAATATACGTAAACATGCCTCGTCTAAATCCACCACTCACTAACAGTTCGTAAAGGTCCAGATAGGATTGAAACCCAACTTCTGGCTCATCACACTTAATATCTAACATGGCTGCAATCGAAAAACGCTCAGACGACGAACGCAACGTATTAAACGCCCCAACTTGGGTTTGGATATGCTTACTGATCTCATTAAATCTTTCTAAATCAAACGCTCGACCATTAATCACATACATCGAGGAAACCAACATGAGCACTTTCTTATCCGCTTTCCATTTAAAAGCCCCTTTTAACTCCTGATAAATAGTGAGAAACGGCTCAACCTTAGATTCTAGATTGTCATTTAACAACACGATCACTTCCTTAACGTCATTTAGTACTTATACGGACGCATGAGTAAAAAGTTTCGTCTGTGTGAAGAAGCATTGTGACCAGGAGCCTGTCATCACTCGAAATTTAAAAAACGCTACTCCTATTTGGAATAGCGCTTCATGTTGGTTTGTTGTTCTAGAAGATAACCCAGAGATGAAACACATTTCTCCCTGTATCTCGGGACATTTTGTGTTTCTTGCCGTTTTGATCACGACGAAGCATTGGGACTGTTCCGCCCCCCAAAAGCATTCTCTACCAAACCATGTCTGTTGGTAAAACCTCGAACAGTGCCTGGCACTGTTCGCATTCGTGGTGGGATGGGATCTGGTTTGCCGTCATCACAAGTTCTACAGTTGGTTATGGGGATAAATATCCAGTTACAGTAGCTGGAAAAGTCTTGGCCATTGCACTGATTATTATAGGGGGAGTTTGCTTGCGGTCTTATTAGCAACCATCGGAGGGACATTAGCCTTAAGGATTAGCCGAAAGGAGCGAGGATTATTGAGTGCCAAACATTTAAAAAATCATGTCGTCATGTGCCATTGGAACAAACAAGCAGAAGCCGCCATCAAAGATTACACCAAAATGCATAAGAACATTAAATTTGTTTTAATCGATGGCTATCTTGAAGAAAATCCTGTGTCTGATTATGATGTGCATTTCATTCGTGGCAATTTTAGTGAAGATGAGATCTTAATAAAAGCCAATATTCAACATGCGAAAACGGTTTTAATATTTGGAGACAAACGAATTGATGAAAACACAGCTGATGCCAAGGCGATGAAAGCTACTTTAGCTGTCAAACATCTAAATCCGAATGCTCATGTCATCGTGGAATCTCTTTCTGGCGATGTGAGATCACTTGAAAGAGTGGGCGCAGACGAAGTGATCAATACCGGTGAAATAAACTGGCGATTATTAGTCCAGAGCTCCATCTCTATTGGTGTTTCAAAAGTCATTCGGGATTTGCTCGCCGATACTATGTCAAGAAAATAGACACAGATTTTTCTACCGCGCTTTCGCTTGGTGGCCTTCATGAAAAAGTTGAAATAAAGAACATTTAAACTTTTTCATGAAGGTTAAAATTAGGCTGCGGAACTCCTAAACATTTGCTCAAATTCATTGGGTGTAAAATACTCTAAAGTTGAATGGATCCGCTTAGAATTGTAGAAGAACTCGATGTACTCAAACAACGATTTCTTCGCTTGCTCTCTCGTTTTATATTGGGTCTGATAAACGAGTTCGCGTTTAAGAATACCGTGAAAAGACTCGATACAAGCGTTGTCATAACAGTTTCCTTTTCGGCTCATACTGCCGATCATATTGTACTGGTTTAATAGGTTCTGATAGTCAGATGAGGCATATTGAACACCGCGGTCTGAATGATGGATGACGCCTTTCCCTGGTTTTTGACGCTTGTAAGCCATCTTTAATGCTGAGATTACCAATTCCTTTGGCATCGTTTTATCCATGGCCCAACCTACTATTTTTCGAGAATATAAATCCATGACGCTCGCCAAATACAACCAGCCCTCGTTGGTCGGAATATAGGTGATATCCGTTACCCATAACTGGTTAGGTTTACTGGCTTTAAATCGACGATTTAAGACGTTCTCACTGACGGGATGTTGATGCTTCGAATTGGTGGTTGCCTTATATTTTTTGACAGTACAAGACTTCCATTGCTTCTTTGTCATAATCCGTGAAACGGTTCTCTCACTTACTTTGATGCCACGTCTATTCAAGGTTCTAGCTATCTTAACACTGCCGTATCGCTGCTTAAATTCTAGATGAGTTTTTAAAATCTCTTGTGATAATTTCTCATGTTGTTTTTCCCTGTTACTTTTTGGACGATTGATCCATTTAAAATAACCGCTTTTTGAGACTCCCAGGACTTTGCACATCTTCTCCACTCGGAATAGGGAGCGATTTTCATGAATGAATTCATACTTTACCGAGGGCTTTTCGCGAAGTAGTGCATCGCCTTTTTTAAGATTTCATTTTCCTCCTTGAGATCACGAATTTCCTTCTGAAGGGCTCTAAACTCAGCAGTTTCTGAAGAATAGGATTTTACAGCCTTAACCTCTGGCTCTTGGCCATATTTTTTGATCCAGCCATGTAACGTATTGACGTTCACATCAATTTCCCTAGCTACCTGTGAAACCGTCTTATTGTTTTCACTGACATACTTTACGGTTTCAATTTTAAATGCTTCTTCGAATTGCCTTCCTTTTACCATGCGGACACACCCCGTTATTCTTGATTTATTTATTATAACAATCTGTGTCCACTTTTTAGTCTAGCATCACGAAACTGATCATGATCTCTATGAATCCCCATTACCGGACACCTATGTGGGCTGGACTTTTGGAACCGTCTCCCATGAATTGATAAAGGTTGGGATTAATCTCATTGCTGTAAGAGATTACGAAACGAAATTAAATCCACCACCAGAGTTGACACTTAATGAAACCATTAAACTGATCTATATTGCTCGAAATCGGTTATAACAACCGTTTTTTTTTGGAGTTCCGTGAATCACCATATTGTGAATTTCTAAGGAAGGAGTTTTTTTTTGATGAATCAAATATTAGAAACGTTCCATTCTTATATGTCCAATCACACGACGTTCTTTGAAACGATTGGTCAAAATGCGTTGAAAATTATTTTGATTGTGGTCATGGTACAGGTTTTAATTAGTATTTTGTGTCGGCTCTCGAGTCGCTTGTTACATTTTCATCAAAAGATAAGCGACAGAAGAAGGAATACCTTAGAATCGTTATTCCATAATATTATTAAATACACCCTCTACTTCATCTTGATCATGACTATTCTTCCTATTTTGGGTGTACATATTGCAGCACTTTTAGCAGGTGCTGGTGTTGCTGGTATTGCCATTGCTTTTGGTGCGCAAAGTTTATTAAAAGATTTCTTTAACGGAATCTTCATCTCATTCGAAGATCAATATGACGTTGGGGATTATGTCACTATCAATGGAAATTGGGGAGAAATTCGTAATTTAGGTTTACGGGTTACACAAATCAAGGTCTGGACGGGTGAAATCATCACGATTCCAAATGGACAAGTTAATCAAGTAACCAACTATTCGAAGGAAAATTCTATCGCCGTAATCGATGTGGACATTGGTTATAAAACCGATACAGACGAAGCCCTAGAAATTGTCCAAGAAGTTATGGCGGGATTGAAAGAAAATGACGAAAACATTGTAGGTGATGTGGATATTTTGGGTGTTCAAGCACTCAACCATTCCACGTATAAGATTCGCGCCATTGCTGAATGTAACCCTTACACCCATTTTGGTGTCATTCGCTCAGCCAAGAAAACCCTTCGCAAAGTGTTCTCAGAACGTCATGTCGACCTCCCCTCACAAAAGGTAGTGTATATGTATGAACAACCTGCCCAAGAACCCGGACCTCATAATTAGGAAGCATGTGGGGACGGGTCTCCTGCTTCCTCCAGTTCAGCTTCTTCGGCATTAAAATACTATGAATCCAACCGAAATTCATCTCCCCCTTACCATTGGACTACGCCCTTCACACGCTTAAAGAGGGAGACTTCTTTCGGAAGTAGTAAGCGGTAAAAATTCTTGAATCCCGTATCGGGTTATTGACTGTTTAGGGATTTAGTATAAATAATTCAGGTGTCTATTTCCAGGTGGAGGTTGACCCCTTCATTACTGAATTCGGGAAATCAAGTTTATGAGTCCCATCTTATTCTTCATAAACGCCTGTTTTGAAGCTGACCAATTTCAAGTCCATCATGTCCTCCATGGCGTAGCGGACACCTTCGCGGCCAACACCACTTTCCTTCACACCACCATATGGCATTTGATCAACGCGAAAGGTCGGGATTTCATTGATTAAAACACCGCCAGTTTGAAGTTCTTTAGCGGCCTTTAATGCCCGTTGAATATCTTTTGTAAAGGCGCCGGCGTTGAGTCCAAACTTGGAGTCGTTTGCCATTCGGATCGCGTCTTCCCATTTTTCAAAAGGCGTAACGGATACAACTGGACCAAAAGCTTCCTGATCGTTGAGTTCAGCCTCTCTTGGAACATCTGTTAACACGGTTGGGTACATAATAGTCTTGTCAAAGGTCCCACCCACACGAATCTTGGCACCAGCACCTACTGCCTGTTCAACCCAACTTTTTAACCGTTTAGCAGAATCCTCATTGATTAATGCTGAAATGTCTGTATCTTCCTCCATAGGATCCCCAATTTTCAAGCCCTTTACATGTGTGACGAGGCGCTGCACAAATGGTTCAAAGAGGCTCGTATGTACATAAATGCGTTGAATAGAAATACATACTTGACCATTGTATGAAAAAGCACCTGTTGTGGTTTGTTGGGCGATCTTATCTAAATCAGCCTCACTGAAGCCTTGATCAATCAAAAGGGGTGAGTTTGATCCAAGTTCAAGTGTCACCTTACGTAAACCAGCCTGTGCCCGGATGAGTTTACCAACGCGAGGACTGCCTGTAAATGTGATAAAGGAGACTTTCTCATGCGTGGTTAGAACTTCACTAAGTTCCTTACCATCGCCAGGAATAATGTTAAGGACACCGGCTGGCAGACCCGCTTCCTGAAATACTTCTGCAAGGAAGAGTGATGATAGCGGCGTTTTTTCGGCAGGTTTGAGCACCATCGCATTACCTGCTGCAATACTTGGTCCGACCTTATGTGCAACGAGATTGAATGGGAAATTAAACGGTGTGATCGCACTGACGACCCCTAGTGGATGACGAACCACATAAGCCGTATGATTCTCGCCATGTGGCACAGCATCCATAGGAATCACTTCGCCATGCATGTTCTTTGCTGCTTCAGCGGACAATTGGTAAGTCTGGACCGTTCGATCTATTTCGTTACGGGCAGCCTTAATTGGTTTGGCCGATTCCTTGGCAATAATTTGGGCCGCTTCTTCCTTCCTTTCACCTATGATCTGGGCCACTTTAAATAAAATATCGGCACGCTCATAAATTGGTGTGTCCCGGAACGATTCAAAAGACGTTGCAGCGGTTTCAATGGCTTCTTTTGCCTGTTTCACCGAGGCGTAACCAATTTCAGCAATCACTTCCCCGGTATGCGGATTATTAAGAGGGACATAGCGGTCTGGCTCTACCCATTTATCCGCCATCCAAAGCTTTGTTTGCTTCATCACTCATTCCTCCTTAATACAACTTCTAAAATATTCAATTCGCCACTACCCACGGCTTCTTTCAAAGCACCCTCAAAGTCTTCTGCATTTGTCACGCTACGATGGGCAACTCCAAAGCTTTTTGCAAAAAGAGCAAAATCGGGATTTGTAAAGGAAATTTCAGTCACGGCAAGATGTGAGTCGAGTTGGTGCTTCTCGATCAAACTATAGTGCCGATCATTAAAGACAATCACTGTAAAAGCAAGATTGAGCCGTTTGGCTGTTTCGAGTTCCTGGGCATTCATAAGAAAACCACCATCCCCCGATACAACGACAGCTGGCGAATCGGGTTTAGCTAACCGACTAGCTAAGGCTCCAGGGAGTGAAGCCCCCATCGATGCGAGTCCATTATAGATAATGGTTCGGGCCGGACGTTTCGGTTGATACCATCTCGATACCCAGAGCTTATGAAGTCCGACATCCGAAATCACGATGCTCTCCTCAGGTAACACTTCACTTAAAGTCCACATTACTTTTCTAGGCAATTCCTCGCCCGCGGATGGGATGGCTTGCAATTCTTCAAGTCTCCGACGCCTGATTTGTTTATGCTCTTCGGAGTCAGGACGGCGACCTACAAAATCTAACATGACTCTTAGTGTTTCCTTTATATGACCGACCAAATCTAATGCCACAGGAAAATGGGCATCCGTTTCTGCTTGAATGGCATGGATATTAAGCACAGTCCGTGAGTGGTCGGCATTCCAAACGACAGGATCATACTCAACTAAATCAAACCCAATGGCAATCACGAGGTCCGCATGATGCAATGGGCGTAGATCCTCGCTGTATGGATGACCACCAACCGTAAACAAATTATTTGGGTGGTCGAAAGGAAGGATTCCTTTTGCCATGAACGTATTGACGATTGGAATATTGGCCCGTTCGACCAAGTCTTTAACTTCTTGCCATGCCTGACCACGAATGACGCCGTTACCCGCGAGAATGATTGGTTGCTTCGCGTCCATAATCAGCTGTGCTGCTTCTTGTATATCCGATTTCTGTGGGTAAGCAATCGCCTGTTTGCCAATATAGAGCGGTGACCCCTCCACATCCGCTCGCGCAATATCTTCAGGCAATTGCAGGTGGACGGCGCCATGACTTTCTGAGGTCGCCATGTCAAACCCCTTACGAACAATTTCTGGAATCGTATGTGCTGACAAAATTTGCTGATCATACTTAGTAATACCCTTAAACAACTGAATTGTATCGACATTTTGATGGGACTCTTTATGGAGGCGCGTACTTTCAGCCTGCCCGGTGATCGCAATCAATGGCGATCTGTCCAGATGGGCGTTCGCAACACCCGTTATCAGATTCATTGCACCAGGTCCAAGCGTCGCGAGGCAAACCCCAGGCTTTCCAGTTAAACGACCATACACATCTGCCATGAACGCTGCCGCCTGTTCATGACGGGTTAGAACAAATTTAATAGAAGAACGTGTTAATGAATCCATAAAATCAATGTTTTCTTCACCAGGGATACCGAAAATATAGTCAACACCCTCTGCCTCCAAACACTGTACCATGAGATCACTTGCTTTCACATCCAACACCTCCATTATCAACTTGCCGCAGATTAACCAGCATCGTTCACTTCTTTTTCAATTTTGGAAGCCATACGTTTCTTTCTTTCACGTTCAGCGTCAGGGTAAGGATATAAATCTATAAGACGGATTGTCCGGCCCGATTCATTTGTAAAGACAACATCTTTACGCGTGAATTCCCGCGGGCTCTCTAAACCACATGCTGCGGCAAGCGCGAATAGCCCCTCACGAAGTTGGATGATGTAGTTCATGACCCGCCACTGCTTTTCTTCTGGAACCAATGCGGCCATATATTTTGGATCAGTTGTTGTCACACCCGATGGACATTTCCCTGTGTGACATTGCATGGCCATAATACAGCCATTTGCCATCATAAAGCCACGGGCAGAGTTCACAGCATCAGCACCAATCGCTAAAGCAATGGCCACTTTATCAGGTGAAATCAATTTTCCAGAGGCAAAGATTTTGAAACGGTCCCGAACGCCAAATTTTCGCGCCGTATCATCCAACGTAATAAGAGCCGGAAAGAGAGGTAAACCCATGCCATCCGCCATCGATTTAAAGGTTGCTCCAGAGCCACCTTCACTCCCATCAACTGTTATAAAGTCGGGAAAAACATTTAGATCCACCATCGCTTGGAAAAATGTTTCTAATCGATGTTGGTCACCTACAACAATCTTGATACCAACCGGTTTTCCCCCTGTCTCTTGAAGCTTTTTGATAAATCGGAAGGTATCCTCTGCATTTTTCAAAAATGGAAAGCGGTTAGGTGAGTTAACGGTTTTGCCGGCAGGGACTTTACGGATCGCTGCTATTTTCTCATTCACCTTTGACCCTTCCAAGTGACCCCCACGTATTTTTGCCCCTTGCGCAAATTTTAACTCAAAGGCTTTAATATGAGGTTCTTCAGCTTTCGCCTTAAATTCCTCAATAGAAAAGTTACCCAAGTCATCTCGGAATCCAAACAAACCAGGTCCAATTTGGGCAACAATATCTACACCTGATGCCAAGTGATCCGGTGCAACGCCCCCTTCACCCGTGTTCATCCAAGAGCCTCCAGCCATTTGGGCACCATTACCAAGGGATTGAATATAATGTTCGCCGACTGCGCCATAAGATGTGGCTGACGCTCCGAACATCCCTTTCAACCGCCACGGATGTTTGTGATCTTCCCCAACGATAATGGTATCAGCATCATCATATAGCCACTTATTTGTTTCATCCGAAAGAAGGCGTTCACTCCGTGTAAACAGTCCTTCTTTTAAAATTTTGTATTTCATAGCTTTTTTATTTTCTGAATTATCTACTCTGAGCTCATCTACGAGTTTAGGAAACATGTCATTTGATATATAGTATCCCGGCTTTTCATAATCACGTTTTGAACCAAAACTAATCAGATCGGTGCGATACTTGGCAGCAAAGATCAATCCCGTATAATCGGCACGCGAAAAAGGCCTACCCTTTGTATCATCATCGAACCAGTACTGCCTAAATTCCGGCCCCAATTTCTCTAGTACGTAACGAATCCAACCCATATAAGGATGCGCACGGATGATGGAATGCTGCGGCTTTTTTGATGCGATATACATGTACACAAAGAAAGCAATTGGTACTAATATAACCAGTGATAACAAAATAATAACTGCTAATTCCATATTAATAATCCCTCCACTATTCATTAGCTTTGCATAAGACCAAAAACCTTTTGTCACTATCCTTTTGTTTATATTAGTTATAAAAGTAAAAACAAGTCTTATATGCTCAACTCTTAACTAAGGTCTAAGTTTATTACATTAAAAAACGGCAAAGAAAGGGCACAATCGATTCCCCCTATATAACGATAAAGCTGCCGCACGACAAACCGCCATCGATACACCTAATATTGCATTAGCTCCGAGTCTGCCTTTATTTGTGTTCCATCTAACTCAATCATGAGTTGGTCAATTTCTTTTTGGTACGTTGGGTCAAATTCTTTTAAATTTTGATTTATTTCGGAACTCACATTATTTACTGAGTCTAGTAATTTTAATTCCTCCCTTTAATCCCAAGTGTTTTCTCTTCATAAAAAGAACAAACTCCTACCAGTAGCATTACTGGTAAGAGTCATTAGCCAAAAGGCAGTTAAGGTGAACTCCATCACCGTAGGGATTTATTCATTATAACAAATAACTTCGCTAATTTATGAATAAATAAATATTTCCCACAATTCCACTTCCCCTTTGAAGGAATTAGTATTCATACCTTTTTTCATAGAAAGTCAGATTCACCAAAATACGAGTGGGACCCAGCAGCCACCTTATCGAGAAATGGATTTAAAAAAGGAATGTGTAAAGAATAATTCGTCAGCAGGACGCACGGATTGAATGATGACTTTTCTAGGTTTATCAGAAATAGTTTTTTTCATTAATTCAGTGCATGTCAAAAAAGCTTAAAACCCTTAAGGAATATGAATTTATATACTTTTGGGGATGTAATATGAATAAATAAGGATTAAATAACTGATGCCATCCAAAAAACGCTACTCCTATTTGGAATAGCGCTTCATGTTGGTTTGTTGTTCTTGGAAGATACCGTTTTGATCACGCCGAAGCTTGGGGACGGTTCGCCACCTCCCCAAAACATTCTCTACCAAACCATGTCTGTTGGTAAAATCTTACTAATATCCTCGTAAAAAGAGTCCTTTTGTGCCGTGTGTCAGCCAAATATGCAGGCTCCCGTGGTCTTCTTGACTGCGGATTAATCGCCCCATACCTTGACGCAGACGAAGTAACATATACGGCTTTGTCAATTTCCTCGATTGGGTTTTCCACCCTTTTTCTTTTCGCCTTAAAGACAGGGTCCTGAGGTGGGAACGGTAGAGAGGCAATCAACACGTTTGTTAAGGCCTCACCCGGCACATCAAGACCTTCCCAAAGATGATAGGCGCATAAAACAGAAGTCGTGTTTTGCTGAAAGGCCTTGACCGTCTCACTAATTTCACGATCTCCTTCATAATACATCTCAAATGTCCATTTTTGTGTGTCCGCCCAATGACGGAATCGCGTCATTTCTTCAGTGGAAGAAAAAAGAATCAGGGATTGTCCGCCCTCCTGATTTAATTCACTCCCAATTTGCTGCCATTTCTGATATTCATCGTTTTCAAGATGCCCCATGAGCGTCATTTTCTCACTATAATCAAAAGGGGAGCCCACTGAAAAGGAAAGAAAGTCTTTAATCCCTAAGCTCTGGGCAAAATGAGTGAAATCCCCGGCTTCTGAGAGGGTTGCAGAGGAGAACACAAATGGGATTGGCTTGGAAAACACTTCTTTACTCAAGATATCCTCAACAAGACTCGGCATAATCACAAACGATTTTTCCGATTCGTTTTCCTCTAACCAGAAAATCCCATCCCCCTCCTTTAATAAAATGGAAAGGCCATACGAAAAAAACTCCAAATACTCTTCCATAATTTTGGCATGGTAGTCTTCTAGGACAAATAATTCCGAATCAAACACAAGCCGCTCCAAAATCGCTTGGACCAACTCCTCCATTTTTGCTGAAAGAGTAGATCATTTCTTTAGATCGAGGGACCTCTTTTCGGTTGGAGCCTTCTACTTTATGGGCCGTTTCACTTAAGACATCGAACCATTGGTCATGAAGCCATAAGAGCTCCTCCACACGATTTAGGCTTTCCTCACTTACATTTTGTCCCATATAGCCCGTGAGTACTTTGGTTAAGGTTTCCGCATGAAAACGATAGGTTAACCCTTTTTGCGCCGCGAACTCTAATAAATGCCCTTCGTCAAAAACGACACAGCTCGCTTCAGGCAAAAGCGGGCGCTGACCTTCCCGTTTTCGAGACTCCTTCGTCCAATTATGCTCCATGTAAAAATCATGGGAACAAATTACGAGATCGACTGCCTCATGATAATAATGGCGATGGAGGGTTTGCCCACAACGATGTCTGAACTCACAGGTCGCACAATGTTGAAGCGGGTCCCATGCGATCGATTCCCACGAGGCATTTGAAAGCCAAGGAAAATCTTTCCGATCCCCATATTTTTCAAAGGCATGCATCGACCCAGCCGTATCCAAAGCAAAATCTGGGACCGCATCATGTGCCCGCATAATGCCTTCATCATCTGTTTGTTCAATGATCTGATCTAGCTTTCTTACACACACATACTGTTCTCGCGACTTTGCGAGTCGTACATCGACATCTAGACCTAGGGCGTTCTCAAGCTTTTCAATATCTCCGCCTTTTTTAACAAGTTGTTCAATCAAGGTCTCGTCTGCACAGGATATGATCGCCGGTTTCCCAATATAACGCGCGTAACAAATCGCATAAAGTAGGTAGACAAAGGTCTTTCCGGTTCCTACCCCTGCCTCAGCAAAAATAACTTGTTTATCTTTAAAAGCTTTCTCAATTTGATAAGCCATATAAATCTGTTCATCCCTAAGCTCATACCCATGCTCAGGTAACACATCATAAAACACATCACTAATATAATCATTTAACTGATCAAAAAAACGCCCCGTATTAGAGACATTAAAAGGTAGTGCTCTCGACATAACCGAACTCCTTCATCTTATTGCATAATGTAAACAGCGCACCGCCTACGAACAACACCATGTGTTCGCATGGGGCACGATTTTTCATGATAAGCAGCATTCCTTAGTGTAGCAAAGAATCCCTTAATTTGAAAGAAGAATACAGTGGCGAATACGAACAGTGCCTGGCACTTTGACCGGATGCCTGTCACCACCCGAAATTCCTTGTCGTCCGAAACGCCAGGATTGCGACTTGGTCAGAATCTTATACGAGAATTATAAGTTGATTTAAAACCTTGGTGAAACTTTCCTTATTTAACTTATAGATCAATAAAAGCGCTACTCCTATTTGGAATAGCGCTCCGTGTTGGTATTATGTTCGTTGAACCTCTTAAAATATTGAGTACGAGATAGAAGGTTTATTTTGTTACAACAATTGCTAACGCTTTCGCAATCAGCCCTTCTGTGCCTTCATAGCCTCTGCTTCTTCTTTGCTAGGACCATATACACCTGGAACCGTTAATCCAGCTTGTCTCATAAGGACTGTCAATTGCCCGCGGTGATGCACTTGATGTTGAATCAGTGTATGGAATAAAGCCTGAACCGGCATGTCCATGCCAAACACCGTGACCACTTCGTTCATTTTTTCGTCTGTGACCTGTTCAGCAAACGCAACTGACAACCGCTCGCTGACTGTTTTGTATGTATCGGCAATTTCAGAAGCGGATTGAGGCGCCGATTTTTTAAGATCTGGAACTTCGAAATTCACGCCGACCTGAAGCGGAAAATAATAGACGGAGCCCGTGATATGCCAAGCTAGACTACCAATGCTGAACATTCCTGGAGCGACTTCCTGGCTTAACGAATCCTCGGTCAAGACATCGAGTACTTTTTGCGTGATTGCAGCCTCGCGTTTCCATTCTTTCAAGAAATCATTTGCAGATGTGAACATCCCGTTCCCTCCTAATATAAAGCAATTGTATTTTCAAATCGACCGTTCAACCACATTGTATCATTTTCGATTAACCATTGCCTTAAATTAAGACGTATTGTTTCGAGATAATTGGGGGTGAAATCGATTTCATTATAAAAGTTAAGACAGACGGTATTGGACCTCATTCACTTTTATGGATGGTACTTCTATGAGAGCTTTATGTTTTAAAGGCGTTTCAACGTTCCAGCCTTCCACATCTCAATCAACGTCGATCCATCAATTAATTGAACATTTAATTCCGTGGCCTAATTAGTAGAATTGTATATGTAATCGTGAGTAGGTCAACCTTAATGGGAGGAACCATTTTAAGCAATAGGTGTTCCATTTTGAACCGGTAGGTCTGGCTTGAGAAGGACGACATCGCCCTCTTCAGGAACGCCACCAATAACCAATACGTCTGATTTAAATCCTGCAATTCGACGTGGTGGAAAATTGACTACTCCAATCACCTGCTTTCCGATTAACCGCTCAGCCGTATACCTTTTGGTGATTTGAGCGCTGGATTGCTTAATCCCGATCTCTTCACCAAAATCAATGTCGAGCTTAATGGCAGGTTTTCGCGCCTCGGGAAAGGGTTCAGCGTGAATAATGGTTCCGACCCGCAGATCCAGTTTCACAAAATCCTCTATTGAAGCCAAATTCATCGTACATCCTCCTAAATGTCAGACTTTTATTGATCGCTCTTGATAACTTCCCTATTCCCTTATAGTATTCCTTCTTAAAAGAAAGACAAACGTTGAAAAAAGATCTACATGGATTGAATGGCGAACACAGTAATGAACATAAACTAATAGGGACAAGATTTTATAAGGAGGTGTGTGTCATTGGAGAACAATCATGTGGAACGTTGGATTGTGATCGGAATCCCGATTCTTTTTTTGATGGGTTCGTTGTTGCACTTCTTGTTTGATTTCACGGGGGGAAATCCTATTGTTGGGGCGTTTGTACCCGTGAACGAGAGTGTCTGGGAACATTTGAAGATGGTTCCCATTCCAGTCATGCTTTGGTGGATCATCTACTATGCCATTCGAGGCGGAACCTATCAGATCAAGCCCAATCAATGGTTCGCAGGCGCACTTGTTGCAATCCTCTCTGCAATCCTAACGATTCCACTTCTTTATTATTTTTATACGGAAGCATTTGGTGTTGAGTATGTACTTATCGATGTACTAATATTGCTCGTTGCCATTATAATAGGGCAATTACTAGGCTTATATGTCTATAGAACTACGAACGGCGTACCCTACATCCTTTCTCTGATTTTGATCGTCGGCATTCTTTTCGTGTTTGCCTTTTTCACCTATCATCCGCCTAAGATTCCCTTATTTAAAGATCCTACTTCAGGACAATATGGACTCGTTAAATGATGGCATCTAGATCGTCACGTAACCCTCAACACGCATCTCTGACACATTTCTTGATCATGAATCGGAACACGTTTTACCGGTAAAAGATCTAAACTAAGTAAAAGCCAAAGACTGGGGTCAACCCGTCTTTGGCTTTTTTATTTTATCTTTATGCGGTGGCTTCTTGTTCAACCAATGTTCCCGTAGGACCAAAGAATTCAAAGTGAATGTGATCAACAGACACACCCCATTTTATTAACCCGTTATAGATGACTTTCATGAACGGTTCAGGTCCGCAGAAGTAAAACTCCGCCTCTTTAGAAGGTAAAATTTCTTTTAACCATTCGAGTTCAATATACCCGTCTTTTTCAAAGGCTTCATTTCGTTGATCCTCAAGCGTTGGCTTTTCATAAACGGTGAACATTTTGGCTTTATTGTTTGTTTCAACAATGTGTTCAATCTCATTTTTCAAGGCATGAAAACGTCCGTTGATCGCGGCATGGATCCACGTCACGTCTTGGGTAGCATTCTCGTCGTGCCAAGTTTTAAACATACTTGCAAGAGGCGTTAGACCAACACCGCCGCTTAAGAAGACGATTGGTTTCTCGATGGTGAGATCGAGATTAAATTCGCCTTGTGGACCGCTAATTAAAAGCGTATCCCCTTCTTGTATCGTTCCGTGAAGGTAGTTGGATACAAGACCTTCGGGTAAGTCGCCACGAGACGCTTCGCGCTTCACACTGATTCGATAATAATCTGGTGTATAGCGATCGGAAAGACTATATTGACGTATTTGCGTATAGTCCTGACCTTCAGGGGTGACTTTAACACTTAGATATTGACCTGGTGCAAATTTCGGAAGCGCCTTTCCGTCTTTTGGCTTCAAGTAGAAAGAGGTGATGACATCAGACTCTTTCACTTTTTTGTCTACAATAAATTCTTTGTAATCCGTCCAGCCGCCATTTTCGACGTTTTCTTCACGCATTTTGTTTTCCATTCCGATAAATATATTCGCAAGTACGCCATAGGCATCAGCCCAAGCATTAATAATCTCATCGGTAGCCGCGTCTCCCAATACTTCTTTGATTGCAGCGAGAAGATTCTCTCCAACTATAGGGTATTGATCCGGACGAATACCAATGGAGACGTGTTTGTGAGCCACAATGAGCGGTGCATCTCCTAATTCATTCAATTTATCGATATATTTTGCTGCTTGTAACACTAAGTTCGCTAAAGCGGTTTGTTGTTTACTTTTCTTTTGATTCGTTTGATTGAATAGATTTTTGAGTTCAGGATGATTGCGAAATAGTCTTTGATAGAACGTTTTAGTGATCGTTTCTCCGTGTACTTCTAACACTGGGACTGTTGCTTTAATAATATCGATGGTTTCTTGTTTTAACATGTTAAGCGCCTCCTGATGTTTTCCTCTCCTAGAGTATACCTCTTAAAGATATATTTTAAATATATCTTTTGTTGCAGATTTGTGGAGAACCCGTGACGAAACGGTTAACACGATGTTTTAAACTTAAACCCTTATGAAACCAACCGGGTTACATGGCGTTATCTAATTTAACATCAAGACGCTACCCAAAGCGTGACATCCCTCACAACTCATTTTCATTAGATTTATCCTGCCGATCATAGAGAAATCGAACAAAATCAGATATACTTATATAAATAGGTATGTGTTGTCTGGACGGAGTTGAAAATCGACATGAAGTTAACCCAATATACGGATTTCTCTTTAAGAGTACTTATTTTTCTCGGCGCCCTAGAAGATGGAGATCTCGTTCAAATTCAAGATATTGCTTCAATCTATCATATCTCCAAAAATCACCTCACCAAGGTGGTTCATCATCTCGGTAAATTAGGGTTAGTTGAAACCATTCGTGGTCGTGGTGGTGGAATCCGGCTCAAAAAATTGCCAAAGGATATCCCCCTTGGATGGGTTATTCGTCAAACCGAGGAAGATTTTCATATGGTGGAATGCTTTAATAGGGAAAGGAATACGTGTAAAATCAGTTCCATTTGTATTTTGAAAGGTGTTCTAAATGAAGCCTTAGAGGCGTATCTTTCCGTGCTCGACCGTTATAATCTGGAGGACTTGCTTACTAATAAAAAAGACTTGCAGCCACTGCTTCTAGAGTCCGCTCATCATGAATGACCACTCATGATCATAAAGTAAATCTTCATTTAATGGGGCTATTACTGCCCGTTAAACGGAATAAATTAAAACCCCCTTTTACTGGAATTTTTCCAGACAAATGGGGGTTTTAATTTAAAGCTCATTCTAATCGCTTAATCCTTTTCCATCGAGAATGTGCGCTATGGATCGTTCAATCCTAGATTCTCTCGTTTTCACTTGTTTGGCTCCAGAGAAATAAAGAAGATAGCCTCTTTGCCGTCCTGGCGTTAATGTTTCAAAAGCTGTTTTTAAAGCAGGATTTTCAGTGAATTTAGCCTCAAGTTCTTCAGGAATAAGGTATTCAGCATGCTTTTTTAGCTCCACTTCCAGACCGGCTTTCTCAACTTCGACCGCTTCCTTAATATAAGCTTTTAGGATAGATTTCATTTCAATGATCTCTTCTACATGGGTAAACCGAATCTGACGCGCCGCTTGTACATTCTCCGTTTGTTGAATCAAAATCCCACTAGGGTCCTTTAACAAGGCACCTTTGTTAAACAGAAGCGCGCAATAGTCTTTAAATCCATGTATTAACACGATGTTTTTATCATTGTACGTATAACATGGATGCATCCACTTAAACGCCTCGGTCAACGGTTCACACTCGAGAGCAATCTTTCTCAATGCTTCATACTCTTTCTTCCACTTTTTAGATTTATTTATAAAGTCATCCACCTTTGAATTCATTCTGCTTGATGTCATGATTGATCACCTCTTCTCCTGTTCAAAGGATTTATATAATTCATAACCCAAAATAATAAGACCTATCAAAGGCTAGATTCGATTCATTAAAAAAATAGAGATATGGGTGTTGAAGTTTGGTCTTCGCGAACACCGCGCACCTGTCCCTAACGTTTAGTCATTTCGATAATTGTCCGCAAACCGTTTCATAACAGCTTGGACTTCGACCACTTTTTCTGGTCTTAAATAACTCATGATCATAGAGATGGACCTTGCAATATCCTCTTGTGTGAATTGCCCTTCATCTTGTTTCTTAAAGTTTTCTTCTAGCAATGCCTTGGCATCCTCAGCATGCTCCTCTTTGACTCTTTCTAAAATATAACTTTGGAAAAGCTCTTGAGCTTGTCTTTCCATTGAATACCCTCCTAGAATTGTTTTTCCGTTCATTTTTTAATTCTTCATCATTATAAAACGTAAAAAGTCCATTTTTAAAGCCCTACCACGATTCAAATCTTATGACGACTTCCTATTTATTGAAATAGGGATGGAAATAGACGTCATGACTAAATGAATAACTTACCCCTTTTTAGAAATAATAGGTTTGCACTTGGGCGTTTCACTCCGTTGTTCAACAATCCTATTCACCAAGTTCATACTCCCACTCTTCTCGGAGTTGATCATAAAAGGCAAGCAACTCCGCTTCTAATTGGGCTCCTTGTTTCTTCTCTATAGATTGATTGAGAGTTGGATAGAGGATTTCAGCCACTTGGTGCGTGAATTTCTCATGCTTCCATTTTGTCAAGACGTTTCTCCGTTGTACGTACGTCTTAAGCAGCTCCCACTCTTTTGAACTCACTTTCTTTTTAGTCCAATCATCAAGCCTCACCTGATCAAGGTCGATCCCTCTCCTTTCAATTTCCTTATTTAAAGCTCTTTTTTGGCGTTTCGATTGGCTTTGCCGTTCATGAACGACCAGCGTACCTGCCGCAAGATCACCTAATCGTTTGTGTTTTGGATGAAAGAAGATCAAAAGGATCCCAACTAAAAATAAGGTCGGTAAAAAATCCACAATTAACAACAGATTTCGGACAAACGCTGATAAGAATGTAAGATTTTGACCATTCTCTTGAATTACGCGGATGCCAAGAAGCATTTTCCCCAACGTTTTACCCGCAGAAAAAAACTCGAAGAGCGCAAAATACCCCCAAAATAAAACAAACAAGAAGATCATCAATCCCGCAATAAGATATCCAGACGTTATGTTAAAGAGACCCATCAAGTAGGTCACCGCAATAACGACGGCGATTTGAAAAATCAAGATAAGAATTAGATCGATTAAAAAAGCCGTTGCTTTACTTCCTAAGCCCGCTAACCTAAATTGTAGCGAAATCTGTTCTGGGGTATGGATTCTGATCTCATTGGAATTCATAGAAGCCTTCCTACCTTTCTTTCTCTAACCGTCTTATATTTGTGCAACCCCCACTGATGTTCCTTTAATTTTTTACATGAATTCACCTGCGTTATGCCTTATTTTTAGTTATACTAAAGAAAGAGAGCGTATTCCATAAAAGGAAGGTCAAGCCAATGGACGTGAAGGCATTTATCAAGAAAAACCGAAAAAATTGGTCGGAACTTGAACAATTGAATAAAGCCATGAGGAAGAGGCGAACGTTGCGGACACCAGAACAGATTGATCGCTTTCAACATTTATATGAGATGACCGCTCAACACCTCTCCTATTCTCAAACGTATTTTCCAAACGAAGCGGTCACACGATACCTCAATGGCGTCGTCTCAAGAGCCCATAATTTGTTTTATAGAGACCAGATGACCAGCTTTCAACAACTCCGAACGTTCTTTGGCCATACGTTTATCACCCTTTTACTTGAACAAAGACGATTTATTGGCCTTGCTTTTTTACTTTTTCTTATTGGAGCTGTGGGTGCGTTTTATCCGTGCTTAATGATCCCGTCCATATCTTTTCCATTTTACCCGATCAAATCGCAAAAGGGATCGATCCTGAACAAATCGGGGCACATAATGGCGCGATTGACTCGCCCACCGTTTCAGCGAGTATTATGACAAACAATATACAAGTGGCGATCTTGGCATTTGCTGGCGGGTTAACCTTGGGTATTTTAACGGTGTATTTGTTAATCAATAACGGTATTATTCTGGGTGCGCTTGCGGCGATCTATTATCAACACGGTCATTCCTACGATTTTTGGGCATATATCGTCCCTCACGGCATGATTGAATTAACCGCGATCTTTATCGCAGGGGGAGCCGGCTTACTAATGGGCTATAAGATCTTAGTCCCTGGTGTTTTCTCAAGAGCCATGCAACTAAGGCGCCAAGCACTTCGCTCCGTTCAACTTTTACTTGGTACCGTTCCTTTATTTATTATAGCAGGGACAATTGAAGGCTTTATTACCCCATCTCCTATTCCACTGGATGCCAAGTATGCGGTTGCTTTACTCACTGTCATTGCCTTAGTCACCTATATTGGAGTCGGTTACCGGCTACATATTAAATCAACCAAATCGCATAGAGAAGCCTCCTAAAAAGGGTGCTTCTTTTTTTGAGACTGTTATTCGCACATTTTGTTGCTCGTTCGTTTAAGCTATCACACTTACAATATTCCACGATTCATGATCTCAACATAGCGGTTTAATGCGGTGATCGCCAATGTTTCTTCAGGCGCTTCAATCATAGGGACGCCAAGTCGATCCCATTTAGCCATTTGTTTTTTTCGTTCGATTTCAGCCTTTTGGGCCATGCTTTTAAGCATCGCATATTTGGTTTCGGTCGGCTCAATCTCAATCCATTTTGAAAGCATTGGATCGGCAATCCCTAACATTATAAATAAATGACGGCGTTTGACTCTCTGAATATAGAAAAGCGAGTCGTCACCGTGAAAAAAAACATCAAGATCACTAAAAAGAAGAATTAAACTACGTCTCTTCTGTTTCATTTCCAAATATTCAAATGCCGTTCCGTAATTGGACTCATACGGCATACTTTGTAAATTATAAACGCTTTGAATGATCGTTTGTAAATGGGCCAGCCCTTTGCGTCCAGGAATGTAGGTATGGATTTGATTGGAAAAAGCTAAAACCGACACATAATCCCCATTTCTTAAAGCTGCAGTGGCAACTGCTAGAGCTGCTTCCATGGCCCGTTCTAAACGATTGCTTTCAATTAATTCCACACCCATCATTCGACCACAATCAATCAATAGCGTGATCTGTTTCCCATGCTCAGGTTCGTAGACATTGGTCATGACGTCCGCGAGTTTCGCTGATTGGCGCCAATTGATTTTCCTCGGATCATCACCGTAAACATAAGATCGGATCGAAGCAAATTCACCACTCCCGATTTGATGTTTCTTTATTTTCACCCCTTCACGAGTAAGCGTTCTCTCGGCATCAATCACCACTTGCCGGACATACGTCATGTCAGGGATGACTTTAAACGTAACCTTAGTATCGAACGTCTGTTGCCTTTCCCAAAGTCCAAGTAGGGAACGATAGCGAAAATAGAAATGATCGACAGTGTAATTCCCTCGAACCCTGGGCTTTGATGAATAATCAATGTGCACAGTCCCCTCAGCCGGAATCGTCCCATGCAAAGGGAACGGCCTTTCAAAAGCATCAGACAAGTGATCGACTGCTCGATATAAAATGGGGAATGAGGATCGATTGGCTAGCGTAATCCGCATGTTAAACGATTGGCCTCGATCAAGCTCTTCCGCAACCACTCGTTGGCAAGATAGATCTCGGGGCTTGGGTAACAGGCGTAAATCAAGAAAACTTGCCAAAAGAAGAACAGCATTGATCATAAAATAAGCCGGCCAAGAAAGATTAAGAAAGGCGAGGGCAACAAAAAGGATCGCCAAACTCACAAAGATCCCTAATAGTCGCCGAGTCGGAAGGATCCCTTTATCGCGGAACAGGAGTCGATCCCACCACGTCTTGGATGATTTGATCACTCGATCCTCCCTCCAATTCTATATAGGGTGACGGAATAATACGATGCCTCAAAGCCGGGGTGACAATCCTCTTGACATCATCTGGTGTGACAAAATCACGACTATGAAGATAGGCCCATGCCTTCGCTGCAGTGGCCATGGCAATGCCCGCACGTGAACTCGCCCCTAAACGTAGCCTGTCTGATTCCCGGGTTTTACGGATGATTTGCAAGATATAATCAATAATCGTGTCATCCACTCTGACCTGAAGAACCTCTTGTTTGATCTGGTTAAAATCAGGTAATTGCGAGGCGTCCAATTGCCAGCTCCCCTGTTCTTTTTCTTGTAAAAACTGTTTAATCACCGCTTTTTCCGCCTCTAACTCCGGATAATCGATAATCAACTTAAATAAAAATCGATCTTGTTGGGCTTCAGGAAGTGGGTAGGTCCCTTCAAATTCAACCGGATTTTGTGTCGCGACCACAAAAAAGGGATCAGGTAAGGCATAGGTCTCGCCATGGATCGTGACTTGTTGTTCTTCCATGGCTTCTAAGAGTGCCGCTTGCGTTTTCGCGGGGGTTCGATTGATTTCATCGGCCAGTAAAACATTCGTAAAAACAGGCCCTTTTAAAGTTTCAAATTGGCCTTCCTTCATATTAAAAATGGAACTTCCAGTAATATCGCTTGGTAACAAGTCAGGGGTGAATTGAACGCGGCGATACGCCCCGCCAATTAACTTTGCAAGCGTGCGCACCATTTTGGTTTTTCCAGTGCCAGGAACCCCTTCTAATAAAACATGACCATCTGCCAAGATTGCCGTTAATAACAACTTCAAGGTATGTCGTTGACCAAAAATTTGTTGTTCGTATAGATCTAACAGTTTATTAATTTCTGTAATCATGATTGGTCTACCTCTTTTCTCATTTCATCAATTCGATTCGTCCAACTTAAGAATGCTTTATGGTTGACCTCTTCACTCGAAAGAATGGTTTCAATTCCTCGCCAATGATCTTCCCAGACCTTTAAACGGGCCTTAGAAAGACGGCGTTCACTTGCTTGAAGCAACGCTCGATAATCGCTTTGTACCGAAATCCCCCATTTTTCTTGAATCCGAATCCGTAAATACTCGACCTGAGAACGAATCGCTTCTTTATAAAAATGCCCCCGACGATACCAAGCAGCCGAAGCATGAAGACGTTCATCACCAAAGCGAACAGCCCATTCTCTTGGAAGGTCGACCGGACCAAATCGTTTGCCCTTATACCAAAGCCAAAGGAGCGCAACGACCAAAAGGTCACCTAAGCCAAACAAAAACCATTTTGGATACACAGAAAGGAGTCTCGGGACATTCCCCGAACCATGGATCCGTTCATTGAACCAGATTGTCTGCGGATTCAATGGATTGATCAACGATAAGATCATTTTGAGATGATCTTGTTTTAGAATTTGATCGTTCCTGAGCCAATTAGGTGCTAATACGACCATTAATTGGCCTTTCTCATAATCGCGAGAAAGCGCAAGTACCCCTTCTTTATCCTTTAATAGCGCATGATCACCAGCCTTCAATTTAAGTCGAGCGTCGGTTTGAATGACGCCGTGATACGAGCCTTTTAACACATTAAGCCCTTTAATCGTCTCACCATTAGGATTAGGCTTGAAATCAGGATGCAGATCACCGTTTATATTGAAATAGCCTTCAGAATCATCAACAAATAGTAAAAGGGTGTTCCCTTTTCCAATCCACTTTTTCCAATTCAACGTTTCAGAGTGCTCAAAAGGCTGATCCGGCTCAACCATGACCATCAACTGATTCGTTTGACTCGGGAGCGAATTCACTGGTTTCTTCCAAAGACCCACTTGGCTTTTATTATGTAGATAGGTATAGAAAGCTTTAATGCCATTTGGCGCAGGAGAATCCGTTACGTAAGCTGGATACGGTTTAGGTTGATTTGTACCAAGAAGCAAACCAATGATTAAAAATAGGACGACAAACACTAAAAGCGGGGTCCACCTTCGAACATGAGGCTGTTTGAAGGTGTGCTGAATCTTCATACGCCGCCCCCTTCCTCAACATCCACTACTCTCAGATGACTCATCCAATCTGTAACCCCTCGATGATAGTGAAGATAACCGTCTTGCTCGATCGCGTGGTTACCATAAAAGATTTCGTCAAAAAAGCGTGCAAACTGGGTGAATTGGTCGGCATCGGCTTTGTTTTGACTTTGGAGCTCTAAGGCATATTCATAGTTGGTTTTCCAAGGTTTGGCTTGGATTCGATCGGTTTCATTGAGCAGCAGAATCAAGGCAAGGAACGTGTGGCGCGTTGCCAACTTAAACTCATCGTGATCTGAAAATTCTTGTGCGGCTTTGAGTTGACTTGACACGGTTTGAGCAAGTTCTGCTTGATTACTGAACGCCCGATACCGAAAGCGACCCGTTTTAGTAAAATTGCTCCACAGTTTGAAAACTAAATAAATTAAAAATAACAGAATAAGCCCAACCACCACATACATGACCCATTGCGAAGTCGATTCATTAATATGGATACCCGGGAGCAGGCGTTGCAGAAAATCTTGAATGGCTTGCTTCATCTTATTCCATACTTGAGTCCATACATTTTGATTGGTTTTATAATAAACTTGGTAGTCTTTTTGTGACAAGATGGCTTGTATCGCCTTATGTGCTTCAATTGGGTTTAAAGAGGTCACGGGATCCCCACTCTCTATCTTTCAAAATCATCCTTCGGGTTATTCCGATCTCAATCGACGGGTGGAATGGAATCATTCGTTTGACTATCCTGTTCCGTCTTCTCATTGTTAACGGGGACATCGTTTGGGTTCGATTGGAAGCTCGCAATCATGTCCACTAAATCCTCCCCTTCGTTTCGGACGCGCAAATCAAAATAAACGACCGCATAACCCACGTATAAGACGAGATTCGTCACCATTGATAAAAGGTCTTTAATAAGCGTAGACAGGGCACTTTGACCTAAAAGCATGCCGAAAACAGAATTTATAATACCCGTAATTATGGACGTAATCATAAAAAGAACAATAAACAATCCAAGGAGGCGCCAAAAATTCGTTTTGGTTAAACGCCAGCTCTTGCTGACCCCTGGGGCTACTTTTTCAAAGACGACAGCAGCAAAATAAAAACTAAGCCTGATTGCCAGAAACACTGCAAATAGGATCGCCGAAATCGATAGTATAACGATTAAAGTGATCCCGATTCCGGTTGGAAAAGAGAGTGGCCTTAAAAGCAGGAAACCGATCCCTGTAACAATTCCGCTAAGAATAGCAAACGAAGCCATGACAATTAGAAAATAAATGATGGAACTTCCAAGAAGTGCCCAATATCTTGAAAAAGCCGACTTAATTGTAAAAGCCGTCGGGTTGGATCGCTTATTTCGCACATCATCGACCAATAGCAGCACGGCCGCATGAGCCACAGGACCGAGAATAAGTGTGGCAAGTCCTACTAGTCCCGCAACGATGAGACCTGTTACAAGATGGTCCCCCGAAAGTAACGGAGTATTTTCCATTCCTTGGATTCTACCTAGAATTTGGTCGAGTTGCTTGGAGCCGCTATTTAAATTGGCGACTGCCGAATTCTTTAATGGTTCGCGAAAAAGGGCCGTTCCACCCACTAAACTCCCTATAATATCTAATAGGTAAACGGGTCCCATTAAGATCAACATGAGCATGAATAATCTAGAAAACCGCCCTTTAATCAAGCGAAACGTTAAATCGAGAATTTCCCCAAAATCTAGTGGTTTCTTTTGCCACTCCTCCATACACAAGCCCCCAAACGTTTCTTTATTTGTTAGGATTTTTTTCATTTTCACAGAATATTAAGCTTTCCAAAATAGTTTAACATAAATCGAAATCTGTTTGGAAACATCCTCATGTTGTGTGAGAATTTTCTAAACTCCGCGCAAAAATAAAAACCCTGTTTTAGCAGAGTTTTTTAGCAATGGGTATAGAGATCTGTTTAATTCGCAGATAGTTCGTCCGTTAAGTGTTCAGATTATAACCTATCCTTATAAAGATTAGGATCATCTAATCATTCGTCGATTTTGTAACGTCAATCGACCCATTATTTGTGGTTAATTTGATGACATGGTCGCCATTTCCGATGACGGCAGAATCGTTATATTTATTTAAAATATTTGTGTGGCCATTATCCACATGCACATCAAAGCGTACGTCAGTCGGATCATGATCTGTTTGTATGGTAATCTTTCCATTGTCACACGCCATCGTCATCGTTTGGTCCAAATTAGATGTGTTCAGATAAATCGCACCATTATTTGTGTGACCATTTAGTGTCCCCACCACATGATCAAGAATGATTTTTCCATTATTCGTTTGAGCAGTGACCGTCTTTGAAGTGGTATTTGTTAAAGTTAACAAACCATTATGAGAAGTGGTCTCAATCGTATCGCTTGAGAGGTTCTGAATGGCCACTTGACCATTATTCGTTAAGACTTTTAGAGTTTCATAGGTTTTCTTTGGCAAATACACAGTTAACGTCAGTTTTTGAGTAAAAGAGGTAAAATCTAAGAAACCACTCCACTTGTTTTTTAGTTGTATATGAAGCGTTTGGTCTTGAACGGACGTATTAAAAGTATATGACTTATTTTTCGGCATGTGTCCAGTTAAATTCACTCTTGTTTGATGAGCAGTTGTGGGTTTGAGGATTACGTGTGCATTGTCACAGAAAACCTCTAAATTTTGAATGGTCTGTGTGTACGTTATTTCTTTTGAAAGGGGTTCGGCCGCTTGTGTGGTCACACTTTTCAATGTGAGAAGACTTCCGGCAATCCCTATAACAAACAACGCCACCCCAAGTAATACCAGCTTTCGAATCATGTCTTTAACCCCCCTCTTACTAAATTTACATTAAATTGCAAGTATCTAATAAATCCTTTGACAAGCCATTTCGTCAAGGCAAATAATCCCAAACCTATTAAAATCCCTAATCCGCAAAGTGCGAGCGAGGCAAAGAAACTGAACCAGTTGGCGGATTCCGGAGCCAAGACTAAATCGACTAAGAAAACGAATGGCGAAAGGACAAATCCTGTACTGACCGCCCAGAAACCAATAATCACACCAACGATCGCTGCTAATGGGCCGAGCACAATCACAAGATTAAAGAACCCTAAACCAATTACTGCCCAAATCGCTCTCATAAGATTGCCAGCTGTCATGCTTGTGCCCACTTTTTCGATATGATGGGAGGCAAGCAATTCCTTCGCAATCTGTTTAGGTGATCCCAAACCTTCTGCAATATCGAATTCGGTCTTTCCTTCCAGTTTCCCCATTTCAAAATGCTCGTCAAAATCTTGAAGAACCTCTTTACGCTCTTGGTCTGATAACCTTTTTAAAGCACGATCTAAATGTCTTAAAAACTCCGCTTTAGACACTCCGTTCACCTTCTTTAATCAATTGATTCACAGCTTTCGAGAAGACCGACCATTCTTCTTTTAGTTTTAAAAGATAGGTTCTCCCTTTTTCTGTGATTTGGTAATACTTTCTTGATGGACCTTCCGATGATTCTTTTAAATAGGTTGTAAAATAATCCTCTTTTGTAAGACGCCTTAAAAGTGGATAGACACTTCCCTCTGAGATCTCAATCTGGTTGGATAGTTTTTGGACCAACTCATAGCCATAACGATCGGTTTGCTCCAACAATGCCAAGACACAAAGTTCGAGAACCCCCTTTTTGAATTGAACATTCATGTTTCATCACTCCGCTAATGTATGTCTGTTAGTACTGTTCAATGCAAGGTACTGGTCAATAAATAAACAAATTGCATGTTTAATATAACATCCGGTATTGTTCATTGCAAGGTACTGTTTAGTATTTTATAAATATAGGCACCATGGCGTGTACTCGACACTCCACTAATAGCTGCTGAGACGCTCTTTCGGCGATGTTGCCGGCCACTACGGTTAAACGACACAAAACGGCACATTAAGGGATCCTCGTGTCCCTTTTTACAAGTTGTGTACGTTAGTTCCGCTAACTCATTGTGAAACGCGCTCCCCCAGATGTTGCGGCCACTACGATCCGTTAGTCTCACGATTGGACGCGTGTATCACACGTTTTTTGGCATATAGCGGATTGGCGTGGCCATTAAACGCGGCCACCGCGCCTAAACGGCACAATAAGGGATCCTCGTGTCCCTTTTTACAAGTTGTGTACGTTACGTTCCGCTAACTCATTGTGAAACGCGCTCCCCCAGATCTTGCGGCCACTACGATCCGTTAGTCTCACGATTCAACGCGTGTATCATACGTTTTTTAGCATATAACGGATTGGCGCGGCCATTAAACGTGGACACCGCGCCTAAACGGCACAATAGGTGATCCTCGTGTCCCTTTTTACAAGTTGTGTACGCCTTCGTTCCGCTAACTCATTGTGAGACGCTCTCCCCCGGATGTTGCAGCCACTACGATCCGTTAGTCTCACGATTGGACGCGTGTATCATACGTTTTTTGGCATATAGCGGATTGGCGTGGCCATTAAACGTGGACACCGCGCCTAAACGGCACAATACGGGATCCTCGTGTCCCTTTTTACAAGTTGTGTACGTTACGTTCCGCTAACTCGTTGTGAAACGCGCTCCCCCCGGATGTTGCAGCCACTACGATCCGTTAGTCTCACGATTGGACGCGTGTATCACACGTTTTTTGGCATATAGCGGATTGGCGCGGCCATTAAACGTGACCACCGCGCCTAAACGGCACAATAAGGGATCCTCGTGTCCCTTTTTACAAGTTGTGTATGCCACGTTCCGTTAACTCATTGTGAGACGCGCTCCCCCAGATCTTGCGGCCACTACGATCCGTTAGTCTCACGATTGGACGCGTGTATCACACGTTTTTTAGCATATAGCGGATTGGCGTGGCCATTAAACGCGGCCACCGCGCCTAAACGGCACAATAGGGGATCCTCGTGTCCCTTTTTACAAGTTGTGTACGTTACGTTCCGCTAACTCATTGTGAAACGCGCTCCCCCAGATGTTGCGGCGACTACGATCCGTTAGTCTCACGACTCAACGCGTGTATCACACGTTTTTTGGCATATAGCGGATTGGCGCGGCCATTAAACGCGGCCACCGCGCCTAAACGGCACAATAGGGGATCCTCGTGTCCCTTTTTACAAGTTATGTACGCCACGTTCCGCTAACTCGTTGTGAAACGCTCTCCCCCAGATGTTGCCGGCCACTACGATCCGTTAGTCTCACGATTGGACGCGTGTATCACACGTTTTTTGGCATATAACGGATTGGCGCGGCCATTAAACGCGACCACCGCGCCTAAACGGCACAATAAGGGATCCTCGTGTCCCTTTTTACAAGTTGTGTATGCCACGTTCCGCTAACTCATTGTGAGACACTCTCCCCCAGATGTTGCGGCCACTACGATCCGTTAGTCTCACGATTGGACGCGTTTATCACACGTTTTTTAGCATATAGCGGATTGGCGCGGCCATAAAACGCGGCCACCTCGCTTAAACGGCACAATAGGGGATCCTCGTGTCCCTTTTTACAAGTTATGTACGCCTCGTTCCGCTAACTCGTTGTGAGACGCTCTCCCCTGGGCCCCCGGATTTTACGTCCACTCCGATTCTAAGCGTGTGCATTCACGCATGAAAAGTAAAAGACACCGATTCAACATCGGTGTCTTGACTCAACTCTTCTTATTTATTTTCCCATTGTAGTTAGTGTCGCTCCTTTTTTGAACAAGGCTTCTCGCGCACGAGTGTATTCTGTTTGAAGCTCTTGAACAATCTCTTGCACCGATTGGATCTTTTGAATCGAGCCGACACCCTGTCCGGCCGACCAAATGTCTTTCCAAGCTTTCGCTTCTGTTCCTCGTTTGGAAAAATCCATATCCTTCTTCTTTTTCAATTGCTCAGGATCTAAGCCTGCACGCTTAATACTCGGGATTAAGAAGTTGGCGTTCACACCACTGATTGCATCGGTATACACCAGATCATCTAAATTGGAATCGACGAGCATTTGTTGATAGCCTTCTGGAGCCAGGCTTTCCTTCGCTGCGATAAACCGCGTCCCCATATAAGCAAAATCAGCGCCTAAGGCTTCTGCGGCTAACACATCCTGTCCATGCGAGAGTGCGCCAGCTAAAATCGTAATGCCATTCCAGAACGATTTGACACTCGACATGAAGGCCATCGGGTTGATGACACTAGCATGACCGCCCGCCCCATTGCAAACTAGAATTAAACCATCGACCCCTCGATCTGCAGCTCGTTTGGCATGATAGAGAGTCGCTACGTCGGAAAAAACCAAACCGCCATACTCATGGACCACATCTATGACCGGGGTCGGATCACCAAGCGACGTGATCACAATAGGTGGCTGGTAGACCTTCACAAGATCCAGATCCGCTGTAAACCGGTCATTGGTTTTATGAACAATTAAATTAATCGCCCACGGTGCCACCAGTTGGTTTGGGTTCGCTTCTCGCTCAGCCGATAACTCTGTTGTAATGCGCGTCAACCAGGTTTCCAAAATCTCTGTATTACGAGCATTCAAGCTCGGAAATGAACCAATTATACCTGATTTACATTGTTCGATGACTAAATCTGGTCCAGAGACCAAAAACATTGGGGCTGAAATGACTGGAAGTAAGGTGTGTTCCATCACCTGTTCCGCTGAGTGTGTTGACATACGTTCACCTACTTATTGTGAGTTTTAGAGAGAGATTTTTATAAGACTCTTAGGCTTCTCGTTCTAAGATGGTGGCAATTCCTTGACCACCGCCAATACAAGCCGTAATTAACGCATACCGACCTTCTATACGTTGGAGTTCATAGACCGCCTTTGTTATAAGAATCGCACCAGTCGCACCTAGTGGGTGTCCATGAGCAATGGCCCCACCATTCACATTCACTTTGTCCAAGTCCATGTTCAATTCACGATGACAAGCTAAAACTTGAGCCGCAAACGCTTCATTGATTTCAATGAGATCAAGATCATTCAACGTAAGGTCTGATTTCGCTAAAAGTTTACGAGTTGCCGGTACAGGACCAATCCCCATAATGTTAGGGTCAACCCCAGCAATAGCCGACTGGCGAATCACAGCAAGCGGTTTAAGCCCTAATTGTTCTGCTTTTTCGCGAGACATCACAACAACCGCGCTCGCCGCATCATTCAAACCCGAACTATTCCCAGCCGTCACACTACCGCCTTCTAAGAAAGCAGGGGGCAACTTAGCTAACCCTTCCAAGGAGGTTTCGGGTCTTGGATGTTCGTCTTGGTCAAAGAGGATCGGTGCTGCTTTTCTCTGTGGAATCGAAATGGGAACGATTTGCTCATCAAAACGGCCTTCACTCATCGCTCGAGCCATTCGTTTCTGACTTTGATAAGCAAATTCATCTTGTTCTTCCCGACTAATGTCATATTTATTTGCCAAATTTTCTGCGGTAATCCCCATTGGTGGACTCCCGATTTCTTTTGGTGCTAATTGCGATTTATGAAATTGCGGGGGTTCCACACTGAACACTTTATTTTGTTTAGCTAACAGATAAGGAGCTTGACTATAGCTCTCCACACCACCTGCTATATACACGTCGCCATCTCCTGAACGGATTTGAGAGGCCGCTAACATTACAGCGTTAATACCGGATCCGCATTGACGATCGACCGTCAAACCCGGAACTTCAATCCCAAGACCTGCCTGCAGTGCCGTCAACCTCGCAATATTCCCACCACCGCTCAACACATTACCAAAAATGACATCATCAATCATTTCCGGCGCCACGTTTGCGCGCTTGACTGCTTCTTTAATGACCTCGGCCCCAAAAAGATGGGCGGGCAATGTGGCTAAGGCACCACCCATGCGTGCAATCGGTGTTCTTACACAACTTACTATGACTGGATCTCGATTCATTCTTGGTCTCTCCTTTATGTAAATAGTATTTTAACTTAATTAGAAACCGCTTACATATAGTTTATCAGTTTTCGTGACAGCTCGCATCAAAATATGTGATAATAGATGAAAAAGATCGATTATTTACATTTTATTGAAAACGAAACAAATTCGAGATTGCGTTTAAAAAATAGTAGTCAAGGAGATCACAAGATGCTTTTAGACAGAATAGGTCCGATTCGAATCATTCAAGGGGACCATCACAGTAGAGTCCCTTATAGCACGTCTCTTCTAATCGAAGGCCAAAAAGACGCGACCCTCATTGACTGTGGATGCGGAATGGACGCCTTACAAACTATTAAAAAAGACTATTTCGTTTCCTCAGTTTATCTGACACATTATCATCTCGATCATGTATGGGGCGCTTACTTGTTTGACGACGTGCCAAAATACATCAATCGCTATGATTTAAACAAACTAAATGATCCTTCAGAATTTGCTAAGGTACATGGATACAATGTACTCCATTCCGATCATGAGGTCGAAAAATGGCTGCACACCCATTTTGTAGAAGGGCAAACGTTTCAACAGAATCGCCCTCATTACAAACCGATCATGGGAACTGTTCAACATACTTTTCCGTATGAGACCTCCATTGACGTGTCAGGGGTTCACATGCAGATGCTCCATCTCCCTGGACACACCCAAGGCTATTGCTGCCCGTACTTTCCAGATCAAGGTCTGCTTTTCGTGGGCGATTTTGACTTGACTTCATTTGGTCCTTGGTACAACAACTGTGATTCCGATATAGAAGCGTTTCAAGCTTCGGCTAGGAAGACCTTAGAGGTGGATGCCGACTATTTCGTTACTTCCCACCATAAAGGGGGATTCAACAGAAAGGAATACATGGCACAACTTACTCAATACCTCTCAATTATCGACCGGAGAGAAGCGCAAACACAACGCGCTATGGATCAAGGTATTCCACCAAAAGAACTTGTCAGACAAGAAATTTTCTATTTTCTAACCAACCATGAGCAAAACCCACAACTCATGGAATCCGAAATCATTGGGATTGCGAAACATATTAAACTCCTAATTAAAAAAGGTGGACCTTACGAAAACTATTACAAAGCCTTTTGCGAAACCTTTCATCTCGATGATTCAAAATTAGAGTATCGCAGTGAGCCTGTAGATGTCTTTTAAGAAAGCGGTTGGGAATGTTTCATCATACAAGATACAAGTCTTAACCCATCCTCTCCTCAACAGCTTATTTATTTGATCAAAAGCACTGAGTCCTTCCAATATATGGTGGTGACCCAGTGCTTTCGTTTGTCTTCTATTTCAGAAGATCGATCCCTTCTGCTCGCTTTCTGAGTTCTTTTTTTAGGATTTTCCCAACGCCATTTCTCGGCATGATCTCGATAAATTCAATTTTTCTTGGCGATTTCGTTTTGGCCAAATGATTCTGACAATATTGAATCAAGTCAGCTTCGGTGACCTCTACCCCCTCTTTTATCGTCACAAAAGCTAACACTTCCTCACCCATTCGCACGTCCGGAACGCCAATGACGGCTGCTTCTGATACCGCCTCATGATGGGTTAATAATTCCTCTAAATCACGCGGATAAATATTAAACCCACCGCGGATAATCAAGTCTTTCTTTCGATCAACAATAAATAAATACCCTTCGTCATCGATTTTTGCCAAATCCCCTGTATAAAGCCAGCCCTCTTTTAAAACATTTTTCGACTCTTCAGGATTCTGGAAATAGCCAGGCGTCACATTTTCACCCCGAACAATAAGTTCACCAACTGTGTTTACAGGAAGTTCTACTCCTTCGTCATCGACAATGCGGATTTCAACGCCTTGTATAGGGATTCCTACAGACCCCGCCTTAATCGTCATGCCTTCGCGATGTGATGCAACAATTGGCGCTGCTTCGGACAACCCATATCCCTCGTATACCTCAGCATGAAATTTGTCTCGGAACGCTTGTATGAGGGAAAAAGGAAGCGGAGCGGAACCGGAACCAATTTTTCTAAAACACGACAAATCATAACGATCGGCTAAAGGACTTGCGACCAGTGCATGAATCATCGCTGGGACCGCCGAGAACCCTTTCACCCGATAGCGTTCAATCGCTTTAAAAACCTTTTCCGTTTCGAATTTAGAGAAGACCACGATGGTGCTTCCAACCAAATAACAACAATTCGTCACAGTCAAACCATATACATGAGCAAGCGGCAAAACACCAAGTGTGGTCCCGCGTTCTTCATTATTTGAAATAGCTGTATTGAGGGCATTGGAATATAAATTCAAATGGGTGAGTAGCACTCCTTTAGGTTTCCCTGTTGTCCCCGAGGTGTACAGGATCACAGCAGGGTCTTCTTCTTTGATCGAGAGGTTCCATTCGGGTGCACCGTCACCTTCCCGACAAAGGTCGTAAAAATTAATCTGTTCACCAGTTGTATCTTGATCTATAAGGACAATCATTGGAGGATCGGCAATGCCATTTATGGCTTCGTGAATCTTGGACAAAGTATCTGAATCGGTCACGATGACTTTTGACTGAGAATTCTCCAGAATGAACTGAATTTCTTTAGCATGGAGTAGATGCATCACTGGTACAATAATAGCCCCTGCGCGAGAGATGCCTTGATAGGAGAACACCACTTCAGGACCATTCGCCATGCAAACAAGCACGCGGTCCCCTTCAATAACCCCTAGTCTTCTCAAACCCGCCGCAAACTGATTCGAAATGTGTCGAGTTTCTAAATTACTATAAGACTGATCTCCAAATATAAGGAAAGAATACTCACCAAACTCATTGATGTTTTCCTCAAGCAATTGACTTAACAGTGGCACTCGCTTCACCCCTTTGAATGTTCCATAATTGAGTCCAATTCTTTTTAATCCATTTGGTAATGAATGACAGAAGCTAGGGTTTGGGTTTTAACAACAGACCTTTCCACCATCAGGTCAAGATGGCCTTGTATTTCGGACAAACCAAGAAAAATAGCTTGATTTTTGAGCCGTGGAAATAAGGATTGGCTGATCTGGTACACGGTCGTGTGACCGGCTTCGATCGCCTTTTGAATGGCTTGACATCTCGTTTCCTGTTCACTAAACCTCTGATCAATTAATTCTAAATGCCCAGCAAAAGGAGCGCCATGCCCGGGGAAGAGGGTTTGTAACGGTAAGGTCTTGGTAAATTTCATAGAATCTCGATATTGGAGTAAAGGCTTTGGGCGCGCTTCTCCACTGGTCGGCGGTTCAACAAACGCATTTGAAGAAATCTCTTTTAATAAATGGTCACCTACGATGGCCGCACCTGTATTAGGCTCCCAAAGGAGAAGATCGGTTTGACTGTGACCTGGTACATAGTGAATTTGCCAATCGCGATCCCCTGCTGGGATTGACTCTCCTTCTTTTAAGTAAGTAACCTTTTGCCAATTGTGAGTGTCATCGTGCCGCTTCCAAGAAAAAAATGAACTGGCACCGGCTTCTTCAATGAACAAGTGAAAGAACTTCTGAATCTGATGAGAATAGGCCTTCCCACCTTCAATGTGCCGCTTGGCACTCTGATGAACCATAATAGGGATCTCACGTTCTTTATGAATGGTTGCAATCCCACCGGCATGGTCCGTATGAAGGTGCGTCAGGATGATTTGGTCTAGGTCTTCAAGTCGAACACCTTCCCTTAATAATCCATCTTTCAATTGTTGGAGCGCTTGTTGGCCAGGCATGCCAACATCCACCAAGGTCATTGTTTTACCTTTTATTAAGTAGGCGTTCACACTCCCATTCGCAAAAGGTGTCGTTAAGGGAATTCGAATGAGATCAGGTGGTGTCATGGGTTTTCTTTCAACGTTACTTTCAGTAGGGTTATTCAAACGTTGAGAATCTCTCCTTTCATAAATGTTAGCGCTTACATAATGGAGTTTGAATAAAATTCGGAACTTTCCGAACGTGTTTACTCCACTAATAATACGCCATATCGCTTGGTCATTCAATAGATTTCAATGTGTACGATTCGCTATAAATTGACAATCGCTTTCTACATAAGCTTTGTCACCGTTCCTGCTTTTATTTTGTTATAATAAAAAAACAACTTGTCTACAACGGAGGCGCATTCGATGCAAGAAAAAGACCAATTAGAAAAACATATTATTGAGTCCTATAAGAAAGATGAAACGATGATGATACTTGTCTTTGCACAATGGTGTGTGAACCATGATCTCGATCCCGATGCGGTCTACCAAAAAGCGTACCCGACCCAGGAAAGTAATGCCACACTTAAAGAAACGATGGCCTTAACCGTTCCTAAAGAAGAAGCAGGCGACATTCCATTCGATACCCTTTTAAATGTTCTTTCACTGTTTGGGAATGAAGATCTCGCGTGGATCGTCACACAAGAACACGAGAAACTCAATCAAGACCCAACGTCTAAGTGACTTCATTACAACTTCCAAAAAATCGAGGCTTTTGCCCAGTTCATTACTTCATTCATAAAAAGGCAACAAAAAAAGACCCAAAAGGGTCTTTTTTTGAATCAGTCAGGTGTATTAGCCTTTTACAACGTTAGCAGCTTGTGGTCCGCGTTGACCTTGCTCAACGTCGAAAGTAACTTCTTGACCTTCGTCAAGAGTTTTGAAGCCTTCACCTTGGATTGCGGAGAAGTGTACGAATACGTCGTCTCCACCGTCAACTTCGATAAAACCGAAACCTTTTTCAGCGTTAAACCATTTTACTTTACCTTGTGCCATAGTGCATTTCCTCCTGTGTGGATCAACCACGTTTTATTACTATTACTGTCCATAAATGTTCGAAGGAGAAAACTATTAACCTAAATTAATAAAGATTCTTCTTTGTAAACACCGAACAACAATAATTGAGTTAATTATAACACGATTTTGGGGATTAATCAATCTTCGCACGTAATTTTCTGAAAAACAACTTAGCCTATTTGTTGCCTCTATATTTTTTCTGTAATCGCTTTCGATCTGAAATGCTGGGCGGCTTCTCTCACTGCCCGATTGCCATCCTCTAACACCTTCGTCATCGTCATAAACCCATGGATCATTCCTGGATAGCACATATATGACGCCTCAACTCCTGCTGTTTTCAATTTTTCGGCAAATTGTTCGCCTCCGTCGCGGAGCGGATCGTTTTCAGCCGTAACGATATAAGCAGGTGCAAGTTGTGCCGTTTCTTCATCAGGAATTAAAAGAGGGGCAGCTAAAGGATTTTGTGTATCACGTTCATCATTGATATAACATTCTGTAAACCAGGTCATAGTCGAGTGATCTAACCCAAAACCATTACCGAATTGCTCATAGGATTCGGTTAAAACAAACCCAGTTGAGGGATAAAACAAGTATTGGGAATGAATCGGTGCGCCGCCTCTTTGCACAGAAAGATACGCCACCACAGCTGCAAGATTTCCACCTGCGCTGTCCCCACCAATGGCCAAACGTTCAGAATCAACCCCAAGCTCCTCAGCGTGCTTGGCGACCCACTGGGTGGCAAGGTAACAATCTTCTACAGGAACCGGAAATTTAAATTCAGGGGCAAGACTGTAATCAACCGATACCACGACACATTTCGCCTCGTTAGTAAAGGTACGTAGCATGTAATCATGTGAATCAACATTTCCAATGACCCAACCGCCACCATGGAAAAACACCATTACGGGTAAGTTTTGTTCCTCACTTGGCCTATAAATACGAAGGGTGATCGGCGCTTGGTCTCCGTCAATCACTCGATCTTCTACTGAAAAAACATCTTCATAATGACAAAGCTGCTGGCACGCTTGATTAAATTGCCTTCTTCCCCCACTCAAATCCTGTGTTTCTTCAATTGGCGGGAGATTTTGCGAAGCCACGAAATCCAGATACCCTTTTGCTTGCGGATGTAACCCCATTGCCTACGCCTCCATTTTTGCCCGAAACCGGGTATTTCTAAAAATCCCCTGATTGGTTGATTTGAAGATCGTCAGTTAATCTGTACAGGTGTACACCAGATTTCCACTAATGATGGTTGTTCCATCTTGATTGGTTGTCTTCACAACAAAAGTTAACGCATCCCCTTCAACCTCTTGAAGAGTGGCATGAAGCGTTAAGGAATCTCCTAAAAACACCATATTCTTAAATCGAACGGAATAATCCTTAATAAATCCAGCCCCATAATAAGGTGAAAATAATTTAGAAAGGTTCCCCATCGTCCACATACCGTGTGCAATAATCCCAGGTAACCCGGCTTTAGTCGCTTCCTCATCAATCGTATGTATCGGATTGAAATCACCTGAGGCGCCTGCATATTTAATTAAATCGATTCGTGACACAGGATCCAACTGAATGTCTGGTAAGGCTTCGCCAATTTGAAGGTCTTTTAACCCACTCATACGTTCATTTCCTTTCTTACGGCTTCACTAATAATGACCACTTGTTCTTCGTTGAAAATCGGCTCGCCATTGAGGCTTTCGCCATACCGTTTAATCACTAAAAATCCCATATTGCCAAAGCTTCCGGATCGCTCATAATAATTCGTGACTTCTTGATAGCAATGTATTTCTTCTCCAACTAAAAGGGGGCGGTCATAGTGAAACCGTTCTTCTCCATGAATTAAGCCTTTCTCTGGAAGCTTAAGTTCTTGGATTACACCATAATTGAACGTTCTAGGAAAGGTTGGCGGCGCAATATTTCGACCATATTTCGACTGTAAGCCCGTCCCTTCATCCACGAAAATGGGGTGCGGATCACCAATGGACTCCGCAAATTTGCGAACTGCTCCTCGCTCCACCCAATTTTTGACGGGTTGTGACTTGTATCCTACTGCTTGTTCAAACATTGTCTCACCTCTTTAGTCATTTTGAGGAATGAAGGCGCTTGAACCAGCCCCTCATTTACCTTCGTTTTGATTGCCACAACTTAAGTTCTTGGTCCACCCGCTACATAAATCACTTGTCCGTTTACAAAAGAGGACCGTTCATCCGCAAAAAAGGCCACGGCATTCGCGATATCAGATGGTTTTCCACTCCGCCCAACCGGTATTTGTGAGACGCTCGCTTCAATGAGTTGCTCAAACGTGATACCGATTCGTGCAGCTGTGTTTCGAGTCATTTCGGTTTCAATAAAACCAGGCGCTACTGAGTTCGCGGTAATACCAAATTTACCAAGCTCAATGGCTAATGTTTTTGTAAAGCCCTGTAGCCCCGCTTTAGCTGTTGCGTAGTTCGCCTGACCTCGATTACCTAAAGCAGAAGTTGAAGAAATGTTGATGATTCGACCATATTTTTTTTGAACCATGTACTTTTGAGCAGCGCGCGCAGCATTAAAAGATCCTTTGAGATGTACATTCATAACTGTATCCCAATCGTCATCATTCATTTTAAAAAACATGTTGTCACGGATGACACCCGCATTATTAACCAAGATATCTAATTGACCAAACGTCTCAACGAGTTCTGAAACCGCAGCCTCTACTTCTTCGGCCACCGCGACATTCGCCACTTTTGAAAAAACATCATAACCTTTTTCGCGTAATTCAGTCGTCGATTCTGTTAAAGCCTCTTCGTTAATATCAATAAATGCGACTTTCGCCCCTTCTTCTGCGAAGCGTTCGACAATGGCACGACCGATTCCGCGACTTCCTCCTGTTACTAATGCAACTCTTCCTTCAAATACGCCTGACATGTTGTGACCTCCTAAAAATTTAAAGTTTTGTTTTTATAGGTTCATGATTTTAAACACAGTGGAACGGTTCGTGATCAACGAATGCGTTCCACCAAAAATCTACGAATTACTTACATATATTGATCAACTTTTACGTGCCCTTTTAATAGGTTACGAGAAATGATGAGGCGTTGGATTTCATCGGTCCCATCATAGATTCTCCAAAGTCGTGCTTCACGGTACCAGCGTTCAATCGGGAGTTCTTTGGTGTAACCCATTCCACCGTGAATTTGAAGCACATTATCCACCACACGGTTCCCCATGTTGGCCCCATAAAGTTTCGCCATAGAAGCAAGATGACGATTGTCTTCGCCTTGGTCGAGCGTAAAAGCTGCATTTAAAACCAGCCATCTGGCTGCTTCGATATCGACAGCACTGTCGGCAATTTTCCATTGGATGGCTTGACGGTCTGCAATTGGACGACCAAATGTGACACGTTCTTTGGAGTAATCAATGGCCATTTGAAGCAAACGCTCACCCATACCAACTGCACGCGCACCGACGACCCAGCGTGCAAAACCGATCCACTCAAGCCCTAATTTGTAACCCCCGTCCACTTCACCCAAGATGTTTTCTTCAGGAACGCGAACATTATCAAAGATAAGACTTGCTGGACCCCAATCTCCCATAGTATGGATATATTCGGATTTCCAACCCATATCACGATCGACAATAAAACACGTCACCCCTTCACGTCCGGTTTGAGCGTGTTTTTCTTTATCTGTGATCGCGATCACCATTACGAAATCCGCTTCGTTACCACCCGTAATAAACGTTTTCTCACCATTGATGACCCATTCATTTCCATCTTTTACGGCGGTTGTCCGAATGTTTCGAGTATCGGATCCCGCACCTGGTTCCGTCATAGCAAAGCATGATTTTTTTTCACCATTGATGGTTGGAATGAGATAGTTTTTCTTTTGTTCTTCATTTCCATAATAAAGGATGTTATCTGCTGAGCCGCCAAAACTAAACGGAACAAACGTTCGCGATACTTCCATAAGCACGATCGCCATCATCATTTGGCCTAAATTAGCTCCACCATACTCTTCCGGTGTATTAATTCCCCAGAATCCCATATCTTTTGCTTTTTTCTGAAGTTCTTCAAGTTTTTCGTTTGGAAGGCTTGGGCGTCCTTCTCGCTCATTACGCAAGACATCATTCTCAAGCGGCATCAATTCTTTTTCTACAAAACGACGAATCGTTTCTTTTACCATTTTCTGTTCATCCGTTAGCCTTAAATGCATCTAATCCACACTCCTCTTAGTATAAAATAAAGCGTTTTCAAATGTAAGGACTCTATTAAAAAGATATGAGCGTCTTGGACTACTCTATTCTTTTTATACTAGTTATATTCTTTTTTTAATTGTGAAGCAATGATGTTTTTTTGGATTTCTGATGTACCTTCATAGATTCTGGTAATTCGAGCATCACGGTAATAGCGTTCAATTGGGTAATCGGCAATGTAACCTAACCCACCGTGGACCTGAACGGCTCGATCCGCCACTCGATTATAGACTTCTGATCCAAAAAGCTTTAACATGGCCGCTTCTTTGATCACTTTTTGCCCATCATCAACCATCCATGCGACACGATACGTAAAGGATCGCAAGGCTTCAATGTCGAGCGCCATTTCAGCAACCATATGAGCGACAGCTTGATGTTCAATTATCGCTTGACCAAATTGTTCGCGTTCTTGAACATAGGCCATCGATAAATCAAGCAATTTTTGACAGGACCCTAAATTGCGAGCTGCAAGTCCTGCGCGTCCATTCGCTAGTATTTTCAAGGCGTTTACATAACCTTGACCAAGGTCACCTAGGACATTTTGGGCAGGTACTTCACAGTCTTCAAAAATAAGTTCTGCCGATTGAGAACCATGTAAGCCCATTTTCTTCTCAATAGCCCCGACTTTGAAGCCTGGAAAATCGCGTTCCACAATGAATGAAGTAATCCCTTTTGCCCCTTTTTCAGGATCGGTTACAGCCATGACGGTAAACACATTTGCAATCGGAGCATTGGTTATGTAATGCTTTGTCCCGTTTAAAATGTACGTATCCCCTTTTCGAACGGCTGTTGTCTTAAGATTAGTCGCATTCGAACCGGCTTGGGGTTCGGTCAAAGCGAAGGCTCCGATTCGATCTCCCGTTGCCAGATCAGGAAGGTACTTTCTCTTTTGTGAATCATTACCCATTTCAACAATGCCAACAGTACCTATTCCCGTGTGGGCTCCAATAAGAGTGGTGTATCCATTATGGGTTTGGCCAATTTCCTCATAAAGTGCACATTTCCCCACCATCCCGACGCCTAAACCACCATAGGCTTCAGGAATGCTTAAGCTGAATAGTCCCATGTCCTTTGTTTTTTGAAATAAATCATCTGGAATTCGGTCCTCTTCTTCAATTCGCATGGCATACGGTTCCACTTCATGTCTAATGAAATCTCGAATGTTAGATCTGAGTAACTCTAATTCGGGATCAAAGCGAAAATCCATGTCAGCCGTCACATCCTTTCAAGATTTCAAACTTATGCTCAAACGATGCGCATTTGTATGAAGCGCTTTCATGAATAATTATGCAAGATTCATGCCAACAAAAGCAACCCTTTAATTTTACATCTTACAATCTACTAAAACCGTAAATCCCTTATTAAATCGAACAATCCGTTTAAGTTTCTTCTGAAAGTCGAAATTCAAAATCGAATTATTTAAGTCATTTATGAATCAACCTTCAGAGGTTTTAAGCTCGTACTTTTTTAGTTTTCGAACGATCGTCGCTTGGCTAGTCTTGAGATAGTCCGCGAGCTTGTAAGTGGTTGGATGCGTCTGAATGGCTTCAATCAAAATCTCTTTTTCCCGTTTTTCGACTAATTCTTTTAACGATTCATGGGTCGAGGGCTGAAGTGTCGATTGTTCAAAAAGTTCAATTGGAAGATCTTTAGCTTGAATTTCATCCGTTGGGACGGTTAACACCAAGCGTTCAACGACATTAGACAACTCACGGACATTACCTGGCCAATGATAGACGACCATCCTTTCAATTACGCCATTTCCAAACGTTTTGCTAACCGCGTATTTCATTGAGTATTCTCTAAGAAATTCAAACGCTAACTCTTTTAAATCCTCTCGTCTATCTCTTAAAGGTGGAATCCAAATAGGTACGACATTAAGGCGGTAATACAAATCTTCCCGGAATCTTCCACTCTCGACCATCTTTTTCAAATCTTTATTTGTTGCGGCTATGATCTGGACATCTATTTTGATCGGTTTTGTTCCGCCTACCCGCATGAACGCTTTTTCTTGGATGACATGCAAAAGTCGCACTTGAAGATCAAGTGGCATTTCCCCAATTTCATCCAAAAATAAAAGACCTTGATTTGCAAGTTCAAACAAACCGGGCTTTCCAGAACGACTGGCACCAGAAAAAGAGCCTCGATCATAACCGAATAATTCAGATTCTATTAAATCTTTAGGAATCGCTCCGCAATTAATTTTGATTAGTCGTCCTTTTTCAGATCGTAAACCTGTTTCGTAGATGTGTTGAACGAGGCGATCCTTCCCGACCCCTGTCTCACCTAGGATCAAGATGGTCGGGTCAAAGCTTGCCAAGCGCTCGATCATTTCATAGATCGCTTTCATTTTTTGGTTTTTAATTTGCAAAGGAACCGGCAGAGCCCCACTCTCTTTTCTCTTATTTTTCTTTTGCTCCAGTTGCTTAGCTCGATTAAGCACTTCATTTAAATGATTTAACTCAGAGAGATCCCGGATGTTTGTCACAATTTTATCGACCTCTCCCTTTTCATTAAATATAGGGGAGCCGGTCATGACGGTTTCCTTCCCCTGATTATTGGTTTGAACCATCGAAACCGGATGTTTTCGCTCCATCACTTGGACCGTAACAGATTCCGCTAGAATACCGCGTTGAATTAATTGGTTAATATTTTTCCCAATATAGTAAGATTTCGGAATGCCTGTAATCCGTTCGATCGCAGCATTTGTTTTCAGCGTCACACCATTTCGGTCCGTTAGATAGATCCCATCAAACGAGGTTTCAATAATCGCATCTAATTCATTAATTTCTTTTTTCAGTGTCTCTTTTTCCTTCAGCGCGTGTAACCAAAAGTACCCGTCAAATATGAAATAAGTTGTTAACGGTGTGTCGTTCGGTTTGACCAGACAAAGCAGGAACGGCTTCTCCTTGTGAAGGGCAAAAATCAGTTGTGGACTTAAATGCTCCCACGTTTCAAACCCCTCTTGAATAGGGGCGTTAAGTTGAACGTGATCTTTTATAGAATTAAAAGGCGCAAGATCCATTTCGATCACATGACCTTGTGTATCCGTTACAATGTGTTCGATTTGATGATTAGAATGCGACACATCCATTTCCCCTCTTTACAGATGTTAAAAACACTATAATTCATAATTGAATCACTAATTAAAGTATACAGTGTTTTCCGTCGCTTTAATAGAAAGAATTTTAACGCTACCACTGCGCATGAAAAAAGACCGCACAAAAATGCGGTCTAGTGTATTAATTATAGGTCACTCGTCAAATACGGGATTAAAAAAGCAAGCATGTCCCCATAAGAGACCCTTAGAAAAGAGGCAAAAGAAAGATTCTCCACCTTATTAAATTCGTTTACCAAGTTTTGAGTAAATCGCGTAGTGAAGGGGCTAGGAATCACGAGAAAGTCAAAAATGGGGCTGTAAGTTCCATCGCAATAGGAGAGTAGAAGGCCTGTTAGAAGATCATCTTGTTGGGGAATTTTGAAATTTTCGTTATAAACTGAAACAGGTTTGACTTCACCGTTTAGTAAATCTTTCACGATTAAATCATGATCACTGATCACTTCCATGATGAGATAAAATCCAGGCTGAATGTTTACCCAACTCGCGATTACATATAAAAGAGTCGGATCAAATTTCCATCTTGACCACGTTTGCCTGATAAACTCCTGGAAAATGGTGGTTTTCCGATCATCCAAAGGCTGACAAAAAACGATCCACCAAAACAAATGATGCTTAAATTCAATTTTTCTCTTCCCCTTAGATTTGGAATAAGAACTTAAATTTCGTTCTAAATGATGAATCAGAAACCCGTCAAAATAGCGGATTGCATAATCCATCACTTCGTTTACAATTTCAAAAAGTTCGCCCTTACGTTCATTAGGAAAAGGGCCCTCCCTTTGAAAAGGAAACTCTAACAATAACGTCTCGAAATCCTTCACTTGATGTACCACGCCTTTCATTTAATTATTTGGACTCTAAAGAATATTCGCTAACCTTCGTCAAATTCCTTCATTTTATTTAAAAAATTTATTTCGTGTCCGAACTTAGACTGATCGTTCATCCCTCTGACAAAGTTCTTTAATCTAATCCGATCGTCACACCCTTTTTAATCTGATTAATAGAGCATGAAAATCCCACCAGTCATTCCCATGTTTAGGAATAAAAAGCCTGCCTTTCGCAGAGTCTAACAGTGAAAAATATGGTAATGCTCGAGGGAGGGGCTTTCTTGAATCGTTTTTTTCGTTGGATTTGTTATGTGGGTGTGCCGCTTTCTGTGATCGGTCAACTCCTGCATTGGAATTTTATCCTCTTATTTTTTGTTTTTTGCGCTTCTTTAATTGGGTTGGCAAATGAAATTCGCCGCTCAACGGAAAGTTTAGCTTTTATCGTTGGACCAACGCTTGGTGGATTATTAAACGCAACCTTTGGGAATGCGGCAGAAATCATTATTTCGTTTTTTGCCCTTAGGGAAGGATTAAACACCGTTGTCATTTCCTCTATAACGGGTGTGGTTTTGGTTAATTTGCTCTTTGCGGGTGGAATTTCAATTTTAATTGGTGGTTTCCGGTATAAAGAACAGAAATTCACGCTCTTTAAAGCACGTCACAACACTGGAATTTTAATGTTTGCGCTTGTCGTATCCTTTGTTCTCCCCTATATTTTTTCCTTTCGAATTCATTCACATAAGATGCAGATCCTCTCAACCGCATTTGCAATCTTAATGATCGTCATTTATTTGTTGGCTTTAATGTTTAAATTAGTTACTCATAAAGGGATATTTAAAGGCGTGCAAGACTTTGATGAGGAGGAAGAAGAAGAAGCGGAATGGAGCGGTCGGACATCTATTATCGTGCTCGCCGTTGCGACGGTTTTACTGTCTTACATAAGTGAAAAATTGGTCGGTGTGATTGAACCGATCGGTCAGGTGTTCGGATGGAGTGAAGTGTTTATCGGAATTATTATCATCGCGATTGTCGGCAGTGCGTCTGAATATGTCTCTGCGATTTCAATGGCTTTGAAAAACAAAATGGATTTAATGATGGAAGTGTCGATTGGGTCGACCGTGCAAACCGCGATGTTCGTTGCTCCGATTCTAGTGTTGCTTTCGTGGTTTTTTACGTTCTTACCTTTAGTTTTTAACATGACCGAACTGATTGCAATGGTTGTCAGCGTCTTTATCACGATCACGATTGTGAACGATGGAGAATCCAACTGGTTTGAAGGTGCCATTCTTGTCGCCACCTATGTGGCCATTGCCTTTGGCTTTTATCTGTTGTAAAAGGCCAAAGGCACCTATACAAACTTATTTAAAATAAAGATGGTCATGCAACTGACATCCTGGATTAAAGGAAGCGTGACAGTTTGGACAAGTGGAATCGCTTGCCATATAGGCTTTGATGGTAAGTTCATGGCCACATTTACCGCAGAGTATGGCCTTAAACTCGCGCTCATTTTGTTCCCATTGACTGGCTGGATGATCAGCTTTTTCTTCATGACAAAGGTGGCATGGGTAATATGTGTCACAACATTTAAACTTAATGGCAATGATGTCTTTTTCGGTGTAATAATGATGACAACGCGTTTCGGCATCAACTGAAACGCCAATTATAGTAGTCCCCTTAATTTGCAATGCTCAAATCTCTCCTTCTTAATGGCTGCAAAGTTCTTTTTTAATCCCACGCATCCCCCATTTAATTAAAACACCAATGAGAATGTAAATCGGAAAAGAGTAATACGAACTCCATTTAATATAGATTAAAATGTGCATGGACTCAAATAAAGGCTCGAAAACAAATGCAAAAATAGCGCCCGAGACAATTAAGATCCCGAGATAATCCAACCATCTCGTAAAATATTGATAATAAAGGGTATAGATGACTGGAAGTGCTCCTAAGTCAACCGAAAATAAGCGAGTAAAATAAGGCACCTCGTGATAGCGGTAGTTCCATAAACCCAATCGTAGACCAAGCGCATCTAAAAGACTGATTAAATAACTCATTATAAAAAAGCATACTAAAAGTTCCAGCAATCTGCTCCGATCAAACAACAATACAGCGATGATCCAAGACAAAGCGAGCGCAATCACTAAAAACCACCATTGCCATGAAAACACTTCATGGTGGATCCAGTGTTGGTGTTGGATATGTCTCAATTTGATTAACGTCGATTGAATTTGATCCAAATACACCCCTCCATGACTTGTATAAGTTTGGGACTAATAGCTTTTAATTTTTTCTAATTTAGCAATGAGGTATGAAAAGTCCGTTCATAACCCATACTGCTAACAAAACTTTAATAAGGAGTGTGAGAACGAGCGATGCGTGTGCTTACGGTTCTTTTAATGAAATTAGTGGTTTGCCTCATTGCCTTTTCAATTGGGCTCAATTTATTTTTTAGCGCAACGATAACTGAAATTGTTTCCTTTAGCCTATTAGTTACCATTGTGTCGTATTTTCTGGGTGATCGAATTGTTTTACCGATCCTTGGGAACGCTACGGCTTCCATCTTTGATTTTTTCTTAACATACGGCGTAGTTTGGATGTTTGGTAGCGTGGTTTTAAATAATTATCTTCAGATCGCTTGGGGCAGTGTCCTCTCTGCTGTTATTATTACCATTGGCGAAGTTTTTTTACATTATTATTTGGTTCAACAGGCTCGCGGAGAAGAAAATCGAGCAGCAGAACCTCGTCTTCCGGATGCCAGGATGTCGTATATGACGGAATTTGCCGAGGAAAATGAAAACAACAATCCGTATAGCGAAGATTAAATGAATCCCTCTCAATTTGAGAGGGATTTTTTTCCACTCTTTTTAAAGAGTGATAATGACGAAACCGTCCATACTAATTGTGACAACTAATCAACAAAGGAGTTTCGTCTATGCAAAAAAAAGCTTATTTTATGAATAGCATGCTCCTCTCGCTTTCATTGCTTTTCTTTCTGTCCGCTTGTAGTCCGACTCCCTTAGCGGACCGTAACGTGGCACATCAAAATACCAAAGACGTGATCTACACCAAACATGGTAAGATCTCTGGGAAAGCAGCCAATAATAACTATGATGAATCTGGAACGGAAGCTGCGAGTTCCAAAAAACATCCCTATTCTTGGACGCGATTCTTGGGCGGCGTCAATCATATAGCCAATGATCCGACCAATCTTTCGAGCCCGCATCCGGACAGTCCAAGCTCCATACCCGAACAGAAAAAGGAATCGGTCGACCCTCAAACGACCAATTGGTCACCGCAAGCCAATCCAGACCATACACACGGTGTTACAACACCAAATGCCAATCAATCCACCACTCAAGGGCAGCATGATTCTCTAGTGGAACAAGTGATTCAATCAGTCAATCATCAGCGCAAGGTAGCGGGATTACCACCGCTAAAAGAAAACAACCAGTTAGACCATATGGCGGAATTAAAGGCCAATGATATGCTTACGAAACATTACTTTTCACACACAAGTCCAACGTACGGTTCACCCTTTCAAATGATGAAACAACTCGGCATCACATACACCGCCGCAGGTGAAAACATTGCCGAAGGACAAACCTCGGTCCAACAAGTCATGACCGATTGGATGAACAGTCCTGGCCATCGCGCGAACATCTTAAGCGCCACTTACACACAAATCGGAGTAGCGCATTCGGACTCCGCAAACTATTGGGTTCAAGAATTTATTAAATGAAAAGTAGAGGCTAACACAAAAGGGTCGGACCGTTGAGGGGTCTGACCCTTTCTTATGGTTCATTTTTTATTTTTAATTCGATCGATCACCGCATCGATTGGGTCCGGTTTTAAAAATTCGACAGGCGAATAACCGCCTTTATTAAATCGAATCGAGTCACTTTCAATCATTAACACATATCGCCCGTTCACTTTAGAAAAATGGACGGTGTCTCCAAAATCCGATAGTAGGGCTTTGACAAAGATGTGGTCCATATTGACTTTCAACTCTAAATCCGGTGTTTGATCGACAAAGACGGATGCCGCTTCTTGAACTTCCTCAGTTGTCCAAGTTTCTTTCAATTCCCGTTCTGGACTTTCGGCCCAAGTTTCCATCATCGCTTCATACTGTGTACGCTCTTCACTATTTTCTTCATACGTTTCTTGGATATGTTGTTGCACCATATCATGCACTTGAGTTTTGACCAATTGAGGCATGGACTCTTCATACTCCACGTACTTCAAAAAATCTTCAAAGTAACGCGCATGGGATGCTTGATGAATTTTTAATTCACCTTCTTCAATCATCCCTTCTTCTGGCATGAACGGATACTGGATCGATTTCATATTCTTCGTCGTGATTGCGCGATCTATGTTTTGAATCAAAGAACGTTCGTCTGTGATCGACGCGACTTTCTGTTCGTAGTCACACTTCATAATAAACACAAATGGTTCATCAAAATACCGGTTCAATTTGGCGAGTGCGACAATTAACACGCCCCCCCGAACCGCACTTGTATCTAAATACAAGCGAACCACTTGTTCGGCATTTCGAAGGAAGTCTTCTTTTTCATTGGATTCTCTTAAACGCTGAAACTGATTATAATTGGGATTGGAAGCCAACTCATGTCCAGGTTCAACGACAAATCGTCCTATTTTCGTTGGAACTTGTTCGGTTTTGGGATGGCGATCCACTTTTCGTTTGGCGATCTTCATGAGCTCACCATCTAAAAAAGCCTTTAATGCATGGTCTTCATAGTCCTCATTATCTAGCGTTTGAAAATGCTTGTACGACTTGTCGGCAAGCTCTCCAGATCCTTCAACCTGTACAACAAAAAAAGACAAGTTTACGATATCAAAGTCCATTGGCTCTCCCCTTAAACATTAATCTAATTCTGTGGTGTCAAGCGGTTCGAGCTTGGCTTCAATGTCCGCTCTTTGATCTTCAAAATACGGTGGGAGCGCTAGTTTTTCTCCGAGATGCTCAAACGATTCATCGCCCTCAAAACCAGGCCCATCTGTTGCGAGTTCAAAGAGAATCCCATTTGGTTCTCTAAAATATAAAGATTTAAAATAATACCGCTCCACAAATCCAGAATTTGGGACACGAACCGTTTTGATCCGTTCAATCCATTTTCGGAGCTCTTCTTCACTTTCAACTCTGAAGGCAACATGATGCACACTCCCTCTCCCTGGTCGTTCTTTTGGAAGGTCAGAGTTTTCAATCAAGTGAATCTCGCCGCCTGTACCGCCTTCACCTACTTCGTAAACCGTTACTTGGCGATTGTCTTCTTCATAGTCACGAGTTTCACGAAATCCCATGACTTCTGTTAAAATGGTTGCCGTTCGTTCTTTTTTGGCAACCGTTAATTGGGCCGGACCTAGTCCACAAATACCATATTCTTCAGGAACTGGACTCAGAGCCCAAGGCTTTCCACCCGCCACACCATTGTTGGCTTCGTCTGAAACTAAGATAAGACGTTGTTCTTCAAAGTCTCGAAAAGCAAGCGTGGCGCGTCCAGTATGATGTGAGATCTCATCATGCTCGACGTCGAATGCCTCAAACCGTGACTTCCAATAATCGAGTGCAGCATCACTCGGTACTCGTAGAGACGTAGCGGAAATGCTATTCGTTCCATGATACGTATGACCCGCGTATGGAAGTTCGAAAAACGTCAAGTCTGTTCCTGGATTGCCTCGTTCATCCGCGTAAAACAAATGATACATCGAGGTATCATCCTGGTTCACGGACTTTTTGACGAGTCGCATACCAAGTATTTTAGTGTAGAAGTTATAGTTCTCCTTAGCTCGTGCCGTAATGGCGGATACATGATGCAACCCTTTTAATGCTTTTAAATCGGTCACTTTAGTCACCTCACAAAAGTAAAATAAGTTAGTTCCTATATTAACATAATTTGAGTTGATGAAATGAATTTACAGCAAGTACTCTATTCAGCTAATCGTCGCGTAAAAAAGGATTACCAAATGGTAATCCCTTTCGTTATACGTGATTATGAAGGCCTTTAGATGGATTTACAATTTGGAACCCTTCTTGTGGCACATAGAAAAATTGGATCCAAACTCCGTCTAAAAATTCCTCGCGTGTATCGAGTAACACATCAATTCCTTTATCGGTATGAACGATCTCATCGTGTTCCGTTGGTTCTCCGAATGTTAAGGCATAATGGGCATGATCGCCATGCATTTCAGTTACCATTACACGAAACATCTTGCCTTCCGCTTCATCACTTTCTAACATTTGGTTCATCACTTTTGCGGCATTTCGATTGATTTTTACTTTCATCTGAGCATGTCTCCTATATCAATTAATGTCATTTCCTATTATCCCATACTTTTCATCAGAAATCCTTTTTTACGCACCTTATCCCAATGATCACGCCTGCACCTCAACAATTTACGCTTATCTCCCTTGTGAAAACAAGCAAATGTCCTTTATACTATAATTAGAGGTGAATGATATGGGGAAAAGTCAAGCAAAAAAACAACGCGAAAAATGGCAACGTGAAGGCTTTCGCAATCCAAATTTGAACCGCGGTTCATGGGGAACGCTTAACCCGGTTACGAAGAAAACGGCAACTCGAATTGAAAAACTTAGAAAATTAGAATCCAAACATAAAAAACGATTTGATCACGGGTCTACGGACAACGGTCAAATCGTTTTTTATTGCTCAGATTCAGGCATTATGGTACTGTAAAATTTAATCTCACTAATGAGTTTACCTTATAAAGGTCAGGATACGGAGGAACCGCAATGTCAGATTCTAAATTAGAGAAAGCCACATTTGCTGGGGGCTGTTTTTGGTGTATGGTTAAACCTTTTGATGAACTCCCCGGCATCCACCAAATCGTGTCTGGTTATTCTGGAGGAGAAAAAGATAACCCCACATATGAAGAGGTCAAAACAGGAACAACCGGACATTATGAAGTGGTTCAAATCACGTTTGACCCCGAGCTATTCCCTTATCAACAATTATTAGACTTGTATTGGCCGCAAATTGATCCAACTGATGACGGGGGTCAATTTTTTGATCGAGGCCCGCAATATCGCACCGCGATTTTTTATCATAACGCCTCTCAAAGAGCGTTAGCTGAAGCCGCAAAACAAGAGGTAGAGGCAAGCGGTCGGTTCCAAAAACCAATTGTGACCAAAATTCTTCCAGCTGCTCCTTTTTATGAAGCAGAAGAAGAACACCAGGAATTTTATAAAAAGAATCCTGAAAAATATGCGCAAGAACGCGTGGAATCAGGGCGCGATTCTTTTATCAATGAAAACTGGAAGACCTCCTAACCAATACCTCTAGGGAATGCCTGTTAACGGATACCGTTGAACAGGCATTCCTTTTTATTCATACAACTTTTTGTGTTTGTAATAGAAATCTTAAGGACACGAGGTTCCGCTATTCCGTTAATAATAGGCTCGTGGAGAGGAAAAGGGACACGTGGATCCGCTATTGCCGCAAAAAGAACAAAAAACGAGCTGAAAATGGCACGATCGCGACATTGGGATGACGTAAATTAGGCGCGACAGGGTTCACAAGCAGGATAGCGGAACCCTGTGTCCATAAATGAGAATTATGGACATGAGGTTCCGCTATTCCGTTAATAATAGGCTCGTGGAGAGGAAAAGGGACACGTGGATCCGCTATTGCCGCAAAAAGAAGAGAAAACGAGCTGAAAATGGCACGATCGCGACATTGGGATGACATAAATTAGGCGCGACAGGGTTCACAAGCAGGATAGCGGAACCCTGTGTCCATAAATGAGAATTATGGACATGAGGTTCCGCTATTCTATTAATAATAGGCTCATGGAAAGGAAAAAGGACACGTGGTTCCTCTATTGCCGCAAAATGAAGAAAAAACGAGCTGAAAATGGCACGATAGCGACATAGGGACGACATAAATTAGGCGCGACAGGGTTCACAAGCAGGATAGCGGAACCCTGTGTCCATAAATGAGAATTATGGACATGAGGTTCCGCTATTCCGTTAATAATAGGCTCATGGAAAGGAAAAGGGACACGTGGATCCTCTATTGCCGCAAAATGAACAAAAAACGAGCTGAAAATGGCACGATAGCGACATAGGGACGATATAAATTAGGCGCGACAGGGTTCACAAGCAGGATAGCGGAACCCTGTGTCCATAAATGAGAATTATGGACATGAGGTTCCGCTATTCCGTTAATAATAGGCTCATAGAGAGGAAAAAGGACACGTGGTTCCGCTATTGCCGCAAAATGAACAAAAAACGAGCTGAAAATGGCACGATCGCGACATTGGGATGACATAAATGTATCGTGACTTACTTTCAATTACCTCCCCATGAAGCCTCCTTCTGATCGGATCACCTGTCCAGTAATCCATTCTGATTCCTCACTCGCGAGAAAACGAATGAATTTAGCTGCGTCTTTTGGCACACCTACGCGACCTGTAGGAAAAAGCTTTGTGAGTTGAACTTTTGTTTCAGCATCCATCCAGCCGGTATCGGTTGGGCCAGGGTCCACCGCATTGACAGTAACACCAATAGGAGCCAGGCCGACAGCTAACGGTTCAGTAACCGCAATGAGCGCACCCTTGGTTGCAAGATAAGCGAGATTATTTGGATCAGGGCCTTTAGAGACTAGAAAAACAATCCGTCCGCCTCTTTGACCTGGATAAGCCGTTTCATAACGTTTCGCAAATTCCGTACTTAACAAGATCGGTCCACTATTATTCACTTGATAGTGTTTATCCAATATGGAATGATCGAGCGTCCGAAAGTCAACTAAACGATCATAAGTTGCATTATTTATGAGAATATTTGGTGTCCCAAGTGTGCTCTCACATTGATCTAAGATTTTCTTAGGCGTATCGGCCTCCGATAAATCCGCCTCCATATTATGACAGCGGACGCCAAGTTTACGAATTTGTTCCGTTAGAATAACCGGAAAATTGGCGTCTACTCCCAACCCTTCCTTTTGATCAAAAGGACTCCAGTGTGTGAAAAAAAGATCAGCACCCGCTTCAGCAAGAGTCAAAGCGATCGCAGCACCTATGCCTTTTGAACGGCTTGCTCCTGTAACGATGGCGATTTTCCCCTTCAGAGACGTCATTTAAAAACCTCCTATTTTTCCTAATGGCTATTAGAATGTAAAATGAGATACGTTTGCATCTTAATAGGATCGCTTTCTGAACTTTTTTCGAAGAAGAATCCTATTCTATTAAAAAAATAGACCATCATTCATTCTTCTACGATGGTCTTAGTGCTTTTGGAGGATTCATTTTTTAAACCAACGATAACCATTTCCGTGCCCGACGCTCTTCTACTTGTACGTTTGCTCCAAAGAATTCCGAAAGACTACTTGCCGTCAGGACGTCATTAGTCAACCCTGAATTGTAAACGCCTCCATCTTTCATCAATAATGTATGGGACATACTTGGTAAAATTTCTTCGACATGGTGGGTGACATAAATAAGTGTCGGGCCACTTTCCTTTGCTGTAACTTTTTTAACCGTCTCTAACAAATGTTCACGAGAAAAAAAGTCGAGACCTGTGCACGGCTCATCCAATATTAAAAGCTCAGGATCTGCCATAAGTGCTCTTGCAATTAAGACTTTTTGTCGCTCGCCTTGTGACAGCGTCTTATAATCGCGCTCAATCAAATCCCCACAGCCAAATTCTTTCAGAAGTTGAACCGCTTTTTGAATCGTCTCTTCTTTGGGTTGTTCGTATAAACCAATAGATGCATAAGCCCCGCTAATCGCAATTTGCAAAGCATTGTTGTCTGGATACATCTTCTCTTGAAGGGATGAACTCACCCAGCCAATTCCCTTCCGCATCTCACCCAAGTCGCACGTTCCAAAGCGGTTACCTAAGACCGTTAATTCACCTCTGGTCGGCCAGTAATACCCGTTAATTAAGTTGAGCAAAGTGGTTTTTCCGGAACCATTTAGTCCGATCAGACTCCAATGCTCACCTTTCTTTATCGTCCAATCAATATCATTTAAAAGCCATTGACCTGCTTGAATTAATGAGACTGAATTTGCCTCTAAGATCATGTCACATTTTCCTCCTAATTCCGTCCAATTTCACGTCGATCACCCCTACTCGATCTGCCAAAAAATGTCTTAAATAATTATAGCATTATATTTTTCTGATGGGGATGGATTAAAAGAATTTACCACTCAGACTTGGTGCGAGGACTAATTCGTTCCCGTACGCGCGACCAATTTTCGTTTCGGGCACTGAGCGGATGCAACACCCCTAGTTTAATCACACACTCACAAGTCTTTTCGGGTTTTTCATATCAATTTCACCTGAATGGTTTATACTAAATACAAAGACGCAAACGGAAGGATGACTTTTTTGGCTCAAACCCATACCTTCTCAAAGGGAGAAGAAATTGCCAATGCCACCACGCATGGAATTGGTGCTCTACTCAGTCTCGCAGCCCTGGTCATTTTAATTGTCGACGCTTCTCTTCATGGTTCCGCTTGGCATATTGTCAGCTTCACGATCTTTGGTTCCACTATGGTTCTATTGTACACAGCCTCCACATTCGTCCATGCTCTCCCACCTGGAAAAGCAAAAAATGTATTCGAGGTGCTTGACCATTCCTCGATTTACTTCTTTATTGCCGGAACCTACACGCCCTATTTATTTTTGGCGGTCAGAGGGGAATTAGGTTGGACCATATTTGGCATCGTGTTTGGTCTCGCCATTAGCGGAACTATTTTTAAAAGCTTCTTTGTCAAACGATTTTTATTTAGTTCAACTATACTTTACGTTGTAATGGGCTGGATGATTATATTTGCCTGGCAGCCCTTAGTCCAGAATATTCCAAGTGTCAGCCTCTTTTTACTTATTTTTGGCGGCATCTTGTACACCTTTGGCTCAATTTTTTACGTATGGCGAGGATTTAAATACCATCATATGGCCTGGCACCTCTTTGTTTTGTTTGGAACCGTTGCCCATTTCTTCTCTGTTATTTATTTATTGCCTAGTTAATCGTGCTGTTAAGGGTGTGCGTCGGTCCAGCGCACGCCTTTTTAAGTTCGACTTGTCCTGTCCAAAATCAACATTGCCATAAACCCAACAATGGGTCCAAAGCTTAAGAAGAGAAAGCCCATCCCCCATCCAAGATGTTGAACAACAACCGGAAGGACGTTGATGGTCACAATTGTGATCAAAGAGCCGATGGCCATTTGGAAGGTCACAGCCGTACCCACGTAAGAAGCCTCTGAATAATCGGCAACAGCGGCAGAAAATTGGGCAGAGTCCATCATAACAAAAAGTCCCCAGAGAAACGCAATCGGGAATGTAATTGACGCATTAAAAGAAGAACCCCAACCCATAAGAACACAGGAGCCACTACTAAATAAAAGCGCGACTAGCGTGACCTTAATCTTTCCAATCCTCCGAGCCCAAATCCCCCTAGCACTGCTCCACAGAATCCAAAAGACCGATGATTCCAAAAGACAACAATTCATTGTTGACTGTTTTAAACGTCGAATGAATAAAAATAGGAACCCAAGTCCACATCGCGTACAATTCCCACATATGACCGAAATAACCAATGTTATTTGTCCTGCCACCCAAAAACAGCGCTTAGTTGCCCCTAATATAAAACCCATTTGGACAGCGGAGGTTAACCATGGCTTAACGGCAGGATTATAATGAAACACGCTTGTTAACTGAGGAAGGACAGTGGTTGCACTAAACCAAAGACTTAATGCGAATAAACCGGCTAGAGAGAGCAACCCGAGCTGCAATCAACGATTCGTCACCTTACATTCCCTTTTCGAATTTTCTCTTCGATCATGCGTGTGTCACTCGAAACACACCATAATCCTATTTTTATATAGGTAATGTGCAAGTTGAAGTATAGAAATCGGAAAAATATTTAAACTAAATCAAGCAACTTGTAGAACTATAGCACCAATAAAATGGCCTATAAGAAAGGGAAGGATCGCAGTGACTGTGAACATAACCAATCAAAGTGTTATTGATCACATTAGGGAAAACGCCCTAAGCTTAAACCAAGAAAATCCATTCGCACCATTATTGAGTGAAATAGCAGATGTTAAGGTGGTGTTGCTTGGCGAAGCGTCCCATGGAACTTCTGAGTTTTACACGACTCGTGCCGAATTAACGAAACAACTCGTTCAGAAAAAGGGGTTTCGTTTTATTTGTGTTGAGGGCGACTGGCCAGCGTGTTATAAAGTTAACCAGTATATTAAAGGACATCCCTCCGCTCCAGACCGTGCTGAAGACGTCCTCAAAAGCTTTGATCGATGGCCGACCTGGATGTGGGCCAATGAGGAAATGATCCCTTTGATTGACTGGTTAAAAGCCTACAATCAACAACGCCCCTACCAAGAAAAAGTTGGGTTCTATGGACTTGATTTATACAGTCTTTGGGAATCTATGGAGGCTATTTTAAACTATCTGGATCGGATTGGTTCGCGCGACATTGAGAAAGCGAAAAAAGCATTAACCTGTTTTCATCCTCATGACCGAAACGCTCAGAACTACGGCATCCACGCCTCATTTTTTTCAGAAGACTGCATAGAGGATGTGGTGGCTTTACTTACTACGGTTCAAAAAAACAAAACTTTCTACACCAATGATCAAGAAGAACAATTAAATATGGAAATGAACGCTCGTGTCACGGTCGATGCCGAAGCTTTCTATAGGGCTATGGTACAAGGCGGGCCAGAATCTTGGAACATCCGAGATCGCCACATGATGGATTCCTTGATTCAATTAATAGACCATCACGGTGCAGCGTCTAAAGGTATTGTGTGGGAACATAACACGCATGTTGGAGACGCACGCGCGACTTCTATGAAAGACGACGGTGAAATCAATGTCGGACAGCTTGTTCGTGAACATTTCGGTGAGACCAATACTTACATTGTGGGCTTTGGTTCCTACAAAGGGACGGTCATCGCCAGTTCAAGTTGGGGTGAACCTTATAAAGTGATCGATGTTCCTGTTGCCACAAAGGACAGCTGGGAAGATTTATTCCATACGGCATCCCCTAGTAACCAACTGCACCTTTTCAACTCGGATGACCTTCTGTTTCGACTCCGTAAAGGGCATCGCGCCATTGGCGTCATCTATGAACCCTCATACGAACGGTTTGGTAATTACGTCACGACTAATTTAGGCCAACGGTATGATGCATTTTTCTATTTTGATGAGACACATGCCCTACACCCCATTGGGTTGGAAAAAATTATTATATAAAAAGAAAACCGGCTGATCTGGATCTCCCTAATCCATAAGGGATTTCCAAATCGGTCGGCTTTTTTCCGTGTGTCATTTTGTCAGATTTTAAAGTTTGTTTCGACTCTCTAATTTAAATCGGTGTTTTAGTTGAGACCTCGTCAAGCGACTCTTGTTTACTCCTTAACTCGTTGTAAAACCAAGCAGTTGACGTGTAGTAATAAGGTAAAAACCAAAGTAAACCGATCCCGAAGGAAAGAATACAGAGCAGAATCCAACCTATAAAACTGAGAATAAAGACAAAATAAGTCCATTTATAGCCTTTCATAAGCTTTCTACTTTTCGTAATCGCTTGATTAGGTGTAAGCTCTGGATTATCTTTTAAAATGAAAAAGGTTTGAGAATACGCATACCCTTTAATAATGCCAGGGATTAAAAATAAGAGCGACCAAAGGACGGTGTAAAGGACGATCAAAAAAGACACACCGAGCATTTTTAAATAAATAGAGATATCAAACGGATCAAACAGTGTCGTCCATTTTGCCTGCCGTCCTCTTGATACCTCTAAAAAGTACCAGCTAATACCCATGGAGAGCGGAAGAAGTAGGAAGCTCACTAACAAGCTAATGATCTGAGCACTCGCAGGTTCGGTTCCATTCGCTGCAGCCTGCACACCACCACCTAGCATGGATTCAATACTATTAGGAATCATGTTCACAACGGCATAGATTAACGTCACCAGTACCGCGTATCCCCAACGTTTATTGAGTGAAAGTCGTGCGCGCCTTTTCAATTCTGAATATCTCATGTCATCCCCCTAACGAGTTGCGATGGTTTCATCCAACACGTAACGTTCCTGTTCTAGTCTTGCCATTCCTTCAAACGATCAACCGGACTTCCTCATTCTTCTATATACGCCTATCATACGATCTTCTTGTTTAACATTCAATCATATAAAAGATGGAAATCCGTTATACCAAATGGCCTTGTTGACCCACAAATTCTTGAATGGCTTGCTTTAAAGACCCTCTGGATTCAGTTTTAAAGTTAATACCTAGATTCACGATGGTTCGCGCGATTTCAGGGCGGATTCCAGTTAAACGGGCTTGAATTCCTAACAATTCAAGTGAACTTACAATCCGAATAATTTCATGGGCAACCATCGTATCCATCGTGATCACACCAGATAAATCGATAAAGAGATGCTCTAATTTTAAGTGAACGGCTTTTTGTAAAATCTGTTCCATAATCACTTTTGCCCGTTCTTCTGAGAATTCCCCAATTAATGGAAGAACAGCAACACCTGTAAAAACAGGTACGATCGGTGTAGAGATTTCTAAAAACGAACGTTGCACACGATCTAATTGTTCCTTGTGCGCTTTCACATAACGAAGACTAAACACATAGACGGCCTGATCTAATAGCGGATCTAAGCGTTTCATAGATTCAAAGATGACGGATAATGGGAGTGCATGAATCTCGCCAAGTCTGTGGATTTCTTCCCAAATGAATGTTCGGTAATATTTCACAATTCCAATCGCATCTTCCATTGGCGAATTCCATCTTAGAGAGAGCTCCGCAACCCGATTTGACCAATCCGAAATAGACCGATCTGCCTCTTCCAAGTTATCTGTTAAAGCACTAGCCAAAATATGTATAAGTTCGGATCGAATGGCTATAGCGGTCATGACCGAATCTTCTTCTACCGTTTCCGATGGGATGTTGTTTTTAGGTTGACGAGTCTTGGTGTGTGCGTGCTGCCGAATCATGGCTTCTGCAAGTTCGTTTTTCTTCTGTATTAAGGTTTGTTTTAAAAACTCAAGATCTGTCACCGGGTTTCCTCCTCTATCGTCATTCTTATTTCAATTATAAGGGAGATTTCATCTTTATCAAGGAACGTTTGGTTTCTTGGCTATTTCCATTGGCTGACAACCACCTAGCCACCCCTCAATAATCGCCTGATTTGTCGACAAAAAAACCCCTGAGCTTACGAACTCAGGAGGATTTTTCCACTTTACTTCTTTTGATAGTAGGTGACTTCCAAGCCTTTGGCTTCCGGTTGAATGCTTTCAATCTCGCAATCTGGGAAATACGCTTGGAGCTCGGGCAAGAGTGCTTCCCCCCGCCCAGGTTGGAGAAAGATTAAAACAGACGGGCCTGCTCCGCTTAAGGCAATGCCGCATGTTTCCTTTTTTTCCACAAAAGACGTAATCGCCTCTAGTTGTGGGACGAGTTCGCGTCGATACGGTTGGTGAAACAGATCGCGTTTCATCATTTTTCCAGCTAACTCTAAATCCCCTCGAATTAAAGCTGCAATAAGAACATTGGCATAGCTCGAGGCTTGTACGGATTCTCGGAAGGTGAGCGTTTCTGGTAACCGCCCCCTTGAAACAGAAGTTAGGAGTTGGACGCGCGGCACCACAATCAACATTTCCAATGGAAGACCGCCCCATGGCACAATGAAGGTTTCCTGTTCGGTATGAGAGCCGATCGTCAGTCCGCCATAGAGTGATGCCCCAATATTATCCGGATGTCCTTCATATAAAGAACCGATTCGTGCTTTCTCTTCTAATGAAAGATTTAGATCGTACAACCGATCCGCTAATTCAATCCCTGCGACAACTGCCGCAGCACTACTTCCCAACCCGCGAGCGAGAGGCAATTCAGAATCAATCACAAGTTCACAAGCTCGACCATCCATCGGTACGCCCACCTGTTCGAGCGTAAATGCCATCACTTGGTAAAGCAGATTCGTTTCGTCATTCGGGAGGTTCGCATATTCGGCTTGCTTATATTGGAAAGACCATTTGTCGGATCGGGTGACATCTAAGGTTAAAAACCGGTTAACTGCTAAGCCAATAGAATCGAACCCCGGTCCAAGATTGGCCGTGCTTCCCGGTACTCGAATCCTAAAATCGGTCATCGCACCAGACTGCCTTCAAGGTGTGCGACAAAATCGTTTAAGTTGTTTTCAATCACAACCGGTTGAATTTTAAGAGTATCCATTGCTGTTGCAGGATCTTTCAAGCCATTTCCAGTTAAGATTGTGACAACTTTAGACCCTTTTTTAATGATTCCGGCTTCAACTTGTTTAATTACACCAGCAATCGATGCACAAGATCCCGGTTCAGCAAATAGACCTTCATTTTGAGCAATTAATTGATACGCATGTAGGATTTCTTCGTCGGTTACCGAATCTATCCTACCGTTTGATTCTTCTGCTGCTTGCACCGCAAACTCCCAGCTTGCCGGGTTCCCAATCCGAATTGCGGTGGCAATTGTTTCAGGATTTTCAATCACTTGATTTTTTACAATGGCTGCAGCACCTTCCGCTTCAAACCCGTGCATTTCAGGAAGTCCTGTTCCGAATTTTTCATGATATTCCTTAAACCCTTTCCAGTAAGCCGTGATATTTCCGGCGTTCCCAACTGGAATAGCTAACACATCTGGGGCACCGCCCAATTGATCACACACTTCGAAAGCTGCTGTTTTTTGGCCCTCAATACGGTATGGGTTGACTGAGTTCACCAACGTTGCATGCCCGTCTTCAGCCACTTGTCTAACGAGTTTAAGGGCCTGGTCAAAATTCCCTTTTAGTGAGAAGATATCGGCACCCAAAATTACTGCTTGAGCAAGCTTACCAAGCGCGACTTTTCCGTCCGGTACAACAATAATTGTGCGCAATCCTGCACGCGTGGCATACGCGGCTGCAGCGGCCGATGTATTTCCAGTTGAGGCACAAATCACGGTCTTGGCGCCATCTTCTTTAGCCTTGGCCATCGCCATTACCATGCCGCGATCTTTAAAAGAACCGGTTGGGTTCGCCCCTTCTACCTTGGCGTGAAGGTCAATGCCTAGTTTTTCAGATAGTCGAGTGAGTGGAACAAGTGGTGTATGTCCTTCATGTAACGTTAACATCGGCGTGGCTTCAGTAATTGGCAAAAATTCACGGTAGGCGTCTAGAATTCCTCTCCATTGCTTCATCTGTAATTATTCTCCTTCTACCCGATAACAGGCTTGTAAGCTGTTGACGATATCGAGCGATTTAATTTGAGTTAAAAGTCGGTTAAAGGCTTTGCGATTGGTTTGGTGGGTGATAATTACAACCTCTGCCAAGCCCTGTTTCCCAATCGGTTCCTGGATTAACTTTTCCAAGCTCACACCATTTTCAGCAAAAAGGGCAGTAATTTGAGAAAACGCACCGGCCTGATCCCGCACATGGAACCTTAAAAAGAATTTTGAAAAAATAGTGTCCGCACTTTTGAGTTGCGTGTCATAATGCGGAAGAATGGCGTGTTGACCATTGACCCCTAAATGCATATTTCGCACAACGGCAACTAAATCAGACACCACGGATGTGGCGGTTGGAAATTGACCCGCTCCCGGTCCATAGAACATCGTTTCACCAATGGCCTCACCATAGACATATACAGCGTTATATTCGTTATTTACGGATGAGAGAGGGTGTTCATTTGGCAACAAAGCGGGTTGAACACTAATTTCAACTTCCCCATTATCACGTTGCGCAATCCCTAATAGTTTTATGGTATAGCCGAGTTGATTCGCGTACTCAATGTCTTCTTGTTTAATTTTTGAAATGCCTTCCACAAACACATCGTTCAGACTAAATTTCATGTGGAAACCGAGTTGGCTCAAGATCACCATCTTGCGTGCGGCATCGAGTCCGTCCACATCACCGCTTGGGTCGCTTTCGGCATATCCGAGATCTTGTGCCTCTTTCAATACCGTTTCATAATCAGCCAGTTCTTTGGTCATTTTGGTTAAAATGAAATTCGTAGTACCATTGACAATCCCCATCATTTTGGTTATGCGATCTGAGGCTAACCCATCGACCAAACTGCGAATAATTGGAACGCCGCCTGCTACACTCGCTTCATAGAAGAGGTCACAACCATTTTCTGTCGCAACGGCCAACAGTTCGCCGCCATAAAGAGCCATTAGGTCTTTGTTGGCTGTAATCACATGTTTTTTATGAGTAAGTGCTTCTAAAATGTATGTTTTGGATTCTTCAATTCCACCCATCACTTCAATTACAATATCAATCTCAGAATCCTGAAGAATCTCTTCAATATGTGTGGTTAATAACTCGCTCTCAATTTGAACCGAGCGCTGTTTCTCTTCATTTTTCACTAGGATCTTTTTGACTTCAATACCGGAGCCGACCCGATGGCGCAATTCTTCTTGGTGATTTTTAATAATCTGGTAGACACCGCCACCAACTGTTCCAAATCCTAATAAACCCACTTTCACCGTTTCTTTCATTCCGTCCGCCTCCTTGTTTAGTTATACCATACTTTAATCGATAAAGTTATAGTAGTCCGAGGCGTGTCTTTTTGACACGGACAAATGTCCTCGTAATTTTATTTGTTAATTTTAACATACCTTTTCTCTCTGTAAAGCCAAAACTCAAATCTTTTTTGATTTTTTGTTTGATTAGGATTAAATCCTAAATTGCAAACGGTTTCAAAATTGAAATTAATCTTTCTTGTGTGGTGACCTACGGATCCGCCTAATCTAAATGAATTTTGGAGACGAACAGATCCCCTCGTGCGTTAACACTCAAATTTGAAAATATTGACCCTTTTACAATCTCAATTTTTTATATTCCTAAATAGATTGTGGTAGAATTAGCCTAATAGTTTTTATAAAAAGGAAGCGATCGGGTTTGAATGACCAAACGACGAATCTCAATGAACTTGATGAGGAAACTTTATTCTTGGTTTCGCAAATTTTTAAAGCCTTATCGGAACCGACACGAATCAAAATCATGCATTTGATCCATCAAAAGGAATGCTCCGTAAGCGAAATTTCGGAGACACTCGGCATGCAGCAATCCACCGTCTCCCATCAACTTCGTTTTTTAAAAAACCTTCGCCTCGTAAAATTCCGCCGAGAAGGGACAACCATCTTTTACAGTGCAGATGACGACCATGTCTTCAACGTCATGGAACAAACGATTAAGCACGCTCGACACACTTAACCTTACTTTCTTCTATTTATTGACTTGAAAAGTGCATAACGAAAAGCCAAGTCCTGTTCATTCAAGGACTTGGCTTTATTTGTACAGGAAGAGAGGATTTAATTCTTGCGAAGTCGACTCGATGACGTCACTATTTCCGAGAATAAAGTATAAGAAAAACTAAGTTGCGTGGCTAAGTCTTGCCAGTAATCCAAGCCTTTCTAATGAAATAGCGCATCCGATACGATTGTTTAGCCGTTTCGGCAAGATGATCCAAAAGTCGGTAATTCGCGATCGCTCCCACAACTGCTCCAATACCAGGAACAAACTGAAGAAGTTTGGCGAGATCCATAGAATCTCGATACTCTTGCTGAAAAGTTTGCCAGTTAAACGCATCCGGTAATATAGGATGACGTTCCCAATTTTTTAGAGTCTGCAACGTCTCATGGCGTTTCCCTTCGCTCGAGAAGGCCAATTGAAATACATAGAGGATAAACACTCGTTCACTTGGGTCTCGAACATCGTACCCGTAAAGACGAGCGACTTCAAATAAAAATTTTATTTTAATTGAGAGTAATAACGGGAAGTCGGTTAATCCTAACAAAAAACCACCCGCCCCCGTTCCAGCACCCTCAGCACTCGCCAGACGAGTAAAGGACTTTTGTTTTTTTTCGAGATCGGCCTCTCGTTCTCGAAGCGAAAGGCGAGAGCTAACCGGCGCCTTTTGTGTCGTCCATTTCGATCCAATTAACACAGTACGAACCATTTGCTTAATGCTCGTGGTGATGGCATCATGTACTTTTTGGGGGATTTTAGTATTTAACTGCGTTTGCAAGGACTTTGTCCATTGGCTCAGTTTGGAAGAAGGTTTTAACACATCCTGCTGCCAAAGTTTACATTCCGCATAGGCCTTTTCCTCATAATCCATCGCTTCACCATCCCCTTTTTCAAGTGGGTATCTTTTGTATCTTTTTCATCCTCATGTCATAAAGTCATGTCCCACACTCGTCTCCTGTTCGTCCCATTACCTATTTTTTCATTTCTCTCGGATCGACTTGTATGCACACAGGGCTATTCATTTGGACGTCCTGTTGTTTTCGTTCGAGTCGTCCATCAGGTTGAACTTTATAGAGAAAAAGATTATCCGAAAATTGGTTCGCAACGACGACCCAATCCTCTGTTGGAAGGATGGCAAAATGTCTTGGGCCTTGCCCGGTTTCAGCATGTTGAATTAGGTTTAGTTGACCAGATGGATCAATGGAATAGACCGCTAAGCTATCGTGTCCGCGGTTTGAACAATATAAAACATGTCCAGAGGGCGAGACGTTGATCTCAGCCACTGTATTTTCCTCATTAAAATCTTCGGGGAGTGTGGTCACTTGCTCGGTTAACGTTAATTGTGCTTTGTCGCGTTCCCAATGGAAAACCGCTACCGTTGAATCTAACTCTCCAGATACATAGACATAGGGCAAGGTCGGATGAAAGGCAATATGACGCGGTCCCATCCCTGGTGTCATTTGCAATGTTTGAACAGCTTCAAAAGATTGTTCATTCTCATTAAATTTTAAAAGATGAAGGTGATCGGTCCCTAGGTTCGTTACAAAAAGGTACTGGGATTGCGGGTCTTTTACCAGTGTATGAGGATGGGAGGCTTCTTGGCGATCCGATTGAACGCTCGATCCTTCATATTGGATGATATCCACCGCTTCTCCTACTCGACCCTCTTCCAAGATGGGATAGGCCGTGATATTGCCACCCATATAGTTCACCGTAAACAAATAATTTCCTTTTTTTTCGACATAACATGGACTAGAGCCATGCGTTCGAACGGCATTTAATTGGTTTAATGAGGCACCATTTATTTCGATCGAAACCAGTTCTCCGTCTTCTTTTTCGCTCACCGCATAGCCTCTATTATTAGAAAGATCTAAAGTTAAAAAGGAGGGATTTTCTATGCCTGATAAACCGCTTTGGTGGGTGAGTGTTCCCGTTGATCGATCCAATAAAAAGGTTTGAATCCCTTGCTCCGACTCGTTTGCATAAGAACTGACGTATAATGTCATTGTATGAGTGCTCATGTGCATTCCCCCTTGAACATACCAAAAAAGATCAGTATGATCTGATCTTTTAGGTTGAATCTTTTAATTTTAGAGCTCAAAATCCACCACAAGTCGATCCTTGCAGCCAATTTCGTCTAAATAACGGACGACGGCTTGGTGCGCATCTGATGGTCCGTAATTTTGGAGGGCCTCTTTTGATTCAAAGCGAACGGTTATGGCAGCTTCAAATCCTTGTGAGCGGTTAGAAAAATCATAGCCGCCCTGTATATTTAAGATCCCAGGAAGTTGAGTTCCTAACGCTTCAAGGCGTTTAAGCGCCTCATCTTTTTGATCTTTAGTGGTTTCCTCGCTAAATTTCAGAAGGACAATATGTTCAATCATTGGATTCGTTCCTTTCCAAAGTTGTGATTTTTCGATAATCTCATTTCATTATACCTTACTCTCATTATTCCTTCACATAATCAATCGTACTTCGGATGGTGTCAATTGGGCGTACCATGCTTTCAATTTGTTCACGCTTTGATTCAAGAAACGGCGGCAAGGACAACTTTTCACCCAATGTTTCATAAGGCTCGTCCCCTTGGAAACCGGGTCCGTCTGTTGCAAATTCAAATAAGATCTGCGGCGCCACTCGACAATAAAGCGAGCCAAAGAAAAATCGATCCACGAAACCGGACGTTTGAAACCCAAATTGAGCCAAATAATTGTCCCACTGATCCAGTTCACTTCGATCCTCTACTCGGAAGGCGGCGTGATGCACAGTCCCATATCCCTGTTGACTCGCTGGAAGAAGCACATTATGTTCGACAACCACTTGAGCTCCATTGCCACCTTTACCCACTTCAAAGAGATGAAAAGACCCTTCTTTTTCAATTTCTTTAAAACCAAGTACCTTTTCCATCATTTCTTTAAAATAATCAAAAGATTGAATGGTTACAAAAAGCGGTCCAAGCCCAGTAATGGCATGTTCTAGCGGAATGGGGCCTTTCTGCCAAGGTGTTCCGGCCTCTACTCCCTCATTGTGCTCATCCGAAATCAATTGATACTGTTGGTCATCAAAGTCCACAAACGGAAGGACTTTTTTTCCAAACTGAACCTTAATTCCAGAATGTTTGACCTCTAATCGATCAAACCGAGCGACCCAATAATCAAGTGCTGCATCACTTGGCACTCTAAATGAGGTTCGAGAGATTTCATTGGATCCATGGTGCCCTTTTGGAATTCCTGGGAAGTCAAAGAACGTCATATCCGTACCTGGACTCCCTGCGTCATCTGCAAAGAATAGATGATAGGTTTTAATATCATCTTGATTGACCGTTTTTTTAACAAGACGCATCCCTAACACATTTGTAAAAAAAGCGTAATTTTTTTCCGCACTGCTCGTAATGGCGGTCACATGGTGAATTCCTTTTAAAGCATTCATTTTTCATCCTCCGTTCATACCGTATGTAGAAATGACTTTGTAAAATATATCATAGAGCGCCATCAAAACAAAATGTTTGCGCTTGTTCTACATAATCCTACAGTCGTTTAAACAAATGTTTATTTAAATCGTGTCAACCCATTTTGAATGGCTTGTTTTTCACTCGATTCATACAGTTGGAAAAAGAGCAAAAGACTTAGCGGACACTTGATTTCCAGGAAGCGTCATTGTGGTCACCCAACTTAAGACACAAATCTATTAAATGTGTCATAGAGTGATCTCCTCCACAATACAATCTACTAAGAAAACGTTTTTAAGGAGGATCCGACCTTGATTATTCGGACACAATCTGGACTTGCTCTCGCAAAAGTCGTACTTCGCCATTATACTAACTCCATTATTTTAAAAGACGTCCTGCTGGACACGGGGTGTGCCGTGACCGTCTTTGATACCGATTCAGTTGAACCAATCGGACTTGTCCCCGACCGGAAAAATGGGATCTTGGTGTCCATGTTCGGAATAGGCGGAAAGAGCGAGCTCTGCATCCAACAATTCGCCTCAAATCTTGAAATTGACAGCTATCAATTGTGTCATTTTCAATTTCAACTTAGTAATCTGAAAGAGACCTATGGGTTTGATGGAATTCTTGGAAACGATTTTTTAACCGCGGCTGGATTGATTGATTGGAACCGTCTTTCGCTGCCCAAGACAACAGGTGAAGCCCCATCCGAACCCTTTCAGTGGTTCCACTAAAAAAGAGGATTAGAAGGGAGTCCAACTACATACAACATCTTTTTACAACGCTTTTACCAATCCGCCATCTACAAGAAAAGCCTGCCCGGTCATGTACGTATTCGCTTGAGAACATAAATACACCGCAACTTTGGCAAACTCATCCGGCGTTCCATAACGCCCTATTGGAATTCGGACTTCTTGTTGATTACGGGCTTCTTCAAGAGAGATATTCTGTTGGTTGGCATTGAGTTGATCCAAATGCTGGACACGATCAGTCGCAATCCGTCCTGGACCAAGTGTGTTGATTAAAATATTATATGGCGCGAGTTCTTGTGAGAGCGATTTGGACAACCCAACAATACCCGTTCGAAACGTATTCGATAAAAGAAGTTGATCAATTGGTTCCTTGATCGAGGATGATGCGACGTTAACAATATGACCCGATTGCTGATTTTTCATAAAAGGTAAGACAGCACGTATGGTGCGAATAAAACTCAGAAGATTGAGTTCAAACGCCTCCTGCCAATCTTGATCCGAGAGCGCTTCAAAACGCCCCGCTTTTGGACCACCTGTATTATTAATTAACACATCAATGCTTCCAGTGCGGCGGGCTGCTGTTGTCATAAGATGCTTGATTTGTTCGGCTTTTGTCATATCACATACTAATGCTTCAACTGATCGTTTCCCTGTCTCTTTTTCAATCTTTAATTTGGCTTCTTGAATGGCCGCTTCATCCCGACTGGCTATCGTGACAAGCGCTCCTTCCTTCACAAACTCGAGCGCGGTCGCAAAACCTAGCCCTTTACTCCCCGCTGTTACAATGACGTTTTTATTATGTAAACCTAAGTCCACGCCAAACACCTCTTCCTCAAAAATTTACCCTTATTTTCCCAATTTTTATTGTATCATATCTCTTGCTTACCACGATTGACTGTGCGTGCGTCATCTCGGTTACGGAGCACCTTAAAGCACAAAAAAGCAATGCCTCTCGTTCGATCAGCATCACTTTTCATAAGACTATTAAACCATTACGAGCATTGCCGGTTCATTTACTTCGATTCGAACATCTCAGGATAAAGCATTTCAAACGACTCATGCCCTAAAGAAGCAAAAGATCCGTCCCCACGCTTCGCTTGTTAACTTTAATAGGTCTGATTTAAGAAACCTTCGCCTTGTTGATTAATGAAGGTAATCACCTTTTCATTGGTAGTTGGACGACTAAGGAATGCAAAAATACTAAGATCTTGGGAATTCTTTAATGGAATCATCGTCGCATTTCGATCACCCACTTTTACATTAGCCACATCCTGATTTGTCAAGCCGACCCAATAGTATGAATTTTTTAATCCAACATCCGTTAAGGGTATGCCTGTTTTTAGAGCATTTAGATTTTGATCCGACAATACTCCCGCCCGGTTCATTTTCACGAATTTCCACCCATACCATGCTTTATGAATAGTCGCGACCCCAATAGAATCATTTGGATTTTGTTCTGTAGAATAGAAAAATATAAAGGCAAGATTATAATTTTTTATGGTTTGAACATCAATCATTTTCCCTACTTTAATCGATGGGTTCTGAACTTGATTTAAGGCCATTTCAGGCGTTTTAAACGCATTCTGCTTTTCATGTGTCAGTATTAAAACGAACACACCCAATCCAATGATTAATCCAGTCACAATCCACCAACCCGATTTCAGTTCATACACCCTCCCTTCAAATCTTTACATAAACTACAAGTTTTTAACACACATCACGTTTAGATGGGAATTTTTCGATTATTCCCTCTCCAATTAATTAGACGTTTTAAACACAAGAAAAGTTTCATTTTACGATTAAAAACTTCAAATTTTTTCTAATTAATTCATTTCGATTACCAAATCGCATGAGGTTTAAGGTTTCTTTGTGGTAATAGAACTTGGCTTTTCAAATTATTAGGTGGTGTTTCCATAGTTTTTTATACCGATTCAATCGCTATTACTAAACCCCTTGAGAATTCAGGGTGGTTTATCGTACTAGACCGTTTCGATTCCCACATTAGCCACGTCACAGTCTGGTTTAGAAGACTTCATAAAAAAAGTGTAGAGAAGCACCATGGGTTTCTCTACACGCGTTTTTTATGCCGTTTTTGAACCGTAATCGTTTGTATTTTAGCTAAGACGGGGAAGTTTATGCGATTGCCGCGGATGAACGTCTGAGCCTCCTCACTTTTAAGAGGTGTTGTGGGGTCACGACCGCCCGTTTTTCTGCAGGCGTCTCGCGATTTACACTTTGATAGGTCGTATTTAGCTCATTAATTGCGGTGTGTTTATTTTTCTCTATTCATTTGATAGGAAGTACGCCTTTATAAGATCTCACTTTTTAATTGGTCCATGTAGGTTCTCATAAAAGCCGTCCGTTCTTCGGCGATCCTTTTGGCCACTTCGGTGTGCATGCTATTGACCAATTGATTTAATTTAATGTAGAAATGATCCAAACCATAAGCCTTGTCATTATACGCGCGTCCCTCTCCAAAAGGGTCCTCGATGGCATAAAACGGGCGCTTCATCTCAGATGAGGTGGCAAATAATCGGGCCATTCCAATCGCCCCTAATGCATCCAAACGATCAGCGTCTTGAACGATTCGTCCTTCTATATGGGCCGGGATCACTCCTTTTGAAAAGGAATGATCGCGAATGCATGAGAACACCTGTTCATGCTTACTAACAGGAAAGTTAAAGGGTTCCAACACTACTTTTGCTTCCTCCGCACAAACGTCTCCAGATTGCTTGGATCTTGGGTCTCCTTTTGGATAATTAAACAATTCATGCAAAAGAACTGCAACCGTCACAACCTCTTCATCCGCTTGAACCTGATCCATTATAATCTGTGCATTCTTTAAGACGCGCGCCACATGTAGAAAATCATGAGCGGGATCTTGTGAAGCACGTCTTTTTGCCACTTCCAAGAAAGGGGAATAATCCACGATTGTCCTCCTCAAACCTAACCGATTCGTTTGACCGGGCGAGAATTAAGTTGCGCTAAAAAACGCAAACTTAAGAAAATCAATGAGAAAAAAATAAGCAGAAGAAGTGTAAACCCAAACACGATCCAAAGGATTTGACTAGGTAAGAAATGGTCCATCACATAGCCAATAATGGCCGGGAAAACCGCAGATCCGATCCCCGCAAACGCCGTTACTGAGCTTGTTACCAGTCTTTCCATGCCAGGAAACGTGTGATTTGCATACACCATCGTAATGGAATAGATCGCAGAAAAGCCAAGTCCTAAACCAAACACAATTAAATAAGAGAGACTACTCGACTTCGAAAGGGCAAGCATTAGGAGAAAAAAGAGACCGATACCAATACTACTGAACAAATACCGTTCATAATTCACTCTTTGGACAATCCAACCAATCATTAGACGCCCGCACACCATGGCTCCCCAAAAAACCGAAGCGCTTAGCGACGCTATATAAGGTGTGGTTTTCAAATGGACAACGAATATGCTCGGTAAAAAACTGTTCAGACTGCCTTCAATGCCTACATAAACAAAAATCATTAAAAGAAAGAGCATAAGCACACTATACTTAGGAAATTTTCGTTTAAAAACGGGTGCAGCCGTAAGAACAGCATCTTTTTGAGTGGGATCTTGATCGGAATCTTTTAAATCAACAGAGATGGTCTGCCAAACGAACACTAGAATAAGAGCAAAGCCTCCTGCGAGCATCGCTGTAAATCGCCATCCGTTTAGGGCGATTAAAACGCTCGCAACCGCTGGAAAACAAAAAGCGCCCAGTCCAAATGAAACTTCCAGACGACTCATAAAGATCGCGCGTCTTCCCTCATATAATTCCATAACGTAGGAGGCAACCGCTGTCTCCAGTGCGGATGTCCCTACCCCACTAAGAATGACTACCGCTTCTAGCACATGAAAAGGCGGTAGAAACAGAAGACATGTCTGTGCAATAGCCACCGCGCCGGCCGCGCCAGACAAAATAAATCGATAATGGACGTGCTTCATACATGTTGTCGTGATCGGCACCCCAATAATAAACCCTATCGCTTGAAGAAGAATCAGGATCCCACCCGCTGTATAGGTGGTATGATAATACCTTAATAATTCCGGGAGAATGGCTCCAAAGTAGACACTCGAAATCCCGCCTAAAAAATACATGCTGTAAGAAGCCCAAAGAAATCGCCTCATACATTTCCCCCTTTCACACAATAATCGTTATAGCAACCGTCTAGTGTGTGCTCAATCGCATGATCGAACCCGCACACACACGATTACATGTTCTTATTTTAGAAAATACGCCCGAACTTCTTGCCAATTGTTGACGCGATCATAGCTTGTCACATGGATATTATGAGGCGACGTGAATAATAAACCTTTTCCGACAAATCGTTTAAAGTGCCGGGCATTATCATCAATTAAGTAGTCGGCGTGAATAATACTTTTATCTCCGCAAAACACAATATTTAAATCATTTAAAAAGCTGAAATGTTTCTTTAACCACTCGTATTTTTCAGTAAAAGAGGTTGGAATTTCCATGGCCGCCGTCGTGATAAAGACTTCATAATAGTCCGTTAATTCTTCAATGACCGATTGACTGTCTTTCATCACCGCTAAATCACGAAAAAAACCAGGCGTTGAGAGCAGGTGGTGAATTTCTTTTTGAAGTTCAGGTCGTAGATGTCTTAATTTGGACCCTTCCAAATCTTTGATCGTGAGTGCTTCCCCAAACTTCTGGTTGAACAACTCCAATTGCATTGGAATAAAGTCCGCCATTACTTCGTCCATATCAATTGCAATTCGCTTCATAAATGTCTCCTTATTTCTAAATCTATAATTAGTATTCAAATCTAACTGTAGTAAGAAAAGTGTATCACATTTTGGAAAGCAACGATCTATTTTTAGTTCATTATATTTGAAGCAATAACATCTTTTGGATTTTGATTTGAAACTCATTTCAGTAAACCTACAGTTTAATAGTAGGAACCCTTTCTTTATATCGAGAGTATGACGCATGATCAACATTTCATAATCGTTTTTTAACGAGAATCTTAAGGCACCAATCTAGCCAGGCTCCGTTTAACTGCTAAACATTTCTTATAAAAGATAAACCGCAACCCTCCGTGTAGCACAGAAGGTTGCGGTTTACTATTTTGGGAACGTTTCAAAAGATTAGAGTTGTGCGGCAACGTATTTCCATTCCATAAACTCCTCCATCCCTATTCTTGCTCCTTCGCGCCCTAAACCACTTTTCTTCCATCCACCCATAGGGGCAAACGCAACAGATGGTAGAGCGTTATTTAAGCCTATGATCCCACACTCCAGTGCCTCGGTGACTCGGGTGGAACGATCATAACGATTTGTATATACATAAGCAGCCAATCCCATTTCTGTATCATTCGCCGCTTGAATGACTTCATCTTCCTCTTGAAATCTAAATACAGGAGCTGCCGGTCCAAAAAGTTCTTCAGAAGCAAAGCGCGTATTTAGAGAAACATCCCCTAAAAGGACTGGTGAAATATAATGACCGATATCAGGTTTTTTAAGTGTATCCGTAAGTTGATTAGCCCCCAGAGTAACGGCTTCCTTAATAATAGCTTCTAGATCTTGCTTCACGTGCTCATCAATTAGAGGACCTAAATCAGAGTCAGGATCATTAACTGGATCACTTACCTTCATTTTATTAATTCGGTTTGCAAAGGAATCCACAAACCGATCATAAACTTTATGATGAACGTAAAAGCGATTCGCACCAATACAAGATTGACCATTGTTTCGGAACTTTGCAATAAGCGCACCTTCCACCGCTTTGTCGACGTCAGCATCTTCAAAAACAATAAAAGGCGCATTTCCACCAAGTTCTAGGGCTAACCGTTGAAGTCCATTTGACGACAAATTGACGAGTGATTGACCGACACGTGTCGAACCAGTGAAACTCACAACCTTTACTGCGGGATGCGCCATCATCATCTCTGTCACTTTGCTTGCTGGTCCATTGATTAAGTTTACAACGCCTGCCGGAACCCCCGCCTCCTGCAGACATTTATAAAGTTCCACAACGGACAACGGTGTTTTTTGTGAAGGACGCCCAACCACTGTACACCCTGCTGCTAATGCAGGGGCGATCTTGCGTGCCTGAATGGATAGAGGAAAATTCCATGGTGTTAAGCATAGCGCAACCCCTGCTGGCTGGGCTTTTGTCCAGTGTCTTTTGTCTGCGGCTTCCTGTGGCAGCAATTGACCTTCAGGGCGACGCGCTTCTTCAGCAAACCATCTAAAGTATTCGGCAGAAAACCTTACTTCACCTATCGCTTCTGTTAGCCGCTTTCCAGATTCAACAGCTAAGATCCAACCGATTTGTTCTTCGCGTTGCTTTAATAGTTCTGCTGTTCTTAACAGTAAATCAGCTCTTATTCGAGATGTTGTCGTTTTCCACGTTTTAAAAGCACGACTGGCCGCTTCAACAGCTTCTAACGCCTCTTTTTCCGTTCCATAACCAAGCTCTGCAATTGTTTCATTCGTTGCAGGGTTAGTCACATCAATTAGTGTGTCCGACCCTCGCCATTCACCATCAATGAACATGGACTTATGATAGTTTTTAGAAGCAGTAACTGTCATTTTACTTTCCTCCAAACTCATCTTTTGACTAATCGTAAGTATTGCTACAACCTAACAATAATTTATGGACGGCAATAAGAAATTTTTTCGCGAACGGTTTCACATAATATCTGTTTCGCCTGCTCCATTAGAGAAAATGGATCATCTTTGTATGTTTCGACCCCTCTTTTTATCCCCTCAGAAAAAGCTAATCGAAGTTCTGTATCAAAATTTACTTTTGCAATCCCAAAAGAGATCGCTCTGTGAATTTGATCTTTGGGTATGCCACTTCCTCCATGCAAAACTAAAGGAATTTCGGTTGATTCATAGATTTGCTTTAATCGATCAAGGTCAAGCTTGGGCTTTCTTTTATACATACCATGAGCAGAGCCAATAGCCACCGCAAGAGAATCCACGTTTGTTTCTTCTATGAAAGTAACAGCCGCCTCAATGGATGTAAAAACGACATCCTCTTCCTCGACACGGATATCGTCTTCAACCCCACCAATGGCACCAAGTTCCCCTTCAACAGGTAACCCAATCGCGTGACACATTGACACAACCTGCTTTGTTAATTTCACGTTAGTTTCGAATGGTTGAGCCGATGCATCCATCATAAACGATGTGAGCCCTGCACGAATCGCTTGGACAATTTGATCGAGGTCTCTGCAATGATCAAGATGAATGGCAAACGGAATGGTATATTTGGAAGCACGATTTGAGATGTAATCTGTTAGAGCGCTCATTTGCCCATTTCGTATCGCACGTTGACCGATTTGTAAAAGTACAGGCATATTTTGGACTTCTGCTTCATCAAGAACCGCATCAATCATATCAAACGTATGGACACTAAATGCGGGGACCGCATAACCATTTTTATAAGCATCACTTAAAATGTAACCGCTCTCTAAAGGCACGGATCCATCACCTCATTTTTTTATATGTTTTGTAACATCCAATCTCCTGTGTTGTGTCAATGTTTCAATTTCAATTAGTGGGGTTAACCAACGAAGAAATGGGCTCCCTAAATTGACCTCAGGCTCTGTCATCACCCGATCCTTTCCTGCTATCTCTTGAATAGGCAACGTGATATCTTCAAACGTATACTTGTCAATCTCCTGGCGAAACAGACCGACCATGACCCCTGTTTGACCATCGATTAAGATTTCCGCGCCACGTCTTCCTAGCCGTTCTGCCTGTAAACGGTCTGTTGCCAAGCTGCAATCGTTCCAACACCTTTGAAGAAGACCGAGATTTTCATAACGTGATCCGTAACCAAGTTGTTTACGAACTTGAGCGGAGATCAGACCCCCAATACCACCAAAAATAGATTGAGCGGAATCCTCATCTGACTTTTGTTTTTTGGGTTGTATGAAAACATGATGACCGAAAGCATCACGAACACCCTCACTTACTACAATCAAAGCGTTCCCATATTGTTTAACACGATGCTCGATCTGCTCCATTAATCTAACTATGGAGAATGGTTGTTCAGGTAAACAAATAATGGGAGGAGCGGTACTCTTTCCAAATGTTGAGGATCCATTATTTGGTTCGCTCAAATGCGGAATCATAGCTGTTGAAGCGGCTAACCAACCACATCGTCTTCCCATAACTTCTACGACTCGGACTTGTTCAAAACCAACCATAGCTTCAAGGTCAATCTGTAAATCACGCACTGCTTTTATAACAAAATGGGCAGCACTTGGAAAACCGGGCGAATAATCTGTTCCTAAAATGTCATTATCAATGGTTTTAGGTATCCCCACAACACTAAGGTTATAACCTTTTGAACGGGCCGTGGATTGAATGGCTGCACCGAGTCCCATCGTTCCATTTCCACCCATTAAAACTAAGGCATCAATATCATGACGTTTCAGTGTTTGAAGGGCTTGATCAACAACATCAATTGTTTCAATAAATCTTCCTGCCCTAAGTGCTGCGCCAGGAACGTTGACTAACCAACCTAAAGTCTCTGATTTTGTCAGGTCTAAATCTATAAGGTGATCTGTAACAAGGCCGTGGACACCCCCTACTACCCCAAATACTTTAGATACCTTCCCTTCAAGCTGGCGGAGTAATCCATATAGGGAGGAATTAAGAACCGTTGTTGGAGCACCGAATTGTCCAATTGCAACTCTCATTAAGATCCCCCCTTAAAATCTGGTTACCGGAATTTGAAGGCTTGTAAATAACCGCTCTAACCGATCTACAGCGTCTCCATAAGCTATCGCATAATGGGGTTCAAAACCTGCCTCTATAACCTTAGTTGTCCGCTCCAAAACATTTCCTTTTTCTTCTCTATCAAGCAATTGAACCACACCAGAGGTACCTAGAAAACGTTGCGGTTCATCGAGCACTTCACCTCTACCTACTAACGCTCTGACACTACCATCGCGATCTTCACCGATCCGTAAAATGGTAACGACCCCTGGTTTCAGACCAAACTCTAGAGTAAAGCCAACATTCCGATTGGGATGACGCCCTGCTTGTGCTCCCGTATCGTTTCTTGCTAAAGAAAATGCGCCTGCTCCACAATGCCAGAAAGTGATCGCTTCCTTCTCTTCATTGATTTCAACAAGATCCCCAAGGTAGGAAGCTGAACCAGTAAGTTGAGCGAGAACATCCATAGAGAGCGAACCTAATATGTCAGCCTCACACGCCCCCATTATTCCAACATCTGATAAAGCAGAAATTGTACTACAGGCGGCCGCTCCGAAATCAGTAAAAAATTCTGGCCAGCATCTTACTGCAACGGCATCGGCTTTCCTAATTTCTAAGTCCTGCTTTAATACTGTCATCATTTTTGCAAACTTTAACACATTTTCCGCAGGTAGCGTTTCGAGTCCTACTACAGATCTTTTTACTTGTTCAATTTCGTTCTCAACGTCTTGATCTTCCAATTTCAAGGCTCTATGAAAAGTTTCCTTAAGATCTAAGTTTTCAATTACAATCCCGAGCTGGGCTAAAGCCTGATCACCTGGAGAAGAGAAGAAAAATCCGTCTGGCGTTTCCCCTAAAGTCATCACCTTAAATTGATGAAGTTTCTTCCATGCCGACCAATAACGCAAGGCATACTCTAGACGCTCATCAAAGTTTGGGTCTTCTCCACTCCCATAAAGCAGTTCAAACGGGATGTCGAGTTGATGGAGTTCTCTGCCCGCCATATTAGCACCTGTTAAAGAATTTAGAGATAACCGTTGACCATGATTTTGATTAGGCTCACGAATCGCCCAAGCAATAACTGGAACTTGGAGTTTAGAAGCCATTGCAACCATAAACCTCGCATCGACAAAAGTGGTAAATTGTGCAATTAACACATCAATTGAACCGTTAAGTCGTACAGCCTCTTCTGTAGCCCGCTCAACACTTGTAATGAGCTCATTCGCAATATTCAAAGAAATAGGTTGTTTTTTTAGCGCACAAATGGATTCCTTAACAACAAACTCGGCTTGCTTCAAATCAAACGTTGGTCTTCCGAAACTAACGAAACCCACGCGAAGATCGGATGACATATGCAAGTGACTCATTTCTATTTTCTCCCTTCTTATTTTGTTGGGAATACCAAACACTAGAAAATTCATCGTGACATCGTGATGAATATTTTCTGTAAAAGTAACAGCATTAAGTTCTGTACAGGGGGGGTCTCCAACGCGAAGTGCAGTAAGCCTTGATAAATCAAATCGTTTGTGTTATCCCCAAATCGCATCCTGTTGAACTAGTAAAGCCCATAAAAAACGTGTATGCGCTTTCTTTACAAGGTATTAGTCATCGTATAGGGCTACCTCTGATAATTTTAAAAGGCATTCCAAGAACTATCGTTCTAATCGGACATGATATTTATAACGATCTCCACGATATCGTGTATTTGTACATTCGATGAGACGATCCGATTGATCATAAGCCATTCGTTTCATTTCTATTAAAGCTGCGCCAACTTTCACATTTAATAGAGCCGCATCTGTCTTGTCGGCGTTTACAGCCGAGATCTCTTCTTCGGCATATTTTAAGAAAAGCCCATTACGCTCTAACACATCATAATAAGCCACTTTTTGAAGGTCCTCTTTACAAAGAAGGTCTGCTATTTCATTTGGCCAATAACTACGTTCAATCGCAACTGGCTTTCCGCTTGCAAGTCTTGAGCGTGCAATTTTAGTCCAGGTTTCCTCATTAGGAAGCTCAAGCTCTATAAAATTCTCATCATTTGCAAGATCATGAAAAACACCAATTAGTTCTGCTGAAGGGATATATCCTTTCTCGATCATTTCTTCTGTAAAACCCGTTAATCGACCTAAACGTTCCTTCATTTGATGTTCTCTAACAAATGTTCCTTTTCCTTGCTTTTTTGTCAGATATCCCTCTTGAACTAATGTCGTTACCGCTTCTCTAACAGTCGTCCTGCTAACAGAGTATCGACTCATTAACTCCTGCTCGGTTGGAATAATATAGCCTGGTTCCCACTCTCCACTCTGAATGTATTCTAATAAAAGGATTTTCAATTGATAGTATAGAGGAATAGGCAGATTAGGATTGATGTTTTTAATAGATGAATTCAATGTTCGTCACTCCCACACGCTTAAGACCGGTTTTCATTGTTCTGAGGAGGTCTACAGTCGTAAAATATAGAAAATTTAAAAATATTAGCGTTAATACTATCACTTTAAATCTTAATATACAAACCCTCTACCCTTTGATTGATCCAGCAGTCATACCTTCCATGAAGTATCTTTGGAAAAAGACATATAAAATTATCAAAGGAATCGCAGATAGCACCACGCCAGCAAATAACACAGGATAATTAGTCAAATACTCACCTTGGAAATGCAATAACGCCAACGGCAAAGTCTGAATTCCTTTTGCTTGGATAAATAAAAGTGGAAAAAGTAAGTCGTTCCATGACATAACCAATGTAAAAATCGCAACGGTTGCAATCGCTGAACCAGAAAGAGGAATGACAATTCGGATAAAGAGTCCCCACTCTGTAGCTCCGTCAATCATTGCCGCTTCAAGTAAACCACTTGGGATGGTTTTAAGGTAACCACCAATGATAAAAACAGTGACTGGGAGAAGTACAACAGCGTCAATAATAATTAATCCTAGCAAACTATTTAAAAGGTGGAATTTATCAAATTCAAGATATAAAGAGACCATATTAACCTGTGTTGGCACCATGATTCCAAAGGAGACAATTCCATATAGAATATTCCCCATCCAAGATTTCATGCGATAAAAACCATATGCTAGCATTGACCCTAACACAATAGAAAGAAGGATAGCACTGCACGTCACAATCGTACTGTTTCTAAAATAAACAAGTAAGTCTCCACTATCTACTAATGTCTTGAAGTTTGCAAGACTCCAATGATGGGGTAAACTAAACGGACTCATATAGACTTCTGTGTTTGTCTTGAACGCTGCCAAAACGATCATCGTAAATGGGAATAAAATCATGATCGCAAAACCAAGTAATGGGATCTGTCGAAGGATTCGAAATGATCGAGAGGTTTTCATTAAGCGGTCACGTCCTTTCTACGAATGATGGCAAATTGAACAACCGTAACCAAAATCATAAAGATTAAAAACAATACCGCACCGGCCTCTGCATACCCATAATGGTAATTCGTAAACGCCTCTTGATAGATATAGATCGGGAAAACTTCTGTTGCATAACCAGGGCCACCATTAGTCGTCGCTACCACTAAGTCAAACACTTTAAAAGACTGAATCGTCGTATAAACGATAGCTATAACAGCAGATGGTGCAAGCATTGGCCATGTTACATTTTTAAAACGTTGCCACGCATTCGCTCCTTCGATTGCCGCAACTTCATAGAGATCTTGAGGAATAGCTTGTAATCCAACAATGTACAGTAACATAACTTGCCCTGTATGCATCCAAAACTGGATGAATGAAAGGCTGAAAATGGCGATGTTTTGACCCCCAAGCCAATTTTGTTGCCAACTCGCAAGACCTAAAAGACCAAAAACATGATTAATCCAACCAACTGTTGGGTCCATCATGTATTGCCAAATAAAAGCAATCGATACTGAAGCAATAATGGTTGGGACAAAATAAACGGATCGATAAAAGATATTTAGTTTTGTATTCTTTACGAGTAAAAGTGCCAAACCTAAAGCGAGAACTGTTTGAGCTATTACGACTGTAATGGAAAACAAAAGACTTGATTTTACTGCACTTCGAAATATGGGGTCACTTCCAACCATGCTCACGAAGTTATGTAGACCAATAAAATCAATATGTTTTGCCCCAGCCTGCCAATTGGTTAAGCTCAAACAAAGTGATGCGACGGTTGGCGCTAGAAAGAAGATCGTATAGAGTAAAAGCGCTGGTGTTACAAAGATGAAAATCCACATTTTCTTCCCCATTTGCGTCTTCACATCCTTTACTTTATAAAGTTAGTGGTCGCCATCAACGAACTCTGTTGATGGCGACACATCATTTATTTTTTGATAGCCTGATCCACTTGTTGTTGAGCCTTTGTGACCGCATCATTTACGGACATTCCGCCAATGATGTTTTGAACTGAGACTTCAACTGCCTTTTGAACATCCGGATTAGGAATGGTGTAGCGCGGTTGGAACATTAAGTCTTTCTTAGGTAACCAATTATTTGTTAAGTACTGTAAATCTTTAGATGTATATTGAATGCCTTTTTCTGTTAAGAATTGGCCCGTTCCATTTGCGTATGCGGTTGCATTTTCTGGTGTTGTTAAGAAATCTAAAAATTTCTTAGCTGCATCTATATGTTTACTGTTTTTGTTAATCCCAAGCATAAATGTGGATGTATAGATTCCTTCGTATTTAGGGTTACCACTATCTGTCGTAATCGGTGCAAGAACTCCGATTTTCAAATTCGGATTAAGTTGTTCAGCATTTACCATATCATAACTTCCCATGGCTAACATTGCGGCTTTTCCAGAAGCAAATAATGCCACTGCACCTTGTGAACTCGTGCCATTCGCATTTTTCTCGAAATAGCCTTTGTCTTTTAGTTCTTTAATTTGACTCAGTGTTGTTTTATACCAATCATCGGTTAATTTGGCATCACCAGAAACCACTTTATTGAAGATGTCGTCGCTTGGCATATTGTTCATAAGCATTGGGTTTATGAACTGTGTGTTACTGATTTGCCCATCCCATGCAATCGGGATAATGCCATTGTCTTTTAGCGTTTGACACATTTTTAAGAAGTCACTCCAGGTTTTCGGAGGTGTCAAATTCAACTTCTTAAACATACTCATATTGTAAATGGGGTCGTTATAAACAAGTTGCCATGGGAGCGCATACTGCTTTCCATTCATTTGCCCTGCTTGGATAAGAGAGGGTTGGAAACGGTCAACGATTGGTGAACCTGTTAAATCGGCATAGACACCAGATTTGTATAACGTGTTGAATTCAGCGCCTGGAGCTGTAGCGAAAACATCTGCTCCATTGCTTCCTTGTAAAGTTGTTTGAACTTGAGCGGCATAATCTTGTGAAGGAAGAGCAGTTTGACTAACTTTAATGTTAGGGTTTTCTTGTTCAAACTTCTTGATTAATTGATCAAAGACTTTGACGTCTTCTCCACGCCAATGTTCAAATTGAATAGTAACTTGTTTTCCATCACTAGATCCACCTGCAGAGGAAGAACTGCCCCCTCCACTATTATCACTTCCTTTTGAAGTAGAACCTCCAGTACTTGCGCTTCCACCACAACCGACAAGACTAAACAACAAAAGTAAGACAACACTAGATAGTACAAGTAATTTCTTCTTCACCGTTTCATTCCCCCTTAATTTATGAACCAAATTCAACCACTTTCTTTTCAGAAAAATATGCCCTCCTTTCTATTGAATTCCAGATGCGAAAACCAGGAGAAAATAAGGCTAAATTAGTGATTTGGCAAGAAAGTAAAGTAAGAGAAACTTAAGATTAAATACATTGTAACATCACGATGTATGCGGTTACAATATATATTAAAAAAATTCTAACTATTTATTTACCTTAACCACGAAAAGCGTTCATTCACTTTAAAAAGAGAATTGGCATATGAAATCCTCGACATTAACAACTTGACCAGATCGAATCGATTCATCTGCAGCCGCTGCAACAATAATGGACCACAATCCCTCTACTGGACGAGCTGTATTTGTCTGTTTACCTTCAATATTGTCAACAAAATACTTATGCTCGTAATAAGTTGCCCCGTGGTGACCACTTTCTTGAATTTTTGTCGGATAACATGGCGTCATGATTTTAGAAGGACGATGCTCACCAGACAAGACTTCTAAATGTGTCTCTGGACTCACATGTGGCAAAAAATCTTTATTTTCATACGCTTTTAATCGACCTTCTATACCACATAATACAATTTCTTCATAGAACATCGGTGAAAACATACAAAGATTAAATGAAGCGTGGATACCGTTCTCATAAACGACCGTTACCATTGCATGATCTAGAATATCTGATTTCTCATCATTTTTTTCAAACTCAGTGAAATTCACCGCCATATTTCCTGAAGCATAGACCTGTTTAGGTTTGGATCTAGCGAAAAGATTCATTAAATCAAAATAATGACAACATTTTTCTACTAGCGTACCTCCAGAATACTTCGAAAATTTATTCCATTGGTCAACTTTATCTAAAAATGGGACCCGGTGCTCAATAATATTAATTGTTTTCACATCACCGATTGCTCTTCTTTCTAGCACCTCATGAATTGCTTCATTATAAATCGCCTTGAAACGATACTGTAAACCTATTTGGAATACATTTTGATAAGTATCCGTAATCCGTTTAATTTCAATGGCATCTTCTATCGTTGTTGCCATTGGCTTTTCCAACATAATATGCTTGCCTGATTTTATAGCCTCCTTAACCACACTTAAGTGAGTATAATTTGGCGTACAAATCACTAAAGCGTCAACATCAGTGTCGTGACATGCCTCTTCCAGAGTTTCATAAACAACCAACTCATGGTTCGGAACATACCGATTGAAAAGTTTCGTATTTGCTTCAATACTTTTTTGATTCTGATCATATACACCGTGAACCACAGCTCTACCTTCAAGCATGGTGACAAGCGCATGTTCAAGCCCCATCATCCCAAAACCAATGATATTTAATTTGAATTTCGGCGACTCAGAAGCAAATAAATATTTTTCAGAGTCATTCAGATACCCCGTAACATGATTCCCCATAAAAAAATTAGCACGTATTTCTTTCCCCTTTGCCAAATTTTAACACCCCTTTTAACATTATGAAAGCGCATACAACTATATATTTTCATTATATCACCGTGTTCGGGCGTTAAGTATCTATTTTTTTAACAAACGAAATAAAAATATAGTTCTATTTCTGAATAAATACCACCTTCAAACTCAGTACTGGATCCATAAAAACACATGGGTTAAAGTAAAAGTATTGATTGACTCTGTTCCAACCCTATTTATATAAAAGCTCTATATTCTCTCCTCGAATACCAGGTATTGCTCCATTTCGAATTGAGTCTACACGATCGGGATGAACAAGTAACCATTTGTTTTGCATAAATAAAAGTTCGTCTTCTTTTGTAACCTTATGGATATTAGATTCTAGTGGAGCATTGGTACCTTTCGGAAGAATCACGACACACTTAAATCCAAGATTATTTACTTTACACGGCCCATAATGCAAGGTTGTGCCATATACTTCAATAGCTGTTCCTTTAGGAATGAAGAATCCTTCAATATTTCTTATATCGTACCTATTGTTCACGATCTCTTGAACTCTCCCTAATAGAAGAACGAGGTTTGTCATCGCAATATTGACTTCTGAACTTTTGTGGTATTCTAATCCATTCAAAAATGAATTGACCCCATTACAATAACCAATCTGAATCGGTTGCCCACCAAATAGATTAGAGCTGACCAAATCAAAGACAGGGGTGTTTTCAAGCGCTTTGTGTGATGCAATATAAACATTTCCATTTTTGGGAATAGGTGTATCCTTCATCAATACATCGAGTTGATCAAATTCATATCCCTCTATAATTCTCCCATACGGAATAAAGGAGGCATCAGAGACATGGTGGATCTGGATATGTGGATTTAACTGAACGATAGTTTGAAACACCGTTTCAGAAAGGCTTCTCATGTTTAACACCTCCAAGCTTTGGTTAATCCTTATCATTTTCTCCAAAATGCTTGAGTTCTTTTATCAGATCCTTTTCGACACTATTTAAATGCTCGAACATGGATTTTTTGGCAAGTATTCCATCTCTTTGCTTAATACTTTTGGCAATTGATATATGTTCAATCAGAGACTGCTCAACCCTCCCAGGGATCTTCATGGATTGCATCCGACTTTTGTTCAGCAAATCAATTAAATTGTTCATAATACGAAGTATGACTTCATTACCCGCGGCTTCAGCAATCATGAGATGAAATTCCTGATCGGATTTCCATAAAAAAGCTTCCCGTTCTTCTTTACTCTCAAATTCATTTAGAACAACAACACTCTCATAGGTTTCCTTTGTCTTTAATAAGATCTGCTCAAGGTATTCATCTGTTCCTCTCTCGGCTGCCCACTCTGCGATCTCAGTCTCGAGAATCCGGCGGACTTCAAATAATTCATGGATGGAATCCGTTCTTAAGAAAAGAAAAGCGGCAAGGTTATCTATACGGGTTGCCTGGTCAGCGACGACAACGCCACTTCCTTGCTTAATTGTGACAAACCCCATTGCAGATAGAATTTTAAAAGCCTCACGAATCGTGGGACGACTCACATCCATCATATCTGCTAATTGACGCTCTGAAGGAAGTTTGTCACCTGGCACCAACTCTCCCCCCAAGATCACATCTTTGATTTGCTCCACCACTTTATTTGTGAATGTTTTCTTTTCTTCATTAATCGATTTAAACAAAACCCTCACCTATTTTCTATCTGACTCTGCTTAGAGATCTTCTACCTTCTAACTCATTAATCACTTCGACTGCAACCATTTTAGATGTGCGAATCTGTGCTTCCTCCGTCAATCCGGCAATATGTGGCGTTAGCGTGCAATTCTCTAATCCTATTAATGGATGATCTTTACTCGGTGGTTCTTGACTCAACACGTCTATTACAGCAGTGGAGATTATGCCTTTTTTCAGTGCTTGGGCAAGATCCTCTTCATTCACAATCCCTCCTCGTGCACTATTGATTAAACACGCTGAGGGCTTCATTTGCGCCAAGGTGTTCTTATTAATAAGATGTTCAGTCCCTTTTGTAAGAGGAACATGTAGACTTATATAATCAGATTGACCAAGCACAGCTTCAAGAGACTTTAGCTTAATTCCCGATTCCATGATGGGGAAATCATAGGGGGCAACAAAAGGATCATAACCCATAACATCGAGACCTAGAAAGGTAGCGCGTGTCGCAACGCGGTGTCCAATTTCACCAATCCCAATTAATCCAAGGGTTTTTCCGTAGAGCTCAGAACCTGTGTTTTTCTTTCGATCCCATCGCCCCTGTTTAACATCGGCCGAAAACCTTTCAAGAGAACGATGTGTTGTCATCATAGCGGAGATCACGTATTCTGCAACGGATGTCGCATTCGCATTTTTTGCATAAACTACTATAATGTCATGACCGCGAAGCGCATTTAAATCAAGATTATCGAGCCCTACACCGAGCCGCCCTACAACCTTTAACTTTTCAGCCTTTTCCAATAAGTCGTGATCCACTTTTGTTTGATTCCTTACAATCAACGCATCGGCTGTTTTTATTTCTGAAACCAACCACTCTCTATTTTTACCCATTTCTGGATCGTAAACGACTGACCAGCCCTTCTGTTCCAATATCTCTATACCTATTGGCCATATGAGTTCAGAGATTACAATCTTCATTACCATTCTCCTACAAAATTATAGTCCAGCTACCGAAATAATAAAATCATGTCGAGGTTGGGAATGGAACATTAAGGTCTTTACCCAATTCCATCAGTTCCTTTTCAATCTCTTCAGAGAGGTGAACACCATGTTCCCGATTTTTTAAGTATATTAGATGACGTCTCTCACCCGGATATAAGATTTCCTTTTTCCCTAAAGTAAGCGGTGTCGCTTTGAGTTCATCTATCAATTGCTCCATATTATTATAGTAGTTCTCAAGGTCTAACCATTTTTTTAAATTTAACACAACAAAACTATGACCAACGTTAGCTGGTGCGTCATTCTCTTTAAAAAGATTGTTAACATGTGGTCCGAAGGCTGCCTCAGTTAAAATCGAGGACATTAGTTCCACAGCCATTGCAAGCGCATAACCTTTCGCCCCACCTAAAGGCAACAAAGCACCTTGCAGTGCCGCTTTCGGATCAGTGGTTTCAAGACCATTTTCATCTGTAGCCCAACCTAAAGGAATCTTAACCTTCTGCTTATCCGCTAAGATAATTTTACCTCGGGCAACAACACTTGAAGACATATCAACTATTACAGGTGATTTTTCACGCATCGGAAACCCAAATGCAATAGGATTGGTTCCAAAAAAGGCCTTTTTGCCATTCCAAGGTGCGATACCTGGAGGGGAATTGGTTGTAGCAATTAAGGCCATATTGTGTTCACACACCATCTGACAAAAGAACGCTCCCGTGCCAAAATGGTTACTATTTCGTACAAAAGCGCCCACCATACCTTTTTCTTCTGCAAGTGAAATGGCTTTTTCAAGCGTTCTAAAAGAGACAATTTGACCTAGCCCATTTCCTCCATCCACTTTTAAAACAGAACCTTTAACATCCATTTGAATATCAGGTTGTGCTGTAATTCGGTTGTCTCTAATTCGTTTGGCATAAATGCTCAATCGACTAAGTCCATGACTTTCTGCCCCTTCCAATTCTGCTCTCACTAATGATTTTGCAGGAATGTCAGCATCCATTTCCGAGAGCCCGAGAGACCGAAAGATCTCCGAACAAAATTTCAAAAGTGCTTTTTCTTGATAACGCTTCTCATCCATCCTGTCACCACCTTGATCCTTAACGCTTAGGCACTTGGGTACAATTTAGTCATTACAAATTCTCTGTGTCCAAGGGCTTCAGCGCTGGTCAAACGTCCATTAACTGTTCTCTCTAAACACGCCATTAGAGAAACACCCGCTTGAATTAAGTTCATTTCGCGCGAGAGTAAGCCACTGACATCTAGATCAATATGTTCACTCATTGTCCGAGCTGTGATTGGATTAGCTGTCACTTTTACAACCGGTTCAATGGGATGTCCAACGATATTCCCTTGACCTGTTGGAAAAAAATGCAGAACGGCTCCACCAGCTGCCATTAAAGTAATACATTCAGCTGCTGCTGATGACGTATCCATAAAGTATAAACCTGGTTCGCTTGTTGGCATCTCAGCGGGTTTGAGTACCCCGACAACTTCTTTTGTTCCTGTCTTTTCTATATTTCCTAATGCTTTTTCTTCAATAGTTGATAATCCACCTTTAATATTCCCTTGAGTTGGTTGTGAACCTAGTAGATCAACTTCTTGGGAATTAATAAAACCAACATAGTTATTATAAGTCTCCATAAACTGTTCACGTACATTAGGAGTTGCACAACGTTCAGCAATGATATGCTCTCCACCTGTTAATTCTGACGTTTCACCAAAGAAGACCGTTCCTCCAGCATCCACCACTTGGTCCACAACTTGTGCAACCGTTGGACAGGACCCTAATCCAGTTGTGGTATCAGACTCTCCACATTTAATACTAATCGTTAAATCACCTAATTCTATTGGTTCCTTTTGAAGTTCCGATGCCCATTGGACAAATTCTTTTGCTTTCCAAGAAGCTTTACGAATGGTCTCCAAGTCACCAAAACGTTCGATTGAAAAAGCAGCGACAGGCTTTCCAGTTTCAGCAATCCCATCAGCAATAACTTTTGTCCAGTTCTCTTCAATTCCAATTACGATAACCGCTGCAACATTGGGATTACACCCTGTACCAATCATTGTGCGGAAATGGAGGGCAAGATCCTCTCCATACTGAAGACGACCATAAGCGTGAGGAAGTGCCAAAGTACCCTGAATTTGTTTAGCCACAGCTTCACACGCCGCATTCGAAATATCATCAACAGGTAAAATAATCACATGATTACGAATGCCTACTTTTCCGTTTTCACGACGATATCCATATAATTGTCGTCCCATTTTTACCACCTCAACGTTTTAATATTATGTGTGTGAACGTAATCGCCAACTTCCAAACCATTTGGTGCATAACCAACTGCAACCTTGTATTCAATAACAGGCTGGTTAGGATCCAATTTCACAAGTGCGATTTTATGTCCTAGAGGAATATCATGTTTCGCCATGACTTCAATGGTTGTTTCATCGTCCATGTAAACGCCTACAACTTTTTCGTTTGCTTTGATATCCTCTACAGCAACACCGACATGATCACCCTTGTAGTGAATTAAAAATTTGTGCACGAAGTCCCCTCCTCACATGAAAATTAAATGGTAAGTGGTATTACCAATTATTTAGATTGTATTTTATGTTTTCAGAAAAAACAACCTATTTTCAAAAAATATTTTTATTTTTTCAAATTAATAACTTACAAAATTCACTAAGTCAGTCTGTAGAGAACCCATGTTGTTTCTCTACACTCTTTTTGTGATTCTTTTAATGCAGTTCTCATTAGATATGATAATAGAATCAAAATCCATGAAAATCATAAAAAAAGTTGCCGAAGATTTTTCGACAACCAAAAGTATTGTTAATCAGTATATTTTGAGCGATAAATAACTTTTATTCATTTACATCTGATTGGTCTGCAACAAGGGCCAAGCCTCATCATCTGCCATAATTCTTAAAACAGCCTTATCTTTCATTTTGCATTCAAACATAACATCCACATCTCGACCATCGAACAAGTCGAGCATTTCTTTAAGGTCTTCCATAAACACATAGTCATGGTGACTTCGATCGGTGGGAGACGTTTTTCCACTGCTTATGTGAACTTTTGGTTTCCCAGCAGATCTCCAGCTTTTAAAAACTGGTCCAATAAGTTGAGCGGCCGGTATGTCGCTTGGATGACACCGGTCATGGTGAAAATCAAAACAAATGGGGGCATGGGTTTCTTTTGAAACATCAAGGACATCCTGAAGATTGAAAATCTTGTCATCGTTTTCAATTCGAAGCTTCCTTTTAATACTGTCATCTAGTAAAGCGTAATTTTGGATAAAGCGTTGTTTCGCTGCTTCCTTATCACCGTATGCCCCGCCAATATGGAGAATCATATCGGTTCCACCCATTAGATTCATCATCCGGTCATGATAGGTCAATTCGCTCAACGTATTCAAAACCACTTCTTTTTTGGGTGAATTCAAAATATTAAATTGACCCGGATGGCAACTCAACCTGAGTTGATGCGCATCTTTTAAACGTTTAATCTCAGAGGTTATTTCTAAAACATCAGGATCCTCCCACCATTCCCAATCATTTATTGGGTGAGACCCAAATACCACCAGATCACTACTGATTCGATAAAAAAGAATCTCCTGCTCAATGTTCCATTTTATAATTCGAAGCGTCTCATTAAAATTATGAAGGGTTAATTCTTTTATGTAACCCTTACCTTTTTTTTCCACGGTTGCAAGCCGACAGGTTTTAAACTTGGACGGTAAACTCATATTAATGCAGGCATAGCCTAAACGCATATCCTCACCACTTTTATTATTTAAATTCTTAAGGAAATCTATCATGCTCAAACTCGAATTTTACCACAAATTTGTTAGAGTAAAAAGACAACTCATCCGTTTTGAAACAACCCCATTTTTAAAGTTTGTAAAATTCCTAAGCGTTTTTTTAGACAGTCTATTAAAAATACTCTATTATATATTTAGACTTTAGAAACAGGTACATTTTACCACTACTTTTAAATTTTGAGGAGAAACCGTATGAGTATATATGACTTTTATTTCGAAGCAGCCGACATTAATGGAACGCTGCGCCCGTTGGAGGCGTTCAAGGGAAAGGTCGTCTTGATTGTTAACACTGCAAGTAAATGTGGTTTTACCTATCAATATGAAGATCTCCAAAAAGTCTACAACCGCTATAAAGATAAGGGTTTTGTTGTACTGGGTTTCCCATCCAATCATTTTGACAATCAGGAACCTGGTGATAATGATGAAATCAATGAATTTTGCCAAGTGAATTACGGCGTTGATTTCCCGATGTTTGCTAAATTAAATGTAAGGGATGAAGGGGCACATCCTCTATTTAACTATCTAACCGCTGTTAAGCCTTTTAAAGGATTCAATGATACGCACCCGGTTTCAAGACTGTTGAAATCCATTATTACCGACAAGTTTCCACATTATATGGTTGGCGATTCAATCAAATGGAATTTCACGAAGTTCTTAATCGATCGCAAAGGTAATGTCCTGAATCGATTTGAATCCACAACTGATATTATTGATATTGAACAAGATATTGAAGCTTTGTTATAAAATCGGAAAAGCGTCTGAACGTCCATTGCGTTCTGACGCTTTTATTAGGTTCGTAAAGTTTTTGACTTAAGGACACGAAACTCAAACGTTTTAGCTAATACGCCCGATTGGCATTTTTGTAAATGATAGATCTTTAGAATGACAAACCTTTTTCGTTTCATCATCGACACCTCCATGAAAATAGGATTACCAGACAGACGCCTTTTTTGTTTCTAATCGTTCACGTCCATTCTTAATTTTAAATTTGGTCAAGATGGGGTTGCCTTAGGGGGTTTTATTCTTTACCTTTTGCTTATATTATTATGTTATTGAATTAAAGGTGGCGGACATATGAACCGAGTGAAAGGATTAAGTTTGGTGATCATTGGTGGTTTATTTTGGGGGATCGGCGGAACGGTTTCTAAGAGACTGTTTCAAGACTATGCAATTGACGTCAACTGGCTTGTCACAACCCGTCTGCTCATCGCAGGACTTTTGCTTTTGGTGATTCAATTACTGGGCAAAGATCGCAAACAAGTTTTACTGATCTGGAAAACGCCGTCCTCTGCCTTTAAATTAATCATTTTTGGACTCCTTGGAATGCTAGGCGTTCAGTATACTTATATGGCGTCCATCCATGATGGCAATGCAGCGGTTGCCACCCTTCTCCAATATTTGGCCCCTGTCATGATTCTCTTATACTTACTTCTCCGTAAGCAAACCGTTTTTACTAGACGAGATCTTGTCACCCTTTCACTAGCATTAGTGGGCACCTTGTTTTTGCTAACAAACGGATCGTTTTCACAATTATCGGTTCCTTTTGCAGCCGTTGTATGGGGCGTCCTTTCTGGTGTGGCCTTAGCTTTTTACACGTTGTATGCTGTGCCACTTTTAAAACAGTTCAATTCCTTGGCCGTGGTCGGTTGGGCAATGGTTATAGGTGGCGCTGGTCTCAGCGTCATCCATCCATTCTGGGAAGTGAATCTCCGCTCTTTTGATATCCATGTGTACGTCTACTTGTTTTTTGTAATCCTCTTAGGAACCATGTTGGCCTTCTGGTTTTATATTGAAAGCTTACAGACTCTTAAGCCACAGGAATCTAGTTTACTTGGTAGCATAGAACCGCTTGCCGCAGTGTTTACCACCGTCTTTTGGCTGAAGGCCACTTTTGGTCCCTTTCAATGGCTTGGCACAGCCTGCATAATTGGTTTGATTGTTTTACTTGCGGTCAATAAAAAACAACCCGATCAACTGGCGTGTCCCGATACACCTCTACGAACTGGTTGAAGGCTTTAATAAAGTAGGCATGAGATCTTGCGCACACATTCTAAAAAAATTCAGGCTCGCGGTTTGCGCGAGCCTCACCTTTGATTATACGATCCTTCACTTTTCTTTCCAGATCCGTTTAATTGTTGGCTTATCACTCGAACCAGTTAAAACAAAAATATCGGGATTTGATAATTTGCGCCAGTCTTCAAAACCAAATTCAGGGTTAAAGTGTTTGATTAGTAGCGCTAAAAGATTGCCATGTGTTACTAAAACACTGGTTGTGTATAGACCTTCTAAGCAGCCCTCAACCACATTCACGATTCTTTGGGTGGCTTCTCGCGCGCTTTCTCCACCTTCAAATGCCAGGTCAGGATCACCAAATGTTTCTTTTAATTTATCCAGCCAATCTGGCATATTGTTCGAGCTTAACACCCGTTCTGTCAACAGATCTTCTTTCTGTATTTCAACTTTTTGTTTTTGACTGAGCGGTTTGATCGTTTGTACAGCTCTCAAAAATGGACTCGAAACGATCCGATCTATTTTTTTACCTGAAAAATATTCACTCAATACTTTAGCTTGCTTGAACCCCTCTTCGGTTAACGGGGCATCGCTTTCTTGACCGCTTGCTGAACAATGTCTTACCAAGTAAATGGTTTTCTCCACCAAACGCACGTCCTAACTACCCAAATTCATTAAATGCGGGCTAAAATTCAACAGCTTTTTATTCATATGAAGCTAAATAGAAATCTCGTCCTTCGTCCTTTTCATGGCCCAAAGCTAAAATGACTCAATGCTAATAGAAATATAGCAATAACCACGATCACACTCAATACTTGTAAGCCAATACCGACTATACTAGTGATTAGACCTGCCATTGCCAACGCGCTTCCATCTTCGCCAGACTCTTGGATGATCTTGACCGCTTTTCGTGAAAAGATGAGACCAACAATACCCAGCACAATACCCAAAACCGGCAACATAATGGACAATACGCCAAGAATTAAAGACCCAATTGCATGGCTATTCATATGTTGGTGATCCACATTTTCTCCCCCTACTCTTAAAACCAAGTTTATCATAAAGGCCCCACTCCAAATATACAATTCGAAATTTTCCGTCTGAACCATATGAGTGCCCTTCACTTAGAAGGACACTCACCCATTTTATTGACTTCATGGATTAAATGGATTGAAAGGGGTTGAAAACAAAGACCACAAAACAAAATCCAATCACTGCAAGCCCCATGATTCCAATCCATGTGGATGCCAGCATCCACTGACCGGCCAACCCGCCAAGATAAGACCCCATCGGTAACCCTAAAGAAAGAATGGAACTTTCGAATCCCAAAGATCCTTCCTTGGAGTTCGCTTGGACCAACCGTTGCACTGTTGTTCGCGCTAGTGGCGGATAGCCTTCCAAATAAAAATCCTGCTACAAACATGGACATATATGTGAGCGAGAGCCGAGTGCCAAATAAGAAACGAAGAAAAACTAATCCCCCACCCTAATATCATGAGGATTAGCATGCGGCTTGCCTTAATCCATTTGCCTAGAACCCCACTGAACACTCCCCCTATTAGAGAGCTTTATAAAATACAACCGTCCAAAAGGTCCCCAACATAAAGGCACTCACTTTAAGCTCGTGATCGGCCAATAATGGCAGCGACACTTCAAGAGCACCATAAACGAGAGTAATAATCAACGCGCTTAATGTAATCCACCATACTGGTTTTAGTTGAACTATAGTGACAGAGTCCGTCCCCAGACCTCTTTTAGAAAATAATGTGGCTTGTGATGATCTAACTTTTCCTGTCTCTCTCGCTTCGGTTCTTGAATGAAAAAGAGACACAATGCGGCACACCAAAAGGACACTCCATCGATCAAAATCGCAAGACTCCACACCCCATGACGAAATTCATCCCCCACCAAGAAGTGGTCCCAAAAGTAAGGCCCCATTCCATATGGTTTCAACGAGAGCGTTTACCTGAGCGAGTTCCGTTTTATCAATCAGTCTAGGGACAAACGTCATCCAACCTATACTTGTAAAAGGTGTGACACATCCTGCTAAAAACACCAAAATGAGCAGGGAAATAAACGGTAAGGCATTAAAATGACTAAGAGTAGCAATCGTGACAAAGAAAAGACCTAATAGGCCGTTTTGCCCCCATCAGGATACATTTATTAGAGTAGTGGTCTAAAATAGAACCTACAAGGGTACCTAAGGCGACACTTGGCAGTCCAAAAACGAAACCGACAAGTCCCATCTCTCCTGAGTGGTGGGTGGTCACCATGGCAAGCCATAACAAAGCAATCCAACCACATTGATCACCGAGAGCAGACACCGCATCCGCAGCGGTCATTAAACCTATGTTTTTTTGTTTTAGCAATCCAATCATTATCATTTCTCCTCGTTAGGAGCCCCTAGTAAGCTCATTCATTCGTATTATGATTTGGGGCTGCCCCCCTAACGAGTGATTTAAATCGGCTTAACTTGAGACATGTTTGATGCTCCTTTCAAGAAACATTTCCTTAAAATTAAATTAACCCTAGTCGGTATAGTCGTTCACAGATCACGCATCGATTTTTTTAACAACAGGTTTTCCGTCTTGATCAAGTAATGGTGTAAGTCCACCTGCATATCCGCTCCACGTAAACAAATAATGAACACCGGTTTCACGGTCGACCATAATTCGGCTCCCATTGGCCATTCCTTCTGAATAAATTTCTTGAAAACGTTTGTCTGATTTCTTCATGCGCAACCTCCTTTTTGCGTAAGCATCACGCCTATTTTTTTCGTCTAATTGAGAACGCTTTGTCGAGTTTCTCAAACCCTATACGAGGGTAGTAATCAACGGCAGTAGGAGCTGACACTAATATGAGAGTCACTTCCTCACCTAAGCGTTCTTGAAGTTTATGGATAAGCGCTTTGCCAATCCCATTTTTTTGATAGTCTGAGTCTACTGCGAGATCAGAGAGGTAACAGCAATAGGAAAAATCCGTGATCGCTCTGGCGATCCCGACAAGACGTCCGTCCATTCGTGCTGTTAAAATTAAATCGGCGTGGCCAATCATGCGTTGAATCCGATCCAAATCATCTACTGGGCGATTGATCCCAGATTTACGAAATACCCCGGCTACTTCATGAGCTTCTAGTTGTTTTTCAAAATTATATGTAAGGTTCAATTAATTCACTCCAATCTGCTTTACAAACTCTTTTTATTTTTACGAAAAACTATGAATAAAGTTTCAAGTTGTCGAGTTTTAGATCAAATTGTATGCGGCGGGCCAGCAAATTGAGGCAAGCCTGTCCGATGGGCGCTTCCCTTTGGACACCAGTCACTGAAATCGGAGCGCGCCTGTCCAATGGGCGCTTCCCTTTGGACTCCAGTCACCGGAATCGGAGCGCGCCTGTCCGATGGGCGCTTCCCTTTGGACACCAGTCACTGAAATCAGAGCGCGCCTGTCCAATGGGCGCTTCCTTTCGGACACCAGTCACTGAAATCGGAGCGCGCTTGTCCGATGGGCGCTTCCCCTTGGACACCAGTCACTGAAATCAGAGCGTGCCTGTCCAATGGGCGCTTCCCCTTGGACACCAGTCACTGAAATCGGAGCGCGCTTGTCCGATGGGCGCTTCCCCTTGGACACCAGTCACTGAAATCAGAGCTCGCCTGTCCAATGGGCGCTTCCCTTTGGACACCAGTCACTGAAATCAGAGCGCGCCTGTCCAATGGGCGCTTCCCTTTGGACACCAGTCACTGAAATCGGAGCGCGCCTGTCCAATGGGCGCTTCCCTTTGGACACCAGTCACTGAAATCGGAGCGCGCCTGTCCGATGGGCGCTTCCTTTTGGACACCATTAACTGAAAACAGAGCGTGCCTGTCCAATGGGCGCTTCCTTTTGGACACCAGTCACTGAAATCAGAGCGTGCCTGTCCGATGGGCGCTTCCCCTTGGACACCAGTCACTGAAATCAGAGCGCGCCTGTCCAATGGGCGCTTCCCCTTGGACACCAGTCACTGAAATCGGAGCTCGCCTGTCCGATGGGCGCTTCCCCTTGGACACCAGTCACTGAAATCAGAGCGTGCCTGTCCAATTGGCGCTTCCCCTTGGACACCAGTCACTGAAATCAGAGCGCGCCTGTCCAATGGGCGCTTCCCTTTGGACACCAGTCACTGAAATCGGAGCGTCGCCTGTCCAATGGGCGCTTCCCCTTGGACACCAGTCACTGAAATCAGAGCGTGCCTGTCCAATTGGCGCTTCCCCTTGGACACCAGTCACTGAAATCAGAGCGTGCCTGTCCAATGGGGCTTCCCTTTGGACACCGGTCACTGAAATCGGAGCTCGCCTGTCCAATGGGCGCTTCCCATACCGGACTGCAATCACTGAAAACCTAGCGCGATTGTCCAAACTAGCCTTCATTGGAAATATCTGTATCTGGTTATCCCATTTGCTTTAAAGTTCTTGTTAAGTAATCGAGAGATTGTTTTAGTACTCACTTCAAATTTACACCAATTATAGATCTCTTTCGTAGTTATTTTTTCTTCTGGAAATAAAAGCCTGAATTCGTTTGCCGCACGCAAAATCGCATGTCCTAATGGTTCGGAGGTCCCACAATTACGGCAAAAAACAATGTGATCCTTTTTAGACAATGCAAAAGAATGACAGTTCTCACAATATATTCCTTTCTTTAACTGATCATAAGTATATTCAGGTGGCGTGAAAAATGGGTTTTTATTATGATGAAGAGTAAGCAATTCTTGAGCGAGTTTCTTATGAGGATCACCAAGTTGTGAAGGGGTTTCATCAAGCTTTTTAAAAAAGTGAGGGATTTGCGTTGGTAATACAATGGGGAGGTCCATTGGGGCTTGATATAGTGTGAACTCCGGATGGTTAAAGACCACAAGTGCTTCCACAATAAAATTCAACTTCTGTTTGTGAAGCCATTGATTAAAGAGCGTTACACATCTTTTTAATTGATCAATAGGATTTTTATATTCTCGCCGCGATTGAACAATAAGGAATTTATCTTCGACATAGAACCAATCACCCTGAAAATATTTTGTATCTATAAGATGAATCACGCCTTGAGATATGATTAATGTATCAATCTGGAAAAATGAATGATTGACCTCTAGAAGCAGATCTTTTAAGACATACCGTTCGCCTTGGAGTGTGTCAATGAGCGGATCAAACGCCACCTCTCCCTCAAAGCCTCTTTTCAAACTTAGATAACGTGATTGGTCTTTTTCTGGTATTGTCATTCTTACATTTAGAAACCGAAGCAACCGTAACTCATCAGACTCATAGCGTTCTTTGAGTGATATCACTGTTTTTCCTCCCTCAATTGTTCTCTTTATTTCCACACACAGCATTTCGATCAGCCCCGCTATGTGTGGTTTTCACTTTAAATAATTCGCTCTTCCAACCTCATTCTCCTTGATTTTGCTTCCAGTACTAACGCCATATAATCCTCATCATAAAACTGTTCCTCAACCTTAAGAGCTTGTGTTTCGGTACCAAAGACTTTAAACCCACATTGTTCGTACAATCGCTTTGCCGCCTTATTGGTTCGAACGACGGTTAGATTAAGTTTAATTAGACCCTCAATAGAGTGCGCCTGTTGAATTGCAGCAGAAAGAAGTTGTTTGCCGATTCCTAAGCTACGCATTTGAGGTGCGACATACATGGCAAAAATATTAGCTTTGTGCCTTAATTTTAGGTGTTGCTCTTCCATTAAGGTAACCATTCCGACCAAATTCTTGTCCGGATCAAAAGCTCCAAACGTATAATTCCCAACATTTGCTAGATTTTGAGCGACTCGTTCGATCGGATGATCCCTTTTAATCGCTTCTTCATAACTGGTAGCAAACGCCTCAGGGTGATCTTTTAAAGCTTGAACACGCAATGTCCAATAGAGTTCTGCATCTGCTGGTGTTAATAATCGAATCGTTGTCAACCGTAACCCTCATTCCCTAAAAATGTAAGATTTTTATGGTGTAGACCTATCTTATATTCTTAAAAATCGCTTATTATTTTGAAGCAATATCCTTTTCCTTCATTCCCATTTCTTGTATGATGGGGGTTGTGACATAAATTAAACATCGAGGATTCTAATATGAAGAAAAATAACACCTATAGATTTTGGATCTTAGTCAGTATTGTCGCACTATCTGGATTAAGCCAAGGCATGCTTCTTCCTTTAATTGCCGAAATCTTTGAAAAAAGTGGTGTGTCTTCGTTTCTAAATGGTGTGAATGCAACAGGGCTTTATATTGGAGTGCTTGTTGCGTCGCCTTTTATGGAACAACCACTACGGAAATTTGGCTATAAGCCGATTATACTATTTGGCGGCATCCTTGTAATGGTATCGCTTGCTTTTTTCCCATTGTGGAAATCGGTTTGGTTTTGGTTTTTCTTAAGGCTCATAATTGGGATTGGTGACCATGCGCTCAACTTTGGAACACAAACCTGGATCACCGATTTTTCACCATTAGAGAAACGCGGGCGCAATATCGCCTTTTACGGCTTATTCTTTGGCATTGGCTTTGCCGTCGGGCCGTTAATGACCCCACTCGTCAATGTGAACCAGGCACTCCCTTTTATCTTATCTTCTGTATTAAGTCTAATCGGTTGGGGATTTGTGTGGACACTCAAAAATGAACACCCCGAACATGAGCCTGACATCGGACATTTCTTTGACACGTTGAAACGATTTAAAGCCGCGTTACGCTATGCCTGGGTCGCTTTTTTGCCGCCGCTTGCTTATGGGTTTTTAGAAGCGTCTCTAAATGGAAGCTTTCCCGTCTATGCACTCCGGATTGGATTGGATGTCCGAAACATTTCAATCTTTCTATCGGCCTTTTCGATCGGAAGCATTGTTTTCCAGCTACCCTTGGGCCTTTTAAGCGACCGATTAGGAAGGCGTCTTGTCCTTATCAGCATCTTCACTCTCGGATTCTTTGCTTTTACAATGGCGAGTCTCGTCGAGCATTCTTTTATAGGGTTAACCACCTGTTTATTTGTAGCAGGCATGTTTGTCGGATCCACCTTTTCACTTGGAATCTCCTATATGGCTGATTTATTACCGAAGCATTTACTCCCGACCGGCAATTTGATGTGCGGCATTTTTTTCAGTTTTGGAAGTTTGGTCGGCCCGTCTATTAGTGGGTTCTTTATTCAATTCCTTCAATCCTTCAGTTTCTTTCATATTCTTAGTGCCATTTTTCTCATCCTATTAATTATTATCGTGATTAAAAAAGAAGGCTCACAACAGGGGCGAGACGCATTAAAGCAATCTCCTAATTAAGTGTCTTTCCCAATAGGCTATTTGAAGTTACGAAAAAAGTGGAGGCAACGGTCCCTCCACTTTTTCCATTTAAACGTTATTTCAACTCGAAGTCTCGTCGTAGGTTTTCAGCCATCTCTGAGCAAAGTCGACGCCTTGTTTAAATGAGAATAGGCGACTTTCCGCTAGACCGACCTTGCTCACTGTGACCTCAAGTTCGCGTTCAAACGCTTGACCGATTTCTTCAAATAGTTCTTCTCTATATTCAATTTCTTCATAGGTTTTCCAAATTCGTTCTCCATCCACAAAGAGCGGGCATCCTTTACGAATGATCTTGCGATGCGGAATGCGATATTCTGAAAGATGAAAGGATGTGTTGTTCTCATAAGTGACCCCTAATAGTAAAACATAACTTTCCATTTGATAGAGTTTAGCTAATGGAGACGTTTCACCCAATCCAAATTCTAATTCATGGTTGCCCATTAACCGCTCCTTGTCTTTCCCCCATGCTGCAAATGAAACTTGAGGATGAGCGCTCCTTACTACTCCAGGAAAGGTGCGAAACAGTTCCGGGATCTTGCCCATCATAAACGTGGGGGTGTAAGCCGGATGAAACGCAGGCATGGTTTCTCGAATCGGCTGCCACCAGTTTTCTGGGACTGGCGGGTTTTCCCATTCCTCCGGATCTGAGAGAACAGCTGATTGAGTCGGCATAATGAGCGTCCCTTCTTCTGTCAGAACCTCCATTAATGCTTGAATCACAGCGACTTCCCCACCATTCACCCATCCCATTGAAGATAAGGAGGAATGGACCATAAGTGTCATGCCTTTTTTAATTCCTAGTTTTTGTAGATCCTCTTTAATTGTCAGGACCGTATTTGGAACATCGACTTGATCGATCGCTTTTTTCATGGAATCTCCTCCCTTAGTACACCACACACATTAGTAGACGCATCCAAATTTTATCACGATTCCCCTATCAAGAAGAAGCGTGATTTATGAAAGTGGCGCTTTAAGAAACTAAAAAAAGTAAAAGGTCCGCTCCCAACTCGCTATCAGTAGGCAAACCTCTTAATAACTTGTTTTTTCGATTCCTATCAATTTGTAAACAGATCGATTAAAGCTTCCGGAATTTTTTCAAAGCTTGTGTGTTTAAAAGATATAATAAGACTGCATACGCGATTAGCCCGAATAAATAGGGCCATATTTGTATGAACCCAGCGCCATAAACCATGACCCCTTTAATCGCTGCCGCCCCATAATAAATCGGCATAATGTAACACAGGTACCCGAGATGATAAGGAATTAAATCGAGCGGAATGAGACCTGAAAAGAACACTTGTGGAATGATGGTAAATGGGATCATTTGAACCACTTGCAGTTCTGAACGAGCAAATACGGAAATCATAGCACCGAATGAAACTGCTGTTACAGCTAACAAAACCATGGTGAGCAAAATCCAACCCAAATTCCCTAAAGAACTTAATTTCAATACATAAATAGAATACAAAACAATTAGGATAGCTTGGATGATGGCAAACATTCCATATCCTACCGTATAACCCAAAATGACCTCGCCACGTTTAATTGGCGTCATAAGTAATCGTTCCAATGTCCCGCCGCTTCGCTCCCTTACAAGTGCCATCCCCGAAATAATGAATACTAAGAAAAACGAAAACAGCGCCAGAAACACGTATCCAAGGGAATTAAACGTTGACTCACCTTGTGTTCCATAGACGTAAGACGTATGGACTTTCGCTGTCGGATTTAGGGCAGCAAAAGCCTTTTGAATAGCGTTTGCCGCCTGTGCCCCTTTCTTCGAGGGTTCATACATGGTAATGGTCATACCAGAAGTTTTCGACAGGGACAAAATGGCATCCACGTCTTGATGGTCTTTTAAATACGTCTTGGCATGATGAGCACTTTTGTTCGAAACGTTTATAACCTTCAAATCTTGTGTTTTGAGCGCCTTGACTAGAGAGGCAGGCGTCGCATCCTGATCAATTCCTACTGTCGGAACGTATCCTGAATCGCCCAATAAAAAATAGACCAATGTTAAAATTAAGAGCGGCGCAACTAAAATCATCATAACGCTTCGTTTATCATTAATCGTTTGACGGATGACACGTTTGGCTAAATTCATCATCGACCTTCACCCGATTTCAATGTTCCAGAAGCCATAAAAAACAGATCTTCAACGTGTCCGGTTTCCGTTTTTTCTAAAAGATTGGGCACAGTATCATATTGAATGAGTGAACCCTCATAGATGAGCGCCGCTTGATCGCATTCTGTCACTTCATCCATCACGTGCGTAGACACAATAATTGTGGTTCCAGATTTCTTAAGAGCCTGGAACTGATTCCAGATTGTCCGCCGTAGAACTGGATCGATTCCTACGGTTGGTTCATCTAAAAATAATACTTCAGGATGATGGAGGATGGCAGCTGCAAGTGATAGCCGTTTTTTCATACCACCAGAGAAATTCTTGATCAATTTCTTTCGGTGATCCGCTAACTCAACGAGAGTCAATACTTCATTAATGCGCGTTTCCAAATGATGTTTGTCTAACTGATAAAGCCCTCCAAAAAATTGCAAGTTGGCTTCAGCAGATAAGTCGTCATATAGGGCGTCATTCTGTGGCATAAAACCGATCTTCTTTAGCATGTTCATGTTTGGCATTTGAGTAGCTTCTAATTGAATCATTCCTTGATCCGCCGCGATCGCACCAATCATGAGGCGGATCATTGTGGTTTTACCTGAACCCGAAGGACCAAGTAAACAACAGATTTCTCCGGTAGGAATTGTAAACGAGATATCTTTTATGACTTGCTTATGATCAAACTGTTTGCTGACGTGTGAGACATGAATAGCCATACAACTTCCCCCATTTTTAAAATTCCATTTCTACTCTCATTGATTTCGGGTAGAATAATGAACAACGTGTTGTTTATTACACTTAAAATTATATAGTTGGATCAAACAAGTTTCAATAATCAGAAATCGAGGGTGTGTCGGTTAACCAACACCTTTACGTAATTTGTTGGTTAACCTGTAAGGAGGATTTGATATGACGGAGAAAGTGACCGATCCAAGAGTCATTCGGACAAAGCAATCGATCAAAAATGCTTTGGTAGAATTAATAGAGGAAAAGGGGTTTGAGGCTATTACGGTGAAAGATCTCACAACTCGAGCTAACATTAATCGTGGAACTTTTTACAGCCATTTTCAGGATAAGTATGATTTAATGACCAAATGTGAAGAAGATGTCATGAATGAAATGGCGGAAAAGATTATAAAGAACGTGCCAACTGTTATTGAAGATCTCGACACCCATACCCCTGATACAATAGCGTTTACCATCCTTGTTCCATTTTTTGATTATCTCAATCGAAATCGAGGACTTATGAAGTCACTATTAGGACCAAAAGGAGATGTGTCCTTCCAATCCAAATTAAAAGACTTTATGCTCAAACATCTTTTCGAAACGAATAAAGTACCTTTTCTTAAAGAGCGAACGCTTCTCGTCCCACCTGAATATTTAGTGGCCTATATTGGGTCTGCTCATATTGGTGTGATTCAGCAATGGTTGAACCATGATCGGGAGGAATCTCCACATGAAATGGCCCGGATTATAGCCACGATGACCTTAAATGGTCCTTTCTTTGCAGCGGGATTAAAGAAATAAAAAGGGCAGAGCCATGTAATAATGGTACTGTCCTTTTTAAATGATAACCGATCTATTTCTCTTTTTGCTTTCGCTTTTTACGCCATACAAAATATAGGAGGGCTCCAACTAAAATGACAACGAGTATTGGGGCTGCCCCAACTAAAAAGACAAACAACCAAGAACAAAATGTGGCGAATCCTTGAATGGTCGTCATAAACGCTTTCTGTGCCTTTTGCCAGGTGTTTAAATCTTGAGTGTGAAGCTTGGGAATTGTGATCTTCGTTTCAGTTATATCAAGTGTAATAGTAGACAGAGCGCTTTGGTTCTCTAAATAGTTCATTTGTCCTTTTATGGATTCAATCTCGGATTGAACTGTTCCAAGTTCATCCGAGATTTTTAATAGATCTGTCGTATTGCTCGCTTTCTTCATAAAAGATTTCAACCGGTCTTCTACGAGTTGTTTGGCTTTTAGGTGGGCCTCTAAATCAACATATTGTTTGGTCACGTCTTTCCCACTTATTTCACTGTGGACGATCTTGTCGCTGCCCTTTTTGATCTCATTAAGCAATGTATAAAAATGAGGTTGTGGCACACGGATGGTTAAATGACTGGTCAAGATGTCTTTATTATGATCTTGGGTCATATCCACGATATAACCTTGATCACCTTGAACATCCTTTTCAACAATTTTCTGAAACTGTTCATCGTTCTTAACTTTTATGGATAAATGTGCGTTATAAATAAGCATTCTTGGATTCGGACTAGGTTGTAAAGTGGTGTTCATTTTTGTCGTATTACTCCCCATATTATTGACTTTTGGGTTTGACCCTGATGTCGCTTGTTGTGAGGATTGCGAGCTTATTTTGACCGAAGAACTAGAAGATGCCCCACCAGAATCTGATGCTGCACGGTTACTCGAACTCGAACTCGAACTTATAGACTGGCTAGAATTGCTGCACCCAATTAATAAAAGTGGCAGTACAACCACCATGACCCATAACCTTATTTTTTTCATTTTATACGCCCCTTCTCACCTATTCTAGTCCATTAGCGGCGCTTCTTTGGACACCTCGACGCGATATCCAAGCGACTCTGTCCATTGGCGCAACTTCTTTGGACACCTCAACGCGATATCCAAGCGACTCTGTCCATTGGCGCCGCTTCTTTGGACACCTCGACGCGATATCCAAGCGACTCTGTCCATTGGCGCCACTTCTTTGGACACCTCAACGCGATATCCAAGCGACTCTGTCCATTGGCGCCACTTCTTTGGACACCTCGACGCGATATCCAAGCGACTCTGTCCATTGGCGCCACTTCTTTGGACACCTCGACGCGATATCCAAGCGACTCTGTCCATTGGCGCCACTTCTTTGGACACCTCAACGTGCTATCCAAGCGACTCTGTCCATTGGCGGCGCTTCTTTGGACACCTCGACGCGATATCCAAGCGACTCTGTCCATTAGCGCCACTTCTTTGGACACCTCGACGCGATATCCAAGCGTTCCTGTCCATTGGCGCCACTTCTTTGGACACCTCGACGCGATATCCAAGCGACCCTGTCCATTGGCGCCACTTCTTTGGACGCCTCAACGCGATTTTCAAGCGACCGCGTCCATTAGCGCCGCTTCTTTGGACACCTCAACGCGATATCCAAGCGACTCTGTCCATTGGCGCCACTTCTTTGGACACCTCGACGCGATATCCAAGCGACTCTGTCCATTGGCGCCACTTCTTTGGACGCCTCAACGCGATTTTCAAGCGACCGCGTCCATTGGCGCCACTTCTTTGGACACCTCGACGCGATATCCAAGCGACTCTGTCCATTGGCGCCACTTCTTTGGACACCTCGACGCGATATCCAAGCGACTCTGTCCATTGGCGGCGCTTCTTTGGACACCTCGACGTGCTATCCAAGCGACCCTGTCCATTGGCGGCGCTTCTTTGGACACCTCGACGCGATATCCAAGCGACCCTGTCCATTAGCGGCGCTTCTTTGGACACCTCGACGTGCTATCCAAGCGACCCTGTCCATTGGCGGCGCTTCTTTGGACACCTCGACGCGATATCCAAGCGACCCTGTCCATTAGCGGCGCTTCTTTGGACACCTCGACGTGCTATCCAAGCGACTCTGTCCATTGGTGCCACTTCTTTGGACACCTCGACGCGCTATCCAAGCGACTCTGTCCAATGGCACTTCTTATTTGGACTGTTAATAAGGGGACGTAAGATTTTACCGATTTATTTCACTATTTGTTGTTTTGGGATCATTTCTTTCAAAAACTAAGCAAAAGAACGCACTATATTCAACTATTTTTAAACAAATCGTCAATTCATACAAGCCAATCCATAAGAGAATAGATATTTTATAGGATAGGAGGTGAGATCACCTGGATAATAGTAAACAAAGGTCCTACGATCTTTTTAAGGAATTTGAAACAGTAGGAAAGAATTTCGAAGGTGAAGTTAGGAGGCGAGCTCAACCAGAAGGTGAGGAAGCGAGCCCACCGATCCCCATTCAGTTGATGGGACCCCTTGTTTTTAATAGGGTGAAGGAAGGCGATTGGATTTGGTTAGTCGCCAATATCTCTTGGGCTGCGAACGCCGATAATACAAGACTTGTATTTGAAATCACCAGAACCACTTATGATGGACAATTGGTTGCCAGTGTGGCGGATACCGAAAGTCAAGGCGGATTTGCCACTACAACCGTTATAGGCGTAGACAAAACACCTCTTCTAAACGGACAACCACCCGTTTATTTTGTAAAGGCCCTGCTTTATTTCGGAGATGCGTCGTTTCCAGCAACCAGTGCGAACACGTCAGACATTTCGCAAAAAGCGATTAACATACCGAATTTACTATTTGCTGGTGCGGTCATCAATAAGGATGTTTCACCTTATCCCAATTCTATTACAAATGCATACGCCAACTTACCTTATAACCCGACGCTATTTGAAGACTAGAATGTTTTAAAATTAAGTTTCTTATAAAATTATTCAAAAGGAGCTGCGCCTTGAGTTTCGGCTATACTAGTGCATGTTTTTAAAAGATATAGGGACTCGAGGGGGTTGCCCCTTACTTTTTAGCCAGCATTTTTAAACCTTATCAGACCACTGTAAAGCTCGTTCTTCTAGGGCTTTAACAAATTCTTTTTTTGCAGGACTATAATCCGTAGTGTTCTCAAAACGTTCAGCAAGGTCTTCTTTAAATTGGCTATACCGATTCACTTCGTCCGGATGTGTTCTAAGATAATCCCGAACGACCAGATGTCGGTGTATGTCTTTATGATCATATTGGTAAAAATGGATGTGATGGGTTCGATTTTCCCCACCCTTACGAACTAACCTTCTCCCGGGTATGCCCCATTCTCCTGCTACATCATACCCCAATTTCGCCATTTGCTCGTTGTACCCATCTATTTTTTTAATGTCTTTTACCAGACACATCATGTCAATGACAGGCTTTGCCATCATTCCTTTAACAGATGTGCTTCCAAAATGCTCACATTTGATTATTTCGTCTCCAAATAGAGCGACTAGAAACTGTGCTTCTTCCTGAAACTTTTGAGCCCAAGCTTCATTAAAATGTGTTAAACGAACGTTCATCATTTAGCTCCTTTTTTCCTACATATTACAATCATAGAAAAGTCTTGTGGTCGCCTACAAGTTTCTATTATCAGTGGATCAAACAAACTTTTTCTTGGTGGTTACAAGGAATGAAAAATTTTTCATAAAAATTTATCCAAACCCAAATGATCCCGTTAACTTTCTTTTCTAAGAGAGCGGTAGTTTTCTAATTTTTATGTCATTAATAAATAGAGGCACAAACCTAAGGCGGAACACATACCTTATAAAATCAAAACAACAGGAGGAGGTTCCGGTCTATGGCCCAAAACTCTTTTTCACCCACATTATCTCAAGGTGCCGATCAAAAAGCATTTCTTAATGATTTAAAAAAGGCAATTAATGGTGAGTATTCGGCGATTGTCTGTTATGAGCACATTATGCAAATGGCCCCTACCCAGGAAGTGAAATCTCGCGTTTCAGAAATTAGGGAAGATGAAATACGTCACTATAATACGTTTCAATACCTGTACGATACTATAACGGGAAGTCCGCTAAAGCCTGAAATTACAGAACAGTGTCCCACCCATTATCGCAGTGCGTTGCATTTTGCTTTTCAGGATGAACAAATCACGACTGACTTCTATAACCAACTTTCTCATACTATTCAAAATCAATCATGGAAACAGGCTTTCAGTCGTGCCGCTCGAGATGAACAAAACCACGCCGTCTGGTTTTTGTACTTCCTCATGAATGCCTCATAGTATTCGATTAGTAAGGGTGATCCAAGAAGCATGGATCACCCTTCTAGTTTGTATATATTTTATAATGGAGGATGAATGGCCGTATGCCTGTGACGAACCCATCAACACCCTCTTTTCATTTTTGGCTAGGAAGTTCCGTAAACTATCATACTATTATAGAACTAAACAAATGAGTTTTATATAAGATTACGGATTGTAAACAACGTCCAGATCGAAGGGAGCAACGGTGATAGGTTCGTACAATTCTTGGCTTCTTTGGCGTGGTCCGATTAAGCCAAAAGCGTTTATAATTGAAGGAATCCTTCTCGCCTTTTTTTATTGGATTGGAAGCAAAATGGTTCGGATTCTATTTAACATCTCCGTTCTTAGTTGAATCCCCACAGATCCTTCCAAATGGTTCGCTGTCACTTTAATTGTTGCCGATATTTGCACCTTATCCATATGAAGTTGGAGATTATTTTACCAAAGAAATAAGGAGAAGAAGTCCAAATCTTTGTGAACCCTCAAACACGGTCCGTTGTATTTGGACAACTCCTACTCACTAGATCTTAAAAACGAAGAGAACGAGTTAATTTTTGCCTAATACGAAGACAACCCTTCCCCATTAGTTTAAAAAAGCTTCCTGTTTGGAAACCCGTATCCGATCACTAGGTAAATGTTTTTTGAAATATCTTTCAACCTTACGATGTAAGTCTTCTTGATACCACTCTTCTAATCCATTTTCTTCGAATAACATAGGCATTCCTAGCCGTTTCGACCGTTTTCCCATTGCTCCGTCCCCGATACTTAATGTATCGATCCAAATATGATCCACAATCCCTTCCAAAACCTTCGCAAACTCACGGGTAAAAGGGAGCACAGGAGAAATGGAGGCTTGAGTTGGAATCCCCTCATCGTGAAGGGATTTTAATGCCTTGAGTCTTGCCTTAATTCCTGGAGCGTACGGCGCAAACAGGCGCTTCATGTCTTCTCGATCGGTTTCAACGGTCATGGAGACAAGAAGCTCACATTTCTCTTTTAAAGCTTTAATCAAATCCAAATCTCTTGTGATGAACGGACTGCGCGTCTGAATTTGAAGAAAATCAGGCGGATTGTCGAGCATTTCTTCTAGTAATCGCTTGGTTAATCCCACTGTTCTTTCAACCGGTTGGTATGGGTCTGTGGCTGAAGCCATAAAAATGTTGACGGGTTTTCCTTTTTTCCGGGTCTTAATTATGTCATTTCGATAGACATCAGCGGCATTGGTTTTGATGTCCACCCACTCTCCCCAAGGAATACCTTTGAATCTCTGAATCGGCATCTCTCTTACATAACAGTACTTACAGGAGAATGCACAACCGCTATAAGGGTTTAAGGAGTGGGTAAACCCAACATCTAAATAGCCTTTGGCCTCAGTTAAAATGGATTTAGATACAATGTCTTTTAATTCAACCTGACTCACAGCCATCCCCCTTTTTCAAGTGAAATCCTAATGTAAAACGGATGCCTAGTAAGGTGCAACTTTTTGTATGTCCCTTTCCAGACTGTGACTTTCAACCTTGGTGCCCCCTATTCACTTCCCAAATGTCCGGAGAAACACTTCTACAACTGTTTCATCAAGTTTTCAGTTTCAAACAAAAAGAGAGGGCTTCACGTTAAATCGGCTAGTAATCAGACAAGATCTTGTAATATAGAACTGTAGAATGGAGCTCTCCATTAGCAGATTTGGCATAGAATGGAATTTTCCCCGCCTGGATATAACCCATTGACGTGTAAAGAAGATTAGAAGGATCTCCTTCCCGTGTATCCAATACCAATAGTGTCCGATCTTCATGCTTCGCTTCTTCCTCCGCTTTACTCATTAATAAACGTCCAATACCGTTCCTTCTGTAGGCAGGGTGTGTCATTAATTTGGCAATCTCAGCCCTATGAGTGCCATTAGCCTTCGAACATAAATGAAGTTGAACACTTCCAATGATTTGATTGTTGGCTTTCGCAACAAACAATCGCACATCGGAATTCAATGCTTCTTCCCAATAAGCTTTAGCTTCTGATTGTTGTAATGGAGATAGAAATCCAACCGATGCCCCATCTTCAACAACCTGTATAAGAAGATCGGATAGTTCATTACTATCAGTTTCAATTGAATGGAGTTGTACAATCTCTCGTAGCACGTTCATCACCTCAAAAATTTTCATTCAAGAAATTTCGATTCAAGAAAATTCGCTTTATATTGAAATAAGATCCATTATTCCGTTCATTATAGGTGTTTCTGTTGAGTTTGCATTTGGACTTTAAAGCGTTTCGTTCTCATTTTAGCATTTAAAAAATAAAAGCAAGCAACCAAGTAATTTCAATTGAAATTTCTCATGAAGAAGCGTAGTCTATAAAAGTTGTGATTTTATAGGGATCAGATCTTAAAGATCATTCAAGTTCTGATCAACTTGATGAGGAGAAGAAGACACCATGAATGTAAAATGGTTTTTAATGATGGCTGGTTTGATTGTGATCTGGAGTGTCTCCTGGCCGATTTATAAAGTGGCTTTAGTATTTACTCCACCTTTATTGTTTGCTGGGATGCGATGTTTGTTAGGCGGCGTGCTTTTAGGAGCCGTGATCTGGAAAACCCGCGCCCGGATCAATTGGAAAACCAACTGGAAAATCTATGTCGTTACAGGCATTCTAAATATTACATTGTTTTACGGCTTGCAGACTGAGGGTCTAAAGCTCGTCCCATCCGGCTTATTCTCAGTCATTGTCTATTTCCAACCTATTTTAGTAGGTTTATTTGCTTGGGTTTGGTTAGGGGAATCCATGACAATCCCCAAAGTCCTTGGTCTTGCTCTAGGTTTCCTAGGCGTCATTTCAGTCAGTGCAGAGGGCTTTACAGGTCATGTTTCATTTTTAGGAATTGTTTTCGGACTACTATCCGCTTTATCCTGGGCACTCGGAACCGTGTACACCAAAAAGAACGCGCACTCGGTCGATTCTCTTTGGATGGTGACCTTCCAATGTCTCATTGGCGGGGTTATTTTGATGACTGGTGGTCTTTCGAGTGAAAAGTGGACAAGTATCGTCTGGAATAGCACCTATTTATGGGGGCTTGCGTTTGGGACGATCCTCGGAATTGCGACATCATGGATTCTATATGTCACATTGGTCAAGACCGGTGACGCAAGCGTTGTCGCAACGTTTACTTTCTTAGTCCCTATGCTCGCCGTGGTTATCGGAAGCGTCTTTCTAAATGAGCCGTTTACCAAACTTTTATTTTTAGGGATCCTGCTTATTGTTGCCAGTATCTATCTCGTGAATAAGAAGGTCAAACCCACCCCTAAACCCGTGCCGATTCAAGATCGAATGGGCGCTTAACCTTTTTGGAGAACATGCACAGATATTCTGTGCATGTTTTCATGTCTAATTATGGTTTAGAGTTAGAGTGATCATGTTCTTCTTTGAGTTCTGCGAGTTGTTTTAAGATCTCGTCGTTTTGCTTTTCTAACTGCTTAGGGATTGAGATCTTTTCGACACCGAAAGCACAAGTTTAATACTAAATAAGATGACAACAAGTAAAAGTATAAAGATTACCAATTGAAAAATGAGAGTACCAATATGAAAGTCGAGCATGGTTACGCTCCTTTAAAATTTTTTATGAATTAAAATCCGTTCTACATTTGTTGAAAGTCCTCTCGATTGAGATGCCCTTCTCCTTTTTCTCTATCTGAGTTTTCGGTTTCTCCATCAATTTGTAATCGAACTTTAGAGAGTGCCTCGGCATCTGTTACACTTGCCAATCGAATTACCTTATTGAAATCTTCATGTATAAACTTCTTGGGTTGGATCCTCATTTAAAGTTTCAACCTATCCTTTTTCAATGAATTCGCTAACAAGCGTCTCAAAGTGGACTGGCACAAACCGCTCTGTGCTTAAAATTTGTTCGCGATGTTCTGCAAGTCGTATTTTTCCTTTTTCATCCAGTTTGGTGACATCCGTCGTGGCATGAATAACAACATACATTAAAGTATGGCGCAGTCTAATCAGTGAATCAACCCATCTAAAACATGTCGGTTCGAGACGGTGTTCACGATTGTATCCTTTCATAAACGAAACAAATAACGCCTCGATTTCTTTTGCTTGATCTTTGAACGGAATGGCAGGATGTTGTGTCGCATAATACATCGCAATACTAATGTCATTAATAAAATAGGTGTAGCTTGAGTCATCAAAATCAAAGACCGTCAATTTCCCCTCTTTAGTTATGAAGAAGTTACCGTGATGGAAATCCTCGTGAACCAATCCGTAGGTTGAGGCGTGTTTAGGGAAGCTTTCGAGCACCTCCAATAAGTCCTTAACTTTGGCATGGACTTCTTGATCATCTGGAATGTACTTCAAGACATTTAACTGGTCTTCATTTTTCCAATCCTGACGTCGGTAATTGGGAGAAGAGGGTCTAAAGTCACCCGCAACCCGATGAATCCTTCCCATGGTCTGGCCCCATCGCGTAAATAGATGGTCGTTCCAGTCTTCTTTGGTCACTCGATGACCTTCTGCCTTTATATATGAAATGGTCAGAAAATCACCTTCAGCAGCAGAAATCGTTTCAATATATTGGCCATTTTCAGAGGTTACTGGAACGGAAACCGATACACCCTGTGCATCCAAATACAGAAGATACTCAATTTCACCCATTATGTAGTCTTTTGATCTTCGGAGCGTATGTGTCAGTTTCAATATGTAAAGATAATCCCCTTTTTTATACTCATAGACAAAGCTTTCAAACCCACCTAGAGAATGAAGGCTTTCTAAATCGACACCGTAAAGGTTAGCTGCTTTTTCAAGGATTTCAGGCGTGAATTGTGCTTTAATGGCTGGGATCAATGGAATCCCTCCTCCTCATTCTTCTTAATTTAGTTCCTAATGATAAATGACAAGTGCTAAACTCAATCTTTAAAAAAGTTCAGCCGTTATACAAGCCCCTCAGAGCGTAATGTTCGGAAATACCTAAGCCGCCGATGACAACGTCGATACCCAATATACAAGTTACATAGGCGACCCAGTTGCGCCCCTACCCACTACTCAGGACCGACTAGCCGATCTGCGAATAATAAATAAGACCTACACACGTTAAAATCGTTTCGATCGCATTCAATTCAATCCTCCTTAATACACCCATTATTTTTTTGATTTAATTTTAACACTATTCCCCCTTTTAGCGGAGAAGATTTGAAATAATTTCATCACCACTCATTTCAAATCAATTAATAAAGGTAATGATTAATATTTTTAATTTAAACAGTTTAAAAAATAAATAATTTTAATTTAACTATTTATTTTTAGTGTCTAATTGTGTATGATAAGACTAACCAAAGAGAGGAGACGATTATGGCTTATCCACTTATTTCAGAGTGTCCGGTTTGTCAAAACGATTTAAACATCACGAAATTAGAATGCACCCACTGTCATACAACCGTTGAAAATATTTTTGAGCTTTCAAAATTTGCACGTCTCAGCATGGAACAGCTGCATTTTATCGAGGTTTTTATAAAATGTCGCGGCAATATTAAGGAGGTTGAAAAAGAACTCAAAATTTCATACCCTACTGTGCGAGGAAAATTAGACGATCTGATCTCTGCCCTTGGCTACTCCACAAATAAAAAAGAAGAAATTGATCAAAACAGTATTATGGTAAGGTTGGAAAAAGGTGACATTACGGCTGAAGAGGCCATCAAACTACTAAAAGGAGAAGGATCCTAATGAATGAAGAAATTTCAAGAGTCTTAACGATGATGGAAGAAGGCAAACTGGACAAAGAAAAAGCGGCTGAGTTGATCACGGTTCTTCGGGGTAGCGAATCCCCCCTTAACTTAGAGAAATCAGACTCTAACTCCTACTTAGATAAAATGCTTAAAGTTCGAATCACTTCGGAAAGTGGTGACAATGTCAACGTCAATTTACCAATCAGACTTGTCAAAACGTTGCTTAAGGTCGGCACAAGTGTGGCCGGCAAAGTTCCACAAGCTGAAAAATATGTAAAAGATCTCGACATTGACATGATCTTGGATGCCATTGATCATGAATTAGAGGGGCAAATTGTCGATATTACAACAGCAAAAGGCGAGAAAGTACTGGTTGTGATTGAATAAAGATGATTAATATCACCATTAAAAAACATGGACGAAAATTCAACATTCCCATACCATATAGCCTTCTTAAGTTTTCTTTGAGGATTGTGACTTCCAAAATTGTGCGTTCTATCGCCAACCAATCCATTAAGAAATCAGGCAACACCTCTTTTCAAATCCCTAAAATGGATCGAAATGCTGTCAAATCCTTGCTAAAAGAACTTGCTCAGCAAAAAGGGCTTTCGTTGCTTGAAACAAATTTAAAAGACGGCACCGAAATCTCAATTAAGTTATAAAGCACAATTCCTGACTATATGGAATTGTGCTTTTTTCTAGGTGTTAACCTCTATGCGAAACGTCTCTAATCAAACTGAGTTAATCGTGTTTCAATTTCATGACCAAATTCAATCGATTGGTTAGACTGGAAAAATGCCTCGATCTCTTCCTCCGTTAACCCATCCAAAGAGCTCGTTGGGATGGAATGTTTCACAACTAAATTCCCTTTACATTGGAAGAACAAATTCAAGGTAAAATTGAGGCGGGTTTTGTGATCACTGGACTCTACGAAGATGATTTTGGCGGGTCAAGACCATTGGATTCGTACATAAAATGTTTTGTCGCGACGCGTGTAGCACCACCAGATGCCAAGCATAACACCTTTAACCCTCTAAGAGACTCTGGGAACCAATTTCTCGGCACAGGTTTTAGATACCCCAATTTTTTCGGCTAATTGCTCTTGAGAAAAGCCGAATTGTTTTCTAAATTCAACAAGTCTGTTTTTCAGATCGCTCACCTCATTTTTTCAGTTTAATGTAAAGGATACTTTACGTAAAGCGTACTTTACACCTTACCCTTAATTATTCGTTTCAAGTGTAAATCTCACATGAAAAATGAATCAACAGAGCAACCCAATTGATTTCCAAATAGTTCGTAACATAAAACATTCCATTCAACGCATCTTAAGGGTAAGAGGAGGAGAAGAACATGACGAAATTTTTAATTAGTCTGGCCTTAATTGCCGTTATTTTTACTAGTACCGCTCATTTTACATTTGGATTGTCCTCTCTCCCCAAAACGCAATCAACCTTCCGTCCGTTTTCGACGTTTAAAGATGACCCATTAATCCCAGGTTCAGATTTAGTTAGATCGGAAAACCCTAAAATTACTGGCACATGCTCGAACACAGGGTTAAGTCACGCCTTAACCCAAAATAAAAAAGATCACAGCAATGGGCCGCTTAATCATTACCGCATTGTATCATTTTATGGCCATCCGAAATCGAGTCAGATGGGGATACTGGGGCAACTGAGTCCGTTTGATCTTGTTTCCCGTTTAAAGAAACAAGCCCAAGCTTATACCACTTTAGATCCTTGTCACCCTGCCATCCCAGCCATTGAATTAATTGCAACAGTCGCCGGGCGTACACCTGGATCGAGTGGTCTTTATTATTATGAAACGTCATTGGCAGATATTGAACGTTATGCCAAACTTGCTAAAGAGACTAACATGCTTCTTATTTTAGATGTTCAATTGGGGCGTGACAGCGTCCTCCATCAAGTCCAAATGCTTAAAGAATTTTTAAAACTTCCTTATGTCCATTTGGCCATCGATACAGAGTTCCATGTGAGTAACGGACAAATTCCGGGTGCTCAATTGGGACGCGTTGATGGTGCTGAGATCCAAAAGGCCATACAATACGTGTCTAATCTAACAGAAGAGCTTCAGTTACCGGATAAGGTCGTGGTTATTCATCAATTTAAAGACGACATCATTCGAAATAAAACTGCGATTAAACCGACAAACCATACAGAACTCGTGTTAAATTTCGATGGATTTGGCCCCCCACATACTAAGAGAAGGGGCTATCGTTTACTCGTCAAAAACCAACCCGTCCAATACGGAGGATTCAAATTATTTTTCAAACAAGATGCCCCCCTACTCACACCTAAGGATGTATTAAATTTGGATCCAACGCCTGTTTTCATTGATTATCAGTGAAGCATGGGGACGGTTCTTTTGCTCCAGAAATAGAATAAGTGTTCGGAAGCGTTGGAACCGTCCCCACGCTTCTTTTTCTTTCTTGTGATTATAGTCACATACTCCCACTTTTTATGCGAGTAACATAAAACATGTAATCAAATTCAAATTCAACAAATGGAGATGACCTAAAGTGAAAAAAAGTCTTAGAGGTGTGCGGATTGCTACACTCATTTTTCTATTGGCTACATTAGGTTTGGCAGGTTGCGGTACCAACTCAAGTACAAAAGCTTCTTCACCAAGCGTTGACACACACTCCACTCAAAATATGAATACAAATACAAACTCTAATAGTGATTCTTCTGTAAGTTCAACAAATGGTGACTCAACCGCCGCAAAAACAACAGCACCTGTTGAAGATTCAGCTCAAAATATTTATATGGTGATTGAACCTGGTGCAAAATTGGGTCCAGATGGTAAAATGCATGATGCTTATATTAATGGCGACATCAAAATAACCAAAGGACAAAAAGTCACTCTGAACATCTTAAACTATGATGGTGGCTCTCACACTTATACTTCAACAGATTTAGGGCTTAACATTAAAGTTAAAGGCTCAGAAAAAAAAGGTGTACCTTCAGTTACACAATACACTTTCACTCCAGATAAAGAAGGAACATTTGCTTGGTACTGTGCGGATCCTTGTGATGGGGAAGCAAATGGATGGGCCATGACACATGACGGCTACATGAAAGGACACATCACCGTTCTTCCTGAAACAAACAAAACTCAATATATTTCTCTAATTATTAACGCCGGATTTAAACTGGGTTCTGATGGTAAATTGCATGATTCCTACACGCCTGGCGACATGACAGTGAAAGCAGGTCAGCCTGTTGAATTAACTGTTTACAACTTCGATGGTGGAACGCATACTTTCACGAGCAAAGATCTTAACGTTAATCTTCAAGTCAAAGGAAACATTAAAGATGGTGAACCTAGCACTCAAACGGTGACATTCACTGTTAATCAAGCAGGGAAGTATCAATGGAATTGTATGGATCCTTGTGATGGGGAAAATAACGATTGGGCAATGACACAAGACGGCTATATGATGGGCTTTATCACTGCAAAATAAGTAAGCATGGGGACGGATCTTTTGCTTCCTAGATATTGGTGTATTTCTAAATTAATTGAAAGTAGTTTTGAGCAGATCAAGATAAGGGGCAAAACGCTGAAGTTGAGCTTGAGCAAATTCTAAATCACCTCGACCGTCACGTGCCAATGCAAGATTCGTTGTCACGGACATGATCACTCTTGCTTTCATTGCAAAATAAAAATCAGATCGGTTAACCCTCACTTGATTTAATTTCATGATTTTTTTAAAGTATGGATGAGTGAATCCTTCAAACAGAGTAGGATTACTTACAACAGATGCCAAATCCCAATGTCTCGGCATTAAGGATACATCCTCAAAATCATGCCAACGCCACCCCGTTGAGCTTGGAATCAAATTATTAGGATGGGCATCCCCGTGGGCAGGAACGAGCGTTACCTGTTTGAGTTGTTCATTCATCACCTTGTATTCTTCGAGCAGATGCAGGATCCGGGAATCCTCATATTTAAAGTGTTCAAGAAATGCTGCCCCTTGAATCACATTGTTCCAGACACCTAGTTTCGGAAGTGGACTTGGATACACTTCCAACGCATTTGTTAGTTGGTCAAGAAGAGAGATAATTTGGGTTTCTAAAAGCGGTGGTGAGGAACCCGCTTCTACATACTCCCATAACGTCATCCATGTTGAAGCGACTTTATGCGGACCAGGTGAGACCTCCGTTGAGAAAGAAACAACAGGAACATCCTGCGCTTTTAAATGACGCACAACCTCTAGTTCAGTCTCGAGGATTTCCTGCAATTTTCCAGCGTCATCCCCTTCAAACCGATTTGCAATTCGTGCCACAATTGGATAAGGGGATAAATGGATGATTAGATTTCCCGCCTCACTCAGAGTCATTGGAGTCATGAGATTCTGGTTCAACCCCAAAGAAGAGACGGTTCGGATTAATTCTTCAATTAATAGATTGGTATATGTCAATACTGGACATCCTCTGATATAATTTTCGACTCATTGGGGGAAGCATGGGGACGGAGCTTCTGCTTCTTGAAAGAAAAAGGTGTGTTAGGAAGCACTGGAACCGTCCCCATGCTTCCTTTTCATCAATTGAAGCTCTTTTTCATGTGTCCATTCCCCTTCACCTGATGTTTCCAATATAAAAGGCACTTCGTTGAAAACAGGGTTCTTAAAATGGCGTCCATTCCAATCCAAGGGATTTCGCCTGAGGCAATCGGGGCATGGCGGTCTTTTCTAGAACCATTCGGGTAGACTGAGTTATTGAAGTGAACGGCTTTTACATGTTCAAGAAACCCAAGCTCTCGCGCCTTAAATTGAACCTCTTCCCAATCGCCGCCATTCCATAAATCCGCTGCAAACGCATGGCAGGTATCGAAACAGAATCCAATTTTTTCAGGGTGGTTTGTTAGCAAGCGGATCTTAGTCAACTCTTCCATGGTTGTTCCAAGCTGATCCCCTTTTCCGGCATTGTTTTCAATTAGGATTTGAGTCTGCCCTCTCCAGTTCTCAAGAACTTCATTTAAAACGAAGAGCATTTGCTTATAGCCTTCAATAGGATCTTCACAAGTGGAGCCAAAATGCACGACAATGCCAAGTGACCCACAAGCTTCCGCGATTTCCAAGTCGTTTTTTAACGAGCCCACCACTTGTCTTGCTTTTTCGCCAGTTGCTGCAATATTAGACGGATAGGGCGTGTGCGCAATTGAGACCATTTCATGCGCCGTACAAAACGCTCGGCAGGCTTCTGCGTCCTTTTGATCCAATTTCTTTATACTCAAGCTTCTAGGGTTCTTCGAAAAATATTGAAAAGCATTAGCACCAATCGATAAAGCCGTTTGCGCGGCCCCAAGATACCCATTTCGAATCCTCACGTGACATCCCAGTTTCATTCCGGTCACTCCTATCTTTCGTAGGGTAGACGAACTAGGGAGGTTTCATTCTCACTATAAAATGAAGCACGCTGATCTTAAGAGCAACTTTGATAGACTTCATCTATAAGCTGTAATTCCGTTCTCAAACGCTTCGTGATCGTCATTTTCCAGGCCATGCAAGGCTTCTTGTAAGGCAAACGTACTTTTATAGAAACGAATACGTTCTGCAATAGCAGCTCCATTCGGATAGAGAGAGAGACACCGGTTAAAAAAAGACTCCCCATAACTGGATAAAAGTCCAGCAAAATCATAGGCTGGATCACCCAAACCCGATCCACCAAAATCAATAACACCCGTTATTTGTTTGGATTCAGGATCCCATAAAAGATTTGAAGCCCCAAAATCGCCATGGATTAGAGTTGTTTTAAAATGTGAACGAGCCTCACCTTCTAAAAAACGCTTAAAAGATTGTGCAATACTGTTTTGAGCTTCTTTTCTAATAAAAGGATAGAGTTTTTTCTTGATTTTATTGTATAGTATCTCCATTTCATTAATAGGATCCGAATTATTCAACCCCAATTCCAATAAACATCTTTTCTTTGAGAAAGAATGAAGAGATTTCAAAAAGGAAACAAGTTGATACGCAACCCGCTGAACAACGGCTTCATCCTGAATCCCATTTAAAGTTTCCCTCCAAAAAGAAGTGCCTTTAATAAAGGGATACCCCGTAAAAACTGATCTTGGTTCCTTTTGATTCAATGACGAATAGATGGGTTCTGGAATCTGGAGGGGGACTTGATCTTTTATTGCTTTCAAGATCACACTCTCCATTTTTAATTGAGCAATGCCTTCTTTATACTTTGGAAATCTGAACACCAAATTTTTATTCGCAATAAACACATCATTATTTTGGCCAATCTTATTGCGCTCCCAACTCTCAATTGAAAGATCAGGATAGTGGTTTACTAAGGTTTGAATATATGTATGAGTCATAAATCATTCACCTTCTTAATAAATTCTAGGATCAAGATTTACTGCAAACGCTCATTCGCCCTTCTAAGAAGAGGATGCAGCTCTTCAGGGACTCCAGAAGACGGCGCTGTCACACCTATTGTGGCTTCTTTTTTCAATCTTGGATAACTGATCATAGTCATCCCTCCCCTCTCTGATTCACTAGTTTATTAGAAGCGATTAAACCGTGTTTTATTTGAATACACGGCGTTTTTTTAGATCAAACTGTTGTTCCATACAATCAACCAAGGCATTTAGAGGATTAAGTATCGGTGGATGACAATCCGCAATCGCGTCTACCATTGACAATTGACCGACCGAAATCACACGATCGTCTTTTTGTTGAATGTGACAAACAGCGGTTTGAACGGCTTTTACATACGCCCTTTTCTGACCTCGCATAATGAGATCAAACGTATCCTCAATCAAATGGGATTGAATCTCATAAGGTTCAAGACCGCTTTTCTTAACACACTCCTGCAGTCGATGCATCGTTCCCTGAACCGTCCCAGGATTTGTGAATAACACCGTATGTGGGGCCCTTATCTTGAGGAGGGTCTCAAAGAATGGTTCATCAATTTTGATGATAGGGACATCAACTGCCAATTTCACATCATCTAAAAGGGCTACATAATTCGTGCATGTGACGAGGATCGCGTCAACCCTTGATTGTGCGATCCATTCAATCTGATCCTTTACTTTTTTCAAACCCTCTTCTTCAGAAAAAGGTTCATCCGCTGCGAGCCGCGTCATCAAACCAGGATCAACGAAATGGATGAACTCAATGTCATAAATGGCAAAAGCACTCTCTATGTAATCGATATTAGAATGATGCGCGTGAAGACAACCAACTCGTTTCAAACTAGAGTGCCCCCTCTCTTTTCACAAAGCATCCGGCAAATGATGAAGGTACATGTCAACGGTATCCGTATTTGTATTTTCATTCAAACACATTATTGTTTTCGGTTTCGGTTTGCTAAAAATAATCGGGCAATCCTTTTCATCAAACTTGGATTGCGGGTCAAAGGCTAACTTTTCCTCATTTCTATACTTTCTAAAATCCAATTATAATTAAAAATTATAAAAAAATATAGGTTATGCCTGATCGAATTCTCTAAAAAAACAAAAAAGACGAAGCCACATTCAGCTTCGTCTCTCATTTAAATCCAACCCATTACTTATCAATCGCATTTCCTTTATAAGTCCAAAACGTCTCATTGCACAACCAAGCGGTTAATTCTGGATCTTCTTGTTCAAGTTTTGGCGTCCAGATTTTGATTGACGCTTCGGTTTGCGACCGGTGAGCCGCAATTGCTTTCACTTTTTGATCCAAAACGTCCCTTACCTCGTGGAGCACATCGGGTTGTCCGAGTACGTCGACACAATCCTTAGAAAATGCTTTACAATAAATTTTTGGTCGTTCCTCTTCAGGTAGACCCATCACCGCACGGATCACGGCTGCCCCAAACGCATCATGATCTGGGTGAACGGCGAAACCTGGATAGAACGTAATGACGAGCGATGGCTTGGTTTCGTCAATGATTGCACGGATTCGACCAGCGAGCTCTTCTTCGTCTTCAAATTCAACCGTTTTATCGCGCAGTCCCATCATTCGCAAATCTTCAATCCCCATGACGTTACAGGCATCTTGAAGCTCTTTCCGTCGAATATCGGGAAGCGTTTCACGCGTAGCAAAAAAGGGTTGCCCCATATTTCGTCCCATTTCACCGAGTGTCCCGCACGCATATGTTACGGGAACACCCGCTTGTCTATATTGAATAATCGATCCCGCCACACCAAATGCTTCATCATCTGGATGAGGAAACGCGACTAATACATGAGTTTCTTTTTCCATTCTCTAAAAAACCTCCTAGTCCTCTCTTTAATCCACGTGAATATTCTAACCGTTGATTAAAATGGCTCATTACTTAATTCAAACGCAACCGCAAGCTTCCCATCCTCATGATGGCCAGCAAGTAATAACCGCCCTTTGTCATCAATCTCCCAATCGGTCAGACCTTCTCCGTATACCCAACCTAGATCAATTTTCAGACCGACACGGTATGGGCCGTTGCCCGTGATCTTACCGATTACATAGGAAATTTTCCCATTACGGATATAAGCACCCACAGAAAGAACGTTCTCGTTAAATCCAGTGTACGCGCCATTCGTTGTTTCCAAATGGAGATAAAGCGGTTCGCCCACCCATTTATCCAATTCTCTTTGCACCGCATCTTTATCTATTGGTTTCATACCATTGTCCCCTTTCCAACAAGCGCTTGTTTCAAATGTTCAAGCAAGGCCGAAGCCGTCATTGAGAGCGTGCCGCCACCTTGTACATGATCCGGCTTCCCGCCACCTCGACCATTAATAAGAGGGAGTACCTCTTTTATTAGGCCATTCATATTTAAATCGAGTTTTTGACCTCTAGCTGCAATAAATTGTAATTTATCCTCATTCGTCACCGTCAAAAGAATATAAGCATTTGGATCTCGATCTTTGATCGCAAACGCCAATTGCTGAAGTTCTCCAATGGGGCGATCGATAAAAAACTGAGCGATGAGTTTCTTGTCATCCGACAATAGCTGAGCCTTTTTGATGCAGACTTCCGCTTCATGTCCGATCATTTGCTTTTTTAATTCATCCAACTCGTCCGTCAAGCGTTTTTGTTCCGACAAAAGCTGATCCACCATTGTTGTCAAGTCTTCTTGAGGGCGCATTAAGGTTTGCGATAACGATTGAATGATCGCGTGCTTCGCATCTAACGCTTGAATAGTTCGATACCCGCAAACAAATATGACACGTGTCTTGTCCTTTATTTTCTCAGTTCCCAAAATTTTGATCGGACCGACTTCACCTGTGCGATTAGGATGCGTGCCGCCACACGCGTTATAGTCAATTTCTTCAATCATCACAAGCCGAATGTTTTCCGTAACTTTTGGGGCTTTGCGAATGGGATAATTTGATAACGCTTCTTGCTCAATCCATTTTGTAAGGATCGGGTGGTTCTCAAACACAATTTGATTGGCTCGCTCTTGTGCGTATTGAAGCGCCTCAGAGGAAACGCTAGGTGTTTCTAAGTCAATTGTGACATGCTCTTGGCCTAAATGGAAGCTTACCGTTTGATAATCATATAGGGAGGCAAAAGCAGCCGAAAGAATATGTTGACCGGCATGCTGTTGCATGTGGTCAAAACGACGACGCCAGTCCAATTCACCGTGAATGTCTGTTGTTGAATCTGAATATGAGGCTTCTAAATAATGCCTTATTTGACCATCTTCAGCCACTTCGACCTCGGTTACGGGAACTCCGTTCAATGTACCGCGGTCACTAGGTTGGCCACCACCGCCCGGGTAAAACGCCGAATTCTCCAATACAACAAATGGGCGGCCTTGTTCATCTTGGCTTTGCTGAATTACTGTACTGTCAAATGTTTGTATGTATGCGTCCTGATAATAGAGACGATCTTTCATCCCTCGTCCCTCCTATTTCAATCATTTCTCGTATTGATTCTTTAAAAACACACATTTATTATACCATTGTTTTTTCGGGATACGAAATGAACGGATTCGCAATTTGTCCACTTTTTTCCGAAGTTAAGATTTCGGTCTCAGTTTGGGTTAGAGCACTACTTTATAGGATTTTTGAAATTCGTCTTCTCCAGAACGCAAACGGTTCAGTAAGCCTTCAAACACGGCTTTCCGCATCAAATGTGCTATACTTATTAATTGGTTTGAACGTCAGAGAAAGCGAGGAATCCAACATGCATAGAACGCATTCCCTCTCAGAAAAATTAAGATTGCTTGTTCGGCTCCTGCTTCCCATATTAATCACCCAATGCGGCATGTATGCGATGTCCTTTTTTGACACGGTCATGTCCGGGCATTCTAGTGCGAATGATTTGGCAGGTGTTGCGATTGGCTCCAATATATGGATGCCTGTTTTCACCGGATTAAGCGGAATATTAATGGGCCTTACGCCTATTCTTTCGCATCACATTGGGGCTAAGGAAAAGCAACCCATTCCGAATAAACTCTTGCAAGCTCTCTATTTGGCCGTTGTAATGGCTGTCGTAATCATTCTAATTGGTAGCTTTACACTTACACCTCTTTTAAGCCGAATGAACGTGACACCCGAAGTCTTTCGAATTGCAAGAGAATATCTTATCGCCTTAGCCTTTGGTATGATCCCTCTTTTCACCTATAACGTGCTTCGCGGTTTCATTGATGCACATGGCCACACACGGCTCTCCATGGCCATTACCTTACTCGCTCTCCCAATTAACGTGGTGTTCAATTATGTGTTCATCTTTGGTAAATTTGGTGCACCAAAACTTGGAGGAGTTGGCGCGGGAATCGCAACCACCATTACCTATTGGATCATTATGGTGGTCTCAATTCTAGTGATTGCGAAAGGTAAAACATTTGCCCATTACCAAACCTTTAAAACCTGGCCAAGATTAGACCTCCATGCTTGGAGAGAACTTTTAAAAATTGGTCTTCCGATTGGGTTCTCAATTTTCTTCGAGACGAGTATTTTTGCTGTTTTTACCTTGTTGATGAGCCAATATAATACAATTATTGTCGCCGCCCACCAAGCGGCTCTCAACTTTGCGTCGTTTCTGTATATGATGCCTCTTAGTGTAGCTATGGCTCTGACCATTGCCGTTGGGTTTGAATCCGGCGCGAAGCGTTTTAAAGACGCAAGACAATACAGCTATCTTGGAATCGGTGTCGCCATCCTATTCGCCGGGATTTTTGCTTTATTCCTTTTCTTTTTCAATCGACCGGTTGCAGCGATCTATTCAACCAACCAAAAGGTCATCACGATGGCTTCCCATTTCCTTATTTATGCGGTTTTCTTTCAACTCTCAGATGCTATACAGGCACCAATTCAAGGGTCGCTTCGTGGTTATAAGGATGTCAATGTGACCTTTATTATTACGCTCATTTCCTTTTGGATCATTGGATTACCAGTGGGTATGATGCTCTCGCATTGGACGGCACTCGGTCCTTATGGTTACTGGCTCGGATTAATTACGGGACTCGCTGTTGGCGCGGTGATCCTGTTTTTCAGACTTTTAATGGTTCAAAATCGATTAAGACGATCTGTCCGGAACGACCAACACGCCTAGCAAAAAGACGTCCTCCTAAGCATGAGGACGTTTCAGAGTGTAGAGAAATCCCCTATTTTTCTCTACACTCGATTTTTTTTGCAGGTCTTGAACTATAATTTATTTTTTTTGATCAAATTGTGGAAATTCGCTCGCTTGCCGCGGACGAACGTCCAAGCCTCCTCACTTTAAATGGGGGTTGCGGGGTCTCGACCGCCCGTTTTTCCGCAGGCGTCTCGCGATTTCCACTTGGTTATTTTGTATTTAGCTCATAAATAAAGGCCGTTTTCGTAAACTTTGTTGCTTTTTTGTTCTGTAATTGGCTCGCTTTCTGCTAAACACAACGAAGTTTTATTAAATATTTTCAATATTATTACGACATTTTAATGCGGTGGATGGATAAAATTTTATGATACCAAAAAGGCCGCCGAGGCCTTTTCACAATGAAAAGACGTCCTCATAAGCATGAGGACGTCTTTTTTTCAGTATTTAATCAATGTGTATTTCTTTTTCCCGCGACGGATAATGGTAAATTGATCTTCAATCCGATCTGCCTCGGTTACCGTATATTGCAAATCCGTGATCCGCTCGCCATTGAGATAGATGGCTCCGTTTTGAACATCTTCACGCGCTTGGCGTTTCGATGACACCACCTTGGCATTCACCAAAAGATCAAGGAGAGCGATGTCTTCTTTGGATTCGGCTGTATAGGTTGGAAATTCTTTAAAACCTTGTTTAATATCGGAAGCACTCAGGTCTGAGAGTTCACCGCTGAACAAGGCTTCCGAAATTTTCACCGCTTGTTCCAACGCCTCTTGACTGTGCGTAAAAATCGTCATTTCTTCGGCCAAACGACGTTGCGCCACACGTTTTTCTGGAGCGGTTTCCACTTCTTGTTCAAGCTCAGCGATGTCTTCCTGAGGCAAGAACGTGAAGTATTTGATAAAACGAATCACATCACGATCCTCTGTATTCAACCAGAATTGGTAAAATTCATATGGGGTGGTTTTCTCAGGATCAAGCCAGATGGCATCGCCGGCCGTCTTACCAAACTTTGTGCCATCGCTTTTGGTGATTAATGGAAACGTCACACCGAAAGCGGGTTTTTCATGGCCATTCCGCCGGATCAACTCAAGCCCCGCTGTAATATTCCCCCACTGATCACTTCCTCCGATTTGTAGACGGCAATCTGCCTTTTCATAGAGATTGAGGAAGTCATAGGCTTGAAGAATCATGTAACTGAACTCTGTAAATGAAATCCCGGTCTCCATTCGAGAGGTCACGGAGTCCTTTGAGAGCATGTAATTAACAGGAAAATGCTTCCCAATATCGCGAAGGAATTCGATCATGGACAATTTACCCAACCACTCATAGTTATTCATAATTTTGGCTGGTGCTTCTCCGTCAAAATCAAGTGAGCGCATCAATTGGTTTTTAATTCGTTCGCTCCATTCTTGGACGATTTCCAACTCGTTTAAATTACGTTCCGTGGACCGTCCACTTGGGTCACCAATCATCCCAGTTCCACCGCCGACCAACGCAATCGGGGTGTGGCCAGCGAGTTGAAAACGGCGCATAGTCACAATCATCACCAAATGCCCAATGTGAAGGCTGTCACCCGTTGGATCAAACCCACAGTACAGGGCGATTTGATTTGAATCAAGTTCTTTTTCGAGTGTTTCTCGATCCGTAACTTGATAAATCAACCCTCTCGATTCTAAGTCATGTATGAGATTCATTTGTTTAGTCCTCCTCATTCGTTTGAACTCCAATTTTGGAAACACAAAAAAACAACCCTCCATAAAGGAGCGCTGTGCGCGCGGTACCATCCTTCTTAAGAAAGCAAAATAAAATTAAGGCTTTCTTCGCTCGACCTGATAACGGCATTTGAACCGGCTACAACTACTGTCTAAAGATTCGTTGCAGCAACTCCGGAGGTAATTCATGCACCATCTTTGCGCCGACTTACACCCCCGTCGGCTCTCTGGTCAGACGATTTGATTTCACGGATACGCTGTCCCGCGATTCAATCCTCTTTTAGCAGGGAAATGGTCACTACTGGATTCCATCATTGTGTTAGTGTAATCAAATTGATATTTCAATTTTTATCACAAATTAAAGAAACCGTCAAGAAAAAAATGGCAAACGGGTTTTTTTGTCGGCTTACACCCACTCCTCTATCCCCCTGTAAATCTCAACCATTTCATTGAAGGGCATGCGGACAAGTCCGCTCGAAGACGGCACCACGTAATCACGAGTCTCAGGTAAAAGCGAAGGGGTTTGAATCCCCCAAGGAATCGGGCGTTTTTTGGTCAGTTGCTCATAAACACCTTTTCCTACAAAACACGCCACTCTGGGTTTGTAGTTTTTGAGTTTTTCTAAAAGAATCTCTCGCCCTTCTTGATAATCTTCTTTTGTTAGGTCACTGGCCGCACGAGTTGGCTTTGCAACGATGTTCGTAAGGCCATACCCATAATCTAAGAGTTTCGCATCTTCTTGTGGGGAGAGCCGTCGTGAAAGCAAACCTGCCTCATTCAAAAGTTTCCAAAAACGATTAGTGGGATTTGCAAAATGATGCCCTGACTCTCCCGACCGAATGCTTGGATTAAAGCCAATGAACACTATTGTTAAATGCGTTTTTAAATAATCAGGGAGCATGTCCATTTTAGAAGAAGACTCCTTTTGGTTTTTGGGTGCTGTTATAGCTTGTGATCGCGCGGTTAGCAGATTTAACGGGTTTGGCGGACTCACAGGACTTAATTTACCTGATCCCGTCTTTTTTGCCCGAAAAACTACGAAATAAGAGCACATAGGTCCGCGTCGATCGACCGCCCATCTCGAACACACCACATTGGCTCGCATCTCTACTACTGATCTTATCTTAGCACACCAATAAGAGCCGTCTCAAACAAGAACAGGTTCCGCGAGACGATCTCAACACGGAACCCATTGTCAATCTATTTGCTTACCATAACCATGGCCATGCTGCAATCCAAGCAATGGAGGCAAGTGCAATTGGCCACCAGAAAAAGCCCCATGCATAGACACCTGGTCCACCCTCTGCGCCGTCAATTGGTTCAAGATAAACGTGAGTACGATCGAGTTGTCGAACAATCCCTCTATGCACCTTTCCATCATGGCATCGGATCTCGACACACTTGTTCATATGCTCGTTTTGTATCACGTTATAATAATGTTCAGGTCCCACTAGAGTAACACCCCCTTACCCATATTCAGGAATCCTTATATCATATGAGTCTATAAAGGGTTCTGATTGGATGTATGCACCAGTCAAAATACCTAGTTCATCCAATCTATAGAAAAACCCCCAAAGTCAGAAAGACCAAGGGGGCCAAATCCGGCACCATTAATTTCCTGTTTGAACATAACTTTTTAAAACATTTGATAATGCTTCACAGGTATTTTTTAATTCTGTTTCGTTGTTGTCGACACCGCCTATTTCTAATAGAATGGCATGCGTCGAAAGATCCTGGTTATAGACACCATTACCTTCCGATTTCCCTTTAGAGAATATCCCTCTAGAGATTCCAGGGTAAGTTTTTTCTAAATCTTTATTTAGTTTTTGAGCTAATGCATTATTTTTATCATAGTGAGGATCTGCTGTACCTACGATAATGTCGATTCGAGCATAGGGTTTATTGTTAATTTGAGCCGTCGTAATTTTCTTTCGAGCCGAATCCCGGTGAATATCGATAATCAATTTATATGGCTTACCACTATTAATCGCGTCTTCAACGATCGGACGTGACGCATCATAAGCTTGGTTGGTGTTCCAGCCTTTCGCATTAAGTACCGTAGCCGCATTTTGGTAATTCACATCGGTTGGAATGCCAATTTGAGTTAAATCATCCTTCAACCAGGTATCCACTAGGTGGACACCCTGGCTCGGAGTCCCAGGTCCCACAGCATGGTTGGCATCCGGATCACCAGTTTTACCAATTAGCGGTAAATAATTTTCCCAAGTATGAGTTGAATAGATCAGGACTTGCGCACCCTTAACATCGCTATTTGTTGGATTGCTAGACCCCGGGTTGTCACTTCCGCCCCCACCCGACTTAGGTTGATTCCCAGCTAAATCCTGTTGTTGTTGTTTTAAAACATAATCAATCGAAGGGGGGGTATCGTTTGGCATATTAGTAAAGTTCGTCCCTTCACCACGCACGACAATATTTGTATCGAATAAAGCAAAACCGGGCAGTTCGTTACCAAGCAGACTTCGTTCATCTTCAATATTAATGTCCGTCACGGTCTGTAACGCGATTCTTGAGAAACTGAGCCGTTTATATTCTTTTGGCAGCTCTTTAGTAAAATAAGGGTTTTCCCAGCTCATTAACTCGAGAAATTGTTCAGAGCTGATACTAGAGATAGTTTTATGAATTTGGTCAATAAACACAAGGCGTTTCATAAACGAATTGCTCAATAGTCCAATCACTAGAAACACAATCACTAGAAACACAGGGATAGCTGCTAGTAATTTATAAATAGACATTCCATTTTTGGAAACAGAAGTAGGTGATAGCATGTCGATCGTCCTCTTTTTAAAAATTTACTTCGTTGACTTAGAAAGATGCATTTATTTCAGGTTTATTAGAGTCTATGAGGACATCGGCCGATTCATGATTCATTTAATAGAAATAATGTCGATCCTATCAATTATTTACGCAGTGGAAAGCGCCTTAGAAAGGAATCCATTGTGACAAAAGAAGTCATAGAGCCCACGCACAGCACAACCACAATCGAAAAGGTTAATGGAATTCCGATAAAGAAATGACCGGATAATAGCACACATGAATCAAACAAGAAAATCAAAATCCCAACATTAATTTTGGTAGACCTTGAAATAAATAGTGCGAATAAATCAAGTCCACCTGTGCTTGTCTCATATCGAAGCATAATCCCGATGCCACTTCCGACGAGCAGTCCCCCAATAATGGCGCTTAAAAGAGGCGGCACGTAGACTTCATAGGCTAACGGTTCCATGGCATCGATGAGAAACGAGGTTAAAATTAAACCATGAATGCTTTTGAAAAACAAGCCGCGTTGACGTATTAATGCATATATATATATTGGAAGGCTCAACAAAAGAATAGCCAAACCCGCCTTTATTCCATACGCATAATTTAGAATTAATCCAATTCCGATCATTCCGCCATCTAAAAATTCATGTGGAACGAGAAAACCGTTAACCCCAACAGACACAAGAAGCGCTGCACCAAGTAAGGCAAAGAATTTCCGTATACTCATCTCATCTAACCCCCAAATAGGTTGTCTACACTATTCTATGAGGGAATACTCAAGACTTTCGTAAATTTAAAAGTTAAACAAACCATTGCCTAATTTTTTATAGGCTTTATGAAAAAAAACCAACTCACTTAAGAGTTGGTTTACGTGTGTTTTGGTTTTTATTTCGAATTAAAATTAGGCAAGGTTTGTGTGATGCCCGCTATTTTAGGATTAAGATCGTTGTTCAGTTTCGGATTGTCTTTTTTCTGCCACTTATAAAAAATATAGCCAAATGTACAGATGAAAGACAGTTCCTGAGTAATTTTCATGACCACACCGCCTGTCGACTGGTCTTCGAGCGGTGAAAAACCACTAAAAAATACATGCTCCGTTGCGGTTTTAATATACAAGAAATCACTAGCAAAAGTAATCATCGCACAGGCCGGCGTCAGCAGAACACTTGCAATAAACACATATCCAAGTTTTTGGGGATCTGAAATGCTTCTCGTTTTCTCCGTGGGCTGAACAATCACCCACCACATGACAAATGAAAAGAACAATAAAATAATAAGAGCAACATTCATATTGAGCATACTCGACATGATCCAGTTGAAAATAACCGGGATATGGTAAAAAGACAATAAGAGATTAAAAAGGCTTACCGCTAAAAGCGGATGGGTGAGTTTATTAATTATCGAATGAATCACGGGTCGAGTGACGAGTGGCTCCACCATCCAATCGTAGAGCCCTCCCAAAAAAAGCGGCGGCACGATAAAATACGTAATGGACATCGAGAGCATATGAGCGGTAAACAAGTAATGGTGGCCTAATGCTGTTAACGGACTTCCTTCTGAAAAATAAAAGAACAACAAGCTGAGCAGAAACGAAAGCGTCTTTGTTGGACTCAGTTTATGATCATGCCGTTTAGCCGCTCGTATGTAAACAAAACCGATGACGATTAGCACCACTAATAAAATCGGATGCCACAGTTCAAAGAATCCTAAATCCCAAATTGAGCTAGGTGAGGACAAATTCATTCCCGGCATTCCAATCGTCCTTTCTCTTATAAATGACAGAACCATGAAAACGGTACCATTTTTTATTTTAGCGTAGCATCAAGCATTAGAACCGTCAAATAGTCTTTGATCGAAAATCCTAAGACTTCAAAAAACACTGACATATTTTTGTCACATTTAGAAGTTTTGAAAATATGGCATTGGATGACAGTGAAAAAAACTCAAAAAAAATCTCTCGGACAAAACCAAGAGATTCCTTTTAATCCCTATTTACCAAAAGAATGGACGGAACAACGCTGCGCCAGCGAAGCCACCTAATAGGCCGCCTGCAAAAGCCCCAGGAAATGCGCCATATCCATAACCGTAACCAGGATGGCCAAAACCACCATATCCGAAGCCGCCGTACCCAAAGCCAGGACCAAACATACGATCACCCCTTTTTAAAGTTAGGAACGATTGTCCTATTAACAACCACACTCCCCCCTCTAAGCCATGCATCCTTAAACGGAATAGGAGTAGCGGTCTTACTTTACTATATGGGATTTTGATTGTGTTGACTGAGACAAGTGCGGATTTCCCAAGCCCATGTCCCGCACACACATATTCAACACAAAAAACCAGTTCCCCCTAGTATTAGAAGAACTGGACAATGAAATATACGCCTATTTTTTATAAAGAATGGGTAATACCAGATGAATGGTCGTCCCTTTTCCAACTTCACTGGATAGATCGATTCTCCCGTGATGATTTTTAATAATCCGCTGACAAATCATCATGCCAAGCCCCGTTCCCTTTTCCTTCGTACTGTAGAACGGCTCGCCTATTTTGTCCAACCGGTCTTTCGGGATTCCCACGCCCTCATCAATGAACTCCAGCTGAACCGCGTCGGCGTATTTCTGAACATCAATGACAATCATCCCACCATCTGGCATGGCTTCAATTGCATTCTGAATAAAGTTGATATAAACCTGTTTCAATTGATCAGGTTCACATTCAATAAACAATTCATCATAATGCGTGTTCAGATGAATCATGACATTATGCATAATGGCCTGAGTATTTAATAACAAAATAATACTGTTTAATTGTTCAATTAAATCACAGCGCACAAATTTCATAATTTGGGGCTTTGACAAAATTAATAAGTCACTAACAATTTTTTCAATACGATCGAGTTCCTGCAAAATCACACTCGTATAATTTTTGTTCACCTGATCTCTTAGGAGTTGAGTGAATCCTTTAATCGCAGTCAAAGGATTACGGATTTCATGGGCAATCCCTGCGGCAAGTTGTCCAACGACCGTTAACTTCTCGGCATTCTGCAGAATTTCTTCCGTTTTCTTTCGCTCTGTAATGTCCTTGATCATAACCTGAAACAAGTCTCGACCATTATAGATATTGGGGATCAGTTTGATCTCCGTATACCGGCTTTCGTGATCGGAGCGCACAATTTCAAAATCGCGAAGTTCAATCGACTTTTCCGTTGCTCCTTGACGATAATTCGAAAAATAGTCTAAAACTGTCTCTCGTTCCTTTGGCGCAATAAAGTCTGGAAAAAAGCGTCCGAGAATTTCCTCTTGCCGGGTTACGCCAAACAAGCGCTTTCCAGTACTGTTAATGTAGATCCAATCTCCACCTGCCGACAACAAACCAATTGTTTCACTCGAATTCTCGACGAGCGCGCGATATTTACGTTCACTTTCTTTAATGTCCTCTTCCGCCATTTTTAGATCGCTTATGTCTCGTGTAACGGCAAAAAATTCGTCGCGCTCAGAATTCAAGCGTTTTTTAAAAGTGCACTCCACCCATATATAGTCTCCCTGTAACCGTTTCAGTCGAAAATTGATTTTATCAAACTCATGATGGGATTGTCGAAAATAGGCTTTCGTCATCGGACGATCTTCAGGATGAATTAATTCGTAGAAAGACATTCCAATAAGCGAACTGGGCTCATAACCTATTAATCTATTAGATGAGGGTGACGTATATATAAAATTCCCCGTTTGAACCTCGTGGCGTGAAATGATGTCATTAAAGTGATCTAAATAATCTATGTAATTTTCGAGATCTTCGTTTAAAGAAAGCGTGTTTTCAATTGGTTTCTCATGGTCCATCACTAAAACCGCCCCTCATTTATGCTATTTCAACTTTCTAGTGATCGGATGATCAATTATACTCCATTGGGGTTTTATCCCATTTAAATTCTCATTACTAGTTTATCGATTATGCTATAAAGATTCAATAATTGCCCACTTGAAAAATGTCAATAGATACCAAATAAATCTTTTATTCGTGTGTTTCTGACAACTAAAAAGACGCCATATTTATTCCTCAAACCATTCAAGCGTTATTTTTTCACAAATAAATGTGGTACAGTTAAAATGGAATATGAAAGGAGCGAGATACTATGAAAAAAGATTTTTTGGAAGAATTGCTAAACACGCCTTCTCCTTCTGGAGGTGAGGTCGAAATACAAAGAAAATGGCGCGATGAGGTTTCACAATTTGCCGATCAGATATTGACCGATGGGGCAGGTAATGTTATTGGGGTTCTCAATCCAGACGCCCCATTTAAGGTTCTACTAGCGGGGCACTGTGATGAAATTGGGTTTATGATTAACCGAATCGACGACCAGGGCTTTCTTTATGTCGAAAAGCTTGGCGGAATTAGTCCAAAACCTGCAATTGGTATGAAAGTCACCGTTCTAGGTTCTGGTGGTGAAGTAACAGGCGTAATCGGGGCGAATGCCGAGCATCATGGCGGTGTAAGAGACGAGCTTTCGATTGAAGATTTATACATAGATTGCGGCGCGCATTCAAAAGAAGAGTTGAATGAACGCGTTAAAATAGGCGATTTGGTCGTCTATAAAAGATCCCCTGAATATCTTGAAAATAATCGTTTAAGTGCACGCGGGTTAGATAACCGAACCGGTGCCTTTATTGTCGCCGAGGTGTTACGCAGACTTGCCGATGAGCGTCCAAAAGTCGGCGTCTACGCCGCGAGCACAGTCAATGAAGAAACAAATATGGGTGGTGCTTATTTCGCTGCTGCAGGTGTCCAACCTACTTTTGCCTTAGCTTGCGATGTTACCTTTGCGACGGATTATCCAAGCGTTAACGCCAACAAGTATGGCGATATCAAGCTGGATGGAGGACCCGTCCTTGCAAAAGGTGCCCCAATCAATAACAAAGTGAACGCGATGCTTGAGCAAGCAGCAAAGCGTGAGGCCATTCCCGTTCAATATGAATTAACGCCTCGATTAACCGGAACCGATGCCGATAAAATGCGACTCACAGGGACAGGTGTTCCTGTTGCCCTTGTCTCTTTGCCGCTTCGTTACATGCATTCACCAGTAGAGACGGTTAGCTTGAATGACATCGAGCAAGAGATTCAATTAATTGTGACCATGATCCAAAATTTGACCGGTGATGAATCCGTCAATCCATTAGATTAATTATAATTTAAGGGTCTGACTCCCTCGTTCGAACCCCATAGCCTGATTTATTCTTCAAGCTATGGGGTTTTGAGGGGCAGACCCTTTTTATGATTCCATAAAATGGCGTAGTTGTTGTAATTGGTTTCTCATATCGTCGACACCCTGTTGATAAAGGTCTTCTAATTTCTTTTGATTGCGTTCGACCCGTTTAACTTTAAGAGGGGCAAGGGGTCGAATGATGTAAACACATCCCTCTTCTTCGAGCTGTTCCAAATAATCCATTGACTCATTATAAACTTCATATCTTTGGTGGATCACATCGATGACTCGAGGAAATCGGCGATATTTAAAGCGAAACACTTTAGGTACAGTGGTTTGATCTTTGCGATAGCCCTTGTTTCGAGTCAAGACCACAACCGCTTTTTGACACCCGTCTTCAAAGGTTCGCTTAATTGGAATGGGATCGCTTAACCCCCCATCTAACAAATGCTTTTGCTCATAAGGGACAATTGGAGCCATGTAGGGCAATGAACTCGTGGCTCGAAGACCAGACAAGAGGGCCTCTGACTCTAGCGGTGCTTCTATGTAATAAGGTTGACCGGTTTCACAGTCTGTTGTAACCATTACAAATTCCTTAACATTCTGATTAAAAGCCTTAAAATCAAATGGGTCGATTTCATTTGGCACACGGTCAAACAAAAAATCCATGCCAAACACTTGTCCTTTAGTCAGGATGTTTTTAAATGAGAGATAATCAGGGTGACCAATTAAATCGACGTTGACCCGACGGTTTCGGTCTTTTTGTCTGGAAAGATAAGAAACAGCACTGCACGCTCCAGCGGAAACACCTATTACGTAAGGAAAATGAATACCTTCCTCAAGAAGCGTCTCCAAAATTCCAGATGTATAAGCGCCTCTCATCCCACCACCCTCTAGAACAAGACCACTTTTCTGCAAAGCCATGACCTTCTTTCTGTTTGTTTCAGACACAAAATAACCATTCAACTACCTTTTTTGCTTTATTTCTAGTATAATCATTTATCGAATGAGAAAAAAGTGATTGACCCTTTGTATACAATTCCACGATAGGAGGAACGCTCAATGTCACAAGGACGTTCTAAAAACCAACTAGATAGTCTTTCACATTTAGGCAATCAAGGCACGGAATATATATTCAATTATGATCCAAATCTGCTCGAGACATTTGAAAATCAGCACCCTAACCGAGATTATTTTGTGAAATTCAATTTTCCTGAATTTACTTCGCTCTGTCCCATTACGCATCAGCCGGACTTCGCGACACTCCATATTAGTTATGTCCCAACGATCCGTATGGTCGAAAGTAAATCATTAAAGTTGTATCTCTTCAGCTTCCGTAATCACGGGGATTTTCATGAGGATTGTATGAACAAAATTGCCAACGATTTGATTGAGCTCATGGATCCAAACTACCTTGAGGTCTGGGGCAAGTTCACACCAAGAGGTGGGATCAGCATTGATCCATATGTCAATTATGGAAAAAAAGGTACACGATGGGAAGATGTCGCCTTTAATCGATTAGCCAATCATGACCTTTACCCCGAAAAAATCGATAATCGCTAAATCTCAACTTAACTTACCAAGAAGCAAGGGTCAGACTCCCTTAAAACACCATCTTAATTAAAAGCCTAGAGGTGGTGTTCGAACTAGGGGTCAGACCCTTTTTATTTTAATCTTATGATTGTTAAGACATTAAGATGTTAAACACTCTTGCAAATTAAGCGGTTCATAGAGTTGAATCAAGGCCCATAAGTCATTCGCTGCTTCTTGAAGATGTAAGGTTCCCTGACGCATTTTTTGTTTGTATCTCGCTTGAAATTCCTTTAGTTCAGGTGCATTATAATATAATAATTCTTGATTAAGTAAAGCATCATCCACATTCCACACGCGATCCCCTGGATACACCGGCTCAAATGGATGATAAGCATTCCCGTCAATGATTCCTGTTTCAAGCGTCGGAAGTAGCAAGCGATCAATCTCATTGGAATATAGTGGACAACGGTCAATCTTATTTGGTAGATCTTGAGCATCCGCCCAATCTTTTAATTCATAAATGAGCTTTGAAATCTCACGTTCCGCATGCCCTTTAAGAATAATCCATGTTTTAATCCCCTGATCTAAAGGGTACGTTAAATAACGCGGCCCTTTGCTCGTAAACGCTCCATAACTCGAATCGTGGATCACGAAATGAGAGTCCACATCAATCGGTTTGTGATGTTTGATAGAGTCAATTAGCGACTCTTTTAATTCCCCAATCGGTTCTTCCTTAACAGTCTTACTTAAAAGAGATCTTTGTTTGTCAGAATAATTTCTCGCATAAGCCATTTTTTGATCCGCCATTTTAAGTGTCCATTCCAAAGCTTGTTGTAAGGACATCAAACTTTTTTCATTCACATCAGGTTTGGGTTTTCGTTGCAAAGTAATCCCATGCCTGCAAGGCACAATCCCTCTCAAACTATAATCAAAAATACCAATCTTCTTATCAAGAAAGAGAATGCCTTGAAGAAGATCCGGATCAATCGGATTCAAAAAAAGGCAGACAGGTTCTGAACGTAGTCCTAGTTCATCTAGACGGACTGCCATTTGCTCTCGATTAATCCCCAATATTGGATTCACCCAAATGGTTTTCTCTAACTCACACAACACAGTCTGTTCTTTTTTTGGGTCAATGAAAACTTCCGTTTGGACACGCATTCTACCATCTCCCAATTTGTAACATCTCTGTTTAAAGCCAGATTATGCGAAATTGGGCGCTTTTGTGAATCTACATCCCCTAATAAATAATGCCATCCAATCGATCAAATGACTTTCAACACATAAAAAGTCCCCTGTTTTTGATCACAGGGGTGTTGTTGCATCGATCCATTCTAACGTTTAATGAAGCGTATGATGGCGATGGGAACCGTCACAAAAGGGCTGATTGCATGATTGGCCACATCGACACAAGGCCACTCGGGTTTCTTTCGAGATGATTTCCCCATTTTCGTCTTTAAGTTGCACATGACCCCGAATCCAAAACGGACCTCCTTCTACCGCTTGAATGTGGGTTCGTTCAGGAACCTCTTCTTCCCTTCCTCCATCTAGCCGCGTCACTTTAAGTGCGCCAGTTGGACAGGACTGGACGACATCGACAATTCGGTCTGGATCGGCTCGATCGACATCAACCCAAGGATGCTCTTCTGGATTAAACACTTCACTTAGTTGTCTGACACATCGCCCAATATGATTGCAACGATCTGGAAAATAATCGACACGGATTTGGTCGTTCACGTATGTATGTTTGGTTTCAGGCATTCTGGGCCACCCTTCACAAGTTTCTTTCATTGTTAGAATGCCCAATTGATCCAAAACCAATAATCGTTTTAGCCATTTAAAATGGAACCCGCTCTAATGGCGAGTTCCACAAGGACAAAGACGTATGATTGGCATAATAATCCAAGATAAAAGAGCCAATGGTAGCCACGCGATGACCATTAAGAAAAAGAGGCCCAGTCGATAAACCCAACTTGGACGGAGATTTCGTTTTGGAACCCAAGTCATCAAGCCGCCAATCACACAGCCCACGGCAACATAAATCATGAGAAGTAGGTTGAGATCGTCAACCATCCTTATCAACTCCGTCTTCTTGCTTTTTATCAAGATATGCAGACACAAGCTGACAGGTGTCGATTTTTCTCCAATTGGCGCAAAAAGAGGGGTCCCACCGCTATTTGTACGCGAGTCGGTCTAACCCCGCTAACTAATTAAGGTTTTTCAAGGATAACAAAACGATGCGAATAGTGGTTTTTATCGTCTACAACGCCTTCTTTTTCGGAGCAGACTTTCCAGTTTGAGTAGTCCATCGTGAAATAGGTGTCACCGTCAAAAGTTTCATCGATTTGGGTTAGGTAAAGTCGGCCGACGTACGGTTCAAACGCACGAAACACCCCGTCGCCACCAATCACAAAAAATTCTTCATCGTTTTTTATAAGCGTCAACACCGCTTCTGGTGAATGGACCACCTGACACCCCTCTGCTCGGTAAGTCGTGTCGTGGGTCAACACGACATTGTGCCGGCCTGGAAGTGGCTTCCCAATGGATTCATAGGTGTTTCGGCCCATGACAATGGTTTTGCCCATGGTGGTTTCCTTAAAGTATTTCAGGTCCGCTGGCAAATGCCAGGGAAGGCCGTTATCTTTTCCAATTAACCCGTTCCGATCCACAGCTAAAAGAAAGGAAATCATACCGAAACTTCTCCTTTAATATGAGGATGAGGCTCATAGTCTTCGATTTTGATGTCTTCGTATTTAAAATCGAATAAGTCCGTTACCTCTGGGTTCAATACAAGTTTTGGTAAAGCCCGCGGTTCCCGTTCTAATTGAAGTTTCACCTGTTCCACATGGTTTAGATAAATGTGTGTATCCCCAAAGGTGTGAATAAACTCACCGACTTCAAGCCCCGTGACTTGAGCAATCATTGCGGTAAGTAGGGCATACGAAGCAATATTAAATGGGACCCCTAGGAACACATCCGCCGAACGCTGATACAGTTGACAAGATAGTTTGCCGTCATTGACATAAAACTGAAACAGACAGTGGCAAGGCGGGAGCGCCATATTGGGCACATCTGACGGATTCCAAGCCGTTACAATCATACGTCTGGAGTTGGGGGTGTTTTTGATAAGGTCCAGCACATCCTTAATTTGGTCAATCGTTTCGCCGTTCTTCCCTGGCCATGACCGCCATTGGTGGCCGTAAACGGGACCAAGGTCACCATTCTCATCCGCCCATTCGTTCCAAATCCGCACGCCATTTTCTTGTAGATAACGAATGTTGGTCTCTCCTTTTAAAAACCAAAGAAGCTCGTGAACAATAGCTTTAATGGCCAGCTTCTTAGTTGTGAGGAGCGGAAACCCTTTTTGTAAGTCAAAACGCATTTGATGACCAAATACACTTATAGTACCTGTACCTGTTCGATCTTCCTTGCGATTGCCCTCGTTTAAAATTCGCTCACATAACTCCAAATATTGCTTCATCGCTCATCCTTCTTTCTGTCAAAACGCCTAAATCAAGCTTAGGCTTTACTTTTGAAATAATCTTTTTCAAGATCCTGCAGCTGTTGAATCGACTGTTCGGCCCATTCTGTATCGCGAGTTTTAAGTTTTTCATAAATCGCGTCCAGCGCTTCTTTTAACGAGTCATAATAATCGGGTAAACGGCCTTCAAATGGAACTAAACCCACTTGGTGAACGACCGCTTTCTCATGAAAGGCAAGGGCTTTACGTTGATGAAAAAGAGGCACATCCACTTGATTCGGGGAATGCAAATCCCCTTGAGTAGGATGACGGCGCACCGCCAACACTTCAACCACAGCATTGCGTTCATGTCGTTCCTCTATGTATCGGCACACATATTCGCCTGTTTTATAAGTGGCTATAACGAGATCGCCTTTTTCAAAGCTCATCCTATGACCTCCTCTTAAAATTAAGTTTAATTTCTCATTCCTAATAGAGACTGTTCGTGAGTGATCGTTTCCTATAAAACGACATCACTCCTTACTGAGTCTTACTCTATGCTAGTATAACAAATTTTGTCGGATTAAGGCATTGAAATCACACAACGGATTGACAGGTCCCATTCAAAGTGAGCCTATTTTCACCCCTCTTAAAATAAAGACAGACACCACACTCATATACTTGATTAAATTAGAATAGATGCATAAGTCTCTATTTTCTTAAGGATGGTGATCGCTGTTGCCTATTGCACGCGGAAAAACCTACATCGACCGGATCGACAAATTAGGGACAGAAGTCTGGATTGACGGAGCCCAGGTAAAAGGGAAACTTTCGGAACATCCTGCCTTTCGTGGCCTCATCGCCTCTCAGGCTACTCTCTATGATCTTCAGCATGATCCTAAGCACTACTCACTTTTGACCTATCCTTCTCCAAAAACAGGTGATCCGGTTGCGACTGCCTATCTTGCTCCAAAGACTCAAGATGATTTGGAAAAGAAGCGTTTGGCGGTTCAAACACTTGCACGTCAATCACATGGAATGCTCGGGCGTTCTCCAGAGTACATGAATACCGTTATGATGACCCTCGGTACCTCTAGTGAACAATTAAGAAAACAAAGCCCCCAATGCGCTGAAAATATGAAAAATTATTATGACTATGTCCGTGAAAACGACTTATCGTTGACTCATACGTTTATCCTGCCACAAACCAATCGTTCTTCCCTGCATTTTGAAGATCCTACCTCGATTATCGCGGCACAAGTGGTCGATCAGAATGAAAAAGGGCTTGTCGTTAAAGGGGCTCGATTGTTAGCGACTCAAGGACCCACAACCGATGAAATTCTGGTTTTCCCTTCTGGCTCACGACTCCCCTATACAAAAGCGTCTGAACCATTAGCTTGTGCGTTTGCCATTCCTAGCAATACGCCAGGGCTTAAATATATTTGTCGCGAGTCCTTTGATTACGGAAAATCTCATTTCGATCACCCACTCGGAAGTCGCTTTGAAGAAATGGATACGATCGTTTTCTTCGACAATGTGACCGTTCCATGGGATCGGGTTTTTCTTAACGGAAATATCGAAGTGAATAACCAATTGTATGGGAGAAGTGGTTTTGCCCCGCATACCACACATTTGATTTTAAGTAAGAACATTGTGAAACTCGAATTTTTGCTTGGTCTCATGGAATCACTTGTTGATTCTATAAAAATAGCCGAATATCAGCATGTGGAAGAAAAACTATCTGAGGCAATTATTGCCCTTGAAACCTTTAAAGGCCTGGTGTACAGCTCCGAGAAGACCGCATCGATAAATGAATGGGGCATCCTGACACCAGATTATAAACCCCTGCAAGCCGGTTCTCTGTATTATCCTAAGCTCTATCCAAGGTTAATTGAAATCATCAAACTGCTTGGCGCCTCTGGATTAATCAGCATCCCTACTGAAGCGGATTTTAAGTCTCCCATAGGAGATGAGTTACGGCATTATCTGCAAACTCCTGGCTTAGACGGTGAAGAAAAAGTCAAGTTATTTCGTTTGGCTTGGGACGTGTCACTGAGCGCGTTCGGCAGTCGACAAGAGCTATACGAACGTTTCTTCTTTGGAGATCCTGTTCGGATGGCGGGTGTTCTGTACAAAAATTATTCACTAGATGAGTATGTAAAACGCGTGGATGACTTTTTAAATCAATAAAATTGGGGACCATTCTGGTGGTATGCCCCACCAAAATGGTCCCCTTTTCCTCTTGATCTAGGCTTTTTTATTTACCGTCAAACGCTTGTCTCGCAAGCATCCCCATTGCGACATCATCGCTTGGAGGATTATGAAGACCCGCGCGCACGTCTCGATAATAGCGCTCAAACGGGTGGACTTCATAGAGACTTTGGCCGCCAACGATCCGCATCGCGATGTCTGTTACCTCAACGGCCGCATTCGTAACCGCCGTTTTGGTTGCAAAAAGCGTCGCGCCCATCGCCGAGCGTTTCTCTGGGAAACGATCCCATGTTTCAGCAACTTGGTAGAGCATGGTCCGTGATTTAAGAACAGCAAGTTCAATTTGCGCCACCTTATCCCGAACATGAGGAACTTCTTTAATTGGATGAGGCAAACTATTGGGCTGATAGGTGGAGGCAAATTCAATCACATCTCGTCGTGCAGCAAGCGAAATGCCAGAATAGACGGCCGGGATATGCATAAGGTGAGCAGGAGGCAGTTTGACTTTCCCTCCTCCGACCGTATCCACTTTTGCTTCTGGTGGCAAGGCAACATTTTTTAAATATACATCATCACTTCGAGTAGCCCGCATAGCAAGGGTATTCCAAGTTGGATCAATCTCTAGCCCTTCAGTCCCTTTAGGAATCATGAAACCCGCGACTTCATCAGTCCCTTCAATTGACGCATTGACAATCAATGGATTAGCAATCGGCGCAAGGGTTGTAAAGGTTTTATGGCCATTTAGGATCCATCCACTTTCGGTTTTCCGTGCTGTTGTTTGAGGTTTCCCACCTCGGCTTGGGCTACCGGTTTGCGGTTCGGTTGCGGCTCGATTCATGATGGCCCTTTCTTCAATGACGGCTTGACATAGCTTTTGGAATATCTCTTCTTTCCATTCCCGTTTCCAACCCAGCTCCATCAATAAGCTTAAATGCCAGCCAATTCCAAGCGCGACAGCTTGGTCGCCTTGTGCAAGCGTTTCTTGTACAAGCATCATTTGATAAAGGGAAATCTCTTCACCGCCATAGTCTTTGGGTACCGTAAGTCTTGTATAGCCCGAGTCCACGAGTATCTTATAATGGTCAAAAGGAAATTCCCGTGTTTGATCATAGACTTTAGCTTGATCGCGAAATGCGTCCGCCAAGCCTTTTGCGAGATCAACCAGTTTGGCATCTTCTTCATTTCGAATAAATAATTGATCCATTTTGTTCCTCACTTTCATTCAGGGCTTCTTATGTATATCAAAAAATAATAAAAGAGGCTGACTCAAGTAGGGTCTGACTCCCTCATCATAGCACATAATCCAGACCAATTCTTTTAATCAAGATCTGTATATGTTGATACGAGGGGGTTTGACCCTTGCTTCTTGGTCTGCCTCTTTTAATATACCATTTTTTAGATAAAAATAGGTTCAGTATGCTTATCAACCGCTGATTTGAGCTTCTTCTTGGTTTTTTTCAAGCCAATAGCGATTCTTTGGATGTTCACGACATTCTTTTGAACATGAACGCTCGTATTTTTCTTCACATTCTTTGCAGGCAACGTGCTGAAGATTACATTCTGGGTTTGCGCAGTTCACTAGGCGGTCTTCTTCTTTCCCGCAATAGTAACAATGCCCAATAACCTGATCATCAACTCGGTTAATTGGTACCGCAATACGCTCATCAAACACATAACATTTCCCTTCATACAATTGACCTTGGGCCACAGGATCTTTTCCGTACTCGACAATCCCACCGTGAAGTTGGTTCACATTTTTAAAGCCTTGTTTCACCAAATACCCAGAGAATTTTTCGCAACGAATCCCACCTGTACAATAAGTGAGGATCTTTTTCTCTTTCTTGTCCCCAAGATTTTCCTCAATCCATTTTGGCAAATCGCGAAACGCTTTAACAGGTGGCAAAATCGCATTCTTAAAGTGACCAATTTGAGTTTCATAGTCATTACGTGCATCGAGCACAATCACGTCTTCGTCTTGAAGCGCCTCATACCATTCTTTAGGAGAGAGATAGTTTCCAGTGATTTCATTTGGACTCAAGTCTTCTTCTAAATTAAGCGTCACGATTTCTTTTCGATGTTTCACGGACATCTTCTTAAAAGCATGTGCTTCGGCTTCATCCATTTTGAACACCATATCCGAAAAGCGCGGATCATTTTTCATGGCTTCGATATAGAGATCGGTTTGATCGATCGTTCCAGAAATCGTCCCGTTTATGCCTTCTTGAGAAATTAAAATACGGCCTTTCACACCAATTTCTTTGCAAAACTTCAGGTGTTCAGCGGTAAATAATTCAGGCTCATCGATTGCCACATATTTATAGTAAAGTAAAATACGATAAGGTTTGGTCATACTAGTCACCTCTATAATCTAATTACGTTTTTTTCACAAATTAAATCATACCAAATTCCGAGTCAATTTGCACGCTTATCTTGATTGTTGGATTGGTTTTTGTAAAACATCCACTGCTTCTTCAATGGTTCCCATTTGTTGAAGAACACTCTGCTTCACATCACGGATCGCTCGATTATAGACTAATGGAGCTAAACTTGCATTAAAAAATTCTAGAATGTTTTCTGATGCAATAAGTCCGATTTCTTCACCACGTTCCAAATAGAAAAATTCTTGTATGGCTTCGATGGCCCTTTTTTTTCATCGCTCGACAGCATTAGGTTGGACTCCTTTTTCAGCGTAAGATCCTAGTAGCTATGGTCGCCTTTATAGGAACACGATTAAATTTAATACTAAATGAAAACAAACTTACAAGTCTGTGAGAAAGGTCACATTTCTCGCTTTTTACCCCACAGAAAAGGACCAAGTGTCCTTGGCCCTCTCTCTTACGCCTATTCTTAACAATTTTTATCAATGGCGTTCTTTAAGTTCGCGATAATGGCCTCGATGTCTTCATCTTCTATATCTTCACGAGGAATGAAGTGAACCACTTCTTTACCTTTTAAAAGAGCCATTGAAGGTGAAGATGGCTCAAACCCTTCAAAATAGTCGCGCATTTGTGCAGTGGCTTCGCGATCCTGTCCCGCAAACACCGTAACCAAATGATCCGGTTTTTGACCGGCTTCAAGCGCTCGAACTGCGGCTGGGCGAGCAAGTCCTGCTGCACATCCACAAATCGAATTGACAAAAACGAGTGTTGTGCCTTCCGGTTGCTCCATATAAGTGTCCACCTCTTCAGGTGTGCGAAGCTCCTGAAATCCTGCGTTTGTAAGCTCATCTCTCATTGGTTTCACAATTTGTCTCATATATTCTTCGTAGGCCATTGACATAAACGTCTACCTCCCGATTTAGTCATTATAGTAACTATTAAAGTAACACGGAATGCTTTTTCAATCAAGCAACTGGCTCAAGGGGCCAAAGTTGACCAAATAGGCACCTTAAATTTTAAAACAATCCTGTGACTTTCCCATCTTTTGTTACATCCATATTTAAAGCGGCTGGTCGCATCGGCAGTCCGGGCATGGTTAAGATGGAACCTGTAATCGCGACGATAAACCCCGCTCCAACAGAGGCACGTAATTCGCGTACTTGGACAATGAAATCCCGAGGCCGTCCAAGCTTACCAGGATCATCCGATAACGAGTACTGGGTTTTTGCCATACAAACTGGCAGGTGATTCCAACCTTTTTCCTTAAAATCTTTGAGTTGCTTGGCTGCACGTGCTGTGAAATCAATACCGCTCGCTCCATATACTCTCGTTGCAATCACACCGATTTTTTCTTCAAGATCAAGATCTAGTGGATATAACGGTGAGAAAGAGGCCTTACCCTGTTGAATAGTTTCAACTACAGCATGAGCAAGGGCTTCACCTCCGGCCCCACCGTGTTCCCAAACGCGTGCCACTTCCGCACGATAGCCTCGATCGTGTGCCCACGATCTTACAAGAGCTACTTCTTTCTCTGTATCATGAATGAAATGATTGATCGCGATTACAAAAGGAAGACCAAACGCTTGAATGGTTTCAATATGCTTCTCGGCATTTTCAAGACCTTTTTCTAAAGCGGATAAATTTTCTTCACGTAATTGGTTAAGGGCGAGTCCTCCATGCATCTTTAACGCACGAACCGTGACAACGATCACGACGGCACTTGGGTCAATGTCACCAGCACGCGTCTTAATATTCAAGAATTTTTCCGCACCAAGATCGGCTCCAAATCCTGCTTCTGTCACCACGTAGTCGCCTAATTTTGCAGCAAGTTTCGTTGCAATCACACTGTTACAACCATGCGCTATATTTGCAAATGGACCACCATGAATAAAAGCCGGTGTGTTTTCTAGGGTTTGGACAAGGTTCGGGTTGATCGCGTCTTTTAGAAGCAAGGCTAACGCCCCTACAACCTCAAGGTCTTGAGCGGTAACCGGTTCACGATTCCGATTATAAGCAACGACAATTTTACCTAACCTTATTTTTAAATCCTCTAAATCTTTCGCAAGACATAGGATCGCCATTATTTCAGAAGCGACCGTAATATCAAAACCATCTTCTCGTGGAACACCATTCGCTGGACCGCCTAAACCAACGACAATATTTCTTAGAGCTCGGTCATTTAAGTCGAGCACTCGTCGCCAAACAATCCGCCCTGGATCGATGTCTAGCTCATTCCCGTGATGAATATGATTATCTAGCACTGCTGCTACCGTATTGTGAGCAGTAGTTATGGCATGGAAATCTCCTGTAAAATGGAGATTGATGTCTTCCATCGGCACAACTTGAGAATACCCTCCTCCAGCCGCGCCACCCTTCAACCCCATATTAGGGCCAAGAGACGGCTCGCGGAGCGCAATCACGGCCTTTTTCCCGATTCGATTAAGGGCTTGACCAAGTCCAACCGTAACGGTCGATTTTCCTTCTCCGGCAGGTGTGGGATTAATGGATGTGACAAGGATGATCTGTCCATCTGGTGCTTCTTTATAGGTGTCTAGTAATGTCGCGTTTACTTTTCCTTTATACCGTCCATAAGGCTCCCAATCGCTCTCATTTAATCCCAGTTGTTCTGCAATTTGGGTAATTGGCAGTAGCGTCGCCTCTTGAGCAATTTCGATGTCTGTTTTGACCATGTTCTAACCCTCTTTTTATGTGCATTTTTTATAAAATGATGCCCGTAACGTCACGGCCACCGGCGTTCGGGCGCTATTTCAGGGGGCTTAGCTCCCGTACACTTTTCCCGCTCGCTTTTCGGACACAATGACTCCTTTTTAGTTCCCGTACGCGTGTCGAACTCCTCGTACGGGAACAATGACTTCATTTTAAAACGTCCGCCGAGTCGACCACCTCTGGCACCTCGCTTTCGTCACTTAACCCATTCACACATCATCTAAATTCGGATAATCGCATAGTTCTGTTAATGTGCCTTCAGTAGATGCGGGGTTCATATAGATCAAGCGCCGGCCGTGTTGATTCACTCGATAAGTGTGGTCTAAGAATCGCATGCCGTCGTGCCGGGCTTCTTCAATTGCGGCATCCAAATCCGGAACGCGGTAGGCTATATGATGCACACCTTTTCCTCGCAATCTGAGAAATTGCGCCATAGGCGAGTTTTTGTTTGTGGGTTCCATAACTTCCATGTGCAGTCCGCCAAGTTCAATAACTGCAACATGTACTTCGACACCAGGCTGGTCGCTCGTATACCGATCCAAAAGTTGTGCGCCCATTTTATTTATGTAAAAATCAATTGCGTCTTCTAACCTGCGAACACCTAAGCCAATGTGGTCAAAGGTCTTTTTCATCCTACTCACCTCACCACCTCATCTTATCACAGAGGAGGAAAGGATTCCCACTGGAAGGAATACGGGAAATTAAACGCTGAGGCTTTCCTAGCCTTTGTAAATGTTGTATTTTATATAGAGGACTTTGTCTAATACTTGTTTTCAAAAATATTGTTTTTTTATTTAAGCGAACAGACATTATCTAATGTAGGCGTCCATTCTTTAGAAAAGTATCTATTAAAAGGGGTGCTCTCGTGGTCGATGTTTATATTGATGGTGCGAGCGCGGGGAATCCTGGTCCATCCGGAATTGGCATACTGATTAAGTTTCCAGATGGAAAGGCTGAAGAGCATGCGATCCCTATTGGAGAAATGAGCAACCATGAGGCCGAATTCCAGGCACTCATCCATGCGTTGACACTCTGCAAACAAAAGGCGATCCGCATGGTTTCAATCAAAACAGACTCACAACTCGTAGACCGTGCATACAACAACCGCTATATCAAAAACGCGCTTTATCAACCTTTGCTTGATCAAGCCTTGAACCTTGAAGAGGCGTTTGATTTTGTCTTCGTAAAATGGGTGCCAAGCGGTCAAAATAAAAAGACCGATCAACTTGCGCGGCAAGCGATTCAAATCCAAAGAAAAGAAAAACGGAGGCCTTCCTCATGAAGAAAATGTGGTTAGCCGACAGCGGCCTCCTATTTGTTGCGTTTATTTGGGGGACCACGTTTATTGTAGTTCAAGACGCCATTGCCTCGATCCCACCTATGGCTTTTAACGGCTGGCGGTTTTTGGCCGGTGCGCTCGCCCTGAGTATCGCCTATATTTGGGTGCCAAATAAACGTAAACAAGATCTCTCATGGAAGATGGTTGGAGTGGGTGTCCTGCTTGGAACGATTCTCTTTATTGGTTACGGCACTCAAACGCTTGGTCTTCTTTATACGACCAGTTCTAAAGCCGCTTTTATCACCGGACTTAGCGTCATCCTAGTCCCGCTCTTATCATTCTTTCTATTAAAACAACCGCCGAAACGGACCGCTTTTTATGGCGTAATTCTCGCAACGGGCGGTCTATATCTTCTTACAATGGTCAACTCACTAGCACTAAACCGCGGCGATGCTTTGGCTCTGATTTGCGCCTTTGCCTTCGGCTTTCACATCATCGTCACCGCTAAAGTGACTTCCTTTTATTCTAGTTTTCTATTAACCATTGTACAGCTTTTAACCGTATCAATTTTAAGCTTTATCGGCGGGCTCTTTCTTAACGGGCCAGTCCAGACGTTTACCTTAAACCCGTTTTCAAATGGGAGCGTCCTATTGGCATGCGTGTTTACTGCCGTGTTTGCCACAGCCTTGGCCTTTCTCTTCCAAACACGGTTGCAGCGCTATACGACACCCACACACGTTGGCTTGATTTTTATTATGGAACCCGTTTTTGCGGCCCTAACCGCATTGGTCTGGGTTCACGAGAATTTAAAAGTGACAACAGAAATTGGCGGTCTGCTGATTTTAGCTGGCATGGTGCTTGCTGAGTGGCCGACTCGCCCCAAAAAACAACGAACCGGACACGTTAAAACCGACTGAGAGAAGTGACAATCATGACGCATTCAAACTTTGAAAATTCAAATCTTGGAACACTTTGGGAACTCTATATCCAATTTCGCGATTCTGGTGACGATCGTGGCGCCAGACGACTCTTTAAACTACTCGAAAAATCCTATAAAAATTGGCATGCAGCGTGTTTTTGCGGCCATTTCTCGGCTGGAAAATCCACCCTCTTAAACACGCTTTTGTCTGAGGACCTCCTTCCAACAAGTCCCGTTCCAACGAGCGGTAATCTTGTTCGTCTTGAACCAGGTCCTGAATCTGTAAGAGTGGTCTACAAAGATGGTGAAACTGCCATAATGAATCCACCTTATAATTCAGAGAAACTAAAAGAATGGTGCAAAAACACACAAGAAATTGATGAAGTGCGTATTCAAATGGGGGATACCTTCCCTTCCGATTGGATGTTATTTGATACTCCAGGCGTTGACGCCACCGATCGCGATCATCAAGCTGCAACAGAAGACGCGGTCTTCTTGGCCGATTCGATCCTTTTTGTTGCCGATTATAATCACATTCAATCCGAAGGGAACTTTGAGTTCTTAGACCGAGTTCAACGACTAGGAAAACCCATCTATCTGATCGTGAACCAAATCGACAAACACCAGGAAAGTGAAATTCCGTTTGAAACCTATAAGGCTAGAATCGAAAAATCTCTAACGGATTGGGGATTGAATATTGAACGACTTTTCTACCTGTCCCTTGCCGATCTGACGCACCCTCACAATGAATGGGACGCCTTTAAAGCATTCATTGGCGAGCTCGCTAATCAAAAAGCCGAAACGGATTCACTGAACACGATTTTAGAAGCTTTAGTGAACGACCACAAGGAATGGTGGAAGTCTGTCAACAATATGGAGGCCGTCGATTCCTCACTTGATCTTGTAGACCTTCAAAAACGAGTCACGGATCTTGAGAACGAACAGGTTGAATTAAATGAACAAGTCGATCTTCATTCCGTACAGGAATGGATCGACCAAGCCAAATCCGACATTCATCGAACGATCGAATCCGCTGTTTTAACCCCTTATGAGACACGGGAACTCGCCAAATCGTACTTAGAATCTATACAACCTGAATTCAAAGTTGGATTTTTCTCGACCAAAGGTAAAGTCGCAAAAGAGCAAGAGCAACGCTTAGATCTTTTACTGGAAGACTTGAATAAAAGAGTTCAAACCTTAAACTGGCAAACCGGGGATACGTTCTACAAAGTGGTTGAACCCCTTATGGCTGAAAAAGATGAGTTGAAACGGATTAGTCAGAGCTTAACGCTCTCAATCGGTGAAGCGTTTCTAAAAAAACAGATTCACTCTGGAGCTCGGATCACAGGGGCCTATCTCCTTACGTTCGCAGATCAATTGGCTAAAGCCATACAAAAAGAAATGCGTATGTTAATCAATGAAAAATTTGACGGATTAAAAGAGGTGCTTGCAAAAGGTCTTGATCAAAATCAGCATGGTGCTACAGGTAAATTGGACACGATCGCATCTGAGCTTGATATGATGAAAAAGGCGTTAAACCTTCGCAAACAAGAAACGCATCATTTCGATCAACTGGATCATATTCTGATTTCTCAAATACTAACGGATGATACCGTCCAACAATCCGTTGCCTCTCTTTTGGCTGCGCCTCCTAAGGTGAAACAGAATTCGATTGATGAGACTGAACCCTCACGTTCAACGAATGGTGAGGGCGACACGAATAGCGTGAAAACACCTAAGCATGAAGAGGACCAAACAAAAAGTGAACCAACCACTGAGCCACTAGAGGCCTCGGTCCTTTTGAATGCTTCTCTCGCCTTGCGTTCAGCAAAAGGGTTTAAGGAGACCGGCTCTGATTTAATGAACCGACTTGAACGCCTTGAGAATCAACGTCTAACGGTTGCTTTATTTGGAGCGTTCAGTGCAGGAAAATCGTCTTTTGCCAATGCACTTTTAGGGGACTCTGTTCTTAAGGTTTCGCCAAACCCAACAACGGCTGTCGTCAATCGGATTTTACCTGTTGATGAGGCGCACCCCCACGGTCACATGGTGCTCTATATGAAGTCAGAGGACGCCCTTCTTCATGACCTCCATCGGGCCCTCACACCGTTTGGGAAAGAAATTGACTCGCTTGATCAACTCAATCGAGTGATTCGCTCATTGCCAGAACTTGGTGCGGGTTACTCAAAAGGTAAGCTCTTCCTTGCCTTTTTAGAGGCGGTGTTAGTTGGGCTAAAAGACCATCGCGCGAACCTTGGCCAAGAGCGTGTGGTCGACATGGCGGTTGGGCAAGAAATCGTCGCCGATGAGACACAAGCGTGTCTCATCGATCGAGTGGACTTATACTACGACTGTGAAGCCACACGAAAAGGGATGATCCTTGTGGACACCCCTGGAGCGGATTCACTGAATGCTAGACACACAGAAACCTCTTATAAATATATTAAAAGCGCGGACGCTGTCGTCTTTGTCACGTATTATCAACACGCCTTCTCAAGAGCGGATGAAACCTTCTTACGCCAATTAGGTCGAATTCAAGACGCCTTTGAACGTGACAAATTCTTCTTTATCGTCAATGCCATTGATCTTGCTCGTAATCCTAGCGAACGGCAACAGGTGCTCGATTTTGTGAACCAACAATTGGAGAACCAAGGGCTTACTTCCCCTCGTCTCTTCGGTTTGTCGAGTCTTAATGGCCTTCGAGCCAAACAACAGCAGGATTCTCAGTTGTATTCAGACTCCGGTTTCTCTCTTTTTGAAGCCGATTGGGAACGTTTTGTAAAACACGATCTTGTTGGCCAAACCTTGCGTGGCGCTCAAGATGAATTTAAACGTGCCGCTCACCTTTTAAACGATTTTATTGAAAAAGGAAACATGACGGACGCAGAACGCACCATGATTTTAGAGGGTCTTCAATCAGAAGCAGATCAGGCGAAGAAAATTGTTAAAGAAGAATCGGTTGCATGGATGGGCGAGGAACTCATAAAGACAGCTGATGAATTATTCTATTATGTGAAACAAAGACTTTCTCTTCAACTCACAGAAAATTTCTCGCGCTTCTTTAATCCGAGTGTACTTCGACAGGAGCGAGGCTCAAAAACTGCTGTACTTGGCGCCTGCCTTGAGGAGATTTTAAACTTTCTAAGCGATGAACTTGAACAAGAAGTGCGAGCAACGGGGATTCGAGTTGAAGCGAATCTAACCAAAGCCATTCATAGCTTTCATACTCAAGTGAATCACCATCTCGGTCCCGATTGGGCACTTCGTGAACCGGAATCACCAGAATGGGAAGCGGCTCCGCTCCCTTATGATTTCATTGATCTTCCGAGAGAAGCACTCACTCAAACCTTTAAATTATATAAAAATCCGAAACAATTCTTTGAACAAAACGGCATTAAAGAATTCAAAGAAGCCTTACTTTCCCTACTTGTCCCAGACATGGAAGCGTATCTCACTCAAGCTTGTGAGTTAACTAAAGACACTTATAGAAAAGAACTGGATCAGGCTCTTCTTTCTTATCACTCTTTGGCCGAAAAACGCATCGAGCATCTTTATAAACAAAAGCATGACTCGATTAGGGAAGCAAAAGAGCTACAGGAGACTTATCAAACCGTGCTTAACACATTGGTATCTCTTGGTGTCGTTGAATAAGAAGAGGATTAAAAACCGCAAAAAAAGGATTATCGCTGTGTAAGGCGATAATCCTTTATTTTTAGTTAAACATTATCGAAGTTAGGAAATCTGGAATAGATCTGAAACCCAAAATTATATGAAATCATTGAGTTAAACGACGGTATTCCTCTGACAATGCCATAAAAGCATCTTTATCTCGAGTGGCTAAACTTTGATCAATGAGTGCTTCTAGGTGTTGGATTCTAGCTTTTACAATAATTTCATCCGTGACGATTTGGGCGAGTTCTTTATCCATTGTGACTAACTTCTCTCCATTGTCATATGATGAGGGTTTAGCTTTCATTGATTGTTCACGGGAATGCTCGGATTTCATGGTCTATTCCCCCTTAGCCTTTATTTTTATTATACCATTGTTTCTGATTATTTCAATATTTCACAATGAAACAATTTTAGCGTTTTTTCCTTAGTTGAATTGTAAGCCCTTACACTGTTATCCTATGATTGTTACATGAAAAAATGAACCCAAATTGATCATATCCAATGCTCCAATGCGAGTTCAGTTCCCTTAACACGTCTCCACTCTTATTTCGGGCACGATCAACACGTTTCGGTTCCCGTACACCTGTCTCATTCCCTTTTCGGGAACAAAAAAAGAAATCAGTACCATAAGGCGCTGATTTCTTTTTTTGTTATTTTTAATCAACCGCGTGAAGCAGGTTGACGTCTACCAGAACTGGATGAGCGATTACCGCCACTATGACTCCGATCATTTCGATCTCTGCGATCGCGACGATCCCCTCTGTCAAATCGTTTGCGGTCTTGCCCGTATCCGCCGCCGCTACCACTTGGTCGACGTTTACGGTTCACACCACCGCCTTGATTGCGGCTTCGTTTCACTTGAAGCGGTGGTTCTGAAGTCAATTTAATAGAATTATCTTCTTCTTCATCTGTTGCAAGCATCAACGCTGCAGAAAGAAGATCAACGGCTTCTGCTTCGTTTAATAAGCTTTCCGCAATGGCGCGATAATGCTTTAGGTTTGAGCTTTGTAAAGCGCCTTGAAGCTGTTCAATGGTCGACAATTGACGCGCTTTAAGTGCTTCTTCCTCAGTCGGAATTGGAAGTTGCTCAATTTTAGTCTTAATCGTCTTTTCAACGTTATATAAATGTTCTTTCTCAGGATACGTTACAAAAGTAACCGCCATCCCTTTTTTACCAGCACGTCCTGTTCGGCCAATGCGGTGCACATAGCTTTCAGGATCCTGAGGCATATCAAAATTATACACATGGGAGACATCACTAATATCAATCCCACGAGCCGCAACATCAGTTGCCACTAGAATGTTGACGCGTTTTGACTTAAACTCGTTCATAACTTGGTCGCGTTTATTCTGGGTTAAATCCCCATGAAGGCCTTTTGCAGAATAGCCCTTTTTCCGAAGTGCAGCCGTTAATTCATCGACACGACGTTTAGTTCTTCCAAAAACAATGGCACGTTCTGGTGCTTGAATATCAATAAGACGCGTGAAAATATCAAATTTCTCGCGTTCACGCATGAACAAAAAGCGTTGGTTAATTCGATCAACCGTTAAAGTTTTCGCCTTTACTTTTATCTCAATCGGTTCTCTCATAAATCGATCGGCTAAGCGGCGAATCTCAGGCGGCATCGTAGCTGAAAAAAGGAGTGTTTGTCTTTCGTTTGGAACACTTTCAAGAATTGTTTGGATATCTTCTATAAAACCCATATTCAACATTTCATCCGCTTCATCTAAAACCACTGTTTTCACACGATCTAATTGAATGGTTTTACGACGAATGTGGTCGAGCAAACGACCTGGTGTTGACGAAATGATGTGCGGGCGCCGTTTTAAGCCGCGTATTTGTTTGCTAATATCTTCCCCGCCATAAATAGCGAGAGTTCGAATGCCTTTAAAACGACCTAAGTTTTTAAGTTCTTCCGCAACCTGAACAGCGAGTTCTCGGGTCGGAGCAATAATAAGTCCTTGAACATCATTTGATTCTGTGTTGGCTTGCTCGATGAGTGGAATTCCAAATGCTGCGGTTTTTCCAGTTCCCGTTTGAGCTTGACCAATGACATCCTTACCTTCGATCGCAGGTCCAATGGCGCTTTCTTGAATTGGAGTAGGGCTTGTAAACCCCATTTCATTTACTGCTTTTAATAAATCTTGACTAAGTCCTAATGTACTAAAATCCATCTTTGGTATTGATAACTCCTTTTGTCACCTCTAAGAAGAGTGTGAGACCATATTTCCTTTTATCAACGAGAAGGGCATTTCCCGGAGAGCGGAAAATGCCCACGCGCTTCTGTTCACTATACTCAACGATAACAAAACACTGTGGAAAAAGCAATTGATTTCATTTTTAACGAAGGATCTTCAAAGAGGTTTAATAATGGTTGCTTACTTAGAATTCCCTACGGCCAATTGGGTTATCCTTAAAATAGCGAGGTGAAAAAATTCCACAAAAATAAATTTGGATTGCCCCTACTTTTATTAAAAAAGTGGCTCGAGTTCGAGTTATGAGGAATGCTATTATCCAAATTAAACTTTTTCTCCTCCACTATAACTTATTCTTAAAATAGAATGCCTTAAAGTTGTCCACACTAAGATTTACCCGTATAATTTAATAATGGAAAGTCAGAAGAAGAATATGTTAAAAAAGTGAGGCTACGTAAATGCAGATGAATGACTCCTCAAGTATGATTTTGTTTGGAGCCACAGGCGATCTTGCTCAACGCAAACTCTATCCGGCACTTCACCGTCTTTATAAGAAGAAAGAGCGTACCGGAGGATTAATCGGTGTAGCACGACGACCTTATGATGACCAAATGTTTCGAGAAATGATCAAAAAATCCGTAGAAGCAACGGGCGAAACCTGTGATGAAGGCTTTTTAGAGCGTTGTTTTTACTATTCTTTAGATGTACAAAATACGGAAGGATACCATGGGTTAAACGATCTTGTACATAAGGTAGACGAAGATCTTCAGTTAAATGGAAATCGCATTTTCTATCTGGCACTAGCCCCTGAATTCTTTGGCACGGTTACCCAACGCTTAAAGGAAAGTGGTTTAACAAAGGTGTCTGGTTGGAAACGATTAGTCATTGAAAAACCATTTGGACGTGATCTTGAAAGCGCGGAAGAACTAAATAAAGAAATCCGTTCAGCTTTTGAAGAAGATGAAATCTACCGTATTGATCATTATTTAGGAAAAGACATGGTGCAAAACATTCAAGTCATTCGCTTTGCCAATCCAATTTTCGAATCGATTTGGAATAACCGATACATCTCCAATGTTCAAATCACATCAAGTGAAACACTTGGTGTTGAGGAACGCGCGAGCTACTATGATCGGACGGGCGCGTTAATGGATATGGTGCAAAACCACATGCTTCAGATGGTTGCCCTAACGGCAATGGAACCGCCAAGCCGAATGGTAACAGAAGATATTCGAGACGAGAAAGTAAAAGTTCTGCGTTCCATTCGACCGGTTGATACCTCGAATGTCAAAGACTTAATCGTGCGTGGTCAATATGGAAAAGGCACACTCCCTAATGGAACTGAGGGTCGCGCTTACCGTGAAGAAGAAAATATTTCTTCGGATTCAGAAACGGATACATTTGTTGCAGCTAAAATATTCATTGATAATTTCAGATGGTCCGGTGTACCCTTTTATATCCGAACTGGAAAACGGCTTAAAGCCAAGTCCACTGAAATTGTGATTCAATTTAAAGATGCGCCACATAATCCTTATTTCAGAACGTTTGGAAACATGGAACCGAATCTTCTTGTGATCCATGTTCAGCCAGACGAAGGCCTTACGCTTAAGCTCAATGCCAAGAATTTTGAGCATCCGATGGATACGTTACCAATCAAAATGGCTTTCTCTAACCTTGATGAAGAGAATTCGAGCAGCGAAGCGTATGAACGACTCATCTATGATTGCATGCGCGGAGATTCCGCGAATTTCACCCGTTGGGATGAAGTCGCCCTTTCTTGGGAATATGTCGATGGCATTATTGCGGCAATCGGACAAGTCAAGCCCCCGCTTTCGTTTTATGAATCAGGTTCTATGGGGCCGGTCGCGTCAGATGAATTATTATCAAAAGACGGCACCAAATGGTGGCCACTTTCTGAAATCGAAAAATGCTAATTAAGACGGGATGGCTTCTGCCGTCCCGTTTCATTCATAAAAAGGAGGAATTTTCTTGAAAATATTTGATGTCACCCTTCCAATCTACAAAGGCATGCCTGTCTACAAAAATAAACCGGAAAAACAACCGGAGTATCAAACGGTTACAAATGGCCATGTAACTGAAAGTCGATTATCCTTAGATCTACATACTGGGACTCATATTGATGCCCCACTTCACATGATTAATGATGGAGAAACCATTGAAACGATTGCACCTGAATCTTTAATTCGCGACGTCCAGGTCGTCGACTTAACGGAGGTTGAAGACGGGATAGAGGCCGAACATTTGACCGATATTGACATCAAGAAGAATGACTTTATCCTTTTTAAAACAAAGAATTCCTTTGCGACTGAATTTGATTTTAATTTTATCTTCGTTAAAGAATCGGCTGCTAAGGTGCTCGCTGATAAAGAAATCGCAGGTGTCGGGATTGATTCGCTTGGGATTGAAAGAAGTCAAGAAGGCCACCCCACCCACCGCCTGCTATTCTCAAACCGCATCATTATTATCGAAGGTCTCAAACTCGATCACATTGAACCCGGTCGATACAAAATGGTAGCCGCACCTCTTAAATTACGAGATGTAGATGCCGCACCAGCTCGTATTTTCTTGTTTCAAGACTGAAAAAAGCGATCCATGTGAAACAATTCTCACATGGATCGCTTTTATAATCTCTTTATTAACTTTTGATGACGTCGTGTCCACCAAACTCATTACGCAAGGCTGCGACGACTTTCCCATTAAAGGTATCTTCTTCTTGAGAGCGATAGCGCATCATTAATGATAACGCGATAAGTGGTGTTGGAACTTTAAGGTCCAACGCTTCGTCGATCGTCCATTTGCCTTCTCCTGACGAATTCATGACGCCACGAATGCCTTCTAATTTTGGATCTTTGCTAAACGCATTTTGCGTTAATTCCATAAGCCAACTTCGGATCACACTTCCATGATTCCAAACCTTCGCTACTTTTTCGTAATCAAAATCAAATGGGCTTTTTTCTAAAATTTCAAATCCTTCTGCGATGGAGGCCATCATGCCGTATTCGATTCCATTGTGGATCATTTTGAGATAATGACCGCCCGCAGGTTGTCCCGAAAAATGATACCCATTTTCAACCGATACGTCGTTAAAAAGCTGTTCAACGAGTTTGAATGCGGTGGGCTCGCCACCGATCATGAAACATGCCCCTTCGCGCGCGCCTGATACGCCACCAGAAGTCCCAGCATCTATGTAGTCGATCCCGGACTCTTTAAGCATTTCATAACGGCGAAGTGTGTCTTTATAATTGGAATTCCCCGCGTCGATTACGAGGTCCCCTATTGAGAGTTTCGGCTTAATTTCATTAAGAATATGATCAATCGGATCCCCTGCTGGTACCATAAGCCAAAGAACTCGAGGTGTCTCTAATTTATTGATCAAGTCTTCCAAATTTTGGGCACCCACTGCCCCTTCGTTTTCAATGGATTGAACCGCTTCTTTGTTTAGGTCTGTTACAACGAGTTCATGCCCATGGTCCAACATATTTAGTCCCAGGTTATACCCCATTTTGCCAAGACCAATTAAACCTAATTTCACGAAAATTTTCCCCTTTCAAACGCTCATTATTCTCAAATGATTCCTACCTAGAGTAAGAATCACACAAATTCAATCATACCATATTTGGTTCTGTCTTGCTCTTTTCATTAGAAGAACCTGGATGGATGGCCCAAAGCGAGAAGAAAACCGCAATTAAGACGGTACCGGTTGCAATTAAAAACATAAATGAAGGCGATCCCTTCATTAAAGCAGCAAAAACGGGCGGTCCGGCCCCCACTCCTACGTACCTCATACTGCTATATAAACTTGTAATGGTTCCACGATTTTGCTTATCAATTCCTTCTGTGAGAAACGAATCCAAGCAGGGAAGCGTAATACCAATTCCCACACTACCGATAAAGAGATAAAACAAAAACAACTTAATTGAAGGCTGAAAGCAAAGCAGTCCCATCGCGATGAGCAACAGAGACATCCCAGCAAACGTTAACCATTTCATGAGCACTTTATTTTTTCCGATCTTTTTCCCAGTCATGAGAGAGGCGGCTGAGAGCGCAAATAAGGGGATTGCAATAACAAACCCTTTTCGAACCCCATCGATGTGGTAGTGTTTTTCTAAAGTTTTGGACAAATAGAACAAGGTGCCAAATAGAACAAACATAATAATGCCACCAATTGAAAAAACACCCATTAACCATTTGCCTTTTTGTTTGAAGATCTGGCCAATGTCTTTTAAAAACGATTTAAAAGGTTTGGGTGGACTTTGATTCTTTGGAACTTTGACTAAGAAGCCAACCAATAAAATACTGATTAGACAGAGCAATGGAATGGCCAAAAACGGACTGTACCAGCTGATAACGGCGAACAATGAACCTAGGATCGGACTCAGGACCTTCCCCGCGGTATTGGATGTTTCTAGGACGCCTAAAGCACTGCTTGTTTTTTTTTCGTCTTTAAACAAATCCCCGACGAGTGGTATAACGACAGGGAAAGCACCCGACCCACCCATTCCCTGAAGGAAACGCCCTAATAAGATGAGCCAGTAAGAGGCGTCTTTAAAGAAGAGCGGTGAAAGGCCTGCCACAATGCCTCCAAGTCCCGTTAAAAACAAACTTGGAATAATGACTTTTTTCCGTCCAAAGACATCCGATAAATAACCAGCTATGGGGATGCAAATAATGGAGACCACCGAATAGACGGTAATAATTAAACTCGATTGAAACGCTGATATAGCCAATTCTTTTTCGAGTGTAGGCAAAACAGGAATGAGCATGGAATTCCCTAATGTCATGATAAGAGGGATTGAGGCAATGGCAAAAAGCTCCATATTTTTATTTTCATTCATGAAATAAAGACCTCCGTAGCATTAAGCTTGAACACCCTTCTTCAAATTTAAGGCTTTAGCTCCTATAGTTTTGATTTAAAATGGGTAGATTATTCAAGAAAAGAACTTGATTGGTTTTCAAAGAGAGGTGTGAAAACATGACTGAATCGGAAAAACTTCAAAATAAGAAAAAAATCAAGCCTTTAAAAAAGACACAATCCTATTTGCAGGCTGCCATGCAGTCGGTCACACAAGCTCAGGCCATGGAAAACAACCAGGCGATTTATGATGTTGAAAAAAATATTCAAATGGCCGATCAAGCCTTGGCCCAGAGTCTTCAAAACGCGATTAATGATCAAGAAAAATCTTTGATCGAGAATGCGCAACAACAGGTCCAACAAGCCCAACAAGCTCTGGAAAAAGCAATGTCTTCGACGACTCAACCATAAAAGATGTTTAATTTTGCTTGTTTTTAGTCAAAATTGGTATCGCTTCGCTCGCATTCCAAGCAGGTGTCTCACCTTTTTCTATTCCACCCTTTTTAACACGACAACAGCTCCAGATCTGCTTAGAGATCTGGAGCTGTTTTGCTTTTTGGAGAAATTTACTTTTTGGGTTAATTAAAAACCATAAATACTCATGCCGCCATCGACAAATAAGGTTTGTCCAGTTATATAATTGGCACCATTTCCGGATAAGAAGACGACTGGTGCAACAACTTCTTCTAATTCTCCAACTCGTTTAAGAGGGGTTCGACCTAAAATCTCATTTAAGTAGTTCTGATTAGCCAAAAGCTTCTCTGTTAATGGTGTCTTAAAATACCACGGTCCTATAGCATTAATGTTAATCCCATACTCAGCCCATTCTATGGCTAGGTTTTTTGTCATTTGAATTAGTGCCGCTTTGGTTGAGGCATATACAACACCGGTTCGTAGGGCAATGCCACCGCCGACGGATGAAATATTGACAATCTTTCCACCACCATGATCTTTCATCACCCTTGCGGATGCTTGAGCCATCATAAATGCACCGTGTAAATTCGTACTCATAATTGTATGCCATTCTTCATCCGTTACATCAAGCGCTTTCGACCGAATATTCATACCCGCATTATTAACTAAAATATCTAGTGTGCCAAATTCTTGAAGGACGGTTTGAACCGCCTTTTCGACCTGCTCTCGATTCGTAATGTCCATTGGAAGCGCGAGCGCTTTTCTTCCTAACTTTTCAATAATGGCGGTCGTCTCTTCAAGATCCGACGCGGTTCGCGAAAGACACGCGACATTGGCTCCGGCCTCCGCTAACCCGATCGCGATCGCCTGACCAATCCCTCTACCGGCCCCCGTCACGATTGCGGTTTGATCTGTGAGCTGTAAGTTTTGCAACATATAGGTGCCTCATTTCGTTTAGTTTACTTTGATTGATTCTTGGGCTACGATTTTTAATTTCCATTTAATTTCCAGAAGAAGAGGTCTTAGAAAGTCCCCCATTTGCTGAATTAGAAACGTCAAAATGACTTAAAATCCTTTGAGCAATTAAGTGATAACCCTTAGGATTCGGATGGAAATGATCTTTATAAAGAAGGGTTGTTGTTTTCCCATGAAACAAATCGAAGGTTGGGATATAGACCGTATTCGGATACATTTCAAGGATCGTTTTCCCACCAGAATTCCACTGATTTAGAATCGATGTAAATGGCTTATTAAGCGTTGAAAAATAGTCTTCGAATGGATTATAAAGGCCCATATAATAAATGGTAGCGTTTGGATTTAAGGTTCGCACTTCAGTCAGTATCTTATTAAGATTCGCATCATATGCTTTTCGTTTGATGTTAAACTCGTTTAAATCCAGACTTAAAAAGTGTTGCTTCAGAACTTCTACAATATCGTTTCCACCAATGGTGAGAAAAATAAGATTGGCATTTTGAATCTCTTTTTGAACGTTTTTCTTTTTTAAAACCTTTAACAAATTGTCAGTTGTATCTCCTGTTACGCCTTCATCAATTAAATGAACGGAAGAATAGGCACTCGTATTCTGAAGGGCTTGTGAGACAATCCCCGCATACCCATGTTCTTTTGGGTCCCCGACACCTCTCGTTAAAGAATCGCCAATCCCCACCACTTCAATGGAGGTAGTTTTAGCTACCAGATCACTCGAGAACGGCTTAAGTAAGTTGGGTGTATCAGACACGGGTGGCAAACGATGCAGCGAAACCAGCCATCCCCCTAACCCCCCCAAAATGAAAATAGAAAGCAGCAAGCTGATTAACTTTTTGACCTAGGCCACCTCCCTCGTAGTGAAGAGGGCCGTTTATTCCAATGAAAACTTCTCAATAACATCCTCTTGACCCTCTGCTTTTAATATATAAAGTTGACGCTCACCCATTAAATCGAAATGGGGAAACTCTTGTTGTTTCCAATCAATCCATTCAGGTTTCAACCCATACGATTGACCCCATTTAATTAATTGATCGAGATCCGAACACCCGACTTTCGTGACAGAATGACTATTCGGAAACCTTGGATCGTACCAAAAGTGCGTCAAAAAAGCCACTTTTCCTTCTTTTACCCGTTTTTTCCATGTTTCTAACGCGTGCCGTTTAATTCCAAATGCCATGCTAAATCCCTCTTTTTACAAACAACGATCACTTAATTTTACCATGAAAAAGGCCTATACCCTACTCTTTTAAAAATGAAAAAGAGAACCTAATTGATTAGGTTCTCGAATGGTTGACAACTACTGTTAAGTTGCTTTAAGATTTCTCAATTAAACGTTCCTCAAGCTTGATCTCAATTTTATCTAAAGCGCGAGTGTCTTTTAAAATTTCTGTTTTGTTTTGTTGGATTAATTCTTTGATGGATACGCGTTTCCTCAACATGATTCCTCCCTACTTTATTCTAATTAAAGTGGTTTCCCTAAATTGGTTTATGCGACAAAGTTTGGAATCCAATCGCAATCTGTATGGGAAAACCAAACTTAAAGCGTTCTAAATGTCTTATTTCTATTCTTTAGTTTCCCCATTTTCAAATAATTAAAACATATACAATTTAAAAAATTAAAGTTTCCCATGTTTTTCGCGCCATTCTTTCTTTAATAAGGCATGCATCTGCATATCGGTATACTGGCCGTTCCAAAATTCCCAATCCTGAAGAACGCCCTCTTTCCTAAACCCCATAGTCTCGACCACTTTTTGTGCGCCAATATTTTTTGGCGAAATGAGTGCGGAAATCCGATTGAACTTCAATTCCTCAAATGCGAAATTAGTTAAGCCATATAGGGCTTCTTTACCAAGGCCATTGCCCCAAACGCTTTTTAATAGCTCTCCGCCAATTTCACCACGATTGGCTTCCTTAGAGATTTTATGAAAACCACCCGTCCCAAGAAATTGTCCAGTTTTCTGATTTTCAACTGCCCAACGAATATAAGAGCCCTCGGGGTAATAAGCCGAATAAACGGAAATAAATTGGAATGCTTCATTTATATTAAGCATCGTTCGGCCGCCATCAAACCGCATAGTCTCTGGGTCAGAAAATAACTTATACACGTCGAACACATCTTTTGGCTCAAACTGCCGAAATCTCAACTGATTCGTTGTAAATGTTGGAAAGGCTTGGTCCATTTTCTTCACTCCTTCTACTGTTAGGATATTGAACCAGAGTGAAAATGGGACCCAACAAACGCCTATTCACACGCCCAAAATGACTCGTGCGCGCGCTCATCCTTCTGTTGTGTGCGGAAAGCCCCTTTTTCCCCACAGGACAACCGACTTACACCTCCCCCCTCCACTCAATCTCATTTGGATTTTGTTAAAAAAAGCGTTTAAACCAGAAAGGCTTGTCATACACATTAAATAGACAGGCACCTACAGAATGGGGGAGTACGGACTCGTGGAAAGCTTTTTTACCCAAGCCTTAACACTTATTATGAATTTAGGTTATGTTGGTATTGCGTTAGCCCTTATGGTCGAGGTCATTCCCAGTGAACTGATCCTCGCTTACGGTGGCTTTATGATGTCACAAGGAACCTTAAACTTTTGGGGAGTGGTTTTAGTCAGTACGATTGGCGGCCTCATCGCCCAACTTTTTCTCTATTGGATCGGAAAATACGGGGGACGCCCGTTCCTAGATAAATACGGAAAATTCCTATTTCTCTCCTCACATCACTTGGATGTCTCCGAACGTTGGTTTGAAAAATATGGCGTCGGTGTGATTTTCTTTGCTCGTTTTATTCCAGTTGTCAGACATGCCATTTCCATTCCAGCCGGAATTTCAAAAATGGGAATAGGAAAATTCGCCTTTTATACGACACTAGCCATCCTCCCTTGGTCGATTTTCTTTATTTTTATTGGGCAAAAACTAGGGCGGAACTGGCAGTCCATTCGGACGGTTGCCGCTCCATATGTACACATTCTCGCCCTTGTCATCGTCGTCGGTGCAGTCGGCGTTTTGCTATGGAAATACCTCAAACGGTTTAAGCCTTGAGCGAGAAACATTTGGATTAAAGCCTCCCTCCCAAATTATGCTAAAATAAAATACAAGTTAAAGGAGGCGCATTTATGACACAAGACGCTATTCATTATTTAGAAGAGAATCGCAGCACCCATCTTGAGCAATTAACGACTTTTCTATCACTCGAGAGCATCAGTTCCGATTCAACCCATCGAGAAGACATGATCAAAACAGCGAACTGGACGGCTGACGCTTTAAAGAGTGCCGGTCTGGAACATGTTCAGGTGATGGAAACCGCGGGTCTTCCTGTTGTCTATGGGGATTGGTTGCATGCAGAAGGCAAACCGACTGTTCTCATTTATGGTCACTATGATGTTCAACCAGTTGATCCGCTTCACTTATGGGAAACACCACCTTTCGAACCCACCATTCGAAATGACAAAATTTACGCCCGCGGTGCAAGTGATGATAAGGGTCAGGTTTTCATGCACATCAAAGTCTTAGAAGCCATTCTTAAGACCGAACAAAAACTTCCAGTTAATGTTAAAGTGATTTTTGAAGGAGAAGAAGAAGTCGGCAGCCCGAGTTTAGATGAATTTGTCGACGCAAATAAAGCGCTTCTCGACGCCGATGTCCTCCTTGTATCAGATACCACAATGCTGGAAAAAGGAAAACCTGCCGTCGTCTATGGCCTACGTGGTCTATGCGGGATGCAAATTGACCTTAAAGGACCGAATTCCGATCTTCATTCAGGTTTATATGGGGGAGCGGTTCAAAATACGTTACATGCCCTAGTCGAGGTTCTCAGCTCGTTACATAATGAAAAAGGACAGGTTACCGTCGATGGGTTTTACGATTCGGTTCGGCCATTAAGTGAAGAAGAAATGGAGACGTTTGAATCGCTCTCAAACGATGCCGCCTTAAAAAAACAACTCGATGTCGATGAGCTTTTTGGAGAAGAAGGTTATTCATCAATGGCTCGTTTATGGGCACGTCCAACGTTAGAATTAAATGGGGTCTTCGGTGGATTTCAAGGCGAAGGAATTAAAACCGTCATTCCAAATGAAGCCCATGCCAAGATTAGCTGCCGTCTCGTTCCAGACCAAAGTCCGGCTGATATCGCCGATAAAATTAAAACCCATTTGGCAAACGTTCTTCCTGCTGGCGTCACACTATCTGTTCAGATGTTTGATCAAGCAAAACCGTTCCTCACGCCTTATGACCATCCAGCTATTCAGGCAGCAGGTACAGCGCTTGAAAGAGCCTACGGAGTACCCGTCACTTACACGCGTATGGGTGGGTCCATTCCGGTAGTGGAAACCTTTAATACCATGTTAAACTTACCGGCTGTGCTCATGGGATTTGGTTTAAACGAAGAGAATTTCCATGCGCCGAATGAACATTTTCATCTCGAAAACTTTGATAAAGGGATGATTGCCTTAGTCGATTATCTCTATGAATTAAGCGGTGTGGCATTCTAAGAAACCCTATTCCGCGGAAAAAACGACAGCCTGGGTGAACCCTTACCTAGGCTGTTTTTATAGATCCTCCCCTTCCGTTTTTTGGAAACGTTCACACACTTTTATAAGCGTTTTGATTAGACTAGGAGGTTTCATTCGAGATAAAATGAGGGCTGGATGACTAACGTAGGAGTGACCGATATGACCATCATGAATGGAACAAAAGGCTACACGAAAGCACGCCTTGCCCTCTTTGCGGCAGGCTTTGTCACGTTTTCCAACCTCTATACAACCCAACCGCTTATGCCGGTTTTTTCTGAAACCTTTCATATTTCGCCATCGGTGGCGAGCTTAACGTTATCCGGATCAACCGCCCTTCTCGCCATTATGATGCTTCTAACCGCTTCCTTATCCGATCGAATTGGGCGAAAAAAGCTCATGAGTTATGCGATGTTTATTACCTCTGTTCTTGCATTTTTGACGTCCTGGAGTCCAAACTTTATCACATTGATCCTCTTCCGCTGTTTACTCGGTGTCGTTTTGGCCGGTGTCCCATCGATTGCGATGGCCTATATAAGTGATGAATTTCACAAGAAAACGCTTGGAAAAGTAATGGGACTATACATAGCAGGCAATTCCATTGGGGGGATGTTTGGCCGTTTAGCTACCGGGGTTTTGACGGATTTGTGGAACTGGCATATTGCCCTTACCGTCATTTCAATCTTGAGTTTCTTTCTTAGTTTTTATTTTACTTTTGCCCTTCCTGATGGTCAAGGTGGCGCTACAGAAGCAACAGAGGCTGACCCTTCCTCTAAAAAAGATTCTAGTCTGTCACGGTTCTTGATCCATTTAAAAGATCCAGCGCTCGTTTCTTTGTTCTTAATCGGTTTTTTTTTAATGGGAAGCTTTGTCACGATGTTTAATTATGTCGGCTATCTCTTGTCCGGTGCCCCATATCATTTAAGTCAGACGTTAATCGGGCTGATCTTCGTCGTCTATTTAACCGGCACCTTAAGCTCCGCCTGGATGGGCACTTTAGCCGATCGAAAAGGTCAAGGCCCGATTGCTTTAGTTTCTGTCCTCTTAATGGGGATCGGTGGCCTTGGAACCCTCCTTCCAAATTTAATTCTTATTATAGCGTCCCTTGCCCTTTTTACATTTGGTTTCTTTGGAGCACATTCGGTTGCCAGTCGCTGGGTAGGTGATTTTGCACACCTGCATAAGGCCCAGGCCTCCTCGCTCTATTTGCTCCTTTATTATGCGGGATCCAGTTTAGTGGGGTTCATTGGCGGGCTCTTTTGGTCGCATTTAAATTGGCACGGCGTCGTCGGCCTCATTACCTTACTCCTTATAATTGCAGCTTTATTCATTCGTTTTGTAGCACGCGAGCAAGCCCGTCGGACACTAAGGAATTCAGGTAATTAGGAGTTCCTTTTTATAAAAAACAAGGGTAGCCCTATCATTTAACTCTTTGAGAACCCCTGTTTGAACGAAACCCATTTTCTCATATAAATAACAATTTCGTTTTTCTTCTAAGATTGTGGCGAGTTCCCACGTTGTGGCTTCAGGAAACAGGTCTTCAATTAGAGTGATGGCTGTTTGAGCGATTCCTTTTCCTTGGTATGAGGGGAGAATGAACATGGGACTAATCCTAAATTGAGTAGCTTCTTTCCAATCGATACAAATGGCCCCTACAAGGATTCCATCAACCAAAATCTTATAGAAGCCACCATTCGCCTTATTAATTCTTGTTAATACTCGATCCATGCTTTCATTTGCTGGATTGGTCTCATAATCCTTATATTTTTCAAGCAATGGCATAAATGCTTCAACTTGACTATCAAGAATAGACTGAGCATCATCAGGTGTTGCTTTTATTAACTTAACGTCCATGTCATCACCTACAAATTTTAATAGAAACTAAGGCTTCCTTAGTTAAAGAACCTACGCTTGTTTTACTTATCTTTTCTCTCCATACCATTTTAAAAATCCGTCACCACTCATTCCAATAAGAAAGACACCTACTATAACTAAATTAATATGAATTCGGTGAGAAAGTGTCGGAAGTAGCGATCCCATACTTAATAGTAAGCCAATCGCTAGTTTGATAAGGTTAGCGTATAGTATACGGTTATTTTTAAGCACGATGTTCACCCACCCGTTTCTAAAAATAAAACCATCTATTTTTTCTGCACATTTTCCGCTAAGCTCCCGTTACTAGAATAAGCTTATAAATCAAGAATGCTCGTTGTCCGAGATCAAATACTTCTTTTCCATTTTTTCAAGAAAGTAAATTAAAAATATAATGACCCAAGCCCCAACTTTACTCATAATACTGGCAGTAAAAGTTATTGTTAAAAAAAAGAGGACACAAAATAAAACCAAATAAGCGATGGCACTCAGAATTTTTCTAGAGTTTGATTGGCTTACCTTGGATTCGCGTACCCTGTCCTTATCTAATAATCCAAGGATGAAGAATACTATGAAAAACGTTATCGCACTGGATCGATCGTTCTCCATTAAGTAAACCGCACACGTTACCATTGCCGAATATATAGTGGTAAAGATCAATTTTCTCAAAAATCCCCCTCTGTTTCGCCCTTCTACACGTGTAAAATCCTTATCGTTTTTCTCAACGAACCGTTTTATGAAGCGATATAGGATGTATAGGATAAAAAGACAAACACTAACCCAAAACAAAAAGTTGCCCAGGGCGAGTTGAGCCATTTCTCCCATAACTTTAAAAACTCCTTTCAAATGAATGAATTTAATTTTTAAACAATGCTGACCGTTGAATAAGTGACGGCGACAGACTTGTTCCAGAAATGCACGCGTTCGTTCAACAATCTCCTACTGGACTAAATCACTGGGTATCTGAATTGAAATTGCTTTAAATGCAGATTGAACTTTTAAAAAGACAACATCCCCGTTTTTTGCTTGTTGTTCCCTTTAATTCTTTTGCAGTGGTATGAATGAATTTCTCAGCACTGACAATTTGTTTTTGAGAAATTTTTTGAGGGTAATCAATGTAATATTCGGCATTGCCTAAAGCGGTTGCGATGGTTTGCCATCCGTATTTAGGATTTGCCCACAATATACCAGACGCTTCGCTAATAAAATACTCTGGTGTCCCATTTCCCTTTTTGTGTTGGTTTAATCTTAGGTCAGAAAGCTGCAAATCAAATTGAACAATAGACATACTCTGTATATATTGAGTTCTTCTTTCGTTATGTAGATCAATTACCAAAAAGATTAAAATGGCATTTTCCAATATAGATACTCAGCTATAAATTCCGATAAATTTATTTTTCTGTTTCTTAAACTGTCAATCACCCCTTTCCATTCGATTAACTCGTTCGCGAAGTAGCGGAATATTCTTTATTTTAATCATAACACTATTTTCCATTTTTATGGATAGGAAAATTAAAAGCGTCTCTTCATTGGACAGCTGAACGATATGTGCAAGCATTCCTGTCCAATGGCGCCTCTTCTTTGGACAGCTGAAGCGATATTTGCAAGCATTCCTGTCCAATGGCGCCTCTTCTTTGGACAGCTGAACGATATTTGCAAGCCATCCTGTCCAATGAAGCCTCTTCTTTGGACAGCTCAACGATATTTGCAAGCATTCCTGTCCAATGGCACCCCTTCTTTGGACAGTTCAGCGACATGCGCAAGCATTCCTGTCCAATGGCGCCTCTTCTTTGGACAGCTCAACGATATTTGCAAGCATTCCTGTCCAATGAAGCCTCGTCTTTGGACAGCTCAACGATATTTGCAAGCATTCCTGTCCAATGGCGCCTCTTCTTTGGACAGCTGAAGCGATATTTGCAAGCCATTCCTGTCCAATGAAGCCTCGTCTTTGGACAGCTCGAGCGATATTTGCAAGCATTCCTGTCCAATGACGCCCCTTCTTTGGACAGTTCAGCGACATGCGCAAGCATTCCTGTCCAATGGCGCCCCTTCTTTGGACAGCTCAACGATATTTGCAAGCCATCCTGTCCGATGAAGCCTCTTCTTTGGACAGCTCAGCGACATGCGCAAGCATTCCTGTCCAATGGCGCCCCTTCTTTGGACAGTTCAGCGACATGCGTAAGCGTTCTTGTCCAATGGCGCCCCTTCTTTGGACAGTTCAACGATATTTGCAAGCATTCCTGTCCAATGGCGCCTCTTCTTTGGCCAGATCAGCGACATGCACAAGCGTTCTTGTCCAATGGCGCCTCTTCTTTGGCCAGATCAGCGATATGCGCAAGCATTCTTGTCCAATACCCACCTGGTAACCAAACCTAAATTTAAAAAAAGCCCTCCATAGTAGGTCATTTAAAATTCCTACATAGAGGGAGACGAGATGCCCTTTACTTAAGTTTTATCGAGACATTTCCATGAATTCTTGTTGGGTAATCATCAAGGGTGAAAATCAAGGGACTCTTGTAGTTTTTAAGTGGGAGCTGCACTATGTGATGAACCACCCGATTTTTGTTGTTCTCAGTAGATGTTCCCACTGAATGAAATGAGTAAGTTTTCCCAGTGGCATCTGTAAATTCCCAATTAAATAATGAATACTGGTAGTGGCGCTGTAGATCAATTTTTGGCCTTACTAAAGAGAAATCGACAAACAAGCCATTCTTTTGTTTTTTTACATTAGATAACGTTAGTCTGCCATCTGATGGACCATTTAGGATTTTCTTTTTGTTTAAATCGGCCACGACTTTGCGTTCATTTTTATTGATGGCACGGGCACTGTTTAATTTTAAATACAACGACTTTGGATTTGAAAAGTAATTGCTTTGCAAATATACGATCCACTCATTATTACTTATATTACTTGCGACGATCCCGTTATTAATGGAGGCCCATGTGCTACCATTCCCATCTACTAGTCTTATGTCCTCAAACCTTGTGATTTGCTTTGTATTATTGGGATCAAACTGAACATTAATGGCCACTCGTGTCGGATACACCCTCACCTTATCAAAGGTCATCTTCTGTCCATCCATTGATACTGTCTCGTTAACGGGATAAACTTTTTTCATTTTCTTATATTTTTCAATGTTAAAAGGAATCGTGAAATCCCACTTTGTATTGGCAAGGTTCATGGAATAATGAAGTGGATTGGTCAACTGTTTTTGATTAAATGTGACAGTGATTCGATCATGAATTGTTGTCTTTCCTTTAGAATCATTCGTATAATCAAATTCCGTGCTGCCTGCAACAGACTCTCCTTTATTATTCTTAAACACCAGATTCCTTGGATTAATATCAGTTGATACGTCCCTGCGATGAATGGTATAAAAGAGAATCATTTGGTTCTGATCAGCAACCATACGATCAATCGTAAAAATCGTACCATTTTTTGATTGGGAAAGATTAAGGTTCTGCATAAAGTTATTATTGATTGCTGCTTCTAAACCTCGATCGTTCTGAATGAGATTCACTATATAGTCCATGCCTGGGATGTTTTTAACGCATGCAGCAGCAAAGGCGGGGGAAAGTCTAATCGATGAAAAAAATATAAGAAACGCAGCAATGGCAGCTACACTACTATACAGGACCCGATGCTTTTTTCTTTGTTCCCGTTTTCCACGATCAATCCCTTGCCAAATATATTGGTTCACTTGATCAGGAACATTTATACCTTCCACTTCATCAGTGACCTCACTTAACTTCTTTTCGACGTCCTGCATCAAGCTCACTTCCTTTCTCCATCTGTAGTCTTAACATCTCAAGCGCTCGATTCAATCTCGTTTTGACAGTGCCGAGTGGCATATCTAGACTCTCGGCAATTTCTGTTAGTGTATATTGGTGATAATACTTTAAAGTAATGATTAATTGGTATTTTTCATCGAGTTTTTGAAGGATGTTTTCAATATCTAATTTGGTTGCTGCATCTTTGTCTTCTTCTTTAAAATCCTCATAAATAGCTGCCACCTGAACGGTCTTTTTTTTGCGATTAATTTCATCCAGACAGTAGTTGATCATGATGCGGATCAACCATGTTTTAACATACTTTGGTTGCTTAACTTTGTGGATATTCTTATATGCTCGGTAGCTGATCTCTTGCACCGCATCCAGCGCATCCTGTTCATCTCTAAGGTAACGCCAAGCCGTCTTATATAATTGATCTTGATATGAAGTCATCATTTCCAAAAAAGCCTTAGAGTCACGCTTCCTTGCTTTTTTAAATAACATTCCGTCCACCTACATCACCAACATTCTTTTGAGTCTTTATAAATTAGACACAGAAACCCCTCAAACGGTTTTTATGTTTTTAAAATTATCTCATGAAAATGAAAAATGCTCATCTAATTTCATTGCTTTCAAATGATTCATGATTTTTCAATATTTACAGGTTTGTTTAAAGTAGTTTCAAGTCTTATTTTCTCGTAAAATTTTAAGGGGATTCAAATAAAAAATGGCGTCTCAAACTTTTTCTCAGTTTGTACGCCATTTCCAAAGTCATTTAAATGTGATAGGCACCAAAAAACGGAACGGTCTATATTTAAACGCGAGGGCAATTACAAATGTATAACATTACGGTTTCCCCAATGAGAACCCATTAAATAAGCGTCCGCCATAGGGTTTTAATACTTCATCAACCAAATCAATAACTTTGGACTTAGAATTTTCTCGATAATACAAATCAAACGCCTCAACAAATCTTTCTGCGAAAGCACCGTCATACTGTATTAATGAACGTATCACCCATTTTGATGCACCAATCCATCTATTGTTTGTCCTTAAAACAAATTCACTAACAAGCTCAGAAAGTGTATTAGCAATAAATATTCCTTCTTTTCTAGTTTCGCAGCCAATAAAATCATCCAATGCGTCTGTTATAAAATACTGCTTAATAATTATTGTGTCTGATGACCATTTTTCTGGACCATTTGATAGCAATTCTTCAGCTTCGGCTTTGATCGTGTTGATTACCCCTTTGTCTTTTAGAACCAATCCTTCTGTTACCATCCGTGGTAACGAAGGTCTCGCTCTTTTATAATCACTTTTGAAAAAATCCCGATATGAATTTAGGTTATGAACGAATAGTTCTATATGCCAATCAAATTCAATCCGTGACTCCCTATAAGCTGAGACGATTTCATTATCAAATATCACTATGTCAAGGTCAGATGTTTCTGTGGCTTGACCACGAACCACACTTCCTGACAACAAAGCCCCATCACAAGATGGAAAATAATTAGTTATTAAATTCTGTGCTGCTTTAATTGGTTCCAACTTGTTTAAATTTTTCATAGTTTTCACTCCTGTAACTGATAAGCTAAAGTGGACAGTTATTGATCAATAAAAGTGAACTCTTATCTCTGGGTGGTAGCCTTTCCTCCATCGGCATTACCCAACTTCATTGGTACTGCTCTGCTATCCGACTTCCTATTCGGCATTTGGCTTCCTTGCTTGTTATCGCTTACACCATACTCTTCCATAAAAAAAGAAAAGACCAATATGGACTTCCCAAATTGCCGTATCCTATCAACGTGTAACGTGCCAAGGTCTCTGACTCCAGAGAGGTTTTATCCTTCTCGCCCTAATGACGGATAAAATGCAGCTCTCTGATGAGCGAAACGCATCAGCTCTCTCGAATGACTAACCTTATGGAGCTCAAACACTTCAACCATTTGGCTTTCGGCCCGCTACCTTCACTGTCTGAGCTTAAAGACTAAAGTTATACCTTTAGCCCTCCATGACTGGTTACCTCGTTACGAGCGATTAGAACATACCTAGATCGTTTGTTTTTAACTACTCAAAAGCCTTTAGAACTAATGGTGAAGCATTATCCAGAGTAATGTCATTTTCAGACACCCAATTGGCTCCCAATGAGTCTTGTCCTTCAAATTGTTCAGGTATTTTTATTTTTCCACTAGATTTCACCACTAAATAGTAGACTGAAATAGGATGAACATTGGCAAACTCTTTCCACTACCTGGGATGTTTAAAGTCAATAACCCCAAGGTTTTTCTCAATCTCAATTTCGACACCCGTTTCTTCATGGAATTCTCTTTTCACGGCTTTGACAAAGCTTCTCCTTTTTCTAAGCTCCCTCCTGGTAAGTCAAAGCGATTTATGTAAGGACCTCCATTTTTATTTATAACTAAGAGTTTTCCATCTTCTACATAAATGCCGTAAACTCCAAAAGCTCTGTGATAGTTGTTTTTAGACATATTGAGATCACCCTCCTGGTTTAACACCACTGAACTTTAAGGGAACAAGGAATGAGGAATTACCACATCCCCCCTTGTTCAACAATGGCTAAACTTGATTTCAAAAACGAACAATATGAAGGCGATGCCATGTAGTTTCCCATTTTTTTGTATTGATCCGCTGTTCATAGATGGGATGTTTCTCTTCAGATTTGTAAAACGGAGTGGGTCGGACAACCAAATTGACCAAATCATCGACACCATACGGAGCGACTACAATGACATCTCCATTTGAATCTAAATAAACCCCAATTGCCGTGCAGACCTCAGGGAAGTTTGACAGTCCATCAATAGTTGACGTATACGGAGCATGACCGTTTTTAGTGTGCATTCGCGCCTGATTTTTTACAGACCAAGGAACTAAAGAATCCAGTTGTTTAAGATTATGCTCATACTGTTTTTCTATTAATTCGTTAGTGTGGTGTGGGTCAAAATACACCACATCCACGTCGGGCAAACGTGTCTCTGTAAAACCATGAAGATAATCCCACACCCTCGAACGAACAAAACCTGCACACACGCACCAGTCAGGTAAACCCAATGATTCAACAATGCGAAGGATCTGCATCAAACGTGTGTCACCTTGAATCAATTTAACAATATCTTTTTCTTGCAATGACGACCGTACCTCCTCCCATTATTCAACAATTCTGACCTTCAATATAGAACGGCGACACCCATCTTCCACAAAAACTCACCTTTAGTGGAAGAAGCGATTGTCGATCCTTATCTAAAGTATGGACATCGCCTAATTATAAGTGTTCAATATCCCACTCAAACCATTCTCCGTGTCCACCTGTATTACCAATAGTTTTGTTATGCTCCACTCCATCAATAATATAGTCAAGATGAAGTTTGCCTTCCCAAATATTATTATAGAGATGGAAAACCTCTCTTTTTTCACCTATTTTTCTTATCTTAGTTAATAGTTCGCATTTCAAATCATCTGGTATTTGATTTGCAACGTGAGTATGGAAAATGCAAATTACTGTGTCTTTAGGCAGTCTTTCTACAACATCAGGTAAAAGAGTTATCCCATCTCCTTCAATAAGTTCTACTGGGTTCTCTTTAAAATAACTCGCAGCATGCTCAAATAACTCCAATCTTTCTTCGTGTTCTGTCCAAATTAGGGATTTCAACCACAAATAATCTTCATCATTTCTTAGGTCACTTATATGTAGGTCGATACCCATTTTTGTTGCAACAGGCGGACTTTCAGGAAGAAATGAAGGGAAGTTTCCCCCTTTAATTTCAGAGGTTATATGAACAGTTGATTTTTTATTTCCATAAATTGTATTAGTGCCATAAGAGTAACTATATTTGTCCCATAAAAGCTGAAGCCCAGCACTTGTACCAATTTCAATAAGTGATAAACGCTTTCTAACTTTTTTATGTATCAAAGAGAAAATTGGATAGAGATATGCACAACGCCTAACCTCGTTAGTCTGAACCAACTTACTTTTAAGAAGTGAGGTGATTTCCTCTTTATTAGTATTACAAAAGTCCTTAAAATATAGAAAAACTTCGTCATCAATTGATAAGGGGTTTCTCTATAATCTCTAGAAAACCGTATGTTTGGTGACCTATTACGAATCGAACAGAACAAACGTTTTTGCTTTATTCTGAGATGATAAAGTATGGGGTGGATTTCTGATAGTCTCAATTTACTCCTCCTCTTTTCCGATCCTGGCCTATAGTGCAATAAGCGATGGCCTTTATTAAACCATCACACGATGTCCGTAAAACAAAAACTGTTTATGTGGTGTTTAACCTCTGGGTTCTAAAGCGCTTTGAATAAACCGTGTTTTCGCTTGAGAATAGGCTTCTCTATCATTAGAATATTGCTTGGCTAAGTTTTTTTTAGAGTCGCGTATTCTTCTCTTAAAGAAGGGTTTCCATTTAATCGATTTCGAAATGAACGTTGTTGTTCCCATCTAGCCTCACCTTTTCGTCATAGCGTGTAGATGAGCCACTCGTTTTGCCGTTTTCACCCTTTATAGAAAATCTCCTCCATGTTCGATTGTCCAACTCAGGTGGTACAAAACGCCAGTGATACTCACCCAAAACCCTCGCTCTTCAAGTATCCCTAAACTATGAATAAGTAGATTTTTCATAATTATTGTTCTTATTTTAACATAAATATCCAAATTGCCTCCTTAAAAGTTCCAAGCCATTTTATAAGATACATCCTTTTATAAAAAAATTGCAGGCTAAATGATATCCATTTTGGCCTGCATTTTAATTTTATTTTCCGTTATGCGCTAGCTTGCTTGGATTGAGAGGATTTGCTTTTTTTAAAGACCTGGTTACCGGATAGTAGAAAGGTTGGAAGGGCTGCAAGGCCAATAACCAATAGCCAGTCTCTTAAACTAATTGGAACGGTATGAAAAACGGTTTGTAGAACCGGGACATACATGACGACGAGCATTAAAAGAATCGATGACAACACCGCAAGCACAAGGTATTTGTTTTGGAAGGGATTGCGGTCAAAGATTGAGCGTTCACTTCGGCAATCAAAGACATGAATCAGTTGAGCCAAAACAAGCGTGACAAAAGCAACAGTCTGTGCTTTGACCAAGTAATTGTCCGGATCCCCATGTAGGCTAATCCAAAACGCAGCGGTTGTTGAGATTCCAATTAAAAATCCTCTGGATAGAATCTTCCATCCTAGCCCCCGCGCAAATACCCCTTCTTTACTCGGCCGAGGTCCCCGCTTCATCACATCATCTTCGGCTTGATCCACACCAAGTGCCATTGCGGGCAGACCATCTGTGACCAAATTCACCCATAAAATCTGAATCGGTAGTAGGGGAAGCGGTAGCGAGCACAGCATCGCAAAAAGCATCACTAAAATCTCACCGACATTTGAAGCGAGCAAATAGCGGATGAATTTTCGAATGTTTTCATAGATGTTACGCCCTTCTTCTACAGCCGCTTCAATGGAGGCAAAATTATCATCACTTAGTACCAAAGAGGCGGCTTCTTTTGCGACATCGGTCCCCGTATTTCCCATTGCAATCCCAATGTTGGCGGATTTGATCGCTGGGGCATCATTTACGCCATCTCCAGTCATTGCAACAACATGCCCTTTTTTCTGAAGTGCCTTCACAATTTTAAGTTTGTGTTCCGGCGAAACGCGTGCGTAGACATAAATGTCGTCCACCTGCTCCACGAGTGCTTCGTCAGACATTGTTGAAAGCGTCGCGCCGTCAATTACTTTGCCGTCCTCTGGTAAAATCGTCAATTGATGGGCAATCGCACTCGCCGTAACCGCATGATCTCCCGTAATCATAATGGTTTTAATCCCCGCAGACCGACACTGCGCAATGGATGCTTTAACTTCTGGACGCGGTGGGTCGATCATGCCTTGGAGCCCGACAAAGGTTAAGCTTCGTTCCACTTGATCCGCTTTAGTGAACGGCTTGTCCGAATAAAGGGGTTTAAACGCAATCGCAATGTTTCGTAGCGCTTTTCTCCCTAAGTCGTCAATGGCCTGATCAATTGCTTGGGTATGGCGATTTTTCTTAAGTTCGCGTTGACCTTTCCACATGACATAATCACATTGTTCTAATAGAACGTCTGGTGCCCCTTTAGTCACGACATACCGTTCACCATTCGATTTTTCCACGATGACACTCATCATCTTCCTAGAAGAGTCAAATGGGAATTCCTTAATGATCTGACACTCACTCAATAGTTTTTCTTTTGTGAGACCCGCCTTTATGCCGCTTTCCAATAAGGCAATTTCAGTGGGATCGCCTAACTGTGACGGCTTGTCTCCCTTTGTCGTATCAAGCTCAGCATTATTGCACAAAACCGCATAAGTTAACAAATCTTGAACAGTCTTCTCTTGATCCAGATGGACAGGGCGACCCTCTTTCTTGAACCGTTCAATCTCAGGATCTTCCGGAACCTCCCAGGTCTTTCCGTCCACCCACAAGTGCGTCACGGTCATTTTGTTTTGGGTCAATGTTCCTGTTTTATCCGAACAGATTACGGTCGCCGAACCTAATGTCTCAACAGCAGGAAGCTTTCGAACAATGGCATGGCGTTTGATCATTTTTTGAACACCCAAAGCTAAGGCGATGGTCACGATGGCCGGAAGCCCTTCTGGAATGGCTGCCACCGCGAGTGAAACGCCTGACAAAATCATATGGGTGAGCTCATGGCCTCGATAGACACCTAACAACACAACTAATAGTGTGAGACCGATTGAAATGTAGATCAGCGTTTTGCCGAGTTGTTCCAGTTTCAGTTGAAGTGGGGTCGCTAAATTCTCTGCATTTTGGATTAAACCCGCGATTTTACCCATTTCCGTGTTCATGCCTGTTGCGACTACGATTCCTATTCCGCTCCCTTGAGTGACCATTGTTCCCATAAAGCCCATATTGACTTGATCCCCGAGTTGAAGGCTTTCCCCTTCTATTAAACTCGCGTGTTTTTGAGAAGGAACGGATTCACCGGTTAGAGCCGACTCTTCAATCGACAATTCATTTGACTGAATCAAGCGAAGGTCAGCTGATACGCGGTCGCCACTTTCAATCTTTACGAGATCCCCTACTACTAAATCACGTGCCGAAACCGTTTGCCACTTTCCATCACGTCGCACCGTCGCATTCGGAGCCGATAATTCTCGCAACGCCTCCAAAGATTTCTCCGCTTTCCGCTCTTGAATAAACCCCAAGACGCCATTCATGATGACGATCAACAAAATCGCGACCGCATCTAAGTATTCGCCAAGAAAAGCTGATAGGATAATCGCCGCAAACAAAACAAAAATCATAAAATCTTTAAACTGAGCAATAAAAATAGAAAGCGCACTCGGCCGATCCTTTTCTTTTAATAGATTCGACCCGTCTTTTTTTAGGCGTGTGGCACTTTCTTCGGTTGATAGACCCGTTTTTACCCGTGTTTGAAGCAGTGTTTCAACGTCCTCAATCCGCTTACGATACCAATCCATGGACTCACCTCATATATCTCTAATAGATTCTTTATTAAAAGATATGAGAAAAAATACAAAATAGACTAGTGAATGAAGATTTTTTTTACAAGACTCTAAAAACCCCTATCATTTAATGCAAATGATAGGGAACAGTTGTGATGACAACATCTTTATGTCTGATTAAGGCCGTTCTTAAAAGAAGGGCGCTTTGGTTGTGAAGAGCAAACTGCCACCATTTCCTTGGTAAAAATTGTGGAATGATAATATGAACACGATCAAGTTGCCCTTCTGTTTTCTCTATTTGCTCAATGTAAAATTTGATCGGTTGGACTAAAGAGCGATAGTCATTTCTAAGTACAATGAGTGGACAGGGGTTCCCCCATTCCGCCCAACGCTGCTCAACTTTTTGAATCGATTCCTCATCAAACCCAACGTATATGGCCTGAACATCCGTATGAAGACTCTGAGCAAGAGAAAGTGTATGCAACACAACTCGATGGATACCCGAAATTAAGACTAAGGTCTTCACGTCATGAGTCCGTGGCCTCTCTTGTTTCATATCAATTCTCAGTTCTTTGCCAACCGATTCATAATGATGCTTGATGCGCAGACTCGCAAACATAATGGCCGGTAATACAATGAGCACCATCCATGCGCCACTCGTGAACTTAGTCCAAGCCACAACAATCGAAACCAGTCCGGTTGTCACAGCTCCTAATAAATTGATAGCGAGTTTAAGTCGCCATCGGTTGCCTCGATCTCTTACCCACTTTCTGACCAAACCAATTTGGGCAATAGTAAAAGAAATGAAGACACCAATGGAGTAAAGAGGAATTAACGCATTCGTCTTTGCCCCAAAGGTGATAATTAAGATGGAAGCGAACGCAGCTAAAATAATCATACCGTTTGAATAACCAAGACGATCCCCTCTTAATGAAAGGGATCGCGGCAAATAATCATCTCGAGCAACAAGAGCTGCGAGTTGAGGAAAACCAGTAAACGTTGAATTCGCCGCTAATATTAACACAATAAAGGTTAACCAAATAACGATTTGATAGACCACGCCATGCCCAAAAAGTTGACCCAACAATTGGGAGAGCATCGTTTGATTCGGATTGATTGAAACATTCTTAAGATAAAAAAGTGTGGCTAAACCTAAGAGGGTCACGCCCATTGCAATCCCAAGGGTTATGTAAGCCTTGACCGCATTGCGATTTCCGGGTTCTCGAAAAATCGGTACCGCATTAGAGATCGTTTCAATTCCCGTTACCGAAACGGAGGCGGCACTAAATGCTTTAAGTAAGAGCAGCATCGTCAAACCATGAGGAATGGTTCCAAAGGAAGGCGGTTTGGATGCGGCGCCAACTCCATGAACGTGGACCCCTTTCAAAAGCCCAATGCAAATGACCACACCCATACTGATCGCAAACAGTAGCGTGGGCCAAGCAAATAACGTCGCAGACTCTGATAGCCCTCTTAAATTTACGATCAAAATAAGTAAAACACAAAGAACAGATAGGGTCGGGGCGTAGTCTCGAACCACTGGATAAGCTGATCCAACCGTTTGAATTCCAGAAGATACGGAAACCGCAACGGTTAACACATAGTCTACGAGTAACGCGCTTGAAGCAAGCAGAGCAAAACCAGGATTCCGATAATTCTCCCTTGCGATTGTGTAGGCCCCTCCTCCATTCGGATAGGCATTGACCGCCATTACATAGGAGATAATTAGAATTGCGAGTAAACCTACAGAAGCCATCGTTAACGGAATTATAAACCACATAACTGAAGGACCAAGTGTTGCCAATTCTGTGATCCCCGCTTCAGGTCCATAGGCAACTGAGGAATACAAATCCGCTGCTAATACTAGAAGGGCCATGACCCAGAATAATTTGTTGTGTTTGGAATTTAATTGATCCGATCGAATAGGACGCCCAATCAATACCCGTTTAAAATTACTGAAATGACTGATTGTAAATATAATCGCGCCAAATGAGACGATTAAAACAATGGCATGAAGCCACATTTTCATAAGATTCCCCTCAATTTTTCTCAAGATGTTTAACACGCTTCAAGCTTCTCTTCTAGAATCAACCTTACTTTTAATAGTCTTTTTTGATCATCCCTTATCTTCTGTTAGGCATCGCCTTAAAACGAGTTATTTATATGGATTGATGAAATTATATCAGGTTAAAAAAAGAAAGCTAGTTCTATTTTATGGCTCCCTAAATCTAGTGTCATTTCCTCCCAAGTAAAGGTATAGTTATAACAGACATCTTGGGGAGGGATTCGATGACTGAAGCGATTCAGACAACTCAGACACGCGTGACTGTAAAAGATCATATTGCTTTTCAGCTCGTTGTGTTTTGTTTTTGGTTTTCCATTTACATCTATGTTCCGGAATTCGGCGTGTACTTAAATAAAATTGGGCTCTCTTTATCTTCAATTGGCGTGATTCTTGGGAGCTATGGCATCTCTCAAATTATCCTCCGACTTCCACTTGGTTTATTTGCTAGTCTTCTAAAGGGGCAACAAAAACTTCTACTGGCTATGGGTTTTTTAACGGCGTTTATCAGTGGGGTATTATTTGTCTTTTTTGATTCGTTCTTTGCGATTTTACTCGCTCGGCTCTTGGCCGGCATTACGGCTTCTATGTGGGTGACCGCAACCATCCTTTATTCTCGATATTTCACCGAAGAGCGGGCGTCGCAAGCAATGAGCTTGATTCAATTCTTAACGGTCTTTGCTCAGTTTATTAGCATGATGCTCTGTAGTGTTTTGATCCATCAATTTGGCTGGCACTTCCCATTTTGGGTTGGAACTGCTGCGTCGCTTATCGGTCTTTTACTCGTTTTTATTTTAAAAGAAATCCACGAAGATGAAACGGAAAGTCAACATATGAGAGACCATTCCATTGGCGCTATCTTTGTTCAAACCTTTCAAAACAAACGATTGAATGTGGTCACTTTGTTATCCTTTTTAACACATTCTATTTTGTTTATTACCATTTTTGGATTTTCACCGATTTATGCCGAACAACTTGGAATCACGGGACCGGCTCTCGATTGGCTAGTGGCCGCTTTTTTCATTCCGCATACACTCTCGTCTCTTTTACTCTCGTTCTTTCCTTTAAGCGAGCGCGTCAATCGGTTACTCCTTATTTTCAGCACATTAGGCTTAGTTCCGATTTTATTTGCCATCCCATTTGCCCATACTTTAGTTATGCTTTGCCTCTTACATTTTGGAGTGGGTCTATTGCTCGGGTTTTGTCTACCTATTCTATTGGGGTTAGTTGTCAAAGTCACCCCTCCTGGCATTAAAATGGCTGGAATGGGGTATTACCAATCGCTTTATGCGGGCGGCATTTTTCTTGGTCCGCTTGTTGCAGGTAAAGTTGCGGAATGGGCATCCGTACCCGACGTTTTCATTTTAACCGCAATTCTAGCAGCCGTTGCTTTTATTTTCACCGTATTCAATCGATTTAAATCGCAATCTATTTAGGAGGAAACAAAATGGCAACATTTGTTATTTGTCACGGTGCTTGGGATGGTGGCTGGTATTGGCAAGACGTGGCTAATCTTCTTAGGGAAAAAGGCCATCATGTCTACACCCCAAGTTTAACGGGTTTAGGTGAGCGCGTGCATTTAGGAAACCCGGCTATTGACTTAGACACACATATCCAAGACATTGTAAACGTGTGTCTTTTTGAAGCGTTAGATAAGGTGGTGCTCGTTGGACATAGTTATGGTGGGGCTATCATTACGGGGGTGGCGGATCGAATACCAAACCGGTTATCTGAGCTTATTTACATCGACGCCTTTGTTCCTAAAAACGGGGAATCTCTTGTAGATCTTTTTGGTGAATCGCCTGTTATCGACCAGTTCACGAGTCTAAGTAATCAGTTAGGCGACGGCTGGAAGATTCCCTTCTATTCAGAAGAGGAATCCGATCCGCGCCATGTCGCCCATCCCACTTCAAACTTTTTACCAAAAGCTTATTATTAACAATCTTGAAGCGTGGAACATTCTTAAGAAAAGCTATATCGCATGTACTGAGCGTGGGAACAACCCGGTCTACGAACCCATTGAAACGTGTGCGCAAACGGCCAAGGCTCAAGGGTGGCCATATTATGAGTTGCCCACAGGTCACAATGCCAATCACTCCATGCCAGATGAACTCTCTCAAGTGCTCAATAGAATCATCCGTTAGATAAAACCCTTGAAGGGAAATCCAAACCAGTTCAGTTTAGCGAGGGAATCTTTCCATTCGCAGCCCAGAGCACCTCCTTATCAACAACCAATAGACGACTCGATTTTTTCAGATCGAGTCGTCTTACATTGAAGGCGCGACCATTTGTGTCTTGCATGAACGTTTCTCTTTCATCTTTCACAAGGTAAAAAGACCTATTTGTTTAAGGTTGACACATAAAAGCTTAAATAAATTGAAACCTGTCGCAGAGTAAGAAGTTTGTGTGGCGTAGAAGTTGTAACATTTGAACGCTTTTGTTTAGAACTCAATCCTCTAGAAACCAACCAACTCCCCATAACTATACTAATCGCTAAGTAAAATATAGATACTGCCAATATATAATCCTTCAAAGAAAAATGACGGATCAAGGAAACGCCTGCTGATCTTTTCATTCAACTCCTCCCATATCACTATTAAAATAACTCTTAATGCCTTATTCTTCATTTTTGTCAAAAGTGCAAATATTCACAATATTAACATATATATCCAATTTCGTTACTTAAATTATTCTAAACTAAACCTAAGTTTGGATCTAGATTTTATCTTCTTTCCAAAATCAAATAGAAAAATTTCAAAAGGGATCAAACATCTAGTCATGGCTAATATGTTCGATCCCTTACTTATTTAAAGCTATTTGGTTTTAGATCATGATCACGTATACGACATACATTTTTAAAATAAAACCCTGTTTATTAACGAAAAGCAGAAGGAATGCCCATCAAACCATCTTATTCGTTTCTCATTCGATCGGCATAAGGGTAAATCGGATCCTTTAATTGAAATTCATACGTAAGACCATCGACAATTCCAACGACTTTTTCGCTATCGTAAAGATCAAGCATAAATCCAGCCATTTCTTTAGCAGTATGATATTTCGGCAGCATTCCTTCGAATTTAACATTTTCCTCCAAGTCACTCGATACTTTTGCAAATTCAGTTTCAGTTGCAGCAGGAGCTAATACTTTTGCTTGCATGCTTGCCCCTTGTTTTTTTAATTCATGTGCAAGGCCTTCAGTAAACGCACTTACATAGAATTTAGACGCGCAATATGTGATGGCATTTCCAATAATTGTGTACCCACCACCTGAAGAAACGTTAATGATTTGCGTGCCTTCAACAGTCGAATAATCTCGTACATAAAGAGAAGTGAAAATAGTTAAAGCCTCTATATTTAAATTCAGCATTGCTTCAATTTTAGTTAAATTTTGTTCCCCAACTGATGCGAAATTTCCAAATCCTGCATTGTTAATCCAAGTTTCAATTTCGTATTCTTTTAATTCCTCATATAATGTATACACATTTTTCGTATCAGATAAATCAACTATTTTTATTATGACATCCAATTCAGAATGGACTTTCGTGATTTCTAATTTAAGTCTTTCGAGCGCCTCCGTTCTACGTGCCACAATAATTAAATTTTTTCCACGAGCAGCAAAAGCAAGTGCGGTTTCATAACCAATCCCAGAACTTGCACCTGTAATAACGGTATATGTCTTCATTTCATTTCCTCCTACTAGTTTGTTTTTATTACTAAATATTTTTTATATTTGTTAGTATACCGGTTAAAGTAATCTCTAAGTCAAATCCACATGTCACTTGTTTGGCATTTGTTAACTAGTATTTTAAGTCTTCTCACGCAAAATGGAACCCGTTAGGAGAACTCCTCAATGGTTTATAAAAAAGACCTGCATGTTTAACATAACCTAGGCTGTCCCATAGAAAAATTAATCATTTGTTAAGAAATAAAATTTAATATAATGGGTGTGAAACGATTCCAATTAATGGAGGCATAACAGGTGAAAAGACAACCGAAACTTTTTCTTTGGGTCAGCCTAATCAGTTCTATTAGTATTCTTTTTGAATCAGTCACGGGCCTGATCACAGAAAAACCACAATGGTTTGGTGGACAGGCCCAACCCCAGTTCAACATGCAGAATTTCAAACATGGCAGTTACCCGTCGTTTAATCAAGGGAACTCGAATACCAATTCTTCCCAAGGTGCGTTTCCATCTGGAAATGGCAATACACAGTCGGGTGGTTATGCTGCGTCTCATTCAAACCCACCCACTACAGGCAACAGATCTCAAGGTTTCAGTCGAAGGAACTTTGCCATGGCACGAAATGGAAGTGGAAATACCTTGAGCGGGTTTATGCAACAACTTCACCGCGGCTATATAAATGGTGTCAATCTCAGTTGGCTAATGATGGTTTTTGCCATTATCCTTATTCTTGTCTCCGTGTACGGTATTTATATGTCAATTAAACTTCTCTTCTCAAAAGAACAAGAAGAATAAATCGTCAAAAGAGAAAATACATAAAAAACGCCTGCTGACATAAGGTCAGTAGGCGTTTTTGCTTACTATTATTTGCTTTCTTTGAATTTCTTAAGGAGAACGGTTTGAAGGATCCCACCGTTACGGTAGTAGTCAATTTCAACTTCGCTATCGAAACGAGCAAGTACTTCAAATTCTTTCGTGTTGCCATCTTCGTCAGTTGCTGTAACTTTCACAACATCACGTGGCTTTACATTGTCATCAACTTGGATGTCAAGAGTCTCTTTACCAGTTAGGCCTAGAGAATCCGCACTTTCGCCGTTAATGAATTGAAGTGGGAGAACACCCATACAAACCAGATTACTGCGGTGAATTCTTTCATAGCTTTCCGCAATAACAGCTTTAATTCCAAGAAGGAATGTTCCTTTAGCCGCCCAGTCACGAGATGAACCCATCCCGTAGTCGACACCTGCCATTACAACAAGACCTGTTCCGTCTTCTTTGTATTTCATAGCGGCATCGTACATGGAGAGCACTTCACCTGTTGGCCAGTAAGGCGCATAACCACCTTCAGTACCAGGAGCGAGCAAGTTGCGAATCCGAATGTTCGCAAATGTACCGCGCATCATCACATCGTGGTGACCACGACGAGAGCCAAATGAGTTAAAGTCGCGAGGTTCAACGCCTTTGCTCATCAAGTATTGACCTGCAGGCCCACCCTTTGCAATCGCACCAGCTGGCGAGATATGGTCAGTCGTAACCGAATCGCCAAGCTTCGCAATGACACGCAATCCATTTAATGGCTTCACTGGGTCTGGATCTGGCTTAAGGTTTTCGAAGAATGGTGGGTTTGCGATATACGTGGACTCATCATCCCAATCGTAAAGCTCACCTGTGCTTGTTTCGATTTCGTTCCAACGCTCGTTTTGTTCGAAGACACGACCATATTCTTTCTTAAACATTTCTGGGTTGACAGATGAAGTCAGAAGTTCACTAATTTCTTCTGTAGAAGGCCAGAGATCTTTAAAGAACACGTCATTGCCATCTTGATCTTTACCAAAGGAATCATTCTCGAAGTCGAAGTTCACAGATCCAGCAAGTGCATAAGCGACAACTAATGGAGGTGAAGCCAAATAGTTAGCACGAACGAGTGGGTGAATACGCCCTTCGAAGTTACGGTTACCAGAAAGAACAGATGCAACCGTCATGTCGTTGACATTGATTGCAGACTCGATTTCATCAAGAAGCGGTCCAGAGTTCCCGATACATGTTGTACAACCGTAACCGACAAGGTTAAATCCAAGTTGCTCAAGGTATGGTAAAAGGCCAGCATCTTCAAGGTAGTCTGTTACAACTTTAGAGCCTGGAGCTAAGCTTGTTTTCACGTAACCCGGTACTTTAAGACCAAGTTCAACAGCTTTCTTAGCAACAAGACCCGCACCGATCATAACGCTTGGATTAGAGGTATTGGTACAACTTGTGATTGCAGCAATCACCACGTCACCTGTTTTCAACTCTTCTGTACGGCCATCTTTATAAGAGATCGTAGACGTTTTCTTACTTTCCTCTTCACCAAGACCGAAACCGTGTACACCTTGTTCAGTTGTCAACGCTTTGTTAAATTCTTTTTTCATATCTTTTAAAAGAATTAAGTCTTGTGGACGCTTAGGACCAGAAAGTGCAGGTTGGATCTCGGAAAGATCAAGCTCAATCACTTTAGTGAAGCGTGGGTCTTTCGCATCTGGTGTATAGAATAAGCCGTTTGCTTTGCAGTATTCTTCAACCAACTTCACTTGTTCTTCGCTACGACCAGTCAAGCGCAAGTAATTTAAAGACTCTTCATCTACTGGGAAGAATGTCGCTGTTGCTCCGTTTTCAGGAGACATGTTAGAGATCGTTGCACGGTCTGCAAGAGACATTTGAGACATACCAGGACCGAAGAATTCAACGAATTTACCAACCGCTTTTTCTGCACGTAAAACTTGAGTCACTTTAAGTGAAAGGTCAGTTGCTGTAATACCACTCGCTAGTGAACCGATTAAGCGCACACCGATTACTTCTGGTACTGGGAAGTAAGAAGGCTGACCAAGCATACCTGCTTCAGCTTCAATACCACCAACACCCCAACCAAGTACACCAATACCGTTGATCATCGTTGTGTGGGAGTCTGTACCTACTAGAGTATCAGGGAACGCAAGGTATTCACCGTTTTCTTCAATGCCGTGAACAACAGAAGCAAGGTACTCCAAGTTAACTTGGTGCACAATACCAGTTGCTGGTGGAACCGCACGGTAGTTTTCAAACGCATTTTGAGCCCATTTTAAAAATTTGTAACGTTCAATGTTACGCTCGAATTCGCGTTCCATATTATATTTTAACGCATCGTTGGAACCGTATTGGTCAACTTGTACAGAGTGGTCAACCACAAGATCAACTGGCTTTTCAGGATTGATCTTTTGTGGGTCCCCGCCCATATCAGCCATAGCTTTACGTAGAGACGCTAAGTCAACGACTGCAGGTACCCCTGTAAAGTCTTGGAGGACGATCCGTGATGGATTAAAAGGAACATCGACATCTGGATCGAGATCCTTTGTACCCCATTTTGCAAGGTTTTCAACATGCTCTTTTTTGATGACGCGACCGTCGTACTGACGGAGAACGGATTCCAATAACACTTTGATAGAATAAGGAAGGCGTTCAATATCGCCAAATTGTTTAAGTGCATCGAGTTTGTAGTAGTTGTAAGTCTTACCATTGACTTCAAACGTACTTAACGCTTGATACACGTCATTTTTCGCTCTGTCTTGAACAGATGTAGACATGACTTTCACTCCTTTAACAAACCTAGTTCAAATTCTACATATCTATCATAATGCAAAATGCATAATAAGTAAAATTCAATCATGTTATCAAACTTCATAAGTCTAGCTTATGTATGGTTTGTCCTTTTTTTGATTAAAATTTGTCATGACTAGTCTTTCCTATCCTTAAAATTTTATCAGAACTGATTTAAAAAATGCTTTAAAGGCTGACGTGCTTATCTCTTGTAGTCATAATGATGGCCGTTTAAATCCATTCGAAAAGCACCCGAAGTTGAAGGGTGCTTAAAATGTTCCAGTATTCGCATGTTTAATTAAAGTTGGCCATATTTACCTTGATAATAGGTAAGGGGCGGCTGATCCGAACCTGTTTGGAGTTCTAATACTTCTCCGATAAACAAAGTATGGTCGCCCGCAGGATGGGCATCTTTCAGTTGACACGCCATGGAAGTCAGTGAATCTTTGATTACGGGCTGACCAGCTAGGCGTTCAAACAACCCATCAATGGATTCTAATGTCTTTTGTTTGGCAAAGTGCATCGAAACATCTTGTTGATCTTTATTTAAAATACTGACCGAAAATTGACCTGTTTGCTTCAATTTATCGTGCATGCTCGCCTGTTCATCAACAGACACAAGAATTAAAGGTGGATCAAGAGAAACGGAAATGAACGCGTTGGCAGTCATGCCATAAATGGCATCATCTAGTTCCGTTGCAACAATCGTAATTCCAGTTGCAAAATTCCCCATTGCATGTCGAAAATGACGATCTTCCACTGGCACACCTCCTCTGCTGTTCTATTTTTTATATAATGGTTAAGGTTGATTTGAATCATTTGATAACATTTTCCATTATATCATGCTTATAGTCAGGATATGCGAAATATGCTTAAAAGGAACTGATTTGGATCTTCGTGTCTTATTGTTTCAAACATCAACAAACGCATGGCGATTCGCAAAACAAAAAAGAGCGCCTCAGCGCTCTCCATTCATTAGAAACTTATTTTGTTACGACGGTTTCTTTAATAACGAACCGTTCGTTCAAAAAAACGGCCTGCATTTTTACTTTATTCCGCTAACCCTTCACTTTTCAAGCGTTTTTCAATGCCTTCAATCGCTTCTTTTTCGTCGCTACCTGACGCTGTGATCTCAATTTCGGATCCCTGAATGATCCCAAGAGACATCACACCCATGATCGATTTCAAATTTACCGTTTTTTCCTTGTAGCTAATATTAATGTCTGAAGCAAATTGGTTCGCCTCGTTCACGACAACCGTTGCCGGACGCGCATGTAGGCCTGCTTCATTAATCACTTTAAAATGTTTCTTTTCCATTTAGAATTCCTCCTTTTAAAAGGACCCGTATTATAAAATAATACCATGTCTTCTTACTTCTTATTTATTTTATAGGAAAATTAATTGAATTAATAGTCAGTTTCATCACTTTTTGAAAAATAATGCTGAATCACGGCCTTGCGTTCGGACTCCCATTCTTCTCTTAAGATCCCATAACGAATCGCGTCATAATAGATGCCATGATAATACCGACATTTCCGAATTCTAGACTCAAGCGTCATGCCTAACTTTTCGCCGACTCTCATCATTCGCTCATTTCCGGACCATGTTGAAAAGCCTATTCGAACAAGTGGGAGGCTTGAGAAAAGATGCTCAATCCAGAGAATAAGCGCCTGAGTTCCAAATCCGCCACTCCAATAGGCAGGATCATAAATCACAATCCCTACTTCTAACCAATAAGACGCTCGGTGCTCCCAATAATAGGTCACAATACCTATAGGCTCGCCCGCTTCGGTCTCAATCACATAGCGTTGACCAGCATAAATTTCTTCGAGCATTTGCTGCTTAAACAAGCGATAACTTGGTTTTTGATAGGGGAAATACGGTGCATCCCATTTTTTCCATTCTGGAATGTCCCCATTTTTGGCCCCGTGCATGAGTTCATATAACCGATGCAAATCATATTTTCCCAAAGGTCGGATCGACACGCGTTTGTTCATTTCCATTAGAAGGCTCTCTCCCTAATGACTCTATGAAAAATTATAGTCTTCATATATATTAACGTACTTTACATGTAAATTCACCTTTTAATCATGGAATTAGTGTTTTAAATTAAACCCTCTTTTAATTTTGCACGCTTAATTCTTTTAAATTTTTCTTCCAATTTTGAATTATTAATTGTACGATAATAGTAATAATTAGTAGGAGAGGATTCTTTGTTATGCCCTTAAAACCTTTAATTATCTCGGAAAGGAACCAGGAATTTCTGTTTTTTTTAAAGGAAAATAAACAGACCATCTTACAAAGCTGGGAGGACCAAATTCATTATGATGCGACGGATTCTCTTGAACTGATCCATTTCAATGGTACAGTCATGTTCGATTTGGTTGTCGATTATTTGAGCGGCCATTTAAAGAAAGCTGAAGTAACCGCTTTGGCGGAGAGGGTGGCATTCGAACGCGCTCAAGCTCAGGTGAATCTCGGACACTTTATTACGAATGTTTACCAAGGCAGAGAGGTGTTGCTCGACCAATTATCTCATATTGATCTCACCATTAAGGAATTTATCCAAATGAGTCAGACTCTGAGTTCTTTATTCGATCAATTTGTACACTGTGCGGTATCGAGGTACAGCGAATTAAAAGACGCTGAAATTCGTGAGAAACTTCTCTTCATCAACGATACGCATAAGGATCGATTAACATTACTCGGGCAAATGTCCTCAAGCTTTGTTCATGAATTTCGCAATCCTCTTACTGCGGTTATGGGATTTATCAAACTTATACGATCTGGGGATACCAATCCCTTATATTTTGATACTATAGAACATGAATTAGAAGAACTTAAATACCGAATTACTCGGTTTTTACATACCTCCAAGATTAAGACGGAAGATGAGTCGTTTCAAAACATATCGATCAAAGCGTTGATTGAAGAGTTGCTTAATTTCCTATATCCCACTCTTGTTTCAGACGACATTCAAGTCGATACCCACTTTTCTTTTACGGGCTATACCCTTGCTAAAATGGAAGAATTAAAGCAAGTATGCCTTAATCTCCTCATGAATGCGATCGAGGCTGTCAAGACCAATTCCCACACGTCTTACATTAAAGCCTCCTGCGAACTTGAAGAGGATCGGATTAAAATTGAAATCTCCAATAATGGGCCAAAAATCCCAGAACATGCGCTTCAGACGATTTTTGAACCCTTTTATACAACGAAAGAATTAGGAACTGGTATCGGCCTTTATGTTTGTAAACAGATTATCGAACTCCATCACGGCGGTCACATTTCCTGTCGCTCAGACGACACATTAACGGTCTTCACAATCTACTTGCCGATTCGTTGCGATACCTTATAAGCGTTAAGTTCCATTCGATAATCACAAATACGTATAACAAATGAAACTGCCTAAAATTTAAACCCCCTCACAAGTTGTGAGGGGGTTTCTTGTTAACGATTCACAGCCTGAACAGGCGCTCCTGAAAACAAGGCGTGTACGTTCGCATTAAAAAATTTAGCAACTTGCACATCGGTGAGGCCTTTTTCTTTTAGTGACGGAACAATGTTGTCAAAAAGGTGGAACGGATGCCAATTCCCCATAATCTCTTCAACTTGTGGTGTCATGACTGGCGGCCGTCCCAACCAAACAGTAATGGAATCGTGAGCGAGCATAATTTGATCCTCATATCCAGCTTCTATTAAGCGCATGAGTGTTTCAACGCGCTCTGCATCGAACGGCGCTCCCACCATTCCTTGAATTCCAAATCGATCGAATCCAATGCGTACTCCTTGATCGAGTGCTCGCTTATGATAATCAGGATCCGTGTTGCCGCACATGTGGCCGAGGATAATTTTATTTGGATCGGCGCCCTGCTCGATTAGAAAGGAGGCTTGTTCAGGTCCCATCGTTCCTTCTTGGGTATGGGTTAATAGGACAATTCCAGTCTCTTTCTGAACCCTTGCTGCCGCTCGGAAAAATAATTGCTCATAATCCGTAATCTGCCCCCGACTCGAAGCGAGCTTTATAATACCTGGCTTAATCCCGGTTCCCGCAATACCCTCTGTTAGTTCTGTCTTAAACATTTCATAGATCTCTTGTTCGGCGGTTCCTAAGGCTTGGCGAAATTTAAAATAGGGCGGCGCCCCTTCTCCTTCGTAATAATAACCGGTTGCACAGATGATTTGAAGACCGGATTGTTCAGAAATCTCTCTTAGCAGAAGTGGATTCCGTCCACATTCATTCGGGGTCGGGTCGACAACGGTATCGATCCCATAACTTCTCAATTGCCGAGCGACACCTACTGCAAGCGCCATTGAAGCATCCTGATCAAACCCTCCTAATGTCACATCGCCTTGATAACCTGGATAACCAAAAATGAAATGTTCATGAATTAAGGTCTTTCCCAACTGTCCAATCGAAATAGGACCTGTTACCGTTTCAACCATTTGACTCATTGTTCGTCCCCCACCTTTTCTTGTTTCCATTCTTTTTCTTGCAAAAGTCTCCAGAGTACTTTTCCTGTACTTGTCATGGGTAATGAATTGGTAAATTCAATAATTCTTGGATACTTGTAAGCAGACATTTGCGTTTTGGACCACTCGATTAAGTCTTCTTCTGTAATCGCTCCTCGATCCGCTTCGTTTAAAACAACAAAGGCTTTAACCGTTTCGCCACGCTTATCATCAGGTGCACCCACTACACAAGCCTGAAAAACAGCAGGGTGTTTGAATAGTAACGATTCCACCTCTGTTGGCCAAACCTTAAACCCGGATGCGTTAATCATCCGTTTGACCCGGTCGACGATAAAGAAATACCCCTCCTGATCCACATAACCGATATCTCCCGTACGAAAAAAAGGTTTACCCTCAATCTCAATAAATGCTTTTTCCGTATCTTCCGGTCGGTTGTAATACCCTTTGAAAACTTGAGGGCCATTGACGACAATTTCTCCCTGTTCGTCAACAGATCGTTCTTCTAAAGTTTGGGGGTCAATAATTCTAGCATCTGTATCAAAAGATGGAATACCTGCACATTGCAGTTTTGGGCGATCCGGTGGATTGAAATGCGTATGGGAGATCGTTTCGGATAACCCGTAGCCTTCCGCGTATCGAATACCTGTTAATTGGAATAATTTTTCACCAATAGCGGCTGGGAGGGTGGCCCCACCGCCTGAAATACTTGCCAGCGAACGGATCTCATAATCGGATAGCGTTGGCTCAGCCAATAGGTCGATCACCATTGTAGCTATATTGACCCAATGACTCACTCGGTAGGTTTCAATCGCCTCTAGCGCATGTTTTCGGTTCCAGCGCGTCAAGATCACAATTGTTGCACCACCAAAAATCGGCGTATGCATACTGTGGATCATCCCTGTCACATGAAACAAAGGAAGAGTGGTCAAACTCACGGAATCGGATGTCCCATTCCCCCAATGACTGGCGCTGACAATATTGGCTTGCACGGTCTGGTTTGTATGCACACACCCCTTTGCCCGCCCTGTTGTTCCGGAAGTGTACGGAATGACGGCAAAGTCGTCCGCTTCCCCTTGATGAACACTCGGTGTGCGGCCTAGTTCAATCACCTCTTTCATTAGATAGTGATGATCTTGATCAAAAGGAAGGGTTGGCATTTTGACTTCTTCAGGAAGGTCAGCAAGATCAGACTGTGGCGAACTATAATCTGAATAAGCTGCAATGATGAGGGTCTCTAATGGTGTGACTGATCGACTTGGAGAAATCGCCGAATACAATTCTTGACCGATGATCGCCGTACGAATACCACAATCCTTTATATAATAAGGAAGTTCTTTTTCTGTAGTCATCGGATTAATAGGAACGACAATGGCACGGATTCTGTTAATGGCATAAAAAGCAATAACGTATTGCGGTGAATTTTGCATATAAAGGCCAATACGATCGCCTTTTTGGACGCCCAAGTCCTGTTCGAGAAATCCAGCTAACCGATCCACCTGATCCAACACGTCCTGATAAGTATAGCTTGCTCCATAATAATGAATAGCCACTTTTTTCGGATAGCGTCTGGCAGAGGTTGCAAGGTTATCATAGATCGACGTTCGCGGTACAGTAAGGGTTGTGGAGAGACGCTTTGGCCAAAACTCAAAATGACGCGTATTCAATGATTGCTTCCCCCTTATAACATTCATATTGCCATTCAAGTCTGAACGGTCATCCATGCGTGTTTTGGAAACGCTTACAAATTATCGCTCACTAACTATGGGAAAATACCCCTTCTCACCTCCTCAAAAGAATGAGGAAGGGCAGGAATCAAGAAGACCTGCCCATCTCTCAAGAAAACAAAAACGAGCTTATTTCCCTTTAAATTGTGGGCGCCGCTTTTCTTTAAAGGCCGCAATGCCTTCTCGATGATCTTCAGTTTGGACCATCATGGTTTGTGTAATTCTCTCCTGCTCTAGAATTTCTTCTAAAGAAGCCGTTTGAGCGTGATCGACCACACTCTTAATCATGCCGAGCGCAAGACTTGGTCCTGAAGCAAGCTTTTCGGCCCATTTCATGACCGTCTCTTTCAGTTGGTCTGTTGGCACCACTTCGTTTACGACTCCTAAGTTATAAAGACGTTCCGCCGGAATCGGCTCTGCAGTAAAGAAAAATTGTTTAGCCAGCTGCGGACCTATGAGTTTTGGCAAGAAATACGAGCCACCACCATCCGATATTAGTCCCACTTGTGAAAAACTGAGTGCAAATTGGCTGGAGTCAGCGGCAAGGATCATGTCGCAAGCAAGTGCTAGGTTAAAACCTGCCCCTGCTGCAAATCCATGTACAGCGGCCAGAATCGGTTTTTTGGTGGCTTTCATGGTCAAAATGCATTCGTTTAACTTTCCTATATGATCATAAACATCCGTTGGACCACCTGAACCCATCGTTTTGACGTCACCACCTGCACTAAAGGAGCGACCTGCCCCCGAAAGAACAATGACTCGGATAGCCGGATCTGTTTGTGCGGTTTTGAAGGCTTCAATGAGTCCAGAAATCATATCATCACTGAACGCATTGAGTCGATCTGGGCGATTAAGTGTCAAACTCATGATACCGCTTTCATTTTGAATCAGTAAATCTTGTTTTTTTTCAGTCATATGTACACACCCTCCAGCATTAATAGATAGACTCTTTCTGTCTATTATAAATTTTAACATATTTCTTACATCAACGTTCCAAATTCCAATGGATTTTCTTCGACAATTTCCTCCCTTGATCGTTCAGGTTAGATAGACATGAATTGATTAAAACGGAATATCTTATATGAAGTCATTTATAAGGAGGGCTTTAAAGTTGGTCGATTATTATGGCATTCCCGAGATTCTAGAAGAAGAAGCAACCGGTCTGTTAAAAGACGTGTATTCCGATATAAAATTTGTTTTAAAGGTCCCAATTGTTAATTTCATTTTTAGAACACTCGCTTTATACGAACCGTTTTTAACGGAAGGTTGGAAACAAGTTCGACCCAACATGCTGACCATTGAAGGGGCTCGTGCAGCCAATGCCCTTCGCCACCCCAAAATTACACAAAACGTTCCTAAGATTCAATGGGCCTCCTTCTACAATTCTCAAAACATTGAGATGATTAAAGGAATCCTAGACGTTTTTAGTATCGTGAACCCAAAACTCCTCCTCATTGTCAGTAGTTGGTCTGAAGCACTGGCCAATCGGCCAAATTCTGGATTAGAGCAAGTAGCAGGCACGATTAACCCAGGAATTATTTCTAGTCTCCCTAAAATTCAACTGCTCCAAATTCCACAAGCACCTGCTTCAACTCGAAATTTGATGCTTGATATTGCCCGAAAACACGAGGTATTGGATGTAGCTAGTGATTTTCGCGCGCTCGCTCACTTTCCTCAATTTTTAAGTCAAGGCTGGTCTCATTTACGTCCCTACGTAGGCTCTGACGAGTATGTGACGCTTCAATCCAATCTAAAAAGCCAGGCAATTGAATGGAGTAAAAAACTCCCCTATCCCGTCACCCTCAATCGAATTGACCTCGAGTCGATCTATTCTCCTCGAGAGATTGCGGGAATAATGGGCCTTGTTAGCCTCTATCAAAACTTCATCCCTAGTTTAATCATTGATATTGAATTTTTAAGAAAAATGCTTGCTCAAAGCTAAGACCCGATCACGCTCACTTCTTAGGGTTCTATTAACGCAAAACCCGCTTGTTGCATTCCAAGCGGGTTTTTTAATAGAGTCGTTTTCGGATCAACCGCCAAAAAACAAGTCGAGAATGTTAGACCCCGTTGACGATTGTTTATTATAGAACTCGGAATAGCCACATTTCTTACAATAAACCACTAGAAATTGATTATTTTGCACATCAAACATCTTTGAGAGCCCTGTGCCGGTCATCGCCACTTCTTTTTGACCCACATCTTTACTACCACATTTCATACAACCTTGTTCTCCCATGAGTCGTCACCCTTTCCTTATCCTTATTAAAGCATACGAGCGAACTTAAGAAAGGTTTCAGTTTTGGACATCCCATAGAATGTTTTAGCCACTTTTTAAAATGAAGGGGCCTCATGTCCTTCTTCGAGCAGGAGGCACGCCCTTTTGTTTCGTTTGTGCGCTCGACCAATTGACACAAAAAATACCAATAAAAATTAAAATTCCGCCGATTAATACAAGTAAATGAAGGGTTTCTCCCAGCAAGACAAAGCCTGAAAGGACTCCAAAAAAGGGAGCTAAAAACAAAAAGGCGCTCGTTTTGCCCGCATCCCCTTTCTGCAGTAGGAAAAACCACCCAGCAAATTGAACGATTGACGCCATGATCGCGAGCCAGAGTAAGATAAAGACCGACATCGGAGTCACTGTAAAATGAGGCGTTTCAAGTAAAAAGCTTGAAATAAGTAAGAGGAGTCCGCCAAACAACATTTGATAGGCTGTTAATACCCATGTGTCCAATGGGCTTCCCCACCTTTTAATTAACAGGGTTGCGATCGCCCATGAAACGGCTGAGGCAAGGCCCAAAAGTGTTCCCATTTTAAAATCTAAATGGCCACCTAGTGTAAGGAAGACGCCAACAAATCCTAAGATCACGCCAAGCCATTGAAGCATTCGATAGCGGATTCCAAGAAAAATAGAACCCAAAATGACCACTAATAATGGATTTAGGAAGGTCAAGATCGAAGATTCACCAGCTGTGATCGTACGCAGACTTACAAAAATACACCCCATGACGCCGGTTGTTTGAAAGAAACCAATCACCGCCATTTTAATCCACAGGCTCAACGTTTTTGGATGAGGGCGTTTTAGTAGAGCCACGAGGATCGCCATCAGAATGCCTGCGATCGTAAATCGAAAGGAAACGAGAAGAATGGGAGAGGAAAACGCTAGCCCTATTTTACCAATAGCAAAAGAGGATCCCATTAATGCAGTTGTCAAAACCACTAAGCAAGCAAAGAGCACACGATTCAAATCAAAACCTCCCGATTAAGTTTACCTGTTTGCTATTATACGCGAAACACGTTGTGCCCTCTATTATTTTGCCCGAGACCAAAACGCAAAAACACTTATCTCCTGTTGCTCAAGATAAGTGTTTGAGTTAAGTGAATAGCGGATCCTCGATGACTCATTTTCCTTTTATGGACACGTGGATCCGTTATAGCGTGACATCTGAGCGCTTTGGCATCAAAACGTCCTCTATGAGTCGCTATTTCCCTCTATCCCGCCTTTATCTCGTGAAAACGCTGGAGATAGCGGAACGTGGGCGACATAACCTTTTTTAAAATGGCCGATTTAGCCGAATAGCGGATCCTCGATGACTCATTTTCCTTTTATGGACACGTGGATCCGTTATAGCGTGACATCTGAGCGCTTTGGCATCAAAACGTCCTCTATGAGTCGCTATTTCCCTCTATCCCCCCTTTATCTCGTGAAAACGCTGGAGATAGCGGAACGTGGGCGACATAACCTTTTTTAAAATGGCCGATTTAGCCGAATAGCGGATCCTCGATGACTCATTTTCCTTTTATGGACACGTGGATCCGTTATAGCGTGACATCTGAGCACTTTGGCATCAAAACGTCCTCTATGAGTCGCTATTTCCCTCTATCCCGCCTTTATCTCGTGAAAACGCTGGAGATAGCGGAACGTGGGCGACATAACCTTTTTTAAAATGGCCGATTTAGCCGAATAGCGGATCCTCGATGACTCATTTTCCTTTTATGGACACGTGGATCCGTTATGGCGTGACATCTGAGCACTTTGGCATCAAAACGTCCTCTATGAGTCGCTATTTCCCTCTATCCCGCCTTTATCTCGTGAAAACGCTGGAGATAGCGGAACGTGGGCGACATAACCTTTTTTAAAATGGCCGATTTAGCCGAATAGCGGATCCTCGATGACTTGTTTTCACCAATTAAAGTGACTCTTGATTTAAGTCTTGCCTAATTTCCCTTTGGACTTCTTTAGGGTCTGTATCGCTAAACACTGACGTCCCATGGCCTCCCATTTCACGAGCAATATAAGCTTTCGCTTCATTGTAGGAAAGTCCTGAGTTAGCATTTAAACGTTTGACTTCTTCGATATCGGTTCCAGTATTGGTTAACCGTTGATTTTTCAAATCCTGTCTCATGACGATCACCTCTGTAATCAGTGTGCGTCAGACAAAATGGTTTTATGTAAGTATGCAGACTCAGATGACCTTATTTCACTATTTTATGCCCCCGCCATGTTTTGCGTGGACTCAGTTGACCTTCTGCCCCAGTTCTGTGCGCTACATCAAGCCAAATAAAAAGGATGAGGGCGTTTCCTCATCCTTCACAAGTTAAAAATCATTAAATTTTATTAACATTTTCAGCTTGTGGGCCACGGCTACCTTCAACAATGTTAAATTCGACTCGTTGGCCTTCTTCAAGGGTTTTAAAGCCTTCACCTTCGATGGCGCTATAATGTACAAAAACATCATCGCCACCTTCAACCTCGATAAATCCAAAACCCTTGTCTGCGTTAAACCATTTAACTGTTCCTTGACTCATTTACACATACCTCCAACTAAAGTTAAACATGTCAATCTTATTTACACAGTAAATAACATTCACATATTATAAAGAAGGACCCATCCTCAGAATGACAACCCCTTTATAAGTGGTGAATTCTTTTTCGGGTAAAGTGTTCCGTCCTTCCACATTAGTTTAAACAGAAAAAATAAATTTTAATCCCAAGAACTAATTTTTTATTTTTTTATTTAACGGGACTTGTTTTTTCTTGAATAAGTAGAGTTTTGGGCACAAAAAAAGCGAGCAACTTGCTCACTTTTTAATGAAATCCTTTTTTCTTAAAGGCTTGTAGAATCGCTAGGATTAAAGCTAACCAACTTAGACCTAGAAGATCACCTGTTAACTGATCCGATAAGGATTCTCCATTCAGCAAAAGACTGGAACAGCTTAGCACGATTAAAAGGAAACACAACCCCACCCCAAAAATAAAAGTCAGTTGAGGATAGCCATTTCGTTTGAGTACATAGCCTAGCAGAGCCACTAAAAATCCATAAAAAAGAATTGGCACCATTACACGCTCACTTGGAAAAAACTGAGCAGTTGAAACCATCCCTTCAAAAACTCGCATAAGGACCCATTTAATGAGCGGTAAGCCGAGGATCCCAAAAACAAAGATCAAACCCGTTAACCCTCTTTTAAAGAAAGCAAATAAAATTCCGATGACGCACGCTAATAAGAAACAAAAAGAAAAGTCGCCTAGGTGCGCAATGGCCAACCAAACGTGATGCGTAGTCGTCAAGTCGAGCACCTTTAAACAAGAAGCAGTCGAGTGTTCCAGTCCGGATAAACTTTTTGGTTTATATAAAAGCAAGCTTGTCAAACCTATAAATAAAAGAAAAAATAAGGTGCTCACCACATGCCAATTCCGAAATGTTTTCATGAGCTTTAAGACCCCCCCGAGACATTTGACCTCTTATTTCAACCTTATGCCAACTTGTCCCAAGGTATGACCCCATCTCTCAGAAAAGCCCCCCTAGTCGCAATTTGAACTTTGATCAAAGCGTTAGGGGAAAAAAAGAAACCCATATAAGGGTTTCCTTTTCGATATTATTAATGATTATAAAAAATAAAATAAATGGCTAAACTGACTCCTATGCCAAATATCCCCCCCACAAAAACTTCAACGGGTCGATGTCCCAAAAGTTCCTTTAACACTTTCTTATTTTTGGAAGACATCTTTTTTAAAGAGACCATTTCTCGAAACACTTCATCAAACTCTTCGATTAATTTATTCAAATAAACCGCTTGTTCCCCTGCATGTCGCCTCACACCTGCAGCATCAAACATCGTAATGACTCCGAAAATCACACATGCAGCAAAAATAGGAGAAGCCAGTCCCTCTTCTATTCCAACACCGGTTGTGAGTGAAGCAACCGCTGCCGAATGTGAACTTGGCATCGCCCCAGTACTGACCGCTAATTTCCATTCAATGGATTGATTTTTCACCATGTTGATTGGAATTTTAATGACCTGTGCCATGATGATGGCTGCAAAGGCAGCAATTAATGGATAATTTAGAAATAACGCCAATTCGCTAAAGTCCCTCCTTGGGTTGACCGTGCCGTTTAAGCGAGATTAGGCCACTCACACTGGAGCGTTTGCCCTCCTCACCGTTCCTCCGCTTTATTTAAAAACCCTAGATCAAACTTTTCCCATGTTTTGAGTTCTAATAATAGTATGCGTAGTCAGGCTCGACCTTCATTCTCATTTTAAAAAAATTAAGGTCAAAAAGCTAGTCCTAATCCAGAATAAAAGAGGGGATTGGCAATTTTCGTTGAATTGGCTTAGGGATTTAAAAAGATCTCGCCCTTCTGGGACGAGATCTTTCCTCATATTTCAATTAGTTGTCTAGTTTCTTTTTTTTATGGAAATAATCGATGAGTCCTAAAGCCGAGACTTGTAGATCCAATTGAATGATGTCTCGTTCAGGATGGCCTTCTGGCAGTTTCCGGGCCTCACTCTTGGCCCAAACCATGTCGTTGAGCGCCTGGACAAGTTCCGAATGCCCGCCACCTGATGAGAAAACAGATTCTGTGATGGTCACGAATTCCTCTAAATAAAAGGTCACTTGGGCGTATACTTCTTCTACATTCTCACTCATGCTGTAATGGCCAAAATAGAGTCGTTCTGGTTGAAAATCCTGTATTCGTGCCATCGAGGTCATCACCGCTTCTGGATCAAATTGATTGGGTGAGGTTGACGGAAGATACAGAGGGACCCCCATTTCTTCAAGGGCTTGATAACGTATGCCAATGGTATCTCCCACAAACATCCCTTTTGTAACTGGGTCATAAATTGCAAAATGGTGTTTGGCATGGCCGGGTGTATCCAAAAATGTCAGCGTTCGATCTTTTCCTATTGTCAGCGTGTCGCCATCCTGTAAAACGAGGAGTTGTTCCTTTGGCACAGGTAATATGGGATTAAATAGGGCATCAAATTTCTCACCATAAACCGCTTTTGCGCCTTGAATCAAGCGCTCTGGGTCTGCTAAGTGTCTCGCCCCTCTCGAATGGACGACAATGTCAGCATTGGGACAGGCCTTGGCAAAAAGTCCCGCCCCACCAGCATGATCTAAATGAATATGCGTTAAGAGAATGCGCTTGATGGCCTCAAGTTCGTATCCGAGCGCTTTTAATCCTGCCTCGATATAAGGTTTGGAAGGACTAGCAGAGGTCTCAACCAATGTTAAGCCTGACTCGTCCACAAACACATAACATCCTGTTCGACCGGGTAATCCCAAGTCATATGTATCGATCAAAAAAAGTTGTGCTCCAAGTTGAATAGGTTCTCGCATGGTTACTCCCCTCTTCTCTGTTTAGTTTAGCTATTAAATTCAGGCAGTGATTCTGCTCCACAGCCGTATTTAAACGCTTACATTAAATGTACCGAAAATCGTAGGGATGAGCAAATAAAAAAATTGTCGGGCACTCCGAATTTTGGTTCGTTGTTGAGCACCCGACTCGCTTGATCATATGATTGGCCAATTGGAAGCTTGACCCTCTTGATTATAAGAAGACTCAAGTTCCCCTTCCCACGCTTGTAAACGTCCGTTCTCTAATTCAATATCTGTATAAGCGTCTACACTTGTTTCTTGGTAACTTGGCAGATAGAAAAACCCAAAATTATAAACATGAATGTTTTTTCTTCGAGCCATTGACCTGTCTCCCTTTTCTAAAAAAGTTATAAGCACAATCCAAGTTTCCCCTGTCCAAACCCCATTCATTCATTAAATGGACTTGAGTGGGTAGACATACATAAAAACTTACTCTAAAGGAAAATCTAGTCACCAGGAGGTGGTAGAGATGGGAAGCCCTTATCTCTGTCCAAATTGTAAAACGAATAAAACCCGTTTTAATTTAATTGAACAAGTCCCTCACGCGGTCAAATTAGATCCACAGACCGGTGACATCTTGGAAGAATATGAAAACGAGGCACTTAGTCCCCTTCACATGGCTTATAGAGGGCCGGAACGCAAAGTTCAGTGTGCGGTTTGTGGTTTAGTTGAGGATGAGCGTGCTTTTATTAAACGTGCAAGTTATATGATGAAAGGAAATGGCCTCACACAATGATGAGGCTCCTTCCTCAGTAAAGATGGGGGTACTATGATCACCGTTCAACCGCTATTCTCTCTCATTTACGTTGCTCTTTTGATCGTGCCTGTCTTTAATTTCACGGCGTCGCCTGAAACGAAACCCGTTCAGTTTCATACAGTCACATCCATTGAAGCGCTCATCGAACGCTCTGACCTCATTGCAGTTGGGACACTTGAGCCTGCCTACCAATCTCAATCTATTGAACAAAATGTGAACGCTTATCACTTAATCAATACCAAACAATTTTTCAAATCATCCGAAACCTGGAAAGGCGCGCCTGTTACTCAGGTGACGCTTCTCTCAACGGGTTTAAAACCGTTGCCGAAAGCTCGTTCCCCACTAAACCTAAAATATCCGGGTGAATTGGCAAAAGGCAAATATGTTCTTTTTCTTAAACATGTAGGTGGAACGCCTTATTTTCAGTTAGCAACAGGTATGCAAAGCGTTTATCCCATTTATAAAGGTAAGTCTATTTCCTTTGTCGATGCAGGTTTGCCTGAGTTGAACCAATTATCCTTAAAGACCTTTCGAGAAAAAGTGAGCCAATCTCTTAAAAATAAATAGTAGCGCATGATTGAATCCGTTTTTTTACTACGGATTCTTTTTTAGTAGCTAGGAGCTTGGATGAAACCTCAAGAAACTTAATTTGGATTAATAGAAACCGGTCATAAACTCTATCACGCCTCATATACTCTAATAACGAAATCTCTTACCAGGATCGGAGCGGTGTGGATATGATCTCCCATAAAATGATTGAAAAAAGTGAATCTCTTATTCATGAACGGGAAAACAAATGGGTGGACAAGCTTGAGAAAATGGAGAGTCGTTCACCAGAAGAAATCGTGCAGTTTTTGTCAGACGTTTTATTTAAGGTGATCTTGTTTCTAGGAGTCCCTTATTTCCTATTTGTCTTTATACAATTTTTGATCAAATAGTATGAGGCGCCCCAAATTTGATGTCTTGCCTCTTATTAAAAAGAGGCAAGACAATTTCATTTCAAATAGGGCTCAAGTGAATGTTGGATATTTTTAATGGTCTTCGATTCATCCTTGAACAAGGTCTTGGCCATTTGATTATTTGTATCGAGGGCATAGAGGTCTAAATCCGCCCCTACTTTTTTCAATTTGGCTAGCACTGCTTGTCGCTCGGTTGAGGCACTTTGTTGCTTTTGATCGTCCCTATAATCAATATACAATTGCCCTTTAGAATCCACTTGGGCGGCATACACATCTTTTAACTCTAAAATACCTTTCTTACCCAGCTCCCCTATTAACCATTCTTTATTAAATCCACTTTCTTCTAAGGCTTCATCTATAATTTTACCTTGCTCAATAACCAAAGAAGGCGCTTTGGTTTTTTCTGTAATTAAACCTAACTGTGAGGGTGTGACTGAACTTTGAGCAGTTTTTTTCAATACACTGACTTGACCATTCGTTTCAAACACCGCCAGTTCAACATCCGATAGTTGAAAGGCATTTTTCTGTCGCAACTGAAGCATTAATTCATCTAAAGATATCCGTGCTTTCAAAAGGTTTCGCTCTAAGATCTTTCCGTTTTCGATTAAGAGAGTTGGTTTTCCTTCGACGATTTGGCGGAACGGACGAAAAAACAAAGCAAACAAAGTGAGAATCATCGGTAGCAGCCCCCAAGTTGCGAGACCAACCGTTCCAGAGACCCAATTTAAGCTCGTATCAACAGCTAACGTAGCTGTAATCGAGCCGATCGCGATCCCCACGACATAGTCAAAAAACGTTAATTGTGAAATTTGTTTTTTTCCTAAGATGCGGCAGATGATTAAAAGAAAAAAGTAGGCATAGATGCAACGGAGCAGGATGGTCATGTATTGTGGCATAAACTTTCCTCCTATATCAGACGAACAGATATTGGTTTTAGTTTCTAGTATGAATCCATCCTTGTTAAATCATGCATGTTTGCGTTGGAGGATCCTAAATTAGCCCAAACAAAAAACCATCTCATCCGGATGGTTTTTTTGGAGTTAACCTTTATATTGTGGCTCTTCTTTTTCCAGTTGAAGCTGGCGCACTTCTAGAGCTTGAATCACCTTGGTAGCTTCGTTATAAGCGTTTTGAAACACCTGACTTGCCTCCTGGTCCTGAGTTTCAATAGAAAACAACTCGAGGCTCGCCTCAATACTCCGCAATTGACCAATCGTCTGAAGTAGTTGTTGATAGGTCGTCACTCTCATCACCTCTAGCCTTACTATAACCGATTCCTGCTCTCCCTAATCAAAGTCATAAATCAAGGAAATGAATCGGATCTGAGGCAAATGCGCAACGCTTGGACTAAGTCGTACTTTCTGGAATGGAAATCTGCTGTAAAATAGTATCTAGACAATAGTCAATGGCACTGATTGTATTTAAAAAACGCTTTCTTCGCGTATCTTTTTGAAAAGCCGTCACAGATACAATCGTTAAATTTTCAACGGCATCGACAATTTGTGGCACAAACACATAATTCGGTTTATCGCTCTTGAGCCATTCCATGACAAGTGGCTCCCACTCCTCTAAAATCTGAGTGACGCGATCCGCAAAAGGTTTCACTTCACCGTAAAAGTCCACCTGATAGTCGGATGTCCGGCTTCGGTGGACAAACTGATCGTGAGCCATTTGTGCGTTTTCTCTCAAGACCACTGTTAATTCTCTTAAACGAATGTACTCCTCACGTCTCATGGTGGCACCTCCACTCATTAGTTTAGCAAAGTATGAGCGAACGCGCCATTTAAGCCATCCCACTGAATTTAATGCAATATGTCGCTGGATCCTTGATTTCCGCTCAACAAGCGAAGCAAAACTGAATCAAACGCGTTGTCCTCGCTTTCTTACGAGAAGAGCGGGGTAATTTTGCCTGCCAGGCTCCCTTTTCGTTTGGACTCGACTCGTGGTGTCAAATTAGGTTGAGCCAACATCGACAGCTCTTCATCAATTAATTGAAGATGCGTTTCAATTTTGGATACCGCTTGAACGAGATCTTCTAATTCATTCCGATGCTCTAGGATTTGGAGAGAGACGACCTCATCCGCTTTATTAGATAGAGTGCGTTCAATTTGTTCTAATTTCGCTTCTAGTAAATCCATTCTATTGTTATATGTCCGCATCGATAACCCTTTTGAATTCGTTGTCATCTCACAAAACCTCCTGAAAGTTTGGTTATGCTAAGAATTCGATGCGCGCTTTTCTTCTCCTTCACGTCCGACAAAAGAAGAAGAAATTCGCTAAAACTAGTGCCGATTCCCTTTTACAAGTCGAAAAACACATCTGTATTGAGCGGCGTATTATGAATGAAACTTTTTTGGGGGATTTTCGTCTAATAATGGAAGTCCAGACTCACACTCCTACGCTCCGCATGCAAGCGCTCTATAAACTGTCACGTTTTTTTTAGAAATCAAACCTTTAAATAAGGTATAATAGGTTCACACTGTTAAAAGGAGGGGCAAACATGGCCATACACTATCCCAATGGAAAAAAAGTCCCTCTTGGTAAGCCAAACGCCTCCAAAGTCAATTATGGAAATCGAGGGATGACCTTAGAAGAGGATTTAAACGTCACGAATTCCTATTATAGAGAGAAAGGTGTTTGTGTCATTCACAAGAAACCCACGCCTGTACAGATTGTTCGAGTGGATTATCCCAAGCGAAGTGCTGCCAAAATAACAGAAGCCTATTTTAAAAGGGCGTCTACAACCGATTACAACGGAGTCTACAAAGGACGCTATATTGACTTTGAAGCGAAGGAAACGCGCAACTCAACGGCACTTCCCTTGCAAAACTTTCATGACCATCAAATTCTACATATGGAACAAGTGAAGGCCCATGAAGGTGTGGCCTTTATTATCGTGAAATTTAAAGAAGAATCATCGCCCATTTTATTTGATGCAGAGTTAGTCATTTCATATTGGAAAGCCCAACAACAAGGTGGGCGAAAATCCATTCCAAAGAAAATTATTGAGTCGAATGGACATGCTATTCCTATTGGACTTCATCCTAGAATTGATTACATTAAAGTAGTTGACTCCATTTACTTTTAAGGTATTTTTTAGGGCCTCTTTGAAAAAAGATCCCCTACAGATTCTCCTGTAAATGGGGTACGGAAAGGTGAGCGCACATGCCTGATTATAAATCTCGTGAAGAACGAAGACGCGCCATGCAAAGTCAGCGTCCAAAGAAAACCAAAAAGAGCAGTCTATTTAAAAGAATCATTCTGTCTCTCATTGCAATTTTTATCTTACTTGGAATTTCGGGGGCCATTGCCATTGCCGTTATGGTTTCAAGCGCACCCTCTCTTAAAGCAGCAGAATTGAAAACACCCGTGTCAACCCGGATCTATTTTAATGATGGGACACTTATGACCACGGTTGGCACGCAAAACCGAACCTATGCCCCTATTAATAAAATACCGGACATCGTAAAGAATGCTTTTATCTCAACGGAAGACAACCGGTTCTATCATCATTTTGGAATTGACCCTTACCGAATTGGAGGAGCAATCCTTGCGAACTTCAAACACGGTTTTGGGGCTCAAGGTGGAAGTACGATTACCCAACAAGTCGTCAAAAACGACGTCTTGACCACACACAAGACGATTACACGAAAAGTCCAAGAAGCATATTTGGCGATTCGTTTGGAACAAAAGTATTCAAAAGATCAAATTTTAGAAATGTACCTGAACACAATCTTTCTTGGGGACCGCTCTTATGGTGTCGCCACGGCTGCCCAAGATTATTTTGGACTCTCTGTTAATCAATTGAATAAAATCACGGTCCCACAAGCCGCCATGCTCGCGTCTCTACCTAAAGCACCAAGTTATTATGATCCAACCCGTAATCCTAAAGCGGCAAAAGAGCGACGCGATCTCGTGCTCGATTTAATGGCCAAAAACGGGTATATTTCTCAAGCCGATGCTGACAAATATAAAAAAGTCACTATTAAAGAAATGTTGAAAAAAGGGACCAGTTCAACGAAAAAGAAACGAAATTATGACTCTGTCGTGGATTTAATTGAATCGAAATATGTGGGTGACGGGAAGCCGATTAGCAAAGATGATTTCTATCAAGGCGGTCTCAAAATTCATACAACAATTAGTAAAAAAGTTCAAAATACAATTGAAAACACCCTTAACAATGATAAGATATTTGCCAGTGCCGAGCGAAACTTACAAGCTGGCGTTGCCACGATTGATACAAAGACGGGTGCCATTTTGGGAATAGGCGGGGGACGCCATTATTCAAATGGAACCAACTGGGCTTTAGCTGGAGATACGTATAGCCAAAATGGCCCACAAGTCGGATCGACCGCGAAACCACTGGTTGATTACGGACCGGCTATTGAATTCTTACATTGGCCAACGACACATATTTTGAAAGATGAACCCTATAATTATTCCGGAACTAATAGATCTGTTGGTGAATGGGATGGGAAATATTGGGGTGATATGACCATGCAATATGCCCTAATTTGGTCTCGAAACGTCCCTGCAGTTAAGACGCTCCATGAAATGGATACAAAGTTTGGAAAATCAAAAATTATGGATTACGAGAACAAAATAGGCATTAAGATGAAACCTACTGCCTTCAGTGAAGGCTATGCCATCGGGTCTTTTAATTCCAATCCGCTTGAGATCGCGGGGGCTTATGCGACCTATGGAAATAATGGGATTTATAATGCGCCGCACGCCATAACGTCCATCGATTATCCAGATGGTCGTCATGTTAAATTGGATCATGAAGAGCATATCGCGTTTCATGATTATACAGCTTACATGGTAACGGATATGTTAAAAGGCGTCACACAAACGCCTACGACTTATCACGGCACAAGTTTGAAGGGTTATCCGATTGTTGGGAAGTCCGGTTCAACCAATGTCCCTCCTGTGTTTGTGAAAAAATACAATTTAACCCAAAAGGAATTTAACCAAGGAAACGAAGATGAATGGTTTACCGGGTATTCGCCTACAGTGACAACATCGGTTTGGACAGGATATGACCGACCAAGCTCGCCAAACAAGAAAGACGGCATCGTTCTAATGGGCGACCAACAAAGAATCGCGGCAGTTATTTTTGGAGACATTATGACAAATGTCACCTCGAAAAGCACGCCTTATTGGAGCATGCCAAATTCGGTCGTCCGGTTATCGATAGAAAAAAGCACTGGCCTTAAAGCAAGCCCTTCAACTCCTAGCAAGGATCTTGAAACCGGTTTGTTTGTTAAAGGTACCGAACCGACCCAAGTCTCCACGAAATATCAAAAGTTGGATCCCGTGACTAACCTTAAAGGTACTTATAATCCAACCGATCAGACGATCAGCTTAACTTGGGATTATAAGAGTCAAAATAATGTCACCTTTGAAATTGATCAAAACTCTAATGGTGGGATGCAACCGATCGGGACCTCTGATCAGAATACCTTTGTTATGAATAATGCTCAGCCTGGTACCGCGTATCAGTTTGCTGTTAAAGCCGTTTATACCGACCCTAATGATGCATCTAAAAATCGGACCAGTGATCCAGCCACCGTCAAAGTCACGGTTCCGCCAGGCCCTAATTTACCGGGTCCTGGCGCGGGAGGAACCTCAACGAACAATTCCGGAAGCGGGACTCGTACACCAGGTTCTACTAACCCTGCATCACCTGGTCAAGGTGCGGGTACCGGATCGGGATCCAGTACAACAGGATCAGGCTCATCCTCCAACACGTCTGGTGCTCAAACTCAATCCAATGGAAATCAAACGCTCTCGAATAACCCTATGGGACTTGATCAAAGTAAGAAACCATAAATCAAACCCCCGTATATGCTTTCGCGCATATACGGGGGTTTTGTATAATCATCTACCGTTGTTTAACTGTAAAGTAGTCTTTTAGGTATGGCCATACTGCTGGATATTGAAAAGCCAAATTCCAAAAGCTAACCCCATGTAAATTCAAACGATCAACTAAGGAAAACATCGCTTCCATCGTCCGAAGGTCTTCAAAATAGACAATATGACTCGAACCCTTGTCATCTTTATATCTAAAAAATGGAGATTCTTCTTTTTCATCATAATTAATGGTTACATTATGAGCACCAGCCTCCGCAACAGCTTGACGCTCTCGAACCGCTTTTGCAAATTCGCCACCCTTTTCATAAGGTAGCGTCCAATCATAGCCGTAGAGTGGGATACTCATCACAATTCGGCGCTCAGGCATAACCGTTCGTGCATAATTCACCACTTTTTCAACTTGAGTGATTGGGCTAACGGCCATTGGTGGTCCCCCGCTCCATCCCCATTCATAAGTCATGAGGACAACAAAATCACACACTTGACCATGATATTGGTAATCATGGGATTCATACCAGGCACCCGTTTGTTCGCCACTGGTTTTAGGTGCAAGCGAGGAAAAGATAATGAGTCCTTCTTGATGAAGCCGATCCGCGAGTCGCTTAATAAAGCGGTTATAGGCTTGACGTAAATTTGAACCAAGGTATTCAAAATCAACATTAACCCCGCGATAGCCTTTTGTTCGGATGACCTCCATGACATTTCCAATTAACTTGTCTTGCGCCGTCTTTGAGTTTAAAAGTTGAGTACCCACTTCTTTCGAAAATTGAGCTTCGGCGAGGTTTGTAATCGCCATAATTGGCTGAACAGATGTCTCTTTACAAGCCGCAAGCAATGCTTCATCATCTGGAGCGGTCAAAGCGCCTTGTCCGTCCACATGATAACTAAAAATGGTTAAATACGTCAGGCCGGTAGCCGCTTCTCGAAAATGTTCAACAGCATTTTTGACAGATGGCTCTATATAGCCATTGGAAACGATTTGATCTTTTGATTTTTGGGGGATTTGAACTACATCGCCAAGTGCTAATCCCTTAGAGGCAAGCTGGGGATTGGCTTTAGTTAAACTTTGTAAGCTCACGTTCAAACGTTTTGCGATTGAATAGAGTGAATCTCCTGATCTTACCGTATAGCTTTTCGATTGGGTTGGGATGAGTAGGGTTTCACCAATTACTAATTGATTAGGTCTTTCTGGTTTATTAACATTTAGAATCGCTTCTCTAGACACCCCATATTTCTGAGCAATCGTGTAAAGCGAATCACCTTTTGATACAACATGAACCTGCATCTAACATCCTCCTCATAGGCATCATGTTGTATCATATGAGAAAGAATCAATGGGGTGCTTAGCCGTTCCTTTTAATCTTAAACAAGGCTCGTTTTTTTCTAGATTCATTATAGAGCTCGTTCAATTGGACAAAAGCGTGGTAATGGCTTGGCGCAGAACATATAAATTGCAGTCGTTCCACAAGATTCACTGGTGCAATGGCTAAATCACCAATTGGCGTAAGGCCTTGGGCATCAAATGAAACGGGTTTTCCCTCAGACCAGAAAAGAAAGCTCAACAAATTTGCGGTTAATTGAATCATATGAGGTTCGGCAAGCTTGGGCTTCCGCTGCCGAAAGAATTCCTCTGGAACCTCTCTTAACGTCTCCCATGTTTTCCACAATTGACTGGGGCCATCCTCGGTTTCCCATGGCCAAGGTCCAGTATGTCGATGTGGGACACTCACTGCAAGCCATTCATAATAAAAAGGGGGTAATTGGTCAAACGGACGGTTTTCTTGATACGACAAACTGTCCCCTTCCATATAAAAAGGGGACAAAATAAGGGAAGACGGTATTTGATGAGTCAATGACATCCTATCACTCCTTCCGAGTTCAAGTCTTTATATGGAGACTTTTGTCTTCATCCGTTTTTGCCCCTCTCGGCATTGGTCAAGCAGCGGGCATTCAGGACAATTTGGGTTTTTAGCGGTGCAATGATAACGTCCAAAAAAGATGATCCGATGATGAGTTTCAGTCCATTCCTCTTTTGGTACCTTCTTTTGGAGCGTCTTTTCTACTTCTAAAACGTTGTCTTTCCATCGACAGATCCCAAGCCTTTTGCTCACCCGCTCAACGTGGGTATCCACCGCTAGTGCAGGAACACCAAATGCTGTCGACACGACAACGTTTGCGGTTTTTCTTCCGACGCCAGCGAGTTGAACAAGCTCTTCGTGGGTCTTAGGCACATCGCCGTCATATCGTTCAATAAGTGTCTCACAAAGCTTTCGGATATTCTTAGCTTTCGTTCGAAAAAGACCAATTCGTCTGATGTCCTGCTCTAATTCCTCCAAGGGAACGGACAAATAATCCCATGGTGTTTTGTATTTTTGAAATAAATCGGGTGTGACTTTATTCACTAATTTATCGGTACATTGGGCACTTAAAAGGACCGCAATGGTTAATTCAAAAGGATTGGTGTGGTTCAGTTCACAGTAAGCATCCGGAAACATCGCTTTTAAAGTGTCCAAAATATGATGCATGTCTTTCTTTGTTACAGGCACCGTCATCCCCCCTTTAATAAAGGTGTTCCCACTTTTAATCGTTCTCTAACCAATTATACATTGAGAAGGATTGGGCATTCTCTTTTGGTCGTGCGCTGGTTTGTTTCGTTTGTTTCTGCTGGCCTCTGACTCGTTCACCATGAGCCTTCGCTTCTTGCAACGATTTGATTCCATTTCGCTGCCAATCAAATAGAATACGATCGATATATCGAAAATTAAGTTTACCTGAAATGACGGCCTCTCTTAATGCCCCAACGATTAAGTTTGGACTGTGATGATCCTGATCCATCCACATGGCTAGGGTTTCGCATTCGATTGGCGACAATGGTCGACCAAATTCTTTTTCGAAAATGGAATAGAGCGCATCCTCGTTTCCTTTTTGAGAATCTGCTTTTTCTTGCAAAAGACGATGATCAATTAATTTATCCCAAAGCGGTTCAAGTGAATAACTTTCCGTGAAAACCGGTTGATTTGCAACCTGTTCAAGCTTTAAAAAACCTCTTTGGATGAGATGCCTTAAGTAACTGGAAATTTTCTCTGTCGTTAGCGTCATGCGATTGTGTAATTGGTCAGGTGTAGGGAACGCCTCACCTGATTGTATATAATCATGAACATGAATAAGTATAAGGGCTTCTTCCTCATTAAGACCTAACTGGGAATAGGACTCTAATAAAAGCTTTGGAATTGAAACGGTTCCTCTTACAAGCCATTCAATCATTAATTTTTTCTCCATTATTCGACACCTCACGATTCATTATAGCATATTGAAAGGTGAAGTCGTCTCTTCCAAATCATGTCTGAATTTAGAAATATTCTCGAAAATATTGACTAATCTCTTTTAAAAAATGACAAAAAATCAAGCGAGTAGGGTGGAGTCCCTGCCAGCTTGATTAATTCAACTCACAATTTATTATGGATACAAGCGATTCAATAGACGTGGGAATGGGATGGTCTCACGCACATGTTCAATCCCTGAGATCCAGGCAACAGTGCGTTCTAGACCGAGTCCAAAGCCACTGTGTGGAACCGAACCATATTTGCGAAGTTCCAAATACCACTGATAAGCAGGGTCTGTTAAATCATGCTCCTTATAACGCGCATCTAGCAACTCTAAATCATCAATCCGTTGACTACCACCTATGATTTCGCCATATCCTTCCGGCGCAATAAGATCCGCACAAAGCACGACGTCGTCACGGTTTGGATCTGGCTTCATGTAAAATGCCTTGATGTTGGTTGGATAGTTCGTAATGAAAACCGGCTTATCAAAGCTTTCCGCAATCGCGGTTTCATGCGGAGCACCAAAATCTTCGCCCCATTCAATGTCCTCAAACCCTTTGTCTTTCAAAAGTTTGATCGCGTCATCATACGAGATGCGCGGGAACGGTGCTTTGATGTTCTCAAGCTTCGTAACATCGCGTCCTAATGCTTGAAGCTCTAACGGACAATTTTTCAAAACCGATTGAACTAAATCGCTCACAAAATTCTCTTGAATGACTAAACTCTCTTCATGATCCGTAAAAGCCATCTCAGGTTCAATCATCCAAAATTCAATTAAGTGACGACGTGTCTTGGATTTTTCGGCACGAAATGTTGGTCCGAATGAAAAGACACGTCCAAAAGCCATTGCAGCGGCTTCCATATAAAGCTGACCGCTTTGAGAGAGATAGGCATCCCGATCAAAATATTTCGTATGAAAAAGATCGGTCGTCCCTTCTGCTGAACTTCCGGTTAAGATCGGTGGATCCACTTTGGTAAAGCCATTTTCATTAAAAAACGCATAGGTTGCTCGAATAATTTCGTTTCGGATCTTAAGAACCGCATGCGGGCGGCTGGATCTTAACCAAAGATGACGATGATCCATTAAAAATTCCGTACCATGTTCTTTTGGCGTGATCGGATAATCTTCTGCCAATTGAAGAATCTCAACGTCTTTTACAGTGAGTTCAAAGCCCGAAGGTGAACGATGATCCTCTCTTACAACGCCGGTCACATAAAACGAACTTTCTTGAGTAAGAGAACTTGCTTTTTCCCATGCTTCCTCAGACACTTCACTTTTCACAAGTACGCCTTGAATAAAGCCTGTCCCATCGCGAAGTTGTAGAAATTGAATTTTTCCGCTTGATCGTTTATTGGTTAACCAAACCCCTATTTTTACTTCTTGCTCAACAAATTGATTCACTTGTGCAATTGTAGTCTTTTTCAATGCAATCCACTCCTGTTCAAAAGGTTCCTCTATATATAATTCGGATTTGTTGAATCCACTTTCCGGCCTTACGACCTTTTACAAGCGTCTCCTAAAACCCGTCAAATCAAACGCGTGCTAGTTAAGAGAGATGGGTGAGGAAAGGGACTTTCCTGTATAAAAACCAAAGTAACTGAACACATAATGACCGTTTGGATCTAGATATGTAATCTCCCACGCGGGATCAGTTTGATTGACCAAACCCAAATGAATGGAAATGATTTTTTTATAAGGAATTTTTTTCTCAAATGCTGAAAGAATCTGCTTTTTGCTATAGCCATCGGCTACGTTCGCTGAAATGGGCGCCCCTTCCCCTTTTTGCTCAGGTACCCAAATCCAAACCTTTGTTCCAGAATCAAGAACTGCTTGTAAGACTTCCAGACTTTTTTGACCTCTGTATTCTGTAACAGAATTAATGGTTTTAATTGGAAAATCTTGTTTGGCTTGCTGGATGGCAAGATTCGCTTCCGTGTGTTGGTCCATAAAGATATGCCGGCCAATTAAAACAAGTTGCCAAATAAAGAGAAGAACAAGTACTGCTGCCACAATTCCCAGTTTTTTCAATCATCATCACTCTCTTACTTGCTTATATTATACATGAAAAATAGCGCAAAAATATGTCAGTCATAGTTTTTAGAAAGTCGGCCAAACTATAAGTACCCAGATGGGAAACTCATCCACAACCTACACCTTTTTCTTAAAACGAAATCCATAATGGGTTTCGTTTTTTTCGTGTGTGAAGGGATGTGGGCATTCCTCAGATCGAACTTAAAAGCTTGGCCAATGCCAAGCTTTTACTGGACGTGCTTCTGTGATCTATTATAGCATATCGAGTTTCAATTAGACGAACCTCAATTCATTTGTTCAGGATTAAAGGTCATCACCTCGTAACTCTCTTTAGTAAACATGATGGTCACATTGCCGACTTGGCCTAAATTATACGATTCGATCATAAAATCATTTAATTGGTCAATCAATTCAGGATTAAACGCTGTATCCTCTTTTTTACTAAGGATGGCCGCTTCAGGATCCAGTGTTTCTAGAAGGTCTTCATTTTTGAAAGGTTCTGTACCAAATTCTCCGATTTTAAGAATCCTGGCTTTAAATCGCTTTTTTGCAGTCATATAGGACGTTTCGAAGGTCTTGAGATTTCCCAAGAACAATAGGGAGTTATTTCCATAACGAACCATAAGATTTAAATCACCGTCTGGCGACTCGCTTTGCTTTTGCATCGTTAGGGTCTTGGTCATTAGGATCGGTGACTTCGAATCCCATACGTCGTAAATCGATAAGGGGAGTTCAGGATTCAACAAGTCCCTCTTAATAGGCGCGCTCGTCAAAATTTTAGAAATGTGATACGTTCGAACAAGTTCCGGCAGATTACTTCGGAAAGCTATTTCGTGATTGGTGATAATTAAGGTCGAAATGGATGCTACCCTATATATTCTAAGTAGTTTTCTAAGAACACTTAGAGATTTTGGCCCACCGGTATTGATCAAGATGGTATTCTCACGCGTTTGTATGAGCGCAGCTTCGCCATCCGGTAAATTTAAGAACGTCATCGCAATTTCATCCGGTTGAAGTTCTAATCTAAGCCCATCCACATCCGCATGCGCGGAGCCAATCCCGCCACTTAAAATCGTGACAGAGAGACAAAAAACCGAAAGCAGATAACGCCAATGCGATTTTTTCATAAAAACCCCCCAATCTTGTCTAGTTTGCAACGATTGGGGGAAATTCATCCATAGGTTGCTTAGAGAGGCACCCTTTCTATAAGGAACAATAAAAACTTTTTAATAAAGTGTTTGTGCCGGTTCGGATCCGTTCAATCGACCTACGATTTGGTTATTTTCATTTAAAAAGATCACATTCGGTTGATGAGTAAGCCACTCTTCTTTTGCCAACAACCCATAAGAAATGATAATGACTGTATCGCCCACTTGAAAGCGACGCGCTGCGGCTCCGTTTAAACAAATCACACCAGAGCCTCGCTCTCCTCGAATGACATACGTTTCGATCCGTTCCCCATTGTTATTATTCACAATTTGGACTTGTTCATTTGCCATAATCCCAACGGCGTCCATTAAGTCCTCATCAATGGTGATACTGCCAATATAATTAAGGTTTGCTTCCGTCACTCTTGCTTGGTGAATTTTACTAGTCATAAACGTTCTAAACATAAGCCTTTACCTCGTTTGTTTGAATGATGATGTTGTCGATCAAGCGTGCATCTTGGTAGAAAACAGCGCAAGCAAGAATGAGTTCCCCTTCAAGGCGGTTCCATTTTTTTAAACTCGGATAAGTCAAAAGAGACACATAATCAAGCTTGCCTAATTCCAAGCGATCAACAAACGCTTGTTTGATTTTAGCTTCAATTTCTTCTGGAGTAAAGGTGTTCTCTAGGATGAGCCTTTTTCCCCATTCTAAAATTTCATGAATCACAGGGGCTTCGCTCCGCTCACTTGGCTTTAGACGAACATTTCTCGAGCTCCTGGCTAATCCGTCCGTTTCTCGAACCGTCGCAACCCGCTTCACCTCAATAGGTAAATGGAGAGTATGAATCAACCCCTCCACAACGGCGACTTGTTGAGCATCTTTCATCCCAAAGTACACCACATTAGGCTGAACGATTGAAAAAAGTTTCGTTAAAACCGTCACCACGCCATCGAAATGACCTGGACGACTTGCCCCGCATAAGACATCGGTACGCTTTGTGACATGAAGCTGAACCATGTCTTCCTCCGAATAAATTTCCTCAACACTCGGAAAAAACAAGAGGTCCATTCCCTCAGCTTCCGCAAGCGCACGATCGTGTTCAAAATCTCTTGGATACGTTTCAAAATCTTCATTTGGGCCAAATTGAGTCGGATTTACAAAGACGCTGACAATATTAAGATCCGTCGTCTCTTTGGCTGCTTTCATAAGACCGGCATGTCCTTCATGTAAATAACCCATAGTGGGAACAAAGCCAATCCGTTTTCCTAACACTTTTTGTTCGAGCACATACTTTTGAAGGTCTTTTGATGATGTCATAATCCGCATGTTAGTTCCCTCCATAAAGCGCTTGAATGGTTTCAGATTTTATATTATAGGCATGCTCCTCATCAGGAAACACGCGCGATTTCACATCGTTTATATAGCCTTTTATGGCCCCTTGGATCGGTTCTGAGATATTGGTATATTGTTTCACGAATTTTGCGACACGCTCTGTTCCATACCCTAACACATCGTGGTAGACCAGCACTTGGCCGTCTGTTCCCTTTCCAGCCCCGATCCCAATCACTGGGATCGACAATTCTTTTGTAATTTCAACCGCTAATTGTTGCGGTACACATTCTAAAACGAGCATAAATGCACCAGCCTTTTCGACCGCCTTCGCATCCTCGAGTAATATCTTAGCTTCTTCAAGCCCTTTTCCTTGTACCTTATATCCGCCCAAAACGCCTACAGATTGTGGGGTTAACCCGAGGTGGCCAACGACCGGTACACCGGCTGCTGTCAAGGCCGAAATCATTTCAAGGACAATACCGCTACCTTCTAATTTTAAGGCATTTACGTGTCCTTCTTGAATCACCCGCCGTGCATTGCCTAAGGTTTCACTGACGCTGGCGTGGTAGGTCATAAACGGTAGATCAGTGATGATAAACGTATTTGGGGCCCCACGTCTTACGGCTTTTGAGTGTAAAATCATATCATCTAGTGTGACAGGGAGGGTCGAATCATACCCAAGGGCCACCATGCCAACAGAATCTCCCACTAAAATAAGGTCAATTCCCATCCCTTCCATCAATTTTGCCGATGGATAATCGTAAGCAGTGAGCATGGCAATTTTTTCTTGTTCCTGTTTCATCTTTTTAAAACTTGCACTACTTTTCATAACTATTTCCTCCTTTTTTAAGAGGAACTTTTTCCGCTCAACCCAAAAAACCTCTTACAAAATGTAAGAAGGTTGACAGCAGAAAACATCCTCTGTCCAAGTCCTTCTTTTGGATCTAGGCAGACTATTTATAACGCACGGCACAACGCTTAAAAGGTACAGTTCCTTAGAAGGTCGATCACACTCGATTCGACACTTATTATGGGATACTGTCCGACATTTAGTATATCATATCCTCAAATAATGGATAACAACTATAACTCATTATTTGGTGAATAAGGGCATCTGTGTCTGCAAAAGTAAATAAACAGACTCTAGCACCCTTATTATGCCAAATTCAATAGGTGTGGGTGATGACGCTTTACTCTAATTCAATATCTGCCGAATAAATCTCATGAACGGTACCCAACTCATCCTCAAGAAGGAGGACCCCATCGTCTGTAATTCCTTTTGCGGTTCCGCGAATGACACCACCATTAAAAGTTCGCGCATTGACGACCTGACCAAAACGGGTTGCATAGCTCTCCCACAAAAGTTTAATCACTTTGAATCCTTGTTCTAAGTACAATAGATATAAACGCTCAAACTCATTTAAAATATGGCTAATTAAGTCTAATCTAGAAATTGGTTCTCCTTTTATGATTCTTAAAGAGGTCGCAATTTTTTTTAATTCTTCTGGAAGTTGCTCTTCTGTTAAATTGACATTAAGCCCCATTCCAACAATGACGGATTTAACGTGGCCCTCTTCAGCTTGAAGCTCTGTTAAAATTCCAACCAATTTCTTTTTCCTATAGAGCAGATCATTCGGCCATTTAATCTCTAATTGAACACCGGTTAACTTTTGAACAGCCTGTGCCACACTTACCGCTGCAAGTAATGTGATTTGGGGTGTTTGGTGAATGGGGAGATTTGGGCGAAGTATAAGGCTCATCCAGATCCCCGTTCTTTTCGGAGAATGCCAAACACGGCCTAATCTTCCGCGTCCCCCTGTCTGTTCCTCAGCTAATACAACCGAACCATCGGGCGTATTTTCTTCTGCTAAGTGGTGGGCATTTCTCTGAGTTGAGACAACAGACTCCTCGACGATTAGTTTTCTCCCTAGGAATTGAGTCGTAAGCCCCACCTCGATACCAGCTTCGTTTAATAAGTCAGGGAGTGAAACAAGCCGGTACCCTTTTTTATGTACAGATTCAATTTCATAGCCGAGCTCCATTAATCCCTTGATCCTTTTCCACACAGCGGTTCTGGACACTCCTAGATGGTCACAAATGGTTTGGCCCGACACAAAATCGGGTTGCTTAGATAAGAGCAATTTTAGTATTTCTAACGTTTTGTCATCCACTCTGTTTGAACCCACCTTTGAATCCGTTCTTTTGAATGAACAAGTTTTCCGTTAAGGATCTGATTCTCAATTTCAGAAAACAGTTCTGTCAGCCATGGCCCCGCTTCTTGGCCTGTCCACTTCATTAAATCACGACCATTTACATTAAGATCTTTTCGAGACTTGATTGGCATCCTCTCAAATCTTTCAAGGATCGCCGCTTCATCAGAAGGCTGACGACGTGCCGCCTTTAACCGTTCAACAGATCTACCATGATCTAATCCAAAGGTATAAAGCAATTCTTTAGATAGGGGAGCCGTCGTAGCCTGTTGAGAGAGTGCAAACAATTGGACCAACTCTCGTTTCATCTTGCTAGAGAATCGATACGCCGCCAAAAAGTCTTCGATCGAGTCTATTTTCATAAGTAATAAAAGTAGACACCAACGTTCAACATCCGTCTTTAGCAGCGAAAAATCGACTAAAGCTAAGTCTCTAAGCGCGTCTTTAAGTGATGAGAACATCGGAATAAAGCGATCAAGTCCCGTAATAGCAACTAAGTCTAAAGCTTTATAAGGCACACGTCCTTTTAGACACTTCGTCAACTCTTCTTGAACCCGCTCGATTGAGATAAACGAAAGCGACTCCGCTTCTACTTCCATTGCCTCTTTCAAACTTTGAGTGGGAACAAAATCTAATTGACTCACAAAACGCGCCGCACGAAGCATTCTTAAAGGGTCTTCACGAAATCGGGTCACCGCATCTCCTACTGTTCTTAATTGGCCTACTTTAAGGTCTTCTTGACCATTAAAGGGATCCATAATCTGATTCATTTCATCCATTGCCATGGCATTAATGGTGAAATCGCGACGTTCGAGGTCCTTTTCGATGGAGGTTTCGAACTTAACTGAATCCGGATGTCGATAATCGGAATAACTGCTTTCCGAACGAAACGTTGTCACTTCATATGGAATACCCTCATAAATCACTAAAACCGTCCCATGCTTTAAGCCAACAGGTACGGTCTCAGGAAATAGATCTTGAACCTCTTCAGGCCGTGCGGATGTTGCAAGGTCCACATCGTGTAATGGGGTGTTGAGTAGCCAATCTCGAACTGCCCCCCCCACAATATAGGCGTCAAACCCATTGGCGCGAAAGGTAGCTAAAATCGGTTTAGCCTGTTCAAGCATCCTGTCCACTTTGGACCACCTGCTTATTATTCAATACATCTTCATAAATTTTTTCGTACTGTTCGACGATATTTCCAGAGAAAAAATCGTGTTTGGCCATTCTTTGGGCCGCGATTTTCATTTGGATGTGTTTGTCTTCTGACAGGAGGATCTCAATGGCTTTCTCGGCAGTGCCCTCAATATCCCCAACGTCGACAAGATAACCGGTTTCCCCATCCTTAATGACCTCAGGAATTCCACCAATATTGGTCCCAATAGCTGGAACTGCACATGCTGCCGCTTCAAGTAGAATCAAACCGAAACTCTCTTTGCTTGATAATAGCAGCACCAAATCACTAAGCGATAGAATCTCAGCCACATTTTCTTGTTTCCCAAGGAAATGAACGAAGTCTTCTATGCCTAAGTCTTTAACAAGTCGGAGGACAATGGGCAGTTCTGGTCCTTCTCCAATTAACAACAACTTTGCTGGACAGGCTGAGCGGATCTTTGCAAAGGCCTTCACGATATCTGGGACTCGTTTCACTTCTCTAAAGTTCGAAATATGAGTGATGACCTTCTCCTCAGGTTTAATTCCATAAGCGTTCCGTAGGTCGCTCGCATCTCGTGGGTAATAAATCTGTTCATCAACAAAGTTATGAATCGGTATAATTGGAAAATCGGTTTCAAGCAAGTCTTTAGTCTGTATCGCTAGGTCTCTTGAAACAGCTGTGACACAGTCTGAATTTTCAATACCAAACCGAATCATAGATTTTAAGGTTGGATCAAAACCAAGAACTGTGATATCCGTTCCATGAAGTGTGGTGACGATCTTAAGATGGTCTCCTACCATTTGTTTGGCCAAATACGCACAAACGGCATGAGGAACAGCATAGTGAACGTGTAATAGGTCTAATTTCTCACGCTCAGCCACCTCCGCCATCTTGCTCGCTAACGTTAGATCATAAGGGGGATAACGAAACACCGAGTATTGATTCACTTCAACTTCATGGAAAAAAATATTACGGGAAAACGTATCTAACCGGAACGGAATACTTGAAGTAATAAAATGAACCTCATGGCCTTTTTCCGCTAACTTTTTCCCTAATTCTGTGGCCACCACTCCAGACCCACCCACCGTCGGATAACACGTAATTCCAATTTTATAAGTTTTCATTGGCTCCACTACACTTTCTCTCTGAAGATTTTCCATGATGAGTCTATAAAAAGCTTAACTCAAACGAATGAGTTGAATATAGGCCCGGTTTATTATATAGAACAGGCAACGTTTGCAATTTACAAAAGCACATTACGAACAAGTGGTTTTTTTGAACGAAAGCCTTCTGCAAAAGTACAGCTTACTTCTTTTCCAAACAATCGGTCGCGGCTTTCAACCGTTTCTAGGTAACCGTTAGTCAAAGGGGTTTGGACGGCACCCTCTTCTAAAATAAATTGGCTTTTATAAGCAGATAAAGCCGCCATCTTCTGTTCTTGAACGGACGTGATGTCCACCACAACATCTGGATGATGAAACCCATTAATAAAATAAAAATAAAGGTGTTCTACACGATGAGCTGGAAGTTTGGAATGGCCCACATAGTTCCGAACGCCTGCCGAAAAAACAGCTTCCTCCACAAGCGTTCCGCAATGGCCATGGTCAGGATGGCGATCTCGTTCATAGGGGGCAAATACCAATTTAGGTTTCGTTTCCCGAATCAGATCCACAAGTTGATCGATGACTTCTTCCCTATTTGAAAGAAGACCACGGTCAGGAAAACCGAGATTTCCTCGATATGTTAAACCTAGTCTTTCAGAAGCAAGTTGTGCCTCTTCCGCGCGTCGCTCAACAGTTCCATTAGAAGAGAGCTCCGCTTTCGTGAGATCCACAATCCCACTTTTAAAGCCTTGTTCATAATGGCGCACCAAAGTTCCACCCATTCCAATTTCCACGTCATCTGGATGGGCACCAAATGCAAGAAGGTCTAGTTGAGTTGGAGTGACTTTCATTTCTTAGAATCACTTTCCTTAATAATCTCTCTCCAATGGAGTTCACCACGAGCAAGAGCATGCATAATGAGCTCAGCACTTGCCATATTGGTGGCAAGCGGGATTTCGTAGACGTCACTTAACCTCATAAGCGCACTGATATCAGGTTCATGTGGTTGTGCGGTCAATGGGTCGCGGAAGAAAATCACAATGTCCATTTCATTATCTGCAACCATTGCTCCAATTTGTTGGTCACCGCCAAGTGGACCTGACTGAAAACGATGGATTTCTAGACCTGTGGCTTCAGTAATTCGTAACCCAGTCGTACCTGTTGCAAATAAATGATGTTTATTTAGAATAGGCTCATAAGCAATTGAAAATTTAACGATATCCTCTTTCTTTTTATCATGAGCAATCAATGCGATATTCACACGAAACTCCCCTTTACCCCATATATGAATTGACTTTAATTACAATTTAAATTGTGGAACCTAAACGCGATTCCGATTTTCCGACTGTATTTTAATCCATGATGTTTTCTAGACCATACACTAAAGTGTCTAGACCTAAGACTTGTTCAACCGCAAAGCGCACACCGTTCATAAATGACAAGCGATTCATGGAATCATGTCGAATGGTCAGCAGTTCGCCTTCGCCGCCAAACAGCACCTGTTGGTGTGCCACTAAACCCGGTAAACGAACGCTATGTATGCGGAAGCCATTATATGCAGCGCCTCTTGCACCCGGAATGGTTTCAACTTCATCTGGATGACCTTGCGTTTTACCTTGTCGTTCTTTTTGAATGAGCTCTGCAGTTTTAACTGCAGTCCCGGAAGGCGCATCTCGTTTTTGATCATGATGCTGTTCAATAATTTCAACATCTTTAAAATAACGAGCGGCCATTTGGCTCCATTTCATCATCAATACAGCCCCAATTGCAAAATTTGGAGCAATAATGCCGCCGAGTCGATTTGCCTGAGCCAACGCTTGATAGTGTTTAACCTCGTCTTCTGTAAAACCTGATGTTCCAACTACTGGTCTTACTTGGTGTTCTAATGCATATTGAATATGCTTTTTCCCAGCTTCTGGATGGGTAAAATCAATGAGGACTTCCGGCGTGGTATTCGAAAAACACGATTCAATATCCGTATAAATTGGCACAGATAAATTGGGTAGGCCTTCTAAATCACGAACCTCCAGCCCTTCATTTTTGGTATCAACAACCCCAACCAATTCAAAATGTGGAGTCCGTTGAATCATATGTATGGTTTCACTCCCCATTTTACCCCGGGGGCCAGCAACTACAATTCGTGTTTTTTGTTCGGTCATGACGTATGTCCTCCGTTTCCAGTAATGCGTGTCCAACGATTCTTATCACGCGTATTAAATTTGTTCATAACTGTATCAAATGACTCTGTTAAATCTATGTTTAATGAATTAGCTAAACAAATCACAACAAACAGCAAATCACCTAATTCTTCTTCTACGGTATTTTCTTTTTCTGTTTTCTTTTTGGGTTTTTCACCATAATAATGATTGATTTCTCGAGCCAACTCTCCAAGTTCCTCTGTGAGTCTAGCCGTCAAAGCAAGCGGTGAAAAATAACCTTCCTTAAATTGAGAAATATAAGCATCGACTTCTTGTTGAAGGTCATTCATTGTTTTTTTGATCATGCAAACGCCCTCCTTGAAAGGGTGTATTTTTTATTGTGTTCAATTAATTCTATACGCCACTCTAGAAGTCCCTAAGTTCTATCTTACGAAAAGTGACCCCATTTGACAAATCTTTCACTCAATTGAACGATCTTCCATATTTATCTATACTTAAAAAAATGTTAAATTTAATTGTTACTGTTTGTTTCGTGTAGATTCCGCCCCCACGCCAATCCATGAAAATATAACAGAACTAATAGTTAAACGATCAAGAAGTGATTGAAGTTATTTTTGGGAGGATTGAGCTCAATGCCTTTATCAATTAAAGTTAAAAACGTCTGTTTTATGCTACTAGGATCCGCTATTCTTGCGTTTGGTCTTGTCAATTTCAATATTAAAAACCACCTAGCGGAAGGTGGACTAACAGGGGTTACGCTTATATTATATAACCTGTTTCATATTGATCCAGGCATTTCTAACCTCGTTTTAAACATTCCCTTATTTTTTATTGGTTGGCGCTTGCTTGGAAAAAATGTGTTTGTCTATACCCTAATTAGCACAACCGCTCTATCTTTCTTTATTTGGGTGTTTGAGTACTATGTACCGTTCCGATTTTCATTAGAGAAGGATATGACACTTGCCGCCCTCTTTGCTGGGGTTTTCGTCGGCATTGGTCTTGGCATTATTTTCAGGTATGGGGGAACTTCAGGGGGAACCGATATCATTGCACGTCTTGCAAATAAATATTGGGGATGGACGATCGGGAAAACCATGTTTGGATTAGATGCCATTGTCATTGTCGTTTCCCTGATCTATTTAGATTACCGGCAAGCCATGTATACCCTTGTCGCGGTATTCGTCGGCTCACGCGTGATTGATTTCATTCAAACCGGGGCCTATGCTGCCAATGCTCTCATGATCATCTCACCAGAGACGGAAAAAATCGCGAGCAAAATCATCCATGAATTAGATCGAAGTGTCACCCTTTTATCTGGAAAAGGCGGTTATTCCAAGTCACCGCTAGAGGTGTTGTATTGCGTCGTCAGTCGAAGCGAACTCTTCCGATTAAAACAACTGGTACGAAGTGTGGATCCGCACGCATTTGTAACGGTTCATGAAATTCATGACGTATTAGGGGAAGGCTTTACTTTTGACGAAAACAAAAAACCACTTATAGACTCTTAATTGCAAACAAAAAAGGTTGCTCGATAAACAAGGAAATCGTCCTGTTTAAAGAGCAGCCTTCTTTTAATTATCTCGATTATTCATTCCTACAAGCATTAACACAAAACGTAGCAATTCAAGGATAGCCACTAAAGCTGCAGCCACGTAGGTTAACGCCGCGGCACTTAATACCTTCCGTGCACGACGTTTTTCTTTGGAATCAATTAAGCCAAGCGTCTGCATTTGAACCATGGCTCTCCTTGAGGCATCAAACTCAACTGGCAAGGTAACGATCTGAAAAAGAACTGCGAACGCAAACAAAATGACACCTAGGAGCGCCGCTTGCATCAAATGAAGGAAAAAACCTCCGAGAATAAAAATCCAAGATAAACTTGAACCAATATTGGCTACCGGAACTAGAGCATGGCGCATTCTTAACGGCACATAGCTCTTCGCATCTTGGATGGCGTGACCAACTTCATGAGCAGCCACTGCGACGCCAGCAATGGACGTGCCATAATAGCTCTCCTGAGAAAGTCTGAGTACTTTACCTCTAGGATCGTAATGATCCGATAAAAACCCACCAATTAATTCTATCTTTACTCTATATAATCCATTGGCATCCAGAATCCGTCGGGCGGCTTCATGACCTGTAATGCCTTGATTGGTTCTAACTTTTGCAAATTTACTGAATGTCCCTTTTACTCTCATTTGGGCCCATAATGGAATAATCATGATGAGAATAAAGTAAATCAAGTAGCTTCCACTAAAACCATAACCCATCATCATTTTAATCTTAACCTCCATTTAACTTAAGAGAACACTCATTTTTAGTGTGTTCTTTTAAGGTCAATTTTAGTCAAACAGGGCTTGGTTTGTCAACGAAGACCGTATCGCCTGACCCCTATATGTGACAGGACTTTGAACGGCTAATTAGAGGGCGAAACCGTCCCGCGATATTTTCTCCAGCTCACATAAAACAACGTCAGAAGAATGAGTCCAAAGAGCGTCATCACGAGGTCTTTTATAGACCCACTCGGCAATGCATTCACATCTTGTGTCGGTTGCTGAAAAACGTCTTTTAAATCTGAACGAAGCGCCGTTAAATCCGTCATGGATTTGGAATGATCTTGAATGTATGTCATTCGCCCATTAGACAGGTTCAAAACATGCTCTTCCATGCCTTTAACCACATTCGGTGCGGTATCAATCGTCATTGCAGGGTACACCATTTGATATAAATCTAAAAAATGGTTGAGGTCCACTTGAAACTTTAGATCATTCTTGTTGGCCACATCTTTTTGAACCACATTTAAAGCTGTCACCAACTGGCTACCCATACTTAACCAAATCGGTGTTCCTTCTGAAGATAAGGCATCCTCGGCTAAACGAAATTCTGTGGAAGCCCGTTTTAACTTCACTGCATCCGCATCCGTTTGAAGATCCTTTTGCAGATTATCTAAACTCGCATTGAGCGCATAAATTTGCAGATCATTTATATGTACATCTGGATTTTTTTGAATCCCGTTCCATTCTTTTTGGAAAGCTTTTAAAAACGTTAAAGCCGCTTGGTGATCGCCGCTTTCCACTGCATCCGTAACTTGGCTTGCTCTCGCTGTGACATGAGCCCAAGGATCCGTTTTTGCCTGTCCATTATTTGGGATGAGCAAAAACGCTATGAGTGCCGTCACAAGTATTAGATGAACTTTCATCTTTGGTCCCTCCTCACATATCGAATTATATGAGAAAACCGATGAAAATAGACCAAGCCTTAGCCTCTCATTCTCAAGGGATCATTTGATAGACCGCGTCCGAATGCAAAGGACATAAACCAATCCGATTGTCAGGACACTGAGCCAGAATGTGCAATACCCGATATAAGATTCATATGGCTCAAGCGGCGGATAGGATGGCATTACATGGAACACGTAATCAATCATTTCATTATGGACTAAAACAAGTGCCGCAAAAATCAAATGACCTGGTCGGAATTTGTAGAAAGGCACAAAGAGTAGGCCTTCAAGTGCCATACAACCATGCGAGGCAATCAATAAATAGTTTCCAAACACTAAGTGAGTCCCGATTAATCCCGCTGTCACATTCATACCAACCGCCCAAACGCCATATTTAAAAAGGGACGTGACGGCTAGCGCTTCAAATAGAGGCCAGTTTTTTTTAAACAAGAAGCCTACCAAGACGATACAAAAAAATAAACTGGCCGTTGGGCTGTCAGGAACGAACAGAACCAACGGAAATGGCGTCACTTTAAGTTGATACCAATACCAGTAATACCCATAAACGGTACCTAGAAAGTTTACGACAAGTAAAAGAAAGAGCGTGGATCGTTTGGTTAGCGTGTAATGATATAAAACGTTCATATTGGTTCCTTTCTTCGTACAAATCTTACCATATGTTACTAAGTATGCCATTTTTCAGGCAAAAAGATAAGCGGAAACAGGTCTGCAATTTAAAAATTGCTAAACCCGTTCCGCTTTATTGAACAGACCTGTTATTTTTTACTGACGCTTGATACAAATTTAGCCAGTGTATCAAGTTCAGCTTGAGAGCCTTTAAAGACACCTGCAGGCATTTGCCCACCACCTTTTGTCGCCATTGTTTTAACAATAGCAGGGGAAAGGTTTTTGCCCACTAAAGCAGGGCCAATTCCACCGTCTAGATTATTCCCATGGCAACCCGAGCAATTCTGTGCAAATAGCTTATAGCCGTCTGAGGTTGTATCAATCGATACTTTCTTCACAATTTCACCTTGAATCTTGGATTGTGCCCAGTTATGAGAAACTGAAGACTCCCAAGTTAGGTAAATGACCATCACAATTGAAAGAAGCATGATGGTTGTGGTGATCGGACGTTTGAGCGGTCGTCTTTCAAACCCTCGATCTAGCCACGGAACGACCATTAGCGCTAAAAAGGCAACAGCTGGAATAATGACCGTACCAATCAGTTTATAATGCCCTGACGCATATGGATATTTGAGTAATTGGTATAAAAACAAAAAGTACCAGTCCGGAAGTGGAATATAACCAGATACTGCCGGATCCGCCTCTTTCTCTAAAGGCGAAGGGTCTGCTATGGTTAACACGAGAAAACCAATTAAAAAGATGGCCCCTACCATCCATTCCTTTAATAAGAAATTGGGTAAAAAGGCTTCGGTTTTTCCTGGATATTCAGAATAATCCTTCGGCGGTACAAATTTCGCATGATCAGGCACACGCGAATCCCCAACAAATTTCATCCCTTTTCCTCGGTGCATTAAGGTCCCTCCTTCTCGCGTAAATAAATGACTAAGCTCTTATAGTGGGCCAGAAATACCTTGTTTTCGGATCATGAGAAAGTGGGCGGCCATTAATCCGAGAAGTGCAGCAGGCAAGAAAAAGACATGGATCGCAAAAAATCTTGCCAACGTTTGTGCCCCAACAATATCACTGCCTTGTAGTAAAACCTTAATCCAATTCCCTATAATTGGAAAGGAAGCTGCGATTTGCAACCCAACTTTTGTCGCAAAAAGCGCTTTCATATCCCAAGGTAAGAGATACCCAGTAAAGCCAAGACCTAGGATCACAAAGAATAAGAGCACTCCCACAATCCAGTTCAATTCCCGTGGTTTTTTGTAGGCACCTGTAAAGAAGACACGTAATGTATGTAAAAAGACCATTACAATCGTAACACTGGCGCCCCAATGGTGCATACCTCGAACAATTTGACCATATGCCACTTGGTTTTGCAGGTAATAAACCGATGCCCATGCATTGTTAATGTCTGGCACATAATACATGGTTAAGAACATACCAGATAAAATCTGAATCACAATTGTAAAGAAGGTTAATCCGCCAAAACAATACACGAAAGCCGAAAAATGATACGCTGGGTTAACATGCTCTGGAACTTCATGATCAGCTAAGTCACGCCATAATGGTGTGATATCTAAACGTTCATCTACCCAATCGTAAATTTTTTGGATCATGAACTCTGCCCCCTTTGGTGTGAACTTCCAAGATAGACTTTCCCGTCTTTAATTTGCGTGTCAAATACTTGGAGTGGGAGTGGTGGGGGTGTTCCAGGAATATTAATACCCGTTTTGGTATATCGACCACCATGGCATGGGCAATGGAATTGATCAGGAAAAGCCGGATCAGAATTCCAACCCACTGTACAGCCTAGATGGGTACAAATTGGAGATAGCGCCATGACATCGCCATTGGATTTTTTAAATATGTAAGCGAGATTGACTTCATCAAACTCATGCCAGCCGTCCACTTTATGCACTTTGAATTGAAAACGTTGCGGCTCATTTGTAAGTTTACTCACATCGGCGACTTGAATCATTGACGTTTTTTCCTTTGGTCTGAGCAGCGGATCGATAGCAAAACGTGCCATTGGTGCAATCATTCCGGCAGCCATGAAACCACCTACACCCATAAGCGTATAATTCAAAAATTGGCGTCTCGTGACATCTTGCTCTTTGTTGCTCATGTTTCCCCCCCTGTTCATAACAATATCAGAACACATTAAAAATTCACACATATCAGTTTAAAATTTTTAGTAGGACATTCCCATGATAGCGCAATCTTTCCTCAACTGTCAATAAATTTTCACAGTTATCAAAAACATCTATCTATTCTTTAAATAGGAAACTATCTTATAATATTCCTTAATTAAAACGTTTTCATCTTTATCTTCACAAAACTTAGGTTCATTTAAGCGGAGGATTCAAATTTTTTCAAATAAAAAAGCTCTGATTGTTTTTCTTTTCAGAGCTTCGAGTACGATCGTTTAGCTTAATTGGATTGCCAGGTATGCATCATTTTTTTTAAAACGTGTCCAACGTGATCATCTATGTAATCTTGGCGATGTTTAGGGTCCATATGATCTATTGGGAGCGCAGGTAGTGCGAAACAGGTGAGCCCTGGACTCTCTTTTTCGGATTGCGACGGATTCCAGTCTAAATCCGCAGTCAAACAGATCCTATATTTCGCACCATACGCTTCGATCGCTTGAACCCAATCCCCCAAGCGTTTGCTTTTTTCTTCTCGTGATTCCTTCTTAAGGTAAGTGAAAGGAGGGCTTAAAATGACCCGGCCTTTTAATTGACGTTCGATTTCCTCTGCCAAAAGGGTCACGAAACGCCCTGCTGTGACCGGCCCATTCATGTCCTCGCCCCAATGAATGGGTACCAATGGAATTATAACAGTATCCACATACGCCTTTTCTTTCCGAAAAATATCTAGATCTTCTAGATTCCATTTCATCCATTCACCCCCTAGTCCTTGTTAAAAGTTAATCATCTACTTGTTTTCGATCCGTTAAGTTATTAAATTCAAAGCTAAGCAATAGAAAGGCTTCTCGATTGCCTTCTTCTAGAGCTTTGTCAATCGCTTTATAGAGCGCATCTCGTTTAAATTCAAGCTCGGAATGGGAAAGCAGTTCTTGAGCTTCCATTCCATAAAGCCCCTTAAGATCCAGTCCTTCATAAGGATTATCTTCTATAATGGCTAAGTAAGGGGCCTCAGTCTTGGCATCCTTAAATTCCAACTGGACATAAATAGGGTCATCTTGATAAAGTCGAATATCATGAAACGCTTTCTCGGGTTCGTCCGTCTCCACTCGCTCTTTCCTGTACATAAAAGTTGGCAGAGAACTCGACTGATCTGCCAGTCGGATCGCTCTTGGACAGCGCTCAACGCTCTCAACGAAACGAATGAGACCAAGTAACTGATCATCATTTAATATATAATTAAGAAGCCATACGCATTCCTTTGATTTTAATTCATAGTGACCAATAAACCATTTCAGGAAGGTTTTCTTTTCATCAATCGAAATAAGTTGTTCGATCTTAATCTTCCCCTTTGTAAGGTTCTTTTAAAAGAGTCCAGGTGATAGCACCGTACCGATCCCGTGCACTCCCTTGAATCAACGCATACTGCCCAGCCAAAACTCAATAAAGCTGTTATTATTAAAACGTGTCATCTTGGGTTTCAATTCGTTCAATGAATTCTAAAAGCGTAAGATCTTGATTAAGGGTGTAGGCTTTCTGAAGCATCTCTTTTGCAACCTTAGTTTGGCCCATTTCCCATGCTAATTCCCCATATTCGCTGAGAAAATCCGCATCCTCTATAAAATAACTGGAAATAGATTGATAAACTGGGAATGCTTTTTCTATCAAATCTTCTTCTTTTAGCGCATTGGCATAATACCAAGTTAATTCAGGATCTTCAAAACTTTCCTGTTGTTCAACCAATTGAATGACCGCTTCAGGATCCTGTAACTCTCGATAGATCTCAACCAAAAGTTTCATCGCCTCTATGTGCTCGGAGTCCGCAGCAAGAATTCGTTTCAGTGGAAAAATCGCATTTTCCATTTCTCCAGTGGCAAGGTACGCTTTGGCAAGTTTGAAATAAAGCCGTTCATTGTGCTGATCCACATTTAGTCCCTCATTAAGCACCTGAATGGCTTCTTCCATTGCCCCTTCTTCTTCATAGGCGTCCGCAAGAAGCGAATAAAGGGAGGAATAGTGTGGGTCTAGTTCTTTTAATTTCTCAAGCTGAGTAATGGCGGTTTGAAATTTTCCGGCCTGAATCGCTGTAACGGCATAGCCGAATAACCCGTCCAAAGTCGAACCTTTCTCAACTCCCTTATCATAGTAAATAAGCGCCTCTTCAAATTGACCTCTTAAACTTAGCACTTCTGCTAATTTTAATGGAATGTTTTCGTGACTCAACACCTCAGCATGCAAAACGTGTTTGTACAAGTCAATGGCTTCTACAACCTTTCCGGTTGACGCATAAAATTCGGCTAAAGCAAACGTTAAAATCGGTTCTTTTGGCGCGTGAGCTCGTGCCTGAAGTAGGCGATGTTCCGCTGCTTCTTCCAACCCTTGTGATTGATAGAGATCGGCAAGCAGGACTTGTGCACTTAAATAATTGTCGTCTAATTTATGAATTCGCGTTAAATAGTCAATGGCTTCATCTTCAAAATCTAAATCGACCGCAGCCTCCGCCAAAGCCAAAATAAGTTCTGAATTGCCAGGATGCTGCCTGTACATCTTTTTGAGTAGATCATAGGCATCTTCTGACATCCCCCATTCAAGATATAACTGAGCAATGGTATAGCTTAACTCGTCATCTGCGTTTTTGAGGACGTCCTTCGTTTTTTGCAGACCTTCCTCGTATTGACCTGATTCAATATATGAAATTGCAAGTTGCAATTGGTCTTCTAAGTTTTGCATATATGCACTCCTAAATCTAAAACTTCATATTTACAAAAATCTACATAATTCTACACACACTCTATGATAACCGACTGCAAAACTCCAATCAAGCCATCCAAACTGACTTTTTAAATAAGGCAGATTTAATATAAAAAAAAGAACCCACTCATTAATTTGGGTGGATTCAAGATATGGATGGAGTGGAGAGAAACCATTTGATTACATTATAAGGGCTTTTCCAAAAGAATACAACATATTTTCAAAAAATTTTAATTTATTGGCCTTTTTCGAATAAATCATAAAATCCAGGGAATGATACGGCAATCGACTCTCCACCTTCAAGATGAATCGGGGCATCCGCTACTCGACTCGCAATGGCAAGCATCATACCAATTCGATGATCGCCATGGCTTTTAACTTGGCCACCCTTTAGAGGTTCATTCGGCTTTCCATTGATAATCATCCCATCTGGAGTCGGTTCAATCGAAACACCAAGTTTTTGTAGTTCCTCACAAACCGTCCTAATTCGATCGGTTTCCTTAACCCGGAGCTCCTCCGCATCTTTGATCACAGTCTGGCCTTCCGCTCGACTCGCAATTAAAGCAAGAATCGGAACCTCATCAATTAAGCGTGGAATGACATCCCCTTCAACAACTGTTCCTCTTAAGTCTTGAGATTGAATATGTAAGTCAGCAACGGGCTCAAAGTTTTCTTCACGTTCGTTTTCATAGGTAATCCTTGCACCCATATTTTCAAGAACCGTTAAAAGCCCAGTCCGAGTTGGGTTAATCCCGACATTTTTAATGACCAAATCACTTCCTGAGGTGATAAGCGCGGCCGCAATAAAAAAGGCTGCAGAAGAAAAGTCACCCGGAACTCGAATGGTCGTTGCGGTTAAGTTTTGCCCACCTTGTACGCGATGCGTGGTCCCTTCTGACTCAATGGTCACACCGAATGCCCGTAGCATGCGTTCCGTATGATCACGTGAAAGATGGGGTTCCGTAACGATGGTTTCACCCTCTGCCTGTAAGCCCGCAAGAATAAGAGAAGACTTTACTTGAGCGCTTGCGACAGGGGATTCGTAACGATTACCTTTTAGAGAACCACCTAGAATCGATAAAGGCGCATAACGCCCATTTTCTCGACCATGAAATACAGCCCCCATGTCTCGTAATGGTCGCACAACGCGATCCATTGGGCGTTTATTCAAAGACTCGTCACCCGAAATGACACTGTAGAAAGGCTGACCCGAAAGTAATCCGATAATCAAACGCGCAGTCGTACCGGAGTTTCCGACATCAAGCACAGTGTTCGGCTCGGTTAATCCATGAATCCCATGACCGATGACTTCAACATGATCGCCTTGCCTTTTGATGGTTGCGCCAAGTGCCGTCATACATCCAATCGTAGAGAGACAATCTTCCCCTGGAAGAAAGCCCTCGATTTGCGTTGTTCCTTCAGCGATTGCACCGAACATCACCGCACGATGAGAAATCGATTTATCCCCGGGAACTGTGAGTTCACCAGTTAATGCGTGAGGACTGTTTGAAAAAATAGTTTCCGACATTTTTATCACCTAATCATTCAGATATGTATGGTAACCGTGTTTTTCAAGAAGCGGAATTGCCAAATCACGCTCCTCTTCCGTTTGAAAAGAAAGATGTAAGACACCACTAATAGTTTCTCTAAGTTCAATAATGTTCAAGTTCGTAAGATTGAGTCCCTCTTGACCAATCAATGTGGCCACTTTACCCAATTCGCCTGGATGGTCAGATATGTCGATATATAAATCATTTGAAGAGGGAATCGCACCTTTCTTTTTAACCGGAAATTGATCCCGAAACTCTTTTGCTTCTTTGTAAAAGTCATGAATCGCTTGGGCATCATTTTCCATTAAATCGGCTTTCACCTGGGCCATTACAGATTCCCAAGTGTGAAAAAGGTCTAAGAGTACCTCACGATTATTCAACGTGATATCTTGCCACAAAATCGGATCCGAGGACGCAATCCGCGTAATGTCACGAAACCCTCCAGCGGCAAAGCGAGACAGGTCAAACCCATCTTCTGGCTGATCTTTAAGATGATGAACAAGTGCGGCTGCCACAATATGAGGAAAATGGCTAATGACCCCCACCATTTCATCGTGTTTATGGGGATCGACCTTAAACACCTTAGCTCGCGTACCTTTCAACCATGTTTTCAATTGCTCGACAGATTCGTCTTTGACATGGTCAAGCGGCGCAAGAAAATAAAAGGCATTTTCAAACAGATCCTCACTTGATGCCATAACCCCATTTTTATGGGAGCCCGCCATGGGATGGCCACCAATAAAAGTCACATGGCTTAAACATTCTGCTGCCTTCTGGGCAATCTGTGTTTTGGTGCTTCCGACATCAGTAATAATAACGTCTGGTTTCAATGGCACATCCTTGAGACGTTCAATGATGTCCATAATGACACTGACGGGTGCCGCGAGAATAATTAAATCCGCTTCTCGGGCCCCCTCTTCCACTGACTCTGCGACCGCTTGGATCAAACCGATATTCAAGGCGAATTCTAGAGCATTCGGGTTTTGATCATAAGCCGTGACATGAAGCGCGTCTTCTGTTGTGTGCATCGCTTTAAGAAGTGAGCCCCCAATTAAACCCAACCCACAGATAAAAACATTAACGGTCATGGAGAAATGCCTCTAGGAGCTGAATCAGTTGGGCGTTCTCCTCTTCTGTACCAACCGTAATGCGGACTGTGTTCGGACAACCCAGAGCTTCGCCAGAACGGACAATGAATCCGTTTTTCAGCAGATAATTAAATATCTCATCTCCAGTCACATCGAAATGAACGAGGATGAAGTTGGCTTGAGAAGGGTAAAAGGTTAATCCTTCACGCTGGCAGAACTCGTAATATTGTTTTAGGCCGAGACGGTTTTTTTCCACGGATTCTTTTATAAAGGCCTGATCTTTAATCGCTGCAGCGGTTGCTGCCTGGGCAATCCTTGACACGTTAAATGGTTCACGTGCAGGTTCAACCTGTGCGATGAAGCCAGGACTAGCGATCGCATACCCAACCCGTAAGCTCGCTAGGCCATACGCTTTTGAGAACGTGCGCGTGACGACCAGATTCGGGAATTGCTCGATTAAGGGAATAGTTTGTGGATAATCCGCCGCTGTTGCGTACTCATAATAAGCTTCGTCACTCACAACGGTGACATGTTTTGGGACTTTTTCAAGAAAAGCCATCATGTCTTTTTCTCGAATATAGGTTCCCGTCGGATTATTCGGGTTACACAACCAAACCAATTGCGTCTTTTCATCGATTTGTGCAAGCATCCCTTCCAAATCATGCTCACCGTCAATCATAGGAACTTCTCGAACCTCTCCACCGTCGACAATTGCATTATGACGATATTGCGGGAAGGTTGGTGTTGGCATGACGGTATTCGTCCCGTCTTCCAAAAGCGCACGGCTTAGTAAATGGACGAGTTCATCCGTTCCATTACCGAAAATGAGTTGATTCTCGGGAACGCCGTGGTGCTGACTAACGGCAGCTCGGAGATTGGTTGCATAACCGTCGGGATACAATTGCAGCTCGCCCAACACACTTTGAATGCCTTCAATCGCAAGCGGTGAGCATCCAAATGGATTTTCGTTGGATGCAAGTTTAGTGACGGATGACAAACCAAGTTCGCGTTTGACATCTTCAATCTGCTTACCTGGCTTATAAGCCGGAAGCCCATGTAATTGTTTTTTCATCCTGTTCACCTCTAAGGTATTTAAAAATCCGTCAATAAATTCAAGTCTTGACTTCCACTCCAATCCAAAAAGCCAAACAAGTGTTTCACATTAAAAAAATTTGGAAGTCAAAACCTGTTTAATTTGAGCGATCGCGGCCTGTCGGCTTGATTCATCCTTAGTTAACTGGTCAACGCGAGCCTCGACTTCTCTGACAATCGCACTTCCAACGATAAACCCATCCGAGTAGTCTTTAAAGGTGTCCACTTGTTCTTTTGAGGAGATTCCAAAGCCAACCGCAATCGGGGCTCTTGACGCCTTTCGCACCCGTTCTAGAAAATCAAAGACATCACTTCTAAACGTTTGACGCACACCGGTTACCCCTAAAGAACTGACACAATAAAGAAAACCATCTGCTTCTGCGCCAATTTTGGCGAGTCGCGCGTCTGATGTCGTTGGAGCCACTAAAGAAATTAACGCAAGTCCGGCTTCGCGACACTTTTCACGAAGCGTTTCACTTTCTTCAAACGGGAGATCCGGTACCAACACACCGTCTAACTCATTTTGAACGGCTTCTTGAATAAAACGATCTTCTCCCAATTGTAGCAAAAGATTGTAATAAGTGAAGCAAATCACCGGAATTTTCAAACCTTTTTTTCGCATTTCGGGTACAAGCTTTAGGGACTTCTCTAAAGTCATGCCACCTTTTAGAGATCGTAGCGATGCTCTTTGAATCACCGGTCCATCCGCAAGCGGGTCTGAATACGGAATCCCGAGTTCTAACACACTGGCGCCAATCTCCTGAAGGGCAAGTGCTAATTCAATCGTCGTCGCTTCGTTTGGGTCCCCTGCTGTAATAAAGGGAATAAAATCGGGTTGCCCATTTTTGGAAAAAACCTGACTTAACCGATTCATGCCTCACCCTCCGCTTCCATACGTTGTTTAATCTGGGCCACGTCTTTGTCCCCACGACCTGACAAATTCACCACAATCGTTTGGTTTTTTGACATCGATTTAGCTTTTTTGAAGGCAAGTGCTAAAGCATGCGCACTCTCAAGAGCTGGAATAATACCTTCTAAACGGGATAAGAGTTTCAGCGCATCCATCGTTTCTTCATCTGTGATGGGTTCATAAACCGCACGACCACTGTCTGAAAGATACGCGTGCTCAGGACCAATTCCTGGGTAATCAAGCCCCGCTGAGATCGAATAAGGCTCGATGATTTGTCCGCTCTCATCTTGAATTAAATACGTTAAAGAACCATGAATGACTCCTTTACGGCCTTTGGCGAGCGTTGCGGCATGCTCAGAAGATTCTACACCGAGGCCAGCAGCTTCTGCGCCAAACAACTTAACGGTTTCATCTTCCAAAAACGGATAAAACATGCCGATGGCATTGCTTCCTCCACCCACGCAAGCAAATACAGCATCTGGGAGCTTCCCTTTTATTTCTAAAAATTGAGCGCGTGTCTCATCACCAATCACGCGTTGGAAATCGCGGACCATCATTGGATACGGATGGGGTCCAACCACCGAACCGATTAAATAAAATGTATCTTCCACGTGTTCAACCCAATATCGAAGCGCTTCATTGGTCGCATCCTTTAAAGTATGACTGCCACTTGTGACCGGCACCACTTCTGCGCCAAGTAATTCCATACGAAATACATTAAGCTTCTGACGTTCAATATCTTTGGCACCCATAAATACTTTACATTCGAGACCAAGGTAAGCGGCAATCGTTGCAGAGGCCACACCATGTTGTCCGGCACCGGTTTCAGCAACGATCTTTTCTTTACCCATTCGTTTGGCGAGCAACCCTTGTCCAATCGCATTGTTGATTTTATGAGCGCCTGTATGATTTAGATCTTCTCTTTTCAAATAGATCTCGGCACCACCGAGATGCTCCGTCAGCCTTGGGGCATAGGTAAGCGGGGTCGGACGGCCTGAATACTCTTTCAACGTTTGATGGTACTCATTTAAAAAGGTCTCATCCTGCACCGCGTCTTTTAAGGCTACCTCTAGTTCTTGAACAGCTAACATAAGCGTCTCAGGTACAAATTGGCCCCCAAATTCGCCAAAGCGCCCTCGCTCATCTGGATACTTCTTCATTTCGGCACAACCTTTCGTTCTAGTGCTTGGATTCGTGTGTGTGATTTTTCATTACCCTCTTCAATTCCGGAAGCGAGATCAATACCATCTGGGTTTAACTTAAGGAGCGCCTCGACATTATCGGCATTCACGCCTCCCGCAATAAAGCAGGGCACGCCTTCTTTGCGTGCTTCTTCTAAATATCTTGGAACATAGGCCCAATCAAACGATTGACCGGTTCCTCCCCAAGCGCCTGTTACTTTTGAATCTACTAAATAACCATCGACCGAGCCCCTGTACCTCTTCATGGTCTCTAGGGCGTTTTCTTTATGATGAATCGCTTTCCAGATCTCCCCAGAAAAAAACGTACGAACGGTTTTAAGAAATTCTGGAGATTCTGTTCCGTGCAGTTGGATCACATCGAGAGGAATCGCCTCGAGAACTTGTTTTAACGAGTCACGATCAGGATTCACAAACACACCAACTATTCTCTGATGGGGTTTTAAAGGGGTTTCTTTAATCCAGCTTGCCGCATCGGTCGGAGTTACATATCGCTTGCTTCCCTTTACAAAAATCAGACCAATATACGTGGCCTGACTTTCTCTTACAAGTAGATAATCCGAGTAAGACTGATTACCGCAATATTTTATAGCGATCGTCATGATCTCGTTCGTTCTCCAAATAATTGTTGAATACCAAGCTCTGGAGTTTCCGCACGCATTAAAGCTTCCCCAACAAGTGCTCCATTTACGTTTAACTCAACCAAAAATTGAACGTCTTCAGGAGTAAGAACACCGGACTCACTTATAACTATGGCCTCGTTAGGTACATTTGGTAAAATCCGTTTGGTGACGTTTAACGTGGTTTCAAACGTTTTGAGATTCCGGTTGTTAATCCCAATAATTTTAGGAGTAAATACGTTCAATACACTGTCGAGTTCTTCTTCATTATGAATTTCAACTAATGAATCGAGTCCTTTTTCTTGTGCTTCCAAATAAAACTCATGTAATTGATTGGGCGAGAGTGCCGCTGCAATTAGAAGAATGGCATCGGCCCCAATCCGTTTGCTTTCTTCGATTTGACGGGCATCTATAATAAAGTCTTTTCGTAAGACAGGAAGACTCACAGTTTGCTTAACGCGAATCAAATTCTCGTTGGACCCTTGAAAATACGAACGGTCGGTCAGAACCGAAATGGCATCTGCACCACCTTTTTCATAATGCATTCCTACTTCAGCAGGGTCCAGTGCTTCTTTGAAGACACCTTTTGAAGGTGAGGCTTTCTTGACCTCTGAGATCAACCCAAGCGCTCGATGAGGGGTTGCTAAAGCTTCATAAAACGAAGCTGGCTTTGCCGACGCGTTGGATTCTGGGAGTTCAAATTGACTCAGTTCTTCTTTTTTGGTTTCTAGTATTTGATCTAGCATAGTTGGACCTCTCCTTAGCTCTCATCCTACACTCTTTAATTTAATACGCCTTACTTTTTTCCATGAGTGTGTGGTAATAGTTTAAAACTTGGCGGGAATCAATCGCCTCTCTCACACGTTCAACGCCATCTTCTATCGAATCGGCCTGGTTTGCTACGAAGAGTGCGGCGCCTGCGTTAAGTAACACAATGCCTCTTTGCGAGAGGTTGGACCCTCCTTTTAGAATGGCCTTAATCACTTCTGCACTTTCTTCAGCACTCCCTACTTGTATGTCCTCTAATTTTCCTCGTTCAAGCCCAACATCCTCTGGCGAAAGCGTGTACGTTTCAATTGAGCCGTTCTCAACTTTTAAATAGTTGGACTCTCCTGTAATTGAAAACTCATCTAAACCACCTTCACCGGTGACAAGAACCGTTCGATCGACACCCAGTTCGCTAAGGGCTGCCGCCATCTTCTTAGCATGACCAAAGTCATAGACCCCGATTAACTGTCTTTTGGCATTAGCTGGATTCGCGAGTGGTCCTAGAATATTAAATACGGTTCGAAATCCAAGTTCCTTCCTTGGACCAGAAGCATGTTTCATTGAGGAATGATAAAGTGGTGCATACAAAAAACAAAGATTCGTTGTTTGTAGAGAGTGAAGCGCGCCTTCAGGTGACCCATGAACAGGAATCCCAAGCACTTCCAATACGTCAGCACTCCCGCTTTTTGAAGACATGGCGCGATTCCCATGCTTTGCGACCTTAACGCCCATGGAGGCCAAAATAATGGCAACCGTTGTAGAGATATTAAATGTCTTGGCACCATCTCCACCTGTTCCGCACGTATCTAAAACATCTTCAGAATGGTTAAGGGTTGTCGCATGACCACGCATTGATTTGACAAATCCAGTGAGTTCTTCAACCGTTTCCCCACGAAAACGTAAAATGGAGAGGAAACTTGAAATCTGACTCGGCGTTGCGTCCCCATTCATTATAGCATCCATCATACGTTCTGCCTCGTCTTGATTTAATGTGTTTCCTTCAACTAATTGAGCTAAATAGTCTTTAAACATAGTTCCCCTCTCCCTTATCCTGGAATAATGTCTCTGCTAAGTTCAGCGCCTGGAACAACGCGCGGGCTTTATTTCGAGTTTCTTCCCATTCATTTTCTGGAACCGAATCTGCTACAATTCCCGCTCCTGCCTGTACGTAGGCCTTGCCATTATGGCAGACGAAGGTTCGAATTGTAATGCACGTATCCATCGTCCCATCAAACCCAATATATCCTACTGCACCACCATAATATCCTCTTGCAAGCGGTTCTAATTCGGAAAGAATCTCCATCGCTCGGATCTTTGGGGCTCCCGATAACGTCCCGGCTGGGAAAGCAGAAACAAGCACATCAATAGGTGTCGCCTCTTGGTTTAACTGACCTTTCACTTTAGAGACGAGATGGATCACCTGAGCAAACGGGACCGCCTTCATTAGAACTGGAACACGTACAGAACCATATTTTGAAACGCGTCCAACGTCGTTACGAGCCAAGTCCACTAACATCATGTGCTCAGCACGCTCTTTTTCGTCAGCCAGAAGGTCTTCCATTAATTCCTGATCTTCCGATTCGTTTTGCCCACGTTTTCGCGTTCCAGCAATCGGGTGGATCTCAACTTCTCCATCTTCAATGTTCACCAAGCGTTCGGGTGAACTACCGACTAACTCAAAGCCATCCATTTTGATATAGAAAAGATATGGTGAGGGATTCATAATCCTCAAGGCACGATACAATTGCCATGGTGTAACTTTTAAGGGGACTTCATAGCGATTGGATAGCACGGCTTGAAAAATATCCCCCGCTTTGATATATGACTTAATTTTCTCAACAGCCTCAACATACTGTTCCTTTGTCATTCCAGAGTGCGCTTGATCAAAAGCCGCTACTTTTTCAAGAGTGGTTGGACGAGCGGTTTCAACCGTACCGGATGTGTTGAATAATCGATTGGCAAGTTCAGCTTGTTCGTCTTGGACTTTTTTGACCTGTTTTTCGATGGCCTCAAATGTCTGACCATCGTTATGGCGAACATGGGTGACAAACGTCATGGTCTGCTCGTAATGATCAAAGGCAATAATTGTCTCACAAAATACAAAGGCATAAGGCGGTGTGTTTAAATCGTTTATTTGATGTGTGGGGACTTGATCAAAATCAGCCACAGCATCATAGGCAACCGCTCCGACCGCTCCGCCTGAAAATGCGAGTTTGGACGGGGCTGGGGCAGGTTTAAGATATTCGGTAACGGAAGCCAGCATTTCTTTTAAATTGGAGGCTTCGATGGTTTTTTCTAAACTCGGCTCTTTATATATAAAACGATTGTGGTCTTTAGAAATTCGCGCGAAGGGGTGAATGCCTATAAATGAATGCCGTGACCAAGAATGACTCGTCTCTCGACTTTCAAGCAGATAGACAAGTTCTTCTCCGAGCTTATCCGCAATGTCAATAGGTGTTAAACGATCGGAAAAGAAGGTTTGGGTAATGGGTAGGGTTTGATAGCCTTTTTCGACCCACTCTTTTAAATTTCTTTGAGTCATGGTTTCACTCCTTAATGATCTGGGGACAAGCCGGTCATTGTTTGATGGATTTAAAAACAAAAAACCCATAGGCAAACCAGCCTATGGGTTAATTCGTATCACACAATCCCCTATAGCTCGCCTCAACTATACTATTCTCAACTAATCTCTTAACGATGGCATATGAACGCTCCCGTTCATTTCTTGCCCTCACGTCACTCTTACTATTATGTTACTTAAAGATTGTATGTGTGTCAAAGGTAAGTTTCGATAATTCGAGAATTTTTTCCCAATCTTGCTTATTATTCTGCCATAAACTGTGCCAAGTGGTCTTTTATAAAGGCTTCTGGCAGTTCTTCAAGCGTCATGGCACCAATCGATTTTAGAAGAACAAACCGAATGGTCTCACCTTTTCTTTTTTTATCTCGTTTCATGCTGTCCATGATGGACTCAATTGAAAGACCGGTTGGAACGGTCGTGTTGAGTCCCAACGCTTTCAACCAATCGATTAGTTCTTGAACAGGAAGCGCGACGTTTAACCATTTTTCACTTAGTTCGAGGGCAAATACCATGCCAATCGCGACCGCTTCACCATGAGTTAAAACGCCATAACCCGATTGTTTCTCAAGGGCATGGCCAAGCGTATGGCCTAAGTTTAAGAACGCCCGAACACCATTTTCCTGCTCATCGGTCTCAACAATTTTGGCTTTGACCTCAATCCCTCGCTTTAAAAACGGCGTGACTGCCTCAGGTGTAAGTGAGGAAAAATCCGGAATAGAAGATTTGAGATCCTTAAAAAAGGCATCGGAATCCAATAAACTGTGCTTTATTAACTCACTAAATCCCGAACGCCATTCTCGGTCCGGCAGGCTCGAAAGAAAAGACGTGTCGTAAAACACAGCATCTGGATGATAAAACGAGCCGATCAAATTTTTGCCTTTTTCATGGTTAATGCCCGTTTTGCCTCCTACACTACTATCGTGTGCAAGTAACGTGGTCGGCATTTGGATAAACCCGACACCTCTTAAATAAGTGGCGGCGACAAACCCTGCTAAATCCCCGACAACACCACCGCCAAGTGCCACCACACAAGATTTCCGGTCTATATTCAACTCAAGCAGATGATCCAAAAGGGCTCGATACTGATCGAATGACTTAGAGGCTTCACCTGCTGGCACCGTTACGCTATAAACAGGAGCTGCTTTGGCGAGGGTGGTTTGAACAAAATCCAAGTGTAGAGGCCCAACCGTATCATCCGTAATAATCAAATAAGCAGAATAGCTTTTAGGAAGCAGGGACACAATTCGCTCACTCAACCCTTTACCCAAATAAATTGAGTAGGTTTTACTTTTTGCTTGAATCCATAAGGACTCCATTAAAACTCACGCGCCCATTCCCGTCGCGCGTTGACGCGTTGAACCAACTCATCCATTCGGTCGCCGCCAAAAGTATCCATTAATTCACGTGCCACTTCCCAAGCCACAACCGCTTCACAAACCACGCTTGCAGCAGGCACTGCACAATTATCCGTCCGCTCGATACTTGCAGCAAATGTTTCTTTTGTATCAATATCCACACTTTGGAGTGGCTTATATAGGGTTGGGATCGGCTTCATAACGCCACGAACAATGATGGGCATGCCATTGGTCATTCCCCCTTCAAAGCCGCCCAAACGGTTGGTTCGGCGTGAAAAGCCTTCCTCTTTGGACCAGATGATTTCATCATGAACTTTGCTGCCCGGTGTATTCGCCATTTCAAAGCCTTCACCAAATTCAACACCTTTAAAGGCATTAATGCTCATCACAGCTAAAGCAATCTTCGCATCCAATTTTCGGTCATAGTGGACGTGACTACCTAGTCCGATCGGTGCTCCTTCAAGGATGACTTCAACAATCCCGCCGACTGAATCGCCGTTTTCTTTAGCGTCATCAATAGCTTGTTTCATCTTTTCTTCAACGTCTTGATCTAAGCAGCGTACTTCCGATGCTTCGGTGATCTCACGGATTTTGGCAAGACGCTCAGGACGTTCCGAACGGTCCCAAACGCCACCGATGTTCACAACACGGCCAGCGACTTCCATGCCGACTTCGCTTAATATTTGTTTGGCAATGGCGCCAATTGCTACACGCACAGCTGTTTCACGAGCTGAAGAACGCTCCAAAACATTCCGCATGTCGCGGTGACCATATTTAATGGCACCGTTTAAATCAGCATGTCCAGGACGCGGACGTGTGACTTGTTTCTTGACGGCAGTTGGATCGCTAACAGGCTCCGCGCCCATAATTTCTGTCCAGTTCTTCCAGTCTTTATTTTCTATAACAAGCGTCACTGGAGCTCCCGTCGTTTTGCCATGACGGACCCCATTCATAAATTGAACTTGGTCGGTTTCAATTTTCATACGACGGCCACGGCCATACCCACCTTGGCGTCTTTTCAACTCTTCATTTATCGATTCAGCGCTTATTGTTAATCCAGCTGGTAATCCTTCGATTATCGCGGTGACTTGTGGGCCATGCGATTCGCTTGCTGTTAGAAATCTCATCCTGTTGCCTCCTCATTCCTTACTTACTTTTTCATAAAAAAAGGTTTCAATTGATCGAAGTTGATAACGCTCCGGGTTAAAGATTTGTTCCGTACTACCAACGAACAGTATCCCTTGTTGATTTAAGGATTCTGCAAATTTGGTGTAAATGGAGTGCTTCGCTTCCTCCGTAAAATAAATCATAACATTCCGACACACAATTAAATCAAACTCCTTGGGATAAGTCGCGGAAAGCAAATTTTGCTTCTGAAAGGTAATCGGTTGTTTGATTTCAGGTTTAACTGTATAAAAATTCTTTTCCCTTTTAAAGTATCGAAGTATTTCATTTTGTTCAAGCCCTTTTAGCATTTTTTCTGAAAAAATCGCACTTTTTGCCTGATTCAGCACTTTTTCATCAAGATCTGTCGCCAAAATCTCATAGTCTGTCGAAGAAAAAAACTTAGAAAAAACCATTGATAAGGAATAAGGCTCCTCACCCGTTGAACACGCTGCGCTCCAGATCTTGAGCGGCTTATTCTTTTTACTAAGATCCGTTTGAATCAATTCTTCTAAGACTTCCCATCTCGGTCGATTTCTGAAAAATTCAGTAACGTTAATGGTCATTTTATCAAGAAACTCTTGATAACAGTCACTAGATTCGTTCATTTTAGTGTAAAATTCTCGAAACGAGTGAGCACCATATTTAGTACATAAGCTGAATAAACGTCGCTTCATCTGCTCTTCTTTATAGAGGGTTAGATCAATCCCTGTATCGTCTAAGATCTTTCCCTGAAACCACCCATAATCCTCCAACACCCGCACTCCTCTAACTATGTCTATTCCATAAAATGGTTATTCCAGGCAAAACTAGATTTACTTTTCTCATTATAATTAATAATTACCTTACAGAAAAGAGAGGATTCAATCCTCTGAGAAAAGCGTAATAAAAAACCAGTCGTCAATACGACCGGTTTGATTATGTATCGAATTAGTTTGCGGAAACCCAAGCGTCGATTTCTTTTGAATAAGTGACGAGTTCCGATTCTTTAAAAAACAATCCAATTTCACGTTGCGCGCTTTCAGGAGAATCTGATCCATGGATCACATTCTGTCTAACTTGAACACCTAGATCACCTCGGATCGTTCCAGGTGCAGCATCTTGAGGATTCGTGGATCCCATCATTTTACGAGCTGTCGCAATCACTTGTTCGCCTTCCCATACCATAGCAAACACTGGACCTGAAGTAATGAATCCGACTAAATCTTTAAAAAATGGACGTTCTTTATGTTCAGCGTAGTGAGTCTCGGCAAGATCTGTTGTTATTTTCATAAGTTTCGCGCCTACCAATTTATACCCTTTCGACTCGAACCGGTTCACAATTTCTCCGATTAAATTACGTTGTACGCCGTCAGGCTTGACCATTAGAAATGTTCTCTCCATAGCTTGTCCCTCACTTTTATGTAGTTTAGTCATTTTACCAAGTATGTTTAGTCTACCAAAAAGAAAGCGTGCTCACAAATTTAATATTTACGCGTTCCAATATAATCGGCAATTTCACGTAAATAATCCGTTGCTCGATTGGATGTTGGCAACTTTTCGATCACGCGATACGCTTTTGATAGATAGAGATCGCTTAATTCCTGAGCGCGTTCAATTCCTCCAGAAGATCGGATCCGATTGACCACTTCACCCCATTCGGGATCGCTCAATGACTCACTTCTATTAAGTTGCCTTAATAGGTCATTTTTTAATTCAGGGATTTCAAATGCCATAAGGGTTGGGAGCGTTAGATTACCTTGACGAATATCACTGGCAGCAGGTTTCCCGAGCTGTTTTTCCGTTCCAACAAAATCTAAAATATCATCGGTGATTTGAAAAGACATTCCAGTAAAATAGCCAAAATAATAAAGGTGTCGACAAAGCAGCTCACTCGCTCCGGATGCCTTTGCCCCAAGGTAGCAGCTGACTGCCATTAGAAGCGCTGTCTTCCGTTTGATTCGAAGCAAGTAGCTTCGCAGATTTTGATGCCAATTATATTGATCTTTAATTTGAATGATTTCACCTAACGTCATATCGTAAATCGCATTTGATAGCACTTGATGGGCCTCAGGAAGCATCAAATCTGCCATTTCTTCTTGAGCGCGAGCAAACATAAAGTCTCCCGTATACATGGCAATTCGGTTATCCCATTCGGCTTTTACCGTTTTTCGCCCACGTCGCAAATCCGCATCATCAATGACATCATCATGGACGAGGGATGCCATATGTATAAGCTCCAATGTAACGGCAACCTTTGTGATCATTTTAGGATCTCCATCGCCAAATTGAGAGGACAGTAACACGAAGACAGGTCGAATTCGCTTGCCTCCTGCTTTTAAGAGCTGGTTACCGGCTTTTTTCAACGTCGCTTGGTCCGAAGCGACAATCTTCTCTAATCGCTTTTCTATTTTATTCAAATCGGGTTTAAGCTGTCTATAAATGCCAGCTAGACTCATGCACTCACCTTTTTCTAATCCCAAAGTTAAGTCCTCTTAAAACCAGAGGACTGAGGGTTTTCTATTAAACGGACATCAAGGGGTTGGTTTGATTCCATGATGAATGGCCGCGATCCCACCTGTTAAAGAAACAAACCGGACAGGTTCAAAACCCGCATCCTTAAATAAAGCAGCCAATGCTTCTTTTGATGGGAAATTCTGTGTCGACTCATTTAACCATGCATATTCATCATATTTATTTGCAAACCATTTGCCGAGTAGCGGCATAATTTTTCTGAAATAAAAGAAGTATAATTGTTTGTATCCTTGGAGAGTGGGTTGAGAGGTCTCAAGACATGTTATCGTCCCACCTGGTTTCAAGACTCGAAAAATTTCTTTCAATACGGTTAGGTAATCTGGAACATTACGGAGACCGAATCCTATAGAAACCCGATCAAAAGTGTTGTCTTCGAATGGGAGAGCCATTGCATCCCCATGAATAAATTCGACATTTCGAGCCACTTTTTCTACTTTTTTATGCTCCGCCACACTTAGCATGTTTTTGCTGAAATCAAGCCCTTTTACACGCCCATCTGGTTTGACCACTGGAGACAAGGCTAAAGCCCAATCACCAGTTCCGGTACAGACGTCTAAAACTTTCATATTCGAGCCGGTCCGCATGACACGCATCGCCTTTTTTCGCCAGACTTTATGTTGATTAAAGCTGATTAAAGAATTCATAAAGTCATATTTATCATAAATGGTTTCAAAAACCGAGTGAACTTTTTCATGCTTGCTTTGAGTCATAGTTAACCTTCTTCCACTAGCATACCCACACCTTTTGTCCTTGATTGAAACAAGGTTGCGTGAGTTAAGTCTTCAATCAATGGAAAGCTGTTTGGATGGAGCGTAGCAAGCCGTTCACAGCCTTCTAAAATCGCTTGATCAACCAATTGAATCACATGGTTCATTTGGTCAGCATTTCCCTTAGTTATGTGATGTAGGAATTTGGACATTTGACCGTTCATCACACGTTGTCGCTCCGAGAGCAGACGCTTGATAAAAAAATAGTCAGAGATCAGGTCTTTCCATTTGGAAAGGCCCAAACATTCCGAAACACTGATTAATAAAGTGGATTCGATTTTCTTGATCAATTCAAACCATTTCTGAATTCCAAGTTCTTGTTGAAAAAAACTGGTCTTATACTCATTAATCTTTTGAATCGCATCGGACACATGTTTAATCATTTTAAAATCAGATTGCTTGGCCAAAAGTTGATAATATTGAGAGCTGTAATAATCCCCAGCTAGAACAGTCAACTGCCGCAACTTCTTTTCTTGATCAGTTTCAGCTTGTTCCAACCGAATTTGATCATGTGTATTTAAAGCTAAGTGGACCAAAGAAATCGAAAGTATGTAATCGTTTGGCTCATCAATGGATTCATCTTCTTCAAAGATATTTAAAAGGACCAAAAGGTGATCTCGATCGACATTCGGTTTTTTAATAAAACGATATAAAGTTGGATGGTCAACCGCTTCTTCAATTTGTTTAGTTAGATAGGCTATGTTGTTCATTATTGTCATTATTGGTCCCCCAGCACTCGGGTTAATTTAACGTGACGTACTCATTCGTTGACACGAACCGTCGCTTTTATTAAATTATAGCATTGATTTAAGAAACGATAAAGCGTCACTCATTCTAGTATTGCCAACTCAGGAGTGTTCGTAAACAAATGCAAAGAGGTCATCCCTCATAAAATGAGCAGTGACCCCATAAAATGTTTGTCTTAATCGCCAGATTCCATTTCGCCGTGTTTCGTTTGAATCGTTGCTTTCCCTCGCACCTTGACAGCCGATGTGTGCTCTGTAAACTGTGCGATCATAACTTCGCCTTTATCCAATTTCTCGGAATGATGAAAACGTGTATCGGCACCACGCGTCAATCCTATGACGTTCACACCGTTTTCTTTCGCCTTAATCACAAAAAAATCATTTGACTCGTTGCCCATATGCCACCAACTTTCCTAGTTATCCTCGTATCAAATGTAGCGCTTCCGAACGAACCGTTGCATCCGTCTCAAAGATGCCTCTTACTGCAGAGGTAATCGTTTTGGAGCCCGGTTTCTTAACTCCTCTCATGGTCATGCACATGTGCTCGGCTTCCACAACCACGATCACTCCATAAGGATGAAGGGACTTCATAATAGAATCGGCAATTGTACTCGTTATCCGTTCTTGAAGCTGTGGACGTCTAGAGACTGCTTCAACTGCACGGGCGAGCTTACTGAGTCCTGTTACTTTACCGTCTTTTGGGATGTAACCAACATGCGCCACACCAAAAAATGGCACGAGATGATGCTCGCACATCGAATAAAACGGGATATCTTTAACAAGTACGAGTTCTTCATGATCCTCTCCAAAAACCGTTGCAAAATAATCATCTGGATTTTGGTCAAGCCCTTGAAAAACCTCTTCATACATTCTTGCCACACGCTTTGGAGTATCGAGCAACCCTTCCCGGTCTGGGTCTTCTCCAATCGCTTCAAGAATCATTTTGACAGCTAATTCTATTTTTTCATGATCTATGTTCATAGTCATTGCTCCAATCTTTCACTCTTGCTTACTTTAATGAATTTTAGCATATCTACTAATTCCGCGCAAAATAAAACAAGTAATAAGGTGAAGGTAGAATAAGGCTCCATTAAGTCGATCTGTATTTAGGGTCGAACAAAAAAAGGATCACAGTTATGTGACCCTTTCTGCCCAAAAGCTATGTATTGACTTAGTTCACTGCATCCTTAAGGGCTTTACCTGGTTTAAATGCAGGCACTTTACTAGCAGCAATGCTAATCTCTTCGCCTGTTTGTGGGTTGCGCCCTTTACGTGCAGAACGCTCACGAACTTCGAAATTACCAAATCCAACTAACTGGACCTTACCGCCTTCTTTTAATGCGTCGGTGATCGCTTGGAATACGGAGTCAACAGCTTTGGTTGCATCTTTTTTAGAAAGTTGAGTTGATTCAGCAACAGCATTTACCAATTCTGTCTTATTCAACGCTTTCACCTCCTCTCGGGGAGCCTTTACTTTTAATTCCCTAACTATTCAAGTTAAGAGGAACCTTATTCAGTTGTAATCCAATGAATAATGGTGTTTCCAACGCTATATTAAATGAACCTCTCAAATAATTCAACCATTTTTTATCAAAAACCTACAAAATCCCCTGTTTTTTGTAAAATTTCCATTTATAGTATCGGAAAATAATTATTTCGTAGGTTTTCTAGGGTTAACTAGTTTTTTTAGATTCGTCATTAGCCTCATCATTTCCTATTCATTCATCTTTTAAACCCCTTAAATATATTTCTGAACTAAGACGATCTTAAACGCTATTGCTCATTTTCGTGTCCGCGCATTGGACCGTTCGGGAACTGACACGCGCTAAGTTTTCCCTTTGCACGCCCGCCCAGATTATTGCCGATAGGTTTAGACACAAGCCTAAAACCAATTTCTCTTAAATAAAAAAAAGACTCCCTGATAGGAGTCTTAGGTTTAAAGGATGATGGCAATAAGGCCGCCCGATCCTTCATTTATAATGCGCTCAAGTGTTTCTTTGAGTTTATACCGGGCATTTTCAGGCATGAGCGAGAGCTTCGCCGAAATTCCTTCTCTTACGATGGAATTGAGTGACCGACCAAAGATATCAGAATTCCAGATGGAAAGCGGGTCGTCCTCAAAGTCTTGCATGAGGTAACGCACAAGCTCCTCACTCTGCTTCTCTGTTCCGATGATTGGCGCAAACTCAGATTCTACATCCACTTTAATCATGTGGATCGAAGGGGCAACAGCTTTCAACCTGACACCAAATCGAGAGCCTTGGCGTATGATCTCTGGTTCATCCAAGCTCATATCGGTAATTGCTGGTGCAGCAATGCCGTAACCCGTTTGTTTGACCATTTTAAGCGCTTCGGCGACTTGATCATATTCGCGCTTGGCTTCTGAAAATTCTTGCATGAGCTGCAAGAGATGATCCTTGCCACGGATTTCAACTCCGACCACTTCTTTTAAAACTTGGTCATATAAATCATCTGGTGCATAGAGATCAATTTCAGCAATCCCGCGTCCCATTTCAATGCCGGCAAGTTGAGCATTCTCAATGAAATCAAATTCATCAAAATTACCTACCACGCGGTCCACATCACGAAGACGACGGATATCTTTTACTGTTGTTTTAACAGCTTCCTCATAGCTTTCACGGAGCCAGTGATCCTCACGAAGGACCATAACCCAGCTTGGAAGATTGACATTTACTTCAAGAACTGGGAACTCATACAATGCTTCACGAAGCACGACGTTAATATCTTGTTCTGTCATGTTTTCAACACTTTGAGCAAGCACTGGAATATCATATTTCTCAGAGAGTTCATTTCTTAACGCCTGAGTTTCAGGATGCTGAGGATGGCTTGAGTTGATGATCATAATAAATGGTTTGCCCACTTCTTTCAACTCTTCAACCACGCGTTCCTCTGCCTGCAAATAGTCATAGCGTGTAAGATCTCCGATCGAACCATCCGTAGTCACGACGATACCTAATGTTGAGTGCTCTTGAATAACTTTTCGGGTGCCAATTTCAGCAGCTTCTTGGAATGGGATGGGTTCGTCATACCATGGCGTATGTACCATACGAGGTCCATTCTCATCTTCGAATCCTTTGGCACCTTGGACCGCATAGCCTACGCAGTCCACGACGCGAATATTGACGTCTAGCCCATCGTCAACACTAACAGATACCGCGTTGTTTGGTACAAACTTTGGCTCTGTTGTCATAATCTGACGCCCTGCACCGCTTTGAGGTAGTTCATCTTGAGCACGAGCACGTTCGGCATCATTTTCAATATTGGGAAGAACGACAAGCTCCATAAACTTCTTAATGAAGGTCGATTTCCCCGTTCGAACCGCCCCTACTACGCCCAAGTAAATATCACCGCCTGTGCGTTCGGCGATATCTTTAAAAATATCGACTCTTTCCAATGTAAACCCTCCCGATCACGTTATCGTGGAACAAACTCGAATACTATATATCTATGACTTTGTCCAACAAATATGCCATTTCCCCTAAAACTAACTTTTTTTATAAATATGAGATAGAATAATGGCAAACAATTGGTTCCGTCCTCATAAAGAAGACCTCTCCCAATCATAGTATTTGAGGAGAGGTCAAAACATGACTTTAAATTTTAATTTTTTTCTCGCCGTTATCGTTACTTTTTATTTTTGCACCCGTGCACGCCACGCCAATTAGGCAGATACTAAAATTTAAACGATGCACTTTAAACCCACAACTTCCAACTATTATTTAGCCAGGTTTGGGGCCAACTTAATGTCTCCTTTGCTGTCAATCACATAGGGCAGCGACGCAATCGGTACATATGGGGCCTCTTTATAAAGAAGCGGTCTTAAGTCGATCCCTGGCTTAATTGAGTCATTGGTCTTTTTCACGAGATTGAAGAGATCAGGCAAATAATTAATATAGACATTTGATTCTTTATCCATGTAGAAATCGAGTGGTTGTCCGGAGTATGGACTGATCACTTGGGGTGGTTTTGAATAGCCAATCGCTTTATAATCAATGGAATATTGATCGTTCCCAAGTATTTTACCAACCGGTGAAAACCCTTTGTTCAATCGAAATACAGCAATCTTATTTTGGAGATCTTGAATGATACTGGTAAACGTCAAATCATACACTTTGACGGTTGGGTTCGTTTCCGCATTCACAATTAAATACTGAAAATAACCGCCTTCTTCATAAGCATTCATCGGGGCTTTCGGTAGATATTGGGGTACGAGACGATTGAAATCAATTCTGTTTTGTTCAAATATTGGGGTTTGTGGGGTACTGTTTTTGATCGGAAGTACACCTGTATCCTTTTTATAAGCCTCTACAGCCTGTTGAACTTCGGTAACCTGAGCTTGATAAGCCATGTGATTGGTTGCTTTTGAATCACTTGGGTACAAACACGCCTGCAGAGACAGCATTGCGACACACGAAATTATGTATAAAACCCATTTCATTTTTCAAACCTCACCCTTTTAAGCAGAAGATCATGCTAACCCATTAGACCTTCGTAGCCAGATCTTAGTTGTTTAGAATTAAAGCGCTTTAGTTTAAGTGCCAGGTCCTGAAGAGATCACAAGGACCATTAAGAGGCCTCCTAGTATAAAAAGAAACATGGCAAGTCCTGAGACGATCCAATGAACCACCCCTTTTAGCCAAGTACGCGATACAAGAACCATCAAAGAGGCCACAATCATAAACCCCATTGCAACAAATGACAGCCACATCTTAATTAGCCCTACTGACATTGGCAGAAGCCCTCCTTAACGTCAAAACCTTAGATGATGCAATTATCAAACTTGTCCGCTTATTTGCTAATTTTAAGTATACACTAAAAAAAGCCGAAAGAAAGAACAAATCTGCTCCTCTTTCGGCGGCGACTAAACCTTCCAAACTAACCAGCTCTTCTTGATTTTAAAAACTTGTGTATTCAATATAGCGTATGCATGTCGTCCCTTTTTTGTAGATGACGTTCGCCCAATTTTGTTACTTTTGGTTGAACATTTTTGAAAGGGATGAAAAGTTAAGAGGGATATTGTTATTGACAATGGCTTTCACAATTTTTTCCTCTTTCTCTTTAGAAACCTCAACATTAGCCATTTGAGAAACTTGACTTACAATACCACGTACGGTTTCTTCATCCTGAAAGTTTGCATTGGCAATCGAATTTGCCAAAGAAAAAATATCTTCTTTTTTCACATTGGTTTTCTTTTCAATGTGGTCAAAAAAAGGATTATTTGGATCCATAAAGGCCCTCCTCTGTTACTAGCTTTCAAGATAGTATATGGGAGGTGTTAAGGAAACGTGAATCGAAAAGCCCAAAATAGCACATTAAGCGCACACGTAAGAAATTAAACAAAAAAGAAACAGCAAAAGCGCTGTTTCTTTAATCCATTAAATCCGTTAGTTGTGTGTGTTCGTTCTTTTTATCTCGACCCATCAGTAAGTCGACCGCGGCCTTAGGGGAATGGCCCTCAAAAATGATTGAATAGATCGCTTCGGTGATCGGCATGTCCACTTGCTGTTCTTTGGCGAGCAGATAAGTCGCTTGAGTCGTGCGAATCCCTTCAACCACCATACCCATTTTCTCTAACGTCGATTCCAAGGTTTCGCCTTGACCAATCAAATAACCGGCTTTCCAGTTCCGACTGTGAACGCTTGTACAGGTGACAATCAAATCTCCCATTCCGGTTAATCCAGTAAACGTTAACGGGAGGGCACCCATTTTAACCCCAAGCCGTGTGATCTCAGCTAATCCTCTTGTAATCAAAGCCGCTTTTGCATTGTCCCCATAATTTAAACCGTCCGACAATCCGGCACCTAACGCAATGATGTTTTTTAGAGCGCCGCCTAACTCCACTCCAATAATATCTTCATTCGTATACACTCTAAAATTCTGATTGATGAATAAATCCTGGGCCATGTGCGAGGCCTCAGATTGATTCGAAGCTACTGCTACCGTTGTCGGAAGACGTCTGCAAACCTCTTCTGCATGGCTCGGTCCTGAGAGGACAACGACTCCTTTTCGAAGGGTTTCCGGGATTTCTTCCTCAATGATCTCAGAAATCCTTTTAGCCGTTTGCGGTTCAATCCCTTTACTGGCATGGATTAATAAGACGGGTTTCTTTAATAAAACCTTAAGTTCTCTTAAAACGTCCCGCATACTTTTCGTTGGCACAACCAATACAACAACCTCAGTATCCAAGACCGTCTCTTCTATGTTTGTATACCCTTTAATTGAGTCAGGAAGTAAAATGTCTGGGAGGTATTTGGAATTTGTATGAGAGTGATTAATTTCATCTATTTGGTCTTGCCTCCGACCCCAAAGCCGAACAAGGTGCCCGTTATCAGTCAAGACAATCGACAGAGCAGTTCCCCAACTTCCTGCACCAATTACCGCCACTTCATGCATAATGGACCTCCAAACTACAGAAAGAACCGTGTTAGACCTCTTTCTTTGCGCCTAATTTATTCTCATTACCTTTTAACAAACGACCGATGTTGGCACGATGTTTATAGGCTGAAATAGCAAAAATAATAAGTCCAATGACCATAAATGCACTAGAACTATTGAAAAAATAAGAAAGAATGGGTGTCAATAAGATAAGGATTAAAGAGCCTAATGAAACGTAACGCGTGACCGCAATGATAAGGATTGTCAAAATACCCGCGATTAAAGTAGGGACAAAGCTCAACATCGCAAAGACACCAATTGTGGTGGCCACGCCTTTTCCCCCTTTAAAGCCATAATAGATGGGCCAAACATGACCAACAATCGCAAATAAGCCAGTAAGGGCGACTTGCCAATCCGATAAGTGAAAAAATTTCGCAACCAAAATAGCGACAATGCCTTTTAGTACATCTAGCAACAACACCAAAATGGCCGGGCCTTTCCCCAAAACCCGCATGGTGTTCGTCGCACCAGCATTACCGCTACCGTAATCGCGAACATCCACTTTCTTAATCATTTTTGTAAAGATAATGCTGAAGCTAATCGCTCCAATGAGATAGGCGACCAAAAAGGAAATGACGGTCGTCATGCTCTCCCCTCCCCTTAATTTTCTTGTCTTCTTCTCGTATAGATCCGAATCGGTGTGCCAATAAAGCCAAAGGTTTCCCGAATTCGATTTTCAAGAAAGCGTTCATACGAAAAATGCATTAAGTCTGGGTCGTTCACAAAGAAAACAAACGCTGGCGGCTTGACACTCACCTGTGTGGCATAGAAAATTTTGAGACGATTTCCTTTGTCAGATGGAGGCGGCGTCATAGCAGTGGCATCCGCTATAATATCGTTTAGATGGCTCGTTTGAACGCGCATGCTGTGGTTTTCAGCCACTTGATCAATGACTGGAAGCAATTGATGCAATTTTTGTTTAGTAAGGGCTGAGACAAACACAATAGGGGCATAACTTAAAAATTGAAAGTGGTCCCTTATATTCCGTTTGAATGCATCCATGGTTTTTTCATCTTTTTCAACTGCATCCCACTTATTGACAACAATTACCACCGCTCGCCCTGCTTCATGGGCATATCCCGCAATCTTTTTATCTTGTTCGATTATGCCTTCTTCGCCGTCCAAGACAACAAGCACCACATCGGAGCGTTCAATGGCTCTCTGAGCACGTAAAACACTGTATTTCTCTGTTTTTTCATAGACTTTTCCTCGTTTGCGCATCCCTGCTGTGTCGATGATCACATATTCACGATCATTTCGATGAAACGGCGTATCAATCGCATCCCGTGTCGTTCCAGGAATGTTACTCACAATCACGCGTTCGTTTCCTAGAATTGCGTTAACAAGAGAGGATTTACCGACGTTCGGTCGCCCGATCAGCGAAAATCGAATTGTGGATTCATCGTAGTCATCCGCCTCAACTTGTTCAAAATGAGATACGACTCGGTCTAACAAATCTCCAATTCCTATTCCATGAGCCCCTGAGATTCCAATCGGCTCGCCAAACCCAAGCGAATAAAAATCATATACATTTTGTCGTCTTTCCGGGTTATCAATCTTGTTAATTCCAAGTACTACAGGCTTTTTTGAACGATATAAAAGCTCTGTTACTTCTTCATCCGCACCTGTAATGCCATCCTGCCCATCACAAATAAACAAAATGACATCGGCCTCCGCAATGGCTAAATGCGCTTGTTCGCGCATTTGAAGAAGGAGTGGCTCATCTCCAAGATCGATTCCACCTGTATCTATAATATTAAAATTCCAACCCAACCAATCCCCTTGACCATATAGGCGATCTCGAGTAACGCCAGGTGTATCTTCAACAATGGCCATCCGTTCTCCTACAATGCGATTAAAAATCGTCGACTTTCCAACGTTCGGTCGCCCGACAATGGCAACAACTGGCTTTGCCATTCCAGCACATCCTTTCAACTATGTACACTTTCTAAACTAATGCTGATTGTTAGGGAAGCCCCTAACTCTTAGTCTTTTAGCGTACCTTCAATTTACCTGAGTGCATCTATCTTACCAAAAGCAATCGATTTGGACAAACAAAGATGGAATAACACCCGATATTCAATTCATTTATTTTGGAATCCGCTCATGCCACTCACGATCTGTGGCTTGTTTTAATAGTTGAACAAAATGGGTAAACAACTCCCAGCAGACCGTCATAAGAATGAGAAAACTGACCATTACCAAATAGTCCGTATCGCCAATCGTTTTGTCATAAGGATAAAAGACGAGCGATTGGAGAAGTTCGCCTTGACTCATCCCGATTAAAACCAAAGACATCCGCTTCCAAATGTCATGTGTTAAGGAACACACGAGAATGCCCATCAAAATAATAAACGTCCACTTTGGGAGAATCATGAGGATGGCAGGGTCATACAACCAATAGATTTGTGCCAACACATCCACCATCATCACAATAAAAGAACCCAACGCCAAGTGAAGCACTCTAGATGCCTGTTCACTCGAGAGGAGCGCGCACCCAAAAAGAGCCAACACCACATAGCCGTAATCCAATCTAAACGCCAAAATCGGCAGCGTATAGGGCGCCGTGCTAATTGCCACGAGCAAGCTGGCACAAATCCATGTCCGCTTTTTTCCCGCCTCAAAAAAGAAGGCCACACCTAACCAAAGGCCCCACATTGTCCAATAAAACCAGAAATTATTCATTGCTTTCACCTCCACCCTCATTATGGGTGGATTTGAATGAAAATAAACTCAAAACATTTAAAAATGGCGAAGAAAAAAGGCGACCAAAAGTCGCCTTTTTATCGGTATGTGATTATTTATATTTTTTTAATTGGTCGCCGATCACATCACCTAAAGAAAAGCCAGAGGAACTAGACTCATCTGGTGTATAGTCTTCAAACGTTGCCTCTTGCACAGGTTCCTCAAGTTCACGAATGCTCAATGAAATGCGTTTGTCGACTCCATTCACATCAAGAACTTTGACTTGAACGGATTGCCCTTCTTCTAGCACTTCTTCCGGTGTTCCAATGTGGCGATGGGAAATTTCAGAAATATGAACGAGTCCCTCAACGCCTGGAAGCACTTCAACAAACGCGCCGAATGGCACAAGCCGTTTAACTGTTCCTTCAATCACATCACCGTTATGAAGCTTCTCTGTCGCCTCATCCCATGGTCCAGGTTGTGTGGCTTTAATGGACAATGAAATGCGTTCATTATCACGATCGACCGAGAGAATTTTAACGGTCACTTTGTCACCTTCTGATACCACTTCAGATGGGGTCTCAACGCGGTAATGCGCAAGTTGAGAAATGTGAACAAGACCATCGACACCACCGATATCGACAAATGCACCAAAGCTTGTAAGACGTTGAACCGTTCCTTCTACGACGTTCCCCTCTTTAAGGTCGCCCAAAACTTGTTGTTTCGCGACATCTGCCTGCTCATCCAAAACAGCGCGATGAGAAAGGATGACTTTTCTCTTTTCCCGATCTAATTCCACAATTTTGACATCCATGGTTTGCCCTTTATAGTCGGAAAAATCTTCAACAAAGTGGCGTTCAACCAACGAAGCTGGAATGAACCCGCGAACACCAAGATCAACCACTAATCCGCCTTTTACGACATCGGCAATCGAAACCGTTAAAGTCGTTTCATTCTCATATTTTTCGACGAGATCATCCCATGCTTGATCCGCATCAATTTCTTTTTTAGAAAGGATTAACTCATCCTCGTCAACTTTGATGACTTTAAGTGTCACTTCCTCATCGATAGATAGAACATCCTCGACTTTTTCAACGTGAAGGCTTGATAATTCACTTATTGGCAAAATCCCATCCACTTTATAACCAACGTCAATCAAAGCGCGTTTTTCTTCCACTTTTGTCACGTTTCCTTTAACGACGTCTCCTACTGATAATTCATTAAATGTTGCCATTTCGTTATTCATTTCTTCAGCCATTGACAGTGACCTCCTCTAAATTTACAAATATCCAAATCGATCATTTTACAATGTCGATTACCTGTGACCTCTTCCCTAATGTTTGACCACCCAAGAATCCGTCACTTAGTTCTTCTTGTAATCGAGCTCTCACCATTATCTATTATTATAAAGGTTAAAAAGAGTCCGAACAAAAAGTTTATCTATTATAAACTTCTTACAAACTCACTCTTTTGTCAAGCCAAGTCACTTGGGATCACGATCTACCCGATTAAAGTAAATCTACGACACTTCTTTTTCTAGATCAATAAGTTCTTTAATATGTGCCATTATATAATCAGTCGCTTCTTGAGGTTTTACTTTATTCTCTCTTAACGAGTCTATATCAATGGGCTGCCCAAACACCACACGTGTGCGCCGAAATAGATGATAACCATTTGTAATGGCAACGGGTACAACGGCTGCCTGAGTTCGTAACGCAATAAATCCGACACCCGCTAAGCCTTTCGTTAACTCACCTGTTTTGCTCCGCGTTCCTTCAGGAAACATGATGACCGTTCGACCGTCCTTCAGTAAATCCAAAGCTGTTTTTAGCGCTTGCCGATCGCCGCTTCCCCGACGTACAGGAAACGCATTCAATCTTCGAACTAATGGTCCAAGCACAGGCACTTCAAAAAGCTCTGCTTTTGCCATGAAGCTTAAGGTTCGTTTTGTTGAAACGCCAACCAACGGGGGATCTAGATTACTTATATGGTTTGAACAAAGCAAAACGCCTTGGCCCGGAGGAAGTTGATCCAAGTGTTCTTGGCCTTCAACTTTAAAGCGATAGATTAATTTAAGAAACACCCAAAAAAGCGATTTGCCAATTTTATAAAGTATCATGAAGGCTCGCCTCTTTAATCAAACTTAGAATACGATCGGCCACTTCTTCTATTGTTAGTGAAGTGGTGTCAAGCTCATAGGCGTCATCAGCCTTAGTCAGTGGGGCAGTTTCACGCTCTGAATCTCGTTTATCCCGAAGTGAAATCTCTTCCTCAAGTTCTGAAAGAGGGGTTTGGATTCCTTTAGTGAGCTGCTCTTTATAACGCCTTTGGGCTCTTTCCTTAACGGATGCTCTCAAGAAAACTTTAACGTCTGCTTTTGGAAGGACATGTGTGCCAATATCTCGACCATCCATTACAACGTTATGGCGTTCGGCTAACTTTTGTTGTCGATTCACCATTAACTCTCGAACCTTTTTATGCGCCGCAACAAAAGAGACGTCTTTGTTGATCTCTGGATTACGAATGGTTTGTGTGACTTCTTCCCCATCCAACCAAACACGTTGGGCGTCCTGTTCTTTTTCAAGAACAATTTCGCATTCCTCAAGTAACTGTTCTAAAGCCTGTTCATTGTGCACATCGACATCTTTTAGATGGGCCTTTAAAGTTAAGGCGCGGTACATCGCACCTGTATCTATATATATGTAATGAAGCCGATTTGCAATAAGTTTTGCAACCGTACTTTTTCCAGCAGCAGCTGGCCCGTCAATCGCAACTTGCACCAAACGTTCCTCCTACCTAATCTCTTTTCTCTCTAAAAATACAACTGTAAAAGGCTAAGGACACACTATTTACCCTTAGTCTTGCTTGTCTTATCATACCACACTGCAGGCGTCTGTTCCATGGTTTGGACCGTGTTGGAATTCTTATACTTTAAGACGCCCTCATCTTGAACGGCTTGATTTAGATAAGGCGTCCAAGCGGTATGACTCATTAAGACTTGTCCAATTACAAGCACGAGGCATTGGATTATAGCTAATCGAATGAGCCATTTTTCGATTTTTTCATCCCAGGTCTTTTTCATTTCAGAACTCCTTTTAACCGTCGCTATTTCCGGCTCAATTGCACTTCCCGTTGGAAACAATAACGAATGATCTGCATTCGGTCTGTGTTGGATAGTTCCGCAAAGCGAAAAGTAGCGACTCTTTGTGTCGATGTTTCAAAGAAACGTACAGGAGAAGCTTTTGTTTTGATGTAATGGATTTTCCCATCCAAATGAAGGACGATCCAAAGGATAACTGTTTTTATGCCTTGAATCTGTCGCTCTTGCTCATTGGTAATTAAAATTGCACACCCGCCCCCACTAATATCTAGTGTTAAGGTGTTAAAAGGATTAAAGCTCTCCCCTTCTGGATGAACGGCTGTATCAAGATTAGCTTCTACCCTGACATGCTGTCTTCTTTGAATGACTTTCACATGGTTTTTACCAGGAAATGTAAGAACCATAATGGGGATTTTTTCATTTTTCCTTTCTACATATGTAGTGGCAAATGTATTGACCTTTCCACCTTGGTAGACCACACATTCAAAGGATTCTCCGACTTCAAAAAAAGCTATTTTTTTGGATTCTTCATGGATTGGAAACTCGACCATAATCTCTTGATCACTATATTGAACCAGAACTGTTTTATAGCGTTCAACTTGACCATTGTCATTTTCCCTTTCGATATATAAGGATTCCCCGACTTTAAACATTTCAACCATCCTTTTGCATGAACGCCGTTACGTTTTTGAAGTTCTATTCAATCACGTTTCCAATTTTTAATACTCTCTCTTTTTTATATTTTATCTTATAATCTAAACGCTTGGCTATCCATTAAATAAAAAATAAAAACCGGCGAAAACAATGAGTTGTTTTTGCCGGTTCTTAATTTGACTTATACGTTTAACAGATTCACATTTTCTTGGGTTCCCGTGTTTGCGTTTATGATCATCCGATACGTATCTTTACCTTTTGTAGCGAGATACTCATAACACAGGACATTTTGACCTTGTTCATTATTATAAATCACAAGTCGACTTTCTTGGACTTTAACAGAATCTCTAATTCCTTTTCTCGCTTGTTGATCCGTTAATTTAGGTGTCATGGACGGCAGGGTTGATGCCTCAGTAATTAAATGCTCCGTTTGGTCTATTCCAAGTATAGAGCCATTGTCTAACGCCACTTTAATTTTAATCGAATCGGGATAGACCCTGACCCCGTTTACTACTTTCGCAAACGAAAACACGCCAACTGTATCATATTGGTCGCTCAGTACTTGCACAAAGCCTTGGTACCCTTTTTTATTTAAATATTGAGAGGCTTTTAAAGAAGCTTGATGCAAACTTAATTTTCGATTTCCAATCGTCCGATGGGTCATGTACCAAACAAGATGGCCGCCTTTTTCCGTTAGAACACCAGAAATCGAACGTTTTGCATTCGGCTCATTAATTTGGAGGCTATAACCTTTGTAACCTGCCCCATCTCCCAATTTTTGGACATCGACATGACTCGATGTCTTAAAGTGTGTATCGCCTTTAAACCGGGCAATCGCATTACCTTTATTAATCCTTGCACCGCTAAGTTGATTTAATTTTTTCAGACTTTCCATAGGATTATTAATCGTCGGTTGAAAGGATTTATCAAAGTCTGCGGACTTTTGATTCACGGTTTTTAATCCGTCAATAATTTGATTATCTCTTGGTTGTTTTGAATTGACAACTTGTTCAAGATCAGTCCATTTCAAATTATTTGAAATAATCGCCGATTGAACACTTCGCAGGTCGGTTTCAACCTTAGAGGACTCGTTATACAAATGCTCTAGCTTGTTATAATCTTGCTTACTCAATCCACCGTTTGTAGGATTTTTGACAGCGGTTTGAAAGCTGTAATTTCCTATATCTGCAAGAAACGTTGCTGTGTCATTTAAAGGCATCAGCTTTAACGGCAACTTCCCAATATCTTGGCGTGCTTGAGTGGAAAGGCGCCAAACTTCCGCAAGTTGTGGCGCTGAAGTAGATGCCTTATCTGTTGCAAGGGATGCCCCTAAGCTATCATGGATTTTATCCACATAATAAGTAAGTTCATGATAGGCTTGTTGATAGGTGTTTTCATTTTGAATCATTAAAGCATTTTTATCGCGATGCTCAGAATAGCCCCAATACCCCAAGCTAATGACGCCTATTAATAAGATGACAATTAATCCATTTCTAATCACGATTTTTCACCTCCAATTTATTTTGTGAAGATATGTTTTCCAATTTTTAAAATTTGTGGCCGTCCCCAAATCCATCCGGATGTCGCCGTGTCTGGATTAAAATAATAAAGGGCCCCTTGAGACGGATCCCAACCATTTATTGCATCCATAACCGCTTTTCTGGCTTTGTCATTTGGTGTTAACCAAATTTGGCCGTCTTGAACCGCTGTAAAAGCGCCTGGTTGAAAAATGACACCTGAGACATTATCAGGAAATTTGCTGCTACTGATACGATTTAAGATGACCGCTGCAACCGCTACTTGTCCAACAAAAGGTTCCCCTCGAGATTCTCCGTAAACGGCATTCGAAAGCAGTTTGATGTCACTTTCAGAAAAACCTTTAGGTAGATTGGTTACCGAAGTCGAACTGCTTGTGTTTGTTGAGTTTGATGACGTTGTTTTCGAAGCTGCGCCACCGCTTTGTTTCACCTGATCTTTTAAGGGTGTCCCACCATAATAAGTAAAATCGTTTCCTTGTTTGACATTATTTAAGACCCAACTTTGGTTATAAGACGTATGCTTTTCTAAGGTGCTTTGGGTTGAAGAGCCCGCAACCCCATCTTCCGTTAATCCATAACTTTTCTGAAAATTCTTTAAGGCCCAATACGTTCCCCAACCAAATTGCCCATCAATTTTCCCCTTATAAAATCCGATGTATTGCAAACGAGCTTGTAATTCCACCACATCATCGCCTGTTGAGCCTTTTTGAATGACTTGAGTGGAAAAGGCTTTGACTGGATGGGTGTTCATCATCGGAACCATAGTCAGACTAAGACTGACTAGGATCAATACAATAGGACGGTATAACCTTTTCATTTAATATCCTCCTCGACTGGAACACATTCACGATCTGATCCTATTTTTTGTCAGGTTACCTATTTTATTCACCCTCCCCTATTTAGGAAAAAATCACCAACACAAAAAAACCTCCAAATGGAGGTTTTTAACGGGAAGACTCTATTGGTTTGTTACACATTCTGTTGAACATGTGAATGTTTGATTTTACTGAGTGCATTCCACCATAGAAAACCCATAAAAGGAATGAGGATGAAGGACCATTGTTCCCCTAACTCGAGTACCGAATCATAAAATCCATGTAATAACGTGGCCGTTAAAAGCGCAATCCCAAGCCATTTCCTCGGTGTCACCGAGAATTTGGCTTTCCCTATGTAATAGCCCATAATAACACCAAACAACCCATGGCTCGAAACGGGCAAGAGCGCACGCCACAAAGCAGCATGGATCCCATAAGAAAACAAATAAAAGATGTTCTCTATAGAAGCAAAACCTAATGAGACTGCTGTTGCATACACAATTCCATCATACCTTTGATCGAACTCCGCATGGTGGTAAGCAGTATAGATGACAATAAACCATTTAGCAAATTCTTCGAGTAATCCTGTTGCAAGAAAGGATTTTGAAAACCAATCTTGCAGGATCGCTTCATCTTGAAGGGCATATTCAATCACCATTATCGGAAATACCAGAAGCCCACCTAATACAAAGGAACGAATGACCATACCAATCGGTTCAGGTTGGTAACGATCTTTCAAATAAAAATAAGAAAGCAAGGCCACGCCTGGAGCAAGTCCTGCCGCAATAATTCCAAACATTCTCGTCCTCATTTCGCGAAAAAGACGCTCTCTAACTCAGAGCGTTCATTGCATACGCGTAAAAGTAATTCTCTTTATCCTACCATTAAAACACACAATCGGAAATGGGATCTGGAAAAGTTTTCATCAGATTAAAGTCGGTCTCTTATGGCCGTCCCTTGATTTAAGCCTGAAGACGTTTTTGAATGAAGTCCGCGATGGCTTCACCATGAAATCGACCGTTTTCTATAAAGATTTCATTGGCGTTATTTCCAGCTGCTATGACTCCTGCGATAAAGATTCCTTCCACATTGGTCTCCATTGTTGTAGGATTAAAAGTCGGTCTTCCTGTCTCCGATTCAATTTCAATTCCCATCTTCTTTAACAAAGACTGGTCTGGATGATACCCTGTCATAGCAAAGACAAAGTCGCTTTTGACCGATTTCGTATCGCCATCCACCTCATAATAAAGCTCTGACTTCGTAATCTCTTTGATTGTGGCATTAAAGATCATGTTCACGTCACCGTTTCGAACCAGAGATTTGAATTCAGGTAAAATCCATGGTTTCACGCTTTCCGAGTACTCCGATCCACGATACAAAACAGTGACACGAGCACCAGCCTTATTCAGTTCCATCGCAGCATCCACCGAGGAATTTTTCCCTCCAATCACGGTGACCTCACAGTCAAAGAACGGATGACCTTCTTTAAAATAATGATAGACATGCGGAAGGTCCTCTCCAGGTACATGCATCAAATTGGGATGATCATAATATCCCGTTGCCATCACGACAAACTGAGCCTTATACATGTGAGTTATTCCATTTCGATCAACGGTTTCGACCGTAAAGTCCGCATCCCCCTTCTTTTCGATCTTCCTCACTTCTTCAAAAGGGTTAATTCTGGGTTTTGTCCGCCTCACCACTTCGCGATAATAGGCAAGGGCTTGATTACGTTTTGGCTTTCGATCCTCTGTAACAAATGGCAACCCGCCAATTTCTAATTTTCCACTTGTACTAAAAAATTGTTGATGGGTTGGATAGTTTTGAATGGCTTGGACAATGTTGCCTTTTTCAATAATAAGAGGGGTGATGCCTCGCTTTTGACACTCTAACGCTGCAGACAAACCACAAGGCCCTGCCCCTACAATAATGACCATCTCTTTTTGTTCGCTTTGCACAATAATTCACTCCATTTGACAAATAGATATCTACTGATAAATCCCGAAAAAAACTTCCCCTATAAATCATAGGGGAAGTTTTTGTGGTTTACAAATTTTTTAAACTTGGATCCGGCCAATTTTTAAATCCAGCCCCGGAACCTTGACGCTTCTGCCATTTTTCGTACACCCACCATATATGCGGCTAAACGCATATTGACTTTACGGGTTTGAGATGTGGTATAAACGTTGTTAAACGATTTGACAATGACATCTTCTAATCGTTTTTCTACTTCTTCTTCCGTCCAATAAAACCCTTGATTATTTTGAACCCATTCAAAATAAGAGACCGTGACACCGCCTGAACTTGCCAAAACATCAGGAACAAGCAAGACGCCACGCTCCGTTAAAATATTGGTTGCGTTTAATGTGGTTGGTCCGTTGGCAGCTTCAACAACGATAGAGGCTTTTATATTATGAGCATTGTCCTCTGTAATCTGATTTTCAATAGCCGCTGGAACAAGGATGTCGCAATCTAATTCCAGTAATTGTTTATTTGTGATCGTGTTTTTAAACAACTTCGTGACCGTTCCAAAGCTATCACGACGATCCAAAAGATACTCAATATCCAAACCTTCCGGATCATGAAGCGCCCCATATGCATCTGAAATCCCAATGACTTTGGCCCCCGCATCGTGCATGAACTTGGCTAAAAAGCTTCCCGCATTCCCAAAACCTTGCACGACCACACGAGCCCCTTCTAGTTCGATGCCTTTCTTTTGCGCGGCTTCCCGTATACAAATGGTTACCCCTTTGGCTGTTGCCGTCTCACGGCCATGAGAGCCCCCGAGAACAAGTGGTTTTCCCGTGATAAACCCTGGCGAATCAAATTCTCGAATTCGACTGTACTCATCCATCATCCATGCCATGATTTGAGAATTGGTAAACACATCTGGAGCCGGAATATCTTTTGTAGGTCCGACTATTTGACTAATCGCACGAACATACCCTCGGCTTAGACGCTCTAATTCTCGAAAAGACATTTCTCTCGGATCGCAGATGATTCCGCCTTTTCCACCACCATAAGGCAAATCGGCAATCCCAGCTTTTAAACTCATCCAAATAGAGAGCGCTTTCACCTCTGTTTCGGTCACATCTGGGTGAAATCTCACGCCGCCTTTGGTCGGGCCAACGGCATCATTATGTTGCGCACGGTAGCCTGTAAAAATTTTGATTGAGCCATCATCCATTCGAATCGGAATACGAACCGTCATTATCCGCAGAGGTTCTTTTAATAAATCAAACACCTCTTGTGGATAACCCAGTTTATCCAACGCGTCTTTAATTACGGTCTGGGTCGATTCAAGGACGTCTAATTGTTCGTGCTCACCGAGTTTGTCGGAGCTGTTTTTGGCTACCATAATTACCTCCTATGACTTCATTCAAAAGTCTGTAGCGATTTATCATCTACTCATATAAAAAATAAGGACAAGCATTCACTCATTACACTATAGTGAATTCATATTTACATTTCAATAATTTATTAAAACTTTATAAAAGTTATCTTTTTTTCAGCGGGGTTTTGGTACATTTTAGAGATGCTATGAGTAGTATACCCAATTCTCGCCCGTTCCTTGTTTTAAAAGTTGTTTTAAAACAGTCCGTCTGTCAATTAGCTACCCCACTTTCCGCACTTTAAAACACAAATAAAAAAAGAAAGTTCGAGAGGTTATAAAGCACCGGCTTCGAGCATAAATTTCAAATTGACGGTTAGAAACGATCAAAACCGATTGCTCTAGATAAACGCCTTTTACTTCTACAAAAAAAGGCATGACACTAAAAGAACAGTTGTTCTTTAACGGCCAGCCTGATCATTTCGTTAATTTATAATGATTTAAAATGCATGGTCAACTGCTCAATCGCTTGTTCATGTAGAATCGTATTTCCATACTCGGCTAGACGATAATGCGTGAGTGTTGAAGGCATCGCAAATTCAGCTAATACTGCAACAAGTGTTTCATTGGCTGTTACAAGATCCTCTGCCATTAATTCAAGATAGTAGGAATCGTCATAATGAATCAGTCGACCTGCTCGCTCACCCATACCATATGTTTTGATTGCAAAGGCAATCACATCTTCTATATCTTTAAACCGATAAAGAATGACATCACTTTCATCAAGCGTCACTTGTAACTCAATGAAATCTTCATCTTCGTCGACAAAATCTGTTTCCATACTCTTAGAGACAATGATCACCATTCCCTGAGCTGGCAGTGAAAACACCTCTACCTCAATTGGACCATCAGCCTGAAACCCAAGTTCATCATCTGCTTCCATAATCATTTCACGAAACAGCTCCTGAACCTTCGGCAGATTACTCCAAAGATCTTCTTTTGATAATCCGCGTTCTTGGAGATCATCAAATGTTAAGAATATCTTGATTTTATCACCATTCAACCGTTCCAGTCGCATTTCAATCCTCCTTGCCACCAATCACGCTTTTTATACTATATGTCATCGCATTTTTATGTGTTCCCCAAAACCACCTTAGCTTTTTCAATATTTAACTTAAGGTAGTATACAACGCGCCAACAAAAAGGACAAGTTTGAAGCGGTCGAACCACCGTCACCCCTGGTTGCATCTCAACTTTAGCAAAATCGTGTTTGGACGCGCTCCTAATCTAAGCGGATACCGGGTTGTTCCGTAACCATTGCTAATGATTAGCGTGCCAAATGGCTTCTTTTTAATCCCGCCCTTTTCACGTATTCCCCATCCCAATAGTCGGATTTGTCCCCCGTGTGTATGGCCACTGATGACTAAAGGAATACGGTGTCGCGAAGCAATTTTATCTACAATATCCGGATTGTGACTGACTAAAATTCTCGGACCGCTTTTGGCATTATGAATAGCCAGCTCGAGACAATCTAAATCATTCGTCGCATCGTGGACCCCAATAATGTTTAATCTCTCACTGCCACGTTCTATGGATAAGGAATCATTGGTCAAAATTTGAATGTCATTTGCTTTTAACGTAGCACGAAACCGATAAGGATCGACTTGAAGATCATGATTCCCCCAAACGAATACAATCGGTACACCAAGTTTTTTTAAACGCTTAAGATTCTGATCCATCCGCTCAAATGGGACATTGTGTTCAACTAAATCGCCACCAATCACAACGAGATCCACCCTCGCAATTCTCATTAGCATCCGTTGGGAAAGTCGTCTCCTATGAACATCCGAAACAAAATATAAAGTAAATCCATCAAAATTCTGGGTGAGTTCGGAGAGAGCGTGATCAATTTTCCAAATGTTGGATTGTTTAGCTTCAATAACCATATATATGAACAATAAAACACCACACCCAACTAAAAACTCAAATGTATGCACGAGTGTAATGAGTGCCAAATGAACCCCACCTTTATTGATCTAGAAAGCAGGTTAATAAACGTCGTTTCCAAAATCATTCAAGATTAATAGTAAAAATAGGACTGTCAAGAAAATAATGAGACACCCACCCCATAATAAGGTGTTAAGTAGCCAAAGCCAACCACTTATTAAGGTTACGAGGTAAATCATACCATAAATGACTCGTTGGTGCGTTCGCCATTCATTTTGCAGCACCGAGAGCACACAGTTGCTCAGGGCAATCGAACCGATGATTAATCCGATAAAAAGTAAGAGTGAGACACGCAAAAAGAAGATTGGGCTCATAACAAAATGGGAGAGCACATCGGTTAAATTTGAGGTCTTCCCAATGACTAACAAACTTTCGTGAGTGATGATCAATCCAATAACAAACCAAGCATATGTGCGCATAAGACCCCTCCATACCACACAGTATGAAGGGGTCAAAAAAAGTGTTTCTCATAAAGTACCCCTTCATTCAGTAGGGGTACTACCTTCCCCCACTGAATGTTAGGAGCACTGTTTGGACCTTTACAGGCAGTTTATCCCCCACCTAAACTGTTAGTTCAAAAGTTTTGAGGTGGGGGATTACTGCCCGTTAAGGCGGATAAGATTTACTAATTCGTTCACAAAATTAGGGACACGGGACCAAATTAATCGGTCTCTTTTACATCTAAAACGGTAAACCCATTTTTCTCCAAGCGGCTTAAGAATTTTTTAAGCTCAGGAGTCGGTTCAATTTTCATCACAATTCGACGCACTAATTTATCCGTCTCGTCAAAGGTTGCAAGAGAGATAATGTTCAAGTGAAAATCACGCGTGATTTTAGATAATCTCGCCAACCGTCCTTCTGTTTCAACAGAGGAAAAGGCGATTCGAATGCCATTACGTGACATGCCAAATGCGCTTTGAAATTGTTCAATAAGATCATATCGGGTGACAATCCCTAAAAATTGACCCGTTGACTCTACTACTGGAACAAACGGGACATCTTTGACCTCCACAACCGTTTCCTCAAAGACAGCCGTCTCATCAATCGTATGATTAACTTTAATGGCGACCGATTCAACCGTAACCGTTTCAAGAAAACTTTGATTCTTAAGTTCGGATTTAAAACCTGACTCAAAAATCAGCCATTTTGTCACAAGGCCCAAATAATGAGACCCTTCTAACACTGGAACACCATCAATTTGATGACGCTCCATAAAGGTTAAGGCCTCCCCGACCGACGTCCCTTTTTCAACAGAATGCACTTTATGCTTTGGAATCATCAAGCTTTTGACAAACATAACCACCCATCCCCCTTTTTAAGTTTTCTGTAAAAAGTCCTTTAATCTTCTATTCTACGTTTAGTCAATTATTTCCTTTTAAATACGATAAATTTAAATGAAAGTGTGAATGTGACAAGTTATGCGCTCATATAACACATAATGACCGTAATAGGCGTTCACTCTCTCCAACTGATAAACACGATCGGTAACGTCACCGATTTTTAGAGAAAAAGGAGGTTCAATGATGCTTTCTGACCACACGAACCGTAAAACATATGAGCCTTACATTAGTCCGTTTGACCCGTGTCCCCCCATTCCAGTTAAAACTTATGAAACACCGCCCAATCTCTATTTAGGATTCCAACCAAAAGGGCTTGATCAGTATCCTACAAAAGAAGCGCTCATGAAAGGCACATTATGGCCAGCGCTCTATAGCCCTTACACCAATCCATATGAAAAATAGATTAACTGGAAAGGAGTGGATAATCTATGGCGAATTCCACTTTACCTCAAGAGTTTTATGATCTCATGGAAGAAATTCAAGCCGTTGACTTTGTCATTGTAGAATTAAATCTTTATCTGGATACCCACCCAGATGATTTAGAGGCTCTTAAACAATTTAATACCTATTCGAAGAAATCCCGAGAACTTAAACAGACTTATGAAAGCAAATTTGGTCCCATGCAAGGATTTGGCAATAGTTATTCCAAACATCCTTGGGCATGGGTTGACACGCCTTGGCCTTGGCAAATCTAAAAAGGATGTGAGCGCTTTTGTGGATCTATGAAAAAAAACTGCAATACCCGGTAAAAGTAAGTACCTGTAATCCAAGGCTTGCTAAATTTTTAGTTGAACAATATGGTGGGGCAGATGGCGAACTCGCTGCAGCACTTCGATACTTAAACCAAAGGTATACCATTCCGGATAAAGTGATTGGGCTTCTAACCGATATTGGAACAGAAGAATTTGCTCACTTAGAGATGATTGCAGCGATGGTTGTGAAATTAACGAAAGATGCAACGCCGGAGCAGATGAAAGAGGCGGGGTTAAGCGGCCACTATGCGAACCATGACAGTGCGCTCTTCTATCATAACGCTGCCGGTCAGCCCTTTACCGCCACTTATATTCAAGCTAAAGGTGACCCAATTGCGGACTTGTATGAAGATATTGCGGCTGAAGAAAAAGCCCGCGCAACTTACCAATGGCTAATCAATATGTCGGATGACCCATTTTTAAATGAATCCTTGGCCTATTTAAGAGAACGCGAAGTTGTTCACTCCCAACGATTCAGAGAAGCCGTGGAAATGATCAAAGAAGAACAAGATCGGAAAAAGATTTTTTAATGGTGAAAATCGCTGGCCCATTCGATTGTCGAGTGGGTCAACGTTTTTGTTTGCATAGCTATTTATGAAAGAGGTTCACATCTTCTTTGTCAAACCATTGCAAGACAGTTGGCCTTATGAGGCGGTCTGAGATATGTTGATTCCATATGTCCTCCGTCCGGTCAACCACTTCCTTACGCACTCGATCATATTTTTTATCTGCTTCATCGTATTTAGATGACGTAATCGTGAGAGCCAAGTGCCCGATTACAAGGCATGCAACCACGAGAAAATGCCAATATATAATGAGCCAGTTTGCAAAGACATGGTAGTAATTGGACTGCCCTTTTAAAGAGGGCCCTAATGAGATGAGGACCACCAAATATAAGCTACCAAGTATAAGACTGTTGAAATTTCTTATTTTAAACCAAAAACGTTCTTTCTTTCGTTTCTTGGCGAGCCGCTTTAGAACACCATAAGAGACCTCTGAAAGTTGGCCTTCTTCTTTTAACTGGTCTAATTGTTTAATAAGGTCATTCACGATCCATCCCTCCACTATCACGTTATGAAAGGAGAGATGAAATTAGGACAGCCATCTTTTTAAAAAGAAATTTTCTTGCAAGCGTTATTCAGGTGAAAAATGACTCGCATTTCGAGGGCTTCGGGAACTGACCCTTCCAAATTATAGCTCTAAGGTATATATATAAAAGTTATTAACAAGGAAACTAACTTAGTAATATTTTATTGTATAAAAAAGGATAGTGCCAACAAGGAGTAAAAAACCAATAAAGATAACATTGGCTACAATTATGGACCCTTTTCGGTCTGCTTTTTTATGCTTCCGTTCGGAAACATCTGCATTCGGTTCTTCCATTAGATCCGAATCTTCAGAGGCTAAGAGCTTTCGTTTATTAGAACGGGATATTGAGTCATTGGAAGCCGAAGTGGCACGCTCCCGCTTATCTAACGAATCGCGCCGACGACGATCCGTCTTATGCCGCTCACGTCTCGGTGGCAAAGAGGTGGTCCACTCCTCTCCCGTCTCAGATCTAGCCTGATTCGGTGCTTCGCTCATAATCCATCCCCCTTTTCTTATGCTTTGATAATCGATGGGTTGTATAGCAGCTCCGACAAGCGTTTTTCCCAAGGTTCAATGATCTCTGGTCTTATTTTTTGACGCATTAATTCATCCTTCTGCTCATACTCTTCTAATTTCAACCCGCAGTGGTCACAGCAAGTCGTTGGTTTTTGCTTCAAGGTCTCATCGTACATTTTCAAAAGCGCCTCTCGGCGACAGGTAGTTAACATTAGCCATTGACGCATACTGCCAAGGTTCGAGCGCTTCTCTCGTTTGCGTTTCTCAACTTCCTTCATGAGAATCGCTTTACTCCGCTCGAACGAATCAGGATCAAGACCCTCGTATTGTTCACTTGTAAATCTCGCGGCCGTCTCAGAACCTCCAGAATTAATCACGGCTTTATAGAGCGCTTGAGCTGTCCACCCCGATTGCTTCGTTTCTTTAAAAAGACGCTCCATTTCAAACTCTTTTGGGAAATCGCGATCAATCATTGCCTCCGGGAGCTGATGGTCTTCTGGGGCAAGTAACGTAATCGCAACACTTTTTCCACCATCTCTTCCCGCTCGCCCGACTTCTTGGACATAGGCATTCATCGTCTGTGGATAATGAAAATGAATCACATACCGAATATTAGACTTATTTAATCCCATTCCAAAAGCATTTGTACTGCACACTAGATCCAATTGATCATTTAAAAATTGATTCTGAATAAAAAGCCTGTCTTCTCCAGACATGCCTGCGTGATAAAAAGCCGTTCGAATCTGCCCATCCGTTTTCCGCCGGACCAAGTCACTGGCGAGTTCCGTAGCTTCTCGGCTTGAGAAATAAACCAGTCCGGGTCCTTCTAAAGATTGAACAAGTTGAACTAACCGGTCATATTTCTCAACGGTGGAGGTGATTTGCTCAACTTTAAACGCAATGTTGGGTCGATCCACACTGTATAAATGATAGGCACAGTCTGAAAGCTCAAGGTGACGGGTAATATCTTCAATCACTCGTTTGTCCGCGGTTGCCGTCAAGGCAAGGGATGGGGGATTGCCCAAGGTTCGCTTTAAATTCGAAAGCCTTAAGTAATCAGGCCGAAAATCATGTCCCCACTGAGAAATACAATGGGCCTCATCTACTACCAGCAAGCTGACCCCATTGAGCCTTAATGCGTCGACCATTCCACTTATTTGCAGCATTTCAGGTGAGGCAAACAAAAACCGAATCGAGGATAAATTGTTCAGCACACGTCGTTTTTCTACTGGAGATAAGAAACTGTTGAGCGCCGCAACCTGTTTTTCGCCAAACCATTTCATTTGTCTCACCTGATCTTCCATAAGGGAAAGTAAAGGTGACACAATAAGCGTTAGGCCGCCTTTTAACCAGCCGCTTATAAGATAGCACAAGGTTTTACCGGAGCCTGTGGGAAGTCTAGCAAACACATCTCGGCCAGAAAGAACATCCTGGATCACTTCTTTTTGTCCCGGACGAAACGATTCAAACCCTAATTTTGTTTTTAAAAAATGATCTAAATCAACCATAGCCTTCCTCCTGAAAAACGAGTGCTAAGCGAATTTGAAAAAAACTCACAGTGTCTGGAAGATGCTTTTTGAGTTCAGATAAGCGGCGTGTTGGGTGAGCGCGCAAGACGTCTTGAATCCCCTTTTCCACCTCAAATGAAAGACATTGAGCACGAATGGGTTCAGGGTAAAAACGCGCTAATTCAACAAAATGATCTTGGATCGTGGACACCTTCAACCCACGCCTATCGGCAATCATTTCAACGTTCAGCCCTTGTTTCAACCATTTCAAGGTATCTTTAGCCGATTGGGTAACGCGTTCTTCTTGCCCATGTTCAACGAGTTGAGAGGTAAATGGAAAGGTAGCCGAACTCGCTTGGATCGAAGCGACGCACGCCTCGATCCCTGCCTTAAAGTTTAGATAAAGTTCTTCTTTTTCTTTTTCTAAATAATAAGCAAGCTGATCAAATGTGACACCTTCTTTATGAAAGCCCGCTAACCGATGGGTGAGGAGCGTTTGCTGAAGCGGGGGCCGTTGCCCAATCAAAAGAGACAGCTCTTTTAATAGGCCAACGGCTAGTTCGCCACGTGGAATGCGGGCATTTAGTAAAAACCCTTTTACCCACTCCTGAATAGGAGGGTGACTCGTAATCGCTACAAATTGCCGATGATCATAGATCAAATGAGAGACGGTTTGGATGACAAGGGCGAGGCGATTCCAAAAGAGCGCACTAATCGCCCCTAATCGCCAACCGTTCAGACCCTCCGGCCATTCATAAACTTCTTGATAACGAGCCAGTTCCACCCTTCCCTCTTCGGTGAGCTGACAGCTTTGAGAACCTGTTGTCACCGTCTCACTCACTAAATGGTTTCTAATAAATAATTGGTAATCTGAGTCGATCTCGTCTCGTGAAAGAGAGGGGAGCCCGCCAAAAAAAGGGTGAACGTGATAGGTAAAGCCGTCTTGTATCGTTTGGGAGGTCTTCTTTCCGGTTAGTAAATGATAGACAGCTGAAATCGATCGATCGCCTTTAAATCGTTCAATTAAAGATAATAGTAAGAAATGACGATACATCCCGTCCCCTCCTTATCTTCCTTAATTCTATCAAATTTCGTCAAATTCCGCCTTACTTTTATTCCTTCTTAACAGGCAGTAGTACCCCCGCCTCAAATTTTTTTCAATATAAGTTTGAATATAAGTTTAGATAGAAGACCCGTTACCGTGAAGGTCCGATAAGTGCACCTAACATTCAGAGGGTGCGGGTATGACCCTACTTAATGGCGGTTTACTTTATGTCCTTGAAATCTAGTAAAAGGGTGTTTAAAATAAAAGGGACCTATAAAGGAGGAGTTTCATGCCCAAGTTTACAATCGTGGACCAACAGACCTGTATCGCATGTGGGGCATGCGCCGCATCGGCTCCGGAAATTTTCGATTACGATGAAGAAGGCTTAGCCTTTTCAATATTAGATGACAACCATGGTGATTTCGAAATCCCAGAAGAATTAATTGAGGATATGATGGATGCGTTTGAAGGGTGTCCAAGCGATTCCATTCGATTAGCAGAAGATCCCTTTAGCGGCGACCCAGATAAATATCGTGATTGAAATGAGGCTCTCCCGCTGGGAGAGCCTCAAATATTCATTTATAATAGCTTGTGGATTAAGAGGGTCTTCCTTTAATCGTTATTTTAAATGGGAAATTTGAACGATCCATGGAATGTTTATAATTGAATTTGGATTCTCTAGTCTCCACGTTCGAGTTCGGGCGACGATAAGAACCAAATTGACTTTTTTGAGAAGGTTGACCCGCATCAGGCCACGCGGAATTGGGTGGCTCGGACACTTCTTGACGCTCGTTTTGTTCAACAGGAGGCGGCTCGCTTTGGAACTTATTTCTTTGAGTGGTTTTGGAATCCAAATCCATATTCCTATTCTCGGTTTTTGACGCCTTTTGGACCGGTTTAGTCGAGTTGATTAATTGCTCGGTCAATTTTTCTGGATCCTTTTTAGAAGGCTCTTTTTCAGATTTTTGCGGGCGATCTGACCCCTTACTAGATGATGCCTTCTTTGATTGTGCTACTTTAACGCCAAAATTATTACCCAAATTCAAGGCACCTGAGACCTCGTTCACCTCTAGTCGATCAAAATGATAGTTCAGAGCATCCACAACTGGAGCATGAAATTCAGCCTTGTCAATGGTTATTGAATAATTGGGCCCTTGATTCTTCTGAAGGGATTGAAGAAGCGTTTCAAGTTGATCGAGTCGATCATGTAGGTGTTTGAGTTCATCTTCTTTCAGAACCGTCTCCTCCTTCCTTTCAAACTTACACACGTCAATTAATAAACAATTTACTTATATTCTATGCGTACAAGCGTTTTGATATTAATTCGTCTACAATAGAGGCGACACGAATCCTTAAGACTTGTCCCTTAATTTCCCAAAAAAGCACAGGTACAAAGACTCTATTCTTTGTACCTGTGCGGAATGAACCGACTTTACGATCCAAAACTAGTACATTGCGCCTCCTGTTAAACCGTTCAAAGCAGCCATAGGCAAGCTGAGGTTGCCATAATAGCCAGGTGCTCCGTAGCCAGCGCCCGCTGCGCCAGGTGCTTTATAGCCCCCAGCTGCACCATATGGTCCATAACCCGGAGTGCCATAACCGGTTGTGCCAGGTGTCCCGTAACCTGTTGGTCCAGGGGATGCACCATAGCCATAACCCCCTGACATACCAGGGGCACCATAGCCTGCTGATCCATATCCTCCTGCAGGTCCAGCCGATGGAACACCATAACCAGCACTGCCAGCTCCTGGGACGCCGTAGCCTGTTGTGCCATAGCCTGTTGGTCCTCCAACGCCTGGAGTACCATAGGCACGGATGCCTAAATCAACTTTGTTGTCACTAATATTAATTGGAATGAAGAGCTGGATGTTTTTTTCGTTTTCATTAACATGGCCTAAGATTCCTTCATACAATTTCCCGTCCACTGTTGTAAGTTTTACGGGTTTATTAAGATGTTTCTTGAGTTCATTAACGTCTAATGAGTTCGTAGAATGACTCTCTGCCAAAGTAATACCTCCTCAAAATTCAATACACTTATATGGATATTCAACCAGAAAGAATGCGTTCCACTATAAGGACATTGGAACGCCGTTTCAAGATTTCACCATCTAGAGAATGCTTATCTCGCCCTGGTTGGTGTACACTTGTCCCTAAATAAAAAAGAATGCCCCTTATATAAGGCATTCTTTGGTTCAATCAAGCGCGGTTTAATGGAATAGTAAAGGAGAAGGTTGTGCCTTTTCCAACTTCGCTTGCAACACGAATCGTCCCGCCATGGGCTTGGACGATATTCTGAGCAATGGCAAGGCCCAACCCCGTGCCCGCTTTCCCGCGTGTCCGTGCTTTATCTGCTTTATAAAAGCGTTCAAATACAAACGGTAAGTCTTCTTTTGAGATACCGACTCCCGTATCTTTTACACTCACTTTTAGATACGGTTCAACAACCGCCACTTTCACACTTACATTCCCATCTTTCGGGGTATGACGAATCGCATTATCAATTAAGTTTGTGAGGACCTGTTCAATGCGATCCGGATCAATCTCAAGTGAGAAGTCAGGTAACAGATCACCTTGATAAGATAACGTGATCTCTTGTTCCCGAGCATGGTTACGGAACTTACCGACAGCTTTGTCTAGAAAATCTCCCATTTTGGTTTCCGTCACATTCAGTTGAAAATGGCCTGCTTCTAGTCGCGCCAAATCTAAAAGTTCATTCACAAGACGGCCCATTCTGAGCGACTCATCATAAATAATTTTAGCCATCTCTTTTTTTTCGGCTTCCGATTCTGCCACACCGTCTACAATGGCTTCACTGTATCCTTGTAGCATAGAGATGGGCGTTCTTAACTCATGCGACACATTTGCGATAAACCCTTTTCTCATCAAGTCTAATCGTCGTTCTTCAGTCATATCACGGAGAACGGCAACCGCCCCACGAACCGCGGTCTGGTCATACAGAGGCGTCATAACGACAACCCAAGTGTGCCCTTGATACGTAACTTCCGTCGTTTGTTCTCGCTCTTCTTCTACGACTTTCTTAAAAAGAGCCATGATATCTGACGGCAAAGTTAGCGTTTCTTTCTTCGTAGAAGGATTTAATGGGCGTTGTTCGCGTGCCCACTTCTCTAAGAACGTTCGAGAAGGCGGATTTGAAATCAAGAGCTTCCCTTCTTTATTGAACGTCATGACGCCATCTGCCATTGAACTTAAGATCCCCGAGAGCTGTTCTTTTTCTTGTTGCAAAGCCATGATATTAGTTTTAAGTTGACTCGCCATACGGTTAAAGGTAATGCCTAATTCACCAATTTCATCACGCGTGAGAATAGGCACTTTTTTATCAAACTTACCTTCAGCAAATTGTTGGGCTGCCTCCCGCATGGAACGTAACGGAGCTGTGATCCGTGTTGAAAGAAAAAAGGCAAAAATAGTCGTCAAAATTATGGCAATACCTGCGCCTATGTAAATAATATTCTTGGCTTGTGTATTTGTTTCATGAATGACATCAAGCGATTGATAGACAAAGACTGCGCCATGTTGACCTGACTTATATTTAATAGGAATCCCGGTAACCACCATTTTCTCTGTACCATTATTAAGGAGAATCTCGCCATTTTTCCTCACTTTCACTCCATTTGTCAAAGCTTTGGAGAGGTCTGGATCTTTTTGAAAGACCGAGGTAGGAAGCGCTGGTAATTCATTGACTTTTGGCGACACCCAATAACTGTTATTAGAATTAATGATGGTTACCCGCGCATCAAAAAGATCAATCATTTGCGAAGCGGTTTGAAGAGCTTTCTCTCCTGACCCTTCTTCAACAACAATGGCCGCTATTTTTGTTCCAAGTTTTTGCATCTGATCCTCGACCTGATTGATATGGAAGGTTTCAAAAAATTGGAGAAGCAAAATCGTGAGGAAGATCAAAACCGCTGATACGAGTAAAAGGATCGTCCCCCAAAGCTTTCCGACTACGCTTCGCCAAAGCATTACGTGTTCACAACCTCAAATTTGTAACCTACACCCCAAACCGTGACAATCATATTAGCGGCATTTTCTGAAACACGGTTTAATTTTTCTCGCAGCCGTTTCACATGAGTGTCAACGGTTCGTAAGTCACCAAAAAACTCATAATTCCAAACATCCTTCAGCAATTCCTCACGCGTATAGACTTTATCAGGCGAATTGGCCAGAAAAAGGAGCAGTTCATATTCCTTAGGCGTTAGACTGACTTCTTTTTTATCGACGAGTACACGGTGCGCATCATGATCAATCGTTAGATGTGGAAAAACTAACACATTTTTTGAAGTAGGTTCAGTTTCTAGGAATTTGGTTGTTGAAGAGCGCCGGAGAAGCGCTTTGACCCTTAAGACTACTTCCCTTGGACTAAAAGGTTTTACAATATAATCATCGGTCCCCACCTCGAACCCTTGGACGCGATTGGCTTCTTCTCCTTTCGCGGTTAGCATGATTATGGGGGTCGCCTTTGTTTCGCGTAGGGATTCACACACTTCTTCCCCACTCATGCCTGGAAGCATGAGATCTAAAAGAATCAAATCATAGTCCTTTTCAAGGGCCATGGCGAGAGCGTCTTCTCCGTTCTCGGCTTCCTCAATGGTGTAGGATTCCCGTTCAAGATACATTCTTAACAAGCGGCGGATGCGTTCTTCATCATCTACAATTAAAATAGTGGGTTGGTGCTCCATATACAATTCCTCCTGTTAAAGCCTATTCCAAACTTAATTACAAGTTATTTTTAGTTTCTTATAAAAACACCTTCACATAAGTGAAGGTGTCTAATTCTAATAATAAATTAAGCATAGGAATGAAGTCCAGCAATTATTAAGTTTACAAAGACAAGATTAAACATAATGATGACAAAACCAATGACGCTTAGCCAAGCTGATTTTTCACCAACCCACCCTCGTGACAGTCGAAAATGCAAATAGGCGGCATAGAAGAAAAAGGTAATTAACGCCCAAACTTCTTTAGGATCCCAGCCCCAAAAGCGCGTCCAAGCTTGTTCCGCCCAAATGGCGGCAAATACAATCCCGCCAAGTGTGAAAATTGGGAATCCGATCGCAACCGCACGATAACTAATCTCATCCATAAGAGGCGGATTAACCCCTCTTAGAATCCGATGAAGAGCCGCACTAATCCGCTTTCTAAGAATTAGTCGAATGAGTCCGTAAAGCAAGATGCCACCCATTAACGCCCAGATGGTTGTATTAAAACTTTTAGGTGCATCCACTCCATTCATCCAGGAAGGCGCTTTAAATAAAGGCCCAAATGCATGATCGAGATGGGTACCTTGATTAGGTCCGACAATCGCAGGCATATGATAGACCAGTTTTGCTTGTTCCCCCTTTGGGTTCACCCAGCTAAACGTGGTTTTATAACCCGTCGATTGAAAAATTGTTGAAATCAACGCGAAGGCTAACACACATACCATAGAAAACATCACAAATTCCAACCAAAAGGTTTTCTTCGTTGAGCGCGTTTGATCGATTACTTTTAACAAGTAAACGAGACCGGCACAAAAACTCAAAGAAAGAATGCCCTCCCCTAGTGCAACAGTCGTGACGTGGACCATCAACCAATTGCTTTGAAGCGCAGGAATTAGGGGTTCTACTTCTTTGGGAAACACACTCGCATAGGCGATCACGACAACTGCAATTGGAAGGGTAAGCATTCCAACACTATTATTCTTGTAAATTAAATAAATAATAATAAAAGCCAATACCATCATCATGCTAAAGAAAGTGGTAAACTCGAACATATTACTATCTGGAATGTGGCCATCGGCTTTCCATCGCGCGAAGAAATACCCTAACTGACTTAGAAAACCTAACAACGCTATGCCAAATCCAACGTAACCAATACGCTGCCCAACATGCCCCCCATTTTTCTGTGAAAAGTTCTTGCCAGTGACACTTACAGCAAATACAATGGTTCCTATTGTATAAAGGATAAAGGCAATCAAAAGAAGGGTACTGCTCAACTGTACAACCGTCATTCGTTAATCCTCCTCTCTTTTTCTTCTTGCTGTGTTTTTTCTTCCAAACGATCCACTGGTTCCGGGAGTCCAACTTCATCAATTAAAGGTATAAAATCTCGCTTTAATCCATACCAGTTCTTATTGGTCGAGGCAGCAAAAAGAATCGTATTTCCCTTCCTTTGGAACCACATACGGCGGTGATTCCAATACATGCCCTGAGCAACGCCCATTAGAAAGATCATCGCGCCAATGAAAGCGATCCATACTGTCAAATCTTTTTTGACCACAAAACCCGATTCGTTTCGGGTTCCAAGACCATTGAATTTAATCGCATACTCATTCTTTCCTAACGGTTCTAAGTTTTTCTTTATGGCGATAAAACTAACCTCACCTTTAGGCTTGTCAGGCGTGATCATCCGAAAAACAAACGCAGGATTAACCGGTTGTTGAGATTTGGTATCTGGCTGATTATTTTGATTAAAATAGAAATCTGGGAAATACCCTAATACTTTAATAGAATAGCCGTTTCCAAGATTATAAGACTTCTTAGGATCAAACAAATCCACATCAAAATTACCATGATCCGTTCCTGTCTTTTTATCCACCAGTTTAAACTTCATATCGGTCATGACATTCATGCGATAATCGGCTTGAAACACTTTAAAATGGTTGAAGGATAGAGGGTGATTCACTTTGATTGAAAAATCCTCAACCTTTTGCAACTTTGGCGTTTGGCCTAATACGGTCTTTCCGCTTTTCTTATATAAGGTCACATTTGTCTGGTAATTTTTTGGGACTGTTCCGACTTGCTTTAAAGCCTGTTGGAATTGCTTATCATTCTTAGAGTAAGTTTGAAGAATGAATTGATGACTTTTTAGATAGTACGTATCATTCGTTCCTGGAATCACTTTCGTTTCGCCTTCTCGGACCCACACTTGTTCCTTCACATACATGCCCGGTACATATCTCAGGACACCTGCGAGAATAACAATGATCAGACCAATATGATTCACGTACGGCCCCCATCTTGAAAAACGATGTTTCTCCGCGAAAAGGTTGCCATTTTCCTCATGGATCTTGTAGCGCTTTTTGCTAAGAATGTTTTTGACTTCCTTTATAAATGCATCTGGATGGTCTACAGTTGTTGAGGCAACAATGCGCTGTTTCTTCATAAAGCGTTCATGTCGCGTCACTTTTTGATTTTTTAACGATCGATAAAGCGGAATAAACCGATCGATACTTGCGACAATAATCGACAACCCAAGCAGTCCAATTAAAAGGATAAACCACCAAGAAGAATAAAGATTATCAAACCCTAAATTTTTATAAATCTGACCCAATTCACCATATCTATCTTTGTAGTATGTCGTTGGATCCGCCGTTGGTGGGATATAAACTTTTTGTGGGAAAATGGTGCCGATTGCGACCGCAATGATAACAAGAACTATTAAGGTAACCCCGACTTTTACAGAAGAAAAATAATTCCAAATTTTATCAATAGGAGTACGTGTATAGGTTTGAGACCTGCGGGCCCCCCCCTCATATCTCATTGTTAAAAGGTCTTGACTGGACAGATCTATTAATGGATTCCCACACGCTTCACAAAGTACGGTACCTTCTGGGTTACGATGCCCACACTCACACAAGATCTCCTGGCTCATTTTACACCTCTACTCCCCCCAGAACTCAATAGAATGCCTTCAACCTCTTAAAGTTAATCGGTTACCCATAGAATTAAGAGTGCCCTTGTTACCGTTTACAACATTTTCTTTTAAAAAAACCGTATGTTATGTAAAGCGTCAAACTCAAACAAATATTCACTACTTTCACTCTATTCTATTTTACTATAAACCGAAATAAAAGATAGAGGAAAAACCAAATGTGACGATTTTATGAACGTCACATTTGGTTCGTTGCTGATTGGCGGAGTTGTTTCACTTCATGAGGTTTAAGTTCGCGAAAATCACCTGGATTCATCGTACGTAAATCCAATAATCCATACCGTTCCCGTTTAAGCTTTTGAACCTCATATCCTAATGCTTCAAACATACGACGGACCTGACGATTTCTTCCTTCATGAATGGTCAAAGAAACCACTGATGTCCCTTTGTTTCGGTCCACTGATTCGACCTTAACTTGAGCTGGAGCCGTTTTGCCGTCTTCAAGTCGGACCCCCCGCGCCAGTTTTTTGACGTCTTCTTTAGTGATCATCCCTTTAATTTTGGCTACATAGTATTTATCAATTTGATAGCGTGGGTGCATGAGTTGATTGGCGAGTTCGCCATCATTGGTAAGAATTAATGCACCCGATGTCTCAAAATCCAGACGCCCGACCGGGAAAATTCGTTGCTCGATTTCAGGGAAAAAATCAGTTACCACTTTTCGTCCCTTATCATCCTTTACGCTTGAGATCACACCAGTTGGTTTATAAAACAAAAAATAAACTGGTACCTCTTTATCAAGAGGGACACCGTCAACTTCAATCGTATCGTTTGGCGAGACCTTTGTTCCCAATTCTCTAATTGTTTTTCCATTCACTGTTACACGGCCCTCTGCAATCAATCCCTCTGCTTTTCGTCGAGAGGCAATTCCTGCTTGGGCGATTACTTTCTGCAAACGTTCCATCTTATTCACCTCCACTTCATGATACAGAACACACGTCCAATGCACAAGAGACGATCCTGGCAAGATGGCTTAATCTACCAGAACCGTCCCGAAGGTTGGTCAATTATTTAAAAATAAGTGTGCAAATAATAATGGAAGCGACGGCACCCGTTAAGTCTGCTAAAAGCCCCACTTTCATGGAATCTCCAATTTTCCGAATGCCGACAGCACCAAAATAAACCGTAATAATATAAAAAGTGGTATCGGTTGAACCTTGTAGAGTTGACGCCAAACGCCCTAAAAATGAATCAGGACCATAGTTTTTCAAAGTATCCGTCATCATACCTAATGCACCATTACCTGAAATGGGACGAATCAACGCTTGTGGAACAATTTCTGGAGGGATGCCAACCCACGTCAAGGCGGGCTGGAGCAAGTGAATGAAGGCATCCATGGCCCCTGAAGCCCTGAAAACGCCGATCGAGACGAGCATTCCGACAAGGTATGGAATGATACTGATCGCGATCTGAAACCCGTCTTTTCCACCTTCAACAAAAAACTCATAGGTCGGAATTCGATTAAAAGTCGCATGGATAAGGACAATTGCAATTAACATGGGTACAATCCAGGTTGATATCACGGTAATTAGTTCGATGCCACTCACCTTCTTGTTTAAAATTAACGGCAGATGCATGATTGAAGCGAAGGAGGAGCGATTTTGTTGATTGGAGCGGGAAACGGATACGACGATCCCTTTATCGTTTCCTTGTCCTGCGCCAATGAAAATAGCGATCAAAGGATATGGCTGCAACGGTTGACACGATCGTTGCAACGAGAGTTGAACCTACGATATCAGTCGGAGATCCTGATCCGTACTTCATTCGGATGGCGATGACCGTCGTCGGAATTAAAGTAAGACCCGACGTATTAAGCGCAAGAAGCGTAATCATCGACCGACTCGCCTCATCTTTTCCATCGTTTAACGCCTTTAACTCTTCCATTGCTTTAATTCCTAATGGTGTGGCTGCATTTCCAAGACCGAATAAATTCGCGACGAAGTTGGAGACGATGTAACCCATTGCGGGATGGTCGCCAGGAACTTCAGGAAATAGTCGTTTTAGAAACGGTCTTACCATTTTGGACAATTTATCAAGTAATCCCGAAGCCTCGGCGATCTTCATTATGCCAAGCCAAAACACCAAAATAAAGATTAATCCAAGACAGAGCGTTACACCTTCTTTTGCCGTTTCAAAGATCGCCTTGTTCACTTCAGGCATGGTGCCATTGAACGCGGCATACACCACCCCAATGAGAAAAAGTCCTGCCCAGATTAAGTTAATCATTTGGAACTGCGCCTAGGATATTATGAAAAAAGGAAAATAAATTAGCCCAAAACGACTCTTTTTCTTTCGGTTGATTATAAAAGAGCGGAAGCGTGGCAAGCGTTTCACCATCCGCCTGAACCGTTAATTTCCCAATAGTGTCAGGAACCACTTTCCATGTCTTCTCTTCTTTTGGTGGTTGCAATAAGGTAATCGACGTTTTTAGATTGGTTTGTTCGTCTTTTGTAAGCGGGAGAACCAGATCACGTTTAGCAAACACATGATTTTTATAAAATGGATTTTGGATGCCGGTCACTTTTCCCTTTTTCAATATAGTGGTCGGCGTATAGTTGTGAAATCCCCAATTAAAAAGATTCATATGGTCTTGCCAGTCATTACCATCATTTAAAGTCACAACCACTAAGTTCATGCCCTTATTACTGGCTGTAGATATCAGTGTTCGTCTTGCTTTCTTAGTGTAGCCCGTTTTTCCACCTGTCGAATAGTCGTATCTGAACAGAAGTTTGTTCTTATTTTTCCACTTATAATCCCACTTTTCTTTATCATTGGGAGCGGAATGGTACTTGGTTTTAAAGATCGTCCGAAAAGTTGGATTTTTCATAGCGTAACTTGTTAAGAGCGCCATATCATAAGCCGATGAGTAATGGTCTTCTGTATTATCTAACCCGTGTGGATTAGAAAAATTAGTATCCATCATCCCGAGTTCTTGAGCTTTTTTGTTCATTAGCGTTGTAAACCCCTTAACGCTACCGCCAACCGTTTCTGCGATCGCTACCGCGGAATCATTTCCAGAACGAAGCATTAAGCCATACACCAGGTCTTTAAGCTTATTTTTCTGGCCCGCTTTTAGATAAAGGGAAGACCCTTCTGTCCCAGCTGCATTTGAACTAATGGTCACCGTTTGATTCATTTTTCCAGATTCTATGGCAAGAATAGCCGTCATCACTTTAGTGATACTGGCGATTCGTCTTTTTTGATGAATGTTCTTCCCATATAGAACTCGTCCTGAATCTTGATCCATTAAGATGGACGCTGCAGCGGAATCCGAAATTTGTGGTAATGTATTGCTTTTGGCTCTAACTTTATTATGCGGAATGCCCAACAGGAGCAAGGCAAACGTGACGACCAAGATGATCGACTTTTTTAGAATGGTTGTTGTCACACTATATCCCGTCCCTTACCGTATTTTGTACAAGTTTATGCTCGGCCTAGTGGTTTATTCCCACTCAACCCAGGACTTGTTCAAAAAAAATCAACCAACATATAATAAATGCCAAATTATATAGGCCCCATCCTGCAAGAATCGGCCATGTTTTTTTGTAGGCTAGAATCACCACGGTCGGTACGAAAAACCAAGGAATCAAAAACAGACATGCGAATAAAAAATGCACCACCCCCATCCCAAAGTCGCTCTGTGACATCGCTCTAAACACATAAAGAGGAACGGCTAAAAAAAAGGGTGTTGTTAAGCAATACGCCCATAATTCGGTTCGAAAACGTCGTACAAACAATTGATAATGCTCTCCCCGAATAGGCCAAAGCTTTATGGCATAGGTCTTTGCGCGATCCCAATTGACACTATAATCCAATCTCCCACCTCCTACATCTAGATCCATCAGTTGCTATTATTAGTCTATGATTGTCCATCTGAAAGACATGCCTGGAAATTGCAACTCGTGGTGCGCGATGGTTTCCGTTCCTGTTTTGGGAACAATGCGACCTTTTCAGTTCCCGTAACTCTTGATCATTTTGTTTTCGGGAACTGACATCCCTCAGATTGTGCCCGTACGTCGTATCTACCTCTTGTTTGGGAGTTATCAGCCTGGGTTAGTTCCCGTAACGCTTCTCCGTTCGTGTTTTGGGAACAATGCGGCCTTTTCAGTTCCTGTAACGCTTGATCATTTTGTTTTCGGGAACTGACATCCCTCAGATTGTGCCCGTACGTCGTATCTACCTCTTGTTTGGGAGTTATCGGCCTGGGTTAGTTCCCGTAACGCTTCTCCGTTCGCGTTTCGGGAACAATGCGACCTTTTCAGTTCCCGTAACACTTGATCATTTTGTTTTCGGGAACTGACATCCCTCAGATTGTGCCCGTATGTCGCATCTACCTCTTGTTCGGGACTCATCGACCTTGGTTAGTTCCCGTAACTCTTTTAAGTTCTCAAAATGCAATATTACTTTATTTTCGGAAACTAAGACCCAACTATAATTAAAGTAATATTTTCATTAAGTCCCCATCCCGGTGTAAAATCTTATTGTCTTATCCAGATCATAATGCTATATTTGTCATAAAATGTAGAAATGGAGGAATTTTCAATCGTGCATATGAAACCACTTGAATTATCACACCATCTAAAAGTCAATCGACATTTAAAGCATCGAATTCGTTTCAGCGAAAAAGAATGGAGTTATTATTTAAATGATGAGAAAGGTTTTATCGGTGAACAGTTTTTTGAGAAGCGCCTATTGGAACTACCAGACTCAAAATTCATAATCATTAGTGATCTGTTACTACAATGGAATAACACGATTATTCAGATTGATTCGCTTGCAATATCCAGTAATAAAATTTTTCCTCATGAGATTAAAAACTACGAAGGTGATTATTACACTGAGAACGAGCGACTATATTCAATGTCTGGAAAGGAAATGAAAAATCCATTTCATCAACTTTCCCGAATTGAAAATGCACTTCGAGATTGTCTACATTCGTCTCTAAAACTTCCTCTTAAATCAAACATCGTATTTACCAATCCCGAATTCACGATGTATGATTCCACTAAAAATCTACCAATTATTTTCCCAACACAGATCAATCGATATATTAATAAATTAACCTCAACATCCTCCTCTTCATCCATAACAAAAGGTCACATTGAAATTGCACAAAAACTATTATCTCTTCATACAGTAAATTCACCCTATGAAAAAATTAAAATTCCCAGCTATAGCTATGATTCCATAAAAAAAGGACTATATTGTAAGTTCTGTTCTTCATTTGCACTAAAACAGAGTACCAAAACAAATTTTACATGTAGCCAATGTGGCCAAATAGAAAAAATAGAAACTGGCCTCACAAGAGTTATTGAAGAGATTTCCCTTCTATTTCCTGAGTTGAATATTTCAACTCCTCTAATTAAAGAATGGTGCAATATCGGTCAACTTTCTTCCAAAACCATTAGAAGTGTACTTAGTAAAAAATTTGATAAGGTCACAAATCACCCATCCAAAATCCATTATTTTACAATAACTAAAACAGAAGAGGATTGCTAGATCCTTATTTAAAAAGTACAAATTTAGGTTTTCCCCTTTTTTTGGGGAGTTATCAGCCTGGGTTAGTTCCCGTAACGCTTCTCCGTTCGCGTTTCGGGAACAATGCGACCTTTTCAGTTCCCGTAACGCTTGATCATTTTGTTTTCGGGAACTGACATCCCTCAGATTGTGCCCGTACGTCGTATCTACCTCTTGTTTGGGAGTTATCAGCCTGGGTTAGTTCCCGTAACGCTTCTCCGTTCGTGTTTTGGGAACAATGCGGCCTTTTCAGTTCCTGTAACGCTTGATCATTTTGTTTTCGGGAACTGACATCCCTCAGATTGTGCCCGTACGTCGCATCTACCTCTTGTTCGGGACTCATCGACCTTGGTTAGTTCCCGTAACGCTTCTCCGTTCGCGTTTCGGGAACAATGCGACCTTTTCAGTTCCCGTAACACTTGATCATTTTGTTTTCGGGAACTGACATCCCTCAGATGGTGCCCGTACGTCGCATCTACCTCTTGTTCGGGACTCATCGACCTTGGTTAGTTCCCGTAACGCTTCTCCGTTCGCGTTTTGGGAACAATGCGACCTTTTCAGTTCCCGTAACGCTTCTCCGTTCGCGTTTCGGGAACAATGCGGCCTTCTCAAAGCCCGTACAAACACAAAAGCCCCCTCAAAAAGAGGGGGCGTCATGCATATATTAGGCTAATTTGGCTTTTTCAAATGCTGCAATTTTATCATCAAGTTCTAATGTCAGTGAGATATCGTCCAAACCGTTTAAGAGGCGATGCTTGCGCTCTGGATCCACGTCAAATGAAGCGGAAAAGCCTGCTCCATCGGTCAAGATTTGGTTCGCTAGATCAACTGTTAAGTGGTAATCCCCTTTTTGGGCATTCTCCAACAATTGATTTACGAGTTCTTCATCTAACGCGATGGGAAGAATTCCGTTTTTGAAGCAGTTGTTGTAGAAGATATCGGCATAGCTTGGCGCAATCACCACGCGGAAGCCATAATCCTCAAGTGCCCAAGGCGCATGCTCACGCGAAGACCCACAACCAAAATTATCTCCCGCTACCAAAATACTCGTTCCCTTAAATTTAGCATCATTGAGAACAAAATCTGGACGCTCATTCCCTTTGTTATCATATCTCCAATTGAAGAATAGGAACTCGCCAAAACCAGAGCGTTCAATTCTTTTTAAAAATTGCTTTGGAATAATTTGGTCTGTGTCGACATTTCGACGATCAAGCGGCGCCACAAGACCATTATGAATCGTTAAAGCGTTCATTAGTTGGACACCTCCACTTGATCTTTTAATAGATTACGAATGTCTACAAATTTACCGAATAGAGCAGCGGCTGCGGCCATTTGTGGGCTGACAAGATGCGTTCTTGAGCCATTCCCTTGGCGACCCTCAAAGTTCCGATTTGAGGTTGACGCACAACGCTCGCCTGGTTGAAGCACATCATCATTCATCGCAAGGCACATGCTACAACCGGCATCACGCCACTCAAAACCAGCTTCTGTAAACACTTGATCCAAGCCTTCTTGTTCGGCCTGAATTCGAACAGATTGAGAACCTGGAACGACAATAGCTGTTACACTTGGATGTACCTTTTTGCCTATAATAACAGAAGCCGCGGCACGAAGATCACTTATTCTTGAATTTGTACAAGAACCAATAAAGACATGGTCAATAGCTACATTTTGTAGTGGCACACCCGCTTCGAGTCCCATGTACTCAATAGCTTGCTCAAATGAAGCACGTTCCGAATCATTTGTAAAATCAAGAGCATTTGGCACGTTGCCTGTGACCGGAGCACCCATTGATGGGTTTGTTCCCCAAGTAACTTGTGGCTCGATCGCTGTCGCATCAAGTTCAATCGTGCGATCATAGGTCGCCCCTTCGTCTGTTGCTAATGCACGCCAAACGTTTGCAACTTCTTCAAAAGTGTCACCAGATGGCACATGACGACGGCCACGTAGGTAGTCAATGGTCGTTTCATCAGGACTGATTAGACCTGCACGGGCACCCGCTTCAATGGTCATGTTACAAACAGTCATCCGTTCTTCCATTGTCAAATTACGGATTGCTTCACCTGTGTATTCAATGACATAACCCGTTCCAACACTGACGCCATTCTGCGCGATGAACGCAAGAATCAAATCTTTAGCGGTTACGCCTCGTTGAAGCTTACCATTGACCTTTACTTGAAGCGTCTTAGGCTTTGCTTGCCACAACGTCTGAGTTGCAAGGACATGCTCGACTTCACTTGTTCCAATCCCGAATGATAAAGCACCGAAAGCACCATGTGTAGACGTATGACTATCTCCGCATACAATGGTTTTCCCTGGTTGTGTCAACCCTAATTCAGGTCCAATGACGTGGACAATTCCTTGATCGGGATGATCGAGATCAGCTAAGTCAATACCAAATTCTTGACAATTCTTTTTAAGAGTGTCCATTTGATTTTTCGAGATTTCATCGCTGATCACACTGCGATGCTTGGTCGGTACGTTATGATCCATTGTTGCATACGTAAGATCTGGACGACGGACCGTTCTTCCATTGATTCTTAAGCCTTCAAATGCCTGAGGCGAAGTGACCTCATGCACCAATTGAAGGTCGATATAAAGCAAGTCTGGTTTTCCATCTTCTTGGTGCACAACATGGGATTCCCAGATTTTTTCAATAATTGTTTTCGCCAACTGAATCCCTCCTACTCATTTAGTTAATATTCAAATAAATAAATGTAAAAATAAACGTCTCAATCTATTATCGTTGGACTGGTTGGTAAACAATAGACTTGACCTATTAGACGGTCGTTTTAGACTCCAGTGTTGCAATGACTTGGTCGATCATTTCAGTGGTACCTAGACGCGTGCCCTCACCATTAAATAAATCAAATGTACGATAGCCATTTTCTAAAACCTGCTCAATGGTTTGCTCTAAAGCATTGGCCTCTTCAGAGAGATTAAACGAATAGCGAAGCATCATGGCTACCGAAGTTAACATAGCAAGTGGATTGGCTTTATTTTGTCCCGCGATATCAGGTGCAGAACCGTGAACCGGCTCATATAAACCAAATGAATCCGACCGCAAGCTCGCTGATGGAAGCATACCCAGTGAACCGGTTAACATAGAGGCTTCGTCACTCAAAATATCTCCAAATAAATTTTCCGTCACTACGACATCAAATTGGCTAGGGTCTTGAATAAGTTTCATCGCACAAGCATCGACCAAAACATGATTGACCGTGACGTCTGGATAATCTGGTGCGACTTGTTCAACAATCTCTCGCCAAAGTTTACTAGATTCTAAGACATTCGCTTTATCCACAGAGGTTAAATGATGACGTCTTTTTCTAGCAAGGTCAAATGCAGCTCGGACCACACGTTCAATTTCTTCACGCGTATAACGGAGGGTGTCCACAACAGTGTTTTCATCCACCATCCCGCTCGGTTCTCCGAAATAGATGCCACCAGTTAGTTCACGAACAATCATCATATCTACATTTTCTACGATAGAAGGCTTTAATGACGATGCTTCTGATAACGCTTTTTGAATCGCAACCGGACGTAGATTTGCAAATAGACCAAGCGCCTTGCGAATTCCGAGCAATCCTTTTTCTGGACGTAAATGCGAGGGATTACGATCCCACTGTGGTCCTCCTACAGCACCTAGTAATACGGCATCGCTTGATTGGCAGAGTTGAACCGTCGCATCAGGAAGAGGCGTCCCTTCTTCATCAATCGCAATCCCCCCGATTAATCCCTTTGTGACTTCAAAGCGGTGATTGAATCGATTTCCAATTACTTCTAATACTTTAAGGGCCCCATCCATAACTTCTGGCCCAATGCCATCACCTGGCAATACAGCAATTTTTTTTTCCAAAATGTATGTCCTCCTCTTACAAAAGGCTCTTCACCTAAAGCGTTTAAAGGGCCTTTACTCTTCCAGGATCTTGTTGCATTTTTTGGTGCATGGCAACGATTTTGTGAAGGTCCTCTTCTAAAATTTCCTTCTTCGTTTCAGTTAATTGCTTAAACGTTTCAAACACAGCTGCTACGTCATCAGTTGAGAGTTCGTAGCCTAATTCAAGTAAATTTTCTTTTAAAGCATGGCGACCCGAGTGTTTACCTAGTACAAATTGATTAGAAGCCAAACCAACGAGTTCTGGTGAAATGATTTCATATGTCGATTTCTCTTTGAGTATGCCATCTTGATGAATCCCAGACTCGTGGGCAAAAGCATTTTTCCCAACGATCGCTTTATTTGGCGAAATGATCATACCAGTTAACTGACTAACCAGTTGACTTGTTTTCGTGATCTCATCCAGCTTTAATTTAGTTTCAGCTGTGTGATAGACATCTTTACGTATGTGCAGAGCTACGGCAATTTCTTCAAGAGAGGCGTTTCCCGCACGTTCTCCAATTCCATTAATCGTGCCCTCCACTTGATCAACACCTGCCTCTATCGCCGCAAGCGTATTGGCAACTGCAAGACCAAGATCATCATGGCAATGCGCTGAAAGGGTCACTTTGCCAACTGAAGGAACCTGATTTTTCACATATTTAAAAAGATTCGCATATTCGTTTGGAGTCGTATACCCTACTGTATCCGGCAAATTAATAACCGTGGCTCCTGCTTGAATGACTCGCTCAATCATTTCAGCCAAAAAAGGAAGCTCAGAACGCGTAGCATCTTCACAGCAGAACTCAACCTCAGGAAAGGTTTTGCGAGCTAATTTTACAGATTCAACACCTATTTCAATCACTTGTTCTGGAGTCATACGAAGCTTATGTTTCATATGAATTGGGCTCGTAGCAAGAACGATGTGGAGGTGGGGCTTAACGCCCCCCTTTAAAGCCTCCCAAGCTATTTCGATATCTTTCTTGTTTGCACGTGAAAGACTTGCAATCGAAACGGTTTGAATTTCTTTTGCAACGCGCTCAACCGCTAAAAAATCTCCCCTAGAGGAAGCAGCATAACCCGCTTCCATGATGTCGACACCCATACAAGCAATTTGTTTCGCAATCTCAACTTTTTCATATTGATTCAAATTAACGCCTGGGGATTGTTCACCATCTCTTAGGGTTGTGTCAAAGATTTTAAGCGTCCGCACCTGTTACCACTTCCTTTTTTTGAGTAGGACGAACTTGTTTCTTAACGAATGGCATTAATTCACGAAGTTGTTCACCAACTACCTCAATTGGATGGGCATTTTCTTTTCTGTTAATTGCGTTAAAGACAGGACGGTTTGTCTTATTTTCTAAGATCCAACCTTTTGCAAATTCACCATCTTGAATATCTTTTAAGATCCCTTTCATACGCTCTTTTGTAGCTGCATCAACAACGCGTGGTCCAGATACAAAGTCACCCCATTGAGCGGTATCAGAAATGGAGTAGCGCATGTTGCTTAATCCACCTTCATAAATAAGGTCGACGATTAATTTCATTTCGTGAAGACATTCAAAGTAAGCCACTTCTGGTTGATAACCCGCTTCTGTAAGGGTCTCAAAACCTGCTTTGATGAGTGCCGTTAAACCACCGCAAAGAACAGCTTGCTCGCCAAATAGGTCAGTTTCAGTTTCTTCTTGGAAGGTTGTTTCAAGCACACCCGCACGAGCCGCTCCAATTCCTTTTGCATAAGCTAAAGCAAGATCTTTGGCATCTCCGGATTGATCTTGGTACACACCGATTAAAGCAGGTACACCGGCACCTTCTTGATAAGTACGACGGACTAAGTGACCCGGTCCTTTTGGTGCAACAAGGAAGACATTGACATCAGATGGTGGTACAACTTGGTTAAAATGCACGTTAAAACCATGGGCAAACACTAATGAGTTACCAGCTTTCAAACCTGGCTTGATCTCATTTTCATAGACTTCTGGTTGAAGTTCGTCCGGAAGTAGGATCATGATGACATCCGCAAGTTCAGCCGCTTCTTTAACAGAAAGTACGTCAAAACCATCCTCAATAGCGCGGTCATAAGAACCACCTTTTCTTAAGCCAATGACGACATCAAAGCCGCTCTCACGCAAGTTAAGCGCGTGGGCGTGGCCTTGAGAACCATAACCGACGACTGCGATTTTTTTTGATCGTAAAACGTCCTCTTGAATGTCACCGTTATAATATACTTTTGTCATAATTAATTACACTCCTCTTATAATAATTAAGCCTTGTCAAACTAACGCAATCGTTATGACTCATTTAGCTTGATGGATCAAACGTCTACTTTTTGCGCGCGGCTAACGCTTAAATCCATCAAGCTACCTTTTAGTCGAAACCAAAAGGACGCGCGATCTGCACGAATGAGCCAAACAACCCGTTTCAAACGTTACTTCAAAACAGAAAATGGTTTAATGTCGTTGGTTGACTTTTGCATGCCACGAGGGAATGCGGTCACGCCTGTTCGAGCCAATTCCTTAATACCATAAGGACGTAAGAGTTCAATTAAGGCTTCTACCTTATCGGTTTCCCCTGTAACCTGAATGGTTAGACTATCCCTACCTATATCAATGACAGAGGCTCGAAAGGTTTCAACTAAGTCACGGATTTCACTCCGTGTTTGTGGTCGGCTCATCACTTTCACTAGGGCGAGCTCACGAGCCACAATTGCCATATCCGTAATATCTGAAACTTTAATGACATCAATTTGTTTATTTAATTGCTTAATAATTTGTTCAAGTTTCGTATCATCTTCTGCCTCAACTACAAAGGTCATCCGTGACTGAGCAGGTGTTTCGGTCACGCCAACTGAAATACTTTCAATATTAAATTGCCGTTTACTTAACAGCCCAGTTACACGGTTCAAAACTCCACTTTGGTTACTTACAATTGCTGTAATGATCCGTCTCATGGCTTCATCCCCTCCATTTGATGCAGACCTTTTCCAGGCGCAACCATTGGTGTCACATTCTCTCCTGCATGAACTCGACAATCAATCAAGACGGGCTCCGGCATTTCGAATGCTTGCTTTAAGATGTTAGCTAACTCTTCTTCTTGCTCAACTTTAAATCCTTTAATGCCATAGCTATCTGCTAACTTAACAAAATCCGGTTGAGTTGGAATGAGAGATTCTGAGTAGCGTTTATCATAAAAGGCTTCCTGCCATTGGCGAACCATTCCAAGCGCTTGGTTATTCACAATGACAATTTTCACTGGAAGATTTCGTTCTTTAATAACAGAAAGTTCTTGGAGCGTCATTTGAAACCCACCATCGCCTACGACCGCAATGACCAAATCATCTGGAGCCGCTAATTGAGCACCAATTGCGGCTGGGAAGCCGAAGCCCATTGTTCCGAGACCCCCGGAGGTGATCCAACGATGCGGGGCATCAAAACGATAGTATTGCGCGGTCCACATTTGATGCTGTCCGACATCTGTCGTTACAATTGCTTCTCCTCCAGTGATTTCATGGATTTTTCGAATAAGCCCTTGAGGAGAAATGGCATCCGTTTTGCTTTCCCAGAATGGATAGTCAACCGCCAATTGTTGTAAGCCAGCGACCCAGTCATCATTAGAATTTTCAAACTTAAATTGGTTGAGTTCAGCTAAGGCAAGGCGTGCATCCGATACAATCGGTATTGGAGTTTTGACGTTTTTGCCAATCTCAGCAGGATCAATATCGATATGCGCAACCGTTGCATTTGCAGCAAAATGTTCGAGCGCACCTGTTAGTCGATCATCAAAACGCGCCCCAATATTAATCAGTAAGTCGGCTTCACAAATTGCCATGTTCGCGGCATAAGAACCATGCATGCCGGCCATACCAAAATTAAGTGGATGGGAAGCTGGAAGTGTGCCAATGCCTAGAAGCGTATGAACCACTGGTATTTTCGTTTGATTCACAAATTCTAAAAATTCATTAGTACCTCTAGCATGCAAAATCCCTGCCCCTGCTAAAATAAGTGGTTTTTCCGACTGATTAATCGCATCCACAAGTTTTTGAATCTGAAGCATATTCGGTGCGACATTAGGCTGATAGCCTGGTAAGTGTATCTCTTGCACCGCTTCTATTTCCTTAGTTGGGTCAGCCGAAATATTTTTTGGAATATCAACCACAACTGGACCTGGTCTTCCAGTGGTCGCAATATGAAAGGCTTCTTTTACAATTCTTGGAAGATCTTCGATTCTCGACACTTGATAATTATGTTTCGTAATTGGCATTGTAATGCCGATGACGTCCGCCTCTTGGAAAGCATCTGTCCCAATGACACTTTGACCAACCTGGCCGGTGAAAACAACGAGCGGTAAGGAATCCATCATGGCGTCCGCAATACCGGTGACTAGGTTAGTTGCCCCTGGTCCAGATGTTCCGAAGACAACGCCTGCTTTACCGGTCACTCGAGCGTAACCTTCCGCAGCATGTATCGCTCCTTGTTCATGACGTGTTAAGACATGTTCAATTGGGTTTTTATAAAGCGCGTCGTAAATTGGGAGTACAGCACCGCCTGGGTAACCAAAGATGATTTCAACACCTTCATTTTTTAAAGCTTGAATCAACAAATCAGATCCCGTTAGAACTGTTTTTGTTTTAGCTGGAATTGAACTGGCTTTCGTGTTCACAGTCAAGACCGATCCCTCCTTAGAATTTTCTGAACATTTAAAGGGGTTTTCATCATTTTAACCAAAACAAAAGCTCTCCACCCCTCTAAACACATTCACAATGGAATGAGTTAACAAGGGGTGAAAAGCTACACTTTTCACGGTACCACCCTTTTTCACAGACACAATCACTTGGTCTGCCTCAGCGACAAAAAAACTTGTCATTTGGTAACGGGTCACACCGCAAAGTATAAGACCCGGCAACTCCTACTCGTTTCCTTTCAGATTTGCACTCCAGAGTGATCTCGCATTAAGGGGTCCCACTGGCTCTCAGCACCAACCAGCTCTCTGTGAAAAGACAGCCCAAAATACTTTATCTCTATCATCGAATTCATTATTTATATATACTTCTTATACTTTTAACACGCCGCCCGTGTTGGCAGATGTCACGAGTTTAGCATAACGGGCGAGATAACCCGATTTAATTTTCGGTTCAGGCTCAACAAAGTTGGCTTTCCGTGTTTCCCAGACTTCCTCATCGACTAAAACATTGATAGTACGGTTTGGAAGGTCAATGATAATTTCGTCACCGTCTTCAATAAACGCAATAGGACCGCCTTCTGCTGCTTCGGGTGACATATGACCAATGCTTATCCCGCGTGTTGCTCCAGAGAAACGTCCGTCCGTGATCAGTGCGACTTCTTTCCCTAACCCTCTTCCCATAATGGAAGACGTAGGTGCAAGCATCTCAGGCATTCCTGGGCCACCTTTTGGACCTTCATAACGGATCACGACAACATGACCAGCTTGAACTGTTCCGTCATCAATGCCTTTTTGTGCTTCTTCTTGAGATTCAAACACGATCGCTTTACCTGTGAACGTTGAAATGGAAGGATCCACCGCCCCAACTTTAATAACAGAGCCGTTAGGTGCGATATTCCCATATAAGATTGATAATCCTCCGACTTTACTATAGGCATTCTCGGCCGGACGAACAACATTTTCATTTAGGATTTCGGCGTCCTTTACATTTTCATAAAGTGATTTACCCGTAATGGTAATTCGGTCTTTGTGAAGGAGACCATCAATTTTACAAAGTTCATTAATGATCGCACTTACTCCACCTGCATCATGAAGATCTTGCATCGAATAATCAGAGGCTGGAGCAAGTTTAGAAAGATAAGGAACTTTTTCAGCAATTTCGTTAATTCGACTCAAATCATAATCAATGCCTGCTTCATGAGCTAATGCCAAAGTATGAAGGACTGTATTAGTCGAACCACCCATTGCCATATCTAAAGCAAACGCGTCATCGATGGTTTCGTGAGTGACAATATCTCTTGGCTTAATGTCCTTTTCAACGAGGTTCATTAAGTGACCCACCGCTTCTTTAATTAAGCGATGCCGCTCTTCGGATGTTGCGACGATCGTTCCATTTCCTGGAAGAGCAAGCCCGAGCATTTCCATCAAACAGTTCATTGAATTGGCTGTAAACATACCTGAACATGACCCACAAGTCGGACACGCGAGTGTCTCGAGTTCAGTCAATTCTTCTAGCGTCATTTTTCCTGATTGATGGGCGCCAACTCCTTCAAACACTGATGTGAGAGATAAGTTTTGGCCGGTTGCAGATTTCCCTGCTTCCATTGGTCCACCGGAAACAAATACAGCTGGCACGTTTGTTCGAACCGCTGCCATTAACATACCTGGTGTAATTTTGTCACAGTTTGGAATATAAAAGACACCGTCTAACCAGTGGGCGTTAATTACTGTTTCCGCGGAATCGGCAATCAACTCACGACTTGGCAATGAATACCGCATTCCAATATGCCCCATTGCAATTCCGTCGTCCACACCAATTGTATTAAATTCAAACGGGACCCCGCCCGCTTCCCAAATGGCTTCTTTCACAACATCTGCAAATTCACGCAAATGTCTATGACCTGGGATGATATCTACATAAGAGTTACAAACTCCTATAAATGGTTTGTGTAAATCCCCTGTTTTAACACCTGCTGCGTGAAGTAAGCTTCGATGAGGTGCGCGTTCAAATCCTTTTTTTATCATGTCGCTTCGCATGACATCATCTCCCCTTCACTAAAACTCGTTTCTCTTGATCCAGCTAATAGCGTTTATTTTCTATTTTTAGAATTAGCTAGCATTTCCATTAACTTTACCATTTTTCTAATCGAACTCATAGTCTTCTTATTTTACAATTTTATGAAAAAAGTCTTTTGAGGACTTCAATTCTGCGTCTTTTGTTCAAACACACTTGTATCGTATAACGTAAAAACGTTTGAACGCGCTAAAGTCAAAGATTCCGAATTAACCCTTCTAAACATTCTAAAAACTCAAACTATAAAAGTTTGTCAGATTTTATCTCAAAGCGTTTAAAAAACCTTTGATTGGGATTTATAATACTCTCCAAACGAAAATAGGTCAACCTTAAAAACGTAAATTTTTAGACTTTTTAAATTTATCTGTTAGTATGAAACCGCATACAATCCTGTCATAGACCTTATTCAGGGTTCGATTCTCCCTTTTTGTAAATTTTTATTAAGCGTTTTCACCATATGGACAATTGTCCATATTCATAATTTAAGCCATAAAAAGAACGCCGTCTGCGAATCGAGTTCCCAGACGGCGTTCTTCACGATCTAAACCGTTATTTTATTGCTTGTGCGGCCAATTTACCGGACACAACTGCCCCTTCCATCGTTGCAAAATAAGGTTGTTGTGTATAATCGCCCGCGAGTAAAAGTCCATCAACAGGAGTCTTCTGACTAGGTCTTAAGTGATCGTTACCCGGTTCAAGTGAATAGAAATCGTTCGGATGGCGAATCACACGATAATCTAAGATATGAGACTCGAGATTCAGCCCTATTTTTTGCGCATCCTTAAGAACAATTTCTAGAACTTCTTCCTCTTCCAAATCTATAAAACGTTCCGGCGGGGTTAATATGATGGAAAGTCTACCTTTTGATTGTGGAAATGTCGTCCTCGATTGTTCAGAAAAACTACCAAGACAGGTATTTGGCGCAAAGGTGGTCATATCCTTTGCTAAAGCGGGTTTATCTAAGTCTAATTGAATCGAGACGGCTGGCATCGATCCCAATTGCATAAATCGATCAAACCAAGACCCAGAAGGCACATGTGGGCGAACCAATCTTTGTGATTCTTTTATCGTTGTTGCGAGAATCGTCGTCTCAGCTTCAAAGGTCTCATCTTTGGTTAACACGCCTTCTACACGTCCGTTTCGAACCAGAAGCTTTTCTACTTTAGTCGTCGTTTCAATTGTACCTCCGAGCCTTACAATCGCTTTGGACAATGGATCCATCATCACTTCAGTCATCCCGCCGTTAAAGGCACCTAGTCGTAACTTATAAAACTTTTTAAGCCCAGGATAAAACATCCCAAAAAATGCATAAGCCGAATATCGGTCAGGTGGTAAGAAGAAAATTCCTGAACTAAGTGGAATCACTACTTTTTCGATCGTATCTCGATTCATACCATGTTTTTCTGCATAATCTTGAACGCTAATTTGATCTAAGGAAGCATGTTTCGTTTTGTAATCACGGAAGCCCGCTGAAAAAAAACGGGTCAAAGCTAATTTATCTTTAACAGGAAGAATCCGATTATTGCCGATCAGACCACGAAGGGTCTTAATCGGTCCATGAAGCGGTGATAAGCCAAACATCACCCGTTCGATCCCAATTTTAACGGCAACTTGTTCTTCCCAAGTTACAATTCGGTCGACATCAATACCTGCTCGAAATAGCAGGTCCGGAAGCGCCTCATAATAGCCAATAAAACGATGCAAGCCTGACTCGACCTCCATGCCCTCTTCGTTCCAAGAAGACGTCCGTCCACCCACAACTGATGCTTGTTCTAAGATGAGCACACTTTTTCCTCGCCACGATAATTCAAAGCCGGCACTTAATCCTGCTAAACCCGCTCCTACTACTATTACATCATAAGTCACTCCAAGCCCTCCATGAACTCTCTTCTGACTTAAAAAACGTGTTGTATTACGCTAAAACCAAAAAATATAGCCTTTAATCAAAAAGGCTTTGTTGAAAATTTTCATAGAACAAATTGCCTTCTGCTTGATCACTTGGCTCAAGAGACGTTTGAATGGCCGGCAACTCTTCAAGTGATTTTAAGCCGAAATGGGTTAAGAACGTCTCCGTGACACCATAAAGAATTGCGCGTCCAGTTCCCTCCATCCTTCCAACCTCTTTAATCAAGCCTTTCCCAACCAAAGTCTGAATCGCTTTTTCAGATTTAACCCCACGGATGTCTTCTACCTCAACCCTTGAGATCGGTTGTTTATAAGCAATAATAGCGAGCGTTTCTAGTGCAGCCTGCGATAAGGAGACAGGCTTCGGATTATCAATCAATCGTGCGATATAATCCGACACCTCTCGCTTAGTTACGAATTTAAACCGTTCTGCGACCACGACTAATTCAAGCCCACGTGAGTCTTTAGCAAGGTTATTCTTCAGTTGGTCTAAAGCTTCTAGTACCTCAGGCTCAGATCGCTCTAAAACGGTTGTCAATTGATCTATTGAAACCCCTTCTTCTCCCGATACATAAAGAACGGCTTCAATGATCGAAAGTGTCTTCGAAATGTTCAATGTCCCCCGCCCCCTCCGTTAAACTTATTGAGATCTCATCAAAATTTTGGGTTTGAACGCATTGAATCTGTTTAAGCTTCATAAGCTCTAGTAGTGCCAAAAAGGTCACAACGATATGAGTGCGATCGGGATAAGGAAACAATGATGTAAACAGTAATGGGCGATCAAAACGTCTTAGATGGGTGAGGATCCCTTTCATCCGTTCTCCAACAGGTAAGGATTGGCGTTCTATTTTAGTCCTTAGTGGCCTGTTAATTTGCTTTCTTCTAAGTAAATGTTGAAGAGCAGAAATCATATCATATACAGAGGCGTCGGCAAGAGGTGCTTCTCGCTTTTGCCCATCCATTGATGCTAAATCCATAGGTTTTTTAGAGAAAACAGAAAACTGTTCCACTTCTCTTTCTTTTAAAACCTCTGCAGCTTCTTTATAATGACGGTATTCAATTAACCTTTGCACAAGAGCGTCACGCGGGTCTTCTTCGTAAGCCTCTTCGAAATTCTCTTCATCGAACAGAATCTCTGGTTTTGGTAACAACATCCGACTCTTAATTTCAATGAGCGAAGCGGCCATAACAAGATACTCACTGGCTAAATCAAGTTCCAAAATCTTCATGTGATGAATAAAATCTAAGTACTGCTCGGTTATAATGGCAACTGGAATATCATAGATGTCTATTTCTAACTTCTTAATCAAGTGCAAAAGAAGATCCAATGGGCCTTCAAATGCCTCAAGCTTCACTTGATATTCCAAACTCTCCACCCACTTCTTCTAGCTATAACGAAAAGTAAACTAGCGGTATTATAGCATAATCTCTAATTTTCAAGCAATGCGTCCGTTTAAAAGCGCTTAGATTCACCTAATGCACCCTTCCATTTAATGGATTTTATTCTCTTCTAAACTTTTCCATATACAAAAAAGAGCCCTTTACTGGACCCTTTTAATTGATGGCCTTTCCTTATATGGTTAAAAGTAGACTTGGATAAAATCAAAGGAAAGAATCGATGCCAGAGGAATCGCAATCAAATGGTCATCCGACGCTAGTAACTTCACAAGCTTGGACTTGTCTCCGTCTAACATATGCATCGGACACAGGTACAGGTGATTCGAATCCACTTTAATAGTTAAGCCCTGTAGAACTTCCCCGTCAGTGGTTTCAATCTCGACAGCCTCACCAATGGAACGTGAACCCATTTCAAAATAATAGTCACGTGACACGAGTCCTGCCTCCTTCACTTACATAGCTCACTTGTTACTTATTAATCTATGCAAGCTTAAAAGGAAGTGTTTAGGCGTTCGTCCCACACTCAACAAACGACCTATTCTTCTGGTAACGCTTCTGGTTGAAGGCAACGGTCAAAAAAAGCATTTGCCGGTTCCGACGGTTTTAAATCTATATCTTCTCCAAGTAGATTTTTAAGCGCCTGAACCATTAAGCGGCCAATCCCCTGATTTCGGAAAGAAGGATTCACACTCACATGATGCACAATTGCAACGTGACCCTCAGGACCCGTTTCAATGCCTATGATCCCAATAATATCCTCTTCTTTCCAGAGAAATAATTGCCAATTGTCCTCTTCTTCATACAACTTAATCGTTTGTTGAAGTTTTTTTAAGTCCTTTTCAGACGGAACAAACGATAAAAGGCCCATCGCGATCTTTTCATAACTTTTTTTGTAACGAATCAACATGATTCAAGAACCCCTTAATATACAGGTAATTACTTATATGTTCTCTTCAAGAGATACAAAATCTCTATCTATTATACCCAATTTGACTCATAATGTTCCAATTTGAAGAGCGCTTAGAGCGTTCAACCTTTTGAGGCAACGGGTTGAGGCAACAGAAGATCTTTTTTAATTAAGTCTTCATAAGACTCTCTTTCCACGACCACAAAATCTTTCCCGTGTTCAACAAAGATTACAGCTGGTCGGGCAATACGATTATAATTATTAGCCATTGAATAACCATATGCACCCGTGCAAAAAACAGCCAAAATATCGTGTGCTTTTGGGCTCGGCAGTTGAATATCCCAGATCAGCATATCGCCTGTTTCACAGCACTTACCCGCAACCGAAACCAATTCATCAGATGATTCTTTGGCACGATTGGCTAACATGGCCTCGTATTTAGCCTCATAAAGCGCAGGGCGAAGATTATCCGTCATTCCTCCATCAACCGAGACGTATTTTCGAACACCAGGTATGGTCTTTGAAGAACCTAGTGTATAAAGAGTCGTCCCCGCTTCACCTACTATCGCGCGTCCTGGCTCGATCCATATCTCTGGAACATCCAAGTTGTGTTGCTCACAATAGGCTTTAATGGTCTGAACAATTTTGCTGATTTGTTCCTCGAAAGGGATCGGGTCGTCTTCTTCCGTATATTTAATTCCAAAACCGCCGCCTACATTTAATACCATTGGAACAAATTGGTGCTCGTCTTTCCAAACCGAAAAACGTTCTAGAATTCGTGTGACAGCTAATACAAAGCCATCCGCATCAAAAATTTGTGAACCGATATGAGAATGGATCCCGACCAACTCAACATTGGCAAGACCTTTCGTCAATTCTACGGCTTTTTCTACATCCCCATTAGAGAGCGTAAAGCCAAACTTGGAGTCTTCCTGTCCTGTTGTCACATAGGCATGTGTATGAGCTTCGACCCCTGGGGTAATTCGAAGCAACACTTGGACAGATTGATTGACCTTTTCCGCTTCTTCCTGGATCAGCATAAGCTCATAAAAATTATCCACAACAAAAGCCCCAATATTGGCTTGAATGGCCATTTGGATTTCGCTCACGCTTTTATTGTTGCCATGGAAATGTATTTTCGAAGGAGGAAAACCAGCTTGAAGTGCGGTATAAAGCTCTCCACCAGACACTACGTCTAACGAAAGACCACTTTCTGCAATAACTTGTGTCATGGCGAGTGTCGAAAAAGCTTTGCTCGCATAGGCCACTTGCCATTTTACGTTATGGGGTTTAAAGGCGCCCTTAAATCGTTCAATTGTGGTCTTAATCAATTCTAGATCATACACATACAAGGGCGATCCATGCTTTTCAACAAGTTGAACAGAATCCACTCCACCGATCGTGAGATGACCCTGTTCGTTTATTGCTTGTGTCCCGCGCATAAGCATTCTCCTCTTTCATTTGATAATCGGTTCCGCTCTTTATTTAAACGTCTCTAGACGTAATAGAAATCGTAAATTTAGTGATCATTATAGCAAAGCTAGGGGGATTAGTAAACCACGGCAAAAAACCACTCCATTAGGGAGTGGCTAAGTCACCCGTTATCCTGCCTTAAATGGGCAGTAATAACTGAATGACGATTTACTTTATTTCGTTGGTTGAGTTTTACGGTCTTGCGGTCGCACAATGCTCGGTCTAACATTTGAATCTGGCATTGCGGTTCGAACCAGAACATCAAGAAAGGCTTTTGGATTAAACGGTATAAACGGCCATAAGTATGGGGTGTTCAAGTTTTGCACCCGTGCTAAATACACAATAACTGCGAGGCATCCTAACATAAAGCCCGGAACCCCAAAGATTAAGACGAGTAGAATCAGAAACACTCGTGTGACTTTATTAGCCAGTCCTAACTCATAACTTGGCGTCGCGAAGGAACCAATTGTAGCGACTGAGGTATACAAAATGACCTCTGGTGAAAAAACACCAACCTCAACTGCAATTTGACCGACCAAGACCGCAGCGATCAAACCCAATGCCGTTGATAGCGAGCTTGGCGTATGAACCGCTGCCATCCGAATAATTTCGATCCCGATTTCTGCAATTAATATTTGCATCGGTAAAGGGATATGTCCTTTCTTGTTTGGCCCTATAAAATCCAGCCAGTGTGGCAGTAGGTCGGGATGCATCACCATTAAGATCCATAATGGGACTAAAAAAACTGAGGTGAGAACCGCTGCAAATCGAGAAAATCTGAGAAGTGCCCCAACAACGGGTGTTTGGCGATACTCTTCAGCGTGTTGAAGATGGTGAAAGAACGTCGTTGGAAAAATAATGACACTTGGTGACGTATCGCAAATAATAAGAACATGACCTTCTAAAATATGAGCTGCGGCAACATCTGGTCGCTGGGTGTAACGGGTTAAAGGATACGGATTAAGACCTTGATTGACGATATACTCCTCCAAGGTTTTATCTGCCATTGGAACCCCGTCCACCTCAATCTTTTTCAAAGCCTTTTTAAGGGCTTTAACAAGACCTGGATTGGCGACGTCTTGGAGATAACAAATACAAACATCGGTTTTACTTCGCTCCCCTACCTGCAGGATCTCATTCCGATAACGTTCATCGCGAATTCGTCTTCGAATAAGAGCGGTGTTATTTATGATATTTTCTGTAAACCCATCTTTTGATCCACGAACAACCCGCTCAATATCGGGTTCTTCCGGGGTTCTCCCTGGGTAACTCCGGACATCAATCACCAGCCCAATCTCTTCTCCGTCAATAAGGACGACGATTAACCCGGACAACATTTGATCAACCACTTCATCCAACGTTTTAATCTCAGTCACTTGTTGGTGAGCTAAATGGTTTTTTATGACTTCTTTAACATTTACACCTGGTTTATGGATATGCTCGATCCGAAGCAACTCGCGAAATAGCTCAATTATAAAAGAGGAATCACAGAGACCCGTACAGTAATAGGCTTCAATTTGGTGATCGAGAATTTTCATTTCCCTAGCACCTACATCAAAGTTAGTCCCTGTCCCAATTCCTAGTCGTTCCTTCATGTACGTGACATTTTCCTTGATTCTTTTCTTTATCGGCTCTTTATTAGCTAAAGGGTTCTGTGTGATGGGAATCACTCCTTTCTAAAATAATCTCAATGGCTTTTTTCGTTATAGGAGACCCGTTAGCGGCTTCATCTACCCCACGAAGTTTTCCAAGGTCACCTACGCCGATTACTAAAGGCAGGTTGAGATGGTCTAAACTATACACCGTATCTCCTAATACCCTGCCCCTCTCAAATTCAGGTAGGCCTTCTTTATCAACTCCATATGGAGTGAGGTTACCAAAGCGATCGATCGATAGGTCCACATGCGTCCATTCCTGTGCATTGCTATTAGAGGCAACAGCAATCGCACCAAGGGGTTGGATTTGAGGATGGGTCGCAACATATTGCAAAGATTTCTCGCCTTCTCCGACCCCACTAAATCCAGAATCGTCAAACATGACAAGGATCGGATCTTTTTTGCACTTAAGAATCTCTTTTACGAGTTCAGGACCTTTCAAAGGGCTCGGATTCCCGGCAGAAAGCGTAAGCGTTTCACACCCTAGTTGCCTTCCAGCTTCTTCGACCGCTTCTTTTGCGTATTGATCACCATCCGTTATTAAAATCACACGTCGCTTCATGTGAGAGTCATCCTCTCGGTTTAAAGATGAGCGCTACTAAAAATCCAAACAAAATGGCTGAAGAGATTCCAGCTGCGGTCATTTCAAAGATCCCCATCAAGAGTCCCAGGTAGCCATGATCTTGTGCTTCAGCCATGGCACCATGAAGAAGTGAATGGCCAAAGCTTGTAATGGGTACAGTTGCACCCGCTCCGGCAAAGTTAATGAGTTTGTCGTAAAGCCCAAATGAATCCAAGAAAGCACCTAAAACAACAAAGCTTACCACGACATGAGCGGGCGATAATTTGAAGACATCTAATAAAAGTTGCCCGACCACACATATGGCACCGCCAACTAAAAAGGCGTAAAGGAAAACCATCTTACCCCTCCTCTGCTTCTAGGACCACTCCATGCGCGATACATGGAATGGATTCTTTTTGTTGAATCATAGTGGGATTAAAGAGCGCCCCTGTCGCCACTACAAAAATGCGGTTTAATTTCTTTTGTTTGAGTAGTTGCGTTAAGTAGCTGTAGGTTACAACAGCAGAACAGGCACAGCCGCTTCCGCCAGCAAACACCGGTTGTTCCGGACTATAAATCATGAGACCACAATCTTGATGGACTTGGCTAATGTCAAATCCTCGTTCCCACATTAATTCACGAACAATTGGGCTCCCGACACTCGATAAATCACCCGTTACAATCATGTCAAAATCTGAAACGTTGCGGCCTGTGTCCTTTAAATGTTGCTCAATGGTGTCAGCCGCCGCTGGCGCCATTGCAGAGCCCATATCGCTCGGGTTGTTGATGCCCCAATCTTGAACTTTTCCGAAGGTGACACCTGTAATACGAATCGGCGATTTGTCGCGACTGACGATGGAGGCACCGGCACCTGTTACTGTAGTGGTGGTTGTCCCTTGTTTTGGCCCACCATACTCCGTTGGATTTCGAAATTGCCGTTCGGCAGATGCATTATGGCTGCTGACTGCTGTTAGAATATAATCAGCCGCTCCTGAATCCACTAAATGAGCGGCAAGCCCCAAAGCTTCCATCGAGGTGGAACAGGCCCCAAATAACCCTAGATAAGGAATGGCGGTCTCAGACGCAATATAGTTTGAGGTCACTGTTTGATTTAACAGATCTCCGGCTAAAAATAGGTCCATGTCATCCGGCTTTTTACCCATATTTTTCAAACAGATCTCGATAGCTTCACGCATTAACTTACGCTCAGCCAACTCCCAAGATTTTTCACCACAATAGAGGTGATCAAACGTTTTATCAATAGTGGATCCAAGAGGGCCGGCTTTTTCCAATGGCCCACTTGCTGTACCTGTTGAAGAGAGGTAAAGTTTTTTTTCAAACTCCCACGTTTGCTTCCCTTTTCGCATATTGACCCTCCTATCCCAATAATCGTTCGATTGTTAAACGGATCATACCAAACACAGTAGCCGAAACCACGCCGAAGACAATAACAGCTCCTGCTAATTTAAAAAGGTTCGTGGCGATTCCAAAAATGACCCCTTCACTCTTATGTTCTAAAGCAGCACTCGTAACAGAATTTGCAAAACCCGTTACAGGGATTAAAGAGCCTGCACCCGCAAACTTACCGAAGGTGTCATAGACCCCAAACCCTGTTAAGAGAGAGGCAATGAGAATTAACGTGGCAACCGTTGGGTTCCCAGCGGTCTTTTCGGTAAAATCAAAATAGGTCATGTAAAATTTTTCAATGCCCTCCCCGACACAACAAATGGCACCTCCAACCAAAAAGGCCTTAATACAATTCCATAAGTAATTAGGTTTTGGATGATAGGCTTTCACATTTTTTTTGTAATCATGGGGATTGTTTAGATGCTTCACCTTAAATACCTCCCGAAAAATAATGACGAAAAAAAAAGACTTGTCTATAGTTTCCATCTTTTTGGTCAAAATTATGACTCAGACTTTAATGGTTCACAAAATAGGACCAATGAAAAAGCGACCCAAACACTTTTCCTAAAACTAATGCCATTAACAAAATGAGAATCTGTTCATGAATCCCAAGACGCTTTGCCAAAATAGGTAGGACATTCAAAACTTCGGTTAAACCGGCTGCAACCATACCGACGAAAATGCCTGCCCCAAGTCCGATTGGAATTAAGAAGAATGAAGCAAAATGAAACACAACGGTTCGTAATCCGCACCACGTTCCTAATAGAGCGCCTAAAATTATGGACCATTCATACCAACGAATGGCTTGAAAGGATTTAGTGAGTTGTGCGAGTCTCGGAATAAGTCCAACGACCGCCAAAAAGGAGACAAATCCGGCTCCGACCGCAATCCCTCCGGAGAAACCGATAAAACCGAGTATTAGCTCTTTAATGATCCCCATACTGATCAAACTCTCTTTTGCGCTTTTCTTCAAAAATGACGAATTGATCAAGATCTTGCTGATAATTAAACATTTCAACCTCTAAAGGGCTGGGTTCTTCATTGAACTTTTTCTTAAATAAATGGTTGAAAAAGAGCACCATCCCCACCCCAACTCCAATCGAATATGGAATCTGAATGATAAGTGGACTGGCATCGCGGTTCCCTGTTATTAAACGATAAATTTTTTGATGCACATCGCCCATTGCCACATCTTCATGAAAATTCATTATGGTTAAAGCTGCCCCAATAAAAAGAAGGATCCAGACGAATCCAATAAAAACTGGGCGAAACTTTTTCTTTTTTTGGGCTTGAACTTCAATAATGGTCTGGGCAGGTCCGACGGTTTGAATGTCTAAATCCGGGAGAACACTATGAATGGACTGAATCACATCAATGGCATCAATCACAATGTGAGAACTGTCCTCAGGCTTTATGTTATGGACGAGCAAACCTTGAATCACCTTATAAGTGGGCTCTGGTGCAATGATTTGGCTCATTTTACCTATCGTAATTTGATCCCCAGTCGCTGCTTGAAACTTATAACGCAAGCGTAAGTATATGGTCGACGTGCCCATCACATCCACCTCCCTAACTAATAGTATGGATAAGATTGGGCGAAATCATGTAATTCATGAGTTAGGTTTCCGTTGAAGTGAGTTGTGGGGTGTATTTCGCGGACTCTAGAGACCTAATTCCTTTCTTTCTTTTGGGATGCTTTTTCGATTTTGGCGGACCTAAAAGGCAGATTTCACTTGATCGCCCCTCTTTTCGGCTAATTTTACGTGAAAAAGCGTACTGTTGTCCGCCTGTTTTCCGATTCCACTCTTTTTTCTGATTTAAGGGCTCTCGAGTCCTCCTCTTTTATGTAGGAAGCCTTTAATCGATTAAAAATTGAATCCGACGAAAAAAAGACCAAACAGTGGATTACTCCACCATCTGGCCCTTTATATCATTTAGTATTTTCTTTTCTAAACGCGAGACTTGAACTTGTGAAATGCCTAATCGTTTGGCAACTTCTGACTGTGTTTGATCTTTGAAATAGCGAAGATAGACAATGAGCCGTTCTCGCTCTTGGAGATGCCCGACCGCATCTCGGAGCGCAATTTTATCAAACCACTTGGTTTCTTCTTTATCTGAAATTTGATCAAGAAGAGTGATAGGGTCACCATCGTTTTCATAGACCGTTTCATGAATGGAAGACGGTGAGCGGATCGCTTCTTGTGACATGACCACGTCTTCTGGCGAAATTTCTAACGCATCGGCCAGCTCATTAATCGTTGGATTACGTCCGAATTTCTTAGAAAGCTCATCCTTCTTTTTTCGAACTTTGTTTCCCATTTCTTTCAACGAGCGGCTAACCTTAACCGTTCCATCATCACGTATAAAGCGTTGAATTTCACCAATGATCATCGGCACTGCATAGGTTGAGAATTTGACGTCATAGCTTAAATCAAATTTATCAACCGATTTGAGCAACCCGATACAACCAATCTGAAAAAGATCGTCTGATTCGTACCCTCGGTTTAAAAACCGTTGAACAACAGACCAGACGAGACGAATGTTTCGTTGGACAATAAGATCACGCGCTTCTTTTTCCCCATTCTGGCTGCGTTCGATTAAATCTTTGATTTCCCCATCCTCAAGTAGTGGCTCTTTACTATCGCGCGATAAATTAACATCCATCTCTTCGTCTCCCTAATTGCATAAGGCTTTGTTCTTGGAAAGATGTTTGGTTAAGATCACGGTTGTACCTTGGTCGGGAGCCGTGTTGATCTCAACATGATCCATGAAATTTTCCATGATTGTAAAGCCCATTCCGGAACGTTCGAGCTCTGGTTTCGTCGTAAAAAGGGGTTGACGGGCTTCATCCAAATTAACAATCCCAATCCCTTTATCTTGAATGATGAGGTTCAACGCCCCATCAACCAGTTCTGCTTGAATATAGACTGTACCATCTCCACGGTTTTCATAACCATGTATGATCGCATTCGTCACCGCTTCTGATACGACCGTCTTAATCTCGGTTAACTCATCCATAGTTGGATCTAATTGTGCGACAAACGCCGCAACCGTTACCCTTGCAAACGATTCATTTTCACTTAAAGCTGAGAATTCGAGTTTCATTTCGTTCTTCAATTAAGCCACCCCCAAAGCATGAAGCGCAAAGGCTTCATCTTCTTCAAGGCGAATGATCTTAAATAGACCAGACATTTCAAACAGACGCTTGACAGGAGCTGAAATGGAACATACAACCATTTCACCGCCTAAGCTCTTGATCTGTTTGTATCGGCCTAATATAACTCCTAAACCTGAGCTGTCCATAAATTCCAAATCCCCAAGGTTTAAAAGGATATGACGAATCGGTTCGTTTTCAATGGCATTCGTTACTTGTGCACGCAAATCGTCAGCCGTATGGTGATCGAGTTCTCCTTCCAAACGAATACAAAGCACTTGATGTTTCACTTCCAAATTAATATGAAGGCCCACTGGCTTCTCCTCCTTAAATTGACCTCAAACTGTTTCTAGAACACACTAGATTGAAATCTAAGTCCTAAGGTCTCACACATTCCTAGTTAAAAATCTTAATTTTTTTAACCCTAGAAACAGAATTCTATAAGGAGAGAAGGGATTCCTTCATGTCGACAAAACTAGTGGGCATTCGACCTACCAAGACCAATTCGTCATTTTTCCGACAGAGCGTTTTAATAGTTGCCAATAACTCGCTTCGTGTATATCTGATTTCAGTACTAAAGGGGTTTTGGAAAGCACATTTTTGCCATCCTTCACAATGTAAGAGCCCACGATTGCACCTTTTTTCATAGGGGCTTTTAAATTCTTATTTACCTGAATTTGTGTTGAGATCTTAGGATTTTGATCTTTTCCCCTCTTCAAAAGAATCACAACCGGTTTCTGTGTCACGATTGGCACAACGCCTTCTTCACTTTTACTTACTGCCACTTTTTTGATCACTTTCCCTTGATCCACAAGCGGCTTGGTTTTGTAATTGGCAAATGCATAATCCAACATTTGACTGACCTCAGCGTTGCGTTTTTTAGAAGTCGGAGCCCCCATTACAACTGCGATCACCCGCATACCGTTCTTTTTCGCAGTAGCGGTTAAGCAGTACTTGGCTTCTTGAGTAAATCCAGTCTTAAGTCCATCAACACCTGGGTAAGCTTTTAATAGTTTATTGGTATTGACAAGCCAAAACTTATTATCCGTTTTCTCTCTTAAATAAGCCTCATAAGTTGACGTGTACTTCAGAACATCCTGAAATCTAAGTAAGGCTTGAGCCATTTTGGCCATATCAGCTGCCGTTGAATAATGGTCCTCTGATGGTAAGCCGGTTGGATTGTTAAAATGCGTATGTTTTAAGCCAAGTGTTTTGGCCTGGTTATTCATGTCTTTGACAAATGCTTTTTCAGAACCTGCTATGTACTCTGCCATCGCCATAGACGCATCATTTGCTGAGCCAATTGTAATGGCCTTCAACATATCTTGAACCGTCATTTCTTCTCCAGGTTCCAAATAGACCTGAGAACCCCCCATGGAAGCGGCGTGTTCACTCACTCTCACTTTGTCCTTTAAATTGATATCCCCTGAATCCAAAGCTTTAAAAATGAGTAACAGAGTCATAATCTTTGTCATACTCGCAGGTGGTAATTCTTTATTAGGATTTTTCTCTAATAGAACTTTCCCTGTATCCTGCTCGATCAAAATTGCTGATTTCGCTTGATCTAGAAGTGACCCGCTTGAATCCGTTTCTTTGGCAAATGAAACATGAGCTGGAAGTGTTGAAACGACTAATGCCATGCTCATTACTAAAGCCATGATTGCCTTCATAGGATTGATCCCTCCATTCGTCGTATCTTATATTTTTTTCCAAAAAAGTTGGAATTATACCTTCAAAACAAGTTTGTCCAAAACTAGAAAAATTATCATAAAAATTTTTAATAATAGCTTGTGTTAAACTTGCCTATTGATTTCCGCTCCAGTACCTTCGCAAGGCGTGAAGCGTCTCAGGTACTTTCGCACCAATCAAAAAAGTTAAAAAATCAAGACTAACATTAAACACAACCAAATAATTACGTAAAAAGAGCGGAATCCCTTAACAGGATTCCGCTCTTTTGCTGATTTCGATTCTTATTTAATAATTTCATAGACAATGGGTGATTTGGAAACTGATCCTGCGCCGATCGTATACGCATTTTGCAATTGAATAATGGCTTCTTCAGGACATTCCTCTTGAGCATGTAAAATCGCAAGTCGATCACCGGGTTGAACGGCATCGCCTACTTTTTTGAGCAACGTAATCCCAACACTGTGATCAATCGACGCGTCTTTTGTTTGACGGCCAGCGCCCAGTTTCATGGCCGATAGGCCTACTTCATCGGCTTGAATCGCTTGAACCCTTCCTTTTTTCTCAGCAAGGATTGGAATCTGATAGGTGGCGGTTGGAAGCAAAGACGGATCGTCAATGACCGCGGGATCTCCTCCCTGGGACGTTACAAATTGCTTGAGCGTGGATAACGCTTTTCCCGAATGCATTAAGTCTTCGAGAGCTGGGATGGCCTGTTCAATTGAAGGGAATACACCGCCTGCAACCGTCATGTGAGCCGCTAGCGTCAGGCAAAGTTCCGTTAAGCGTGACTCGCCTTCTCCTTTTAAGACTTGAATCACTTCCCGCACCTCATTGGCATTTCCAACTTCAAACCCAAGCGGCTCGTTCATATCAGATAATATCGCGACCGTTGGCTTTCCAAGACCATTACCAATCGCAACCATTTCTTTTGCCAATAACCTTGCGTCCTCTTCTGTTTTCATAAACGCGCCAGATCCCGTTTTGACATCCAGAACAATGGCATCCGCACCGGAGGCGAGTTTTTTTCCCATTATGGAACTTGCAATCAGAGGGATAGAATCCACGGTTGCTGTCACGTCCCGCATCGCATAAAGCGTTTTATCCGCTGGCGCAAGATGGCCGGTTTGACCGACAATCGCAATCTTAAATCGGTTCACATGATCAATGAAGGTGGCTTGATCAAGCTCCGTATGAAACCCTGGGATGGCCTCCAATTTATCAATTGTTCCACCAGTGTGCCCAAGGCCACGACCCGACATTTTGGCTACGGGCACACCTAGTGATGCGACGAGCGGTCCAACGATCAAACTCGTCTTATCCCCAACACCGCCCGTAGAATGTTTATCCACTTTAATGCCATTAATAGCGGACAGATCAATCGTCTCACCAGAATTAACAATGGCCTGGGTTAGATACTGGGTTTCTTCTTTGGTCATGCCACGAAAAAAAACGGCCATTAACCAAGCTGAAATTTGATAATCGGGAATGGACGCATCGGTTACGCCACGAATCAGCCATTCCATTTCATTTTTGGAAAGCTCATGACCGTCTCGTTTTTTTTGAATCAGATCGACCATTCTCATATTTGCTCACCCATGATTTCTTTTAAATAACTTTCGCCATGATCGGGCGCTTTTACATTAAAAATATCGCTGATCGTGGCACCAATATTAGAAAACGTGTTTCCTTTAGTGAGCCAGTAACCCTTCTGAATCCCTGGAGAAGAAATGAGGAATGGGACGACCTCACGCGTATGATCCGTTCCTCTATAAGTAGGGTCATTCCCATGATCGGCTGTAATCATTAACAGATCGCGCTCACCGAGTTTTGAAAGAATTTCCGGAAGACGCTGATCAAACGCCTCTAGGGCTTTTCCATATCCTTCAGGGTCTCTCCGATGACCGTACTTCGCATCAAAATCGACAAGGTTTAAGAACGCTAAACCATGGAACGGCTGATCAAGCGTTTTTAACAACTGGTCGACTCCATCGGAATTATCTTTTGTGCGAATGGCTTGGGTAACCCCTTCGCCGTCATAAATGTCATTGATTTTCCCAAGGGCAATAACGTCAATTCCCGCATCTGCAAGGTTATTCATAACCGTTCGACCATAGGGTTTTAACGCATAATCATGCCGATTCGAGGTGCGCTCAAAAGCGCCTGGTTCGCCAACAAACGGGCGGGCAATGACTCGACCTAGTAAATAAGGGGCGGTCCGCGTCATTTCGCGCGCTTCTTCGCAAATTTTATAAAGCTCATCTAAAGGAATAATCTCTTCGTGAGCGGCAATTTGAAGAACGGAATCCGCCGATGTATACACAATCAACTCGCCTGTTTCCATTTGTCGAGCGCCTAATTCTTTAATAATTTCAGTTCCAGAAGCCGGCTTATTCCCAATGATTTTCCGACCCGACTTCTCTTCCAAAGCCTGGATTAATTCATCAGGGAACCCATCTGGGTACGTGACAAAAGGTTCTTCAATGAAAAGCCCCATTATTTCCCAATGCCCCGTCATAGTATCTTTTCCGTTTGACGATTCTTGAAGAATTCCAAATAATCCTTTTGGCACTTCCACCGAACTAAGGTTTTTAACATCAGGGCGTAAATGCCCGAGACCTAGTTCGTTTAAATGGGGCAAGTTAAGTCCGCCCATTGATTGTGCGATATGTCCTAAAGTATCTGCACCTTTGTCACCAAATTTGGCGGCATCAGGGGCTTCCCCTATACCAACCGAATCTAATACAATTAAGATCACGCGATCAAAGGCTGCCTTGTTCTGATCCAAATGAATGTCTCCCTTCAACTCTTGCAACGTATGTAAAAGTCAGTTTCTGCGTCTAAGTGTTTATCATGAGTAAAAGGGTTTCTTTTTACTCGCCATCTTTTAAAAATTGAAACAACCGTGTTTCAAGCGAATGGGACGATTTGGGGTTCAGTGAGTGAACCGGACCCACCACCTTAACCGCGCCATCGCTTGGCTGTGTGTATTTTGGAGTGCTTGAATAATGATGATCCAACCATTTTAATCCATAATAAAATAAGAACGTGCACCCTATAAATAGGACAAATAATCTTGCCGTATCCAATAGTGTTTTTAAAGATCTTTTCATAGGACGTTCCCTCCTGTCAAAAACGTTTAACACTAATCCATTAGTACAAGATATGCCAAATTGTTTTTGAATTATACACAGAGGGACACATCGTCCATGTTGAAATCATACAAATTCTATAAAAGAGGTTATCCCAAATGAGGCAAACGACGAATAAACCTTTCCCGTTGGTCGAAAGGAAAAGGTTTTAATTTTACTCATTCGATTCTTTTGTAGACGCTCCTGATTGACAACGATGACAAATTCCATGGAACGTTAAACGATGGTCCTTTATTTTAAAAGTCCACCGATCTTCTACGACCTTTTCAACATCACCAAGGAGGTCTTCTTGGATTTCATCAACCGCACCACATTCAATACAGACGAGATGATGGTGAAAATGAACCGCCCCTTCTTGTCGAAGGTCATAACGTGAAACACCATCACCAAAATTAATTTTATCGACCACTTTCAATTCTGTTAACAATTCAAGGGTCCGATAGACGGTGGCCAGTCCGATTTCTGGTGCTTTATCTTTTACTAGAAGATAGACATCTTCCGCGCTTAGATGATCTTCTTCATTTTCAAGTAAAACGCGAACCGTTGCTTCTCTTTGCGGGGTTAATTTATATTTTTGAGAGTGCAGTTGTTTCTTAATTCGATCGATCCGGTCCTCCATCGACACGCCTCCTCGCCCATCTCACATACTATAATTATAAATCTGGTTTAGAGGCGTGTCAATTTATAATTATTCTAATTTATAAATGAGAATCCATCTAAAATGAGCCTAGTGAATTAAACTTCTCATTAGAATCGGTGAGATATAAGACTCAAAAAGCGAACTTATTAATAGGAGACCGATCACCCCAAGCATTAAGGCGCCATACCTGCCAAATTGAGGAAGGATTGGGGTTTTCCGTGTTTTCATCAACAGTTGGCGAATCATTTTTAAAGAGAAGGCGACCGCTGCTGTACTAATAATTAAGAAAGCCGGGATCAACAAAAGATTTTGTGGGAACACACTAACAAGTGCCATCCAAAACCCATGCCATCCCATTTGATTCACTAAAAAACCCACCGTGAATCCGACGACAACACCTTTTAAAAAGAGTAAGACAAAAATTAAGGGTAATCCAATAATTGATAGTCCTAAGAGCCATATAAAGCCAATATATTGAAAACCATGACTAAAACTTTCACGGAACATGGAAGACGGGTCAACCAAATTCCCTTTCCCCATTTCGGAAAAAAATTGAGATAAGTATTTATAAAGATTCATCTTCGCTTGACCTGGAAGACTATTGACCACGATAGCACCAAATATGATGCCCATTAAAAAAAGCGCGATCGAAAACGTATAAAGTGAAATATTTTCTTGCAGATGATTAGTTAACCGACTTTTGAGTGTCCGTTTCACGAGTAATCCCCCACTTCATAATCTATTAAAAATGATCCATTTGATTAGGAGTCCATCTTTCATCCAAAGAATGTTTATTTGAATTACTTTCATTCTATGAGGACAATCCATACTCTATGACATTTTTAATAGACCTGTGGGGAATCAAAATTAAGATCCCAAATTACGTTACTTTACCATATTTCCCTGCTCCGCCAGATTGAATTTCGAGTTGACCAAGGCGCGCTTGAACAATTTTTTCTGCGATGACGGCTCCAACCACCTCGATTAACGCCGATTCTGGCACCTCGTGTAGAATCGCCATTTCCGTACCAAAATGATTCAACAGCTTGTCCAAGGTACGTTTCCCAACCTTCGGAATAAATTCAAGTGGGACTTGATGAATATAGGGTGGATGATGTTTGTGAGCTCGAATCAATTTGGAGTTCACGGGCTTCAACTCCTGAAGACGTTCATGAACACCTTTCACAATCCGTTTGGACCCACATGTCGGACAGCGCCCGAGACGTGACGCTTCCTCTATTTCCGCAAAACAATCGCCACAACGTGTTCGATGGTATTTACCTAGCAAAGGATTCAAACCATAATTGGTTAAAATCCGTCGGCCATCCGCTTCCTTAAGAGCGAGGGAGAGTTCTTTAAAAGTCGCCTCTTTGACTTGGATGGTTTGGTATTCACGGGCAATTTTGCTTAGCGAATGGGCATCCGAATTGGAGACAAAAGAAAAGGAAAGCAGTTCCTCAATTTCTTCCGCCATATGTGTATCGGCACTCAGTCCCAATTCGATCGCATCAATCGCTTCTGGGTCCAGAATCTCCGTGAGTGATTCTTGAACGCCTACACCGTACAAACTTTTAAAAGGTGTAAAGACATGAGCCGGAATAAAAAGCCCACCAAGCGCTTTGGTTTTCGATTGAATGTCTCTTGCCGATCCGCCAAAGAATCGTTGTGTACTCAAGGTGTTATTGGTGACATGTTCTGAGAGCCAATCGCTGAAGGTCTGCATCGTTTGGAACGTTGGAAAATAACAGAGTAGATGAATCGGGCCTTGTGCCTGTTCATCTTTGATCTCAATCTCTGTTCCAGGAATCAATGTCACTTCATCAAATTTCAAGCCGCCTCCTGCTAATTCTTCGACTTTCCCAGTTTGAATTAACGTTTGAAGTTCATTTAAGACTTCCGGAACATGGCAATCAATCACACCAATGACATCTAACCCTTTTCTGAATGCCGCTTCCTCTAATATGTTTTCGAGCGTTAATGTTCTAGACCCCGTAATCTTAACTGGGCGGCCGGTTGCTGTGCGTCCAATATGGATATGAAGATCGGCATAAATCGTTTTAAAATCCGTCACGTCGGGACACCTACTTTTTCAGAGCCTTAAGCTCCAGATATTGGACCGCATACACCGTTTTGGCATCATCAATACGTCCGTCCGCAACCATGTCCTTGGCTTCCTCTAAGCTCACTTCAACAAGATCTAAAAATTCGTCTTCATCTAATTGCTCATTTCCCTTAACCAGTTGATCCGTATAATAAAGGACTATTTTTTCATTAGCAAAGCCTGGTGAGGTGTAAAAAGATGCAATTTGGGTTAACTGTTCTGTCTTAAATCCTGTTTCTTCTTCTAATTCGCGATACGCACAACTTTCAGGATCTTCTCCTTTTTCAAGCTTGCCTGCTGGAATTTCATAAATGACTTTCTCTAAAGGCTTTCGAAATTGCCGAACGAGAAGTAAATGACCATTCGCTTGAATCGGTAGGATGGCTACTGCTCCTGGATGATTTACAATTTCTCTCGTACTTGTTTTGCCATTTGGCAATTCCACTTTTTGAACTTCAAGATCAATGACTCGTCCATTAAACAAGACATTGGTCTCCAATGTTTTCTCCGTTAAATCGCGCACATCGTTTGCCTCCTTAAAGCTTTCCTTTGTTTTAAGACGTTTTAAGTGTATCATATCCCGGACCTTCAAAAAATCGTGATCAGCTGGCCGAAAAAAAAGAGACATGGTTTCTTGAAATTGGGACACATTATTAATGGGTGATGGAATATGACAAAACGATTGATTCGAACGCTCTGCGTCATTGGGATACTAAGTATTCTGGGCTTTCAGGAACAACCGGTTCATGCCATGCAAGTGAAAACCATGCCTGTTTACGCCTCAGAATCTGCTGATCCTAGTTTTGAGGAAAACTTGCGTGACACATTGTTAACGCTTTTAACACCCGCTCTTGATCAAGCCGTTAAAAGTGTCTATGGAGAACCTAAGCAATTCGATTTGTTTAATGCTAAAATTAATCGCATTGATCGTCCACAAAAAGGCGGATTTCATTTTATTGTGGACGTGACGATTCAAACTTTTGAAGGAGCCCATAATCCTCCTTATGGGAAGGATACGTTCACATTTGATGTGACTCCTGAGAAAACCACGCTTTTAAAAAGCACACATATTGAAGTGCCTGCTGATTTATAATGAAAACGGTCTTAAGACGTAAGTCTCAAGTTGTGCCCCCACAATTTGAGACTTTTTTAAAAAAAACTCTTTTTTGGACGGATGCCTTATCCTCCTTTACAATAATAGAAGAAGGTGAATTTGGAGGAGGAATTTCAATGAAGAAAAATCATTTAGGACACTCCGATTTACAAGTGAGTGAAATCGGCTTTGGCACAATGTCCTTGCCAACAGACTCACAGGATGCCGTTCGCATTATTCATGAAGCCCTTGATCAGGGGATTAATTTCTTTGATACGGCCGATCTCTATGAACAAGGACGAATCGAAACGGTCCTTGGCCAAGCGATTAAAGGTAAACGCGATCAAATCATTCTGGCTTCAAAAGCCGGGAACCACTGGGAACCTGGTCAAGAAGGCTGGTATTGGGATCCCTCTAAAGCTCATATAAAAGAAGCCATCAAAGGAAGTCTTTTGCGTTTAGGGATCGATTATTTAGATCTTTATCAACTGCACGGTGGCACGCTTGATGATCCTATTGATGAAACGATTGAAGCCTTTGAGGAATTAAAACAAGAAGGCGTGATTCGACAGTACGGTATTAGTTCGATCCGCCCTAATGTCATCCGTGAATACATAAAACGATCGAGCATTGTGAGCGTCATGATGCAATATAGTCTTCTCGATCGCCGTCCAGAAGAGACGGTCCTTGATCTTTTGCACGAATCCAATATTTCAGTCATTGTGCGCGGGCCAGTCGCCCGTGGCATTCTAACGGAACAAGGTTTGAAAAAAATTCCTGAGAATGGTTATCTGGATTACACAGCAGATGAGCTTAAAGAAGTTGTCCGTCGTTTGAAGGAGAGTTTGCCGAACGACTATGACCTTACGCATGCTGCCCTTCGCTACGTACTTGACCATCCAACGGTCGCAACGGCCGTCCCAGGCGCAAGCCGTCTCTCGCAATTGCTTGAGAACATCCGTGCTTCAGAGCATCCTGAACTTTCAGAAGCGTTACGCCAAACGCTCGCAACATGCACTAAACCAAACCGCTACATCGCCCACCGATAATACGAAAAGCGCCTGTCTCCGTTGATTGGAGACAGGTACTTTTGATGTGCGTTATAAAGCAAGTCGCGATAAAACACGATTAAAACTTAAGATTTTCAATCACCATAGCGATCCCTTGACCACCGCCAATACATAAGGAAGCGAGACCATAACGGGCTCCTCGGTTACGAAGTTCATAAGCAAGGGTCAACAACAAACGCGCTCCACTCGCCCCAACCGGATGACCAAGGGCAATCGCCCCGCCATTTACATTTGTCTTCGAACGGTCAAGTCCAAGTGCTTTTTCAACTGCTAAATATTGTGCACTAAATGCTTCATTAATCTCTACAATCTCCATGTCCGAAATGGTGAGCCCCGCCCGCCTCAACGCCAATTCACTTGATGGAACCGGTCCAATCCCCATCTTTGTCGGATCGACTCCGGCCACCGCCCAGGATACAATTCGAGCAAGCGGCTTAACCCCATGGCTCTGATAAAAAACCTCATTACTGACTACGAGTGCTGCTGCACCATCGTTAATGCCACTCGAATTCCCTGCTGTTACCGTACCCTCTTTTAGAAAGCTCGGTTTCAAACCGGACAACGTTTCAGGAGTTGTCCCTTCCCGAATGTGTTCATCCTGTTCCACTCGACCTTTTTTCGTTTCAATTGCGACAATTTCTTCTGCAAAACGCCCCGAGGCTCGAGCCATCGAAGCACGCTCATGACTTAGGGCCGCATACTCATCTTGGTCAGCTCTTGAGAGGTCGTACTCTTTGGCCAAAGTTTCCGCTGTCATCCCCATGCCACACCCTGCATGGTCATCGGTCAACGTGCTAAGCAACATATCTTCATACACAACCGATCCGTATTTTGCACCATTACCGCGAAGGCTGAAATTACTAAATGGGCTTTGCGACATATTTTCTGTTCCACCAACCAATGCGGCCGAGGATTCCTCAAGTCGAATCGCTTGAGCGGCCGAAACAACTGCTTGTAGTCCCGACCCACAAAGGCGATTCACAGTTAGAGCACTAGCAGATTCTGGTGCTCCGGTTTTTAAACCAATATGTCTTGCGAGGTAAGCCGCATTTCGATCAGAATGAATGACATTGCCAAATACCACTTGATCAATGGACTCCGCTCCAATACCCGTTCGCTTAAGCGCTTCTTTCGAGGCAGCTACCCCTAAATTCAAAGCGCTTTCATTTTTCAGGCTTTTACCCATAGTCCCAAACGGTGTCCTTGCTCCTTCTAATAAATAAACTGACATGTTTATGGCCTCCTCTTTTTTAGACACTTATTTAATAGTTCTATTTTATTTTAAGTATTAAGGGCTCGCCACCCCTAATACCTAAATCGTCACCCTTTGCTTAGTCGTCCAGTACACCACTAACTGGCTCAATAAAAATAATAGAAAAACTGGAATGGTGATGAACATCATGGAGATCGTGATAATAGCAGGCGTCCCATTCTCAAACATAAAAAGGGTAATCCCTTACTTGAGAGCAAAAGCAGACTTACATATAAAAAACCTAATAGAAAAAAAGGTTGTTTAAACAGTCGTTAAAGCATGAACCTAACTCCTAACACATACTTCATAAATGGTTTAAGATCGAGATTATCCTTATTTTAACATATTTTTAAAAATAAAGAATTTTATTATTTTGATTTATTCGAGGGATTTATGTAAAATAAAACTATCTTGAAAGCGTTGACATTATAGGGGTAACTCCCGAATATTTGTGGGTGAGTTGGAACACACCCCTGACCGAGCGTGTTCCATTCTATTAGAAGCCTATTTCTTAGCGTGATAGGTTTTAAATGTCATACGTGGATTAATCATGCGTACGTTACTTTTCAGTTGAAACATTTTATAATTAGAGGAATAATCCACTTTAAGGTGCTCATCAAAATAAACCTCATATTGGCTGGGAATATAACACCTGTATTTGTTTGTTGGAATTTGAATGTCTCCCGGAAGTGGGCCGTGAACCTGAACTAAATGGGTGACACCATCATTGACACATCCACAGCCTTCAAGATCATATTCAAGACGCAAACACGCGTTGTCGAATTCTAATTTTGTATTCAATACTTCAAGAGCTTGATTGGTAAAGGTTAATTCCATGAGAGGACCTCCATCTTGGTTAATAGATTCATACCTTTTCTTTCCTTCCATTAGTATACCAGTTCCTATTCTCAAAAGACGATTAAAAAGGGGCCTTATTTATGACACATCCAATCGCAATTTCTTCATCAGTATTACAACGGTTTGAAATGGACGAGTCTGCTTTTATAGACCACCTCAAGAAGCTCTCAAAGAATACATTGCTTGAAACGTTGAACATGGAGTACGTTTCCATCCACGAAGATGAATTAGTTATGAAGATGCCAGTTACACCAAAACATCATCAACCGATGGGACTCCTACATGGCGGGGCATCTGTAGCGCTTGCTGAAACGGTCGCCTCCGTAGCCACTCTTTTTAATATTGATGTGAAGCATAAAGCCTGCGTGGGATTAGAAATTAATGCCAATCATATTCGTAGCAAACGGGATGGCTTTATAACGGCAACGGCTACACCTTTTCATAAAGGACGCACAACCATGGTTTGGGAAATCAAATTAACAGATGAAACGGACCGTCTTATCTGTATTTCCCGTTGCACGATGGCCGTAATTGATCGACCGAGCGTATGATGGTTATTGTGTGGCGCGACCATGGTCTTGGTCTTACACACCCGCTCTCACTTTTCTAGTGGCTGGTGTGTGCCTAGAATTTACAGCAAACCCTCGAATTAAGAATTGAACACAAAAAAGGAACCGCAAAGGAAAATTGTCAATTTGTGTTAAAATAATTAAAGATTGTAAAGGATTCTACTTAAAGTGAAGGTTCAGTTTAGTGGCATAAGAGTTAGTTTTAGAACTTTTTCTTTAACCTTTATAAGGGGGATTTATATTGTGGCGTAAAAACCTTTCTGTATTGAGCTTGGTGGCAATATTGTTACTGTGTGCTTGTGGAAACCATCTAAAGAAACTGCTCGTGAAACCCATCTCTTCAAATGTTAGTTGGCCGTCAAAAAATGAAATTAAATCAATAAGTTTAGACGGTGCTGGTCCGAGTACTCCTATTTATGTCCCTAAAAATAGTTCGACTACTAAAGCTAAAATTGAACCATGGTTAAAAGTTTCATCCCCTGTATCTATTACATTTCCAAGTTCTAAGTTTAATGGTGATGATACAAAAGGAGATCGTTCTCACCCTGCGGTGTTGATACTCCATTTAAATGACGGTAAGAACATTTCGTTTCCCCAGTAACCTACTCCCTTAAAAGTAACAATAAAATTCAATATGTCAAAGGAATTGTGAGTGTCCGATATAACGTAAATAGTAAACTTCAATATTTGAAATCTCTCGCCCTTTATCCGTGGTTAAAAGATGGACAGTATCAGTCACAGTTTAAAGGTATGAAAAGTTAGAGATAAAACCTTATGGATAGGTAAACTTTAAAATTCTAAATTGTTGTGTGCAACTAAGGGACCTAACGTTTTTTAACTATCGACTGCTTTTGTTGAACAAGGCTATCGCCGTCGCTTCTTCAACAAACGGTTCAGTAATGTTAAATAAAGCTGTCGCCGTTGCTTCTGTAAAGTAACGGTTAATTCAGTTGAAAAACCTCATATACTATTGAATGGCGAGTTAGGTATAAAATGAAATAACAAAAAAGGAAGTGGTCTTTTGGAAGAACAAGAAATTGAGATATTGCCGTTGTCAAGAAGCGAGTATATATCTGATATGTTGACAAGGACGTTCAGGAAGAAACATATATATATCATTCTTGCTCTGGTTATTACATCAAATTTATCAGCTATTTATGCAAATATTCGTTTGAAATCAATAGGACTTTACGTTTTTATCATAAGTTATGACATATTAATGATTGGTTTATTTTGGTTTCCTCCATTAATAAGATATAAAAAATATGCAAGAATGACTAAAGAAGGAGTAAAGTCATTTATTTCAATTTCACAGGAAAAAATTAAAATCAGAAATTCTATTGGAAAAAATGATGAAACAAGTTGGAAGTCAATAACAGAAATTGAAAATAAGCCTAAAATTTTAGCAATTTATACGGATACAAGCAAAAGACCGATTGGTATTACAAAGCGTTCATTTCATTCAAAGGTAGAAGCTGAACAATTCATTAGCAAACTGGAAACATATTGGAGAAACTCAAAAACGCCTTGATACTTATTTAACAATGGCATCACCCTTTCATTCTTAAACTAAAGGTGAGCTATTGTAGAATAATCGGGTTGCTGCGGCAACCCCTATTTCATAAGCGAAATGGTTGGGTTAGTTGAATAGGGAATGTATATGATTTGGATAATAAATTAAGGTAGGAGGCTTTGTATATGAGACGAAGTTATTATGAAGCAAGGATTTTTGGAAGGAAAACGTTAAAAATAAACGATTAAAATATCCTATAAACGATGAAATAATTAGAAAGGCAGAGGACTTACTAAACATTAAATTTCCTCAACCCTTTATCAATATAATGAAGATACAAAATGGTGGCGAACTAAAGTATCCTAACTTTATATTGCCCGCTGGCGAATATGAAAGCATTTCTAATCAGAAACAAATAAAGCTTCCTTCAATTGAACCAATACATTTTGAAAAATGATGATTTAAGTATTTTGTCCTCCGAAGAACTTTTAAATGAAGTCAATCTCCCCGAAAGGGTTTATCGTATTATGGACTGATTTCCATTATTGGGTTGTGTTAGATTATCGTAATAAAAAAGATAATCCACCAGTCACTTATATAGCTGAAAACTTTTTAGTTTCAAAAGAAACAACAGAATGGGAATTTATTAAAATAGCCGACACTTTTAACGGGTTTCTAAAAAAGTTATTCCATTAACTCTTCAACTAACGACTGCGATTGTTGAACAAGGCTGTCGCCGTCGTTATGCAAGTAAAGGTCAGATTATTTTAATAAGAAAATAATTTATGGGGAGGGTTAGCCATTTATTTAAAGAAAACATTAATCTTTGTAGTTGTACTGATATGTGCTGTTCTCTTGTCCTTAACTATTATTTATATAGGAAAAACAAAGATTTTGAAGACGCAATGGGATTACAGTATAAGGAAACAGTGAGGACTACTATCTTCGAATTAAATGGTTCAGGGTCTAAAGGCTTTTGGTTATCGGAATTGAGAAAATCAAATGGACAGGTTTCATTAGGACGTTCCGAGGGTGTTCTGCAAGAATATGCTGACAAAATTCAAAGCACGAATGGAAAATTAGGATTACTGGGAGACCAGATTAGGAGTTTGTCAGACGACTATGACAAATTTGGAGAAGCAATAATTAGCAATAATAAATCTGGCGTTGATTATTACTATCATAAAATTGATACTAATAAATCGTTTATAATTAAAGTATTAAAACAAATAGAAACTAATTTAGGTAAAAATGATTCTAAGTGGTATCAAGAACTTTCTAACCCTGATTCTAAAACCTCTGATATGGTTTGGAAGCAGTATAAGGCTTACGAGAAGAGCCAGAAATAACCTCAATAGTTCGTTCCGTTATTTAGCAACGGACCGCGATTGTTGAACAAGGCTATCACCGTCGCTTCTTCAACAAACGGTTCAGAAAAGTTCAATAAGGTTTGTGTTTTTTATGTTAGTTTTTTAGCGGGGGGAAGTTATTGAAAACTTATATTATATTGTTTTTCATTGTAACTCTAATGCACACGATTACTCTTGTTAATATCACTTTATTTAGTGGTGAATGGAACGGAATAGTATTAGCTCTTTCATCGATATTATTTCTTATTGCTGTATTTTATTTTTCAACAGAGTTCAGAGCTACCAGAAATCAAAAGTAACTTTAATCGAACAATGTTAAGCTAACGATGAGCTTTTGTGAAAGATATCGCCGTATCTTATTCAACAAACGGTCAGATTAATTGAAGAAGCAAAGGAGGCAGTATGAATATTTATTTAAACCTATTTGGGGTTATTATTCTAATTATTAATATTTTAGTATTTATTGTTCTGTGTGTGAGATTAGTTGTTTATTTTCTCAAAAGAAAGCCTTTCCTAAAAAGAATCTAATTGCTTTTTTATCAGGGGTTATTTTAGTTTTAGGAATTTTCGTTTATGATGATTACTTTTTCACCTTTAGCCATCTTAAAGGAACTCTTCAGGAGGGTCCTATTAAGTCTCCAAATGGAAATTATACAGCCAATGCTTACTATAAACCGTGGGGTGGTGCTGCTGGAGGTGTCGATATTTGGGTTAAAGTGATGAATATATACCCCAAAAAGAGGAACTAAAATAGTCTATTATGGTAGGGAAAACGGAGATTTTTCAATGAATTGGGAGAATAATACCACATTAGTGGTTACGAACAAGAGCATTTATTATCCTAAGATAGATAGTGGCGTGACCTTGGATGTGAGAAATGAAATTTACGACCAATTTGGCTTTGCTTGCAAGAGTGTTTTAATGAAAAATGATTATAAGAAATGTTTTAAAAACTAATAAATGTTATTCAACTATCGGTATTTTAGCTGAATAAGGACAATACACAATACGAAAAGGAGTCAGCTCAATGGAAATTGAATGGATAAATGGTCAGCATAAAGAAGACAACTTGATTTTTGATTCAGTCTTCGAGGCAGAAGAATGGGCTGACTCAATTGCTCAAGATTTATCTATTTATCTTTGGAACGGTAAAAATGGTGGTTATAAGACCCTTGACGTTAAGGTGTTTGAATATTTGAAGTATAGGATTCCGTTTATAGCAGAGTATTATAATGCGGAAAATGTTACTTTTAATGAAGATGAAGAGTTAATGTGTTTGGCAAGCAAAAAATACACAAAATGGCGGTGTTTTTTTACATAACCCTTACCAGCCTAAAACACCCGATTTTTACAGTAAATTCTGTGAAATAATAGAAGATGTGTGTTCCTAAAATGGAGGAATTTCAATCTTTTTTTCTAACTCTTCCTTTTCCCCTCTTTGATATTCAACTTGTTGTTTAAGACCCTTATTTTTGGTTTTATCGTCTGTGCCATCTTCGTAAACTTTTCCCTCACATCTTAGTAAATCCAAAAATCGATAAAGTTCCGTCTGGTGAATTATCCCTTGGGATTTCCCATTCTATAAGCCATTCTATAACCATTTGTTTAGGCCCTATTTCATCGTTAATCCTACAATAGGTGTTAACTCTTGAACGGAAAAGTACATTGATCAAATATATCTTATCTCTTTGACAAGGCATTCCTTAGTCTGTAACTTTCCCCAGAAAACGAGAGGATATGGGCATGATGGACCAATCGATCGATGATCGCAGCTGTTAACCGTTTATCCCCAAAAACTGTGTTCCATTGACCGAATTCAAGGTTGGAAGAAACAATAATACTTGTTTGCTCATAACACTCGGCGATTACACTAAAAAGCAACTCTGCTCCATCTTTATGAAAGGGAATAAATCCAAGTTCGTCTAGAACGATAAGCTCTGCCTTTTTTAAATCCCTTAAAAAACGACCTATAGTCCCGTTATGGTGTTTTTCTAATAGTTTTGCTACTAAATCCCCAACTCTGTAGAAACGAACCTCTTTCCCTTGTCGACATGCTTCTACTCCTAGTGCGGTTGAGAGGTGGGTCTTTCCCGTACCCACAGTCCCCACCATCATGACATTTTGTTTTTTTTCTAGAAAGATAAGGTCCTTTAATTCATTTAAGGTAACTGAAGGGGGAAGGACAACGGATAAACTAGGATCATAATCCTCTAAGGTTTTATATTGGCTAAAACCCGCCTTTTTGATTAGACGTTCCATTTTGGCTGTTTGTCTTGATTCAAGTTCCTTTTCGAGGAGCTTAACTAAGAATTCTTCCTTTGTCTCTGCCTCTACTTGGCCATACATATCTCCCACATAGGCAAGTTTTAGTCTTTTACAATAATCTTGAATCTGCGAAGCATACATTAAATGACACCCCGATTCATTAGAATATTGTAGGCTTCTAAATCTGGATCATACCCTTTAAGCTCCTCTGGAGTATGTTCTTCGGATACGGATTCAAAGATGGAATCTGTATGGAGCTGCCGATACAAAGACTGATACAATATGCTTTCTTGATCCCATAAATGAAACGAAGTTTCCTTTATCGCTACAGCCACTTGATTGATCGTATAGCCTTCACGTAACCATCTTATCAGTTGAGAAATCCGTTTTATTCGATCCGGGGAATCTGGCTGTTTCAAATACTGCTGTGTTTCTTGAGGGAGAAGGGAGTAAGCCCATGTGTACTCCAGTGCCTTTGGTTTCTTCCGAACAACTTCCAACTCAGCCTCCCAATCAATCTCTCTATCTTTGAATGTGTACGGGCGAGGGAACTCTGATACTTTTTTATAATCCGTCCGAAGGACTTCAAGTCGGTCCCAATAGACTTTGATTATAACAGGATCATAGGAACTCCCATTAGGTACAGTGAAAACCTGATTGTCCCAACGGATTCTACTATAGTTGTCTAAGGTTTCTCCCTTTATTTTAACGATTTCAAACCTTTCGGTTGGAAGAAACAGGAGCTTTTGTTTTTCCTCTTCCCACAGGTCCCTTATAGGGCACTTTTTTTCATAATGAATCTCATCCAGATAATTCTCAGCCTTTGTCTTCATTAGACCATTTATTTGTTCCCAAGACTCCATCACAGGCTGAGGAACCAGCCAATTTCTGCGTGTTGTTCCAACCTTGTTTTCCACATTTCCTTTCTCGTTTCCACTGGCCGGGTTACAGAACTCAGCTTGAAATCCATAATGTAGCTTGAATCGTTGAAATAAATCGGTGAGTTGCCTTTTTCCATCCTTCTTAATTTGGATAACGGCAGCCGACAGATTGTCAAACCAAATTTTATTCGGAACTCCACCTACCCAGTCAAATAACGTTTGAAGTCCATGCAGAAAACACTCAGTATTCTCAGCGGGCAGGATTAGCATATAGGCTGCATTACTATATGGAAAAGACATGATTAAGTATTTGATTTGGATTAATTTTTGACTATAAACCAGCTCCGCAGTCCCAAAATCTACTTGGGCTTCTCCGCCAGGGTGTATTAAATCGATATAGGTTTCCTTTTCTGACTCTTTGGTAAGTTCCTTTTTACGCTTTGAGACATATTCCGTTACAGTCCTAACGCCGCCAGTGTATTCACATTCATCGCGTAAGCGATCATAAATACGTATATTAGTATGGCGTTGTTTTTTGGGGCGCCGCAGATCCTCTAACAACCAAACCTCAATAATATCGAGAAAACCTCCTAATACGGGATACGACTTTTTCCTTTCTTTAACAGTTTCATTCCAATTCTCTTTATCTGCGTACTTCTTGACCGTTCTCCAATTTACATTTAATTCTTTAGCGATGGCATTAATATCCATCCCTTTTTTCTCTCTCAAAAATTTGATATAGTCAATTTGAACCATTGCTAGCATCCTTTCCATTTCCCCCTCATGTTTTTTAGCAGATTACATGATTGAGGTTAGTGTAATTTGGGATGGCTGGCAAGGTTCTTTTTTTGGCATCACATTATGTATTTTTACGCCGCTATATTATGTACTTTTATTATGCCATTTACAGTTACTGATGTTTTGCTCAAATACAAAGGTAAAACTTACACATCTAAAGAGAATGGTTCAATATGGTACTTGTCTTTACCGCTTAACCATAATCAATACGTTAACTCAATTATAAAATCCAAGAACTAATAAAACATAGAGTTTTATTAGAATAATTAAATATCTTTCAACTAACATGTGCTTTAATTGAATAAAAATTCTATAAATAACCCAAAAAAGCACAGCGAACGGTTCTTTTTTTGGGTTATTTGGTATGTAGTTTTGTACTTTGAAACAGAATCCATGATGCGTTTGTGTTTATTTTACATTTACTACTGTTAGAATGATCGACTGTATGAAAGTCGGTCATTCTTTCTTACCAGCTTTGATTGTTGGTTTTTAATTTGCATGTTAACTGCTTAATTTGTAACAAAATAAAAGTTCATGGTACTAATATTATGAAAAGCTTAAAGAATTCCTGTGCTTGGAGGATTAAGGTTAAGGAGAAACCATCATGAGGCCTGAAGAATTATATAAACAGATCCAACCTAAAATTTATGCGTTTTTTTATGTCCAGACGCGTAGCAAAGAAGTGGCGGAGGATCTCACGCAAGAGGTTTTCTATCAAGCTTTGAAGGGGTTCGACACATTTAATAAGAAGTCCACGCTCCAAACTTGGCTCTTCGGCATTGCAAAAAATCGTTTAAAAAATCATTTTAGAAATCAAAGCTATAAAAAGCAGTTAATTGAACAACTTCCTAAAGAAGAGATCGAAAGGGATACCCCTGAAGATAGGCTTGTCAAAAAAGAAGACAAAAAAAGTTTAATCAATGCTATTGATATTTTAGATGTCCTACCAAAAGAAATAGTGTCTCTAAGGATATATGGAGAATTATCTTTTAGAGAAATTGGTATTTTGTTAGGTAAGAGTGAAAATTTTGCTCGAGTTACCTTTCATCGAGCGAAGATGAAAATTCAAAAAGAATTGGATGATCATTATGAATAAAGAGGTTCGATTTATTATTGAGGATTTGCTACCACTCTATAACGAAGGACTACTTAGCGAAGAAACAAAAAAATGGTTAGAAAAACAAATCGAAGAGAATGAAGAAGTTAAACAATTAGTAGACACATCCCAAAAACCTATCGAAAAAGAGGAGGTCCCAAATCAAATTGATCAAGATGCCATGTTTAAGAAAATAAATAGAAGGCTGTCAATTTATCAAATTCTATTTGTTGCACTCTCCTTCTTTTTAGCGATTAAAACTTCAGCATTAAATAACAGTTTTGGTTTTATATTGTGGTACGCCATCTTAGGTTTTGTCATTTATTTATTTTATTCCGATATAAAAATTGTCTTTTTATTTTCTTTTGTACCTATTTTTATTTGGGCCATGACAAGTAACATATCAGACTATTACGCAGGTGGCTATACAGATGTGTCCTTCCTCATGATGGTCGGCCAAAGTTTGTCTATGGCGTTAATTTTATCGTTTCTTCATTTATTGTTTGCAGCTCTCGGCAGTGTTGTTGGATGGTTGGCAAAAAAGATTTGGATCAAGGAGGAGTAAGATAATGACAAAAAGGAAATTGATTTATAGCGTGATATTGATTTTAATTGTCGGATTTATCCTATTCGTATATAACGTGTTTAATGGAAATCCAATGACCAAGTATCTTTCTAAAAAAACTTTAGAACATTATTTAACAGTAACTTATCCGAATACTCATTTTAGAATAACTGACAGTTCCTACAACTTCGAGGATAGTAAATATCTGTTTACGGTGATAGAAACAGGAGCCAATAATAATAAAGGTACTCCCCAAAAATATAATTTTTGGTTAGGAGGTTTTATTCACCCTAAAGTAGATGAAGATGGTCTATATGAAGCTAATTTAGATCACCCTCTAATGAGCCGTTTAGGAAAAGAGGCTGGATCAGAAGTGGAACAATTACTGTCTAATCATATGGATCATTTACGTGGTGTTGATGCCTCAGTCGAAGTAACTAAAGGAAAACTCCCTGAGGATGTTAAGTGGAATAAAAATTTAAAATTAAATGATCATTTAGGAATCAATGTTTATTTAGATTCATCTGGGCAGACTAAGCAACAATTTTTCCAAGAAGCAAAACAAATTCAGGGTTTGTTAAACGATAATGGATATAAATATAGTGGAGTTAATATCAACGGGGATATATTTTCTTCTAAAACAATTAAAAAAGCACAACGCGTAAAGTTTGCATTGTATTTTAAACAAAATGAACCCATAAAAGAAAAAGATATTCAACAGTCAAATAAATAATCGGTATAAGTAGGGTACGAGTCTTACAATTTGCAATGGGATATAAAACGGTTAAAAGAAAATTTTTTGCAAAGGAAAGAGTGGAGAAATCACTTCAAATTTTATGATTTTTCTGGATTGTGAAAGGGAAAATAGGTTCAATCGTGAAAGTGTTGAAACACGAAACAACATTAAAAAATTGGAAAAGAGATATTGGCAAGCAGAAGATTATTTTATATGGAAACCGTTTTTCCAAAGGAAAAGGCTGATTTAGTTATTCAGAGTTCGTTTACAATACATGTTTGTGGAGTTTTTACACTAAAACTAACGGGAGCATAGTTTTTTTCAATAAGAATGAAGATATGCCTTTAATCTTTCTAAACATAAATAGGAACATAGTGCTATGATAAAAATATAGAATATTTGTATAATTAACTAATGGTTAGTTATGCGACACATCCAACATGTGCCTGATAGGTAGAGCGACATTATACATCTGTGAGGGGGAGTAAAATGACAGGGTACCTGTTTCGTGTTCTGTTAATCGTGGTGATGGTCGCCGTTATCGTGAGTGTCGATGTACTGTTCTTAAGATATCGCTTCACGGCACGGCTAATTGTCAACATCGGTATAGTCGTGGTGTTTGCAATCGTCTATTTCATCTTTTTAAGAAATCGTAAGTAAAGCACGGCAGAATGCGTATCCTGTCGTACGTGTTCATCGAATGCCACCCAGTAGGACGGCCAAAGTCGATGAGAAATTTAAGTAGTTCTCGACTAATTTATTGCACATTCGGATGCTTATATTGAGAGGGTTTATATAGAGTTCATTGGTTGTACAGGATCCTGTTGAATGAGGAATAGTAAAGATAAAGAGGTGAATTGTAGTGGGGTTATGGTACGTCGGAGATGGGCATTGGCACGTTGGTTATAACGAAGGTAAATACTGTATAGAAGCTATTGGATTTGAAAATGAGGAAGGTACTTGGGACGTATTTTTTAACGAGTTAGATGATGAAGACGCACAAAAGCTGTTCGGTTCGGAATATGAAATAGATAAAGATTTTGGTGTGGCTAATTTTTAAGACAAAAGATTATGAAGAAGCCCAAACTAATTTTTTAAAATGGGTAGAAACTGTACTTCTTCCCTTTTATAAAAATAAGTAATTTGTTCAATTATGGCAACTGTTATAAAGCGAACGCGTGCGTGTGTTTTATATGACATTTTATGGGAAACAAAAAGACCCGAACCAATAGGATTCGAACTTTTTTACGTTTTCTATTGTGCTATTTCCTGTGATTTTCATTGTAAAAAGCGCCGTGATTCGAGGTGATAATTAACGTTTTGCACCTCACAAGTGAACCCGGTATAATCACAGTGCCCGGTCTTTTTTGAGTGCTCCAAACTCCAAATCACACCCCATTTCGGACCCCTCATTACCTCAAAATGTTCAGCTGCCTTCATTAGGAAACTTTAACAGTTGTAATCTGTTAATAAACTCGTTAATATAAGTAAGTGATGTCCATGAACTGAATAAGTCCGTTTGAATGACGGGAGAGGTTCTCTAGCTACCCTCTATAAAAAACTAGGAAAGAACAGGACTCTTTCTTAGGGGTGCTGTTTTTTCTTTTTTACGTTTTCTAATAAACGCTTGATTAAAATAGAAATGTATATGACAATTTTTGTCTTAAAAAGGAGTCGGGAGAAATGGAATTAAAAAAAGATAAAGCGTTAGTTGTGTTTAGTGGTGGGCAAGACAGTACGACTTGTCTGTTTTGGGCACTTGAGCGATTTGAGGAAGTGGAGGTTGTGACCTTTGACTATAATCAACGACATCAGTTAGAGATTGATTGTGCCAAGCGAATTTCAGAAGAAGCGGGTGTCAGACACCATATTTTAGATATGTCTTTATTAAATCAGCTAGCGCCAAGTGCGTTAACACGTGATGATCTGGATGTTCAAGCAGGTGAAGATGGGGAACTTCCAAATACATTTGTACCAGGCCGTAATTTGATGTTTCTTTCTTTTGCTGGTGTATTAGCTCGACAAATCGGTGCGAAGCATATTATCACCGGGGTTTGCGAGACTGATTTTAGTGGATATCCAGATTGTCGTGACATTTTTATTAAATCTCTGAACGTCACGTTGAATTTATCGATGGATGAGACGTTTGTGATTCATACGCCGCTTATGTGGATTGATAAAGCTGAGACTTGGGAATTGGCGGATGAATTAGGAAAACTTGACTACATTCGAGAAAAAACTCTGACTTGCTACAACGGGGTCATTGGCGACGGATGTGGGGAATGTCCATCGTGTAAATTGAGAAACGCCGGTTTGGAAACGTATTTGGAAAGAAAGCAGGGCGTGAAGTAATGGAATTCCGTATCGTCGAACAGTTGCAAAAAATTGATCACGACATTAAACGCGATGAGCTCAAATACCACTCAAAGCGGGTGTTAATTAGTAAAGAGTTTACCTTTGATGCTTCCCATCATCTTCACTGTTATGAAGGGAAATGTAAAAATCTTCATGGGCACACATACAAAGTCATAGTGGGGATTAGCGGAATGACAGGTCCGACCGGGCTTGTCATGGATTTTGCGGATCTTAAAGCAATTTGGAAAAAGGATGTTGAGATCTATTTGGATCACCGCTATCTCAATGAAACGTTGCCAAAGATGAATACAACGGCGGAAAATATTGTGGTTTGGATTTATGAGACGTTCTCAGAGGCTCTTAAATCTCATGAGGATTTTGGAAATGGGTTGCGCATGGAATCTGTCCGTTTGTATGAAACACCAACGAGTTATGCGGAAGCCAAAAGGGAGTGGATGGAATGAGTGTACAAACGGATCAACGGCTTGTTGGAGAGAAAACGAAACGCGCCACCGTCCCTGTTTTAGAAATTTTTGGTCCGACGATTCAGGGTGAGGGGATGGTGGTCGGACGTAAAACCATGTTTGTTCGAACGGCAGGATGTGATTATCGCTGTAGTTGGTGTGATTCCCCATTTACATGGGATGGATCAGCTAAAACAGATATACGTCAAATGACGCCTGAGGACATTTGGGAGAAGCTGTCTCAATTAGGAGGAGAGCGTTTCGATCATGTCACAATCTCAGGTGGGAATCCTGCACTTCTCGCGTCTATTGGGGAGCTTGTCTCCTTTTTAAAAGAAAAAGGGATTAAAACAGCGCTTGAAACACAGGGCTCAAAATGGCAATCTTGGATGACCGAAATTAATGATTTGACGATTTCGCCGAAGCCGCCAAGCTCTGGAATGAAGACGGATTTTAACCAACTTGATCAAATTGTAGAGTCATTAGAAAAAGACGGTCAACCCACCCAACAGGTCAGTCTGAAAGTGGTGGTATTCGATGAGGTGGACTTCGATTACGCAGTTGACGTTCATGAACGCTATCCCAATCTGCCCTTTTTCTTACAAGTCGGTAATGAGGACATCCAAACGGAAGATGGTCCAGCGCTCACCGCGCATTTACTTAAAAAATATGAATGGCTAATTGATCAAACCATTGCGAGCCCTCGAATGAATCGCGTGCGCGTCTTGCCGCAGGTTCATGCTTTGATTTGGGGGAATAAACGCGGGGTTTAAATAGGGCTTTTGGTTTACCCTACTTATACGACTATACTAAAATAAAATCCTTCATAATTACCCAAACTAAAAAGGACTGCGCCAAAAGGCGACAGTCCTTTACTATCTTAAAGCTTATCGTTCATCGCTTAGTATACGTAAGAAGTCCCTACGATGATCAAAAGGATAAACAGTACAACGATTAATGCGAAACCGTTACCCATTCGTAAACACCTCCTTGTGATGGTACATTAATACACTATGTAGTGGACGGGCGAGGCGGAACCCATTTAAGCTTAAATAAGGGAATTGCCTAGGTTGTGTGGGATGACTTAAACCAAATGGGAAAGACTTTAAATGAGGTGAATCCATGAAAACATTATTCCGATTAGGCTATGTCGCAATGAGCATGGTAGTAAAGAATAGCTCCCCGTCCCAGACAATGACCTATAAAAATTTCGAACAACTGAGCAATCGGGAGGCCGCGATCGGCAAACTCGAACGGATTGCGAAATCGAATATTAACAATTGTCTCAGATTGTTAAAGCATAATGCCGCCCATGACATCCATTTTTTTCGGCTCAGTTCCAGACTTGTCCCGCTTGCGACTCATGAAGCTTTAAAGAGGTGGAATTACATCGAAGCAATCGAACCGGCTTTAAAAGAATTGGGTGAGTATGCAGATCAGCATGAGATGCGGATCGATTTTCATCCCGATCACTTTGTAGTCCTAAATACCACAAAGAAAGAGATTTTGATAAACGCACTGAACACGCTTACCTATCATCTGGAGTTATTAAAAGCGATGCACATCAATCCTGTTCATCGATGTGTCCTTCATGTCGGAGGGTCTCACAAGAATAAAGAAAAAGCACTGGAACAGTTTATCTCAAACTGGGCATTCATACCTCTTGAGATTCAAAAAATGATCATGCTTGAAAATGATGACAAAACCTTTACGCTCTTAGATTGTTTGTTTCTTTGTGAAAAATTAGGTGTGCCCCTCGTTTTTGACTATCATCATCACCTTGCCAACCATGAAGATCCGGATTGGCATCTTCATTGGAGGCGTGTTTTGCGAACTTGGAAAGAGGAGACGCTCCCAATTAAAATGCATATTTCAAGTCCGAAAAGCCCCGAACAATTTCGCGCCCATTCGGAGTGGGTTGATCCACAAATGTTCTTAGATTTTGCAAATCGAGTGAACGGATCTGTTCCTCAAATTGATTGTATGATTGAAGCCAAACAAAAGGATCAAGCCCTCTTTAAATTAATGGCTAATCTTCGTGGAACAGGGAGAATTGAACCGGTTGATGGCGCTCGTTTTTATTTAACGGATTAAAAAACAAAATCACTTAATTTAGATGAAATTAAAATTCAGTAAATAATTAGAAGGTGTGAAATAACGGGGGAGGTTTGTTATGATAAAAGCGATGTCCTTAATTAAAACTAATTAAAAACGTTCTTAAAATTAGTGTGCGAGGGAACTGGGAACTTTTTAAACACTCAGATAGGTTGTGGGACTTCAAATTTGAGACTGCTTTTGTGAATGGGAGAAAAGAAATGGACATAGAGAATTTAAGGATTTTTTGTTTGGTTGTTGAAGAAGGGAGTATAAGTCAAGCGATTAAGAAGCTCTACCTTTCCCAACCTGCGGCAACCCGGAAAATTCATCTTTTGGAAGATGCTTATGGGGCGATGTTGTTTAATCGGGAAAATGGGAAGCTAATGGTTTCTCCTGTTGGTGAGAAGCTCTACCCTATTGCCAAGTCGATCGTTAATGAATTTGACCGCTCAATGGATTTAATTCGTCAATTCACAAAGCAAACGCACATTCATATTAAAATTGGTGCCTCATTGACAATTGGTGAGTATTTGCTTCCCGAATGGGTCGGGCATTATAAGAAACGGTATCCAGACTACCAAGTCACGCTAGAGATTGGGAATACACCAACCATGATTCAACTTTTACTGAACGATAAAATTGATTTAGCCATTGTGGAGGGCATTGTAGAAGATCAGGATCCATTAATTGTGAAGAAATTCATGAACGATTCTCTGCATGTCATTTGCTCGCCCAATCATCCATGGAGTGAACGAAATGAAATTCATATTGAGGACTTGAAAAAAGAGCGGATGATTTGGCGTGAGAACACATCGGGAACACGCGCGATCATAGAAAAGGTGTTAAGCGAAGCAGGCGTTCTAGACGAGATGGATTATTATATGGAACTTGCGAGCACTCAAGCGATTAAGGGTGCGGTGGAAGCAGGTCTTGGCATCAGCATTCTTTCTGATATGGCGACTGCCCGTGAAGTCGAACACGGATCCTTGTGCCGTGTGAACATTTCAGGATTTACTTTAAAGAGGGAATTGCGGATCGTTCAAAAGAAACAACGATTTGAACAATTGGGTCTTGCGAATTTTATCCATCTCTTTAACGAAAACTAGCTAACTTATAATAGGATTGTAAGAATTACAGAGGCTTCTTCAGCTGAAATGAAAATTGACAAAGAACAGGTGTTCGCTTAAAATGGAGTCGGTAGGGTGTGGCCTACCCTACATGTTTCACAACTTATTTCTCTTAAACTGTTAAGCTCGTTATTTTATCTAAAAGCATGTTGCAATTAGAAAACCTCTCTTAAGCGAGCTGAATTTCACCTATGTTAAAAAGCAACAAAGCTTTGCAAAATCAGCCTTTATCAAAGATTCCTATAGAAAAGAGGGACTATGTCCATGGGTCGTGTTGTGATTATTGCCGAAAAACCTGATCAAGGGTTGACACTCGCCTCCCCTTTTAAATTTCAAAAGAAAAACGGTTACCTAGAAATTTCCCCAAATGATTTATTTCCTGATGGCGCTTATTGTACGTGGGCTGTCGGTCACCTCACAGAACTCTCTGCACCCGAATTCTACCATAAGGAATGGAAGCGCTGGTCGCTTCAAACCTTACCCATCATCCCTGAGAGATTTCATTATGAAGTCACCAAATCAAAGTTCAAACAATTCAAGGTTGTCAAAGATTTGCTTAATCGCTCTGATGTCAGTGGCATTATTCATGCAGGTGACGCAGGGCGAGAAGGCGAGTTGATCGTTCGAAACATTGTCGCCCTTTCTGGCGTTCATAAACCTATGAAACGACTGTGGATTTCTTCACTTACAAAGAAGGCGATTTATGAGGGATTTAAGAATGCTATGGATGCGTCCGTAAAATTAAATCTTTTTTATGAGGCCTATACGCGTGCCTGTGCGGATTGGTTAGTTGGAATGAATGCGTCTCGGGCGTATAGTATTTTACTAAAGGAAAAAGGGATTCATGATGTATTTTCCGTGGGAAGAGTGCAAACGCCAACCTTGGCTTTAATTGTAAAGCGGGAAAGGGAGATTGAATGTTTTAAATCTGAACCTTTTTGGGAAGTCGTCTCATTGTTTGATTTTGATGGCAAACAATTTGAAGGAACATGGCAACAAGAGGCTACCTCGCGATTAAAGGATCCGAATCTTGCTCAAAAGATTGCGGCCTTTTGTGAGGGAAAACCGGCAACCATTGACCAGCTTAAAACAGAACGTAAAGTCTATCAACCACCTCTTCTCTTTAATCTTTCCGCATTACAGGCAACAGCTAATAAGGCGTTTCAATTTTCACCAAAGAAAACGTTAGACCTTGCCCAAGCCCTTTATCAGAAAGGGATACTTTCCTATCCACGTTCGGATTCGAATTATGTTACACCTGGAGAAGCGGAATTGTTCCCAGGGATTCTTAACAAATTAAGTCAGTTTAAAGCGTATCGTGATCTAGTTCCAGCTCCTGCACCGGATCTTAAGTCAAACAAACGCTTTGTCAACGAAAAAAAGGTTTCGGATCACTATGCCATTATTCCTACAGAAGAGGTGGTCGATCCAGACCGGTTACCAATGGATGAACGGAAAATTTATGATCTGGTTGTGCGACGATTAATTGCAGCCCATCATAAGCCGGCCATATTTGATTATACAACGATCACAACGCTCGTTGACAAAAGAGCGGAATTTCTTTCAAAGGGAAGACAAATGATTGAAGAGGGGTGGCGTCAGGTCATTTTTCAGGAGAATGAGCAAGACGTGGTCCCTCTTCCAATTGTTGAGGATCACGCGGCAGGGACTGTTACAGAGGTACGCGTGAAAGAAGGAAAGACTCAAGCACCAAAAAGATATACGGAAGGCCAATTAATCACTTTGATGAAGACAGCAGGTAAATTCTTAGAGAATGAAGATCTAGAGAAGGTGCTAAATAAAGTGGAGGGGTTAGGGACTGAAGCCACGCGTGCGGGAATTATTACAATGCTCAAAACCCGAAATTATATCCATGTAACTAAAAACCAAGTCTATGCCACTGATAAGGGAAAAGTATTGATCGAAGCAATCGGAGAGGTTGTGCTCGCATCGCCAGAACTCACGGCGAAATGGGAAGAACGTTTAGCTCAAATTGGAGAGGGAAAGGCTGAAGCGGCTCAATTCATGGAGCAAACCAAAAAACTGGTGATGAAAGTGGTGCAAGAAGCACAAGAGAACGCGTCGGATTGGACATTTGACGGATTGAATTTGGAAACCATTCAGCGAATGGATTCTAAATGGACGATCGGAAAAAAAGTTGGCACATGCAGGTTGTGTGGGGGCGATGTTTTAGATAAGGGGAAATTCTATGGGTGTTCCAATTATAAGAAACAGAAATGTCCGTTTACCTTATCGAAAATGATTCTTGGGAAAAAGTTGACCGCGAGTCAAGTCAAACAATTGCTTGAGAACGGTCAAACGTCGCTTATTAAAGGGTTTAAAAGTAAGAATAAAACGTTTGATGCGCAACTTCAGATGGTGAATGGAAACGTTCAGTTTTTCTTTGGATCACCTAAGATCGACAAGAAAAAGCCCGTTTCTTCAAGTCAAGAAGTAACGGGGCATTAGTTTAGGTTGAATTAATTTCCGATATAACGCGTGTATAGAGACTTTGCAAACGAGATGTCTTTTGTCCCGTGAATTAAGGCTCTGCCGTCTTTAAATACAACCATTCTTGATCCTTCTAATTCAACATTTATAAGATAAGGATTGGCATTGACAGGAACACCTAACAGGGAGAATCGTTCCGCCAAGGTTTCTAAGTTTAGGGATTCGGAATGGGCAGGTCGAATCTGGACCGAGTCCCTTCCACAAAGAATCGCTGTCCGAGTTTGATTGTCCCCATTTAAATAGGGATAGGTTGGATGTCGCCCACAAGAGGGGCAATCTTTCTTTTTCATCGCTGTCATTTGAATCGACGCCTGCTCGTTTTTCCACACATCAAAATAAAGTAAGGTGCCTCTTAATGCCTCATAGTCTTCCACTAAGAGTTTCAACGCTTCAGAAACTTGATGTGCGGTGACAAGTTGTACGGCTGGACTGATTACACCAATGGTATCACATGTTTCACCTGAGATCGGGATGGTCCCATGTAAGCACGCCAAGCAAGGCGTATCGAGTTCAGGAATAATGGTGTAGCTGATCCCATAGCTGCCGACACAACCTCCATAAACCCACGGAATACGATGTTTCTGTGAAAAGTCATTAATAAGCATGCGCGTTTCGAAATTATCCGTTGCGTCTATAATAACGTCTATTGACGCGACCATATTTTCAAGCGCTTCAGCATCCACATCTGCAACAATGCCCTGTATCTGACACTCTGAATTGACTTCGGCGAGTCGACGCTGTGCGGCAATGGCCTTGGGAGTGTGGGACTCGGCATCGTGTTCTGTATACAATTGTTGGCGCTGGAGATTACTCCATTCTACATAATCTCTGTCCATTATGGTCAGAGCACCGATTCCTGCCCGAACAAGCATCTCTGCTGTGCTGGTCCCCAATGCACCTGCGCCAATGATTAGAACATGCGCAGACTTGATTCGTTCTTGTCCGGTTGCCCCAATAGGTGCAAAAAGGGTCTGTCTAGAATAACGATTTTGAGACATAGTTAAAGCATCCCTTCGTTGTCCAATGATCTATAATCAGTTAATTGTGTTTCATTTTCTCCAATCAAATTAATGGTAGCAACAGGACGCAAAAGAGGCAAGCCAAGTCACTTGATCTCTTCTTTATTAGGTTTGAAAAAAGGGAGGCACTAGCCTCCCTTTTCCGCCAAATCTTATTTCCAAACATCCTTTGCGATGTCGATCACATGACTTAATTTCGCCCATTGTTGATCTTCAGTTAGAAGATTTCCTTCTTCAGTTGAAGCAAATCCACATTGAGGGCTGAGACAGAGTTGACTGAGATCCACGTATTTTGCTGCCGCATCAATCCGACGTTTAATGTCATCTGGACTTTCTAAGTCGCCAAATTTCGAGGTGACAAGACCTAAAACAATTTGTAGTTCCGGTCGATTCACAAATCGCAGGGGTTCAAATCCACCAGAGCGTTCATCATCAAACTCAAGGAAGAGACCATCTAGATTTAAACCAGAAAAGATGGTTTCACTTGCGCCTTCATAACCACCTGAATTCATGAACGTTGATTGGAAATTCCCACGGCAAATATGCATAGTAATAACCATATCCTCAGGCTTTTTAGCAATCGCGTCATTAATTGCCTTTGCATATAACGCTTGAAGGATTTCTGGCTCTTGTCCGTTCGCACGAATTTTCTCATGGCCGCTTTCCGAGAAGAAAATGGCCCATGATGTATCATCTAATTGTAAATAACGACAACCGGCTTCATAAAAGGATTGAATCGCCTTTTGATAGGCAAGGGAAAGATCATGTAACAAGAGCTCAGTATCTTTATATGGTTCATATTCAATTGCTGCCCGAGCGTGCAGCATGTTCGGACTAGGGATGGTCATTTTAGCGACATGGTCGCCCGCATGGCTTTGGACAAAGCGAAAATCCTCAAGCATTGGATGGTTGCCAAAGTCAAGTTTGCCAGTCACTTTAATTCCATGTGGCGTAGTATGAACACCATGAAATTTCAAGCCCTCATTAGGTTCATAACCTTCAACACCTACAAGTTGTTCAAGAAAATCAAAATGCCAAAAAGCACGGCGGAATTCACCATCGGTGACAGCTTTTAATCCGATTTCTTTTTGTTTGTCGATGACTCGCTTAATTTCATGGTTTTCAATTTCTCTTAATTGTTCCGTTGTGAGGTCACCGTTGGATTTTTTGATTCGGGCTTCTTTAATGTTTTGCGGACGGAGCAAACTTCCGACTTGATCGTAGCGAAATGGCGCATTAGTACGAAAGTGTGTTTTGTTTGATTGAGTATATGCCATGATACAACCACCTTCCTTAGGTCAACTTTCTAGTGAAAAATCATTGGAGAAGTTCTGATAAAAAATAAAAAACCTCTATAAAGAAGAGGTCTTGATTCACGATCAATCGCTCATCTTTTAGGTGATCGCTCACCTGCCTGGAATTAGCACCATTGCCAAAGAGTTGGCTGGTTGCTGAGATGTCATTGGGCCAGTCCCTCAATCTCTCTTGATAAGTGAAAACTATTTAATTCAATACTATTTTACTTTACAACAAAAAAACAGTCGCTTCAAGTGTTTTCAATTCAGGAATTCTTCTGGGATAGTTAGAAGGAATGCGGGAAGTGTCTGTCGAAAGAACAGACAGAGATAAATAGAAAGGTGAAGCAATTAAACTTGACAATCTTCAAAAGGAGTCGGATCAAATGGAAGTCAGTATTGATATTAGTGTTCGATCTACTGAAATTGATGTGAACGGGCATGTGAATAATGCCAAATATTTAGAGTATCTTGAATGGGGACGTGAGGAATGGTATGAACGGATTGATCTACCTTATGAAACCTTTCTTGAAATGGAGATCCAAACGGTTACGGTTAGCATTACGATTCATTATCGAAAGGAATGTAAGCAAAATGACCGGTTAAAGATTGTAACGTGTCCTCAGAAAGTCGGCCACACAAGTTATGTGCTCGACCAAAAAATTTATAATCAAAACAACGACCTTTGTGCAGAAGCAACGGTTACGAGTGTAACTATGGATGCTCAAACTCGAACAAGCCGTGAAGTCCCTGACCTCTTACGGAAATGGTTTGATTAAGTTTTAGTCTGAATAAAAGAACAGAACCCATTGAGAAATGGGTCCTCAGAGTGTAGAGAAACCCCCTATTTTTCTCTACACTCGATTTTTTTGCAGGTTTTGAACGCGATAATTTATTGTTTTTTGATCAAATTGTGGAAATTCGCTCGCTTGCCGCGGACGAACGTCCGAGCCTCCTCACTTTAAATAGGGGTTGCGGGGTCTCGGCCGCCCGTTTTTTCGCAGGCGTCTCGCGATTTCCACTTGGTTATTTTGTATTTAGCTCATAAATAAATAAGCTAAGAAGATCGTCAACGACCTGTAAGCTTCGCGAGGTGATTGGCGATCTTTTTTATATTCTGGACCGTTGCTGTCATTAAGGCTTGTTCTTGTGCATGTTCTCTACCGCGTAAATAGCGCGGTGATTTGATAAAGTAGAATGGCGTAAAAAAGGTTGCCGAAGACTTTTTCGACAACCTGAGGACCCATTGAGAAATGGGTCCTGTTCTTCTTGTATCAAACTCTTATACTTCTACACCAGTCACGTCGATTGTCCAGTTAAAAGGATCGTTTTCTTTACCAAATTGAATACCAGTAATCGCGTCATAAATACGTTGAGACAATTTGCCAATCTCACCTTCACTTACGGAAATAATCTGTTCATTCCAATTTAATTCACCCACTGGAGAAATGACCGCAGCTGTGCCAGCGCCGAACACTTCTTCTAGTTCGCCTCGAGCATGAGCATCGTAGACGTCTTGAATCGAAATGCGTTCCTCACGAACTGGGATCTTCCAATACTTGAGCAATTCAATAACTGAATCACGAGTCACACCATTTAAGATACTACCATTTAATTTTGGTGTGATGACTTCACCGTTAATTTTGAAGAAGATATTCATACTGCCCACTTCTTCCACATATTTGTTTTCTTTTGCATCTAACCAAAGGATTTGGGCATACCCTTTTTTAGAAGCCTCTTCCTGTGCTTTTAGACTTGCCGCATAGTTCCCCGCAGTTTTAACATGGCCAACGCCGCCTCTTACAGCCCGGACGTATTGTTCTTCCACATAAATTTTAACAGGGGATAACTGGTCGCCGTAATAAGCCCCAACAGGAGATAAGATGACGATCAATTTGTATTGATTCGCAGGGCGGACTCCAAGAAAAGGTTCAGTAGAAAAAATGAATGGGCGGATATAAAGAGAGGTTCCTTCACCACTTGGCACCCAGTCTTTTTCAATCGACACTAACTCTTTAATCGCTTTTAAAACGAACGCTTCATCGATCTGTGGAATGCACATCCGTTCACAGGATTCATTGAAACGTGCCATGTTCTTCGAAGGACGGAAAAGCTGAATGCGTCCGTCTTTCGTTTTATAAGCTTTTAGACCTTCAAAAATGGCTTGACCATAGTGGAAAACCATGGAAGAAGGAGAAAGTGTAAGGGGATGATACGGAACGATTCGTGCATCATGCCAACCTTGTTCAGATGAAAAGTCCATTTCAAACATGTAATCTGTAAAGTATTTACCGAAGCCAAGGCCTTCAGCGGCCGGCTTTTCCTTAAATGTTTCACATTTAACAAATTCAATTGATTTTTCCATGAATAAACACCTCTTAGCATCCATATTGTCTGAGTCCCTGATGACAAGTTGTTCGAAAATAAGTTCCTTTAGAAGTCGCTTATTTTGAAGATTATGATCCCTTACCACTGTGAAGGACCAAAGTCTAAAATTACAAAAAATAGTATTGCTGAGAATTATTTAAGTATAATGAAATTTCTTAGAAAATTCAATCATAATGTTCCAAAAATTTAAATTGGGAACTTGTTTTTTTAGAAAAAAAACAAAAGTCCCCATCAATTGCATGGTTGAAGGGTGTCATTGTCAAATATCATTAATCAAAGTGTATTTAACTCAAATGGATGGAGTCGAGTTCTAAGAGAATGGGACAATGATCACTACCAATAATCTGACAATGAATATCGGCTTCCTTAATATGAGAAGCGAGTTTCTGGGAAACTAGAAAATAATCGATTCGCCAACCAATATTTCGTTCGCGCACTTTATTCATATAGGACCACCACGAATAAATGTCTTCTCGATCCGGATAAAGATGACGGAATGAATCCACAAAACCACAATCGAGAAACCGAGTCATTTTGCCGCGTTCTTCCTCGGTAAATCCTGAATTTCCAACGTTAGGTTTAGGATTTTTAAGATCAATCTCTTGATGGGCTACATTTAGATCCCCACACATGATTACGGGTTTAGTCTGTTCTAATTCGTTTATATAAGCTAAGATATGGTCTTCCCATTCAAGTCGATAGGGCAATCGAGTTAAATCACGTTTAGAATTCGGGGTATAGACGGTTACGAGATAGAAGGACTCATATTCGAGTGTAATGACTCGGCCTTCTAGATCTTCAATATGGTCACCAAGGCCGAATTGGACAGAAAGCGGTGTATGTTTCGTAAAAATAGCAGTTCCTGAATAACCTTTTCGCTCCGCATAATTCCAAAATTGTTGGTACCCCTCGAGTTCTAACTCAATCTGGCCTTCCTGACATTTGGATTCTTGAATACAAAAAAAGTCAGCATCCATTTTCTTAAAATAGTCGAGAAAACCTTTATTCACACAGGCTCGTATACCATTAACGTTCCAAGAAACAAATTTCAAAAAGCAAAACTCCTTTAAAGGGATTCGTACAGCGCATCAATACTTGCTAGATTCACCGGAACTATTATAACGCACTTTTTGTCGAATGACGTTAATTTTGTATTTCGTAAAAATAAAAAGGTATAATGAAGGAAAATGTCATTTGGGAGGTAAGATGGATGGGAATGCCACTTGAGTTAAATACGATGATTGTGACGAAGAATAAGGAAACCAAGACTGATCAGGAAAATGTGTATCGTCTATTAAAAGAGGGCTATCGTCTTTACCCTATGGACATCCCCGTCATAGAAGTTCGGAACGACAAAGCTGCTCAGCCATTTGCACTTGCAAAGATCAATCAGTTAATTTGGGAAAATGGTGAGACTCAAATTATTTATGAGTTGGTTGAGTTGTTAGGGGTTAATTAACTTTTTCAGGTGAACGCATTTAACTTTAAAAAACTTTTTCCCCCTACATACAACATGAAAATGGGAGGAAACATATCCTATTATTGTACAAATGAAACCTTTAAAATCGATGTGTTAAAAAACCAAATCCTCCAGAAACGATGGTGACCATTGTTTCTTGGAGGATTTTTGGTAGCAATGCTACTAATTGGGTGATTTTAAAAACTTTTACATATTTAATTTTTTTTGGTCGTTTGGGTCATATTAAGAGTGTTATTGATTAGCAGGGCAGAACTTGCTCATGTTTTAAGGAGGATTTAAAAAAGATGAAGGTAAAACACTTTGTAATCGTTGGGGCACTTATAGCCAGTTTAGGATTTGGGTCGATTGCGTCTGCTCAAACGACTTCAGCACATGAGACCGAACCGTCAATCCATCACTCCCACGACGCGATCCGTTCCAATGATGATGAGCATTCTCACAGAATGAATTGGCTAAGCGATGTGGCGAATCAATTGAAAATGGAGCCCAATGCTTTATTGGACGAATTGAAATCGGGTAAGTCGTTGGCTGAAGTGGCTCAAGAAAAAGGCGTTTCGGTCGTAGATTTAAAATCTGGTATGGAGTCTTCACTTCAGAAACGATTGGCAGAGGCCGTTAAGTCGGGTAAGCTCTCACAAGATCGAGCAGACAAGATCTATGAAGGCTTCAAAGAACATATCGATCAGATTATACAACATAAAGGTTTGATGATGAGAAAAGGCCATTCTTGGATGGGAGAAGCTGCTCAAATCTTAAATATGGATCCTAAAATGATGTGGCAAGAATTGAAATCCGGAAAATCCTTAGCAGACCTTGCAAAGGAAAAAGGTATGACAGAGAAACAATTCAAGGAAAAACTCTTGGCCGCGCAGAAAAAGCGTCTTGATGCAGCCGTGAAACAGGGGAACTTGACGAAAGAAAAAGAACAAGAGATCATTAGCCGTACCAAACAACATATCGATGAATGGGTAACAAAAGATAATTTTGGGAGCAATAACGGTTAGGAAGTATGAGGTCATAGGGAAGCTTGAGCCCTATGACTTTTTTTATATCTGCTTTACGTTTAAGCAGAACTTATTCCTAGTTTGTTCAGGACTCTAGTACCTCGATGGATCGTGTTATAAGGGTTCGCCCAATTAAGAGCGTCCATACAAAAGGTGGCATAGTGGTTACGGCTAGAATGACGACACCCCATTTCATTAAAATAAGGGTTAAGAGGATGCCTATAGCACCGATGATTGCACATAGCCCGCCCCATTTTCTAAGACGACTTCCAATGGGTAATCCAACAGATAGAAAGAAAATCCCCAAATAAGCGAGGATCATCGCGCCATATCCGCTAAATAGTCCATATGAAAACAAAACCGACCATAAGCTTGCCAAAAAGCGATTTGATCCTGCTAACACTTGTTGTCCTAAAGTTGGGAATGTTTGAAGTTCCATCATGAGAACCATAAACCAGATGGTATAAGAAGAACCTAAGAAAACCACCGCAGATACACCACTGGACGAATCAAGTTTTAAAACCGGTTTAATTGCTGCTAACCCCATTAACCAAAACGATAACCCAGTTAGCATCAGTACGTGATCCCACATCCAAAATAGTTGGACCGTTTTGGGCAAGATTCGGATGACATGTGACCAGGGATCAATGATGATCGGGTGAAAGAGTGTGGCAACCCCCGTTAGAATCCCACCAATTATAATGCTCCAACCAATTGTTCTCATGTCATCACATTCCTTTTCGGGCACTCATAATCTCACAAAGTAGGACTAGTATAACCAACTTCTTAGTCTTCAAACCCGCGAGACTACTAAAAAAGGATAGGATGTAAGACGTAATAATTTCTAAAGTGGGTTTAAAATACATAAAAAAAGCGTGTAGAGAGAAAAAGGACCTTCTCCACACGCCGATGAGCTCATTTGTTCAGGAACACGTTAAAATCAACTTTTTCTTATCATCAACGCCAGGTCTCAAATTCAGTTGCGACGAGTCGTTCACCTGTTCTGCCGTCACTTGTACTAGACGCAAGATAGACAATTGGTTCAGCCATGACAGTTGGTTTCAAAAGCGTGATGTGTTTGGCAACGTCTTCTCGAACGCCTTCTGGAATCATCTCGGTTTCAGTTGCGCCGCCAGGAAGGAGCATATTCACAGTAACTCCACTGTTTTTTAGATCCTCAGCCATGATCAAGCTTAGGGATTCGGCACCTGCACGAGACGGTCCATAAGGAACAAACCCTTTGCGCCTCATGGTCGAATGATTCATCGAGATATTGATGACCTTTCCTTTTCCGTGCTTAAGCATGAGCGGCATAAAGGCGCGTGTGACAAGGAAATAGCCTGTCAAATTAGTATCAATTAAGTCTTTGAACCCATCGGGAGAGACCTCATAGAAGGGCTGCGGCTCCGTTAAAAAATTGGGGTTTACCGTTTTCATGCCAATGCCGGCGTTATTGACGAGGACGTCGAGTTTCCCCCAATGGCTCTCGACCCACTGAACTGTTCGCTCAATCGAATCGACTGAGCGAACGTCCATCGGTAGGGCTGTCACGTCTAGGTTTTGTTCTTTTAAAGTTTGTACGGCATTGGTTAAGGTGTCACTTGGGCGAGCGGAGAGGCCAACGGTTGCCCCAGCGAGTGCAAGGGCATCAGCCATCGCCCGACCGAGCCCGCTGGATGCGCCGGTTACTAGGACGTGGACCCCGTTTAAATCAAAAGTTTCACTCATTCTATTCCTCCTCAGTATGGAGATCGGAACCTCGGCTTTTCTAGTGTTTCTCATTTCGTTTGAATTAGCCCCCGCGTGTACGTTGTGGCTTGCAATTCAGGTGACAATATACTCGCTTGCTCCTGCGGGCTTGTCTGAAATCCTATTCGTTTAGACAAGGATTCAGACATCTTTTTTGGTCTACGGCCTCTTGGATCTCGCCTGGACTGTTTTTCCCGAAGGCCTCTAGGTTACGCTTCTTGAGTAAGCGGCGTTGAGGAACACTCAAGATGTGTTGTGTTTCGAACCTCACATTTTTTCGCCTTGTTTTATTATTAGTTGTCAGCAACACAATCTTATATTTTTAAAAGTTCACGAATGTCGTTCTCACTTAAGGACGAAAGCATCGTTTCGCCTGGTTGGATGATGGAGTCGATTAATTCTTTCTTTTTTTGTTGAAGTTCATAAATTTTCTCCTCTATCGTGCCTTCCGTAATTAAACGGATGACTTGCACGACTTTTTTCTGGCCAATTCGATGAGCACGACCCGCTGCTTGTTCTTCAATCGCGGGATTCCACCATAAGTCATAGAGGATAACCGTGTCGGCCCCGGTTAAATTCAGACCCGTCCCACCGGCTTTTAATGAGATTAGGAACAAGTCACCTTCCCCTTGATTAAAGCGTTCCGCCATCTCAACGCGTAATTTTGAAGGGGTTTCACCATCCAGATAAAACGTATTCTGGCCTTGCTTTTTGAGTTCCGATTGAATGATCTTCAACATGCTTGAGAATTGAGAGAAAATCAATAAGCGTTGCCCATTTGCACGGCTTGTTTCAATTAAGTCAAGAAGCTGGGTTAATTTCCCAGAAGTGCCTTCGTAATTCTCTAAAAAGAGGGCCGGATGGCAGCAAAGTTGGCGAAGGCGTGTGAGACCCGCTAAGATTTTCATCCGATTTTTTTGAAAGCCTTCTGTTGCAAGCGCTGAAGCTGTTTCTCCTTGGATTTTTTCAAGATATCCGAGATAGAGTTTCTTCTGATCCTCGGTCAACTCAGAGGTTTGAACCGTTTCAATCTTGTCTGGAAGTTCTTTTAAGACATCCCGTTTTAAGCGTCGCAAGATAAAAGGACGTGTCATCCGTGCGGTCTTCTCTTGGGTAAGCGCATTAAAACTTTTTTTGTTAGGAAAAAAACCAGGCATGATGGCTTCAAAAATGGACCACAACTCATCTAAGGCATTTTCGATTGGTGTGCCGCTTAAGGCAAATCGATGGGTCGCTTGGATGGTTTTGACTGCTTTAGCGGTTTGCGTCGTATGGTTCTTGATCGCTTGAGCCTCATCTAAAATCAAACTTGAAAAACGATGGTCACGATAACGCTCGATATCCTGACGAAGCAGAGGATAAGAGGTAATGACGACATCGACTTGGTCGGCTTGAACGCGCTCTATTAAGGCCTGTCGTTCCGTCTTTGACCCGCTCACAACTAATGTGTGGAGTGAAGGGGCGAATTTTTTGCATTCCTGTTTCCAGTTATAGATGAGGGACGCGGGTGCAACGACAAGTGCAGGTTCATTGGTCGTCTTTCTTTCGGAAAGGAGGTAAGCGATCGTTTGAATTGTTTTTCCAAGTCCCATATCATCCGCTAAAATTCCGCCAAAATGATAGGTGGATAGTGATTTAAACCATTGATAACCTGTCCACTGATAATCTCTCAAAGTTGCTTCAAGTCCACTTGGAAGAGGTTCTTCTCGGGTTTCCGGTTCCTTCATGGCTTCAATCAGATCTTTAAAAGCACGATTGTATCGTTTGGATGGACCACCGTCTAATACCTCATCTACTTGTAACCCTCGAAACGCGGGAAGATTTATATGGCCTTTTTGATAATCTTCAGGTTTCAATTGAAGTTCTGTAAACAACTCTGAAACCTGATGAAACTGTTCGCCTTGTAGTGGAATAAACGCACCAGAGGGTAGCCGGACATAATGCTTTTTTTCTACAACCGATTTCAGAAAGTGCTGAATATCTGATTCCTCAATATCCTTAAAATCAAAGGAAATATCCAACCAATTTTCATTGGACTCGAAATCCACTTTAATTTTGGGCGGGGTGGGGTTGTCAAAAATCAGGCCCTGAGCGGCGTCCGTCATATAAACTTCCGCTTCTTTTTCCATTAGCGGCAGAACGTCGTATAGGAAATGGAAAATCGCCTCTTCTTCTTGAATATAGAACAAGTCGTGACCTTTTTGGAATTGAGCTTCTTCTAAATAAGGTAAAATAGCGTTTTCCTTGTCTATATCACGGAGCAGGAATTTTCCTTCATTTTGTAAATCCTTATCAGAAAATGGGGATACCCTCACATCTCCATAGTGGTATTCTAATTTAGCGGTCAACTGATCGTCATTCAAATCCAGAAAGACTTTGGTTTTAAGCGTAGGTGCTAAGATATTTTCAGCGATCCGCGGATCAATCTGGAGATGGCCGATTTTTTTCAATCCTGGCAGCACATGGGCCAAAAATCCCTCAATCTCATCACTTGGGATCTCAACTTGCGAGAATCGAGGGTTTCGAAACAACGGACGGAATTTTTCATACATTTTCTTTTGCGTTTTTGACATTTTATAAAAAGTGTTCTCATTTAATAAATAATTAAGTTCTGGCAAATACGTATAGTGCTTAAAGGATTCCGTATTCAGTTCGTAATCGGTGTCTTTCTTATGCAGTTCAAAGGATAAGGGAAGGGGGCCAGATTTGAGATGAAACGTAGAATAGGCCAGATCTTCAGTGATGAAAGACGTGATTTTAGGTTGTAGCCGTTCCAAAACTTGGTCCGCATAGACTGGAGGTAAGGTCAGGCCGCGAGCGGAAAGAGAGTCGGTTCCCAGCCGAGTTTGATTAAAGAAATGCTCACCTTCTGTAATGTCTTGTAGCAGTTTGAAAATTTCGAGATCAGACGCTTCAAACGTTTGACGATTCGGATCAAACGTAAACGATTTGGTAAAGGGCAGAGTGGTTCCCTCTTTCAAATGTCTTAAAAATTGATGGATATTTTTGACCACAAAAGGACGTTCGACTCCAATTTTCAGTTCGACCTTTAATAGCGGGGGGCTTCCCCAATTGTCACGTTCCGCTTTTAAGAGATACTCCACTCTGAGTAAGGTCTTTTGGAGTGTTCCAATGGAAGAGTCACCGAGCTCGTTTTCTCTGGTAAACAGTTCAATAAGCTGTGACGCATAGTTCGGTTTCCCTCCGAAAATCGGCAGCTTTAATAGAGGATATTTGTCCGTGTCAGGATTGGCTTCTAGGATGTCATGGATCTGAAGAAGCGCCGCCACGGTGTGTTTACATTCGTTATATTTCTCATTGGCCGGACAGCTACACCGGTAACCCATATCATCTTGATTAAATTGAATAATCACTCTATAGAGATCGGTGCCTTGGACATCCGCAATCCAGATATTTTGATTTTTATTGTAATGAAGGTCTTGAATGGCCCCTCTCTGAAAATAGTCCAGCCCTTTTTTATAAGTGGGGTAAGAAAAGCTCATTCGGATTTTTTGAGCAAGTAGGTCAAGTCTAATCGATCTTGGCGAAAAACTGTCCATGTCACCTTCTCCTTTTAACTAAGTGGCTAATTATGTGTCGGTTAAATCCATATTTTGTAAAAATGTGAGTCAGTCATGTATTTCTAGTTCTAGTGTACAAGTAAATGATCGAAAGGCAAAATAATTTGTTGGAATTTGTCTTTGAGGTAAAAAACAATGGATGGAACAACGGGGTGGAATAGGATCGATACCTTGGGAATAAGTTGGTACAAGTTAACCATGGAAGCGAGGGGGAAAAATGAGTGTCCTTTTAGGTTATGTCTTGTTAGGGCTATCTTTAGCCGCCCCAATTGGCCCCATTAATGCGGCACAGCTTGATCGTGGGTTGAAGGGTGGCTTTTTAAAAGCTTGGTTTTTTGGAATTGGTGCAAACCTCGGTGATATTTTCTATGTCCTTTTAGTTTATTTTGGCCTAGTTGCGTTTATTGATCAACCCATTGTTCGAATTTTTTTATGGCTATTTGGTTCGTTTGTTCTAATTTATACAGGTATTGATGGATTTAAAGCGAGTACGCAATGGGTAGCCGATGGCGCCACTCGATCGGTAGAATCCAATTGGCGCAGTTTGACTTCAGGTTTCCTCATGTCGGTTTCCAACCCCATGACGATCTTATTTTGGGTTGGGATTTATGGATCTGTTTTTGCGGAGGCTTCCGCACAGTATAATACGAGGGAGCTCATTCTATACAGTGGTGCCGTTCTTTCTGGGCTCGTCCTTTGGGATCTGTTAATGGCTACTTTATCGGGAGGGTTCCGTGTGCTCTTACAAAATCGAATTCTAAAAGGCATTTCCTTAGTCTCAAGCATCTCTCTGTTAGGTTTCGGGTGCTATTTTGGTTATCGCGGGTTGATGTTAATCTTTCCATAATGAAAGCTAATTAGTTTCATGTTTCCACCGTGCTCTCATAATGAGCACGACCCCACCAATGACGGCTAAGAAGGCAAGGCTTACAATTAATCCTGGACGGCTTCCTCTATGTAAAAGAGTCCCGCAAACACCGAGTACAATAATGGTATTTCCAATAAGGTGTTTGATTTTCCCCCAAATCGAGAGCGTCAATAGCTTTCTTGAAGCAAGCGTAATGAACAACCAATTGTAAATGAGCATAAGCCCCGCTGCTGTGGTCATATATTCGTAGATCTCACCCGGCATGAGAAATGCCAGTACGGAGGAAACACTCATACCAATGATCGTGAGGCCAAGAGCATGAAGGGGAATCGTGCGCCGCTTGGTTGTTTTTGCAAAAAACGATGGGGCATCGCCTTCTTTTCCTAAGGTTGCGAGCATGCTTGTGACTGAAAAAAGGGAGGCGGACATCGTAGAAAAACCGGCAATGATTAGAGCACCATTGAAAATATGAGGGAAAAAGGACAACTGATAATCGTTCAGTGCGATCACAAAGGGACTTTCATTGGCGGTGAAGGCACGCCATGACACCATATAGACGGCGAGACCAATCGATAGGATGTAAATGAGAACAATCACTATGAGCATGATGCGTCCGGCCTTTGGCGCTTCTTTTTTATTTTGGAGACGAATTGCCATAAGTCCCATCATTTCAATGCCGCCAAACCCATATAACGCATAGATTAAAGAAGACCATAATCCGGTTAAGCCATGTGGCATGAAAACCTTTGGGAGATGAGGATGGGATGCCTTCCCATGCGGATGGATCCAACCGAAGCAAGCGAGGAGAGCGAGAATAATGAACATCACAATGGCCGCCACCTTTATAACGGCAAACCCATTCTCAAGCCGATCAAACCAGGAGACGCCTAATAGGACGATTAAAATCCCTAAAGCTGCGTACAGAAGTGCAAACATCCAAAGTGGAATCTTTGGGAACCAAAATCGAGAAAAGAGTCCAATGGCTGTCATTTGACTTCCTAACATCAACATTTCTGAACTCCAATAGACCCATCCACTGCTAAAGCCCGCCCAGCGTCCAAATGCTTGTTTAGCATAAGATCGAAACGAGCCTTCAACGGGATCGTTTGCCGTCATCTGAGCTAAGTTATCGTACACAACATAGGTAGAAAAGGCAGCAGCAAGAAAGGCGACAAGAATGGAGGGGCCAGCCATTCGAATCCCGAGGCTGGATCCGAGAAAAAATCCCGTTCCAATGATGCCACCTATTCCTACAAGCGAAAGTTGCCACCAAGTCAGACTGGCTTTTTGTGAGTACTTTTTGGGTTCCGCCATCGCCACAGTTTCCCTCCTTTTGAATCCCACCTTAGCGGGCAGTGAAACCCTCACTGAACAAAGCGTTACTTTATGAGGAATGGTTGATTTGATACCGAATCGTTGCGAGTTGATGAAGCAATTGCTGGAGATTGGTCACATCGATTTGGGAAGCCCGGCCTTCTGATAATAACCGGTGGGTTAGTGTATAGGAAGAATAAAGCGCGTCTTCTTGTCGTACTAGATTTTCCTTCAGGTCATTTAGAGTAATCGAATTGGGCACTTGTAAGGCTCGATACTGCCTCATGGTTTCAGTCGCTTCATCCATAATCGTTTGGATGTTTTGCAGCGCAAGATCATGATGGTCCAAACTCACGATTTTCCCCTCCAAAATTTAGTCTCTTTCTTTAATATAAAGTGTCACACCCAAGTCAAGGTTATTCAAAATGCCCAAATTAAAAGAGAAGATCTCTGACTTGTCGCCAAGTTCTGTAAAAAAGACTTCAATAACTCGAGAAAAAAGATATAATCAATTTGTATTGGTATTAAGAACGATTTATTGAGGAGACGAGACACCATGTGGAGTAAGTGGAAATTAATCATCCTGTTAGCCCTTCCGTCCCTGGCCTCATTTGCTTCCATGACCGTAACTGGAACGATTAATTTAATTATGGTTGGGAAATTGGGAACGGACGCAATTGCAGTGGTCGGTGTATCAAATATTATTATGTACAATGCTTGGGCTCTTTTTTCTGGCCTCGGAAATTCAGTCAGCTTTCTAGTGGCACAGAATTATGGGGCAAATGAAATGAAGAAAGCGGTGAATCGAACAACAATTGCCTTTTTCTTTTGCGGAGTTGCGGGTCTCCTTTTTATTACAGTCGGACTGACTGGAGCAGGTGGCATCTTTCGTTTAATGGGGAGTGCCCCAAATATTGTAAGCACAGGTCATGTGTACTTACAATTGCGTTTTTTTGCTATGGTGTTTTCAGTTTTTTCTTTTTGTATTCACGGGTTTCTTAGAGGAGTCGGTGATACAAAGACACCGATGATCGTGTCATTAGCGGGAAATGGGCTCATGATCTTCTTTACCTCCGCCTTAACCTATGGTCATTTTGGTTTCCCTGCCTTAGGGTTAAGAGGGGCCGGGTTAGGGATGTGGATTGGGGAAGCCACAGTCTTTGTCTTAAGTGCTTATGTCTATTTCATTCGATTAAATAAAAAATATCATACAAGGTCTCGGTTTACCCTTCTAAGAGAAGAGGTTCGATTGATTTTTAATGAAAGTGGAAAGCTTGGTATACAAGAATTCTCAATGAGTATGGCGATGTTTATTTTTACGGCTTTTGTGACGCGATTGGGGACCTCCGCCTTAGCTGCGAATGAAGTCTCCCTAAATGTTATGAGTTTTGGATTTATGCCGGCCTTTGCATTTGGTTCGACGGCTACGATTTTAGTTGGTCAAGAGCTTGGCAGAGGAAATGTGAAGCTCGCGAAAGAGTATGGGACGCACACCGCAATTCTTGGGGCTATTTTTCTTCTCATTGTCGGCACCATTGAGTGTGTGTTGGCGGGACCGATTGCGCGTCTTTATTCAAGTGATCCAAGCGTTTACCACATTGCGGCTTTATTAATTACGATTTCGGCTTATTTGCAAATTTTTGATGGATGTTTGAATTTTTACGCGGGTGGCTTGCGTGGCATAGGTGATACAGGCTTTTTGTTAAAAGCGTCGTTAACGCTCGGGTGGGGGTTGTTTATCCCACTCAGCTATCTCTTAATATTTGTTGCGCATCTAGGAAGTGTGGGTGCATGGCTTAGTCTATACACTTACCTCTGTTGCTTTGGTTTAACAGTGATGATGCGGTTCTATAAGAAAGATTGGTCGACTGTTAAGCTCAAAGATGCTGTTGTAAAAGAGAATTTGGTGAGTTAGAAGAGGATTAGAAACCGGTCGCGCGGATTGCTGCGGCCGGTTTTTGCTATGAGTTGGGGTTTTGCGCTGCATATGTAAAAGTGGCAAATCGGGTCCGATCAATCTAATTGGATGGTACCTCATTCACACAGAAAGAGAGAAGCAGATACTCGACTGAGTCAATGGGAGGTTCCATGCACCCAAAAGGCGAAAGGAAGCGAGAATGTAGGCAAGGGGAGCCCATTGCATACAAGACGTGCGGCTTATTTGACCACATAGCTATTCATCTTGAGATATTCCCAGTTCTGAGGAAATTCATAACGCAGGCGCCAGAAGGCAACTCCGGTTAGTCCGAACCCTTCCAAAACACGATACTTGGCGATTAGACTTCGACTGTCTTCAAACCAAACGGTATGCTTGATGGAACCGTTGAAATAAGAATAATAGGGGGATTCCTGTTCTGAACGATATTGGATCGGAATCCCAAGCTCTAATGCTTTATTTTGCGCAGCATTGGCAGATAAGGCGGTGGTTTGGAGCGTTTCGGTATTCCAATCATATCCGTACAAAGGAAAACCCATCATCAATTTTCCTTTCGGGATTTGCGTGAGGGCATAGGTTAGGACTTGAACAATCCACCAGGGAGGAGAGACTGGATCAGGAGGCCCGGTGGGATACCCATAATCATAGGTTAAGAGGGTTACAAGATCTGCGCTGTTTCCAACCGCTTGATAATCGACTGCCCCAACAATACGGTTGTTTAGCATTTCTTTGGTTTTGGATGGGACGTTGACATGAAGAATGGCGTTGCCCAATGCCGTTTTGAGTTCTTTTAAAAAAACGCTGTAATCGGCCCGACGTGCTGGCGGGATAAATTCGAAGTCCATGCTGACACCTGAATAACCTTTTGTTGCGACCGTATTGATAATCGATTGGATGAAAGTGGGGCGGATTTCGGCATCTAAAACCTGATCGGCTAGAGCAGGACTGAATTGTCCTTCATAAAAGTTAGAAACCACCATTAGCGGTTTGATCATTAAAGCTTTAATCTCAGCGAGGATCGTTTGATCTTCAAGGTCTTGCAACGTTCCGTTTGGTTGGACCGGATAAGCAAAAACGGCAACATAACTCAGCAAACCAGCTTGGTTTTGTATAAGTTGTGAAATTGGTGATGAACTTGTGGCATCAAAATAGGCGAGCGTTTGCAGTTCGTATTTTATAGGAGAAGGAAGAACAAGGATTTGTCCCACCTTTAAACTTTTTGGGATCAACCTTTGATTGGCAGCTAGGATTGCCGAGACGCTGATGCCATAACGCCGGCCGAGTTCCCATAACACGTCTCCTTGCTTGACCATATAAAAGCGTTCAGGGAGGGATGGGGTAGGGAGATAAAGCGCAAGACCAGGGATTAAGAGGGGACTGTTTAATCCATTCGCTTCGATAATTCGAGAGGCAGAAAGCCCGCTTTCTTGAGAGATCTTCCATAATGTATCGCCTGATCGCACGATGTGAATTGACGCCATACGCCTCACTCCTTTCTATAACTGCTATATGAATGAAAATGAAGATTATGAGTGGGGGCGATATTTTTTATGTTTGATGATGAATTTCAGGTGTTTTTTCGAAAAAAGGTGTTAGACAACAAACTGTTTTCTAACTCCTCGAGTTGTCGAAAAAGTCTTATTCTAAGAGGCTTCATAAAGGTGATGAAGCCCTCAATTCGTTCAAAGAGAAAAAAATAGGAGTTTCTCTCCACACTGAAGAGTTAGACCGCAATTCGCTGTCTAACTCCTATAAATTTTATTATTCCATTCTTTTTTTAGATCGGTGGTCAACGCCGTCTTCGCTTCTTTATAGTTTGGGTGGATTTGTAAGATCCCGATATTGTTTTTGGTCTCCATAATTTGTCCAGACGCATTCGGTTGGTAATATATTTTTTCTGACCAATTGACCGTGGTCGGGTCATTAATGAGTTGCTTTTTGGCAAGCAAGCGATAATGGTTGTCGCAATAATGATGATCTTCTTTTAAAGCTTTTGTTGGGGAATGGATGCGCGTTAATTGTCGGACGAGAAATTCAGGTAGACCGGAAAAACTTTTATTCTTGATTGGGCTACTTGTTAATTGATAATAGACACGTGCTTTTGAATCCTCAGGGAATCGAATATGTGTTTCGGCTTCGAATCCGTAATGCACATCTCCAGAAAGTATAAAACAAGGGTCAGGATCCCAATGATCGAGCTTCCTTAAAAACTGAGTGAAGCCTTTCCCATTATCCTTCCATGCTTCAATATCAAAGCTGTTTTCAACGGGAAGACCTAAGGAGCGAAGCGGATAAATATATTTGATTACAAAATTCTCAATAAGTTGAATGCCGTAAAGCGGAGTCGCGGAAACGATGATCAACGGGGTATGACGTTTCCATCCACTTTTAAACAAAATCTTTTCTTGGATCTCCCAGCCCTCTGTACTAATGAGTTCAGAACTCATTGGGGTCTCTTTTTGAGTATTCCAGATGTGGACCGGTTCAGGAATCGGAACATACCCTCTCATGGTCCGCGTATCCAAAAAGAAGCCCATTGGATTCGTCGGAGCTACAAACGCCCAATCGGAAAACGACCACATTTGGTTGAGCCATTTGTCATAAGTCTCACTCGTTGTGTCGTAATGGGTGACATAGTCTTTAATGGTTTGAATAAAGCGAGGAGAGAAGGCATCGGTCTGGTTGCCCCACCCTTGAAACGCCCAATAGGCTAGGAGCCCATTGGCGACAACATGTTTTCCAAGTGTTGAGTGCCACACATTTTGACGCCATTGATGGGAGAGATTCCAATCATCCGTAATATCATGATCGTCAAAAATCATATAGGTTGCTAGATTAGCCAGAAGACGTCTCACTTCAGGAAGTCCTTTGGCAAAGGATTTAATTGATTTTCGCTCAGATTTAAACTGCTTCCGTGCATTTTTTAATTCTTTGGTATAACTTTTTTTGAAATAAGGATCATCCTTTGGAAAGACGGTATAAAGTTGATCCTTTTCCAAGACCTCATTAAATGTAGGCATTCCTCCTTCATCCTCTAATAGGTTCCAGGAGGTTGGGCTCCAATTCATGAGATACATGGCGGCGTATTCTCCAAATGTCATGAGATGGTTCGAGGCATGTGAAGACGTAAATTGAGCAAACTCCTCCATAATATATTGTCGGCCATTCACCTGCTGAAGCGCCATTGGGAAAGGAGATTGCGTCAGTCTAGGATCAACCTCTGTCAGGGATTCACTTCGCGTTCCTAACAAGCGCCTACCCATTTTGGTTAAAAAAGGTCGAATTGAAGCGCCGACATCATCGGCATAAATTTGATCCCCCATTAAAAATAAGGCTTGTGGACGCGCTTCTAATTGGTCAGCTGAACGATTCATAAGACGATCTTGTTCAGGCAATTGGTCGTTTCCCTTACCGTGAAATTTACGACAGGAACCATACAGTATATTAGTCGAAACGTTCTCATTTATGATAAACGTTGGTAATTTAAAAGGGGAATAGACGATGGAGTCAGGATCTTCAGGAGATAACAATCCTAATGAGCCTAAATCAAACTGAGAATGATCCCATTCAAATGTTAAGTTATAGCCTAAAAACGTGTCCTTTGGAAAAGCAGGAGCGGTTGGAGTGAGATCAATTAAATAGATAAATAAATGATCACCTAATGATACAGAATGGGTGTGTGTCCTGACATGAAGGTTTCGATAGTCCCATTGATCCTGTGTGCGTGGATCTTGAGGAGCCTGACTTCGGCCTGTCTTTTCCTGTTGCGTGATATGGTAGACATGCCCTTTAATGTGTACCGATTGACTGGTTGCAAGCCAGATTGTCAGTTTGTTGGATTCGGTGCGGCGAAGGATCGGACCTGATAATAACACAGGTAGTTTCATTCGCTCACCTCCTTAAGTAAAAGATCAGATCTTCTACTATCTTATTAAGCTCGTTTGAAGGATGTGACGAACTTGGACTCATGGTATAATAGAAGGGGCGTTTTTTGAGATTTGAAAGCAAGTTTTTAAACAATGAAACGGCCTATACATAAGGAATCCCAAATTATAAGAGACATGTTGGTGGGTCATTCCGTCCGATTAATTAAAAAATTAAAGCACAATTGAGGGAAGCTATGCGAAAATTGATTGGGTTACTCGTTCTTCTCGTTTTATTAGTAAGTTGTTTTTTATTTGGTTTAAAGATCTATGTGACGACAATTAATCCATTACAACCGCGCTTAGAACAAACCGTTCAAACACTTGAAAAAAAATATCAGGTCACACCTATTACTTATAAAAAGTTACCGGACTTCTACATTAGAGCCGTTATCGCAACAGAAGACCGTCGCTTTTATTCCGATCCTGGTATTGATCCCATTGGAATTAGTCGTTCGATCGTGGTTGATCTTTCAAAGCGGCGATATGCCCAAGGTGGGTCAACCATCACTCAGCAATTGGTGGATAACACGTTCCTTAAACGAACGAACTCCATTACCTATAAGTTATCGCAGAGCATTTATGCCATTGGCATCTATGATTCGATACCCAAGAAGAAAGTGTTTGAGATGTATGCCAATCTCATTTATTTTGGGGAAGGCGCTTATGGGTTAATGAATGCATCTGAAACCTATTTTAGAAAGAAGCCTTGGGAATTAAATGAAGGGGAACTGGCCATGCTCGCGGGTATTCCAAACTCTCCAAATAATTATGACCCGTTCAAGCATTATAAGCTCTCGAGAAAGCGCGAGGCAGCTGTGCTTCAGAATATGGTGGATATGTCTTACATTACGAAAGAACAATCGAATCAAATTTATAAGGTGCCGATTCGACTTGCTAAGAAGTAATGGGAAACATTGAAATTCCAGGGGATTTGAAAGATTGCCACAATTCCTTAAATGATTTGTCACTAATGTGTGACATTTAGAATCAGCATTCTGCTTGTGAAGTGATACACTAATAGTGTAAGGCTGGATTGATCGTTGATTGATTCAAGGTCTAAGAGGGATGGTGATTGAAATGAAACCCACAATTCTTATTCAACTTGCACTTTTAGTTTTAGCTGGTGCTTTAATTACGTATCATTTCATGACGTTCTCTACGGTGCTATTAACGATTTTTGTTGGGGTCAGCGTCGTACTTGGCAATGGCGCGCTATTCTTAAAATTGGCACGTGCCCAACAAAAAAATCAATATTGACCTTTTTTAAAACGTCTAATCTTATAGTTTAAAATAATAATTTACAGAGACTGGGGAACCGGTCTTTTTTTATTGTTCAGGAACTATTAGAAAGGTCTCGACTTACGGATTAAAATAAGAAGAAAACAACGATCGCAACAGGTGATCTAGGCATTCGTGAATCCCCTCAAATGGATCGCTATTTTCCCCTAACTAATTAAAGCAAGCGGCTCTTTTCGAGTGTCTCATTCCTTCAGGTTTAACAGGTCTTAAGCACTTCTCAGTTCATTTATTTTTTTCTGTTGAGAGATACTCGCGGTCTATAGCTTGTGGTGGTCTTTCAAACCATCCGTTCTTAATCATTAAATTGGCTCCGTCTTCAGCAAATAGACCAATATTTTTAATCTGTTTTAAATAATTAGCAGCTATATCGCGTCTCAATGATAAAGCTAAAGATCCACCAAAATTCCCAAGTGAGATCGAATTTAACGTAATCGTCTGAAACAACATTAATTTATCAGAAAAAGGAGAGGTTGTGGAATTGGTGATTTCTGTATCCCACGTCATCGGAGCGGGTAATGTGCTTTCTTCTAATATTAATCGCAGATCATTGATGATTTTCGTGGCTAATTTTTTCCCTCTGATAAAATAATCTCTAAGTTCATTATCTTGAGCGACTTGAGAAAATCCAATTAATAAAGCTCTGCCATATGAATTGTTGATAATATTGCTGTAAATGTGAGCAATTTCATCCGCTATAAGCGTCCTTCTTTCTCCGAACCACCCTCTTAAAAAGCTTTGTTTATCTACAAACGTCGCTTTGTCAGGTTGATCAATGTAGGGTGCACGAACAAAAGTCCCTTTTGAGAGCATGACGCCTTTGGCTTTATCCTCTAATTCTAAGGATTCGTATGAATTTTTTTTGTAAAATTCACGAATATCTTCCCTAGCTGAAAATGACGCTGCCATTCCGTTTGCTGCAAGTCCAGCTTTCCCAAGCTCTCTGATCAAAACGAGCATAAATGTATCTGAATATAATCTTGGCGCGTTTAAATCAACATCTTCATCCGAAAAACCGAAGGGAACAGGATAACTCTCTTGTTGAAAAATGTTGGTTAACTCATTTAAATGGCTTTGGGATAAGCTCACAGCCTTTTCAATGATTGATTTTACTTCTAAATCCTCCACTGTATGGTTAAAATACTTTAAAACTGGGAGGGTTGAGCTTTCGGACATATAACTCGCCCACAAAGCCCCAAGTTCTGCTGAGGTTAATGTAATATTGTGTTCGTTCATAAGACGACCTCCTTAATTTAAGACGATATAGGGCTAGTCTTTGCTTGTTTTGTTTAATGTAGTACAAAAGTATTACTTATATTGAATTTTATTGTAAAATGCAAAAAGTAATTTAGAAAAAAGAGGCGGATTAACTCCAAAAATCTTAAGCTTTCTATTTTGTTCGAAATACTGTTCGTTATTTGAGCCCTTTTGTCTTTTCAAATGGGTATCTGTCGGTTAAGATTAATTAATGTAGAGAGTTATTAGAATAAATATTAATTTTATAAGAGAATAACATCTGTTTGGAATTGGATTGTTCGTTATAGTCGTTTAAACGAACTCCCTTAAACGATTCATCTAAACTTAGGGGGAAGATGTGGTGAGTCACACAAGACAAATTAGAATAGAGTCGCTCTTGTTTTATTTAATAGGGTTATTTGGTGTGGCTTGCTTGATTTGGTTAAGTCTGTTGTTTGCGACGAACGTTTCATTAGTGGACCATCTAAACTGGATGAACATAGGATTTTATACCGTTATGTTTCTCTTATTCTATGATTGGTCTGTCTCTTTGCCGAGTGGGGCAAAATGGAAGCCGGTTATGGTCTTTGTACTGACGAGCATGATGGTTATTCCGCCTCTTTTTTCATGTCTGATTGTGATTCCTGGCGTCCTTGTTTCTGCGATTCGCAGGAAAGACCATGTTTGGAATTTCTTTACGACAATCGGTCATTTATCGGCGGGAATGCTTGCGGGTGGTAGTCTATTTTATGACGTTTTTAGCGTCCAAAGTCTGGATTCGCCGCGCGCTCATTTTGCTTTAGTTGTCGCACTTGTTGCTCATTTTATCGTAAATCGGTTGCTTACGGTCTTGATCCTGACTTATCGGAAACGAAACGGGTTTTTGGTAAACCTTAAGGGGATTTATAAAGAAATCAACTGGACTTATCTTTGTATCTATAGCTTGGGTCTTGTCATGATTTTAGTGAGTCATACATATGGGTATCTTGGAATCCTTGCCACGCTGATTGTTCTAGTGTCCCTTTTTAAATCGGTAGGGTATTATCAGAAGTATAAAATGATCGCAAAAACAGCTTTTGTAGATGCTTTAACGTCTGCCGAAAATCGTGCAGCCTGGGAAATTTTCAAAAGTACTTTAAGCGCGGAGCCGCGGCCTGGAACGCTCGTTATGGTTGACCTTGATGAGTTTAAGATGATCAATGATACATACGGCCATGTGGAGGGTGACGGGATCTTAAAAGAATTTGTTCAGTATGTCCAAAATCGTGTTCAAAGGGAGCATCGCTTATTTCGTTACGGTGGGGATGAGTTTGTCTTATATCTCCCTCATGAATTGGATGAGACCGCGCATTGTGCAAAACAAATTGAGCAGGTTCTAAATAAATTGAATGCAAGTTGGAAAGAGAAAGAGCTTCCAGTCTCTGTGAGTTTTGGATTTGCAAGTCTCAAAGATCCAACTGATGTGGACCGTTCAATTGAATTAGCGGATCAACGGATGTATCGTGTGAAGGAAGATAAAAAAGCACTTTAAAAAGGATGGAATGGCGAGAAAATCGCCGATTCCATCCTTTTAATTAGGTTGAATATTTTAATGTTTTATCGGTTTACGCTGCTCATGTCTGGATAGCGGTTGCCGCTTGCAAAGTCTTTTGGAGCGATTTGTTCAATTTCTTTCAATTCATCCTCTGTCAGTTTGACCTCAACGGCTCCGACGTTTTCTTCTAGGTAGTTGCGGCGTTTTGTACCTGGGATTGGTACAATATCTTCGCCTTGTGCGAGCAACCAAGCAAGCGCCAGTTGAGAGGACGTACAGTCTTTTTCTTCCGCTAACGCTTCAATTTTATCCACGAGCGCAAGGTTTTTATTAAAGTTTTCGCCTTGGAAACGTGGGCTGTGTCTGCGATAGTCATTTTCAGGAAGGTCGTCAATGGTTTTAAAACGCCCAGTTAAGAATCCGCGGCCGAGCGGGCTGTAAGGGACGAAGCCAATTCCAAGTTCGCGTACCGTGTCTAAAATGCTATCTTCCACATCGCGACTCCATAAGGAATACTCGGTTTGAAGGGCAGTAATGGGATGGACTTTATGGGCGCGTCGAATGGTTTCAGGGGCTGCTTCAGAGAGCCCAAGATAGCGGACTTTACCAGCCTTAACCAGATCCGCCATGGCGCCTACGGTTTCTTCAATAGGTGTGTTTGGATCGACACGGTGTTGATAGTAGAGGTCTATGTGATCGACACCTAGATTTTTCAAACTTTTATCCACGGCTTCTTTTACATACTCAGGCCGGCCATTAATGCCAACGAATGAACCATCAGGATTTCGAACATTGCCAAATTTGGTTGCAAGAAAGACTTGATCGCGCCGATCTTTAATCGCTTGTCCAACAAGCTTTTCGTTTTCGCCAACGCCGTACATGTCTGCGGTATCCAGAAAATTAATGCCTAAGTCAAGCGCATGGTGAATCGTGAGAATGGATTCTGCGTCATCTCGTCCGCTGTAAAAGTCGGACATCCCCATGCAACCGAGTCCGATCGCAGATACTTCCGGTCCGTTTGTGCCTAATTGTCTCTTTTTCATCGTAATCACCTCATAAAATTAGTGGTTTAAACCTTTTGGGTTTGTTTGAACCCTGTTGCTATGTAGCCAAAGCTTAAGCGATGTGCCAATCAAAGTCATTGAATGCTCAACTTTTATCCTACCTTAACGGGCAGTAATACCTTACCTCAAAACGTTTATTAAGTTTAGGTAGGGGATCAACTGCCCGTAAAGGTCCGACAAGTGCATCTAACATTCAGTTGGGGATAAACAAAATCACCACTGAATGTTAGATTCACTTTATAGTATGGACGACACCCAATAAGTTATAATAGGAACATACGTTTGGTATAATGGAAATGGGGGATGAAAATGCCAACTCAATCGTTAACAGAACAAGATATTGAGCAAGCGAAACGTTATATTATTTGGCGAAGCCTTTCTAAAGCACTGCGAAAAGATTTTCAAGTTCTTGGCCAAGGTCAATTGATCCTGTCTACTTTCTATACAAACGTCTTCGAATCTCTTTTAAAAATGGCAGATGCTGAACTTCACCGCCTTTCGCTCGCAAGGATTCAAATTAAGAAAACAGATCAGCCTACGGTATGGGAGGTGCGTGTCCGATCACGTTCAGGATTTATTGAAGTTAATGTTGTAGAGATGGTGATCGAACTCGAAAAACACATTGCGTTTAAGGCAGATCCTTACCATTGAATTTTGGTCGATCGAGCAAGAGAAGTCAAAGAACTTGCTCATTTTGTACAGTTTAGAATAGGAATGGGATGGGGGGGTCCCATACGCATTTTAAAAAGTGTGTACGGGAACTAAGAAGCGCGATCAGTTCCCGAAAAGCTCGAAATTGGGTTGCGGGAACAGACCTCGTGTAACGAGCGCCCAAATGAGCCGATAAAGAGGATCTTGGTGCACACTCGCCCCATTTTAAGCAGAGAAATGGAAACGGTTAAAAAAATAAGTTAAAATTTAAAATGAGTCACAGAAAATATTTAGGTAGATGAACCATTGAGATTCGAATTCGATACAAGACTAAAGGAGGCGGCACGCACTATGCCAAAAGTTGTCATAACAGGCGGAAGTGGATTGTTAGGGCCAGATGTGGTGAAGGAATTTGTGGAGCATGGGTACGAGGTGGTGAATGCGGATTTAAAGAAGCTCGCGGATCCGATTTGTCCAACCGTTATCACGGATCTCACTAACCTAGGTGAAGTGTATGGGGTTTTAGAGGGGGCGGACGCAGTTGTCCATCTCGCGGCTATTCCTGTGGCATATTCACATCCGAACGAAGTGACCTTCCGAAACAACGTCATGTCAACATTCAACGTCCTAGAAGCGGCTAGCCAATTAGGGATTAAAAAAGCGGTCATTACTTCAAGTGAATCGTCTTATGGTCTTGTATTTGCAGTCAATGAACTTGAGCCAAAGTACGTCCCAATGGATGAAGCGCATCCGAGACATCCGCAAGATAGTTACGGCTTATCAAAAATTGTCAATGAAGAAACCGCCGAAATGATCCACTATCGCTCGGGCATGCAAATTGTATCGTTTCGATTAGGAAACGTCATTTCCCCTGAATTGTACAAGAATTTTCCGAACTTCCTACATAACCCTGAAGAACGAAAGCGGATATTGTGGAGTTATATTGATACACGGGATGCTGCAACGGCATATCGTCTAGCGGTCGAAAAAAATGATTTGGGATGCGTCGCGGTCAACATCGCAGCCGATGATACCAGTATGGATTTGACGAACGGTGAACTCATGAAAGCCGCTTTTCCAAATGTAACGGATATTCGAGTCGACACCAACGGCTACGACACGTTACTCAGCAATAAAAAAGCCAAAGAAGTACTCGACTGGCAACCCGTCCATTCCTGGCGCCAATACGTTCAGAAGTAAAAAAATGAGGGATCTCGAAAGCGTGGTTGGCCGATGGCTTACGCTTAGGAGATCCCTTTTTTAACCTACTAAATTATATAAATCATACAAGGTTACGAGATTCTGAGCTTTGAATTTGTCATAAAGGATGTCCCAAATCATGCACATGACCCGTACATCACCGTCTGCAGAATGACGTTCTATACTTGGAATGTCCAAAAAGTTAAGCGCGTCATCCAATGTTGGAAACGGCTTATGATACAGCCGTTCCATCAATTGACGGAGTTCAAAAGACTGATGCGGCAGCTTTTTAAGATTGGACTTCCGAAGATAGGCATTGAGAAAATTTAAATCGTGGGTAATATGGTACCCGACTAAAATGCCATTGGCCAAGAAGTCGAGAACGCGATGAATCATGTCATCCATAACAGGCGCTTGGTTGACTGCGACTTCATCCACTTGGGTTAACTCGACCACGACTTTCGGGATCGAACGCTCTGGATTAATGAGTGTAGACAAGGTGGAAAGTTCTGCTCCGGCTTTTACTTGTGTCGCGGAGAATGAAAAAATCGCATCTTCTTCAGCATTAAAACCCGTTGTTTCAGTATCCAAAATAATAAAGGTGATGGCATCGAGTGGTGTTTGAAAGTCTAATCGCTTTTGTTTCGTTTCTTTTAAAATTTGCCGCACGTACGCCTCTTGCTGGAGCGAACCAGATTGGCCGAGTACGCTAGACATTTGATCATGTCTTATGCCCATTGATAAGAGTCGATTAATCCAAGAGCGTTCATTGTTAGGACTCATAGTCATCAACCTTTCGAATAACAGAAGTTTGAAAGGTCTTGGCTTCTTTTAAGCCGATTTTCAACCGCTCAAGTTCATCGGATGAAAGGGAACGGGGATCCAAATAGTCCCGTTCCTTTGGATTCGGATTAAGCGATGCTTTCCATCGAAAATAGAGACAGATCTCCATAGCCTGCTCAATAATGGTAAAATCAGCCTCACTAATTACACGTCTCTCAGCAAGCGCGTATAAGCGTTCTAAAGAAGAGGGGGCTAAAATGGCGTGTCGCATGGCTAAATATTTCAAAGTATTAACAAGCGGCACGTAAAAGCCAATTTTAATATTCAATAACCCACTTTGTTCCCCAAAACGATCCGTTATGAGATGGCCTAATAAGCCTATAGAGACTTTGGGTTCCTGGATGTGCTCATGCAATCTTCTGAGAAGGGTAGAGGAGGCATTCAGATGGTTGAACAGTCCTTCTTTTGCCTCTTTTGCTAATTCCAAATCTCCACACAATCCCCTTAAATCAGACGCAATATAAAGATACTTGAGATCATCCGGTTGTCTGGTTTTAATATGCCCATCCATTGCGGCCATCCATGAATCGAATGATTTTGACCACCTTTTATTCGTTGCCATCACGTTTCCCGGGCAAAAGGAATAGCCAATGTCGTTTAAGTGGTGCGTACCAAGTTCTGCAAGTCTTTGGACATACAGACTTGCAATCCGTTCCGGAACCGATCCAGCGCGATAAAGAAGCCCATTGTCTTGATCCGTCATGAGGGTTTGTTCGCTTCTGGCCCCACTTCCAAACAACACCCAACAAAGTTGATCAGGGGGTGTGACCTCTTTATCTTTTGACAGTTCATCATGTGCAAGCCCAATCGCTCGTTTCATAAATGCATCATGAATCGAATTTAGAATGTGAGTGTTTTGACGTATTTCATTGACACTAAGATCATCAGAGGCGAACTGAGCTAATAAGTCATGATGTAGGCTCTTCAAACTTTCTAAATTATGAGGAGATGTGGAAGATTGAAGGGTTTCTAAAATTTGAGTTAACGTCATTGCTCGCACTCCTTTCGAACAAAGAAGGAAAGGGGGGCCCTTTCCTTCTTTTAATCTACTGTAAAATTAGGCTTCTTTTGATTGGTATTTTGGATCAAGTTGTTCAGGATAACCATAAGCACCGTGTTCACTAATGTCAAGACCACTTACTTCTTGTTCAGCTGTGACACGAAGGCCGATTGTCACTTTCAAGAGATAAAGGACGATAAAGGAGACAACGAATACATAAGCGAAAGCTCCGGCAACACCGATAATTTGAACAAATAGCTGATGGAATCCACCACCATAGAAGAGTCCAGGTTTCCCAATACCCGCTGTCGCAACAAGTTTTGGTGCTGCGAAGAAGCCAGTTGAGATGGTTCCGATGATTCCGGCAATACCGTGAACGGAGAAGGCATAGATCGGATCATCCAACCCTTTTTTCTCGAAGTAGACGGACGTCCAATAAGTGACCGCACCGGCAACAGCACCGACTACAACAGCTGCCCAAGGTTCAACGAAGGCACAAGCGGCTGTGATGGCAACGAGTGCGGCAAGAACGCCGTTAATCATTGCTGAAACATCGGCTTTGCCTGAGATCATCCAAGCCATTAGGACTGCAGCAATGGCACCGGCTGCCGCAGCTAAGTTGGTCGTCAATGCAACATATCCAAAGAACGCACCGGATGTTCCCATTGTACTACCAGGGTTAAAACCGAACCAACCAATCCATAAGATAAAACATCCAATAACGGAATAGACTTGGTTATGACCAGGGATCGCATTTGGTGTTTTGTTTTTGTTGAATTTCCCAATACGTGGTCCAAGTAAAAGGGTACCGACTAAAGCCGCAACCGCACCTTGTAAGTGAACAACTGTTGAGCCTGCGAAGTCTTGCATACCCATGTTAGCAAGCCAACCGCCGCCCCAGACCCAGTGTCCGATGACTGGATAAATTATAACGGTGAAAAGTGTACCAAAGATAAAGTAGACGGAGAGTTTTGCTCGTTCTGCAAAACCGCCCCAAGCAATGGCCAGTGAAACGCCAGCAAAAGCTAATTGGAATAAAAACTTAAGAGAGGTTGGCACATTGGCCCATGATAAGGAATCGAATGTGCCTTTGGTCTCAGTTAGGAACCACCCGTGTGTCCCGAAGAAACTGTTCCCGGTTCCAAAGGTGATTGCAAATCCAAATGCCCAAAAAGCGAGAGAAGAGATGGCAAAACTCAAAATTTGCTTTCCGGCAACGTGTCCTGAATTTTTCATCCGCGTTGAACCAGCTTCTAGAAAAGCAAACCCAGCTTGCATGAAGATGACGAGCACGGCCGCCACTAATACCCAAAGAGAATCTAATGAGAACGATAATTGACTTGGATTCATTTCATCACTCCTAATGTTATGTTTTGTAACATCTTGGTTTTATAATAAGCGAAGCTTTTGAAATAATCAATACATTTTTAAAAATTAATGTGAGGAAAATTAACATTTTAATTTAAAACCACAAAAATTAGTGATTAAAACGAGTGGTTTTCTGGTTTTTTATGGATTTACAATTGATATGTGAGAAAAATTGCCATTAAAATAAAATCCGGAAGCAAAAGGTTTGGTTTTTAATGTTAGGTTTTATAACGATGAATAAAGTTAAGGAGGTGAGTTAAGGGCTCTCCAACTTAGATTAATGGGAAAGATGAATAATATGATATAGTGAATTATCTTGCATGAATGAGAAAAGGCGGGATTTCATGACTGAGAATGTGTCATTTGGTTCATTGGTAATTGTAATTATCGCGGCCCTCTTGACCCCAATTATCCTTGAAAAGTTACGGTTGAAAGTGATACCTGTTGTTGTGGCCGAAATACTGGTGGGGTTGATTATTGGGAAGAGCGGGTTCAATTGGATTCACAGTGGCTCACTCATTTCAGCCTTATCAAGTCTAGGCTTGATCTTCTTAATGTTTTTGAGTGGGGTTGAAATAGATTTTTCAGTCTTTACGAATAAAAAAAGGGAGCGCCTGCCGAATGGTCGGCTCGAACCGAATCGTGTTTTTGTCTCAGGATTAATTTTCGGGTTAATTTTGCTTTCTTCCTATCTATTATCATTGGGGTTATTCATCGGCCATTTTACGGGGAATGTTTTTTTTATGACGCTTGTCATCTCAACCATTTCCCTAGGGGTTGTCATGCCTACGCTTAAAGAATCAAAAATCATGAAAACAAGTATCGGCCAGATTATTTTATTAGTTACCGTGATAGCCGATTTAATCACGATGATCTTGCTCGCAGTTTTTGTATCGATCCACCAGGGGGGACATCATTTTTGGTTGATCATTCTATTATTTGGAGCAGGCTTTCTACTTTATGTGGTCGGTCGCTTTTTTCGCCACCGTTCGTTTTTTGAAACGCTATCGACCGGCACCATTCAGATTGGCACTCGGAGTGTTTTTACATTAATTATTTTATTAGTTGGTTTATCTGAAAAAATTGGTGTTGAAAACATTCTAGGGGCGTTTATCGCGGGGGTTTTGGTTTCCTTGCTTTCACCGAATAAAGAATTGGTGCGGCAACTGGATTCATTTGGTTATGGCTTTTTGATTCCAATCTTTTTTGTCATGGCAGGTGTGGACCTTAATGTTTGGCCGCTTTTTAAAAACCCAAGTGTGTTAATGATGCTACCCCTCTTATTAGTGAGTTTACTACTATCTAAGCTCTTGCCGATCCTTGTCTTAAAACGATGGTATGATTGGCGGACCGTAATTGGATCCGGCTTCCTTTTAACGTCAACCTTATCGCTTGTTGTAGCAGCGGCAAAAGTTGGCGAGCAAATCCAGGTGATTGATAATCAGATGGCGTCTGCTTTGATTTTGCTCGCAGTGGTCACCTGTGTCTTGACACCAGCCCTCTTTAAGCGCATTTTCCCATTTGATAAGGTGAGCGCGAAAAAACGTCAAGTCGTCTTGATTGGTGCGAATTCTCTAACGTTACCACTTGCCAATGAGTTGGATGGGCAACGATTTGAGATCGTACTGGTCCATAAAAATAAAGAAGTGATGACGTCGCCTTTTAAATTGAGATATAAATTAAAAGCAATTCAGGATTATACACTGGCGACATTAGATAAAGAAGGGTTCTTTGAGGCGGATATCATGGTTGCGGCGACATCAGAAGAAGAGGAAAACGTCCGGCTTTCTGAACTGGCAGCCAATCGTGAAGTTAAGCATATTGTAGCCCGCGTTGAAGATCCGAAATATAGTGAAGCGCTGAGGGAGAAGGGGGTTCAAGTGGTTTCCTCTCTTTTTTCAACCAAAGCGATGATGCGCGCCATGATTGAATCACCCGATGTGGCGATGTTGTTTACTACAGAAGAAAAAGGGCTGTATCAGATTGAGTTTAATAATCCGAAGTATCATTTGCAAACGCTTCGTACCCTTCCTTTTCTGGGAGACGCCATTGTTGTACGTCTTGTTCGAAAGCAAGAATCTATCGTTCCCCATGGGAATACCCAATTACGGATTGGGGATCACTTGATTGTGACGGGAAGTGCGGCTTCTGTCCAAAAGCTTCGAGAAGAATTGAACGTGGATCTCGGGGTTTATTGATTTGCTGCGATGCGCACAGAAAGCGATCGGAAATCGAGTTGCAATGTACGCAAGCCGACCAAACGCACCCCCAACGGTGCAATCCGCCTGTTTTTCTATCCTACTAAAATAAGCTAGAGGGGGATGCAACTTCTCCCTCTCTAGCTTATGACTTGCTTAATCCGTTCGGCGGCTTCTTTTAAAACCGCTTCAGGCTGAACGAGTGCAATCCGCACATAGCCTTCTCCATGAGCACCAAACGCATTCCCCGGTGTCACGACAACGCCGGCCTCATCAATTAGAGAATAGGCGAACTCTTCGGATTGCCGACCTTCAGGCACGCGAGCCCACACAAACATGGTCGCGGGCGGTGATGCCACCTTCCATCCAGCCTCATTCAATCCTTGAATTAACACATTGCGACGGTTTTGATAGAGCGCGCGATTCTTTTCTACAAAGTCCGCTCCATGAAGCAAAGCTTTGGTCGCAGCATATTGAACCGGGGCAAACACGCCATAGTCCAAATTGGATTTCAGCCGGTTTAAATCTCGAATGACTTGTTCGGCTCCGACGATATATCCAATTCTGGCACCGGCTACATTAAAACTTTTTGAGAGAGAATTAAATTCGACCCCTACGTCCTTCGCGCCTTCTACGCTTAAGAAACTAAGCGGTTGATGGCCATCAAATACCAACTCACAATAGGCAAAATCATGAACAACTAGAATCTGATAGGCCTTTGCAAAGGCAATGACCTCTTTAAAAAAGGCTTCCGTCGCTAAAGCTGGTACTGGGTTTCCAGGGAAGTTAAGGATCATTACCTTTGCTTTTTTAGCCACCTCTTCTGGGATTTGAGAGAGGTTCGGCAAAAATTGATTGTCGGCTTTTAGCGGCATGGGATAAAGGGTGGCGCCTGACATTTTGACTCCCGCATCATAGGCGGTATAGCCTGGATCGGGTACTAAAATCAAATCTCCCTCTTCGGCATAAAGAAATGGGAGATGGACAAGTCCATCTTGAGAACCCGAAACTTGTAACACTTCCGTTATAGGATCGAGGTCAACATGGAACTTTTTATAATACTCACATACGGCCTCGTTAAAAGCCGCCATTCCTGTTAGGGTGTAACCATATTGGGTTGGATCTTGGATCTGCTTGATAAAAGCCTCCTGTATAAAGGAAGGCGGCCCAAGGTCGGGACTCCCAATGCTTAAGTCAATAAGATTTAAGCCTTCTTTTTGTTTCTTTTTTTTATAATTAGCGAGTTCACTGAAAATAAGAGGTTTAAATGAACTGGCACGTTTGGATTGCGACCATTGCTCAATCATCTAGACACGTCCTTTCCAAACTTCATTTTATCATAACCATTCAAAAGGTCCGGCATCTAAACGATTCCTATTTTTGTAAAATGGCTAAATCTCCATATATAAGAAGAGGATTTGGAAAGATGGTGCGGATTTTTTAAAAAAACGAGTCGCTTTTTAAATCATGTAATAGGGTATGAATTTACAGGTGACTTAATATATGTCTTTACACATGTTTAGGCATCTTTTATAATGAGCTAGAACTTTATTTATTATACGAGGAGAGAGTGGTATGACAAAACGTGAAAAGGGTTGGGGGCTTGTTATTCTAGTCCTGGTGATTCTAGGATATCTCATTCCGTATACCATGCTTAGAAATGTCACGTATTGGTATGGGAGTTTCCTAGTATGGCTTGTACTTGCGCTTATTGTGGTTGTTATAAATGTCATCCTGACAAAAGATTGGGGGGACCGTTCATGAGTGGAACGGCAGTCTGGATTGGGATTGGAATCTTCATTTTACTATCGCTTGGGGTTGCGGTTTGGTCGAGAAGTCAGGAAACCACATCGGATATGTCCGGTTATTTTTTGGGCAATCGAAAAATGAATGGGTTTGTATCGGCACTCAGTTATGGCTCGACAACCTATAGTGCCTTTATGATGGTTGGCTTAGCGGGCCTCACATACGCGGGCGGAGTAGGCGCGCTTGGCTTTGAACTCGTTTATTTTATGGGTGTTTCATTAGTCGCTATTTTTGGTCCGCGATTTTGGGCAGTGGGCAAAACATTCAACTATGTGACGCCATCGGAAATGCTTGGCGATCGGTATAATAACAAAGCGGTCGCAGCCGTCATCTCCCTTGCGAGTTGTTTGTTTCTCATTCCGTATAGTGCTGTTCAGTTATCTGGGATTGGGTATTTGCTTTCTGGTATGACTGGTGGGGCGATTTCTTTCACAACGGGTGTGGTCCTTGCAACTCTACTTGCAATTACCTTTTCGCTTCTTGCTGGGATTCGTTCTGTCATGTGGACAGATGCCCTTCAAGCCTTGATTATGATTGTCACGTCCACAATTGTTGTATTAGTCATTATTTCGGAACTCGGTGGTTTTGGCCACTTCTTTAACAGTTTGCACCAAACCCATCCGCAGTCGTTAGCAGTACCAGGCAATGGCTATTTTAGCTTTTTGACCTTCTTAGGTTTAACTGTTCCATGGTTTTTCTTTAGCTTATCTAATCCACAAGTGAGTCAACGCCTGTATATGCCCGCTTCATTAAAAAGTATGAAGGGCATGCTTTTGGGTTTCTTAGGATTCGGATTTGTGTATACATTGGTTTCTGTTTTTTGGGGATTTTCGGCTGTTCTTGAATTTCCAAAATTGGCAACCGCTGATTTGGCAACGCCGAAGCTTTTATCCTCTCATTTGGTTCCCCCAATACTTGGGCTCATCGTTATGATTGGCATTATGGCTGCAGCGGTGTCAACCATTGCGTCGATTTTATTGACGCTCTCATCGCTCTTTGCTCGCGATGTGTATGGCACTCTATCAAAAGATAAACAAGACTCTCTGCAGCTTAAAGTTGGCAAGGTGGTTGTGCCGGTCATCTCAATCTTAGCGTTTTTATTTGCAGAGCTTAAAGTGAACTTGATCAGCATCTTGTCTGTTGCCTCGTCTGCAGGATTGATCGTGGTCGTTCCTGCCATTATTGGCGCGTTCTTTTGGAAACGTGGAACGGCAGCAGGGGTTTTAACGAGTGTGAGCGCAAGTGGGCTTCTCGTCATCTGTCTCGAATTGCTTAAACTTAAGCCGCTTGGCTTGTCCTCTGGGATCTGGGGTCTCATCCTATCTTCTCTGATTTTTATTTTGGTGAGTCTCGGAACGACAGCACCGATCGAAAAAGCACAAACATTTATTCGAGTGGCTCGATCGAGTCTTTCAAAAAATGAATAGTTATTAGGAAGGACGAGCTGCCCAAATGGCAGCTCGTTTTTTGCGTGTGCGGAGGCTTTATTTAATCGATGCAATCCATGTGGCATTTGTCACAGTTTTATAAGGATACTTAAGGTACAGTAAAGTTAGAAGGCGCCTTTGATTTAGGGGCAGTCTTGTAGAAAAGTGGTTGTAATGGAGTGTGAGAATGATGGTATTTAAACTCTTACTTGTCATACATGTGTGTTCGGCAATCTTTGGGCTTGGCCCAGGCTTTGGGTTTATTCCAATTAAACAATCCGCCAAAACGTTGACACAACTTCGTTTTGCTTATTCGATTAACCGTGCCCTGCATATGTTTGTGATGACCGGGGGGTTTTTACTCCTAGCAACGGGCTTTACAATGGGCATCTTGAGACCAGCCCTTTTTCATCAAGGGTGGTATGTCACGAGCCTAGTCCTCTACTTATTGGCGCTCTCGATTGGACCACTGATTTTAACACCGAAAATCAAGCCGATTCGTAAATTGTTAGCGGAGGCGGAGGGGGACGACATTCCCGCAGAATATTACAAGCTTCATCGCGTCGTGTTAACCTTTGAATGGGTCTTAAATGGTTTTTTTGCCGGGATTGTCCTGCTTATGCTCACAAAACCTTTTTAGAAAATTAGGTCTTATTGGGGTTGACGTTCTCGTTAAAAAATTCTATAATAAGTGAAAATTTAAAAATGATAAACATGATGAGTGGGACTAGTAAGGATTCCTTATTGATTGAGAGAGCTGTCGGATGGTGCGAGACAGCCAATAAGTTCCTGAACTCGCCCAGGAGTGGTAAGGCTGAACACTAGTAAGTAGGCCTTAACGGTTGACCGCCGTCACAAAGTCCCAAAGCGGGTTAGTCTCGCAAAACCGTTCAGGTTCAGACTAACCAAAAAGAGTGGTACCACGAAGGTTCAGCCGATCGTCTCTTTATGAGAGGATCGGCTTTTTATATTGTTTTTTAGTGGTACGATCAGAAAGGATCACGTTTCGTTTGTGAATTTAAGGATGATCGTATAAGCGAAACTAAGGTTTCCACCATTAAGAAATGAGCGGTAAGCCTAAGTTTTTCTAATAAAATGAGCCTTTCTTTGACCTTATTATTTAGTCCTTTAAAGTTTTAGTTTGGAAAATCGAATTGACGTGCTCTTTTGTCTTCACTGTGAATAGTCATTTACTTGAAAGGGTGGAATCCTAATGAAAAATGTCGAGAAGTATTCTAGAGGTTATTTCATGCCTCCAAAATCGAGTATGAAATGGGCTGAAAAAGAGTACATCACGGAAGCGCCAACCTGGTGCAGTGTGGATCTTCGCGATGGGAACCAAGCACTTGTAGTTCCGTTCACGCTCCAAGAAAAGCTTGAATATTTTCAAATGCTTGTAGACATTGGGTTTAAAGAAATTGAGGTCGGTTTTCCCGCAGCCTCTGAAACAGAGTTTGCTTTTTTAAGACAACTGATTGAACAAGATCTTATTCCGGATGATGTGACAATCCAAGTGTTGACTCAATCCAGAGATCATATCATTGAAAAAACGTTTGAGTCGTTAAAAGGGGCAAAAAAGGCGATCGTTCATCTTTATAATTCCACGTCACTCGCTCAACGGGAACAAGTCTTTCGGAAATCCCGAGAAGAAATTATTGAAATTGCGGTAAACGGAGCGAAACTTGTTCAAAAATGTGCAGAAGAAACGGAAGGAAATTTTACGTTTCAATATTCTCCAGAAAGTTTTACAGGAACAGAAATGGAGTTTGCGCTTGAGATATGTAATGCCGTATTAGATGTTTGGCAGCCAACCCCTGAAAATAAGGTGATCATCAATCTCCCGGCAACGGTTTCAATGTCGCTTCCGCATGTGTACGCCAGTCAAATTGAGTATATGAGCGACCATATGAACGACCGCGATAACGTGATTTTGTCGATCCACCCGCACAATGATCGTGGAACGGGGGTTGCCGATTCAGAGCTTGCGATGCTTGCCGGCGGCCAGCGGATTGAAGGCACATTGTTCGGTAACGGAGAACGCACTGGAAATGTGGACATTGTGACCCTTGGCCTTAACCTCTATTCCCATGGGGTGGACCCACATCTCAATTTTGAAGATATCCCAGGTCTATTAGCGGTTTATGAACGCTTAACGAAAATGACGGTCCATGATCGCCATCCATACGGGGGCAAACTTGTCTTTACGGCCTTCTCAGGTTCCCATCAAGACGCAATTGCGAAAGGATTCAAGTGGCGCGAAGATAAGCCAGACGAAAAATGGAGTGTGCCTTACATTGTGATTGATCCAATGGATATTGGTCGAGAGTATGAGGGGGACATTATCCGAATTAATAGTCAATCTGGAAAAGGTGGAATTGGCTTCTTACTTGAACAGCAGTATGGGTATGACCTTCCTGCTAAGATGCGCGAAAATTTTGGTTATCGGGTGAAAAATGTATCCGATCATGAAAACAAAGAACTCATGATTCATGAGATCTATGAAATTTTTGTTGAGAGCTATGTGAATAAGCAGAGTCCGATTGAGTTTCAAAATTACCGCTTTACGAAATCGGATGATTATCAAACGTATCTGACAATCCGTATCAATGATGAAGTGGAAGACATTACAGGTGTCGGAAATGGCCGTTTGGATGCGATCAGCAATGCGCTCCAAACGAAACTTGGCATCTCCTATTCGGATCTCACCTATCGCGAGCATGCACAAGAAATTGGATCGCGGTCCAATGCCGTGTCTTATGTCGGGATTACTGATGAAAAAAGGATCGTTCACTGGGGCTGTGGAATTGATGCCGATATCATGAACGCTTCCGTCAAAGCCCTATTCAGCGCTGTGAACAATCTCGTCTTAGCGACGGACCATCCAATCCATACCGATGCTTCATTTTCGATGAAATAATAAGAAGAAACTCTAAATACCAACGAACGGAACGGAAGTCCGCAAGCTGATGCTGAGCGGCCACTCGTTCCGTTTGTTCTTTCCTCGCATTACCATTCCCTCATAACCTCTATTTTCCTTTATAATAATAATAGACTTATAAAATTCACCTGAACTGATAGATAAATAGATAAGGGGGAGTCCTTTTGAAGTTTTTTCATACAGCGGACTGGCATCTTGGTAAGCTCGTTCACGGGGTTTATATGACCGAGGATCAACGCCATGTTTTAAAACAGTTTGTCCAAGCCGTGAAAGACGAGAAGCCGGACGCCGTGATCATAGCTGGTGACTTATATGACCGTGCGGTGCCACCAACGGATGCGGTCGATCTGCTCGATGACTTACTGAGCCAACTTGTTCTCGATCTTGGGACACCTGTCCTTGCCATTTCAGGAAATCATGATAGTCCTGGCCGACTGAACTTTGCAACGAAGCTGATGCGATCCAATGGCCTTCATCTTATGGGGCAACTGAGCCCACAACTTGAACCAGTGGTTTTAGAAGACGCATTTGGCGAGGTTCATTTTTACCATATCCCTTATGCTGAACCGGGCGCGATTCGTCATCTCTTTCAAGACGATGCGATCCACTCACACCATGACGCCATGAAGGCGATCGTCAACCGAATCGCTGAAAAGCGAGATCCGAAAGCTCGGCACGTTGTAATAGGGCATGCTTTTGTGACTCCGAACGGAGACGCTCTGCCGAACACCAGTGATTCGGAACGACCTTTAGCCATTGGTGGTGCCGAACATGTGAGTGCCAGTTTGTTTTCAGACTTTCATTATACCGCTCTTGGCCATTTGCACCAGGCTCATCACGTTGGGAATCCAACCATTCGTTATTCAGGATCGCCTTTAAAATATTCGATTTCCGAAGAAAACCATAACAAAGGGTTTTTAGTTGTTGAACTAGATGGGGACGGTCAAACAACGATTGAAAAACGTCCGTTCCTACCCAAAAAAGATATGCGTACGATTGAAGGAAGACTTGAGGCCCTTTTAAACCATCCAATAAATGAAGATTATGTATTCGTTCGATTGTTGGATGACTTGCCTGTTCTTGCGCCTATGGAAAAAATTCGTTCGGTGTATCCGAATGCTATGCATGTCGAACGCCCATTTAAAATGCCATCCGACCCTCAGTCGGATGAGTCGGTTCAAAATCGAGAGGCTTTAAGTGATCAAGCGTTATTTCGAGCTTTTTATAAGGAAGTCAGTGGGGAAGAGCCAGATGAAGCGGCAGAAGCGCTTTTTTTAGAAGTCCTTGATGAGGTGCGCAAAAAGGAGGAGATGGCTCTATGAAACCGATTTTACTTTCGATGACCGCTTTTGGCCCCTATAAAAAAACAGAAGTGATTGATTTTCGTGAGTTAAAAGATAATCGGTTGTTTGTGATCTCTGGAAATACGGGAGCTGGAAAAACAACCATTTTTGATGCGATCTGTTTTGCTTTGTATGGCGAGGCAAGCGGGGAAGATCGAAAAGACCCCACTCTTCTTAGAAGTCATTATGCGGAGGATGAAGACCATACCGCAGTTGACTTATCTTTTCAACTCAAGAGTAAGGTGTATCGTGTATTCCGTCAAATTCCCCATGTTAAAGAAGGGAATAAAACCGCAACGGGTGGAAGGCAAGAACTCTATCAGCAGTTTGAGGACGGGCGCGAAGTCCCGATTGTCGACCGAATGATCGTGACAGAGGTGAACAAAAAGCTAGAAGCACTCTTGGGTCTCTCGAAGGATCAATTCAGCCAAATCGTCATGCTTCCACAGGGGGAGTTTCGTAAACTCTTAACCTCTGAGACGGAAAACAAAGAGGCGATTCTTCGTCGCATTTTTAAAACAGAGCCCTATCAATGGATGGTGGATCGTTTAAAGGAGAAACGTTCCGAAGCCAAAGGGGTCCATGATCAAGAACACTTAATACTCAATGGGCAGTTTGGTTCCATTCAAAATGAACTACCTGAGCGAGAAACGAGTCCCATCCATGAGGTTTTTAAAAGAGACCACTACAATTCTCAACAAGTGTTAGAGGCACTGGAGCTTGAAGCAGAGGATTACAAAGCGTTAATGGCATCTCAAAATCAAGCCTTCCATGAGGCCGAGCGGTTATATAATGAGGCGCTTGAACGTCTGCATATTTTGGAAACGCTGAATCACCAATTTGTGAAACTTGCTGAGCGGAAAAAGCGAAAAGCAGAATTAGAAATGAAGCGTTCGCATTTTGAAGCGCAAGAGATCAAGCGGGGATTGGCGGAACGCGCGACACACATTCGCGCCTATGAATCGCATTACTTGGAAACAGAGAAAGATGTGCGCGAAAAAAAGGTGCTGTATCAAAAGGCTTGCCGCGTTCTAGAGGACTTCAATCAAAAGCTGCAAGCAGCCATACTAAGCTATGAAGAAGCTAAAAATGAAGAAGCACTACGTGTGGCGCTTTCGAATGAATGGAACCGGCTCGATCAGTTGGCCCCAAAAGTGGAACAACTGGATCAAAAAAAGCAGGCACTGAAACGTCTTAAACAAGAGGTTGAGGATGGACGGAAGCGTCTTGAACAATTCAATCAGGACCTCGAGAAAGAAGAGCAGGCACTTTCAATCTTAAATGAAAGGATTCGGGAGTGGGAACAACAAGTCGAAGGGTTATCGAGAGAAGAATCTGTGCTCGTCCAACTAAGAGACCAGGTCAAAGTCCTAAAAAGTGCAGTTAACCAACACCAAAGAGTGCACCAATTAACAGGAGAATTAAAACAAAAAGAAGCGGACCAGCAATCTTCCCAAAAGAAATTGACAGACTTGGAAAAAGTTTGGATTAATGGGCAAGCGAGTCTCTTAGCTGAGCACCTCCACAATGGGGAGGCGTGCCCAGTTTGTGGGAGTTCGGAACATCCAAATCCAGCCGTTTTGAATGCCTCGATCCCAAGCCGCAAAGCGTTGGAAGAGGTTCGCCAATTTGCTCAAGAAAAGGCTCGATTGTTCCATACGGTAACGGCACAATTGGAGTCTGCTACTGAACAATGGCAACAGCTTCAAAGCGAGCTTATTGAAGTGGGTTTACAAACCGATCACTTAGAAGGTCAGCATACCGCGATTATTGAAAAAGGAATGAGACAAAAAGGGATCGTGGAACGGCTCCGCAAATTATCAGAAGAACTCAAGCAACAGAAAACCAATTATGATCAAAGGACGATTCAATTCAAGAAACAAAATGAACAACTGTTGAGCCTTCAAACAGAACAAAATGACAAACAGACCACCTACGCAAAAGAAGAAGCCGTTTATCAAGAAGTCCTCAATGGGATCCCAGAAATCTTGAGAAATCTGGGTGCGTTTCAGAAGCGTCAAGAGGAGGTTACTAAGGAGTTAACGACTTTAGAGAAAAAGTGGCAATCGGCTCAAGAGATGATGCAAACCCTTCAGTCTGAAACTACGACCCAAAAGACGCGAGTTGAGGCTTCAAAAACCCAATTGGACGAGTTGGAACAAAAGGCACAAAGAGACTTAGAAGTTTTTACAAATGAATGGAAACGAGCTGGGTTTGAATCCGTTGAGCATTACCGGTCTTCTATTTTGTCGGAGGATGCCTTAGCCGAGCTCAAGCAATCGATTACAAGTTTCTTTGACGAGTTCAATCGCGTGACGCAACAGGTGGAAGATTTGGAGCAGGAATTAAAGGATAAAGAACAGGTGGATTTGGTCGCTTTAGAAGCGCGGTGTGTGAACTTAAAAGAGGGGCGCGATCAAGCTCAACAGAAGCGCGATCAAAGTAGGCTCCTCTTGGAGAAAATTGGTCAGTTTCAAGCGTCTCTCCATGCCTGTGAAGTGCGGATGGCGAAGGCTGAACAGGCGTTGGCCACTGTGGACCATCTTTATTCAACCCTCAGAGGAAATAATGGAAAACGGCTTTCATTAGAGCGGTACTTGCAAATTGAATTTTTGGAACGGATTTTGCAGCATGCCAACGGACGTTTGCAAAAGCTCTCAAATGGGCAGTTTTATCTAATCCGGAGTGAGCGTGTCGAGAAAAACAGTCGTCCAAGTGGTCTCGGGTTAGATGTGTACGATTCGTATACCGGGCAGACACGCGATGTGAAATCTTTGTCTGGCGGGGAAAAATTTAATGCATCACTCAGTTTAGCGCTAGGCATGTCTGATGTGATTCAAGCCTATCAGGGTGGGGTGTCGATTGAAACGATGTTCATTGATGAGGGCTTTGGGTCGCTAGATGAAGAATCGTTAAATAAAGCAATTGATGCACTCATTGATTTGCAACGTTCAGGTAGAATGATCGGGATCATCTCCCATGTTCAAGAACTCAAAACACAAATTCCGGCTCTTTTAGAAGTGACGAAAGCAAAAGAAGGGCATTCGCAAACGACTTTTCGAGTGTCCGTTTAGGATCAAAGTGGCAACACGGCGCGCAAGTCGTTTGAGGGGAGCGAGGTCCGTTCCCGAACGCGGGAAAAGTTGGCGCTACGGGAACAGAAACGAACGCTTTGTGCCCGTAAGAAGTCGCGCCAACGCTTTGAGGAACTGAGCCCCCCACATGGTGCCCGAAATGATTGCATCAAAAAGGCGAGCCCCATAATGGCGCTCGTCTTTTTGATCTTGCCTAAATGTAGCTTTACTTTATGTGAAAAGGTGAGGGATTGCATGATCCCATTCCTTGTATTATTGGTGTGCGGGGCGAGCAGGGCGTTGCTTTTGTCCGCGCGGAGGGGTTTGCTGACTTCTTTTCTTCGCCACTAAATGGGATTGCCATGCACTCCAAGCGTTGGCGCAAAGAAGTCCGACTAAAAGGTAGGTGAGTCCACCAACCCAAATATAAAGCGCGACACTAATCGCTGAAGCGAGCACCGAATAGATGATCTGATCCCGATAAGTTCCTGGTGACGTCGGGGGATCCGTTAACATGAAAAATGCCATGAAGACCGCGGAATTGATAAACGGAGTGCGGAGCGCATCACCTGCAAGCCCAACATGCATGAGCCCCATTACTAAGAAGGCAACGGAGTAAACCCCGAGATACGTGAGCACTTGTGGAAATTTATTGGTTCGACTCGTGATGAGGAACCCACAGATCACAAGACCGAGAATGGTAACCATTGGTAAGAGAGAAAGCGCCCCCCACCAGCTCTGACCGCTTGAAAACAAGAATGTGGCAATTAAGAGTCCAAAGGCTGCGGGGTTAAAGATCGGTTTTCTTTTATTTTTGAGAATATGCTTAGATAGAACGGCAATTGCTGTGGTGACCACAATGGCGATTAAACTCGCTTTGGTACTTAAAACCATCGCGATAATCATCGCTGTGATGATCCCACCATCTGCAAAGAGTTTTTTCCGCTTTTGAGCAATGGCAAAAATCGTATCAATAACTAGAGCCGTTACAATGCCAGCGATTTCATTGCGGAGGCCATGTGTTGAAGTCAGATTGATTTGAGCAAAAAGGCTCAAGGCAATCAACAATACTAATACATATCCTTTTGGAGTTTGAAAATATTTTTGAAAACGATTCTTCTTTTGAGTTGGAGGGGATGAACGCCTCACATCAGTCGATTGAGATCGGTTTGAAGGCATAGTTTTTCATTCCTTTTGTGGAGTTTAGTTTAAAGTCAGAGCTCACGAGTATACCCTCTAATCCTTCTTGATTTAAGAGATGGAGTCCTTGATCAAACCCGCTTATAAAAACAGCGGTTGAAAACGCGTCTGCAAGCATGGCAAATGGCGCGACGACGGTTGAGCTGATCAGGTCATGAACGGACGCGCCCGTCTTAGGATTAATCAAGTGGGAGCCTCCTTTTACAACCGCACCTAGGTCTAGAATTAAGGGGTGATGAAGCAAAATGGTTCGTTTCTGTGGATTTAATTCAATCGATCGATAAGAGACTTGGTCGACCAATGAAAGATTTGTGTCTTGTTTTTTCTGGGTCAAATAATGGCGGTTAAAACCGGATTGTTCCAAGCGGGCACCAACCGTTGGGTCAAAATCACCATTGGTCACTTTCGCGATTTCAAGAGCAAATTGAACGGCCTCAAAAAGAACAGGACTGACTGTAACGGGAACACCCACTCGCTTGGCTAACTGCATCACTTCACTATCTGGTGTGAAACGGCTGCAGACCGATTCAACGTAACGGAATACCGAAAAGGCCCGATCGAGTGCCGCTTCAATCTCGGTGCAGGGTTCACGGTGATGGATTCTAATGGTGACCAATGTGTCCATCACAATTTCAGTTCGCTTTATTTGTTCCATATTATTCGCAGTGTGACCTGACAGGGTTATGACCTCCTAACGCGTCTGTTACTTTAAAACTTAAGCTTGTGCATTTTGCAAGGCTTGTGCGACTGCTTGCTGGAAATCTTCTGAACTTCCCGTTGCCCCGCTCACAATATCGACATTGGCCGATTGGCGATCCATGACTTCTTGAGGTAAGCTTGTAATCGCATCTTCTGGATAGTGTGTTTGACAACTTACAATCTGAACGTTTGTGATTTTATGTGACTTGATTGTAACGGAAACCGTGACCATTCCATATCGGTTCATACCAGACCCCTGATAAGTCCCGTTTTTATAAGGGGTTGACGAGGAGGAGTTGGACGAGGATCCAGAATTCGCTGACCCTGAATTTCCAATTGAAGAATTGGAAGAGCCGGCGCTCGATCCATTCGTTGCCCCATTTCCGCGCCCATTATTAGGCTGAACTCCACCACCATCGCCATGAAAATCATGATGATGACCACCATCGCCAAATCGGCCATCATGGCCTCCATAATAGCTTTTGGTTGCTCGAAGAACTTGAACCATTTGATGGTTGTTGATTCTGAGTGTTATTAGATTGGGCGGGTGTCGCGGTTACGGTTTGGGCAGAAGCAACAGACGACTGCGTCATAGTCGATTGGGTGACAACGTAACCGGCTCCATAGACCACGCCGACAGCTGTTGTACAAAGTGCGATCCATTTATTAGTCATTTTAGGCATGTTTAAAGTCCTCCCCACCTAAATTCAAATTGAATGCCGATATCGTAAACTTAGAATACAACCCGAAGCTTAAAATTTTATTAAAACGGATTATAAAAAACACTAAAGGACCGTTTGATTTTCGGCTTCAATTTTGAGCGTTTCATGAGTGTAAGACTAGAAACTCAAAATTAGAATTCAATTCGAACATTTACTCAATAAAAAAACCTAGAGACGCTCCTCTAGGCTAAGAACGCTCCGGGTTAAATCAGTTTACTATATAGTTGTGTGAGGATGAGATTGGTATCGACCGGGCAGCTTTTGATGTCCCGCCCATATTGCCAAGCCCATACATTTCCGCCACAGGAAGGTGAGATGGGTTTAAAGGTGGGCGTTTTTTTGGGTGACGTTCCCCCAGATTCTGGTCGGGCACTCCATAGAACGGAATGGGTTTTGATCAATGCTTCCTTTGAAACGCTTCGACAATATGCCTCCATGAAATTCCCTTTTTTTGAATCGAAATAGAAACCAGGTAGATAAGGGGATTTATAGAGTGTGTCAAACCAGCCACGAATCCATTCGGCGTCGACATCGAAGAAACGCTCAATATTAGCAAAAATGGGGACCCCTTCTGCGAGGCCTAACCGACGCCCATGATAAATAGCGTTTTGAGCATCAATGGTTCCCCTTGAATACCCTACGGATTCCGTGAAATTATTGTAAATCGGTAGAAGTTTGATGCCATTTTGTTTCAATCGGTTTAACTCAGAAGGTGTCAACCCCTCTGAACTTCCACTTACTTTAACCAAATAACGTCCCCAAAACGCGGGCTTTCCTAAATTCCCTTTGACACAATCCAAGAGATCTTGTGGACTTCTTGAGCTGAATCTACTCCCCAAAAGGTTGGCATATTCTCCAACTCCTATCTTAAAATTTTTAGCGGCCTTATTCATATTTCAAATCAAATTAGTTAAATAAACCGAAAGGCTCCATTAGGTATATATATGGTTACGAACGAAAAGAGATCCAAATTCGATTCTTTTAATTCAGGAAAAATGGGAGATAGTAAGAAATAGGACGTTTAAAAGGTAGAGAAGGAGGACGCTATGCCTAAACCCATTCTATTTCATTTTATATACGAACTTGGACTTGCCTGTCTTCTCATGCTTGTCCTTTTTTTACCGATTCCACACGCATTAGATCAAACGCTTAGCATCGGAATTTGGGTAATTTTGGTTGTCGACTTTGCAACTCGATTCATATTGGCCGAAAAGAAAGGCTTATTTTTTCGGAGACATATTCTTGAATTTGTAGCGATATTACCCTTTGGATTTTTCTTCCAATCGATTCGTCTCATCCGAGTGATCCAAATGCTTCGGACTGTTTTTTTAGTCCATCGTCACATTCAAGTGATGGACCGTTGGATGACCCGCTATCGATTGGATGTCATTTTTCGTACGATCCTCTTTCTAATGATTGGGAGTGCTGTCTTAATGCGTTGGATTGAACCTGAATTTACAACTTATGGGGATGCGTTTTGGTGGGCGATCGTGACGATGACAACAGTAGGATATGGGGATTTAGCTCCTGTGACGCCATTTGGTCGTGTGGTCGCGAGTCTTCTTATGTTAACTGGCATAGGACTAATTGGTGTGATTACAGGAGCTTATGCGTCTCTTTTTACTGAAGAGGTGTCCCACTCTTCTTTACCTCCTGAACTGAAAGAAGTTCGAGAGGCTTTGGCCAATTATAAGAATTTAAAATCGGAAGACTATAACCAATTGATTCAAAAAATTAGAAATCTGGAAGCACGGGTCAATGTGGAAGAATGAGATGGAACACCCATCCAGTATGTGAAGAATTCGGATAAATTGCCCTGAATTGTTTCATACTAAAATAAGACTTTTTTGGATGGGGGGGTAATGATGCGTGTCTCTCATAGAAAGAAAAAAACACAATCCCCGGTTGTAGATCCCACTTTTTTTAAGCGAAGATCTTCTGATTACAGATGATCTCGAAGAAAATTTGGATCTCTTGAAATCGGAATTTTCTTATCCTACCAATTCGGATTTTTTAATTAAACCGATTTTTATTCGAGCTTTAAATAAGAAAGGGTATCTCTGTTACATAAATGGTACGTATGACAATCAGGCGCTAGAAGAGCATGTCATTAAGCCGCTTGTATCTCGCGAAGTGTCTGAAGAGACCGAGTGGAACACCACGCTGCTGACGGACCATATCCTGACGTCAACTAAAAATGAGCAAACTCAAGTGTTAAAAAAGTTGGTCAAAGGGTTGTTGACGGGTCATGTGGTCCTGTTAATAGAAGAATGGCCAGAAGCCGTAGCGATTCTCG
>CAWHJF010000001.1:0-173898 GCA_963829575.1 uncultured Sporolactobacillaceae bacterium | reverse complement strand
ACTTTAAGTCAGTAAGATCCCTTAGAGATGATGAGGTAGATAGGTCCGAGGTGGAAGTATGGTAACATATGCAGCTGACGGATACTAATCGATCGAGGGCTTAACCTAATTTTTTCACTTCATTCTAGTTTTGAAGGGATATCCTTCAATTGAATACTTGTCTGGTGGTTATGGCGAAGAGGTCACACCCGTACCCATCCCGAACACGGTCGTTAAGCTCTTCAGCGTCGATGGTAATTGGGGGCTTCCCCCTGTGAGAGTAGAACGCCGCCAGGCAAGTTTCAAAAAAAAATAAAATAATATCGACAAGCTTTCTTTCATGTGATAAAATAATTTCACATTAAAGGAATTGTTTTTTGTTTAACTCAGTTATTCCGCAGTAGCTCAGTGGTAGAGCAATCGGCTGTTAACCGATCGGTCGTAGGTTCGAGTCCTACCTGCGGAGCCACTTGCTTCCATAGCTCAGTAGGTAGAGCGCTTCCATGGTAAGGAAGAGGTCGCAGGTTCAAATCCTGTTGGAAGCTTCATTATTTGGTTTAATAAACTCCGTTCAGGAGTTTTTTTGTTGGAACTGGAAACGACTTCTAGCCATGAAATGTTGGTTTTAGGACAATCTAAGTAGGTATTACGCCACGATTAATTGGAGGTGTTTTCAGATGGCAAAAGGTTGGATGCCAGTTGTTGCTTCAATTGGAATTGGGGCCGCTGCTTACCAGATGATTAAGCCTAATAATGCTGTTGCCAGAGTTGTTAAACAAAGAATGGAAAGAATGAAAGAGGAAAGAGAATTATTTCCAAATTCCTGATTCTTGCTTTAGACAATAGGGATCTGTCTCATGACAGATCCTGCCCAATATTTTTTTATGAAAATCTCTTTACATTTTAAAAATATCTGTGTATAATAAAAAGCGTCGGTTTTATTAGTGGCCCCTTGGTCAAGCGGTTAAGACACCGCCCTTTCACGGCGGTAACACGGGTTCGAATCCCGTAGGGGTCACCATTTTGGAGGATTAGCTCAGCTGGGAGAGCACCTGCCTTACAAGCAGGGGGTCGGCGGTTCGATCCCGTCATCCTCCACCATAACAAATATATATGGAGGGATAGCGAAGCGGCTAAACGCGACGGACTGTAAATCCGTTCCCTACGGGTTCGAAGGTTCGAATCCTTCTCCCTCCACCATTTACGGGGCCTTAGCTCAGCTGGGAGAGCGCCTGCTTTGCACGCAGGAGGTCAGCGGTTCGATCCCGCTAGGCTCCATAATATCAACTCATAAAAAGACTTGGTTTACATCATGATGATGTAAACCAAGTCTTTTTATTTTTGGGGGAGATAGTGCAGAGCGTTTCAGGCCCTCTTTTACGAATTCCTCTCGCACTATTTTCGTATATATATATAAAGGGTTCTATCGCGAGGATAGAACCCTTGAAAGGGGTAAAACAGCTGTGGACGTTCGGTTTTATCTTTTGGAGACCCTTCTTTCTCAAAAGGTATGGTTAATCTTCAAAGCCTCTTTAAAAAGAACCTTTTCCAACGGAACCATCTCCCTAAGATCCGATTGTCAAACTTTGTTGTCCCTTTCACTAATTAGAATGTCCATAAAAAATAATTTTATACGCTTCACTTTTTCCTTGAGCGCTTTAACGCATGTGGTTGTCACACTTTTTTAAATAGGTAGAATAGAACTATAGCCTCAATATTCATTTTTTTATCAATGCAAAGGGGGTCATAAAATGAATAAGAATTTATCAATTATAGGTGTCCCGATGGATCTCGGCCAATCGAGGCGAGGCGTAGATATGGGTCCGAGTGCTATGCGTTATGCTGGCCTAATCAATCGCCTAGAATCACTTGGTTATTCAGTAGAGGATTGTGGAGATCTAACGATAGGTCGACCGGAGAAACCATCGAAAACAAAGGGGTTAAAAAACTTAAAAACGGTTTCAGAAGCAAACAGGGCTTTAGGAGACAGTGTTCAAGGCGAAATCGATAAAGGAAGATTTCCTCTGGTTTTGGGTGGGGATCATAGTATTGCAATAGGGACCCTAGCTGGTGTAGCAAAAAACTATAATAACTTGGGTGTGATCTGGTATGATGCCCATGCTGATCTGAATACAGCTGATACGTCTCCAAGTGGGAATATTCACGGGATGCCGTTAGCCGTCAATCTTGGTTTGGGAGATTCAAGCTTAACCCAAATTGCGGGTTATGCCCCAAAGATTAATCCGGAAAACATTGTGATTATTGGGGCACGTTCGATTGATGAGGGAGAACGTGTGCTCATAAAAGAAAAAAACATCAAGGTTTTTACCATGCATGAGATTGATAAGATAGGGATGACGGCTGTAATTAATGAAGCAATCGATTATTTGAAGGATCGCACAGATGGCATTCATTTAAGTTTTGATTTAGACAGTTTAGATCCTTCTGAAGCCCCGGGAGTTGGGACGCCAGTAGCTGGAGGCGTTACATACAGAGAAAGCCACCTTGCGCTTGAAATGCTCGCGCAGTCTGACCTCATAACATCCGCTGAATTTGTTGAAGTGAATCCAATTTTAGATGAAAAAAACAAAACAGGAGCGTTGGCTGTTGGTTTAGCTGCTTCTCTCTTTGGCGAAAAACTGTTATAGGAATTAACTATTCAATTTTTAATATAAGAAACCAAAGTTCACGATGCTTTGGTTTCTTTGGTTTATAAAATTTTTTCGAGGATACATTTTTGAAATTAAAGGGAATTGTGCGTCGTCTGATAAAGAAGTGGAAGGTTTCAAAAAACCTTTAAATTCGTTAACAAATTTTATCCTAAATTTGTTAAACTGATTTTGAAACCTTTTGTTTTTTTGTTCGTATTACTAATGCCACTGAAATGGGGCTAAGCTTATGCAGGATCAAGTGAAAGAGTTGGTGAAAAGGGTTAGGAAAGGGGACCAGTCCGCGTTTCGAGAGCTGGTAGACCTCTATAAGAGGCAAGTCTATGCGATCTGCTTGAGAATGGTTCGGTTGCCTCAAGAAGCAGAGGATTTAGCCCAGGAAACGTTTTTGCGTGCGTATTCGAATATTGACAAGTATGACCTCGATAAGAAATTTTCAACGTGGTTGTTTCGGATTGCTACAAACTTGTCCATTGACTATCTTAGAAAACAGAAACCAAGTGTTTACTTAGATGCTGAAATTGCTGGTACAGAAGGTGTCACACTCCAAGCGCAACTTGCTGCTCCGGATCTTGCACCTGATGACGAAACGGTCAAAATTGAGGAGAGACAGGATTTGCATCGTGCCATTGATGCGTTGCCGATCAAATATCGGTCTGCCATCATTCTAAAATATATAGAAGATCTAAGCCTTAATGAAATCAGCGAGATTTTAGATCTCCCTGTGGCAACGGTCAAAACACGCATACATCGGGGAAGAGGTACGCTTCGAAAGCGATTATTGCAACAGTAAGTAAAGAGAGGTGAAACTCATGGCTTGTTCACAGGTCAAACATTATCTTATTCATCGCGTTCTAGATGAGGAAGCAACTGAACAAGAGTTCCATGAACTTGAATATCATGTGGCTGAGTGCTTAAGTTGCAAGAACGACTATCAAGCGTTCAAGCTAATTGACACAACACTCTCTCAACATGAACTCCCGGAAGTCTCCGATGATTTTACGGACCGAGTGATGGCACGCTTGCCAAAGAAGAAAGAACCGGCATTCTTAATCTGGTTTCGAGCGCACCCTTTACTGGTTTCCGCTGCGTGTTTCGTTATTTTAATGTTAGGTTATGTCTTTTCATTAGGACAGGAGCACGCTTTTCATGCCGAAATAGTGAAGGGTAATGGAACGTTAAAATATGCAGGTTCACATACAGTAATCGTCCCCAAAAATGAGACCATAAAAGGGGATCTCGTTGTGAAAAATGGGGACGTTAAGATAAATGGTAAAGTAGAAGGCAACGTGATTTTGGTAAACAGCCACTCGTTAATGGCATCAGCTGGAGAAGTAACGGGTCACGTTCAAGAAGTCCATCGAGTCGTTGGCTGGGTTTGGTATCAAATCAAAACGTTTTTTCAACAACTTTTCTGAAGCTGTTCTATTCCAGAACGGCTTTTTATTTTGGGGAGGATCAGAGAACTTTGGGTGGTGAGAAGTTAATGGACACGTGAGTGCGCTATTTGGAGTTGTGGCGTGGTATTGGGGCGAGTTATGGCGACGAGGATCCTCTATTAGGGAGGATGAGGGTGAAACGCGCCCGAATTTGAAGGAATAGCGAATCGATGTGACCATAAACTGTGCGTGCGCAAAGGATACTTGCTAATAGCGGAATGAGGATGACGTTTTTTAAGTTAATGGACACGTGAGTGCGCTATTTGGAGTTGTGGCGTGGTATTGGGGCGAGTTATGGCGACGAGGATCCTCTATTAGGGAGGATGAGGGTGAAACGCGCCCGAATTTGAAGGAATAGCGAATCGATGTGACCATAAACTGTGCGTGCGCAAAGGATACTGGCTAATAGCGGAATGAGGATGACGTTTTTTAAATTAATGGACACGTGAGTGCGCTATTTGGAGTTGTGGCGTGGTAGTATGGGGCGAGTTATGGCGACGAGGATCCTCTATTAGGGAGGATGAGGGTGAAACGCGCCCGAATTTGAAGGAATAGCGAATCGATGTGACCATAAACTGTGCGTGCGCAAAGGATACTTGCTAATAGCGGAATGAGGATGACGTTTTTTAAATTAATGGACACGTGAGTGCGCTATTTGGAGTTGTGGCGTGGTAATGGGGCGAGTTATGGCGACGAGGATCCTGTATGTGCTGGAATAACAGAAAAGGCTCGGGATTTTAAAGGAATAGCGAATCGCTGTGTCCCTATTTTAGTCTGAGAACAATCGATTGGGTCCCGCAGTGTACCTTGGATGACCAATTTCGCAATCCCCACCTCACATATGTTATAATATTGAAGTTATGGGATTATGATTTTGGAGGATGAACCCATGTACTCATGGTCTGATATAAATATTCTTAAATTATTAAAAAATGCCGTCGATATCCTTTTAGTTACCTATGTGATTTATAAATTAATCATGGTGATTAGAGGAACAAAGGCTGTCCAACTACTAAAAGGAATCACGGTGATCGTGGTCATTTGGTTTTTGAGCAGCTTACTTGGATTGAAAACATTGAACTGGATGCTTACATATGCCATTACATATGGTCTTCTAGCTATTATTATTATTTTCCAACCAGAACTGCGCCGAGCGCTTGAACAAATTGGTCGAGGTAGGCTTTTTTCTAGGGATATTCAGCAGGAGGACAAGTATTCGGGTACCGTTGAAGCCATTGTAAAAGCGACTTCTTATATGGCGAAACGTCGAATCGGGGCGCTGATTTCATTAGAAAAAGAGACTGGTTTAACGGATTATATCGAAACAGGTATTCCGATGAATGCCCATTTGACGTCCCAACTTCTAATAAACATATTTATACCAAACACCCCTTTGCATGATGGGGCTGTGATCATTCGTGAACACGAAATTATGGCAGCAGGTTGTTATTTGCCGCTCTCAGAGAGTCCGTTGATCTCAAAAGAATTGGGAACTCGACACAGGGCTGCCATGGGGGTCAGTGAAGTAACGGATTGCTTGACTGTTGTGGTTTCCGAAGAGACGGGTGGTATTTCGCTTACGAAAAACGGAGAGCTTCATCGAAATCTAACCGAAGAACGCTTGGCTGAAATTCTTACAACTGAATTGACAAACCCTTCAAGAGGATCTGCAGCCATACGTTGGAATTGGAGAGGAAAGAAAAATGGATAAATTGTTTCGCAACAGTTGGTTCATCAAAATTATTTCCTTTCTAATCGCACTGATGCTATATACAATGGTTTCAGCGGAACAACCGGCCAAAAACAGCAGTGCTGTTTTGTTAGGAAATAGTGACCAATCCACTACAATTAACGAAACGCTTGATGCTAAATATGATAAAACGAATCTTATTCTCCTAGGGCTTCCGGATAGTGTGCAAGTACAGGTTAAAGGAAACAGCGAACAGATCTTGAAAACACGCTATACAGCCACTAAAAGCGTTTTTATTGATCTTACAGGGAAGGGTGCTGGCACTTATAGTGTTCACCCACAAGTTTCTGGCTTTCCCACCGATGCTAAAGTATCGGTCGTCCCGTCCACGATTCAAGTCACGCTGCAAAAGAAGGAGACCAAAGCTGTCACCCCGACCATTGATCTCATCAATAAAGATAGTGTCAAGAAAGGGTATAAGCTTGGTGATCCAACGCTCGCCCCAAACAAGGTTCAAGTTACTGGGGGTAAGAAGATTGTCGATTCTATTGCCTATATAAAAGGTGTTTTGAATGTCCAAGGAATAAGTGGTCCAGTCAATCAACAGGTCCCGCTTAACGCCTATGACAAGAATGGTAATCAGTTAAATGTGACAATGAATCCGGCTGTTGTTCGCGTCAAAATTCCTGTAGTGAGTCCATCTAAAGTCATACCAATAGATGTGAAAGTTAACGGGACACCACCTACTGGGCAAAGCATTAAATCGATCACTTTAAGTAGCCAAACCATTAAGTTATTTGGTAAGAGTGATATTATTGATGGCATTGACAGCATCCATGATATTCCGCTTAATTTGAGTGATCTAAATACCAACAATCAAGTAGATGTCAAAATCCCGTTACCAGATGGGACCGATCAGGTGAGCCCGTCCAAAGTGATGGCTACCGTCGTGTTCGAACCAACTGTAACGAAGACATTAAAGCAAATCCCGATTATCGTAAATGATATTCAAAGTGGGAGAAGCGTCTCGTTTAGTGATCCGAAATCAAGAACAGTTTCGGTGACATTAAGCGGTGCCAAATCCTTAATTAATCAACTTCAAGCCTCGGATCTTAAAGTTGTTGTAAATATAGGAAGTCTCTCAACTGGTCAACATGTCGCGCCGTTAACCTTAACCACGCCGGATTATGTTCAAGGTACATTAAGTCAAACAACGGTAACACTGACGATAAAATAGATCGAATTCAGTTCTAAAATTGAGGGTTTTTGTGTGAAACGTTAATAACATGGAGAGCTTTTAAAAAATTAAATGGTAGTGTGAACGCTGAGGAGTGTTGAAATATGGGTCATTATTTTGGAACTGATGGTGTAAGAGGGGTCGCGAATACAGAATTGACACCAGAGTTAGCCTTTAAATTAGGCCGAGCAGGCGGCTATGTTTTAACCAAAGGAATTGAGAGTCCTAAGATTTTAGTCGGAAGAGATACCCGAATTTCAGGGCATATGTTGGAGTCGGCGCTCATCTCGGGTTTATTGTCTATTGGTGTTGAAGTGATGCGTTTGGGTGTCATTTCGACTCCTGGTGTCGCGTATTTAACCCGAGCAATGGGTGCTGAAGCAGGGGTGATGATTTCTGCGTCTCATAATCCGGTTGCCGATAACGGGATTAAGTTCTTCGGTTCAGATGGGTTTAAATTGTCTGATGCTCAAGAAGAAGAAATCGAAACCTTCTTAGAAGACTCTGAAGGTGTGATACCGCGGCCAATTGGTGGAGCAGTAGGAATTGTGAACGACTACTTTGAAGGCGGTCAAAAGTACCTTCAATTTCTCAAACAAACCGTTCAGGAAGATGATTTTGACGGGCTTAAAATTGCTTTGGACTGTGCAAATGGTGCGACATCCACGCTTGCCTCACATCTGTTTGCAGATTTAGAAGCAGATATTGTAACCATTGGTGCCTCTCCTAATGGTGTGAATATTAATGAAGGGGTGGGATCAACCCATCCGGAAACACTAGCACAGTTTGTAGTGGAGCAAGGAGCAGATTTAGGCTTAGCGTTTGATGGTGATGGAGACCGACTCATTGCAGTAGATGAAACCGGTCAAATCGTCGATGGCGATCACATCATGTACATCTGTTCAAAATATATGAAGTCTCTCGGTTTCTTAAAGAAGAATACCTTGGTGACCACAGTAATGAGTAACTTAGGACTCTACAAAGCATTAGAAAACGAAGGTATTGAAACTCGTCAAACTGCAGTAGGAGACCGCTACGTGATGGAAGCAATGCGGGAAGAAGGCTTCTCTTTAGGTGGAGAACAGTCCGGACATATTATTTTCTTGGATTTCACGACCACTGGAGATGGGATGTTATCGGCCCTTCAACTTGCAAGTACGGTGAAGGCAACGGGCAAAAAGTTATCCGAGCTAGCGAGCGAAATGGAAACATTTCCGCAACGGTTGGTTAACATAAAAGTTGTTGACAAGAAAAAGGTTCTTGAGGATCCTGAAATAAAGGCGCTCATTCAAGAAGTGGAAAATGAGATGGACGGGGACGGTCGGATTTTGGTAAGACCTTCTGGTACTGAACCATTAGTCCGTGTAATGGCAGAGGCACCTACCGTTGAAAAATGTGAAGCGATTGTTAACCGTGTGGCAGAGGCCGTAAAAGACAAGTACGGGTACACAGAATAAGAATGGATGTTTGGCGTATTTAGGAGCACTTTTTGAGGGCTTTTTGAATGCGCCATTCCCATAGAAATATAAAAAAATGTGGTTTTCCTAATTTTAGACGATTGGTAATTGACTTTTTTTTAGAGAACCAGTAACATTTATTCATAACTTTGAATCTAATAAAGAAAGGTGGGGCGTGATCAAGTACCACCAAAGCGCCTGAACTGCTGGCGGAGGAGCCGTGCAGTTGACGAGGAAGAGGAGTATCGATAGTTTTCGGCGGATGCCTCTCGGGGAATACTCACACCCGTAAGCTTATGTTTCAAAACAAAGGGGCGACCTTTTGCACAAGAACAAAGCGGTGAGCCAACGTAAAGCGAAGGAATGAGAAATAAGGGGGAAACCCTTTCTTCTTGCCATTCGCTCAAAAATACCAAAAACAAGTGGGGTAAGAAGCCCCCACGTGTTCTTACCCCACTCTAGGGGGAAAACATATATGTGTGGTATCGTAGGATATATCGGGCAAAGCAATGCAAGAGATATTTTAATTGAAGGATTGAAAAAGCTGGAATACCGTGGCTATGATTCAGCAGGTGTTGCTTTATTAAATGCAGATGGCGTTCAAGTGTATAAGGAACAGGGACGGATTGTGGCATTAGAAGAATGCCTTGATCAAAACGCGCATGGGCAGCTTGGAATTGGCCACACAAGATGGGCGACACACGGTGAACCAAGTCATGTGAATGCTCATCCTCATCGAAGCACATCGGGACGTTTTACTTTAGTTCATAATGGCGTTATTGAAAACTATGAAGCTTTAAAGAAAAGCGCGCTTTCCGATGTCCACTTTGTGAGTGAGACCGACACAGAAGTGATTGTGAAGTTAGTTGAGAAAGCTGTTCACAGCGGTCAGGATGTGGAAACAGCCTTCCGCTCTACTTTAGATCAACTTCATGGTTCTTATGGGATCGCGATGATTGATTCGGAAAACCCGGACGTCATTTATGTCGGGAAAAATAAGAGTCCACTACTTGTCGGGCTTGGGGATGGCTTTAATGTCGTGGCAAGTGACGCTATGGCGATGCTTCAAGTGACCAATCAATTTGTTGAGTTGATGGATCAAGAAACCGTTCTCGTTAAGCGAGAGGGAATCGAAATTAAAGACCCATCTGGGAATGTGGTTGAACGCGCACCTTATACAGCAGAGTTGGATGCGTCCGATATTGAAAAAGGCACGTATCCGCACTACATGCTTAAGGAAATCGATGAGCAACCCGCCGTCATTCGCCGTATTATTTCGGAATACCGCGGTGAAGAAGGATCGCTTAAAATTGATGCCGATATTCGCGGAGCGGTACAATCTGCAGACCGATTATATATTATCGCGGCTGGAACGAGTTATCATGCCGGATTGGTTGGGAAGCAGTTACTTGAACAAATTGCCGGAATTCCAACAGAAGTTCACATTGCCAGTGAATTTTCTTATAACATGCCGCTTGTTTCTAAAAATCCTTTATTTATTTTCATCTCTCAGAGTGGAGAAACGGCTGATAGTCGTGCGGTCTTGGTTCATATTAAGAAGCACGGATTTAAGTCCCTTACGCTAACCAACGTTGCGGGTTCCACTCTATCCAGAGAAGCGGATCATACGTTACTTCTTCATGCAGGGCCGGAAATTGCAGTTGCTTCCACGAAGGCTTACACGGCTCAAATCGCAGTTCTTGCTATTTTGGCAACCGATGCGGCAAAAGTGCGAGGGGTTGAGGTCAATCTTGACTTACCTCAAGAACTTAGCATTGTCGCTAATGCGATGGAGACGTTAGTCGACGAAAAAGAAACCATTGAAGCGTTGGCAAAAGATTACTTTGAAACCACGCGCAATGCCTTTTTCATTGGCCGTGCGGTTGATTACTACGTCGTTCAAGAAGCCGCGCTTAAGCTTAAAGAGATTTCTTATATTCAAGCGGAAGGCTTCGCGGGCGGTGAACTCAAGCACGGGACGATCGCATTGATTGAAAAAGGAACACCGGTTGTCGCGGTTGCAACGCAAGCCCATGTGAACGGCTCAATCCGTAGTAATGTGAAAGAGGTAGTGGCACGCGGTGCGAACGCTCTGATCATTAGTATGGAAGGGTTAAACGTAGAAGGCGACCAATTAGTTGTGCCCGAAGTGAACGATGCACTCACACCACTTGTTTCAGTTGTACCATTACAACTTTTAGCTTATTACGCAGCCCTTCATCGTGGCTGTGATGTCGATAAACCACGTAACCTCGCCAAATCGGTGACGGTTGAGTAGAACAAAATTATATGTGAAAAGCTTTGTCAAAGACAAAAAATGATGGAAACTGACAAAAAATGTTGGAAACTAACAAATAAAGATGGAAACTGACAAAAAAAGACAGAAATTAAAGCATCGACCAAGTGGTCGGTGCTTTTTAAAATAAAAAAAGCCCCAGAGCACTTGGATGGTTAGAAATACTTTTGGTAAAACTCTCGTCTTAATTTACCACTTAATTGAGCATAAATTCGTGTTGTTTCACTTCTCTCATGTCCTAAGAGGCTTTGAATGATTTCAATAGGGGCCCCGTTATTCAATAAATGAGTTGCATAAGTGTGTCGCAATTGGTGTGGGTGGATGGTTTTGTTAATTCCTGAGCGGATCGAGATGCGCTTAATAATATAACGCATTTGAGCAATACTCATTTTATGAGGGAATCGTTCGGTCACAAAGATTGCAGGATCAGAGTCTTCCCGTGATTTTAAATAACGTTTAAGCCAGATATCAGATCGAATATTAAAGTAGACCTCGCGCTCTTTATCTCCCTTTCCCCGAACAATCGCTGATCGATCCGACCAATTAATATCATTCTTCTCGAGTGTTGTAATTTCTCCAATTCTGCAACCTGTGGAATACATAAATTCAAAAATGGCATTTTCCATCGGGCTTAAACAAGCCTCTCTCAGATGCTCAATCTCCCGTTCACTTAAGAACTTAGGGATTCTTTTTCCGACTTTTGGTTCTTGGAGTTTGGAAGCCGGATTCCTGGGAATATGTCCCTCTTCATGTGCCCATCTAAACAACGATTTAATAAATCGAATTCGATGAGCCAAACTAGATGGTTTTAAATGTTCACTGGATACAGCCAAATAACTTCTTAACTTTTCTGTTGTAACGGTACCAATGTGAATATCGCTTAAGAATTGAATTAATAAAGACGATTGAAGTCCATATGCCTTTAAGGTCTGTGATGAAAATCCAATGATTCTTTTCTCTCCTCTGTACAATTGCCATGCTTCAGATAATATCAATTTATTCTCCCCCTTTAATTAATAAGCTCTAAGAAAAATTATTTCCATCCAAACAAAATATAGAACACATAGGTTAGAATTTTTTGTAAGTTTTAAAAAATAACCTCTATTTATGTTAAAATGGTGGGAGATTGTGAAAATCTTCACTTAAACTAACGGTCAGGATTATTTAAATAGGTAAACAGGATAAATAAAAGTAGAGGGCGGTATTAGGCGATGAGGTTTTTTGGTAATTTTGTACTAATTATGGTTTTTATGGTCATTTTATACTTTGTACTTGGATTCGGTTTGTTTTCAGGTGGAACAGGTAATGAGGGAGTCATATATACGTTTGGGACATTAATAATTATACTTCTTGCCTTTATGAGTTCATTACTAATTTATTTAATTGAATTACTAAAAGAGAAGTTAAAATAGGTATTGTTATATTTAACTAACGCGTGTGTTTGTTGAACAAGGCTGTCGTCGTCGCTTATTCAACAAACGGTCAGTTTAGTGTAAGAGTTAAAGGAAACTAAATGGGGTTTAATCCGTATATCTAAATAGAGGAAACAAATAAGGAGGTGGCATATATTGGTTCCGATAATATTTACTGTAATATTATTTGTTGCTATTATTTTTTCCGTATCTGTTCAGGTAAAGAAAAGGAGAAAAGCAGGTGTTACAGGAATAAGAAGTGCATTAACTCCAATTTTTATGTGTCTAATAGCAGTAACAAACATACTGGCTTATTGGTTTAATTTTATGGGTGTATTAAGTTGGTCAATGACTATCATTTTATTAATTTTAGGGGCTTATTTCACAAAATATATGCCTATTTCTAATAAGTGAATTACTACACCATTGAACAGCGATAGTTGAACAAGGCTATCGCAGTCGCTTCTTCAACAAACGGTTCAGTTAATCCAATAAGTTTGGGAGGGGTACAATTTGAAAAAAGTGGTTTATTGGAGAGTTTTATCTTTGGTATTCCTAATATTAGGAATTTATTTAAGTTTTGGAAGTCAAAATATGTTGCACTGCTCCACAGGTATGTCTTGGTTTTGGGTGGCTATTTGCTTGTCTTACTTATTTTTAGTGTTGGCGATTTTGTTCTTCTTTTTAAAAGGTAAGATAGGTGTCTTTGGTAAAATTATTAGTGTAGTAATCATTTTGGTTTGTCTATATTGGACAACGTTTATTATGTCCGCAACGATTAACGGATTTTAAATTGTTTTGTTTTTAAACTAAAGAGTTGCGATTGTTGAACAAGGTTATCGCCGTAGCTTTTTGAATCAACTTTAACTTATCTCAATAAAAAATATCAATTCTTTTATTTAGGTTATAAGGGGGATTTTTGTGAAGAAAACAAAGAAGTGGTTTGACATAATTGTGTTGATTGGAACTGTGTTAATTGTTATAGGTTTAATTGTCCCTCTTACCTTTATTTCAGGTACTGGAGACCAAGGGATGAGCTATTTAATAAAGAAAACCGCTTTGGGTTGGTCTTTTAAATGTACAGGATTTTCATTTGTTCTTTTAGGCAGCGTATTCAAGTTGTTTATAAACAATATGGAAACAGAATTAAATGAAATCAAATACAAAATAAGAAAATTGGATACAGAGCCCCAAAACAAGAAATAGTGAATTTATTCTTTGAAATTACAAAGACCATTTTTCAACTAAAGAAAGCGTTAGTACAACACGGGTTTCGCTGTTTCTTATTGAAGTTATCCCAATAAAAAAACTGAAAGTATTAAAGAGGAAGAGAGAGTGATTCGATTTGCCCTTGTTAAAAAATAATCTATTATCTCTCGTGTGGTATGTTGGAATTGGAATAGTCGTGGAACTTTTAACTGGTGTATCGATTGGGACTCGAACGACCCCATGGAATTTAGCGATTTCAATTCCGCTCCTTATCGCCACACCCTTCTTATTTATCCTTGCGGGTAGATACGCATTAAAGGCACAAGGTTCCAGTATTAAAGATTTAGCATCTGTTTTACTCGTGTGCATCATCGGACTTCTAGCAACTCCTGACATCGCTTACTTCAAACCACCTGGTTTATGCGGCAATACGCTTTACTTTTTGTATCTTGTACCTTTAGACGCAACAATTCAGGTCTTTAAGAACAATTGGGATGCTTTAATGATTGGAAAAGGATTATCTGGACTCATTTCAGGGGGGCTTTGCTCTCTAATACCAACGTTGCTTATGTGGCTTGGTCTTCGGTGGCAGTCCCGTAAACCTCTTTCCCAAATGTGAAATATGTACAATTTCCTTATTGAGCTAACGAGAGCATTCCTTCAATAAGGAGTGCTTTTTCATATTGAACAAACGTAGCAGTAGTAACGTTAAATAAACGATAGTGTTAAAATTATTGGTAAAAACTCAAAAATTATAAGCGGGGCTGTTGATGATGAATATAAAAGAATTCGAAGCAGTAATTAAACAACCACCTAATATTAGATATGAGTATTTCATTAAAAAGGTTGCAGATTATGGAGAGGTCTGGGGCTTATATAATGATGGATGGGCAACAGCAGATGATGGATATGGTAATTCGTGCCTTCCTTTCTTTCCTAGAAAAGAATTTGCTCAGAACAATGCAATTGAAGAATGGTTAGGTTATGAACCAGAAAGTATTGATGTATATGAATTTATTGAGGATTGGCTTACTGGAATGAAAGAGGATAAAATTAAGGTTTCTGTTTTTCCTAACGATAATGATACAGCTATTGTTGAGGTAGATGTTTTATTAAGAGATTTGGAAGAAGACCTTGCAAAATATGAGTAATTGAGTGTTAGTCTTGTTCCGCTAACGATAAGCGATTGTTCAAGAAGAATGCTGCTTTTTGGGGGGATATATCATAAATTTATTTAAAAGACTTAGTGATTTTCTGAAATTAAATCAATTAAAAGAAAAATTATATCGTATGGATGAAAAAGAGCTTAAGGATGATGAAGTAATAGATTTGAATAGAACTAAGCCACAAAATCCCTTTGGCATTATTACGTTGTTTTTAGGTGTTGCTTCATTTACCTTTGGGGTGACATATATAATCATCCCCATCATTGCTATTATATTTTGTATCCTGACCTTTGGGACATTTGATAAGAAAACCGAAGACAATCCTTGGACCTTTTATTTGGGGTTTTGTCTAACCTTGATTGGTTTGATTATAAATCTCAGCGGTTCACCCATTAAGATTACTATTTAAACAAATTAATCAGTGTTTTGCTGTTCTTCTTATTCAACAAACGCGTGCGATACTTAAAGATGGAAGAATAGTAACAAGAAAAAAGTTCGTAAGATTGGCATATATTCATTACAAATAGTGTTTGTCATTTATGGCAGAAAGGATGGATTATATGTCATTACTCGTTATACGAATTGTTGAGTTTGTCATTGGAATTACCCTTTTAATATTCGGTATTAAACAAAGAAAAGATGACTATGAGGATGAACAACCTTATAAGCCTATAAAATTGGATAAAGAAAAATATGATAATGATGCTAAAAAATCATTAGTCGGTTTATCTTCCTCAAATTTAATTGGGATGTTTCCTTGGTGGTTTAACAAGTTTCTTAAAATTGTTATTGGGTTACTATTTCTTTACCTCTGTTTTTTTACTGGCAGATACTTATTCAACTAACGGCGTTACTTGAATAAGTATTGGTTTTCCCGTGGTTAATGAAAGTTGAGGTGGATAATCTGAGAAAAGCTAAATGGCTTATAACTATATGTATAGTTTTTATTATTTTCATCGCTTTTTGGGGCTTTGAATTCTGGGAGCATTCTTCACCACAAAAGGCTATTGGTTCTAAAATAGTATTGGGAACTGTACCTTTTGCTGATGGAGTGGTTTTAATAACGTCGGACAAAAATAGTTTAATAAAAGCCTCATATTTAACTAAAGGTTTTTGGGGATGGAACGTTCAAAAAAATACGCCAGCAATGCAAGAAGTACCTTCAAATAATGCAGATATAAATATCACTTCAATGACTATTAATAATCATACTTTTGCTTGGGGTTTCAAAAAAGTTGCAGTTACTGATGTTTTGCTCAAATACAAAGGTAAAACTTACACATCTAAACAGGAAGGTTCAATTTGGTTCTTGTCTTTACCGCTTAACCATAATCAATACGTTAACTCAATTATAAAATCCAAGAACTAATAAAATAACTAATTAATGCTTGTTCAACTAAAGGAAGCTATTGTTGAACAAGGTGGATCTAAGTCAATATTTTGGACACAAAAAAGTTAAGTCGTGCTCAGAACGACATCCATTCATGGAGTGTCCTGTATCCAGCGAAACCAGTCAAGAGAAGAGCGCTCTTGACAGCTTTTGCTGGGTACAGGGAGAACGTCCCATGGATGACGGTTCTGAAAAATTGTAAGGGGATAAGTTTAATAGATTAATCCCTTGTTAACTTGCTTGATTGAGGCATAGATCTTCCATCTCTTGAGGGGTTAAATAATTGATGGACCCATGAATTCGTTTACGGTTGTACCAGCCCTCAATGTATTGAAACAGCGCCAACCTTGCGGTTTCAAAATTCGGATAGACTGTTTGATAAACTTCTTCTTTTTTCAGCGTGGCGTGAAAGGATTCGATACAGGCATTATCGTATGGGCAACCTTTCCGACTAAACGAATGAGTGAATTTTGCTTCCTCAATAGCTTCAGCAAAATCATCGCTCGTATATTGTGTACCTAAATCCGTGTGAAAAATAAGCCCCTCACCAGGCTGCTGAACGTCAATTGCGTTATCTAAAGCTTTGAGCACTAAATCAACCGTCATGGTTTTTGAAAAGGAGTAACCTACAATTTTTTTGGTATGCAAATCTAAAACGGAAGCCAAATAACACCAACCGTCTCTTAATGTATGAATGTACGTAATATCTCCGACCCACTTCTCATTATTAGTGGTTGTGCTAAAGTCTTGGTCTAATAGATTATTTCTTTCCTCTACAGGCCCTGATGAAGGAGTAGGTCGATATTTCTTAACGATAATTGAACGTATACCTTCATTTTTCATCAGGCGTTGTACGCGTTTTAAGCTGACCGAGAAGCCTTCTTTAGTGGTCAAGATACGATGAATATTCGGCGCTCCATAACGGCCTTTACTCTCCGCATGGATGACTTTTATGCGCTCTAATATTTTCTCGTTTTCAGTTTCATAATTAGATTTAATCTTGTGAAACGATTGATAATACGTGCTTCTTGGTAGTTCAAGCACACGGCACATAAGTTGAACAGGGTATTGATCTTTTTCCTGCTCAATATGGTCAATAATCTCTTCGTCACTTACTTTTTCGCGAATATGGTCATAGCCTTTTTTAAGATCTCTACCTCCTGCTTTAACCGAAGGTTTTCCTTTTGAATTTCTGAAATATCATCAGGTGTTAAATTCTCTGTCCCTTCAACGGGTGAGAGCTTCTTAATCCATTTATATATCGTCACTTCAGATACACCATATTCGCGGTTGAGATCACTGACTTTTGTGCCAGATTTGTATAAATCTACAATCGTTTGTTTGAACTCCTTATTGTATTGTTTTTGTTTCATTCCGGACACGTCCTCTCTATTTATTAGGATAGAGACTTAACTAACTTGTGTCCACACATCTATACTAACTCCACATTCGTGTGCAAGAACCATAATGAATTACTAATCTCTTTAAAAATTTTATAAACTAATTTGATTATAAATAGCAACAATCTATACAAAAAGATCCTCCAAAAAAGATGGAACGTATTTTGAATATGGAAAAGATGAACTCGAAAGAGGGATCTATCAAAAATTCCGCTCCTTGAATACTGTTGTATCTCATTATGTGAGTTAGTTTTAATACCCGCTCCATATCTCGTATAGAGGAATAAGTGTTTTCGCTCACATGAAATTGAGCCACTTCGCTCGTCAAATCGTGAGCCACTAAATTTCCAGTAAGAACATCGTCTTGATATGGAGTGGGAGGTATGATAGGCTTGTTGCCACTCGAAAAAACCTTGTTTTTTCGCCTTTCGATCCAAATCATGCCTCCAGAGTCTCCATGTCAAGACATTACAGAATTTCCAAGTTTTAAAATTCAAAATGGCTCACTTTTATGTAATTAGAGTGTCTCAAAATTCAATTAGGTCAAATACAAATAAGAGTGGGTTTTGTTTTAGTCTAAGTTAAATTTTATGCATAAATACATAACTTTATAAAAAAGCGCGCCAATCCTTAAGAAACTACTATATATGCACGATAAAGTCTTCCTATGCTATTTTAATGAATTTTATTAAAAATAGTATTTGTGAGAAAATTTACCAGATAAACAAAAAGGAGGAAATTATATTGAAAATCGTTAAAGTGTTACCAGTTGTCGTGGGATTTAGTTTGATGTTTTCGGTGGGAGCATCTGCTAAAACAAATTCAAATGCTGGTTCATCCTCAGTTGCGTCAAACTCGCACAAGAAGATTGTCCATGTAGGTGAAAGGCCAAGTTTAAGTGGTTCAGAAACTCTAGCAACTTTAACTAATGACAAGGAGGAAACTAAAGAACTTAAACAGATACATAAAAAAATTATTCTTTCTGGATTAGCGCATTTAAAAAGTGATGGAGAAATTGTGATTGATGCTACAGCGTCGGATGTCGGCGTGAACCAGGATTTATTTAACAAATATCTTGAAAATATGCAAAATGTAAATTCTGTCATTAGAAAAGACGGTGGTATTTATTTCGATAAACATTTCAACATTAAAATTAAACCTTCCTCAGAAACGAGTAAAACTGTACCAAACAATTCTACAACCCTAGATAACAATTCTGCAAATCTAGTTACTTCGCAATCTAAAATCACACTTGCTCCAAATATGCAAATTAATCCAGGGGGTGGTGGGAACGAATATCCCGTCTTGGAAGCGTACAAAATTGCGGACAAAAATTGGCAGGGGCTATATAATGATTGGGCAGCTCTTGCTTTAGGTGTATTCGGAAATCCTACAACCGCTATGAGTTATGTAACCTCGGAATGGGTGAAAAAAGTAAGACCTTACGGTGTTTGGGATTATAAACGGGTGTCAGGTTACACACCAAACACAAAAAAATGGGATGCCATTGTTAAAGGCGGTTTAGTTGAAGTTCAGAACTCTGACTGGTTTGGTAACTACAATTATGGATATACTGGAAAATTAATCTTTCCGTTAAGTGTCTTGTATACCGGAGGGAATGTTGTAAGTGAAATTAGAAACGGAGCCCCGGACAATTTTGCTGCGCATCAAGAAATTAAAGAAGGATATACCCAAAATACACACTAAAAACATTTATTTTTATCATTAATACCCTTTATAGCGCGACGAGAAATGGATGGAATTTCTTTTTGCCGCGCTAATAAGGGTTTTTCTATGGATTGGTATTCGTTAGTGAAAAATAGGTATTAAAATATAATGTGGTAACATATAGTTATGACTTAGACTGTGCTGCTACAAATAATTGTGAAAAATTAATATTGTGGGGTAATCATTCTGTGAAAAAAGTATTTAATATGGGGTCCTTTTTATTAATGGTTCTTAGCTTAGGATTGACATTGTACTCATTGTATTCAATCTATACCAACGCTTGGTTAATTTCACCACCTGATTATATATTACTTATAATGAGTTTACTTGCTTTAGTCTTAGGAATTTTCGGTTTTAAAGATAAAAGAAGTTGGATGTCTAAATTGAGAAGCTGGTTAACAGTCCTATTAGCCCCACTAACATCTATTGGGTTAATTTTGCTTCTAATAATATCACTCATATTTCCAAACCATTACATCAAAAAAACAAGTTCACCTAATCATAATTATTCAATCACTTTCTATAAGTGGGATATGGGGGGGACAGGGAGTTTTGGTGTTCTAGGAGAACTTAATGGGCCATTGTGGTTCAAGAAAAGGATATATCGTGAGTCTAACACGGAAAATGTTAAAGTTAATTGGGGAAGCAAGGGAAAAGTGGCTATTAATAATCATATCCTATATTTAAATAAAGGAGATACCTATGGCTTTACAAATAATTAATAAATTACTGGTTGGCGTTCAAAGTTAAGTGGTTAAGTTATAAAGGGGACCTCTTCCCATCTCAACGGGTCAAGTGCCCTTTTATTCCTTCTTCATATTTCCGAAAGATAGGCGATCACCCACGACAATTCCGCGATAATTAACAGCTCGAGCAACGTGGACTTGTTGGGCAATGTCTACACCGACAACAAGATGTTGATCAGAAATTCTTTCAATGAGTTGATTTTGTTTGTCCTGCATTTTAAACTTCATAGTAGAGCTTCCTCCTTGGATGTTGAGTTTTAGATTGGTGTCTATACTCATATCTTACCGAGGGGCTCTATTTTTTTCAAAGTTGATATTTAACGATCAACAGGAATGCTAAAGGTCAGAATACTTGAAGAAGAAATATAGTTTATTACAATTAAATAATGGTTTATTAGGGAGATGAAAAGATGGAAGCGGTAGTTCTTGATCTTGATGGTACCTTATTAAATTCGGATAAAAAAATTAGTAATAGGAATATGGAATCGATAGAATTATTGTTCAATTCCAAAATCCCAGTGATTATAGCAACTGCACGACCTCCAAGAGCTGTCAAATCTTTATTACCTGAAGAAATCCAGTCACAAGCAATTATGGTTTATTATAACGGTGCTATGATTGTAAGTGAGAAATTAGGTATTAACCATCACTTTTCAATTGATTCAAAAATATCATCGGAATTAATTGATTATTTAATTGAAGTGGATAGAGAACATTGGTTATCCATTGAAGTGGAAGATAACTGGTACAGTTATCAAGACCTTGATTATAGTTCAGTTATGAAAGTCACAAATAATCCTAAAAAAATTGATTTAGATGAGATAAAACAGCTAAATCCAACGAAAATTTTAGTGTCAAACCTAAGTTCAATAGAACCTCTTTATAAAAAATTTGGAACTAAGGCAAACATTATCGAAACCGATTCTAAACAATTAATTCAAATAATGCGATTAAATATATCAAAAGAATATGCAGTTAAGGAGGTTTCGAAGTTGCTCGGAATCTCACTGGAAAAGGTAGTAGTGTTTGGGGATGACTTTAATGACTTAGGGCTGTTTAAACTATGTGGCTATCCAGTAGCAATGGGAAATGCGATAAAAGAACTAAAAGACTTAGCCAAAGAAATAACTGAGACAAACGATAACGATGGTGTATCAAAAACTTTAGAAGTCATTTACGGTCAAAATAATGAATAGTTGGAGATTGTGAAATAGTCTAATTAAAGTAACGGAAGCTTTTGTTTAATAAGGAAGGCTGCTGAGGTAAGGAAAAATCCGATGATCCTATTCTATACACTCCATCAAAATCCAACGGACAAGCGCTCAATGAATCCCCATTTTTGGCACAGTCTCCCATTGCGCATCCGGAATACATCAATGCCGATGCAGCAGTAACAATAAAAAGGGGACAAATAGTCACCACCAGTAAGCCAAAAGTAAAAGCGGAAAGAAAAGTGTGACCTTTTCCTTCCGCTCATTCATTTTTAGAGGCGCTCAGTTGCTTACGTCGGGGTCTCCGTTAGTGAAACGGGCGCACTTCGACCGGCGCCCGACAGGCGACGGCGGCCTTGCGCCCCCACGCCAACGCTTCATCCAGGTCAGCGGCTTCCAACACCCAGAAACCGCCCACATGCTCCTTGGTCTCCAGGTACGGACCGTTGGTGATGAGCACCTCACCATTGGGCTGCGCTCGCAGCGACGTCGCGCTGCTTGCAGGATGCAGGCCCCCAACGAAAATCCTGACACCAGCATCTACCATTTCATCGTTGAGTGCGTCGATATCGCGGTGCATCGCTTCGTCCTCTGCCACGGACGGGTCGTAGTCGTCGGGGTGGTGAATAGCAACCAAATACTTCGTCATAATTTCTCCTCCTTGTATTTTAATTAAAGGGTGATTACTCCTAATACGGTTATACCATATATACCGTAAATTAACAGAATCCTTTTAATAAACGAACAACAATTGTTCTAAATATATTGAGGTCCAGTTTAATTTATCTATGGCTTTCATTACTTAAATTTGGGGGATATTAGGTGGAGTAGGGGGTAATATCAATCAATATTGGCTTGCGTCCTCAGCCCCCGATTTGGTTTGTTTTTTCATCCTGTAATATAGGAACAACAAATGGTGCAGTTTTAGGGGGTTATTAACAAACAAATGGGGGTGTTGAGAGGGGAAAACTTGATTTTAAGCACTTTCGGTACACGTAGTCAATGATGTAACAGCTTATAACCTAATGGGCTTTATACCACTTTTATCTGCAAAAGTTGAGTAAACGTGGTATAAATTCAATTCTTAGCTTTCTCAACACTTTTAATTTATAATTAAATTATGATGATTAAAGAAAAATTACATTTAACTCAATTACATCATTGGATTGATCGTATTCTTATTTCAGACCCTGGCCGAATTCGATTAAATCGTGGGCTTAAAGTTATATTTAGCATATTAACCACAGTCGGTTTGATGGCTCTTCTTGTCCATCTCACTGGTATTGGACAGGTCAGTGATATTGTATTAGGTGGAGCGTTCAGCATGATGAGTATCATGATGGTTGTTGAACAAGATCGAAACTCAAGGATCCTCACCACCTTCTTATTACCTGTAGCAGCGAGTCTAGCCATTACGCTTAACGCTTTCCTTGGTGAAGTAGGGTATCACTTATCGGATCTCGTTTTGATCATGGCCATTTTTTTCGCTTTTTATCTTCAACGTTTTGGTCTCCGTTATTTTTCCTTAGGTATGGCAAGCTTTTTTTCCATTTACATGTCTTCCCTCTTACATATTCAGTTCGGGCAACTCTTATATTTATATGTGGCGCTCGTTATAGGAACGATCATTGGATTTCTCTATAACTTTTTTATTTTAGATACAAGCCCTAAGGTTCTCCTTAAGAGAACCATGTCCGATTATCACCGGAGAATGAATCAAACCTTCAACTTAATAATTGAAAGTGTGCGTCATCAAAATGTCGACCCAAAACGTCTTAAACGAATTAACCATAATTTGAGCATGTTAAGTGAATATGCGAGGATGATCTCGGGACAACTCGAATCTGCCCATTCAAATGAGGTCTGGAAAGGTGTAACATCTCGTCTCCTTAGAATTTATGTCTTTGATACAGAGATGTTGATCGAAACGCTCTATCCCGCAATTCAACGATTAAAATATTTAAGAGGACTAGAGAAAACGGAACTCCGTCAAATTCTGATTAAGGTCATTGAAACTTTAAGAGATGCAGATGTGTTGGAATCTTACGATGATCTCACCCATCTCAATAAAGCTGAGCAAGCAGTAAATAACTTAAGACAGGAATTATCAAAGCTCAATTCAAAAAATAAAAAAGTTCGACAATGGCTTTATTTAATTCGCCGAATTGAGTCCATTGCGAATCATGTGATTATTGAGGCGAAAAATTTACAACAAATTCGACGGAATCTTATCGAAACGACTACTGAACTTAACGAAAGCGATTCTGAGTCAATTAATCAAAAAGAGAATGAAACTCAAAACAGTGAAGGTAACAATCAAGAATCAAAGGGATTGCGGTTTACAACAAAAAAAGCAATTCAAGGGAGTATTGCAGGGGTCATTTCCATCTTTATTGGTTATATATTATCTCCTTCCCATCAATATTGGGTCATTCTGACTGCTTTTCTTGTTTTACTCGGAACAGAGTCAGTTGGAAGAACCTTTGAAAAGGCCATTCAAAGAACGAGCGGGACAGTCATGGGAGCCATTATTGGGTTTGGGTTGGCAAGCTTGATTCAGCCCTATCCTTTCATCAAAATCGTTCTCTTATTCTTCTGTCTTTTTATGGCGTTTTACATTTTTATTATCTCTTATTCCGTAATGGTTTTTTGGATTACTATGATGGTTGCGATGATGTATGATTTATTGTTAGGTGGAATAACCCCTATCCTACTAGGTGAAAGAGTGATGGATACATTCATCGGAGCAGCTCTAGGCCTTTTAATAAGCGTGTTACTTTTTCCAAAACGAACGGCTAAAAAGGTAAATGAAACGATTGAAGATTTTTTGCAGGAATTAAACGAGTACCTCAATGCTTACTTAGATTCCTTTCTTGGTAAAACGTTAACCACCAATATCGCCACTAAAGCTTTTGGACTAGATGAAAAACTGCAATTAATTCGTATAGAAGCTGAACTGTTTACCAATCGTCCAGCCAATCCTGAGCGAGCAGACATGCAACATCGAGTGACCGTCATGACAGCCCTTAATTACTATGCCAAGCATCTTATCGCTTCATCATCTAGAAATAGCCAGCTCTACATGAATAATCAATTCCAACAGGTTTTACATCATATTGAAGCCTGTATGAACGAAAATATTTCCACATTATGTAATCTCCTTTACAGTGGAAAAGGTCATCCAACAATGTGGAAATTAGAGAATGATCGTGAAAAAATAGAACGTTCTCCCGAAATTTTGAACTTACTCTCAGATCAAAAAAATGACTTTATTCACGATTTTTTCTATATCTGGGAAATCAATGCCTCTTTGGTTTCATTAGGTGAAGAACTAGGCGCAACTATTAAAAAAGGAGCTGAACGAGAGGAAGATCACTCAATAAATAGGTAAAATAAAACGTCAAAACCACAAGAGCAATTATAATTGCCTTGTGGTTTTTGGAGTGCTTTAGCAAAAGAAGAAAAGCTAAATGTTAGGGTCTTACTATGTTTAAAGACATAACTTGGGGAATTTTATTGGATGTAACAACAAAAGAGAAGGCACAAAGCGTTATCAATAGATTAGCAAATGTAACTGGGGAAATTGAAGTTCTGTCTTTAGAACCATACTGGAAAGACCAATCAAAATATAAGTTGGATTGCCATACTACCTATATAGAAGGGGAGGGTATAATGGGAACATCTAAGTTTATTTTTAGATTAGGCATTGGGATTATGGTAATTGGCATTATCGGTGTTATTATTAATTTTTTTAATAGTATGCAACCACCACAATTACACCCTATATTTAATGTCATTCTTTTCTTTACATTTCTTTGTTCGTTGTTTCAAGGTGGTTTACTAATTGGAATTGCAAAGATTATTGAAATACTTAACTCTAAGAAAAATCCAGAGTGAAAAGACTAATGAAATTGAACTAACGTGTAAATTGTTGAACAAGCTGTCGCCGTTCCTTAATGAGTGAACCGTTAGTTGAAAAAAGAGTAATTAAAATAAGGAGATTAGATTATGATTGCTAGATTTACAAAAGTTCAGGACGTTATAGAAAATTATAAGTCTGCCGTTTATGAGAAAGATGTTGAGAAGTTTGTATCAGCATACGCAACTGACATTCAAATATATGATTGTTGGGGAGATTGGGAGTGTAAAGGTGTTTCGAAGTGGAAGGAAGCCGTGAATGGCTGGTTTAACGGTTTAAAAGAGGAAGGTGTGCAACTCAAAGTAGAGTTTAATGATTTAGTTGTGGAAGAAACCACCGAGCTTGCCTTCATACATAGTAATGTATCTTACACAGCTTACAATGGTTCTGGAGAGAAACTGCGTCAGATGACAAATAGGTTTACATTTGGATTAAAAAAGGAAAAAAATTATTGGATAATATTACATGAACATTCATCGCTGCCAATCAATATGGAAACGGGAAAAGGCATTTTTAACTTAAAATGATAACCATAACTAAAATAAAAATATTTCTTAGATTATAGGGGTATTCATTAATTAGAATATCCCTTTTCTTCTTGAACAAATAGAAGTTTTTGTTGAAGAAGAAACGCGATCAAGATGGGGTACATGGCACCTAAATCAGAACGTATTGAAAAATCTATGATTGGAAACCCGTCACGAAAGAGGAGTTAAAATAATTCCATGTCAAAAACATAGAATGTTACGTTGTTTCATTAACAGTAAAATTCAGTAAGTAGAGCGTTTAATTTTATTAGAATGAATACATTTAAGATTGGAAGAGGAAGTCTAGTGCCAAAAACTAATAAACCGGGTAACAGTGTGATTCTAAATGGAACTCCTCGGTCAGGGAAATCAAGTATTGCGACGATTGTCCAGAATACTTTTAATGGAGTGTGGATAAATTTAGGGGTTGATACTTTTATGAAGACGACCCCTCAACGCGATCAACCAGGAATTGGACTAAGACCTGGGGGAGAACGTCCTGATTTAGAGCCGTTGATTGTTACCTTGTATCATGCCATGTATGAGTCAATTGCTGCACACAGTCGTTTAGGAGTAAATGTTGTAGTGGATGTGAGACATCACATCATACGTGATACCTTCGTAGTAGGGGTGTGTTCCATTTGTTCCGAGTGCCATTACACCCCAGAGGTTTACATCCATTGGATCTCTAGTATCACCACGCCCTCCAATTTTTCATTAAAGTCATTTAACAATAATCAAAAGAGAGAGATGAAGATATAAGGAATGGAAGATATACAAATGCCTGAATGTTGTAAATGCGCATTGATCATGATAGTGTTTGCTTAGTTGTTCCTTTCCCTGAAGAAAATTAAATGGATATCATGTGACCATATAATTAAAACGCGATATGGTCTTTTTATTTTGTAATTCTGTCTGGATCAGTTTAAAAAATAATGACTAACACGATGTTCCAAAATAAAAGAACAAGCGAAAAACGATCACAAACAAAAATTTAAGAATGTACGGGTTGCAGAAGTCGGTTGAAAATAAATAATAGTTAACAGTTGCAAAAATACCCTATAGGGTATACAATAACTAATGTAATACCTATACAGGGTATAAGGAGGTTGGAAAATGGGTTTATTTTCATTCCTATTTAAGAACTCAAAAGTAAAATCGATCTCACCAAACCAGTTAAAAGAGGAACTAAATCGTACAAACGGTAAGCAGTTTATTGATGTCCGTACCAAGGGTGAATATAAGGCAGGACACATTCGACAATTTAAAAATATTCCATTACAAAATTTAGCAACGAACATGCAGAAACTAGAAAAAGAAACCCCCATCTATGTCATCTGTCAAAGTGGTGGGCGTAGTTCGAGGGCATGTAAACAATTGAGCCAAGCCGGTTTCGAGAATATCTATAATATAAGAGGCGGTATGATGGCTTGGGGTATGAATCAATAAATAGAATGCCTTTTTATGAGTGGGGTGCCTAAACCGGTCTTTTAAAAGTTGAAAAAGAATGGCTCCTATCACCATCTTTTCAATCTTATGTTATAAGTTTGAGAGCACACCTATTTAGAGTATATAATAAATCAAATTGAAAGTAGAGGCGATTAATTAATGTTATTAAGATACTTTTATGATGATAAACTAGCTCATGCATCCTATATGGTAGGTTGTCAAAGAACGGGTGAAGCAATTGTCGTCGATCCATCACGAGACATTACCAAATATCTTGAAGTGGCTAAAAAAGAAGGCTTGAACATTGTTGCTGCAACGGAATCCCATATCCATGCTGATTTTGTTTCTGGTGCACGAGAATTAGGGCGTTTGGGTGCAAAATTGTATCTTTCTGATGAAGGTGGAGAAGGCTGGACCTATCAAAATTTAGAGGGATTTGAAGTCCAACTTCTTAAAGATGGTGATTCATTCAATATAGGGAATATTAAGTTTGATGTGTTGCATACACCAGGTCATACACCAGAAAGCATTTCCTTAATCCTGACTGATATAGGTGGCGGAGCGGACAAGCCAATGGGTGCCTTTACTGGAGATTTTGTGTTTGTTGGTGATGTTGGCCGACCGGATCTTCTTGAAAAAGCGGCGGGGCAAGTGGGGACTTCTGAAGCAGGTGCAAAGGATATGTTTAACTCAATTAATCGTTTTAAACAACTTCCTGATTTCCTACAAATTTGGCCTGCACATGGTGCGGGTAGTGCGTGTGGTAAAGCGCTAGGTGCGATTCCTTCTTCAACCCTGGGCTATGAAAAATTGTTTAGCTGGGCTTTTAAAATTGAAGATGAAAAAGAATTTATTAATGCTTTACTAGATGGTCAGCCCGAACCCCCAACCTATTTTGCCGTCATGAAACGAGTCAATAAAACAGGCCTTCCTTATCTCGAGGATCTCGAGGTACCTTTCGAACTAACGGAAGGTTCAGAGCTTGAAGAATTGATTCATGATGAACAAAGTCAAGTCCTTGATTTAAGAGCAGCGAACCAATTTGCTGCCGACCACTTAGAAGGTACCTTTAACATTCCTTTCAATAAATCCTTTACGAATTGGGCGGGGTGGATTGTTGACTATAGTCGTCCGTTATACCTTCTTACAAGTAAGGAACAGTTAGAAGACGTGATGACAGCTCTACATTCTATTGGTATTGATGATGTAAAAGGGTATATGGATCTCGATACAGCGCTGCATACAGATTTGAAAAATGAGAGTTATAATGAAATCACACCATCTGATGCGTTAAAGGAGATAAAAGCTAACAAAGTTAATGTTGTGGATGTGAGAAACCTAAGTGAATGGAATGACGGTCATATTGAAGGCGCGAAGCACATTATGCTGGGCACGCTTCTTGAACGCCTAGACGAAGTCCCAACAGATCAACCACTTATTGTAAATTGCCAAGGTGGTGGACGTTCTGCGATTGCAGTCAGTCTTCTTCAGTCTAAGGGAATAAAAAATGTCATTAACCTAAAGGGCGGCTATGGTCGTTGGGTAAAAGAAGTTCACTAACAAGAATGAAAATCCCCTACAGCAAATTGTAGGGGATTTTGTTAACATTTGTTGGTTTATTGGTTTTTAAATAGTATTAGTGCGTATGGTGAACGGCACAACGATTCGGTCCAATTTCTAACTCCTGTTTCTCTTCAATGCTAACGGTCTTTATTCCACGATTAATGGCGACCACATCTTCAAAGTTAGGCGGTGTGTCACTGGAAGCTGAAGCAGCGACATGCTCTACAAAATAATCTTGTGTTTGACCAGTCATGATGTCATTCATTTGACGAATCGTTCCGAGGGTATTTCCGATAAATCCTTGGGGGTTGACCTCCTCATGGAAATTGGCATAATGTCCTGGTAAAACAATGACATCATCTGCAATTTGGGACACCTTATTGTAAACGGTGTTATAAAGATCGGCTGCCCACTCGCGGGCTTTTCCACCTAAATCTGGTCGGCCGAGCCCTGTCACAAAAATGGTATCCCCAGAAAAAAGTAACTTATGATTCACAAAAAATGAGACACTACCAGGAGTGTGTCCAGGTGTCTTGACAGCCAAGACCTCTAATTTCACGTTAGAGAATTCAATGACGTCATGATTTTCAAAGGCTTCAAATTCAAATATAGCCCCTTCAGATTTCATAAGATAGTAGGTAGCACCCGTTCGTTCAGCTAATTCTCGCCCGCCTGAGATATGGTCAGCATGCAAATGAGAGTCTACAATGTGTGTAATGGTCGCGTTTTGTTTGGCCACAAAATCAATATATTGATTAACAAAACGAGATGGGTCTACAATTAAGGCCTCAGAACCAGAGGTAATGACATAAGACAAACACCCTTTTCCAACACGAATAAATTGGTGGACGGTCATGCGATCATCCGTATAAACCTTTACTGGAAATAAGTAGTCACTCCAGCTCTTCATTCCTCCTAGTAAGTATGAGACCTCTAACCCCTTCTCACTTAACATTTCGGCGACCATTTGGGACGAGCCTTCTTTTGCACAGACAACCACAACTTTTTTATCTGTTGGTAGTCTGTCTAATACGGATTCCACACCATCCATTAAATCAAAGTAGGGGATATTTAAATACTCAATCGTGTGCCCTTCGATCTTCCAATCCTTAAAGTCGGATTCATTCCGGACATCAAATAAAAACAGGGATTGTTCTTTAATAATAAAATCGTTCAATTCTTCAGTTGTAATAGATGTTAACATGTCGTAACCCCTCCAAATAATATGCCCATTAGGCATATAAAATTTTAAAAATACCCAATAGGGTATATTGGTTATCACGAGGTTTATTATATATGAATTCCCGTCTTCAATAATGTGATGTTTATCACACCGCGGTAATGTGGGCCTCTTCAAGGGATTATCGTATATGAATCGGAAACCACAAAGTTAGGAAGGATAAGATTTGAGCAATTCATTTGTTTTAATAGTGTTATTAACAGTATAGTGTTAATAACATATAAAAGGAGGAAGTAACTAATGGAAAAAAGTATAGATCAAGTAAAAGAACAACTTATTCAGGCTTCGCAAGATTTATTAACCTCTGGTTTAATGTTCCGAGGATACCATGCGAATTTGTCTGCTAAATTAGATGAACAACGCATGGTGATGACCAAAGGTGGCGATATTCGTCACTTAAGTCAAGATGACTTTGTGGTGATTAACCTTGATGGAACGGTTGAAGATGGAGAGATCAATGCGACTAATGCTGAAGTTATCGCTATGCATACAGGCGTTTATCGAGAAAAGCATTCAATTGGTGCCGTTATTCATACACATGCTCCAAATGCAACCGCATTTGCAGTTGCTAATGAGTCAATCCCACTTGCTTATGAACCGTTGTTGCGTTTTGGGGTCACTCAGCCAATACCAGTTGCGGCATGGGCACCAAGAGGGTCAGAGCAGTCGGTAAATAATATTTTGGGATTGGTTAAAAGTGGTGAAGCCTCAAATGCTGTTTTATTGGCAAATCATGGGGTATTGGCTTTTCATGAGAATCCATTGCAAACCGCTCATTTCCTCGCTACATTAGATGAAGCAGCGGAAGTTGTGATTAAAGCCAGACAAATCTCCAAAGAAGTCCCATTGCCAAAAGAAGCGGTTGAACAAGTCACACAAAGAATGACTGCTTTTGGATCCACAAAATGACAAAAGGGGGCCGCGCATTAGCGGTCCTTTTTGAAACTAAGACCATCGTTTATGAAAGGAAAAAATAAATGAGTAGAAAACAGACTCGCCATCTTCCAGCTTTTTTACTGTTATTTTTAAATGAGAAAAAAATGTATGGAAATGAATTGATCCGTCAACTTGAATCCATTGCACCACAAGTCATTAAAATTGACTCAGGGGGGGTTTATCGGGCCTTAAGGGATTTGGAGAAAGGCGGTGCGATTTCTTCTGAATGGTTAACAGACGGTGAAACCCGACCCAAAAGACTATACACCATTACCGAAAGCGGAAAGCAAGAGTTAAAAAGATGGTATGAAGATATAACGGGTAGATTAGACATGCTCACTTTTTTCATTCAAAAATATGAGGGGATGAACTAAATAGATGTGGGCTTCTCCTATACGCGAACGAGCAGAAAAAGCCTCGTGGTATCTATGGTTGCTATTTGGCTGTGTAACAATTGGGACTCTTATGATCAATATTGATAGTAGTGTACTCAATATAGCTTTACCCGTATTACAAGAAAAGTTTAGAGCGGGGTCAAATGTTGTACAATGGACCATTATTATTTATTTACTTGTTTCTACAGGTGTTTTACCTTTAGTGGGAAAGCTCTCAGATCAGTTGAGCCGTAAAAAAATATTTTTATTAGGGGTTCTCTTGTTTGTTACAGGGTCTTTGTTATGTGCAATCTCTTTAAATATTCAAGAATTAATTATTTTCCGTGGTATTCAGGCCTTTGGTAGTGCTTTTGTTATGGGAAACGTGATGTCGATGATCACGCATATTTTTCCTGAAAGCAAAAGAGGAAGGGCTTTAGGGATGATTGGAAGTATTGTGGCTGCTGGAACGATTGCAGGTCCTTCTATTGGCGGGCTTTTGATTGATGCATTTGGTTGGCGATCTATTTTTATAATTAATATTCCACTGGGTATTATCTCTATTATAGGAGTCTTCATTTTTTTGCCATCACTCACATCTAATAAAACAAAGCAAGAGAGACTTGATTGGATCGGTGGCGGACTATTTTTTATAGCTATGACCACCATGCTTTACTATTTGTCCAATGGAAATGTAATGGGCTGGCTTTCGTGGCTAGGCATCTTATTGATTAGTTTGGCGTTAATTTTCTGGTTGGTTTTTTTCAGATGGGAGAGTAAGCACCCACATCCTTTAATACAATTTTCTTTTTTTAGAACGCCTGATTTCTCAATTGGTATGGCTAGTTTATTCATGGTGTATTTACTATTTATGATTCCAAGCCTAGATGTGCCTTTATTTATGCATAATGTCTTAAACATTCAGGTTGCTCATATGGGTTTAATTATGACCGCGCAAGCCTTAGCCATGTTTGTTTTCTCCCCAGTAAGTGGGTGGTTAACGGATAAATGGGGTCCATTTTTACCAACAATTGTTGGGATGACATTAATTAGTATTTCTCTCATAAAGATGACGTTGTTTTCTGTTCAAACGACAGATTTAGGGCTGATCTTAGCGCTTATTTTGTTTGGAATTGGATTTAGTCTCTTCTCATCTCCTAATAATGTCTCAATCCTTAGTAGTGTACCCAAAGAGAATACAGGAGTGGTAGGGAGTCTCATTGCGACAGGTCGAAACTTTGGCAGGGTAACGGGTGCTTCACTCGCCATTCTTTTATTAGAAGTGGGCAAGAAATTGAATGGGGATAGCTATACGAAAGGGATCTCCTTTGCTTTCACAGTGAGCGTGTGCCTGTCATTGGGAACTTTAATGATTGTTTTGATGAAATTAAGAGTTAGAGGGAAAGTAAGAGGTAACTTGAATAAAAAAATTTAATGTAATCCTAAATTATTCAGGCTCCAATTTGGCTAAATAAACCGAAAAGGAGGAACATCAAAAAAGATGTCCTCTTTACAATTGGATTGATGGGTGTGGAAGTTTAACACGTGATTGATTGCATAGCTAGCCATTTTTGTTCAAATTGATCAGCAGGTAACGGATGAGAAAATAAAAATCCTTGGGCAATCTGACACCCTTCGGTTTGCAATCGTTTAGATTGCTGGTCTGTTTCGACACCTTCTGCGACAACATCCATATCTAAGCTATGGGCTAATTGAATCACAGCAGAAACAATGGACATGTGCCCGTGGTCGGTCAGCATATTTGAAACAAAGGATTGGTCAATCTTGAGTAGATTAGGTTTGAATAACCTTAAATAATTGAGTGATGAGTAGCCTGTTCCAAAATCATCAATCGCTATTTTCACACCCATTTCCCGAATCCCCTTTAGGGTTTTCGCAATTTCCGTAGAGTTATCAATTAAGAGGCCTTCGGTAATTTCAATTTCTAACCATTCTGAGGACAACCCGGTTTCCTCTAGCACAGTTTTTATGGTTTTCTGCATGTCCACTAATTGGAACTGTTTAGGAGAGACATTGACGGAAATGACATGGGGAGGGAACCCTTGATTTTGCCATTGTTTATTTTGGTAACAAGCTTCCCGTAATACCCACTCCCCTAATGACGCTATGAGTCCACTTTCTTCTGCTATTGGGATGAATTTACCCGGTGGTATCCCTTCATTATTAGGAGGTTGCCACCGAATTAAGGCCTCTAATGAGTGTAATTCACTCGACTTTAAGTTGACTTTAGGCTGATAGAAAAGTTCGAATTCACCTTTTTCCAAACCAAATCGGATCCCATGCTCGATATTTAATCGTTCTTCAATGGCATTACTTTCTTCGGGGTGATAAACCTCAATTTTATTGCCCCCTTTTCGTTTGGCTGAATACATCGCTAGATCAGCATGTTTAACTAGTGCGTCGATGTTCGTGCCACATTGGGGATAGAGAGCGACTCCGATGCTGGGAGTCATAATAAATTCACTTCCTCGAACGATAAATGGTGTTGTGAATAGGGCTAAGAATTGTTCTGCAAATAGTAAAACATCATCTAGCTTGGCGACATTGGAACAAATAATTGCAAATTCATCCCCACCTATTCGGGAAAGGAAACAGTTCTCTGGAATTATGGATTTTAGCCGTAATCCCATCTTGTTGAGTGCATCATCCCCGAAGTCATGCCCATAACTATCATTTATATTCTTAAAGCGATCCATATCGATGATGAGTACGGCATGTTGCTGGTCTTTACTAGATTGGTTATCCAGTAGTAATTCATCTAAGTTCTCAATGAAATATCTGCGGTTTGGTAGGCCGGTTAAAGCATCATGATAAGCATTATATTTTAATTCTTTTTTTAATTCAATTTCGTTTGACACATCTCGCGTTAAACTCATAATGACTGGAGAATCACGATCCTCTATAAGAATACTGCGAATTTCCCCAGTAAAGAAGCTTCCATCATATCGAACAATAGTATGTTCAGATGCAGGAATGGAATCACCAATCTGACCTGAAGATGTGAGTTTGTCAAAAGCAGTTTTTACAGATTCTAATGTGTTTGGATGAAAAAAAGACCATATGTCTTTGCCAAGGGGATTAATAGTCTTTGGTAGGGCCATTAATTCAACGGCGCCATGGTTGGCAAATTGTATGACCCCATTTTTATGGACCACAATGGCGTCGGGAATCGAGTCAAGTATACGTCTATAAAGAGATAATGTTTGGCGATCCTCCTCTTGAGGAGCCCCCTTTTTGATGCTCTCAATGATGGGTGTTGCATTATTATTAGTTTTCGTCACATTTATACCCCCATAGGTATATATTAAATAATGTAAGCTGAATTGTCTAGCGTTTATTCAGTATGAACTATGGAAGACGCCCTCGTTGACATACCCTATAGGGTATTATAATATAGAGATATAAAATAGGCTTAAAGCTCGATCAAATTTAGAACAGGATTGGGCTTCAAAAGAATAAGAAAGAAACAAGGAGAGGATTATAAAGATGACTAATCAGGTTACGGTCTATTCAACATCCACTTGTCCCTATTGTGAAATGATGAAAAGCTTTTTGGCAAACCAAGGCGTTCCATTTAAAGAAGTGAATGTACAAAATGACCCTATTGCAGCAAGGAAATTAGTTGCTACAACGGGACAAATGGGTGTCCCTCAAACCGAAATTAATGGGCAATGGGTTTTAGGCTTTGACCCGGATGCAGTGATGAGAGTGTTAAACCATTAATGGCCTAGAAGAGATGTAAAAAAATGAATGCTCCCACGTAAGAGAGAGGGGATTTACATGGCAAATAAAACGTTTGTTTATTTTGTATCATTGAGTTCAAATGTTCCCTATGTTCTTAAGGAAGCTTTGAGGAGAATCCAGGAAAAAGACAAGGTATCGATTTTTTTCGATCTTGATGGAGCACGTGTACTAGATAAACGCTATCTGAAGTGTCTGTCAAGAACACATGCAACCGATCTCACCTCCTTAATTGATTCTGCTTTACAAGTGGGCGTTTCCTTATACGGATGTCAGATGAATGTTCTAATTGCTGATGGGTTAGAGCTTGTAGATGGAGCAGAGCTAGCGGGTGTTGTCACCTTTTTAGAACGAGCTTACCAGGCTGATGCAGTATTAAGTTACTGAAAGGGGCGTGTTGTATTATGACAAAAAAAGTGGTTGTGTTAGCTTCGAATGATAAACTAGAGTCTGTATACCCCCCTTTAAATATTGCAGTAGGTGCCGCAAACTCTGGTGCTAACGTTATATTGGCTTTAACAAGGAGAGGCATTAACATACTCGATAAAAAGTATATACCCACTCCTTCAAATGGGATTGAATACCTTTCAAATGCTTTAACAGAGTTTAATGCGCCCTCAATCTCGGAGTTAATTGAACATGCAAGAGATGCAGGCGTTCGCTTTTATGTTGCAGACCTAGATACGAATGATCAGGTTGAACGCTTATATCAAGCCGATCAAGTCTCAATAAAGTGGATTCTTAATGAGGCTGCTTCATCGGATCTATTTATTCATTTTTAGTGAGGGCTGAAAAGAGAACAATTAAAATGAGTCATGAGGACACCAAAGATTATTACATTTGGTGTCCTTCTTCACATTTGAATTAACCGGGATTTCAATAGTCATATCCATATTTTCACAAAGAACCTCTCCCTATAAACTTGAACAAATTCAGACTGAATTTAGGGAAGTTCATCAAATATTAACAAAGAACGTTTATAAATTTGACGTTCATGTCAAAAAGTTAAGGAGAAAAATAGAAAGTGATCCTACTAATCCTTGCAGGGTCATAACGGTAAGGGGCATGGGTTACCGATTTGTTAACTAAAATGAAAACGTATATAAATGCTTTTAAATCTCGGTTCTTAATAAAAATTGTGGTGATTCATTTTTTTGTTTTGCTCTTTGCGAGTTTAGCGTCCTCTTATTTGACTAAATCCTACGCTTGCTATCTAGTTAATCAATTGGATGGACTTAAAAAGGGACAACAGGTCTATTTTAGTCAGACTTTACAACATTTTTTGATCCTATTTATAGGAATTAGTCTTGTAATTTCTTTCATATTTTATATTTATCTTGCAAAGCGGTTAACACGTCCATTAAATGACCTAGTAGAACGAACGAAAACGCTCGCAGAGGGCAGACGTCCTCAAAAAATACAAAATCGTTATGAGGATGAAATTGGGCGACTAGCCAGTCATTTTAATATACTCATTGAAAAGCTCAACCAAAATGAACAAGTTAGAAATAAGATGGTATCGGATCTCTCTCATGAGTTACGTACCCCGCTTGCGAATTTAATAGGATTTATGGAAGGGCTAAGTAAAGGCATCATTGAACCTGATACATTGCTTTTTCAGGAATTAATGAAAGAACTTGAAAGAATGACTTACCTTGTCAATCAAATTCAAAAATTAAAAGAGTGGGATCTGAATGTGGTTCAAGAACTCGATGAATGGATTGACATTAAAGGGCTGGTTAACGAAACATTACTCCTTTTTGATTTAGAGTTTCAAAAAAAAGAATTACACTATTTTTTGGATTTGGACGATGCAATCGTTAGGGGACTTGAATTTGGATTAAAACAAGTCTTTTTTAATCTTATAGATAATGCTATACGGTATTCATTTAACCAAACAGATATTTTTATTAAAGGAGAAACGAGAAAAACGGATTATAAATTCTCTATAACTAATTCAGGGGAAAGAATTCCTGATGGTCATGTTAAATGGCTTTTTGAACGGTTTTACAGAGTGGATCATTCTCGGAGTAGACAATCTGGGGGGAATGGTCTTGGACTATCTATTGTGCGAGAAATTGTAGAGCGTCATGGTGGTGAAGCTGGAGCCGAAACCAACGATGGAACACACACATTCTGGTTTTGTATCCCATTAGCCCGAGATTTCTAAAATTAGATTTAAAGGTCGACTACAGATCGACCATCAATTGGAAAAAGGAGAATGTAAAATGAATCCAACTATAAATGTATTCTTTGCTTTTGGTGCAGGATTTTTATCTTTTATCTCTCCTTGTACACTTCCACTATATCCTGGTTTTCTTTCATATATTACAGGAGTGTCAACCAAAGAGATTCAAAAGGAAAAGGGAATGATCAATCGGCAAGCTTTAACTCATACGGTACTTTTTTTACTCGGATTTTCTCTAATCTTTATAGCTCTTGGGTTTTCAACAACTCTAATTGGATCGCTATTTTTTCAATATAGTGGGATCTTGAGGAAATTAGGTGCCATTTTAATGGTCTTTTTTGGCTTAATGGTAATAGGGCTATTAAAACCAAGTTTTCTCTTGAAAGACAAGCATCTCTCCTTTCAGAGGCGTCCTTCAGGTTTTATAGGATCTTTTTTGATCGGGATTGGATTTGCAGCAGGTTGGACACCTTGCACGGGACCTATATTAGCAGGGGTTATTGCCATGGGAGTTAGTCACCCGGGTCAAGGCTTCCTTTATATGGTGGCCTATATATTTGGGTTTGCTGTTCCCTTTCTCATTTTGGGATTATTCACTGGATTGTTAAAGGACCTTAAACGTTTTAGTTTTGTTATGACCAAAATTGGCGGAGTCATCATGATTGTAATGGGTATATTTCTATTTAATAATTGGTTGACAAAGTTAACGTCATTCCTTTCCACTCACCTTTTTGCTGGTTTCACGGGTTTTTAATTGTAAAAGCAATCGTAATAACGAATAGCCAGGGCTGTCACCTCCAATAATAGAGGCGACAGCCCACTTTTAGTCGTGGCGTATGGCGAATTCAATAAAAGATTATATGAGAGCATTCACTCGTTGACAAAATACCTTATGGGGTATAAGATATGGCGTGGGAGGTTGAAAATGTGCAATATGATAATCAAATTAAAAATAGAGTAAAACGTATTGAAGGCCAAGTTCGTGGGATTCTTCGAATGATGGAAGAAGAAAAAGAATGTAAGGATCTTGTGACACAAATGGCTGCCATTCGGAATGCGCTTGATAAAACAATAGCGGTTGTTGTGAGTTCTAATTTAGAAGCCTGCGTCCGAGCACAACTCATTAACGGAAAAGAAACGGAAAACGTCATTGAAGACGCCGTAAACCTTTTAGTTAAAAGTCGTTGACATAACGAAATAAAAATGTTAAATTAATACCCGTTGGGGTATTATGATATATATTTTGTGGTCTTTAACATACCTGCTACGGTATTTTATTTTTTAGGAATATAGATACCCATGCAGGTAAATAATAATGTGAATTAGTGTCTATTGATGGGGCACATTATGAAAGGAGATCGTTAGTAATGATTAAACAAATATTGCCTGAAGAACTTCATGAAGAGATCGAAAAAGGTAAAAAATTAAGTATTATCGATGTGCGGGAAGATGAAGAAGTGGCAAATGGCATGATACCAGGTGCAAAACATATTCCGCTTGGTCAAATTGAGGAGCGTCTTCAAGAATTCGACCCCAATGTAGAACATGTCATGGTTTGCCGATCAGGTGGCCGAAGTGGAAAAGCCTGTGAGTTTTTGGATAGTAAAGGTATTAAGGTGAAAAATATGGTGGGCGGAATGATGGCCTGGGAAGCTAAATATAAATAGAACTTTTTTACAGCCCTTTCTTAGTGAATACTATTAATTTTTGAGGTGATTATGTTGGCAATAGAAGTGAATAAAGTTTTAGATGCTAAAGGTCTTGCTTGCCCAATGCCAATTGTCCGAACCAAAAAGGCGATTGGTGAGTTAGAGCCTGGTCAAGTCATGGAAGTTCAAGCAACCGATAAAGGCTCGACAGCTGATATTCAAGCTTGGGCTAGAAGTACAGGTCACCAATATATTGGAACCGTGGAAGAAGAGGGCGTTTTAAAGCACTATCTTCGTAAATCCACACCAGAAGAAGAGAAAGAAGAAACGAAACACCCACATGTGGTTGACTTGGAAACTCTCCAAGCGAAGATTGATGGAGATGAGAAGATCACGATTTTGGATGTTCGAGAATCTGCGGAATTTGCATTTGGTCACATCCCTGGTGCGAAACATATCCCTTTAGGTGAGCTTGAAGCACGCTTCGAAGAATTAGAAAAAAACGATGATCTTTATGTTATTTGTCGGTCGGGTAACCGAAGTGACTTGGCCGCTCAAACGCTTGCTCAAAAAGGATTTTCTAAAGTAACCAACGTGAATCCAGGAATGTCTTCTTGGGAAGGCCCTGTAGAAAAATAATAAAAAAATTAAAAACAAATAATTGGAGGAATTGAACATGACAAAAGTAGCGATTATTGCAGCAAATGGTGGATTATTTGACGCTTATAAGGTATTTAACGTAGCAACAGCGGCGGCAGCATCTGACGCAGAAGTAGGTATTTTCTTCACATTTGAAGGGCTAAACCTGATTCATAAAGAGGCTCATAAAAACCTTGCAGTCCCAGAAGGCAGAGAGCATTTCATCCAAGGCTTTAAAGAAACCAATGTCCCTTCTGTTGAAGAGTTAATTGAAATGGCCCAAGAACTTGGAATCAAATTAATCGGTTGTCAAATGACCATGGACGTTATGAAACTCGATCAAGATCAATTTATTGAAGGTATTGAAGTAGGCGGTGCCGCAACATTTATCGAATATGCGAAGGATGCCAACATTACATTATCCTTTTAATGAACAAGGAGGTTTCGCCAAGTGACCGTTAAACACATGACAGCAGAAGAATTAGCTAAAAAAGTGATTAACCAAGAACGTTTATTCATTTTTGATGTTCGAAATACAGATGAATTTGATGATTGGAAAATTGAAGGAAAAAGCATTGAAGTCATTAATGAGCCATACTTCAACCTGCTTGATGGGGTTGAAGAGGTTGTGGGCCGATTACCGAAGGGCGAACCAATTCTAGCCGTTTGTGCAAAAGGTGGTTCTTCTGAATTCGTCGGTGAACAGCTTGTTGAAGCCGGGTTTGATCAAGTTTATAGCCTTGAAGGCGGTATGAAGGCTTGGAGTGAATACTTGGAGCCAGTAAAAGTTGCAGATTTAAATGGTGGCGGTAAACTCTACCAATTTGTTCGTCTTGGAAAAGGCTGTTTGTCTTACTTGGTCGAGTCTGACGGTGAAGCTGCCGTGATTGATACAGCACGTACGATTGATGCCTATCAAAACTTTGCGGAAGCCCACAATTTGGCGATTAAATACACCTTAGATACCCACTTGCATGCGGATCATATTTCGGGTGGTCGGGCACTTGCCGAAGCAGCAAACGCAACCTATTACCTTCCACCAAAGGATGCAGAGGACGTTACATTTAAGTATGAGCCGCTTGTTGATGGTACCACCATTACGGTCGGTCAAACGGAAATTAATGTTCAAGCGCTCTATTCGCCAGGTCACACGATCGGAAGTACGTCCTTTATTGTGGATCACAAGTATTTATTAACAGGCGATATTCTTTTTGTAGAATCGATCGGTCGCCCTGACTTAGCGGGTAAAGCTGAGGATTGGGTAAGTGATCTTCGCGAAACCCTTTATAAACGCTATAAGGATCTTTCTGAGGATCTCATCGTTCTTCCAGCTCACTTTGCGAAGATCAGTGAAATGGACAAAAAGGGAGCGGTGATGGCGAAACTCGGTGATTTATACAAAGAAAACGCGGGTCTTCAAGTTCAAGACCAAGGTGAGTTCCGACGTATGGTCACGGAAAATTTACCACCTCAACCCAATAGCTATCAAGAAATCCGTCAAATGAACATGGGAAAATTAGACGCATCAGACGAAGAACAACGCGAGATGGAAATTGGCCCAAACCGTTGTGCCGTTCATTAATAACTAACATTTAGATATAGAAATAAAAGGGGGAAACGGACATGAGTTTACAAGCAGATCAAGTACTAGATGCAAAAGGGCTTGCTTGCCCAATGCCAATTGTTCGAACAAAGAAAGCTATGGACACACTCGAATCCGGTCAGGTGCTTGAAATTCATGCCACAGACAAAGGTGCGAAGAATGACTTAGCAGCTTGGTCACGTTCAGGAGGACATGAACTTCTTGATCAAACAGAAGATGGAGATGTCCTTAAATTTTGGATTAAAAAAGCATAAAACCATATTGGAGGCTGACTCAAAAGGGTTTGACTCCCTCGCTGTAACGCCGTACCCAGAATCTATATGGTGTTTTGAGGGGTCTGACCCTTACTTTTTGAGCAGTCTCTCTTTTATAAAGGAACGTCTGAAAGGAGGATACGGAATGATCTCAGTTTCTTTTATTATCGTGTTGTTTATTTTAGGATTTATTGGTTCTTTTCTTTCAGGAATGTTAGGTGTTGGGGGGGCAATCATCAACTACCCGATGCTCCTTTATATTCCACCTTTATTAGGGGTGGCGGTATTAACCCCCCATCACGTTGCGGGTATTGTGGCTGTTCAAGTCTTTTTCTCTACTTTAAGCGGTATATTTGCGTATCGAAAAAGTAATTATTTAAACCGCAGTCTCATTATCTATATGGGGGTTAGCATTTTAGCGGGAAGCTTGATCGGTGGCTTTGGCTCCAAATGGGTACCAGGTTCAGCTGTAAACTTTGTATATGGCATTCTTGCCTTGTTTGCCGTGATTCTTATGTTTGTGAAAAGAAAAGAAGTGGTGGATCCTGACCAACCGCTCTCCTTTAATCGGTTTTGGGCCGTTAGTCTCTCCTTCTTGGTTGGAATCAGTGCGGGTATTGTAGGTGCAGGAGGTGCTTTTCTTCTTGTACCGATTATGTTATCGGTTTTAAAGATTCCATTACGCGTGACAATTGCAACGTCTCTTGCTGTCACGTTCATTTCTTCCATTGGCTCGACTTTTGGAAAATTAGTCTCTCATCAAATTCTCTTCTTGCCTTCTTTAATTATTGTCGTAGCAAGTATCATTGCCTCGCCAATTGGTGCCAAACTTGGTCAGAAAATGAATGCCAAAGTACTAAAAGGGATATTAGTCGTGTTAATTATATTAACAGCTATTAAAGTATGGAGCGGGATTTTATAAGGCTGAAATTATTACATTTTATTTATCTTAAATCATGGTCCGGTTTAGTTTGTATTTTGTGAACTCTTTAAGGCGAAAAAATGTAGGATTGACAGGTTACGGTTAAATTTTTCACTTAATGTACAAAAACAAATTGCCTTCTATATGATAATCTAAATATGAAATAAGGATTATTATTTTGTATGGAGATGGTTAAATGTTGTTTCATAATTCCACTTGGGCTTTGATCCTTTCGATCAGTCTTATTACGATTATTAAAACACTCATCGCCTCTCCTCCAAGTTTTGTCGTGGACTGGTATGTGAGTAAAATCGATACGTTGCACCCAAAACTCAGTGGAGATACGGTGATGATCAGTCAAGAGGGTGTACCCTTGGAGGGCGACGATAAGCTTCAAATCGTTGACTATTTTAACCATGCGGTATTTTTAAAGAAATACGATGTTCTACCAATAAAACCTAATAGCACGCCAATCGTTATTAATCATGTAAAGGGGAAAAAGCCAATTAAGTTCCTTTTGTACATTAAAGAGGACCGAGTAGATGTTTTTAAATATCACAAAAAGAACGTAGTGGCGTATTACCTTAGTTTAGAGAGTACTCCGGAATTTTTTGATAAGTCCAGATCGTTGGTAAGTCTATAAAAATGCCTTTATAGGCTGTAATATAAAAAGGTTATTGAATTAAGAGGGTGAAACCATAAGCGGTTTCACCCTCTTGCTTTTTTCGCAATTGGTCTAGGCTGTTCAGAATCAATAGAACAAGCTCAAATATGAATTTACAGCCGTTGTTTCCTTAGCATGCTTCTGCTTCATTATTTTACATATTGCTTTTTATTGGAGACTCTTAGGTGAAGAATGGCATTTAGTTAAAAGGATTTAGAGTTTTATATTAAGTATTAGACTAGCTGTATGGTTCCTCGCAATTCGGAAGAAACTGTGCCTTCTTTCTCAATATAGTGCTTTAATGCGTCGATGGCTCGGATATCGAGATTGCGGCGGTTAGTACCGTACTTCTTTGGGACGCCTTGTGTTGTCACAAAGCATGCAAGATAACTACTATTCTTGTCCACACGTTGAATGCCTATAAATAGGTCTTGAATACGCATCCCCTTAGGATTTTCTACCTTAATGAACATCTTTATCCCAAGGCAACGCTTTACATAGCCTCCCATTTGCATATAAGGGTTGCTGGAAAATGTATTCTCAAGGTTTTCCTCCAACATGTCAAGGAGTTCGGCACCAGTGATTTCGACTGTCGAAACGGGTGGGTTTGTCGGAATGATGTTCCACACATCATTCATTGTAATCGGCCCAGGGATCACTGGTGCACCATACCGCCATCCGTTTGAAAAGGCAAGTTCAGCATCGGAAGTTTCCAACAGAGCTTGAAGGAGTAAATTGTCCATTGTTGTTTCCAGTTGGGAATAACGATTTAATGCTGTATCTGTTTGCCCAATTACAGTATCTAAGGTTTCTCGGTAAGGTTTTAGGGCGTGATTCACGAGTCCTTGGACTTCAGGATCAGGTTTGATGTTTTCCGATACTTCAATTAATTCATGGTGGAAATCCCTGATCCGCCCTTGAACCACTTCCAAGTCTAATCTGCCAATAAAGGAACCGTGACATCCCGATTGGATTAAAATTGTATCATTTACGATAACAGGCTTAAACAATCGATTATGGGTGTGAGCACTTAGAAGGACATCAATCCCATTTACTTCAGTGGCGAGTTTCGTTTCTTGCGGAAAACCTAAGTGTGAAAGGACAACAATCAAATCTACTTTCTCCACCATACGTAACTCATCAATTAGGGCTGGCAACTCTTCATTACCTAGAGTGAAATAGATTCCCTCAGAAAAGTGGGAGGGCATTGTCTTGTCCACTATATGCTCAGCGATTCCAATGACTCCAATCTTAAGTCCAGCGCGGTTAACGATTGTGTGCGAAGGAAAGACGCGTTCATTTGTCCCTTTTCTGTAGCAATTAATCGCAAGCATTGGATAATTTAACAAAGAGGTGATTTTTTCAAATTCGGCCGGACCGTATGCAAATTCCCAGTGTGCAGTCATGCCGTCCAAAGCTAACGCGTTCATAATGGGGATAAGCGCTGTCCCCCTTGTTACTACGGCAGGATATGTACCATGGAAAGTATCACCGTTATCTAAAGCTAGTACCCCTGTTGGATTCTGACTTCGGAGCTCTTTAAAAATTGTGGAAATACGAGCGAAGCCTCCGGAATTCCGATATTGATCTTGTCCACCTTCGAGGAACATTTCAGGATGAAGCTCTAAGTAAGCGTGGGTGTCATTCATTTGTAAAATAGTTAAATGCTGTTTAACTTTATTCATTAAAATCCCTCCCAAAAATCCTTAAAAAATAGTTGCAATCAGTAAATCAGTCATTCCTTCACCCTAATCTCCAGAAGATGGATCATTTGACGAGTTTAAAACAAGATTGAATAACAATTTTAAAGAGAGTTTTAGATTAATTCTAATTAAAGACTCTCATAAGAATATAGACAACACCACCTTCCCAGGATCCTTAACTTCCCAAAGGGCATAGAACGTATTAACTTAATTTTATAAACGTTATTTGTTAATATTTGATGAATTTCATAAATTATTAAGTCTAACCCTATTATTAAGTTTAATGGAAGGCGTTTGAACTCCGTCCTGAAGGTGTAGACTTGCCAGAGCATTCTCCAGAATATATGGCTCGTGCGCGCGCAGGTGTGGAAGCGATGTCGAAACAGTATGGGATTGAAATGAAATGGAATGACCGCAGTAAGCATTCGCGTCATGCATTAGAAGGAGCGAAGTTTGCGGAGGCGCACGGTCTTTCCAATGACTACCATGAAGCGGTGTTTAAGGCGCATTTTCAACAAGAAAAAGCCATTAATGACATCGATACGTTGGTGCGAATTGCCGAGTCCCTTGGGTTAGATGGACAGGAATTCCGGAAGGCGCTTGAGACTCGGGAGTATGAGCCGGCTGTTTTAAGGGATATCCAAGAGGCACAAGCCATTGGGATTACGGGCATTCCTTGTTTTATCTCGGGAAACCGAGGGGTTATGGGCGCCCAATCTTATGAAGCCCTAGTAGAGTTAATTAAAGGCTAGACTAAGAAAAGTAGGCGTGGGGTCCGCAATGCCAAAGAGGAGCCACAACCGGAACGGGCGTTAAAAAATGTTTGACCGAAATTGTCCCATTTCGCAAACGCTTAAGGACCGTGTCGAATTTGAGCAAACCTGGACGACGATTACAGATAAATAGAACCAGAAAAGAGGCTGACTACAAAGGAGATTCAGATCCCTCAATACGAGGGTGTCTGACGATCATCCTAAGTCGCCTCTTTTTTTAATGGGCTTGCGTTTAATTAGAAACGCAACGCTCCATACTTATCTAATGTAACCGGATTCCGTTTTAAAAAAACGATTTGTTAGCTTTATTTTTTTACTAGCCCTTATAATAGTAACAAAGTAAACGCGTACTGATTGAAAGACGTGGAAAAGTTTAAGGTTGAGAGAAGGTGTTTGGATGGCCTCTCGGTATTACACGATTGGGATGGCAGGTCACATTGATCATGGGAAGACCACCCTGACCAAGGCGTTAACTGGTATTGATACAGATCGCCTAAAAGAGGAAAAAGAACGGAATATTTCCATCGAGCTCGGATTTGCGAAGTTCCCATTAGGGGATTATGACGTGTCGATTGTGGACGTGCCAGGTCACGAAAAATTCATTCGGCAAATGATTGCTGGTGTGGCAGGCATTGATCTCGTTGTGGTGGTGATTGCCGCAGATGAAGGAGTGATGCCGCAAACGCGAGAGCATCTTGAGATTCTCTCCTTTTTGGGGATCACCCATGGCGTGATTGCCATTACAAAAATGGATCATGTCGAAGCCGATTTTCTTGATTTAGTAGAAGACGATATTCGCATGGCGGTGGAAGGCACCATTTTCGAGCAATGCCCCCTTGTTCGTGTGGATAGTGTGACAGGGACAGGTCTTGAAACGCTCAAAGTCGTGATACAAAAAGCTTTAAATGAGGTTCCAGAACGAAAAGCGACGGGTGTGTTTCGTTTGCCGATTGACCAAGTTTTTACGATACAAGGTCATGGAACGATTGTACGCGGTGTCGTGTATGGCGGGATGGTGGAATCGGGAGAACGTTTGTTCATTCTTCCAAAAGGGTTAACGGCCAAAGCACGAGAACTTCAAGTGCATAGTGAACAGAGGGAGCGGGCCTATGCCGGGCAACGGGCTGCCATCAATCTGAGCGGGATCGCTAAAGAGGACATCAAACGTGGGGATGTTCTCGTTTCAAGTTCTTCCGATTTTAAACCCACGATAACGCTTGATGTTGCTCTCAATTTGGTTCAAGATCTCGAGTACCCATTAAAGCAACGTGCCCCGGTAAAGTTTCATTCGGGAACGGCAGAAGTTATGGGGAAGATCCTCTTTTTTGATCGAAAGGAAGCCGGTCTTGGCGATGAGGTATTTTGTCAGATTCGTTTAGATGAACCGGTGATTGTACTCCGAGGCGATCGTTTTGTGATCCGAAGGCCTTCACCAGTTGAGACACTTGGTGGCGGCTGGGTGATTGATCCTATGGGACGAAGGTATCGGTATGGCGAAGGAACGGTACAAAAATTGAAGCAAAAAGCAGAAGGTACGCCAGAAGAGCGACTAATAGAAATGTTAGATGCGCAGTCCTTAATGACGCAACATGATTTGCTGAATTTATCTGGTTTAACGGAAGCGGACTTCGGTTCCCTTTTGAATCGTTTAAAAGATCGGAATCAAGTGGTGGAAGTCGGTGAGGGGTTGTACACCTCAATAGATACGATGAGGCAGGCCAATGATCAAATACAAGAAGCTTTGCACCGCTATCATGACCAGTTTCCAATGCGCTACGGAATGAACAAAGCGGAATGTCTGCAGATGTTAGAGGGTCGTTTTCCTAAAAAATTGGTCGAGTGGCTAGTGGATTATGAAATCGAACATGGCCTGGTGAAAAGCCATCAGCACTATCTTGCGTGGGGGGAGTTTGAGCCGAATTTCCCAAAACAATGGAAAATGCGTATGGAGCGGGCGCTAGAGCACCTGAAGAAAGATGGGTTGAGCCCAACGGTGTGGGAAGACTATCTGATCACTGAACAGGTTCCTAAAGAGCTACATGCTGAGTGGAAGCATTATGTTCTGCAAAATGGCTTTGCGCTTGAGCTTGATGAGACGCATATGATTCATTCAGAGGTTTTTGAGGAACTCGTTCAGAATTTGTATAAAGGCACAGAAGGTAAAGCCTTTGGTATTAAAGAAGCTAAAGCGAGTTTAGATGTGTCGCGCAAGAATCTTGTTTTATTTTTAGAGAGGCTTGACGAATTAAAGGTGACGGAAAGAGATGGGGATCAAAGAAAGTGGCTGAAAGAAGTTTAGGGGGAGCGGCTTTGAAAGGCTAATAGTGGTTGAATGGGACTTATGGATTGTGGTCTCATTGGGGAGCATTGGTAGGCCCGTAACAAGATTTGAGGCGCGTTACGGGAACCAACCACCCCCAAAATCCCTCCAAGCATATGTCCCAAAATCAACTAATGGCAGTGAACATTCCTCAAATTGGAATTCCCTATTAAAACACAGTAAAATTAAGTAGATATAAGATTAGGGGGTGAAAACAGACATGACAGATCGAGATAAAATCAAGCTGACGCATCTCTCAAGTAAAGGTGGCTGAGGATGCAAAATTGGTCCAGAAGACCTGGCGCAAGTTTTGCGTCATTTACCTAAAAGTGTACCAGATCCCAATTTGTTAGTCGGTCTTGATACGTCAGATGATGCGGGTGTTTACAAGATTTCAGAGGACACTGCCTTAATCCAAACGGTCGATTATTTTACACCAATTGTCGATGACCCCTATATGTTCGGGCAAATTGCTGCAGCGAACTCATTAAGCGATGTCTATGCCATGGGCGGAAAACCGCTTACTGTGATGAATATTGTAGGCTTTCCTGTGAACGTCCTTGATATGTCTGTTTTAGCTGATATTTTAAGAGGAGCAAGCGACAAAGTTCAAGAGGCTGGCGCCGTTCTTGTTGGCGGGCACTCTATTGATGATAATGAACCTAAATTTGGTCTATCGGTAACGGGTGTCGTTCATCCGGACAAGGTATGGGCAAACAGTGGGGCGAAGCCAGGCGATGCCTTAATCCTAACTAAACCGATTGGAGTGGGAATTCAAACCACTGCGATCAAGAAGGATGGGCTGACGGATGCGCAGTTGGAGCGCGTGATCCAAGTGATGGCGACGCTGAACAAAACAGCTGCCGAAGTGTTGCAGAATTTTGATGTCCATGCGTGTACAGATGTGACCGGCTTTGGCTTGCTTGGTCACGCGAAAGAAATGGCGGCTGGCGCTCGTGTTGGCCTTGAGATTTATTTTGACAAAGTACCTGTTTTGGAAGGCACGAAGGAACTTGTCGAAGCCGATTTTGTTCCTGGTGGGACCAAGGCCAATCATCGCTGGCTAAAAGACGATATTCAATATGCAGAGGCCATTGATGAACGGACTCAGTGGATTCTCTGTGATGCCGTTACATCTGGCGGCCTGCTCATCGCAGTGCCAGAAGCCCAAGCGAACGACGCGGTGGAAGCTCTTAAAAAAGCAGGCGTTGTGGATGCCACTTGGATTGGCACAGCGGTTCAGGAACACCCAAGTCAAATCTTTGTAAAATAAACCGCTCGTAAGAATTTAGAGGCTGACTAAAAAGGGTCTGCCCCCGTGCTCTAGACACCATAACTGGTTTTTGTCAGAAAAGCCAAGATTTAATGTGGTTGTTTTGATGGGGGCGGATCCTTATTTTTTGGACAGCCTTTTTTTGCTTAAAAAATCATAAAAGGGGGGTAGGAAAAGTGGCCAAAGGTCCAAATTTTCAAAACCAATTAAGGGCCATTCCGAGCATCCATCAGTTAGTTAAACACCCGGAAATTCAGGCTTTTGCAGCAAACTGGCAAGCACCCCATGACTTACTCGTGGCCTGTGCACAGCACATCACAATTAAATGGCGCGAGGACATTTTAAAGGGGCAGCGCGACATTAGCGACCGACCTGTCCTTGATCTATTGACTGATGAAGTAAAAACTACGCTAGTGGATTGGTTGTCCCCAAAGCTCCAAAAGGTCATCAATGGAACTGGGATCGTTTTGCATACCAATCTTGGCCGCGCGGTGCTTGGGGAGTCTGCCATAAAGCACGTCGTTGAGGTCGCTTCAGGATATTCCAATTTGGAATATGATATTGAAGCGGGAAAGCGTGGCTCCCGTCACAGCCATATTGAAGCGCTTGTTTGTCGATTAACTGGAGCTGAGAGTGCGATGGTTGTGAATAATAATGCGGCAGCTGTCTATTTGATTTTAAGAGAAATGGCTGATAAGAAAGAAGTGGTGGTTTCCAGAGGCCAACTTGTGGAAATAGGCGGGTCATTTCGTGTGTCCGAAATCATGGCTGAAAGCGGAGCGTTTTTAAAAGAAGTGGGGACAAGCAATAAGACCCATCTCTTTGACTATGAACGGGCGATCCATGAGGACACCGCCCTCTTAATGAAGGTTCACCCTAGCAATTTTCGAATGATCGGATTTACGGAATCTGTTTCGACCGCAGAACTCGTCAGACTTGGGACCACACACAACGTTCCGGTTTATGAGGATCTTGGAAGTGGTGTGTTAATGGATTTGGGAAAAAACGGGATCGGTGATGAACCGCTCATTCAAGACGTGATTGCCACAGGGATTGATGTGGTGTCTTTTAGCGGGGACAAATTATTGGGTGGACCTCAGGCGGGTATCATTGCCGGGAAAAAGGAATGGATCCAAAGATTAAAGAAAAATCAGTTGGCTCGGGTGTTGAGAGTCGACAAAATGACCCTTGCAGCACTTGAAGCCACACTCCGTCTCTATTTACTTCCAGATCAAGCGAAAGAGCAAATTCCAACACTGAGGGAAATCCTTCTGCCTCTATCGGACATAGAAGACAAAGCGAAAGAATTTGTACATAAGCTTCAAACGAGCAGGGTGGACGTGGAAGTTGAGATCACGGATGACGTTTCAGAAGTGGGTGGTGGCACACTCCCCGGTCTTTCAATCCCTACAAAATCTGTTGCTTTTACCTTTACAAACCAGTCTGTCCACCAAGTCGAACGCGCTTTTCGAGAAAGTACGCCTCCGGTTATCGTTCGAGTGGCAAAGGACCAAATTCGACTCGATTTCCGTACCATTCTTCCGGGTGAGATCGACCAGTTAGTCCAAACAGTAAGCGACGTTTGTGAGCTAAAAATGGACTAGCTGCTCTAAGTGTTTTCTTATGTAATACCGTATTAGTTGAAAAAGGCCTTATCAAGTTGATAAGGCCTTTTTGTAATTCCGTTTTTTGAGATTCAAAATCTTTTTTGGAAAATGAGTCTCATAGTCCGTAGAACACGTTCAACATGGCGGTCTATAATAACCATAGAAGGAACGAGGGGATCTGAATGCATGGATATACGACTGGATTTCGGTAGAAGAATTAAGGAGTTGAGATTGAAGGTTGGGATGACTCAAGAGTCGCTTGCCACTCTTGCTGAACTCGATCGCTCATATGTCGGGGCAATTGAACGGGGAGAAAAGAATGTTTCCTTAATTAATATAGGGAAGTTAGCGAATGCGCTTGATGTCGATTTGTCTTATTTGTTTGAGGAGGACCAGTTTTCGCCGAGAGCGGTTCTTATGAGAAGGGAACAAAGAAAGCCGCTTAAACAACGCTTTATTTATGATGTAGATGTTATGAATAATGTCATTGCATGGCGAATTACCGGTCCGCTCAGTGAATCGGACGTCAAACAGATCTCACAACAAATTAAAAGCATGGCCCTTCTTTTAAAAAAAGGAGAGATCAAGTTACTCGTGGACAACCGTTATATGTTGTTAGAGGGTCGTATTTTTGTATTTTCTCCTGAGGTGACGGCCGTTTGGGAAGACTTGCAGTTATGGCTCATGCCATTTGTTCAAAAAGTGGCGGTCTTATGTAACTCTCAATTAATGAAAAACCAAATGGACCGGTTAGGCAATCGTAGTGGAATCGTTAAGTTCTCAAAGCATCTCTATGATGAGGACCAAACGATCAGTGAACGGGAAGCGCTCCGATTCTTGGGTCTCATTGAAAATAGATTGTTAGTTTCCAAGTTGCAAGATCTGGTTTAAATTGGGTGGTTATAAAAAATAAGGCAAGAAAGGACCTGTTCCGATGATAAAATTGAATATCCTCGCTTTTACGTTCATGGTCTCCATACGAAAACGTGAGGAGACGCTTGGGGAATTGTCTTTGAATCAAAGAATAAAGGAAGCGAATGAGCGAAATCTGGATTGTCGAAGCCAGTTTCGAATCTAGTTATAGGTGCGAGGTGGGTGAGGTCTTTTTTACCGTGAGATCAGGCTGTACACAGAATTCTAAAAATCGATACCAAAGAAGGCGATTCCTTATGTTCATTAAACGGTTACCTTGGTCAGGTGTGATCCTGCAGACCAAAACGACTTCGATTGTCATAGACCCTATATATAACGTCAATACTGGTTTTTTTGGAGAACCGAGAACAGCATTTTACCCATTAACGGAACTTGAATCTGTGAAAGCTGTGTTGATTACGCATACCCATTCCGATCACTTTGATCCTCAAGCCATTCTCGAATTTATTAGGAAGGATGTCCCGGTCTATATTCCGGAGCATTCCATTGTTGAACCGGATATCTCTAAACAACTCAATCTAATCGAACTGGGATTAGGGGATTCTGTCACGGTGGGGGACTTTGAACTGACCGCCTCTTATTCTGTTGATGGTTTGGGTGACAACCAAGTCTCTTGGATTATTAAAGATGGCACACACACGGTGCTCCATAGCGGCGATACCCTCTGGCATGGGTATTGGTGGCGTATGTCCAAACAGTACGGCCCTTTTGATGTCGCCTTCCTGCCAATTAATGGAGCTATTATTGAAGATCCAGACCTTGAGCCTAGTGGGGAACCGATTTGCCTTCTTCCAGAACAGGCTGTTTCGGCAGCAAAGGTCTTATCGGCTCATAACTTGGTTCCAATTCATTATGCCTCCTTTCATTCTCCACCCCATTATAGGGAGACAGAAGCGGCTTTGGTTCGTTTGCATGCGGCGGCCAACGCAAAACAGGTCTCGGTTCAAATATTGAAACCTGGAGAGAGTCTGACCTTGAGTTGACCCGTTATTCGATCACGTTAGGAACATCCAGAGTAATTCTAGATATTAAATTTCGTAATCACTTTTCTCCTAGAGAAGTGATTTTTTTAGGTTGTAAAAAATGATGAGAATATGGACTGTGTAACATTCACTTATTTATTTATCCTACTTAATTTTTAAAATTCCTCTTTAATTTGTAGATGCCTTTTCTTAAATGAGTGAGATTGACGAATCACTTGGAAACAATTAAACTATAATTAAACATATAATATTAGTCGGAATTCAGGTGGTGCGCATGCAAAAAAACGAGAGGGAAGTCATGTCTCCTCTTCTTAAGATTGATGATTTAACTTTATCTTATAATAAAAACTCACCAATTTTTAAAAATGTCTCTTTTGAAGTCAAGCAGGGGGAGTTTATTTCCGTTATTGGTCCAAGTGGATGTGGAAAAAGTTCGTTACTAAATCTCATTGCGGGTTTTTTGATTCCTACGAGCGGCAAAATCTTTTTAAACGAAACGCCAATTAAAGCGCCAGGCCCTGACCGAGCCGTTGTTTTTCAGGATTTGTCTCTATTTCCTTGGCTTAACGTTATTGAAAATGTTTCTTTAGGATTGAAAATTCAAGGGATGTCCAAAAGAGACCAACAAGAGAAGAGTCGTGAAATCCTGAAAATTGTAGGTTTGCAAAAACATGAATCGGCAAAGGTGTCGGATTTATCTGGTGGGATGAAGCAACGGGTCGCGATTGCCAGAGCCATTGTTACGCGTCCCAAAATCTTATTAATGGATGAACCATTCAGTGCACTTGATGCTCAAACACGAGAGGAGTTGCATGATGAACTCCTTCGCATTCAACGGGAAACAGAAATGACCATTATTTTAATTACGCATAGTATTGATGAGGCAATCTATTTATCTGATCGGGTTTTAGCGATGAAGCATCAAGGGGGATTTTTAGACAAACCGATCTCCATTGAACTGCGGCGTCCAAGAGAAAGCGAAATGCGTGTATCCAGCCTCTTTAACCATTATAAAAAGATGCTAATGGATGCGCTCAAAAGTGGTCATATGCATCAAAACGGAGTCGATCATTACCAAATTTAAGATTTCAGTTGCTTCAGTTCAATACAAATATCGGAGGAAATTTAAAAAATGAAAAAATGGGCAGTGTGGATCAGTTTTATTTTAAGTATCGTTCTAGTTTTGACGGCTTGTGGAACAACTAAGCAAGGCAACCAATCGACCCATTCTAATTCAAAAAAAGCAAGTCAGGACATTAAAATTGGCTATGTTAACCTTTTATCTATGGCTCCAGCGATTATTGCCCAACAGAAGGGGCTTATGGAGAAACAGGGATTAAAGAGTCAGTATTTTTCCTTTGGTAATGGGCCTGACCTATATAAAGCACTGGCCTCTGGGAAAGTAGACATTGCTTATGCGGGTGTCCCAGCAGGTGTGAACTGGGCTTCGAGAGGGGCTAAAGTTAAGGCAATTGCTAAAGTCGATAACGGGAAGTTTGGATTGATTGCGGGTCCTAAATCTGGAATCCAAAAGGCAACTGATATCAAAGGGAAAAAGCTAGGGACAGCTGTAACAGGAAGTGGTGTGGATCTATTAATGAGAGGGTTTCTTCTTCCAGAAACCAACCTTACAGAGAAGGATGTCTCTCTCGTTCAGATGAAAATGCCAAATATGGTTCAAGCGACTAAACAAGGAACCATTGATGGTGCGGTTGCGGGTGAACCTTACTTAACAATGGCGGAGCTTCAGGGAGTAAAGGTTGTAAAAGAACTTCCTGATCCCGCAATCATTGTGATCGCGAGTGATTCGTTCTTAAAGGATCATCCTGATGAGGTTAAAAAGTTTTTAAAAGGACATATCGCGGCAATTCAGTTTATAAACAATAATAAAGCACAAGCGAGTGAACTCTTAGCCCAAAATTTTAATTTGCCAACGATTAAACAGGGAAATAAAACGTGGACGGCCAAAGACATTATTGAAAAAGCACTTGACCGACAATCCTTTGATGCAACCATTACAAATAAAGATTATATGTTTTATCAAAAAATTGCCGATGCAGATTATAAGCTCAAGCTGATTAGTCGCCCATTTGAGGTGAAAAAACTCTTTGACACAAGTTATTTGCAAGCGGTAAGTGGTAAATGAAAAAAATAGGTTGGAAGTTACTGTCAATACCGTTTGTTCTGTTAGTTTGGTACTTATTTTCGCGTGGGTATAGTGAATTGATCTTTCCGGGTCCCATTCCTGTTTTCAAAGAATTAATTAAACAACTTTGTACAGCTAGTTATTATCATCATATTGGGATCAGTCTGTATCGGTTATTCTGTGGGTTTATTTTGGCTTCTATTGGAGCTTTTATTATTGGAACTTTAGCTGGGCTATCTGTTCCTTTCCGTCTGTTTTTAAGCCCAATGGTGTCGTTTTTTCAAGCTACGCCTCCTATGGCGTGGGCACCCCTTCTTATTCTCTTATTACAACTGGGGAATGCCCCAATGATTGCCGTCATTATTATTGCCTCTTTTTTTCCCATTTTAGTGAGTGTGATGCATGGAATGGAGCAGGTAAAAATCTCATACCTTAGAGTCGCGCAATCTTTGGGAGCAAGTAAGATACAACTCATACGATTTGTGTATTTTCCATCCATTCTTCCATCCGCTATTAATGGATTAATTATTGGATTTGGGATTGCCTGGCGCTCTCTAGTGGCTGCTGAAATGATTGGAGGAAACTCCGGGCTTGGATGGTTGATATCTTCAAGTGGAGAGGTTGGGAATTCTTCATTAGTGTTAGTTGGAATCATAACAATTGGTCTTTTAGCGCTTATTTTCGAGTTTACTTTGATCCGACCGCTAAAGAAACGCTTTACGGGTTGGAGTGCTGAAATCTAGGTGAGGGATTATACCCCTCACCTTTTATGTTATATAATTTAAGTAGGAAGAGATTGCGTCTGAATTTAATGTGAGGGAGTCTACAAGAATGAAGTTTACGTTGAAGGAGAATGGTTTTACAAGTGCCTTTGAATATGGGGCGTTATCGATCTCGCCACAAACGGATTTTGGGTTTCGTCCCGTCCAATTAATGGTGGCTTCAATCGCCGGATGTTCAGGTAACCTATTTAAAAAAGTTCTAGAGAAAAAAAGAATCCCCTATAAAAATATAGAAATAACGTGTGAAGTTAAGAGAAGTGAAGAACAAGTGAGTGTAATTGAACAAATGGATTTTACCTACCATGTGTATGGGGAGAATCTTGAAGAAACGAAAATTACGAAGTCACTTGAACTGGCCATGAAAAACTGTGCCATGGCCCAATCAGTCAACTCAGCCATTGTGATTCGTGAAAAACTTGAATTGCACGAAGTCTAATCTTAGATTGATCTAACTAATTGGATCAAGATTGAACGCACGAGTCATTTAGCAGAGATCCTACAAGAACATTGGGGATTCACGAAATTTTAATAGGTATGTCAAAGTTAGCCGCCCCGTTTTAAGCAAACGAGGCGTTTTTTTGTTTTGACAAAATTGTTTTTCCTTCTCAATAGGTTTTCCATAGGTATACCTTAAAATTTGTAGTGTAAAGAATCCAATTCTTTTATATGGAGGCTTTCTGAAATGAAAAAATGGATTCGATTGATTATTTATTCAACGATAGGCGTGGTAATCTTTGGGCTGTTGGCCTATCTTGTTTTGGCGTTCATTCCAAGTACTGGGCAACAAGCGACAACGCCATCCTCTACACTTTCACCTGTTAATTCAACTGGTCAACAAAACGCTAGTCTAGGATCGAATCAAACCCCGGGTCGGAGCATGATGAATGCAATGATGGGAAGTCAAAGTAAATAAAAACAGTCAAATCCAATCTGGATAAGTTCTGAGAAAGACGAGGCTTACCCAGTCCCCTTGGTTAATAATCATGGGGGCTGTTGCGGGGAATTGTTTGCCGTTAAATGTGAACATATTCCACTGCATGGCTTTCGCATTGACCACATACTGGCCGGGAGGAACTTGACCTGCTCCGAACGGTTGTGAACTCTGATTTCCAGAAGCCGAAGAAAGAGATGGGTTTGAAGGATTGTTTGGATTGGCATTGAAAGAATTAGAAGAATTATTTTGTTGTGAAGATGGATTTTGGTTAAACATACACCAATTGATCGGTTTTAAAGAGCGGACTAGTGAGTTTGGAAAACTGGCTTGAAATGGTTTTTGTAAGAGGAAAGTTTGACTGTTCTGTGATGGATTAACCGGTATTTCTGGGTTGTTTGTGTTGTTATTATAAGGCTGGGTCTTATTAGTAGGGTTTTGGTTTTGGGCATTGTTTGAAGTTTGGTTTGGTGTCAGAAGCTCAAATTCTTGTGTCATAAGTGTATAGTCATCTTGGACCTGGATGCCATCAACACGATCCCCATTCTTCGGTAATGAGATAAACATGCCCTCTAAACCCATCATTTCCTGTTTGCTCCCGTTATAGTGAGAGTGATACATAAACGTTCCGACTTGATGAACAGTAAAGTGGTAGGTAAAGGATTGGCCTGGCTGAATAACTGGAGAAGGTTCTAGATTCGGAACACCATCCATCTTATTTGGAATGATGAGTCCGTGCCAATGAACGGAAGTCGGAACCTGAAGATGGTGGGTCACTTGAATGCTGACCTTATCGCCATTTCGGACAACAATGGTTGGCCCTGGCGTCGTGCCGTTATAGCCCCATGCTTTCATAAATATTCCTTTAGAAACTTCTCTTGTCACCGGCTCGGCTGTTAAGTGGAAAGTTTTGTAGCCATTTACCATTTGGTAAGGCGCGTTACTGAGATTAGGTGTAATAGGTGTGGTTTGGTTTTGATTAGTATTAGCAAAAACAGGAGGAACCCTTAGGTTAATCAGAACGATACTCATTAATAGCATAAATGACATTTTTTTCATCCATTTTTTCATGATTAAATCACCTCATCTAAAAGATAAAGGTTAGGGATGGAAAAATGGTGTAGAAGGAAAAGAGTATGACGAGGATGAAAGCACTCCTTGTTTCCTTTAATTTCATTCAAGTGGTTATGTATTCCCTCTCTTTCATCAGCTTTTTGAGGGGCTTGCATGTTCGAAACGGTTTGAGTAAGGGCATGGTAACCAGTCATCTGTTCGATCTTATTTTTCAAAATGCACTTGACTCAGTTAATAGTATGAGAAATATGACTATGGAAGGTGCAAAAAGACCTCGTTTTATAGAAGGCTAAAGACAAGCATTATATCACGAGGTCTTGCAAATAGCTCCTTAGGCAGTCATCCTCATTTTTGAGTATGAGACCTAGTGGGACATTCCATACCCGACCTCGAAAAATCCTTATATTGGCGGGACTGCATCGGAATCGAACCGACCGAGGACGGCACGCGCCCCCCAAGAGGTTTTGAAGACCTAGGCAAGCACCAGCTACGCAACCAGCCCCAAGCATATTTGTAATCGTATAAGTTTGCGTATAGCTTGTCAAGAAATTATAACGGCCCATAATGATTGACTGTTGACGAAAGGGATAGGGTGATTGGTGAGGGGGTACTGGTGAGTGGGTGTTTTTTTATTTTTTGATTAGCCTTATCGAAAATCCCCTCGTATCTTGATTGTGTCCATCCTGAGTTAGTAAGTGAATTGGTCACGCGCATTGCGTTTTTGGTGCATTGCTTCATTAGGTCGGACCATCTTGGGTCGTTAGAAATGGATTTCTGAAGCATATTAAGTAAACGTGAACTCTTCAGCCAATTATGGTAGACTTATTGGCAGTATAAGCGTATATTTTAACGAAATTTATGTATAGTTTGGAGCGGATGAGATGTATTACGGAGGCATTGAAGCGGGTGGGACCAAATTCATTTGTGCCATTAGTAATGATCAATTTGAGATCCTCGAAAAAGTTAGTATCCCAACGACAGTACCTGAGGAGACCTTAGAAAAAGTATTTGCTTTTTTTGATCAATATGAATTAAAGTCGGTGGGGATCGGCACGTTTGGTCCGATCGATGTGACTAAGGGGTCTGACACATACGGATATATTACCTCGACACCAAAAACGGGTTGGAATCAGTTTGATTTCTTAGGGGAAATGAAAATGCATTATCCGAACCTCCCGTTTGCTTGGACGACGGACGTTAACGCTGCGGCCTATGGAGAATATCGAAAAGGACGAGCCAAGGACAGTAAGAGTTGCCTTTATTTGACTGTCGGAACAGGTATTGGTGGCGGTGCGATTCTAAACGGTGAAATTGTAGAAGGATTTGGTCATACCGAGATGGGGCATGTGCTTGTCCGCCAACATCCGGATGACCATTATGCAGGGAAATGTCCGTATCATGGGAATTGTTTAGAAGGGCTTGCGGCAGGCCCAGCCATTGAAGCGCGTTATGGGAAAAAAGGTCATGAGTTAGCCGAAGACCAGAAAGTTTGGGAACTAGAAGCCTATTATCTGGCCCAGGCTCTTGTGGATTATACATTAGTGCTCCGTCCGGAAAAAATTATCTTGGGCGGTGGCGTTATGAAACAGACGCAACTGTTTCCGTTAATAAGAGAATCCTTTAAGAAATTAATGAACGGTTATGTGACCACACCAGACTTAGAGGCGTATATTGTCAGTCCAGGACTAGAAGATCAAGCGGGGATCATAGGGTGTTTGCTCTTAGGGGCGGAAACCATTAAATAGAAAATTAGAAGAGGCCGACCTTTGTGTGTCAGCCTCTTTTTTCATTGCTCAATGAGATCATCAAGGGCCACTTGTTTTTCATCATGTGGATTGTCAAGTGGGTAAATGCGAGCCAGACCTTGTTCATCGTCGACATTTTGTATGTAGACGCGCTCTCCGTTAAAGGTCACGTTTGCCATAACGGGTGCTTCTGAAATTTCCTTTGCACGTTGGACATTCATCTCTAGGATCCACCTACCTTTTTATAAGAATCACGTTTAGGTTGACCAAAATAATGGCTTCTATTCAATAAGAGCCAGTGGGAAAGGACCATAAGGCTGCACAATGATCAGCTTGTTCATGGCGGACTAGTCAGATGCCATTCCGACTTAAGTGTCGGCGTCATAGACTAGGGAGTAGGAGTGATTCAAATGGAGGGGTGTCTCATATGAGTATTCCCATTCTTTTACTGATCGCAGGTCTCACGGGATTGGTCACTTTGCTTTATATTTGGTCAAAATGTGAGCGGTATTCCACAACAGAAGGCTATTTATGGGGGCTGGGTGTGGATTCTTATGTCGATTACTCACCCAAATTTGCTATAACTAATAAAAGTCTCAAAATAAAAGGTTGGCAATCCAATGAGAAGATTGCCATTCAATAGGCCATTGTGAAACGAAAATGGGGCGTCATTCCGATTTCTTTTGCTTGTTACCAAATAAAAGGCCTTTATAATGAGACCAATCCTTTTGAATGTAATTTCACCGATCTTCCAAATGGAAAAGGCTATCAGATTGAGATTCGTAATTTTGGGCAAATGTGTAAAGGGAAAGTGTTTATTGAAAATGGCCGTTAGACGCGCTCCTCATTTTTCCCATGCATAGATTGAAGCAGTTGAATAAACACCTCTGTTGCTTTGGTTTGAAAGTCACCTTTTGGCAATACAAAAGAAAAAGAGCGTGTCATCGGAAATCCGTCTAACTTAGGCAGTATGAAAAGACCAAGTTTCAATTCTTTCTGCATCGTGGTCTCGGAAATTAAAGAGATACCAAGACCTGCTTCAAGCGATTCCTTGATGACTTGTGTGCTCCCAAAAACCATGAGTGACTTTGGCGAAATGCCCAGTTGTTTCAGGGCATGATCTTGCAATTCGCGAGTCCCAGATCCGGACTCGCGGACAATCCAAGTCTCTTCTGCAAGGTCAGCCGGTGTTAGGGTCTCCTTGCTGGCTAAGGGATGGGCGCTTGAAAGGACAATCGACATTTTATCTTGCATAAAAGGCGTGACCCGAGCACGATCGGATGGGAAATCACCGCCTTCAATAATGCCGATATCCAGTTGTTGGTGGTGGATGAGATCGATAATCGTGCTCGAGTTTTCAATCGTAATGCTAGGTTGAATCATTGGGTAGGACTCCCGAAGTTTGGCGATAATATGCGGTAGAATGTACTCTCCAAAGGTATAGCTGGAACCAATTGCAAGTGCCCCGCTTGCTGTATGTTTTAAATCATCTAATAAATTCCCCATTCGCGTATAAATAGCTAGGATTTGTTGGGCATGGTGATAGACAATTTCACCAGCCTTATTTAATTTTACAAATTTGTTGGTTCGATCGAGAAGTTTCACTCCAACTTCTTTCTCAAGCGACTGAATATGGGCGCTGACTGCCGGTTGGGACATATGGAGCGCTTCTGCTGCTCGCGTAAAATTCTGATGATCCGCTACAGCGATAAAGACAAGCAAGGATTGATCCATCGTTCTGCCCTCCATCCGTTTTTATTCACTAATTTTAGTATAAGTGATGAGGGAAGGTGAGATCAAAAATAAGAAAACCACAAATGTTTTTTTGCGAGAAGGTCTTCTATCTATAGTTAAGTCAAGTGGACGTTCCGATAAGGGTTGAGTTTGCAGTAGATATATAGAACTAATGAAACCCAGGATCCGCCAGCTAAATAACCACCAAAAACATCTAACGGATAATGAACCCCCAAGTAAACTCGACTGCACCCAATCAGAAGCACAATGACGGCTGCCACTAGCCAAATGATAAGACGACTGACCTTATGTTTGAAAAATTCATGAGACAAAAAAGCTAAAAAGAAAAAGAAGACGAGGGCATTCATAGAGTGACCGCTTGGATAACTAAAGGAGGTCGCATGTGCGAGATGGGCGACATCTGGTCTAGGTTTTTGAAACCAGTTTTTTAGAACATAATTGAGCAGCACGGAGCCAATGACCGAAGAGGGGACAAACACAACCCCTAAAATATGTTTATTAAATCCGAGTCCGATCATCACAAGGATGATCATGATGATGTAAGTTGGCGTCGAACCGAATTGCGTCATTTTATAAAAGAAGGTTAAATAATGCCCGTCTGAAAAATTGTACATGGAGTTGAGTAGAAGTGTGTTTAGGCCAGAGACTTTAGGATGCTCGTAGAAATAGGCTTCCCCTCCAAATAGAATGGCTAAGAGAAGAAATCTTAGAATGTGGCGACGATGCGCCCATTTTGAATCCATCTTGATCACATGCCTTTCTGAGGCCAGGCGAGAAAGTTTTGGAGAGTGGCTGATTTAGGAATGAGAGTTGGGAGTGGGATTTTGTAGAAGGCTTTCTCTCTAATGATGGACGACCTCTTTTTTTAAACGTATATGCGTGAGAATGGACAACTATGTTCTTTGTTGGTCGGGAACTGAGAGTCTGGTGTTGTTCCCGTAATCTAGTCCGGCCTCTGTTACGGGCACTATTGTCGCTTTTTAGTTCCCGAAAAGAGGGTCAGTGGTGATTTGGGGAACTAAGGTCGCTCAGATTGTGCCCGTGGGCGCCTCACACACAACCGCATATGACTAGCGCCCTTCTCTTTTCTAATTATGTTAAACTAAGACAACAAAGAAGTGAGAGGGAAAAGGAGGCGGCGCGTGATGCAGCAATGGATTAAAGAAGTCGCAAGGGGTAAACGGGGATCGAAGGATTTGACGTATGAAGAAACCAGACAAGCAGCTCACGAGATGTTGAGTGGAAACGCGACGGATGCTCAAATAGCGGCTTACTTTGTAGCACTTCGACTCAAAATGGAAACTCCGGACGAACTGTTGGCCTTTGTCCATGAATTACGAGCCTTCAGCACACCCCTGCCAACTTCCGAGTCCGTACAATCCCAAGTTGTGGATTTTGCAAGCCCGTATAACGGTAGGAAAGCCTTTGCTGCAACGATCCCGACCTCTATTTTACTTGCCGAACACGGAATTCCGGCTTTTCTACATAGCAGTGAGGCGCTACCTCCAAAATATGGTATCTCGATCAAGGCTATTTTAGCTCAACTAGAGGTGAACGTTGAAGCGACCCAAACTCAACTCGCTCAATCACTTGATACGACGAATCTGGGCTTTGCATGGACTGAGGCGTTTTGTCTGCCCCTCGCTAACATGCGTGCCATTCGAAAAGAAATTGGGGTTCGTACGCTCCTCAATACAGCTGAAAAATTGCTCAATCTCGCTCAATCCAATCGCATCATGATGGGCGCATTCCATCGAACGGCGATCAATAAAATTGTCCCGTTGATGCATGGGCTAAGTTATGAAAACGTGTTTATTGTACAAGGAGCAGAAGGATCTGAAGATTTGCCGGTTCATCGCAATAGTTTTTTTTATGAATTAACAGAGGAAGCGTCGGACTCCATTATTATTAAACCAAGTGATTACGGCTTATTAGATAAAAACGTTCCAGAAAACCCCTTAACAATAGAAGAGCAAACAGAAATTATATTAAGTCTTTTGGCGGGTGAGAAAAAGCCCACTTTGACTCATTTTTATAATCAAGTGGTGTTAAATGCTGGGCTTCGTTATCATGTCTTCGGTCAAGTGGGTTCAATCGAAGAGGGTGTTGAATTAGCGAAAGAACAGCTCCGATCAGGACGGGGGCTCAATCAGCTAGAGAAATGGAAAAAAGCCCAGTCAACGGATTTTTTGGCGAAATAAAAAAGGCAACAAGAGCGGTCGGCTCTTGTTGCCTTTCTTAATTTAATGTGGCGCGTTTAATTGCTCGGCGTTCTTAGTAAAGGAAGGGTGCAACAACGGAACGACCCACCAGATTTTATAATCTCGGTGATGTCTACTTCAATCACATCAAACCCACGTGTTCTAAGGGCTTGGTTTATATTTTTGTTAACGGGGAGGCTCAGGATTTTTTTATTTCCAATAGAAAGGACATTCGTCCCCAATGTAAACTGTTCCTCTTTAGTGACTTCAATTAATTCATACTTGGCAGCGAGCAATCCGTACATTTCCTTTGTTAAGGCTTCTGGATAAACCAAGGCAAGATTTGGCGACACTGGGTTAAAGATGCAATCAAGATGAAGGAATCGCTCTTTAAAAGGAACTGGGATGACCTTGAATTGAGGCAACAGCTGATCCAAGAGTTCAGCTGCGCTTTTACTTGTTCGGTGGCTTAACCCCACAAACACGGTTTCACCATCGATGAGCACATCGCCGCCCTCGATACGGTCGTGAAGCAGGTTATAATAAGAAATTTCCTCATCCTCAAGCCACTGCTTAAGGACGTCTTCCTCACCTTGGCGAATGTCGCTTTCCATTTTGGCGACAACGATCGTGTGCCCAAGAGTGAAGCCGATATCACGGGTAAAGACCTGTTCAGGATACTTCTTATGATAAGGCAATAAATGAACCTCAATGTCATGATCACGCAAGGTCTCAATAAAAGCAGTGTGTTGATCGACGGCGCGTCCGACGTCAATGCCTTCTTTAATAAAGTGTTCTTGGGTTTCGTTAATGACATCGCGAATGGTCATATATTGAGGTTGACAGACGATCACGCGTTTTAAGGTGTCATATTCACTGAGGCAATATGTCTGGGTATGTAGGCGATCAAGGTCAGTCATGGCAGGTCCTCCAATTTGATTGGTTTTTGTAAATTATTAAAAGGTCTTTCGACAGCTATAGGCTGTCCTAATTCACATTGAATTAAAAAGCGCCTTATGGGATCTGCAGACGCTTTTTTAGTAATGATAGACGTAAATAGGGGACAGAGGCAAATGGGCCACCCGACAGTGGTTAAGAACTAACCATGGTTCCGCCGTTGACATGAATCACTTGACCGCTGACGTAACGAGAATCGTGTGACGCTAAGTAGACATAAGCCGGAGCGAGTTCAAACGGCTGTCCAGCACGCTTCATTGGCGTATCTAATCCGAACTTCTCCACATCTTCGGCTGAAAAACTGGAAGGGATTAACGGTGTCCAAATTGGACCAGGTGCGACCGCATTGACGCGAATGTCTTGGGACGCCAAATTGTGTGAAAGGGCCCGTGTAAATCCGACAATGGCCCCTTTTGTCGACGTGTAATCAATAAGTTGCTTATTGCCTTCGTAAGCCACGACCGAGGCCGTGTTGATGATCGCATCGCCTTCTTTCAAATGAGGAAGAGCCGCTTTCGCCATATAAAAGAAGGCATAGATATTGGTTTTAAATGTGGCATCCCATTGTTCGATGGAAATGTCTAAGAGGCTATCCTGGGGAAACTGAACCCCATGATTATTCACCAAAATATTTAATCCGCCAAACGTATCGAGGGCGTTCTGAACAACCGACGTACAATGATCTGGATCGCGCAAATCACCAGGAATCATGAGACATTTTTGGCCAAGTTCTTCAACCCGTTCCTGGGTTCGGTTCGCATCTTGCTGCTCATAATCACTGTAATAAGGAATGACGAGGTTCGCACCTTCCTTCGCAAAAGCAATCGCTGTGGCAGCACCAATTCCACTGTCCCCACCTGTAATGATCGCCACTTTATCTTTTAACTTTCCGCTCCCTTTATAATTAGGATCTTCCATAATTGGCTTCGGATACATGACCGATTCGAGACCAGGTTGCTGCCCTTGATGTTGGGGCGGAAAGGATTGAATCGATTCTTTGGTCTCAGTCGTTTTATTATAATATGGATATTTAGGATACATGGACGCACGCTCCTCATATTAGGTAGTCAGTTTTATCATATTAACCGCCTAAAAAATGGTGAGGAGAAAGAGCCTCGCAATGTTTACTTAGATGTTTCTTTGAGTTTAACCTTTATTGAAGTTCGATACTCAGAAGGGGTCTGTCCTTTAAATTCACGAAAGGCACGAGAAAAGGTTTTAAAGGAATTATAGCCCACCTCGTTTGAGATCGTCGTGATCGCTAAGTCGGTTGAAACGAGAAGACTACAAGCATGGCGAAGGCGCACTTCATGCAAAAAGTTTACAAAGCTTCCCCCCATTTGGTGTTTGAATTGCTCACTTAAGTAGGGGGCACTGACATTAAAGGTCTTGGCCATTTTTGTGAGCGAAATGGGGTCTTGGTAATGGGTATGGATATAGTGCACCACCTGCCAAATTACGCCCGTTCGTTCGGGGAGTGAGGGACCACCAGAAGGCCGTTTTTCTTGCCCTAAACGGATATACCACACGAGGAGTTCAATTAATTTGGCGCGAATAAGGAGTTCTCGAACCGCTTCATGTCCTTCGTATTCGACTAAAATGTCATTAAGTTGACGCTCGAATGTCGCAAACTGTTTCGAATCAAGCTGTATAAAAGAGGGGAAATCAACCGGGTCTTCCGCACCTAATAAATGGGTGCTTAAGCCATTTTTAGTAAGATGGGTCTCAAATAAAAGACTCAAATCAAAAATACAATTATAGAGCTTAAGCGGGGAATGCGCCTCGGCGTGAATTTCATGGATTTGATACGGTGAAATAAACGTGAAGGTTCCCTTTTTCATAGGATGGGAATGGCCATTGACGACTTCGCGCCCTTGGCCTTCGATGACGAGGGAACATTCTAGAAAGTCATGTCTATGAGATGGGAAGGAAGTTTGAATCTCATTGATGGTGAGATGAAAGGGGAAATGGCTATTCATATTGGGATAATCGGAAACATACATAGGTAAAATTGTCATTCGTAAGCTCTCCTTTACCCTAGTCTTACTTGTGATCTAAGGGATTGATGAAAAAATGAGACAGATTCCCGAAAAAGTGGCACGCTTTTCTGTTAAAATTAGATTATCATAATTTACGAATCTCTGTAACTATGAGGAGGGTTAAGATGACCTTTGCGTTTATGACAGCCAATTATGTCGCGAAAGAATTAAATTACACGGATAGTCTTGACTGGGGGAAATGCCATCAAGCAACGGTTGACGCCTTTCATGGCCCCCATTTTTCAACCAAGTTTGAAGCGCTTATTTCAGGTATAAAGGAAATGGGTTTTAATGAAATTGAATTGTGGGTCGCACATTTAGATCCTTTTAAAGCCACGCCGGACATGATTGAAGCAGCCAATGCGATTCTTGCTAAGTACGAGGTGAAGGTCATTTCGTATACCGCTGGGTTTAACCAACCAGGGATCAGTCGAGAAGAGGCTATGACGATTTTTGAAACCGCTCGCAGTATTGGGGCACCGGTATTTGCGCAAGGGTTCCATCCTGACAATGGACCGCTCGTAAAAGAACTGGCGGAGACCTATAATATAAAGGTGGGACATGAAAACCATCCTGAAAAGAACCCACAAGAAGTTATTGAAAAAGTGGCGCCGTTCGCTCCTTGGGTAGGCTCAGCGATTGATACGGGGTGGTTTGCGACACATGGCTATGATCCAGTTCAGGCGGTGTATGACTTACAGGATTACTTAGTTCATGTCCATCTAAAAGATATAAAGGCAGAAGGGGCTCACGACAGCTGCGCCCTCGGCGATGGTATCGTGGAGATCAAAGGAGTCATGAAGGCATTAAAGGACGTTGGTTATAACGGCCCCATGACCGTTGAACACGAACCTCATACGTACGATCCAACAGAAGAAGTCAAAGTCAGTCTCAATCGTGTGAAAAAGTGGCAAGTAGAATTAGAGGCGTAATCACTATCTTTAAATATAAGGCTATGATCTGGGAGGAAATAAAGATGTCACAGGAGAAAATTCGTTTAGGAATTATTGGTGCTGGTAACATTGGAAATGTACATATGTCCGTTTTTAGTCAATTAGGCGAGGAAGCGACGATTGTTGCTGTAACGGATGACTACCGTCCGCTTGCTGAAAAAGCAGCCAACACATATGGGATTGTTAAAATCCATGATTCAGCAGAGACTTTGATTGCCGATCCAGACGTGGATGCAGTGATTGTAGGAGTACCAAATAAATTTCATGCACCACTCGCCATTGCAGCACTTAAAGCCGGCAAGCATGTTCTATTAGAAAAGCCAATGGGGATCAACGGAGACGCTGCAAAAGAGATTGTGAGAGCCCAACAGGAATCTGGAAAAGTGGTAATGGTTGGCCACCAAATGCGTTGGCAATGGCAGATGCTCGAAATGAAACGCCAAGTGGACAATGGGGCCTTGGGGGACATTTATAATGCCAAAACAGGTTGGTGGCGTCGTAAAGGGATTCCAGGGTGGGGCACGTGGTTTACACAAAAAGAAGTATCCGGAGGCGGCCCACTCATTGATATTGGTGTTCATATGCTTGATTTGGCCCTTCATTTAATGGGGAATCCGAAACCTGTTTCCGTATTTGGCTCCACCTATGCTGAGTTTGGTCCAAAGAAAAAAGGCATTGGAACTTGGGGACGACCGAATTGGAACGGTTCATATGATGTCGAAGACCTAGCGACAGCTTTAATAAAAATGGATAACGGTGCGACTCTTTCACTTGAAGTTAGTTGGGCCGTGAATATGGCCAGTGACAACCAACCATTTGTTCATTTGATGGGCTCTGAAGGAGGGGCATCCTTAGTGGGTGACCGCTGTACGCTTGTGACCGAAACGTTTGATCGCCCTGTGGATGTTGTGTTGGAACGCCCAGAAGATCAAGAAGAAGATCGGATTCTTTTAAGCAAGCATTTCCTTGAATGCATTCGAGAAGGTAAAGAACCTATTACGTCGGCCTTGTCAGGATTGAAAACCAATCTTGTACTGGATGCTATTTTTGAATCGTCCAGAACAGGCCATGAAGTGACTATTGACTGGGAGCTATAAACCGCTGAATTTTTTTAGATGAATGCTTCATTAGCCTTTCAATCTTTTTTTTAGGCTCTTTTCTAAAAGATTGTTGCTATTTGATAAAAAAATAAGCGGAAATAGGCGAGACTCCTGCGGGAATAGCAAGCCAGGTGAGACCCCGCAGGCGTATTTTGCCGAGGAGGCTCACGGATTGCCCGCGGAAAGCGAGCCTATTGGAGCTTATTAAAAAACAACAAAGTTTACGAAAACAGCCTTTTTTTAAAATAGTAATCTTAAAAATAAGAGACTGAGCATAAGCTAGAAGATCGAAAAGGAGGGATGAGAGTTGACCACACATGTCACATGGCTATTGGCGTTTGGAGCAGGTCTCCTCTCTTTCGTTTCTCCTTGTACGTTACCGGTTTACCCGGGTTTCCTCTCTTATATAACAGGGGTATCGGTCGAGGATCTAAGAGATCGAAAAGGGATGCGCGAAACCCAGGCGCTCACTCATGCGCTGTTATTTTTACTCGGTTTCTCAGTGATTTTCCTTGCTTTAGGTGCGTCCACCACATATGTAAGCAATCTGTTTGTACAATACGGAACTGTTTTGCGCCAAGTGGGGGCGATTCTGATTGTTCTGTTTGGCCTAATGGTGGTGGGGCTCTTGAAACCACGCTTCCTCATGCAAGAGAAAAAAGTCACATTCCGGCGGCGGCCAACGGGGTACGTGGGTTCTGTTTTAATTGGAATGGGTTTTGCAGCAGGCTGGACGCCTTGCACGGGTCCCATTCTGGCTGGTGTGATTGCAATGGGGGTGGCAAGTCCAGGACAAGGTCTGTTCTATATGACGGCCTATATCTTAGGCTTTGCGGTTCCATTTCTGATTCTTGCTTTTTTTATTGGGCGACTCACATGGATTCGAACCTTTAGCCATGTCATCACTCAAATAGGCGGAATCATTATGATTGCAATGGGCGTTTTACTTTATTTTAATTGGATGACACGTTTGACCTCATTTTTGGTTGCTCATGTCTTTAACGGATTTACAGGTTTCTAAACTTTTCGAATGAAGGATTTGTTAGACATGCTTCAAGCAGTAGGTTTGTTTCTATTAGCTGGTTTAGCTGAAATAGGGGGCGGCTACTTAATATGGATTTGGCTCCGAGAGGGTCAATCCATCTTATTTGGCCTTTTGGGTGCACTGATTCTTGTCGTTTATGGTGTTATTCCAACCTTTCAAAGCTTCCCAACCTTTGGTCGTGTGTATGCCGCCTATGGAGGCGTGTTCATCCTCTTATCTGTTCTATGGGGGTGGGCTATCGACCGAAAAGCCCCAGATCTAGTGGATTGGGTAGGGGTCAGCTTTTGTTTAGTAGGCGTCGCGATCATGCTCTATTATCCTCGTTCGTGATTTAAAATGGCTCTTTTCTAAAAGTTTATTGCTGTTAGAACAAAATTAAGCGAAAATGGCGAGACTCCTGAGGGAAAGCAAGCCAGTCGAGACCCCACAGCGAGGTACGAGCGAGGAGGCTCGCGGATTGTCCGCGGAAAGCGAGTCAATTTTCGCCTATGTTAAACAGCAACAAAGTTTACGGAAACAGTCAAATAAAATGAACTGATGAAGTGGATCACTATAGAAGAGGTGAAGGAAATGGAAATCCGTCGTTTGAAAAAAGGGGAAGAACAAGTCGCTTACGAGTTGTCTGATTCAATTTTTCGCAACCCCCGACAAAAATCAATGGGGGCCGCATTCCCAAGTATTTTCTTTCCCGACTTGATTCACCAGTCTTACGGGGGATTTGTAGACGGTGAATTGGTTGCGTTCTTTGGTCTTGTCCCATCCATAATACGAGTTGGAGAAGCGCGATTAAATGTGTATTCCATTGGGTCGGTGTGCACCGATCCTAACCATCGTGGACAAGGCTATGCGGCAGCTGTTCTTGATCAAATTTTAGAAGATCTAAAGCAAACAGAGGCTAGTTTATTATTAGTATCCGGTGATCGGAGCCTCTATACAAGAGTAGGGTGTCAGCATTTTGGCGAAGTGATTTCTTTTGAAATTGAGAGCGCTTCCCTTGGGGCGAAACCTAACCATGTTGTCCGGGCTATGACACCAGCTGACCTCCATGCGATGACGCGCTTGGCAAACCGCCGCAGCGTTGCCTATGAGCAATTGCCACAGGATCTGGCTATGTTGATTCAAGCCGAAGCCTATGCGAGTTGTCTCAACCGAACTCATAAAGTGAAGGTTTTAGAAGTCGAGGGAGAGCTACGCGCGTTCCTCGTTGCGGGCCTTCCTTTTGAAGGGTTAGACGTTCAGGATGGGTTAGGGATTGAATGGGCGGGTAAAAGTGAAGATGTGGCAGAACTTGTGCAAGCATTCATTGACGAAGAACGTTTGACGCACTTTACGCTACCGGTTCCATGGCATGAGGCAGACTTATTAGACCAATTTTGTAAGAGTAGGGCTGCTATTGACAAAAACCAAGGGACTGTATATCTGATCAACCCAGCGCGATTAATCGAGCAGGTCCAACCTTTTTATGAAAAAAATGAGGCGATCTCGTTTTCTGTTAACGGAGAGAACGTAGAATGGGCTAAGGATGGAGAGCGGGTACGTCTCTCACCCTCTGAATTTATTAAACTTGTTTTGGATCCAAAGGAAGAGGGCAACCGTGAATGGACGCTGCCGTTTCCTTATACTGCAGGCCTTAATTATATCTAAATTATTTCGGCGTCCAGAAAGTATATAATTTTCAAATTATTACCTGGGAATTGTTTCTAAAAAAAGGACCCTTGAAGCCGCTGAGGCTCAAGGGTCCTTTTTTCTTATTCGACTGTTAAACTTTTCGCCAAATTTCGTGGCCGGTCGACATCATATCCCCTTACAGTCCCGGCATAGTAAGCCAGGAGTTGAAGCGGGATAGCCGCAATGATCGGCATAAGGAAGGGGTGTGCTTCTGGAATGTAGAGGGATTCATCGACCGCGTCACTTACCTCGTCATCGTTAACTGTCGTGATTCCGACTACAAAGGCATTACGCGCCTTTAATTCGCGAATATTACTAATTGTTTTCTCTCTTAAATGCGCTTGAGTCGCTAAGGCAATTACAGGGACGTCGGGCGTAATAAGGGCCATCGTACCATGCTTCATCTCGCCAGCCGGATACGCATCGGCATGAAGGTAAGCCACTTCTTGAAGTTTTAATGCGCCTTCCAAGGCCAAGACATAATCAAGCCCTTTTCCAATTAAAAAAAGGTGATCCTGGTCATTGGTGACTTGGGCAAATTGATCGATCGCGTCTTGGGTCATGATGAGCGAGGTTTCGACCGCATCAGGCAACCCCTTTAAGGCTTGAATCAGTTCATCCCTTAAAACTTTGTTTGCGCCATTCAAATGGTCTGTCAGAGAGAGCCCTAAGAGTAGAAGCATGGTGATTTGACAGGTATAGGCTTTCGTTGAGGGAACCGCCATTTCCGGACCTGCTTTAGATAAAAGGGTGTAATCCGCTTTTCGAGCAATGTTGCGCCGTGAGTAATTGGTAATGGCAATCGCTGTAGCCCCACAGCGCTGAGCTTCTTTTAGAGCAGACAATGTATCGGCGGTTTCTCCCGATTGGCTAAGTACAACCACTAAATGACTGGAATCAAGAGGGCCATGTTCGGATGAAAATTCACTGGAAAGCGACACTTCAATCGGTAAGTTTAAAAGGGATTCAAAGACGCGTTTTCCAATCATGCCCGCATGATAAGAGGTCCCACTGGCAACGATTTCAATTTTTCTAATGGTGGAGAGGATCTGGGACTCATAAAAGGGGTCTAGTTCAGGTAAATGGACGTGGTCGTCGGTTAACCGTCCCTCAAGTGTCCGCTCTACAGCCTTTGGTTGTTCCATAATTTCTTTAAGCATGAAATGTTTGTGATCTTGAAGCGTCATTTCCTCTTGGTCAATGGCAATGGTTAGGGTGCTCGGAATCACCGGCTCTCCAGCAAAGGTTTCAACATGAAATTGGTTCGGTGAAAGAATGGCCATCTCGCCATTTCGAATCGGATAAATGTCCTTTGTATAAGGAAGAAGAGCCGGGATGTCGGAGGAAAGAAAGAATTCATGGGTGCCAAATCCGAGAATAAGCGGATTGTCTTGTGAAATGGCAATCATTTGGTTCGGTTCTGCTGCGGACATGATGACCAGGGCAAAAGCCCCTTTAAGAAGAGGAATGACATTTTGCACCGTTTCTATAAAATTCCCTGTATCGTATTCTGCTAGGAGATGAGGGATGACTTCGGTGTCAGTATCGGTTTTAAAAGTATGTCCTTTGGCTCGAAGGTCGCGTTTTAGTGCATGATCATTTTCTATAATGCCGTTATGAACGACAAAAAAGCGTCCATCCGGGTCGCTTAATGGATGGGAGTTGGCTGCTGTTGGCGCACCATGGGAAGCCCAGCGTGTATGACCCATTCCAATCGTGCCTGGAATGATGGGCTCTAGAGAAAGGGACGCCTCCAAATCCTCAATGCGCCCTTCTTCTTTCCGTATTTCAATCTGTTGGCCATTTGACAGGGCCACGCCTGAAGAATCATACCCTCTATAATCCAAATGCTTGAGACATTCTAATAAGATGTCTTGAGCGGGTCTGTGCCCTATATATCCAACAATTCCACTCAAGTGAGATCACCATCCTCTTGACACTCTTTTTAAAGATCATAAACTAATTTTCCGAAAATTGCACGGAGTTCGGAAGGAAGGCTGACAAGAAAATAGTTCGTGCAAAGGGCATTCGTTGTTATGGGGAGGGGAAGGTACCCGAAGACGAGCGAGGATGCGGCTACGGGCACAAAGAAACCGCCTCAAGTAAAACCAGAGGCGGTTTGCTTAGATTAGATTAGTTTAGTGACCTTGCACTTGTTTTTGCTGTTCAACCACTTTTGAATGTGCCGGTAAGAAAAGAGTGAATAAGAATGTCGCGAGCCCAAGGATAAAGGCTAAGATGAACACATTGTGAAGGCTGTGAGCTAACGTCTCTCGAACCAATTTTAAAACCGGTGGAGAAACTTTGCTCAGATCGCCTGTTCCTATGAGCTGGCTAATGTTCCTTCCGCCCGAACCATTATTAGGCAACGTTTTAACATAGTTAATAATGGCATTGTTGAAAATCGTTCCAAAGATCGCGACCCCAACAGTTTGTCCAATTGAACGCGTAAACGTGTTCGAGGCTGTTGCCGCACCACGCATTTTCCAGCCGACCGCGGATTGGACGAGAACGGTCGTTGGAGTGACGGAATACCCCATGCCAAGACCAAACACGATCATGAGACCCACGAAATACCAATATGGAGAATTCAGACTAAGCGCTAAGAGCCAAGCAGAAGCTAATGCCACTAAAATACCACCCATTACAGCGGTGAATTTAGAGCCGATTTTATACATATAGCGTCCTGCAAACGTCGCTCCAAGCGGCCAAGCGATGGACATCGGCATAAGAGTAAGCCCTGAGCTTGTAGCACTGTGTCCCAAAATAATTTGAATCCACATTGGGAGATAGACGTTGACGCCAATCAGAACACCGCTTGCTAAGAACCCAATTATATTGGAGATTGATATCGCTGGAATTTTAAAGAGCATAGGTGGTAACATGGGTTCTTTCACTTTGGTTTCAATAAAGGCAAAGAGTAGAATGAAAATAATGGCTGCTGCAAAAAGGCCATAAATAGGGGCTGAATTCCAAGCGAATTTATTGCCTTGTCCACCATTTAGTAGCGCATATAAAAGGGACGAGATCCCAACTGTAAACGTAATAGCACCCAGGTAATCGATTTGGCGGGATTTTTTTTCTTCTAATGTTTCATGGAAGAAAAGGGTAATCAACACGAGTGACACGAGTCCAACTGGTAAATTAATATAGAAAATCCATCGCCAGGAGACTTGGTCTACAAAAAATCCCCCAACAAGAGGACCTAATAGACCGGCAATCCCCCAAATTGAACTAAATACACCAGACATTCTCGCGCGTTGTTCACCAGGATAGAGATCCGCAATAATGGTAAACGTAACGGGCATGACCGCACCTGCTCCGATCCCTTGAAAGGCTCTGAACCAGATGAGCTGTGGCATGGTATGGGCTGCCCCAGACAGCATGGACCCGGCGACGAATAATATGACCCCGATAATAAAAATAACTTTTCGTCCGAATAGATCGGCTAATTTACCGTAAATTGGGGTGGTAACGGATGTCGTAAGCGTATAGATCGCAAACACCCAACTAATCAGTTTCAAGCCGCTCAAATCACTGACGATTCGAGGCATTGCCGTACTGACGACGGTTACGTCAATGGCAACCAAGAACGTGGCGACAAGCATCGCAACGGTTGCCATTTTTCGATTGGTTTCTTTAGGCATGGCTCTTTCTCCTATTCACATTATTTTAAAATAATTATAAATTCCCTTAGCCAGTATAGCCGAAATAAGGGGGTTTGACGAGATTCAACTTATAAAATCGAGTACTTTATAATTTAAATTAATGAAGAGATTTTATTTGAAATTCTTAAGTAAGCAAAATTCATGCTTAGAATGTAAGTGTTGGACTATACTAAAGATGGTTGTTTTGATGGCATTATATATTTGGAAAGAGGTGTTACGGTGAAAACTGTTCAACTTGGAAATTCTAACTTAAATGTTTCGGTTCTTGGGATTGGTACGAATAAAGTCGGTGGTCATAACTTTTTTAAAGATTTAAGTGAACAAGAAGGTAAGGATTTTGTCAAAGAAGCGATTAATCTTGGAATTAATTTTATAGACACGGCAGATGTCTATGGCCATGGTCGATCTGAGGAGTTAGTCGGTGACGTGTTAAAAGAAATCTCCACACCACGCGAGGAGATCATCCTCGCAACAAAGGGTGGCGTGGAATGGCAGAAAGATCGTAAAAATAATCGCCCTGAATACTTAAGAAAAGCTTTTGAGGCAAGTTTAAAACGACTCAAACAAGACTATGTCGACCTCTATTATTTGCATTTTCCAGATGATGAGACCCCGATTCAAGAATCGATTGGGGAGTTAAAGCGTCTAAAAGAAGAAGGAAAAATTCGTGCCATTGGCGTGTCTAACTTGAATTTGGAGCAATTAAAGGAAGCGACACGCGTTACGGAAATTGCAGCGCTCCAATCGGGTTACAATATGTTTGACCGAGGTGTCGAAGCGGATGTCTTACCATTCTGCGCGAAAAACAATGTGTCCTTTATCCCGTATTTCCCACTCGCTTCTGGCTTACTTGGGGGGAGATATAAAGTCACAGATCCTGTTCCAACCGGCCGAGATGAAGCGGATTTCCGTGAGAAGGTTGAAAAAGCAGAAAAACTGAAGGGTGTTGCAATTGAAAAAGCAACCACTTTGCCTAATCTCGCTCTGGCCTGGTTACTCGCACAAGAGGGTGTGGATGCCGTGATTCCAGGAGGCCGTCGCCCTGATCAGGTTCAGGGAATTGTCCAATCAGCAGGCATTCACTTGAACGAAGATGATCTCAACCGAATTGAAGGCATTTTAAGAGGATAATAACGACTATATGACAAAGTCCAAAGGCTTCGGCTTTTGGATCTTTTTTTGCCGTGTATAAAGACAGAGATTAAATTTTGTGTAAATTTTTTGGAGAAGTCGACGAACTGGTTTCAAAATGCGAGAGCAATAGGGTAGAATAGGAGAGGACTAATGGACAAGCCAATTTTTTAAAAAATAAACTTAGAAGTAATTGAGATGATTACGCCCTAATAAATGAAACTTTTTAGGAGAGCGCGAAAGAGGGGATGCTCAAAATGCATAAAGATTTAGTGAATCTATTTGGTTACGAAGTTCAAACCCATGCGGTTGTGTCGCTAATTGCGATCTTCTTAGGCTATGGAGTGGCTCTTGCCATGATGAAGGGCACGGTCTACTATAAGCACTTAAAAGATTTTATTCTATACGGTGTCGTCGGTGCGATTATTGGTGCGAGGATTTGGCATGTGTTTGTATTTCAATGGCCGACCTATCGTCAAGATCCCATTTCAATTTTTGAAGTCTGGCAAGGTGGGATTTCCATTGAAGGTGCGATTGTAGGCGGGATCATTACGCTTATCATTTACACCCGTATTCATAAAATCAGCTTTTGGGAAATGGCCGATTATTCGGCGCCTGCTATGATTTTGGCTCAAGGCATTGGGCGAATTGCTTGTTTTATGAATGGTGATGCGTTTGGGAAACCGACAGGCAGCAACTTTGGTATCGTTTATCCGCCTAATTCTTATGCCTATCAGTATTATGGAAGTAAGCCATTGTGGCCTGCTGAAGTTTGGGAAAGTCAAGGCAATATGATTCTTTTTGCAATCCTTTTTATGATCTTTATCTTCTATAGACATAAACTTCCTAAAGGATTTATTGTCTCGCTGTATGTCTTTCTTTATTTCCTCGAACGGTTTATCTTGGAATACTTTAGAGGAGATTCACCGCGTTATGGAGCCCTTACCGGCGGTCAATGGTCGGCGATCGGCTTAATGGTGTTATCTGTTATCGTTACGATCATTTTGTTTATTCGAGACAAAAGTATGAAGAACAAAGAAGAGGCTGATGTGCCAGAAGTTTAATCTAAATAAGTTCTTAATTGGTAATCTGAGCCTTTAATCCACATGTCCAATGGTTTAAAGGCTTTTTTCTTTCAAAGTATCACCAGTTTGATAAAGACATGAGGTGAACGATCATGCAACAGCTTTTCGAGTACTTAAAACCTTACCGGTGGCAGATTGTCGTGAGTTTGTTTTTTGTTTTTATACAAGCGCTTTCGCAATTATATCTTCCAACGCTTATGGCGGATGTGGTGGACGTTGGGATTTTCAAGGGGGATACCGCTTATATAATCAGAGTCGGTTTTTATATGTTAGGGGTGACTGCTCTAGGGACGGTGGGTATGATTCTATCGAGTTATCTCGCCGCTAAAATCTCTACAGGGTTTAGTAGGAGGCTCAGAACCGCTGTTTTTTCTCATATCGAGACATTTTCCCTAAATGAGTTTGACAAAATAGGAACGGCTTCCCTGATAACACGAACCACAAACGATATTAACCAAGTTCAGCAGTTGATTGTCATGATGCTTCGCATGTTTGTTCGAGCGCCATTGATGGCAATCGGAGGAGTGATTCTGGCATTTAGTAAAGATGCGAGGCTTGCCTTAATTATTGTAGCCGTCATTCCGGTCCTTTTTGTCTTTATCTATTTTGTTCAGAAAAAAGGGATCCCATATTTTCGATTGATGCAAACCAAACTTGATGGCCTTAATCGTGTGCTGCGAGAAGGGTTGACGGGGATTCGAGTGGTTCGCGCGTTTGGTCGCGCGTCTTATGAAAAAACACGATTCGATGAGGCGAGTGCGGACTTAAGCTCAACGGCGATGCGTGCGAACCGAACGATGGGTGTGCTTTTTCCCTTCATGCAACTCATTTTAAATGTCGCAATCGTTGCGATCATGTGGTTTGGTAGTTTCCGCATTGCGTCTGGTCATTTACAAGTGGGGGATCTTATGGCCTTCATCCAATACGCAATGCAAATGATGTTTGCGCTCATGATGGTTTCGATGATGTTTGTCATGATTCCAAGGGCTCAAGTTTCAATAAACCGGATCGGGGAGGTTCTCAATCTTTCTTCGAGCATTTTAGAAACAGGGTCACGACGCGACGAAACATTTAAAGGGAAAATAGAGTTTAAAGACGTGTCCTTCCGATATCCAGGGGCTGAAAAGCAGGCGCTAGAATCCGTTTCCTTTGTGGCAGAGCCCGGAAAGGTTACCGCCATTATCGGAGGAACAGGGGCTGGGAAATCAACCCTGCTTAATTTAATTCCTCGGTTTTATGAGTTGGAAAGCGGTCGGATTTTAATTGATAACGTAGATACTCATTTCTTGTTGCAAGAAGATCTGAGAAAGCTGATTGGATTGGTTCCACAAAAAGCAACCTTGTTTTCGGGTTCGATTGAGGAGAACATTCGATTTGGAAAACCCGAGGCAACGGAAGCCGAAGTCCGCCGCGCGGCTCAAACTGCTCAAGCAAGCGAATTTATTGAACGTTTACCGGACGGGTTTAACACCGTGCTTGCTCAAGGTGGAACAAACTTATCTGGTGGGCAAAAACAACGTCTTGCGATCGCTAGGGCCCTTGTTCGTAAAGCAGCCATCTATCTTTTTGATGATAGCTTTTCCGCTTTAGATTTTAAAACAGATGCCAAGCTTCGTTGGGCGCTGCGGGACGACATTCAACAAGCGACGGTGATTATCGTCGCTCAAAGAGTCAACACCATTATGGATGCCGATCAAATTTTGGTGCTTGAGGATGGGAAAATCGTTGGAAAGGGAACCCATAGGGCGTTAATTGAGACCTCTTCGGTTTACAGAGAAATTGTGCGTTCCCAAATGTCAGAGGAGGCGTTGTCATGACCCTTCAAGGCCCACGAGGCGGTGGACCAAGAAATTTTGGACGCGGACATGGACATGGGCGAATGGGGATGCCGGTTCAAAAACCCAAGGATTTTAAAGGGACACTGAAAAGACTCCTGGCCTATTTAAGGCCACATCGCGTTCAATTGGCAATGGTCATTCTAATGGCCATTTTAAGTACGGCGTTTAGTATTGTAAGTCCAAAGCTCTTAGGAATGGCGACGACGAAGATCGCAAATGGCACTATGGCAAAACTTAAAGGCGTGTCAGGCGCGGGCATTGATTTTACATACATTTTTCATATTTTGGTTCTGTTAGTCATCTTATATATTGTGAGTGCTGGTTTTGGTTATCTTCAGCAGTATCTGATGGCAGGGGTTGCACAGAAGACGGTTTATGATTTGCGTAAAGAGGTGGATCAGAAGTTATTTCGCCTTCCGCTTAAATTTTTTGATCAACGCTCAACGGGCGATCTGCTAAGCCGAGTCACCAATGATGTCGACAATATTAGTTCCACGCTTCAACAAAGTTTAACGCAGTTAATGACATCCATTGTGTCTTTAATTGGGATTTTCATCATGATGCTTTCGATTAATAGTTGGTTGACGATCCTAACCTTAGTGACCCTTCCGCTTAGTTTATTTGTGACAAAAGGGATCGCATCGCGCTCACAAACTTTTTTTAAAGGTCAGCAGCGTGCTTTAGGCCGGCTAAATGGCCATGTTGAAGAAATGGTGACGGGACATATCATTGTAAAAGCGTTTGGGCGTGAAAAACGGTCCATCACAGAGTTTAATCAAATCAATGATGAGCTTTATGACTCTGGTTGGCGTGCCCAGTTTATCTCAGGCATTATTATGCCGCTCATGATGTTTATTGGAAACATTGGTTATGTGCTCGTTGCGGTGTTTGGTGGTATCTTTGTGACACGGCAAATGATTACGATCGGGGACGTTCAAGCTTTTTTGCAGTACTCGCGACAATTTAATCAGCCAATTACACAGGTTGCGAATATTTCGAACGTCATTCAATCCACAATCGCATCGGCTGAGCGCGTGTTTGAACTGCTCGATGAAGTGGAAGAAGAGCGGGAGACGGAAGCCGTAGTACGATTAGAGGTGCCTAAGGGCGAGATTGTCTTCGATCACGTTTCCTTTCAATATAAAAAAGATGAACCGCTCATTCAAAATCTCAACATTTCAGTGAAATCGGGTCAGAAAGTCGCCATTGTTGGACCAACGGGTGCAGGGAAAACAACCCTTGTCAATTTACTTATGCGTTTTTATGAAGTCGATGACGGTGTGATTAAAATTGATGGTGTTCCGATCACAGATTTTAAAAGAGAAGATCTGCGCCACCTTTTCGGAATGGTTCTTCAAGATACTTGGTTGTTTAATGGCACCATCAGCGAAAATATTGGGTATGGTAAAGAGGGCGCAACCAAGGCGGAAATCGTCGAGGCAGCCAAAGCGGCTTATGCCGATGGTTTTATCAGGACGTTGCCCGAGGGATATGAAACGAGGTTGAATGAAGAAACCTCCAATCTTTCGCAAGGGCAAAAACAATTGCTCACCATTGCCCGTGCATTCCTGGCAAACCCGGCTTTTCTGATTTTGGATGAAGCGACGAGCAGTGTGGATACGCGCACAGAATTTTATATTCAAAAGGCAATGGAGCGCTTGATGAAAGCGCGCACGAGCTTTGTCATCGCGCATCGCTTGTCGACGATTCAAGATGCGGATGTTATTCTAGTGATGAATCATGGGCAGGTTATTGAGCAGGGCACCCATCAAGAATTGCTTGATGAAAACGGATTTTATGCGGATCTTTTTAACAGTCAGTTCATTGGACGGAATCAAACCCATGTTGAAAATGAATGCGCACATTTAAAAACCTAGGAATGTGGAGGCGTTGAGGAATGAAATTAATAGAAGGTATTGAATCTCGAAGAAGCTTTGGTAAAGTGAAGCCAGATCCGGTTGAACGGGAGAAAATTGAAGCACTTCTTAAACTCGGAACGCGTGCACCCAATCATCATCATACTGAACCCTGGCGTTTTTTCGTGATGACGGGTGAGGGAAGACAGATTTTAGGGGACGCCTATACGGATATTGCGCTGGAAAAAGTTCCGAATGCGACCGATGAGGAGCGTCACCTAATTGAAGTGACCCAACAAGGAAAAGCCAGAAGAGCCCCGGTGGTCATTGCCGTGGGAGTTGCCTTTGGAAACGATAATGATATTGAAAGAAAAGAAGACCGTGCGGCAACCCATGCGGCCATTCAAAATATTCTTTTAGGCGCCCATGCAATGGGATTAGCTGCTATTTGGCGAACCGGAGCGCCAGCCTATCACCCAAGAATGAAGCAGGCCTTTGGTCTCGGCGAGAATGATGAAATTGTAGGATTGGTGTACATCGGCTATCCGGATGTCGAACCGAATTTGAAACCTAGAAAACCCATAACAGACGTGACTACTTGGCTGGACTGACTCCATGGAACAGGTTGCGCGATGAAGATGCCTCAATGCACATGATAAGGTGTTGAGGCGTGAGATTGTGTGCGCTGAATGCTCCACCCAAATTCACATGCCTCATTTTAATGTTAAATTCGAGAAGATTCCTGTTATCAGGAGTCTTCTTTTTTTATTGGTTGGGTTAGTTAACCGTGTTAAGTAAATTTTAAGAATGGATACACATAATAACTTTAAAGACTTTGATAAATAAGACCAGAGAAGGGGTTATGGAAATGCGAAAGTGGATGATTGCTATTATCGTTATTGTATTGGTAGGTGGGGGTGGGACGTATTGGTATCATGAAAAGAAAGCGAAAGCTCAAAGCTCAGCTTCCAACATTATTATCCCAACTGCAACGGTTCAAAAAGGAACACTAGAATCCGATGTCACAGGTTCAGGGAGTCTATCACCCGCTATAGATGAAGATATTCAAGCTACCTCTCAACAAACCGTCTATAATGTTCTCGTAAAAGCGGGTCAGACTGTTAAAAAGGGTCAGAATTTACTTGAATACAATAATGGAACCTATGCAACAGCACCGGCTGCAGGGACCATTACTACTGTCAGTGTCTATGATACAAGCAATGTCCAACCAGGGAGTGTCCTATGTCATCTCACAAGCTACCAAAATCTCAATACGGTGATTTCGGTTGATGAATTAGATATTCCAAATGTAAAAAAGGGACAAACCGTCAATGTGACGGTCAATGCATATCCGGATCAAAAGTTTACAGGTAAAGTCGCAGCGATCGCGGACACAGGTACGGATTCCAATGGAGTGTCATCCTTTGATGTGACGGTCCACCTCAATCAATCCAAAAATTTAAAGCCAGGTATGACAACCTCTGCAAGCATTGTGACCAACCAAAAGACCAACACGCTCTATGTGCCGGTTAGTGCGATTCATAAGCGAGGAAACCAGACTTATGTTTTAGTAGAAAGTGCAACTTCTGGTTCACCTCAATCTAGTCAATCCAACAAAGCTTCCAATCAATCCTCCGATTCTCAAGGAACCAATTCTTATGGTGGCGGGAGACGGAGCGCATGGCAAACCGCCGCTTCAAACGCGAATACACAACAAGTAACGGTTAAAACGGGGATTAATAACGATAACGATATTGAAATACTTTCCGGTCTACAAGTCGGCCAGGTGGTTCAATTGCCTCCAATTGTGAAAAGCAGCGGATCTTCCACATCAGGGTCTAATAGTGGAGCTGGCTTTGGAATGTATGGCGGCGGAATGGCTGGCTTTGGTGGAGGCGCCGGTGGTTTTAGTCGTCGAAACTATAGCGGTGGAGGCAACAACGGTGGAAATAGCAACCGCAGCACGAGTTCTGGAGGTGGGAACTAATGGGCGAAGCCATCATTACGATGGAAAACTTGGTCAAAACCTATACAATGGGTAGCAATGTGGTTCATGCATTAGACCAAGTTTCCTTAAGCGTTCGAAAGGGTGAGTTTGTGGCCATTGTCGGACCATCGGGTTCCGGAAAATCCACCCTTATGAACATGATTGGTTGCCTCGACCAACCCGATTCGGGAGACTATATTTTGGAAGGAAGCTATGTCAAGCAACTCAAAGATCACCAACTTGCCACAATACGCAATGAAAAAATCGGATTTATTTTTCAAAATTTTAATCTACTAGGTCGGTTAAACGCCTTAGAGAACGTCGAATTGCCCTTGATCTATCGTGGAGTTAAGACAAAAGAGAGAAGAGAAATTGCTTTGAGTTGTCTAGAACAGGTAGGACTTGCGGATCGTTATGATCACTTGCCAAACCAACTCTCAGGCGGACAACAACAAAGAGTTGCCATTGCGCGGTCTCTTGTTGGTCATCCCCCCATTCTACTTGCCGATGAACCAACCGGTGCTTTGGACAGTAAAACCAGCCAAGACATCATGGGTGTCCTTGCTAACTTAAATAAAGAAGGGCACACGATCGTCTTGATTACCCACGATCAAGAAGTGGCGAAACAAAGCCGGCGAGTCATCCGGATCAGTGATGGAAGAATTGAGGAAGACGAGGGGATCAATCATGAATATACTAACGTCCATTAAAATGGCCCTTCGGAATATAAGAGGTAATAAGACCCGTGCATTCTTAACCATGCTTGGGATCATCATTGGTGTGTCTTCTGTCATTGTATTGATTTCAATTGGGCAGGGTTCGAGCCAAGCGGTCAAAAACCGAATTAATAGCCTTGGAACGAATTTAATTACAGTTAATATAACCAATACGGATACCCCGTTTACACTGGACGATGTGAATCAAGTTAAAACGCTAAATAGTGTTAAGTCCGTGTCACCGGTTCTTTCCGGACGAGTGACTTTAAGAAATGGAAAAACTAATACTCAAGTGGCTTTAACCGGTTCCAATGCGGCCTATGAATCAATGCGTAACTTGAGCATATCGAATGGACGTTTCATTTCGGATATCGATATGGATTATCGTCAGAAGGTGGTTGTCCTTGGTAGCGATACTGCGACGACGTTATTTAGAAATACGGATCCGGTTGGCCAAAAGGTCTTGGTGAATGGCGACCCGTATACCGTTATAGGTGTTCTGACTGCATCTGGGGGTACGGGTGGTCAAAGTAATGATGATTCGGTTATCGTACCGTTTACAACCGCCCAAAGACTGCTTGGAACGACACATATTCAGCAGTTTTATGCACAAGCCCAGAACTCGAAGGTCATGGATATGGCCATGCTTTTGATCGAGCGAAACTTGTCTCAGGTCTACTCGAGTACGGATGATTACAGTGTCTTTAACCAACAGGATGTTATGGACACCATGAGTTCCGTCACAGACACCATGACCATGATGCTTGCTGGAATCGCTAGCATTTCCTTACTTGTTGGTGGAATTGGGATTATGAATATTATGTTTGTGTCGGTTACGGAACGAACCAAAGAGATTGGGATTCGTAAGTCAATAGGTGCCAAAAGAAAAGATATATTGGGCCAATTTTTAATTGAATCGATTGTTTTGAGTGCGCTTGGTGGGCTAATTGGTGTCGGACTCGGTCTAGGTGCTGCCCAAATATACACGGTGGCAACGGGTACAACCGTCGCTTACTCGTTGCCAGTGATCCTACTTGCGTTCCTCTTCTCATTGGCAGTTGGTGTCGTATTCGGCGTCTTCCCAGCTAATAAAGCCTCCAAACTTAACCCAATTGAGGCACTAAGGTTTGAATAAATAAAAAATAAGGTTGACTCAAAAGGGGCCGACTCCCTCGTACTAACACCATAGCCTGATTAATTCTTCAGGCTTATGAGGGGTCTGACCCTTGCTTCGTTTTGTTATAAAAGAGAATCTTTCAGATAAATTTGGTAAAATTGATACATAGCTGATTAATGGGAGGCCAACCGAAAGATGAGACTGCTTGTTGTAGAAGATAATAAAGCTCTGCTAGATTCTATTGTCCAGGTTTTGGAAAGTGATTATACGATTGATACAGCCATGAGTGGCGACGAGGCGCTCTATCAAGCGGAGCAAGGGATTTATGATGTCATTTTACTCGATGTCATGCTTCCTGAAATGGATGGCTTTCAAATCATTAAAGAGCTCAGAAAACAAAAAGTGGAGACGCCAGTCTTATTTTTGACCGCCAAGGATTCTCTAGAGGATCGCGTCAAAGGGCTCACGCTTGGTGGCGACGATTATCTAGTCAAACCGTTTCAGAACCAAGAACTAAAGGCGCGTCTGCTCGCCATCCTACGTCGGAGTGCCAAAATGTCCTCGGACCAGACGCTTAATTATAAAGGAATCACGATTGATGTGACAAAAAAGCAGATTGTGGTGGACGAAGAGGCAGTGCCTTTTACGATCAAACAATTTGAACTGCTCGAGTACTTAATTCAGCACAAGGAGCAAATTTTAACTAGAGAGCAAATTTATGATCGAATTTGGGGGTTTGATTCCGATACGACAATTGGAATTGTGGAAGTGTACGTCCATCAAATCCGGAAGAAACTCCAGCCCTACGGTTACGACAAGGATGTGCGAACCATTCGGGGAATTGGTTATATGATGTCTGACCAGTAAGGGGACTATTATGTTTCGAAAAACGCTCATTAGATTGACCCTATTAAACACGGCGATTTTCTTTATTTTATTGGGGATTCTTAGTTCTACCGTCTATTTTTATACACAAGGGGTTTTTTATCGATCCATTGATCAATCCCTTCATAATGCGAGTGAACATTTTGCATCAGAGGGGCGAATTCGGGACCCTCAAGTCAATGTGTTGCTTTGGAATTCTAATAATCAAATCGTTGGCACAACGACCCGGTCCTTGAGTGGGCCTGATGACCCTCTGAGTAATAGTTTGAAAAAGCTTAAACCAACGGTTATGAATCAAATCATTGATCGTAAAATTGGTCAAAATTACTTTCGTACTTATACGGCAAAAATAATAACAGATACAGGTGTGATAAAGGCTGAGTTTTTTGTTTTTATAAATCCTGAAAAACAGGTGTTGCATACCCTGTTAGCTATTATATTTGTTTCTTTAATAGGTGGAGTGTTGCTCGCAGGCGGTGCTGGGCTTTTCTTAGCGCATCGGTCTTTAAAGCCCATTAAACAAGCCTGGGATCGACAGCAGCAATTTGTATCAGATGCGTCGCATGAGATTCGGACGCCTTTAACCATCGTTCAATCCAGAATTGAGATGCTCTTGCAATCGCCGAGAGCCATGATTCAAGATAAAATAGATGACATTTCGATATCCCTTCAAGAAACCCGCCGGTTGTCTAAACTCGTTTCACATTTGCTAACCCTGGCCAGATCCGATGCCAACCAAATTGAGATTGAATCCACGCCGGTTTTGTTGAATGACGTGGTTCAAAACGTAGTGAGACAATTTGAAGAAATTGCGATGTTTCAGGAAAAAAAGCTGGTTTTAAATATGTCGCATAGCCCGATGTATGTGTTAGGAGATCGCGAACGTTTGCATCAATTATTGGTCATCTTCTTGGATAACGCCTTGAAATTCACCCAAGAAGAAAGTGGAGAAATTAAAGTGCTCTGTCATCAAGAATCCGGTTCGGTTTTTTTGGAGATTAGCGATAATGGCATTGGTGTAAAACCGGAGGACTTAAAGCGGATTTTCGATCGCTTCTTTCAGGCGGATTCGTCGCGAACGCATCAAGAAGGAACGGGGCTTGGACTCTCGATTGCCAAATGGATTGTAGATAAGCATAAAGGTAAGCTTACCGTTAAAAGTGAGTTCGGTAAAGGGACGCATTTCACAATAATTTTTCCGTCCGCCAAGCCAAATCCTACTTCTCCTAGTGCGGAGTGAAGGGAATCGAGTAAATATACAAAAGAGGCTGACTTTTTAGTCAGCCTCTTTTAGTAAAGAGAAACCTTGTTTGTCTAGGTATTCTCTTTTTTTAGTCTTCAGTTCCCCAAATGGATTGCGCGGCTTGTTACGGGAACAGAAGGCTTACCTCAGTTCCCGAAATTCAAACGAATTCTGTGTGGGGGCTTTTTTGTTTGATGTGGTCAGAAATGACATAGATTGCAGCAATCATTACGACTAAGAAAGCTAGAAAATAAGGTGAGAGGGTGTGACGAATAGCGCCGGATACAAGTGAGCTTAATATGAAGCCTAGTGAAAACATTGCGGAAAGCAAGCCGAATGCCGTCCCGTATTGAGCTTTACCAACCCGCTCTGAGAGTAAGGTTTTAAGGGCTGGGAACAAAAGGCCAAAGACGGCGCCCATACCAAACAAGGTCGTCCCAAGATGAAGGTGGCCGATGCCAGTGGCCATCTGGAAGTAGAAAAGACTGAGGAGCATCAAACCAACAGTCGTGCGGAACAGAGCGGACAAGCGTTGAAGTCCAAACAATAAGAGGACACAAAGGGTACCAAGGCCCATCAGACTAAAGAGCTTTCCAGTCTCAGCTGTTGAAATTCCCTGTTCTACGGTTAGGAAGGGCAGCTCATAAAAGAGCGTACCGGTCCCATACATAATTGCAAAACCGACAATCATTAGAGGGACAATGCCTTTTCGCTTTAGAATCGCTTTGAAACCAGCAGAACCTTTTATATGAGGGACAACCTCTTCTACATTTTTGATAAACAGAAGTGCAATGGCTCCCGCGATGAACAACGAAATGCCAACAATGTGAAAGGTTTCTTTATAGCCATACAGGGTATCTAAGTAGCCACCTATTACTGGAGCTAAGATATTGGCTATTGTGAACATAAGGCTATGTAAGGCCATATTTTTACCTTGTCTTCGACTTGTTGTCGCATAGGAGGACACGAGAGACAAAGCCGCTGGGCCTAAGAAAGCCAAGACAAACGAATCGACCACTCTAAGAAGAAGAAGCATTGAGGGACTACTTATGTACGCATAGCCCGTAATCAGAACAGCAGAGATAAATAACGGGGCCACAATAAATCCTTTTTTACCAAATTTGTCAATAATGGGTCCAGCAAGAAGATGACCAGCAAAACTTGTGAAAGAGGAGGTGCTTAAGATAATACTGACAAAAAAACTCGATGCTCCAAGGGCTACAGCGAAAGGGGTAAACACAGGAATTTGGATATGCAAACTTAAGGCCATTAAAAATGTAACAAGGAATACAGAAAAGAGTCCTTTTTGGTCTGGTTTCATTGGTTTCGCCTCCACCAAAAAATGTATGATTTTAAGTGGTAAAATAGACATGCCTAGGGATAAAATGATGGACCAACCCATTTTCTTCACGTAGAGGTTTGACTCCGACCTGAAAAGGGAATCTCATTTATACAACTTGTCCTAGTAGTTGGACTTGATAAATCAAGAGGGCTGTGATAGGTTTTGACAAGACAAGTCCTTATCGAAAGGGAATTTTTTTATGACCATAAACAGTCTTGCACTTACCCATACAGGTGAGATCTTACGTGATCTTGACCTTCATGAATTAAATGAAAAAAATATCAAATGGTATTGGGTGGATTTTTCTTCTCCATCAAGCGAGGAAGCAGATCTTCTCGATTCTTTTTTTCATTTTCATCCATTGGCGATTGAGGATTGTATGCATTTTTTGCAGCGGCCTAAGTTGGATTATTATGAGGATTACAATTTTTATGTCTTTCATGTTTTAGATCAACAAACATTGGATGCGAGCGAAGTCGACCTCTTTGTCTCTTCTAATTATGTCGTCACCTTTCACCAAACCCCTATAACAGAAATTGAGGATGTATGGGAGCGAATCACGAAAATGAAACGAAAAAGCCCGTCCTTAATTCTTTATCATGTGTTGGACAAAATCGTCGATCTCTATTTTCCTGCTGCTTATCGAATAGAGGATCAGTTAAATGATTTGGAAGATGAGATGGAAGAGCGAATGAACGGAGATTTGATTGATCAACTGTTTGATATGCGGAAAGATTTGTTAAAATTGCGGCGTTCTTTCCAATCGATGCGGGAGCTCTTATATCGGATGTTAAATTCTGAACGCTTAGAAGAAATTAGCGCACATAAAGCCTATTTCAACGACATTTATGACCACTTATTACGTTTAACCGAAATCATTGATTCGAGTCGTGATATGACCGCTGACATGCGGGACAGTTATTTTTCGCTTAACTCAAACCGTATGAATTCAGTGATGATGACGTTAACCGTTATTTCCTCGATCTTTATTCCTCTAACCTTTATTGTTGGGGTTTACGGGATGAACTTTGACCACATGCCGGAACTTCACACTGAATATGGGTATTTAACCGTTTGGATTGTTATGATCCTAATTAGTGTAGGGATGATTGGGTGGTTTAAATACAAGGGGTGGTTTCGATCTTAGGGGTTATTTTAAAAAGGAATTGTGTCGAAATTTCCCGGGGAATGTTGAACGGTGTCGTAGGGAGAACATAAAAAAAGAGGTCAGCCTCCTCAAATAAATCGAGGAAGCAGACCCTTTTTAGTTAGGCAGATTTACGTGCTTGAGTATCTTGGCTTTTTTCAATGTCCTTTTTATAGGTGATGAAGTAAGCCAAACCGACGAAGAGGGCCCCGCCGACAATGTTACCTAATAGGACTGAAACAAAGTTCGGGAAATATTGGCCCCATGTTACCTGTCCTTCAAAGATTGCAGAAGGAATCACGTACATGTTGGCCACAACGTGTTGGAATCCAATCGCAACGAAGGTCATGATTGGGAACCAAATGCCAAGGATCTTACCAGCAAAATCATGTGCACCGTATGCGAGCCAAACAGCCAAACAAACGAGCCAGTTACAGCCGATTGCAGATACAAAAGCGACCCCAAATGGGAGTGCGTCTTTAGCTTTGGCAATGGCCACAACTTTTGCTAAAGTATCTCCATCAGATGTGATGTGAGCAACGTGCCCAAAGAAATAAGCTACGAAAATAGAACCAATAAAGTTACCAATAAGGACAAGAATCCAATTTCGTAGTAAGGCACCAAAACTAATTTTCTTAGCGAACCACGCCATAGGTAATGTCATCATATTACCTGTTAATAGTTCACCGCCTGCAAGAATAGTTAAAACGAGACCGATTGGGAAGACAGCTGCGCCTAAAAAGGACGTGAAACCGCCCCAATCCGCTGGTGTTCCAGAGGTAACCTTGATGTCAAGCATAAATCCAAACGCAATAAAGGCCCCGGCAAAGAAACCAAGAATGAGTAGTTGAGTAACCGACATCTTGGACTTTTTCACACCAGATTCAATAGCAATTTCTGCTATTTTAGCAGGTGAATGGAACATATGAACTCCTCCTTTGAATAGTATTTGGATGACACATTTTTGATAGCGTTTTCACAATCGAAAAGTGAGACGCTCAATCCATGTACCACCCATAGTATAAAAAACCAGCTTAACTAGACGGACCGCTTCGGTAAAGCTAGTCATGCTGGTTCATACCCTTAATCAATGATCACTAAACCCAGAAAAACCGATTAAATTGAGAACATTGCATGAGATGGTCTCACAGTTTTCATTGTGTGATTCCAAATCAGATTTTATTTTTTGTTCAAACATTTGTCAAGAATTATTTTCAAATAAAATTTATTCTAATTGCTCGATGGGGTGGGTTCACTTGTTTCAGTCTAGGACAATTCGATGAGCATGAGTGTACACGTTACAGGAATCTTTGCGAATGAAGCCGACCGTTGTAATCCCAAGATTTTCGGCGAGTTCAAGAGCAAGCGCAGTTGGAGCCGATTTAGATAAAAGAATGGCGCAACCAAGCTTTGACACCTTAAGCAGAATTTCAGACGAAATGCGACCGCTGAAGGCAACGACCTTGTCTTCCATAGTAATGTTATGTTCCAAACAATACCCATAGATTTTGTCCAACGCATTATGCCGACCGATATCCATTCGAGAAAGGACGAGCCCCTCTGTACTGAAGAGGGCGGCATTATGGACTCCACCGGTTTGGTTAAACGTCGTCGCATTTTCTTGAAGGTCCTTCATGTACTGGAAACATTGGTCGAACGAGATCGAGAGCGGGACATCATGTAGCTTCTTGGAGACGCGGGCATCATTGAAAAAAACAAAGCCCTGCCGACTTTTTCCGCAGCATGATGTAATATAACGTTTACTATGAAATTGTTGGAAAAGCGGATTGAATTTTGCGGTCTTCACATGAACGAATCCCTCGTTCTCTTGAGTCCATAGATCGTCGATATCGGAATAGGTTTGAATGACGCCTTCTGAAGCAAGAAATCCAATGACCATTTCTTCAATATGCTCAGGTGTACAAACAAGCGTCGCAAATTCTTCCCCGTTTAATTTAATCGTGACAGGGTGTTCGGTAACGATTAGGTCCTCACTTTCGGTTAATCCCCCGTTTTTATAGTGGATGATCTTGCCGAGTGTTTTTGCGGTTGGTTCCAATTGGGCGTCCCTCCTTAAATGATGGGTGAATCAAAAACAAAAACCGAGACGGCTAAATCCTCATCTACTTTGAAATCCGAAAAAAGATGGATGAGTTTGGCTCCAACAAGTGTTTCTAGACCGTCTGGAACATGCTTTTTGTATTGATCCTGAATGAGGTGGGTCCGTGCTCGATGCACCATGTTCCGGCCTTCTTCAGTTTGTGCAATGAATTTTTCAGTCGAAGTCAAGTTCCCTTGGAGTGTTGTAATGGCCATGTTTTCAACAAAAACCGTACGAATGTGTTCAGGGCCTTTTCCAAAAAGATCTTTACGGACTTTGCGGATAATGTCATTGAAAGCCATTTCTTTTTTCATGAAAAGCTCCTTGAATATATAATAAAAGTACTATACAACAGTTTGACCAATTTCTCAAAAACGGTGCTTTTAAAAATATATAAGAAAAATAGATTGTTTTTCATTCGGAAATCGGTATAATATTGGATGAACGATTTTAAAAATCAGGTAACATGGGACGTTGATACGGTGTTGTTAACGTTTTATGGTGTACTTATAGGCGGAATGATTGATTAGTAGGATTGCTAATTGTTTATCCACCACGACCTCCTTTTTAGTTTTAAAAGGGGGATGTGGTGGTTTTTTGTTTGTGAAATTTAAGTTTGAGAGGATTATTAAAGTATTTTTTAGAGAGGGGAAAGATGATGTCATTTGATCAGGTAAAGCTCACTATAAATGGACTTCCTTACGAGGTTAGCCCGGGAACCAAGCTGATTGAAGCGATTAACTTAGCGGGGCTTGAACATCCGCAAATTTGCTATTTGCCGGAAGTGGATCCGATTCAGACCTGTGACACTTGTATTGTCGAAGTGAACGGCAAACTGATGCGCGCGTGTTCGACGGTTGCTGAAGAGGGGATGCGCATTAATTTGAATGCTGGGCGTGCGGAAGAAGCACGTACCGAGGCGATGGATCGGATTTTAGAAAATCACCTGTTGTATTGCACGGTCTGTGATAACAACAACGGAAACTGTAAGGTACATAATACAGCGGAGTTAATGGGGATTGAACATCAGAAATATCCGTATACACCAAAAGTGGACACGAGTGAAGTTGATTTTTCTCATCCGTTTTATCGTTATGATCCCAATCAATGTATTGCGTGCGGCCAATGTGTGGAAGTGTGTCAAAACCTTCAAGTGAATGAGACCTTAATGATCGATTGGGAGGCGGACCGTCCACGAGTGCTTTGGGATGGAGGCGTTAACATTAACGAATCCTCTTGTGTCGGCTGCGGACAATGCGTAACCGTTTGTCCATGTAATGCATTGATGGAGACGTCGATGCTAGGTGAAGCTGGTTTTATGACAGGACTTGAAGACAATCTGCTTGAGCCAATGATTGATTTGGTCAAAGAAGTGGAACCGAGCTATAGCGGGATTTTTGCGGTTTCTGAAGTTGAAGCGGCAATGCGTGACACTCGTACAAAGAAAACGAAGACCGTTTGTACATTCTGTGGCGTTGGGTGTTCGTTTGAAGTTTGGACAAAAGACCGACAAATCCTTAAAGTTCAACCGTCTTCGGATGCACCGGTTAATGCCGTTTCAACCTGTGTAAAAGGGAAGTTTGGTTGGGATTTTGTTAACAGTGAAGAACGGATTACGACACCGCTCATTCGCCAAGGGGATGCGTTTGTAGAAGCGACATGGGATGAAGCCCTTTCTGTTGTTTCCGATAAATTGGGTGCTATTCGCTCCGAGTTTGGTAGTGACGCATTAGGTTTCATTTCTTCTTCAAAAATAACCAATGAAGAAAACTATGTCATGCAGAAATTGGCGCGACAAATTTTTGAAACCAATAATGTGGATAACTGTTCCCGTTATTGTCAATCACCCGCCTCAGATGGATTGATGTCGACGGTTGGAATCGGCGGCGATGCGGGATCGATCAAGGACATTGCATCGGCTGGTCTCGTCATCTTAGTTGGTTGTGCACCGGCAGAAGGGCATCCCGTGCTTGCGACGCGTATTAAGCGGGCCCACAAACTGCACGGACAAAAATTGATTGTGTCTGATTTGCGCAAACATGAAATGGCGGAGCGCGCAGATATTTTCATGAGACCGAAACAAGGGACCGATTTTGTTTGGATTTCCGCTGTTGTGAAATACATGATTGATCAAGGATGGCATGATGCAGAGTTCATCAATCAGCATGTGAATCAATTCCCTGAGTTCATGAAACACCTCGAACGCTTTACTCTGGATTACGCAGAGCAAGAGACGGGTATTTTGAAAGAAGAATTGATTAATGTCGCTCGGACGATTCGAGATGCAGATGGAACCGTCGTATGTTGGGGAATGGGTGTGACGCAAAACACAGGGGGTTCCCATACTTCCGCTGCGATATCAAACCTTCTTCTTGCAACAGGGAACTACATGCGTCCTGGAGCCGGGGCTTATCCGCTTCGTGGCCATAACAATGTTCAAGGTGCTTGTGATATGGGGACGTTGCCGCCATGGCTACCCGGTTACCAGCATGTATCAAACGATGAGGCACGTGCTCGCTTTGAAGAAGCGTATGGCGTCAAAATCTCACCAAAACCAGGGAAAGACAATATCCAAATGCTCGATGCGATTGAGCGCGGTGACCTAAAAGGCATGTACATTGTTGGGGAAGACATGGCGTGGGTGGATTCTAATGCAAACCATGTCCAAGAGTTATTAAGCCAACTCGACTTCCTTGTCGTTCAAGACGTCTTTTTATCTCAAACCGCACAATTTGCTGATGTGATTTTACCCGCTGCACCTTCCCTTGAAAAAGATGGGACGTTCACCAATACAGAACGTCGTGTTCAACGCTTGTACCAAGTCCTTGAACCGCTTGGTGAGTCTAAGCCAGACTGGTGGATTATCACGGAATTGGCAAAACGCTTAGGATTTGAGTGGGGTTATACGCATCCAAGTGAAATCTTTGCTGAAATGGCAAGTCTGACACCATTTTTCTCTCAATGTGACTATGACGTTCTTGAGGGATGGGGAAGCTTTTCATGGGGTTCCCATGACGGTGTAAGCACGCCGCTCTTGTATACAGATGGGTTTAATTTCCCAGATAAAAAAGCGCGTTTTTCGCTTGTCGATTATGTTCCACCTATGGAATTCCCGGCTGAATATGACTTAACCTTGAATAACGGTCGTCTTCTTGAGCATTTCCATGAGGGGAATATGACGAACAAATCGAATGGAATCAATAATAAGCTGCCTGAGGTGTTTGTTGAAGTGTCGCCAGAGCTCGCTTTAGAACGCGGCATTGAAGAAGGGACACTGGTTCGGTTGGTGTCGCCTTATGGGGCGATTAAACTACGTGCGGTCATCACGGATCGTGTACGTGGGAATGACATTTATGTCCCGATGCATTCCGTGAGTCATGAAAATGCGGTCAACTTGTTAACGGGTGGTGGAGTCGATGTGCGTACGAATACACCTGCCTACAAACAAGCGAAAGTGCGTATGCAAATCTTAAATGTGAAGGGCGCTAATCCACTTCCACTCAATAACCCACGGAACAAGAAACGCCATCCGCAAAATGGTGTCGAAGTTACGCGTAAATGGAATCGCCCTGGATATGTTTCTTTGGTGGATTAATTAAACTTTAAAAATAGAGAGGGTCAAATAAACGGGTTTTTTTAAGAATAACAGGCAGGGGGGTGAATCGCTTTGGCTAAACCTATTAGTCTTGTAAAAAAACGTGAATTCACGGAGGCAGAAAAGAAAGCTCAGAAATTAGACAAGCTGGCTGACCATGTCTCAGATTCTGATGAAGCGTTGAATCAAAGTTTGCGCATCTTAGCAGAACTTCATGAAAGTGGGATTTTAGAAGGCCTAGAATCCTTATTAAAAGCCAAAGGGAAAGTCACGGAGATTTTGCTTGGGCAAGTCGGTCGTCCAGAGATGACCAATATGATTAATAATGTAATGGGAGCGGCAAGCGCTTTGTCTGCGATTGACTCCGAGCACACCAATAAATTGTTGTCCGGACTCGCGAATGGCCTTACAGATGCGAACCATGAACTCAAATCTGGAAAGAAAGTGAGTGCTTTTGGCTTGTTAAAAGCACTCCGCGATCCAGATGTGAATCGAGCGGTCGGCTTTGGTCTCTCCTTTATGAAGGGGTTAGGGAAGTCGTTGAAATAACCGGGATTTAATTGGGTGAGGGAAGCTATAAAATAGAAAAGGGGGGCGCCACATTTAAGTGGCGTCCCCCTTGTCCATTCTTTAAAATACTTTTGTTGTCCAAGATTCGCAATTCCAAATATCGGTGGCAATGTCTTGATAGAATTCAGGCTCATGGCTGATTAATAGAATATTTCCTTTATAAGTTTGCAAAGCCCGTTTGAGTTCATCCTTCGCATCCACATCCAAGTGGTTGGTGGGCTCGTCCAGAACAAGTAAATTGCTTTCACGATTAATCAGTTTACACAAACGCACCTTCGCTTTTTCCCCACCGCTTAAGACACTGACTTTGCTCTCAATATGCTTTGTAGTAAGACCGCATTGTGCAAGGGCAGAGCGAACTTCAGACTGAGTCATACCAGGGAATTCATTCCATACCTCATCGATACACGTGTTGCCTGTATCGGATTTGATTTCCTGTTCAAAATAACCAATGTATAAATACTCGCCAAGTTCCACTTTGCCTGAAATAGGTTTGATTTCCCCAAGTATACTGCGAAGTAAGGTCGTTTTTCCAATTCCGTTTGCCCCAGTTAGCGCAATTTTTTGGCCGCGCTCCATCCTAAGATTTAAAGGCTTAGAAAGGGGCGAATCATAGCCAATGACCAGATCTTTCGCTTCAAAAATCATTTTGCCAGAGGTGCGCGCTTCTTTAAAATTAAAATGCGGCTTTGGCTTTTCTTTGGAGATTTCAATAAGATCCATTTTATCTAGCTTTTTCTGACGAGACATCGCCATGTTGCGCGTGGCCACACGGGCTTTATTGCGCTGAACAAAATCCTCAAGCTCCGCAATCTCTTTTTGCTGCTTCTTATAAGCCGCTTCTAGCTGTTGCTTTCTCACTTCATAGACTTCCTTGAAGTGATCATAATCCCCCACATAGCGATTCAATTCTTGATTTCCCATGTGGTAGATCAAGTTAATGACACTATTTAAGAACGGAATATCGTGGGAAATTAAAACAAAAGCATTTTCGTAATCTTGCAAATAGCGCTTTAACCATTCAATATGTTGTTCATCTAAATAGTTCGTCGGCTCGTCTAAAAGAAGAATATCGGGTTTCTCAAGTAAAAGCTTTCCTAACAAAATCTTGGTGCGTTGGCCGCCGCTTAAATCCTGAACATCGCGTTCTAACCCAATGTCAATTAAACCAAGTCCTCGGGCCAACTCTTCCACCTTTGCATCTATAACATAGAAATCATTATTGGTTAAGGTGTCCTGCAGGGGGCCAACAGCCTCCAACAATTCTTCCATTTCTTCAGGTGTCGCTTCACCCATTTTCATATACATCTCGTTCATTTCGGCTTCAATGTCAAAGAGATATTGAAACGCACTATTCAGTACATCACGAATCGTAAGCCCTTTTTTTAAAACAGTGTGCTGGTCCAAGTAACCGACGCGAATTCTTTTGGCCCATTCGACTTTGCCGGCATCCGGTTGTAATTTTCCAGTAATGATATTCATAAACGTGGATTTACCTTCACCGTTTGCGCCAACTAAGCCGATGTGCTCGCCTTTTAATAAACGAAAAGACACATCTTCAAAGATCGCACGGTCACCAAAACCGTGGCTTAAGTTTTTAACAGTTAATAGGCTCATTGTTCAGCCACCTTTTAGTTTTATAGAAATTGGGACATGCCCTTATAGATCAATTCAACTCATCGATTATAACATGGAATGTGCGTCATGCGAGAGGGGGAATCTACAAACTCAATCCAAGCCTTTTAATGGGCCATTTCTAAAAGCGTGTTGCTTTTTAAATTATGAAACAAGCGAGTCTATTTTCGCATAAGTAAAAAATAACAAGTATACGAAACTATCTTTTATATGAAGAAAAATGTTTAAACGATGGCACACTTTTTAAGAAACTGTGAGCTTCGTCACATCTGTAAATCGCCTCGTTCTTCAAAATTAGAGTTGGAACAGTATCGCTTTATTAGGATCAGACAACATAGAGGGGTTGGGAGATTGATGGGTACACAACAGTCTAAAGACGCGACGTTTAACCTTACCATGAAAATGGTGGTGGGCATGGTTGTGGTTTCTTGCATTACATATGGGACAAGTGCGTTTTTTATTTTTAGTTTTGGTCCCTTTTTCGGGCATTTTATGCCAATGTGGCTTTATACCATTATCATTCTATTATTGGGAGTGGCATGGTCAGGCATCTTAGGTTTCTTTTTCGCTCGGTTCATTTCTAGGATTATCCAAAACTTGCAAAAAGGGGTCAAGCGGGCTGCCTCGGGCGACCTAAGCATCACGATTCCGGTTTCTAAGACACGCGATGAACTCATGCTTTTGGGCTTACTTATTCAAAAGATGATTGATAACCTTCGGCAAACGGTGATCGGCATCCATGAGTTTTCCGAAAAGACGGAAGAAAAAGTGCGTTTTTTAAACCAGCAAGTGAACGAAGTCTCAGAGGAATCTAAGTGGATTGGCCAAACAATCGAGTCCATTGCGAGCGGGGCCGAGCGCCAGGCGCAGGCGGCAGCAGAGACGCTTGAGACCGTTCATGAGGCATTACAATTTGCCGAAAAAATTGAGGGGCATGTGGGGAAATCAGTAGGGATGTCAAATGAGATGGTGTCTGTTTTAGAAAAAGGAGAAGCGTCTGTTCAGGCCTTAATAAAAGGTATATTGAATCTGGCAGAGACCAACCAGGTTCAAAGTCAAAAGATTAAAGAACTGAATCAAGATGCAAAAGACATTGGCTCGATCTCAAAAGTCATTGGCGGAATATCTGAACAAACGAATTTATTGGCGCTTAATGCAACGATTGAGGCCGCACGTGCAGGTGAAGAAGGAAGAGGGTTCGCTGTGGTGGCGGGTGAAATTCAAAAGTTAGCGAGTCACAGTGCGGACGCCCTTAAACAAATTGATCAGTTAATCAAAAATATGCAATCGAAAGTGGCCGATGTGGTCGAACATATCCAGAATCAAATGGGACTTGTGGAAGATGAAACAAAACGCGCTCGCGATACGGATCAAGCGATCAACAAGGTTAAACAAAGCGTTCTCAATGTTGCGGATGCGATCCAAATGATCAAACTGGATACGAGTGAGCAGAAACAAGCGATTAAGGGCATTGTTGAAGAGTCTGAAAACGTGGCGGTTGTTGCGGAGCAAACCTCGGCTGGCTCTGAAGAGGTCGCCGCTTCTGTCCAAGAACAAGGTGTGATCATGGAAGAACTCTCAGCTTATCTCACAAACCTCTCAGCCGATACCAAAGATTTATTGGAACAAGTCAAACAACTCCAAGTGTAAAAGGGAGCGTGGGGACGGATCCGTTGCTTCCTCTCTGTGTTAAAGGATAAGAGCTCTGGTGTCCGCGTAGAACGCGATATGACGCGATGCGATGGGAGCAGACATTCAACTGACAGTTTATAAGAGTTTCGCGCTCGCGGCACTAACAGTTCAGGCAAGCTCAGAAGAATCTTTTTAAACCGTTATGTGCTAAAATATAGAAAGAATTTGAATGCTAGGAGGAACCCTTATGCGAGTGAATTTAGACGAAGTGTTGGATCGTACCGGCTCGAATGCCATGAAATGGGAATATACGAAAAACGTGTTTGGTCGAGACGATGTGCTCCCGTTGTGGGTAGCAGATATGGACTTCCCAACTCCACAAGAAGTGACCGACGCGATTGTTGAGCGTGCACAGCATCCGATTTACGGTTACCCAGGGACACCAGACGCTCTTAAAAAAGCTTTTACAGACTGGTTGGAACGTCGCTTGAACATAGAGGTTCATCCGAAACATCTTGTGACGCTACCAGGTGTTGTTTTCGGACTACATATTGCGGCAATGGGTTTTACCTCTCCAGGGGATAAGATTATTGTGCAGTCCCCAGTGTATCCGCCGTTTTTTTCCTCAATTGAAAAGACGGGGCGGCATGTCTTAGAAAATCCTCTAATTGAAAAAGACGGTCATTATGAGATGGATTTTGACCACTTAGAATCGATTATTGATCGCCATACAAAAGCCATTTTCCTTTGCAGTCCGCATAATCCAATTGGAAGAGTGTGGACGCGTGAGGAACTGACAAAGCTTGGAGACATTGCGGCCAAACACAATCTATTGGTGGTGTCCGATGAGATCCATGGGGATTTAATCCTAAAAGGGAATGTCCAAACCCCATTTTATTCGCTTCCAGATGAGTTATCGGAGCGGAGCATTAGCTTCATGGCTCCGAGCAAAACATTTAATTTGGCGGGACTATATGCATCCTTTGCAGTTATTAAAAACAAAGCGATTCGCGAAGAATTTGAAAATACCATTGCGCGAACCGGTGCGGGGCGGCTTAATATTTTTGGGATTGAAGCGACAAAAGCGGCTTATACACATGGAGAAGAGTGGCTTGAAGACGTCATAGCCTATTTAGACGGGAATGCCACTTATCTTGAAAGCGCGTTAAAAGAACGTGTGCCTCAAATTAAAATGCATAAGCCCGAGGGCACTTATCTCGCCTGGTTGGATTGTCGTGCGTTGAACATGACAGATGAGGCTCTCAAAGACTGGACCATTAAGGAAGCGCGATTAGGCCTTAATGCCGGTATTACATTTGGTAAACAGGGAAGCGGATTTATGCGTCTTAATTTCGCTTGCCCGCGCAGTCTTATTGAAGAAGCGGTCAACCGCCTTGAATCGGCGGTTAACCGACTAGCATAAATCGCTAATAATGTTTACAATGCGCCTAAAAATCATTCTCTTCATTAGAGAGGGTTTTTAGGCTTTTTTTAAAAATATAATAGCTAAACAAAAGTGTAAGCGCTATAATTTTGTTAATAGTCGAAACGGGACGATCGTTATGAGGTTGGCTCTGACTTTGTGACGTCCAAGGAGGTTTGCGGAATGAAAGAAACAGAGTTTCAATTTAAGAGTCATGATGAGACCCCTATTTATGCAGTGAAATGGGAACCACATGCCGAACAATCACCAAAAGGAATTGTCCAAATTGTACATGGGATGGCTGAACACATTGGCCGTTATAAACGCTTTGCAGAATCCCTAACCAACGCCGGCTATCTTGTGTATGGAGAGGACCATCGGGGGCATGGTCGAACGGCAAAAGAAGGAGACCCGCTATTTTTTCATGAGGAGAATGGCTGGGATTGCGTCGTCCGGGATGTGAAAAGGTTCAATGATTTAATTCGTGAGGAAATACCCCATCTCCCAATTATCCTATTTGGCCACAGTATGGGTTCTTTTATCTCGAAATGCTACATTCAAAGATATGGAGGGTCCATTTCAGGCGTAATTCTCTCGGGGACAGGGTACGCAACGAAGTGGTCTAATGCGCTCCCGGTTTGGCTTGCCGGGCGCGATGTCAAACGTGACGGAGCCCAAGCACTCAGTCGGACGGTTGCCCCAATTGTAGCCAAAAGGTATCTTAAACCGTTTCAACCGATTCGCTCTGAAAGCGATTGGTTAAGCCGAGACGAGATTGAAGTCGACCAGTTTATTCAGGACCCTCTGACCGGCCAGCCGCCTTCTGCTGGTTTTTATCTTGATATGCTGAAAGGAATGACCGAGATGGATGATCCATCTCGATTGGAGCAAATCCCCAAAGATCTCCCCGTATTTCTCATCTCGGGTACACGAGATGTGGTTGGGAACTTTGGCAAAAGCATCCATAAATCTGTCGCTAATTATAGAAAAGTTGGGCTACTTAAGGTTGAGTTTAAGCTATATGAGGACGCCCGTCATGAACTCTTAAACGAAACGAATCGTGAAGAGGTCACCGAAGATGTCTTGAATTGGATCGATTTACAAATCAACGCTGTTCAAAAAAAGTAAATTAGGCCAGCCCCATCACTGAAAAATATGATAAAATGATGAAAGATTCTCTAATTTGCAAAAACAATGCAAGTATGTGAGAGCGGTTAATCGGATTTTTCTTCAATTAGTTGGGAGTGGTGAGAGTATGCTGAACCGCCGAATGCGCCTTTTATTACGTACAGTAATTCTAGTTGTGGTGATCCTAGCCATTGGTTTTACAATCTATCAAGTCGTTCAAGGAAAACAAGATGTGACAGCAGGGGATCAGGCGCCTGACTTCGAATTGAAGAACTTAAGCGGACAAACGGTTCATCTCGCCGATTATCGCGGACAAGGTGTTTTGTTGAACTTTTGGGGGTCTTGGTGTGATCCGTGTAAAGCCGAAATGCCCTATATTAATAAAGCCATTAAAGATGGAAACATAAAGGGTGTTCATGTGATTGCCGTGAACATTCAAGAAACGCCAGTTACAGTGCAATCCTTTTTAAATAATAAAGGGTTACAAATCCCTGTGGTGTTAGACCAAAAAGGTGTAGTGACGGACGCCTACAAAATAAAGCCAATACCCACAACCTTTCTGATTGATAAGAATGGGAAAATTGTTAAAAAGATTATTGGGAGCATGACGAGCGTTAAAGAAGTTGAACAGAATATGAAGCTTATACAACCATAAAAGGAAGAGAAGGGCCGCCTAATCTATTTTACAAAGGGTTTATCGACTCCATAATTCGGGTATAAAATGAATACCCTATAAATTTAAAAAGTGTTCGACATTCTGGTGGGATGCTTGACCTCTTCGGTGGAATGACGGTCACTTTTGTTAGTAATGGGTCACTCTACATGACAACGTTCAACTTTCTACTTTTGGGACTGATCACAAGCGATCAGTCCCCTTTTTGAATTTCTCGATTAACCAGGGCTTTTTTTAAAAATCAGGAAAATGGCAAATACTAGGCCAAACTCACCAAAAAACGGATAGAGGGACTCAATTAAAGTACCGTAGTCAAACAAACTAATCGTAAAGGTCATGAGTAAGAGCCCTAAAACAATCGAGAGTTCGCTCAGTTTCCCATATGTTTGAAGTTGTCTAAGTAAGCCGAAGATGTTTCCAACATATGTTGTCAAAATCTCGCCAAATATTAAACAAATAATTAGGATTAGAACGGTAGGTCCAATCGTTTGCGCCAGTGCAGCCATTGGAATGGCATAAGCATTGGCATCCGTCAGCGTTCTCAAAACCAAGTGGCCCCCTAATAAGCAGACTGCAAAAAGCAAGCCGCCAAGAATGCCACCGCGTTTCAGGGTTTTTAAGTCTGATACTTCTTTTCCGATCGGAACGAGTACGGCCTGGGTGGTCACAAGGTTAAATGCGACATACGTGAGTGCACTTAATATAAAATGCCATGAGAAGGAATCTGGTTTTAAAGGAAGAATTTGAGCCATGGAGAGTGAGGGCACACGGAGCCCTGCTAGTGTTAAGACGACCAGAACCATGATTGGAATCACAATGCTGTTCACGGCAAAGACGCCTTTAAGTCCCTTCTGCAAGAAGACATAACAGAGAATCATCACTAGGAAAATGCCAACCAAAGTGGGAAAGCCAAATTGCTCATGAAAAAGAGCGCCTGACCCAGCCAGCATGACTGCTGTGACCCCGATCATCATGAGCGTAGTGAGAACGGAGATCAGGCCACCGAGTTTTGGGCCAAATAATACTTTATTAAATTCACGGAAAGACTGGGTTTGGTAGTGATGGGCTAAAACTAAAACCTTAGTCGCAAGCCCCATGAAAACGAGGCCGGCCAAGAGCGCTCCAATAGTACCCCAGGCGCCAAAGCGCCCAAAAAATTGCATGATCTCTTTTCCTGTTGCAAATCCAGCGCCCACGATCGTTCCGACTAAAGTTGCTGCAATTCGAAAACCTGTCAGCCAGCTTTTCAATGTCTCACCTCCTGAATTCAAAGCTCAATTAAAAGACGCCCGTCCATTGCGCGACGAGAACAAAAAGGCCGAGGACCCACACATAAATGGAAAAGACCTTGAGGGAGCGCTTCTTCAGAAAGCCAATCATCCATTTCATGGCTAAGTAACCAAATAGGGCCGATGAGAGGGTCGCTATAAATAAAGGAAAAAGGCCGATTGGTGAACCGGATGAAGAAAAAAGATCCTTACATTGTAAGGCAACCGCCCCAGCGACAGCAGGTGTTGAAAGTAAGAAGGAAAAATAAGCGGCTGTTTCTCGATCTAGTTTTCGAAACAAACTCGCTGCAATGGTCGAACCAGATCTTGAGATGGCAGGAAAAATCGCAGTCGCTTGAAAACAACCGATGATTAAAGCGTCCGTTACGGTGATTTGGTCGAGCTTTTTTGCTCCACCTCGAACGGAATCGGCAAACCATAATAGGGCACCCGTGATGAGGAATTCCCAACCGATCGTGACGCCGGTGCGAGAAATTTCTTCGAAATAAGGTTCAAGCCAGAGCCCTAAGATGACCGCTGGTAGGGTGCCGACGATCAGAAGTAAGGTGAGTTTTCTAAAGGGGTGCTTGATTAAATCAATGAGGATGTCTTTGTAAAACACAACAATGGCAATAAGCGTCCCAAAATGCAGCATCGTATCTAAAAACAAACCGGCATCATCGAGACCAAATAAATGCCGACCAAGGTATAAGTGACCTGTACTCGATATTGGCAAAAATTCAGTAATACCTTGTACAATACCTAAAATGAATGCTTCAATTCCGTTCATAAGTTGCCCTCCTTTTTATTGAATAGTGCGATGGTCGCCAGCGCAGCCGCTTCCTTGTTGGACACGCGTTTTGTTGCTTAGACAAAAGGCAGTCCTATATATGTATATTAATCAGCTTGTCTTAATAGTAGAGGTTGGAAAAAATAACGGAAGTCGTTTAGGAGGAACTTTAAAGGAACCGGTCGGGTCTAGTTATAAGGAAGTTAATCAATTATTAATTTTTAATAGGATGTACTGAGGTACACGTTCAAACAAATCGGTGATAGACAGAAATGCATGTGGTTGGAGGGATATATCGTGTCTCATGTCATTCAATTATTAGATCAGTATGGCTATATCATTTTATTCCTTGCCCTTATGTTAGAACTAATTGCACTGCCAATTCCAACTGAATTCCTGATGAGTTATGTGGGCTACCTCGCCTATAAAGGTCAACTCAATCTGTATGCCAGCATTCTTATTGCCGCTTTAGGGACGTCGCTCGGTATGACGATTTCGTACGCAATAGGGTACCGACTAGGTTATCCCTTTTTTAGAAAATATGGGCATCGATTTCATATCGGGGAAGCCCAATTAGAAAAACTAAATAAATTATTTTCCAAGTACGGGGTCAGCTTGCTTTTAATTTCATGTTTTATTCCTGGGGTGCGTCACATTACGGGATATTTTTCCGGGATCACTCATAGCAAATATCGCCGATTTGCGCCTTTTGCTTATGCAGGTGCACTTCTGTGGGTTTCTACGTTTATAGGATTAGGCCGTGCTCTTGGACCACAATATAAAATTATTGAGGCATCCATCAAACGGTATCTTGTGATCGGAGTCGTCATCGTTGGGCTTTTATTAATAGGGTATTTGTTGATCAAATATAACCGTGAAAAGATCAAAACATCCTTAATTTTTTGGTTAGATACATTTTCCGTAGGCTTTCGCTCTCAAAGGAGATTAATGGCGTTGATCGGAGGAGCTGCGACGATTTTTATTGGGCTTGTGGTCCTTCTTGCGGGATTTTTACAAGATTTGTTAAGCCATGATTTTGATGAGTTTAATCGACTATCTATGCTTGTGATACACGCTCTGTTTGGTGTCGAGTGGGCTCCGATTATGAAGGGGGTTTTTTACTTAGGGCATTGGAGCGTTCTAATGGGCATGATCGTTCTAACTGTTTTATGGATCATTTGGTTAAAGCATTGGCGGTTAGATTTGGTTTTCTACGTTGGGGCTCTTCTCGGTGGTTGGGTGTTTAGTAAAGGCATCCATTTCCTTTTGCTCCGGATTGCGAGATCCTTTCATCTGCCAATGGGAGCGGCTCAGGCGTTCCCAAATCTTGCTCTTGTCTATTTGGTATTGGTGTACGGATTTTTGGTCTACAGTTTCTCAAGACATAGCCGTCACCATTGGGTAAAGCCATTTCTCTTTGTTATGGGTTTAGGAATTACAGCCGTTGTGGCACTCGCTTCCCTTTACTTTACCCTACTCCTTCCAAGCGAGTTGCTCGTAAGCCTCGTGGTCGGTGCCGTATGGCTGAGCTTGTCTGTTTTATTATTAGAGATCCGGCGTTTGGTTTTCGTCATTTAAAAAATGAAGCAGGGTCAGCCCCCGCGAAACACCTTGGTTAGGAGCGGGTGTTTGAAGGGGGCTGACCCTTTTTAATGCGTCTTTCTTAATGAAAAAAACCTTCGCCCCATAAGTTGGGGGAAGGTTTAGCCAATGCTTTTGACAAGGCGCATGGCTTGTTTTTGTTTGGTTTCAATCACTTTTAACATGACTTTTGCGGCATTCAGCGCCGATTGTTTTTGCCAGACAAACTTTTTCAGTGCTTCGCGCAGGTCTTCAATTCCATTTGCGAGGAAGAGATAATTTAACTGTCTGACCAGTGTTTGTGGATCTTTTGCGTAAAGTGATGTTCCGGAATCCAACAAGAATTTTAGATTGTCATTTTCTTGTCCACCCAAGGCTTGAATGATAATCATTGGAACCTCTAAGGCTAGGGCTTCGGAAACCGTCATTCCGCCAGGTTTAGTGACCATGAGGTCAGATGCGGCCATCCATTCGTTCATGTTTTCAACAAACCCAAGGATTTTAATTTGATGATGGGTGTATAACTCCTGCTGTTCCAAACGTTGATATAACTTTTGGTTGCGCCCGCAAATTACGACAATGGTCATTCTAAGTGGCACATCATTTAACTCTTCCAAGATGGACGTGAGGTTTCGAAAAATCCCAAAGCCCCCACCCACAATTAAGATACAAGGCGCGTCGTTAAGACCTAATTTTCGTTTCATCCATGACTTAGAATAAGGTGAACCAAACTTAGGATGAATGGGAATGCCTGTAACAGTGACGGCACTCTGTGGGATCTCACGTTCTGTGAGGCGTTCCTTCACAGCTTCTGAAGCCACAAAATAGTGGTCAATATTTGGATAGACCCAAGAGCTGTGAACGGTATGGTCCGTAATTGCGGTAAAAAGTGGAACATCGATTCGCCCTTCACCTTTAAGTAAAGACAACATGCCTGAAGCAATCGGAAAGGTACTCACAATGCCCGCAGGATTAAAGGATTGAATGTAATGTTCTAACTGGGTTAAGCCGATTCGGTTAATGTTTTTAAGCAGGATAGAAGCTTTCGTTTCCACTCGTGTTTTTTCATAAAGAAAATCATACAAGGTTGGAAAGCGTTTGATCCCTTTAATAAAAATATGTTTGCTTAATTTGTCGAACATGCTCGGTAACAGGTCTGTTACGTCTAACACAACCGGGTCGAGTTCCGGGAAATGCTCTTTCATGACTTCAGCCATTGCATCTGCTGCTTTCTGATGGCCGTCCCCATATCTCCCAGTTAGTATAAGAATTGACTGTGTCACATTAGGTCACTCCTTTGGGCTTATGAGCCTGTAAGGAAAGCAGATCATCTTGGCTACCCAAGAGATCAACTAAAGCCTCTTTTATTTTTTCGCTTTAGCATTAGAAAATAAGAAGTCTAATTAAAAAGACAGTGTTGTGAATGATTTCGTTCATAACCATTGAACATTTTATCACAAGTCACTCACTAAATAATAGTATTAATCTTAGTGGACAAACTGAACCAAAAATTCAAAAAGAGTTTTATTTTTAATGAAGGTTATATTGTGAGCATTTGCCAGGAATAAAGATTCAGTGGGATCGCAACACTAATTTGGTATTAAAAAACGAAATTATGGAGGTTATAAGCGTGTCATTAACTAACAAGCCCAATCCAGATGATCGCAGTGATAATGTCGAAAAACTTCAAGAAATGGTTCAAAACACCATTGAAAACATGGAAGAAGCAGAAGATACGCTAAACGGTGACGTATCAGGAGTTGACCGTGCTGCTGTGGAAGCCAAAAATGACCGCAGAGAAGAAGCCCTTGATGGCATGAGAGCGGAAATTATGGATGAAGCGCGCAACCGAAATTGTTAAGGAAAATTGATTAAAAAAGGAGGAGGCGAGCCTCCTCTTTATAAATGCCATAAGAAATGTGTCGAATTGTAGGAACCTTTGTCAAAACGATTGAAATTTCGTTCGAGCCTTTGCATAATATATTTTGTTAGAAATTGTCGCGAAAAGTGTATTAAGAAAAAAGAAAACAGAATAGGGGACAAGGGCATGTATGCAACAAAGCACCAAGCAGTAGATGATCTACTTTATTCGATTAATCAAAAAAGAAAACAAATGTTACAAACGGCAGAATTAAGAGGCTTACAAAATACGGAAACACTATCCAAAAGTCGAGAACTCGATCGGTTGATTCTCCGATATCAAAAACAACTTCTGCACACTTAAACCTCAAATCCTTTACTCCGATTATTTCAACTGATCATAAGAGTTGAAAAACGCTTTCCTGCTAAGGGTCAAAAAGAGAATGACTGTTAAAGACACACTTCCCGTGATCCCAAGCATAATGGCGATTTGGTACTTAATCGCATTAATTGGAGAAATACCGGACAAGATTACCCCTGTCATCATTCCAGGTAAGAAAACAATTCCCATCCCGACCATGCTGTTAATTGTGGGGAGAATGGCTGAATCAAAAGCATTGTTTACAATACTTCGAGAGGCTTCCTTCGGTGTCGCACCTAACATCAACGCACCTTCCACCAAAGCGCGATTAGATTCCATTCCTTCAATTAGTGCATTTGCCCCCAACGTGACCGCCGTCATTGCATTTCCAACGACCATACCAGCAATGGGAATAAAATATTGAGGATCAAACCAAGGCTTAAAATGAATGACGACAAAATCAAATAAGAGAAGCGTAACCAAAGTTCCAGAAATTAATGAAAGAGAGGCGGATTTCTTAATCGTGGCTGCTTTTTGTTTTTTCAACCGTGAATAAAGATTTTGAACCGCAAAACCTTCCATTATTAAAATGATTAGCACTGTGTATAAAGGGTTGGCGTGTTTAAATATATACGTAAGAAGGTATCCAACAATCGTTAATTGAATCGTCATTCTTAAGGACGCAATAATAATTTCTTTTTCTCGAGGGATTTTCCTCCAACGTACAATAATCAATAAGAACACTATAAATATGTAAGCCGTAATCAACTGCCATAAAGTGATATCAATAATTTTATGATTCAACGCTTCCCCTCCTTTTGTTAACCTGAGTTAAGTCCACCATTGAATCGGACACGTATTCCGCCATATCTACAGCGTGTGTCACCATGATCACGGTTTTAGATTGTGACTTAGCATGGTTAATAAACGTTTCCATGATGCCTTTTTCTGTTTCTTTATCTAGGGCTGAAGTGGGCTCATCTAGAAGATAGACGGGTGCGTCCATTAGCAAGACCCGACCAAAAGTCAGGCGTTGTTTTTCGCCACCAGACAAGCTACTCGCATCTTGATCTGGGTCGTGCTTAAGCCGCATAAGGTCGAGAATCTCTTTGAGGTTGTCAACTGTAGCAAGAGGCCGATCAGAAAATTTTAAACCGATTTGGAGATTATCGCGAATCGAGCCTTTAAAAATCGCGGGCGTTTGCGACAACATGACAACTTGTCTTCTTAATTCAACAGGTGGATAGGAATCAATTGGCTTATCTTGATAAAGAATGGTACCAGAGTCTTGCCTAATCATCTGATTCAAGCATTTAAGAAGGGTAGTCTTTCCGCTGCCACTTTCCCCGACTAAGCTTGTGATCACACCGCCATCAAAAGATAAGTCAGGAATGTCTAAAATATCTTTGTAGACTAAATTTTTCAGTTCAAACACATAATTCCTCCATTCATTAAAGCTTGGCATAGTTTTATTTTAACTATACAATGAAATAAATAAAATTGAGACGTATTGTAAAGAGCACATTGGAGGATGAGACTATGTCAAACAGACTATTGGGTTGGCTAACGCTAGGCGTTGTGTTGGTGATGACATTGATCTACTATGTGGTGTTCTGGACATAAGAAATATAGGATGGAGACGATCCTAGTTTCTCCCAGGATTAGTAAGACTCTTTCGTATAAATAAATCGTTGGGGAACAAAATAGGAAGGCAACAACTTATATTCTGAAGATCATTTGATTTTCGATTAAAAGGAGTGTTGCCTAATGGCTCAAGATGTACTATGTGAAGTTCATAATTGTAAGTACTGGGAAAAAGGAAACCATTGTTCGGCAGAGGCCATTTATGTGGTCAGTCACGCTGGTCAACAAGCTTCTAACCAGAAGGAAACCGATTGTCAAACATTTGAAGCAACCCACTAAGGTGGATTTGTCCTCAAAAACCGACTCAAGCTCTGAGTCGGTTTTTTTATCCTTAGGTAGGCAGCCTTTGACGGGCACTCATCCTCGCTGATTGAAGTATTACTTTATCTAAAAAGAGATGTGATATGATTAGAAGGTGGCTTTTTTGCAACGATGAACATTTTAGTAAAGGCGCTGATTTAAGTTGATAGCACTATATATTGTTTGTATTGTTCTTATTCTGTATCTCGTCTACACCATTATCCCAACCTTATTCATGCGTTTTTTTTCTTGGGGTGTTTTAAATAAAGTAAGAGTACCTGGAAAATTGGCGCTAACGTTTGATGACGGTCCGGATCCAAACTATACGCCCAAACTTTTGGATTTGCTTCAAAGGTATCATGCTAAGGCGACGTTCTTTGTCGTGGGGGAGTTTGCTGAGCAATATCCAGACCTTGTCAGAAGAATGGTTCGTGAAGGACATGAAGTCGGGACGCATCATTATAGGCATCTGAGCACATGGCTGCTCACGCCGGTTGATGTCAAAAGGCAATGTTATTGGGCGAGCGAAGTGGTTCAACGGATTACCGGTCAAAAGCCGTATTATTATCGTCCGCCATGGGGGCACCTTAATTTATTTTCCTACTGGTCGGCGAAACCCTTTCGTTTGGTGATCTGGTCGGCGATCCTTGGGGATTGGAATATAAGGCTAGGGAGTGAACGCCTTCTGAAGCGTTTAAGGCGCCGTTCAAGAGATGGGGCCATCATTGTCCTTCATGACTGTGGCAAGACGCCTGGTGCCCATCCTAATGCACCTGGCAATATGTTGGTTGCCTTGGAACAATTTTTAGAAGAAAAACAGAATGCCTATGACTTTGTCACCATAAGGGAATTGGATCCGATGCAGAAAGAACTCATAGCCCGCTCATAATCAGATTTATTCAAAGAAGGGTGTTGACGGCTCCGAAGTCGCCAACACCTTTTTTTATTTTGAAAAAAACACGAGTTTGCGCGTAAATAAATCGGGAAAATGAAGAACTTTGTGATAAACTGAAAGTTAGGACGAGCATAGGCTAAGAGGTGATTTAAGGTGTCGAAAAAAAATGAGCAACTGAAAAAACAGCAACGTAAGCTCGAACGGGAAAAGCAGAAAAATAAGAAGCGACAAACATGGATTATTATGACGAGTACCGTTGTGGTATTGGTACTGGTCGTCTTGATCGTCAGTATTGTCTTTCAAAATAGCAATCACTCGAAGAATCAAGCAACAGGATCGGCAACCGGTACAAAGGGCGCAAATTCTGTCATTCAATACAATAATGAACCTGCAATGGGGGATTCAAAGGCACCTGTTAAAATTGCAGAGTTTGGCGATTATAAATGTCCGATCTGCCGCGCTTTTGAACTGCAGGTCTTTCCAAAATTAAAACACGATTACATCGATACGGGGAAAGTTCAGTTTTATTTTATGAATTACCCAATTATCGATCAGAACTCCATTCCGGCAGCGAACGCGAGTGAAGCGATCTACGAAGATCATCCGACTGATTTTTGGAAATTTCATCAGTTACTTTACGAAAATCAAGGTGACGAAACTAAGGCATGGGTAACCGAGGATCTGTTGGTCAAGCTGGCGAAACAAGCAGTGCCATCTTTGGACGAAAAGCCATTTAAATGGGAAATTAATCAAGTGACTTATAAAGACCAAGTGAATCGTGACAAGTTGATGGGTGAGCGAGCAGGTGTAGATGGAACGCCGACACTTTTTGTGAATGGCAAAATAGTCAGCAGTGGCCCGCTTGATTACAATGGGTTAAAGGCATCGATTGATCAAGCCCTTAAGCAAGCCGGGAAGTAAGGGTATGTGCCATGAGTAAACGATTGTATCTCGCGTGGTTAATCGCTTTAATCGCGACATTAGGGAGTCTATATTTTAGTGAAATTGCGGGTTTTACACCCTGCAAACTCTGTTGGTTTCAACGGATCTTCATGTATCCCTTATCCATTATTTTAGGTGTGGCGTGTTTTCGTAATGATCGTAAAATTGGACTTTACGTTTTGCCGCTTACTTCAATTGGTGGTCTGATTTCATTGCTCCATCTTGGTGAGCAGCATTTTGGTTGGTTCGCGGAGATTTGTCGTGGTGGTGGAGGGGTCCCATGCAGTGGTAGATATATTAACTGGTTTGGATTTATAACAATCCCACTCTTAGCCTTTACAGCATTTTTGTTGATCACAATGATACTTGCTTGGGTGTTAAAGTCCGCGCCTAAAACCGAGGATTGAGAGTTGAGGGGTTGGACCATGAAAAATAAGGGGTTTATACGAATCGTAATTTTAATCATGGGTGTTTTTTTTATTGCTTTTTCCAGCACTTTTGTAGCAGAAGCTACTACACCAAAGAAAAAGGACCTTATGGTTTCAAGCCTTGAGAATTTAAATACGGTTTATGTGGATCAGAAAGCGGAGTACTCCGTATCGATTTCTTCTATTGATCCCACGAATCCGCAAAAAAGTATGCAACCTTATAACCAAGCAAATGTCACCGTTTATTTTAAGAATAGTGATAATAAATTAATGAAAAGTAAACCAATCTCCAAAGGCAAGGGGAGGTATGTAGGAAGTGTGACCCTCCCGGACGCGGGCACATGGGATGTGCTCGTTCTCGCTTTGCGGCATGGAGAAAAAGAAGCCGCTGATGAGAGTAATGTCTATACCTTACCTACACAATGGGCGGTCCATACACCAAAAGGTCATAGCGCCGAATGGGAGATTGGTGTTGGTCTTGCAGGAATTGGGGTCGTTTCTTACTTTTTCATTAGGAGAACGCGCCGGAAAAATCGGTCTAAAAGAAAAGAATTATAAGGGGTTTATTCAAACGCCACATGACCTTTATTGGGTTGTGTGGCGCTTTTTTATGGTTCATTCTACTAAAAAGATTTCAAAATTAAGATATTTGTAATGTTTTTGTAAGACATGAAATGTCCTCCCAACCCATAGTAGTAGTTAACAGGAATAATTAATTGATTTTAAGGGAGGCCTCAAGATGAAAGCGAGGACAGCAGTTGTCAAGAAGGTTGCGGTCACGACAACGGTCGCAGGGACGTTTCTATCAATTCCCTCTATGGTTAGCGCCCATTTTGGAACGGATCTCTTATACAAAGGCCAACATAATGAGCATGTTAAGAATTTACAAAAGGTCCTCAAGTCAGAAGGCTATTATAAACTTTCAAAACCAACGGGATACTTTGGGGCGTCCACGGAGAAAGCAGTCAAGATGTTTCAAGGTGACCATCATCTAGCTGTTGATGGTCTGGTTGGACCAAAGACTAAGGCCGTGCTAAATAAATATGTGAAATACGACGGACGGCTTTTATCTTTAGGGACGCATGGATCAGATGTAAAAGATGTGCAAGAGCATCTCAAAGACATGGGGTACTACAATGGTAAGTTGGACGGTATTTATGGGTCAAGGACGAGACTCGCCGTATTAAGCTTTCAAAAAAAGAACGGTTTAAAAGTCGATGGGATTGTTGGGTCCAACACCTTTGATGAGATCCACCATGGAACGCCTAAGAAAGCAGGAAAGCATGTTGCCGTTCACCACGCTTCGACTGCAAAGACTCAGGCGCGTAAGCCAACGGCGAAAAAGACCACTCAGCAAAAAACGAGTCGAAGTCTCGCGTCCGATTCAAAAGTCATGTATGTGAGCGCAACCGCTTATACAGCCTATTGTTCGGGATGCTCTGGAACGACGGCGACCGGGATTGATTTACGATCGAATCCCGATTCGAAGGTGGTGGCTGTCGATCCAAATGTTATCCCACTGGGAACTAAGCTTTACGTAGAAGGCTATGGCTATGCTGTCGCTGGTGATACAGGTGGAGCTATTAAAGGGCATCATGTGGATTTATTTATGCCGAGTCGAAACGATGCGTTAAAATGGGGAAGGCGAACTATTAAAGTCACCATTTTGGGGAAATAACAGGATCGGAATGGGAAGAGGCTAACCTTAAATTTTGGGTTGGCCTCTTGTTTTTTGGGGAAGGGGAGGGGTTTGCCGAATTCCGGAATAAACCTCATGTCGGGAACAATGCGCGTGTTTCAGTTCCCGTACGCTGAGTTGAATGTGGTTACGGGAACAAACGATTCACACTTAACTTATCTTAGAGCGTCGTGGCGTCAATTAAAGGATCAATAAACACCTCGTAGTGTGCTTCAACTTCCTCAAGTGAATAGATTTTAAGCTTGCTTTTTTGGTTTAGGATCATTTCAATATTCCCATTCAACAGAAACATGGGTCGGTCGCCAATCCGCTGGCCCTTATATTCTTCATAATAAATGTCGTCTAACTCACGTCGAAAACAAAGGTCCATAAAGGCATTGACCAATCGGACATGATGCTCGGACGTTTCAATTGCGTAATAATAATTGCCATACTTGTCGACGATCAAATCCCCGCGCTTTTTGAGTTTCATGTGACCCTCCCTATTCGAAATGATAATTCGTACAAACTGTTTCCGCCTATGTTATGATATAGGAAATCTAAACCTTTAATCAACTCACTGAGTGAATAAAAAATGGAAGGGAGAGAACGATTATGCCTGAAAAAAAAGGCAGCGGCAAACAAAAAGGCGCTCTTGCGACAGCAGGACTCGTCATTTTATCTAAGCTCAAATGGCTGCTTGTCACCTTTAAAGTCTTTAAATTTGGTGGAACGCTGATCAGTCTCGTTCTCTCCTTGGTCACATATGCAATTCTCTTTGGATGGCAATTCGGCATCGCGCTTATTTATGTTCTTTTTGTGCATGAAATGGGTCATCTGGTTGCGGCGAAAATAAAAGGCATCCGGACAACTCCAGCTGTTTTTATCCCCTTTATGGGAGCCGTAATCGGGATGAAAGAACGGCCTAAAGATGCGGCAACGGAAGCCTTTGTAGCTTATGGAGGGCCACTTTTTGGACTTTTGTCGACCCTTCCTCCGCTTTTCTTATTCCAGGCGACCCATCAACCCATTTGGGGCGTGACCGTACTTGTTGGGGCCATGTTGAATTTGTTTAATTTAATCCCAATTTCACCCCTTGATGGTGGGCGTATTATTGGTGTGCTCTCCCCTCACATTTGGTTAATTGGATTAATTGGGCTCGGTGTCTTTGCCTATTTCTTCCCATCGCCCATCCTGATTCTGATCATCATTTTAGGTATTTTTTCGTGGTGGAGACGAACAAGAGAGGATTTTAATATTCAAAAGTTAACTATAACGCTTGATTCTTATGCGTTTGCTAAAGATGAACTCTCAAGAGTCTGGCCTGACTTATTTTATCAGACTTATGTGAACGGAGAAGAACGAATGGTGAACGATGTGATGAAAATGCATATCACACGCGAATGGGACCAAAATAGACGTGAAATCCTAGCGAAAAACCAATCGGCTCAAAGCTTTAAGTTCCCGATCATTCAGGACAAGCAAAAGCTTGATCACTATAGATCAATGGAAAAGGTCAAGGTGTACACTCAACTCATGGCTCTTGTGGAACGCATTCAAGAGTGGGAGGATTTGCCTGTTATTCAAAGTCAATATGATGTGGAAATGAAAAAGCTTGAGAACCAACGGGTTGAAATCAATCAGTATTACAATGCGCCAGCCAAGACCAAATGGTTGACCTTTTTCTGGTATGTTTTACTGGCAGGAGCTTTAGGATTATTATTTTTCTATGCCCAGACCATCGTTCCAGCATCAATATATTAAGTGTATGACCGCACCTCCAGTGATGGGGGTGTTTTTTTGTCAAAAAAACACCCAACCCATCATTTTGGGAGTCATAAGAGCATATATTTTTATGATGAAGATTACCAATTCTTAAAAATAGGTTTTTTAAAGTGTCAAAAGGGGAAAGAGATTAAGAGCGAAGAACTTTTTGAATACTTCATTTAGGTGTATAATTTAGGTAAAAGCGCTTTCAATATATTAGAGGAGGGGTAAACTTGGCAGAACATGTGGTTGTGAAGGTGAACGGTCAAGAGTTTTTAGCAGACCCTGGACAAAATCTAATGGATCTCATTAGAGAAGCAGAAATGGATGTCCCAGGACTTTGCTATCATGAATCGCTCGGACCCATTCAAACGTGTGATACATGTACGGTAGAAGTGAATGGAGAATTTGTACGGGCTTGTGGAACGACAGTGGAACCGGGCATGGTGGTGGAGACTGAAGGGAAGGACACGAAAGAAGCAAGACGAATCGCCATGAATCGAGTTTTGGTGAATCACGAACTTTATTGTACGGTATGTGATAACAACAATGGTTCATGCGAAATACATAACACGGTAAAAAGCATGGGGATTGAGCATCAGGATGAACCCTTCACATTTAAACCATACGAAGCGGACTATTCTGGATCTTTTTATCGGTATGATCCTGACCAATGTATTGCTTGTGGACGTTGCGTGCAGGTTTGTCAAGACGTTCAGGTCAATGAGACACTCTCTATTGACTGGTCGAGTGACCGTCCACGTGTCCTCTGGGATGGTGAGACGTCTATTGATGAGTCCTCTTGTGTGAACTGTGGGCAATGTGTCACGGTGTGTCCTTGTAACGCTCTAATGGAAAATTCAATGCTTGGTGAAGCGGGCTATATGTCTGGTATTGAATCTAACACGCTTCGCGACATGATTGACTTAACTAAAAAAGTCGAAAACGGCTATGGGACGCTGATGTCTGTATCAGATGCGGAATCGGAGTTGCGCAACGAACATGTCAAGAAAACCAAGACGGTTTGTACGTATTGCGGAGTCGGGTGTAGCTTTGATGTGTGGACAAAGGGACGGAAAATTTTAAAAGTGGAACCACAACAAGATTCGCCGGCAAACGGGATCCAAACGTGCGTAAAAGGTAAATTCGGTTGGGATTACGTCAACAGTGAAGAACGCCTGACGAAACCACTTGTTCGAACGGGTGATACATTTAAAGAAGTGAGTTGGAAAGAGGCAATGGCTGTTATTGCGGAGAAACTCGGCAAAATTAAAACTGTGAATGGGCCGGATGCGCTAGGATTCATTTCATCCTCTAAAGCGACTAATGAAGAATCCTATCTCATGCAGAAATTAGCTCGCCAAGTCGTCGGGACAAACAACGTGGATAATTGTTCCCGGTATTGCCAAGCCCCTGCAACTATTGGGTTATTTAGAACGGTTGGCTATGGCGGTGACTCAGGCTCAATGAGTGACCTCGAAGCCGCGGACCTTATAATTGGAGTCGGAACGAACACAGCGGAATCCCATCCGGTCTTAGCTGCGAAGATCAAGCATGCTAAAAAAACCAGAGGGCAAAAGTTGATTGTTTCCGATATTCGTAAGCACGAAATGGCGGAGCGCGCAGACATTCATTTACATCCAAAACCAGGAACTGATTTGATTTGGCTATCCGCTGTTACCAAATACATCCTGGATCAAGGTTGGCAGGCCCAAGCATTCATCGATCAATGGGTCAATAATTATGAGGATTACAAGAAAAACCTTGAAAAATATACGCTTGAGTATGCCGAAGAAAAAACAGGCATCTCTAAAGAAACCATAATCCATGTTGCCGAAATGATTCATGAAGCCAAAAACGGCGTCTGTATTTGTTGGGCCATGGGTGTCACACAACAAAAAGGTGGATCGGACACGTCAACGGCCATTTCTAATCTTTTACTTATGACAGGTAATTACATGAGAAAAGGAACAGGGGCCTATCCTTTACGCGGTCACAATAATGTTCAAGGCTGTAGTGACTTTGGTAGTATGCCGAATAATTACCCAGGATATCAAGCGGTGACCGATGAGGCGATTCGTACCAAATATGAAGAAGCCTGGGGAACGGAATTATCCGGAACGGTCGGATTGAACAACCATCAAATGGTCGATTCCATTCACATGGGTAAACTCAAAGGTCTTGTTTTAATGGGAGAAGATATGGGGATTGTCGACTCCAATATCAATTATGTTCAAGATGCCTTTGAAAAACTCGATTTCTTTGTTGTTCAGGATTTATTTTTGACTAAGACAGCTCAGTTTGCTGATGTGGTCTTGCCAGCTGTCCCAAGCTTAGAAAAAGAAGGAACCTTCACAAATACAGAACGCCGAATCCAACGTCTTTATCAAGTCCTTGAACCTTTAGAGGATTCAAAACCTGACTGGCAAATTCTCCAAATGATTGCGGAAGCCTTAGGCGTGGACTGGAACTATACCCATCCTTCTGAGATCTTGGAAGAAGCTACGAGTCTAACAAAGCTCATGAAAGGTGTGACTTTCGACCGTCTTGAAGGCTATGACAGCTTACAATGGCCGATGCGTGAGGATGGAACGGATCAACCGTTACTTTATACTGAACATTTCCATTTCCCTGATGGTAAAGCGCGTTTCTTCCCAGTCGATTGGACGGAAACGACAGGAACAAGTGAAGAGTACGATATTCATTTGAATAATGGGCGCTTACTGGAACATTTCCATGAAGGAAATATGACCTATAAATCAGTAGGGATTACAAGACGTACACCAGGTGTGTTCTTTGAGGTCTCCCCTGAGCTTGCGGAAGAGCGCGGAATTAAAGACGGGGCGTTAGTCCGACTCGTATCGAAAACGGGTGCCGCAAAAGGGCGTGTTTTAGTAACTGATCGAGTTAAGGGGAATGAAGTCTATATTCCAATGAACGACAGCGGTGAAGGGGCGGTCAATCAACTGACCACAAGTGAAGTGGACAAAGATACCGATACGCCAGCGTATAAAGACACGGCGGTGCGCATAGAGGTTCTTGAAACAGAAGGGGAACGCCCGCTTCCTAAGAATAACCATCGATTTGGAAAACGGACGCCACAAAATGGTGTCGAAATTCAAAAGAAATGGGAGCGTGAGGATTATGTGTTCCCAGGTGATCTTGTGAAACAGAAAAAGGAGTTGAGTAGTCGTGGCTAAAGCGATTCAACAAATCGAGCGGCTCCCTGTTGAGCCAGAGGTTAAAGAATCTCAAGATAAAGAAGCACTACTCAGCGCCCTATTTGATCAACGAGCCGCCATTGAAAAGTCGATTCATTTTCTTCAACGCATGGATGACCAGGGGCTATTGGATTTCATGACGGCAATTGTTGGCCAAGGTGATAAAGTGATGGGTGTTGTAGCAAAAGAGTTAAACAAACCCCATAACAGCACCATGTTGGTTCATTTTGTGAAACTCGCTGAAATGATCGGGGAGTTGGATATTGAGAAGATACAGCCTCTGATCCAACGCGTAAACCGTGGGATTGCCAAAGCAGAAGAAGTGGCCGAAAGCGGTGAGGTCACCAATTTGTTTGATCTTCTTAAAGCGTTAAAAGATCCCGATGTGAATCGAGCCATAACATCGCTAATTGGTTTCTTAAAAGGCGCTGGTGCAAACGAATAGTTCGCAATGAGAAAAGGGGCTGCCATAGGGCAGTCCCTTTTCTAAAGTGAAGGATGGATTATCGTAACGGCGAATTTGAGCACGGGGTCAGTTCCCGAAATCGAGTTCACCCAGGGGTACGGGAACTGAACCGCACGCATCGTTCCCGTAAACCGAAATAAAACGACGTACGGGAACTGAACCTGGCCGATCGTTCCCCAAAAGAAAAAGAAGGTGACGCGTGGTCACCTTCTTCTTTTCAAGCTTATTTAAAGTAGTCGCGGTTAATTTGAATGAACTTCTGTTCTTCTTCCGGAACTTCTTCTTCTGGATAGATCGCTTCAACCGGACACACTGCTTCGCAAGCCCCGCAGTCTATACAAATGTCTGGATCAATATAGAACTGCTCAGCGCCCTCAATAATACAATCAACAGGGCAAGTCTCTACACACTCTCCAGCTTTTTCTTCAATACAAGGTGATGTAATTACAAAAGCCATGGAACATGTTCCCCTTTCTATGTTAACGCATTAACTTTTAAGATCATTCTCTTAGTATGCCGAATTTGTGAGGAAATTTCAATTGTTTCGCAAAAAAACTCTGATAAAAGCCTAATAAAACACCTATTAATGACAAGGTCGTGTATGGATTCAGAACTAAAACCCCCCATTGGGAAGGAATCCAATGGGGGGTGGCGTTTAATTAAAATTCAGCTTTAACGGAATCAGACTCGTCATCTTCATCTAGGATACGAGGCTCTTTTAGGCTCGAGTTGACACCCCAGAAATAGAAAACAAGAGCAGCAATTGCGACGCTCACGTCATCCCATGGTTGTGGAATGATTTTGTGTCCGCCAAATTGACCCATCCAAGACAGAATCAGCATGACGATGTAATAGAACACCAACCACCAACCAGATTTTAAATCACCTTTAAAGTATTGGTTCTTTCCACCAACAAAGCAGAAGACAACAAAGGCAATTAAGTTCAGGATCACGAGAAGTTCCATAACCCCAAAACCGCTCCAGTATGCAATGAGAGAAGCTGCGATGAAGGCAAGAGGGCTAATCCATCCAAAGCCTTTTAAGACAAAAGGTCGTTTCATACCGGGTGCAGTTTTACGGAACGCACCTGCTGAAACGGGGCCGACCATGTAAGTTAAGACGAACGCGCTTGTTACAGCGCTAATTAAGCCACCCCACGCTTGGAATTGAGCAGGAAGCGTCCAAAGGATCGCAAGGATAAAGGACAACCATAATGCTGCACGTGGAATCCCTGTTTTTGGATCAACTTTACCAAAGATTTTGGGTAGGTAACCGTTTCTAGCCCATGCATAGAGCACTCGACCGGAACCAGCCATAAAGACGTTCCCTGTTCCCCCTGGGGAGATCACAGCATCCCAAAGGATCAGTTGAAGAAGCCAACCAACACCGAGAATAGACATGATGTCCGCATAAGGTGAACTTTGGATTTTATCTCCTAAGTTACCCCAATCTGTGGCACCCATTTGACTAAATGGGACAGAACCCACAAATCCAATTTGTAAAAGGACATAAAGAACGAGACCGATGATTACGGAATAGATAATAGCTTTAGGAATATCTGTTTGAGGTCTTTTGGCTTCAGCAGCAAAGTCGATCGCTTGACGGAAGCCTAAGTATGAGAACACAATTCCGGCACCGGCTACAGCACTGAAGACCCCTTTCATTCCACCTGGTGTTGCGCCACTAATATGAAAGTTACTTGGTTTAAAGAAGATAAACATGACGATGATGGTCAAGATTGGTACGACAAACTTAAAGATTGTAATAATGGTGTTGAATTTCCCAAAGAAGTTAACGCTCCAATAGTTAAGTAAGAAGAAAATAATTAGAAGAACGACTTGGAAAAGAAAGCCTTCGACCGTGGGACTACCATTGGAATTGGTTAATCCTTTCCACCAATAGTTCGCATATGTACGAACCGCCTCGGCTTCAACACCTACTACGCTTGAGTAAGCGAGGAAAGACGTAAACCCGATTAAAAATCCTGTTACGGATCCATGAGAGTATTCAGGGTAACGAACGAAACCCCCAGCTCGTGGAAGGGCTGCCCCTAGTTCAGCGTAGACCAAACCAATAAGAATAATTGCAACGGCTCCAATAACCCAAGAGAGCCATGCCAGTGAACCGGCTTCCTGAGCGCCATGTAGGGCACCAAACAACCAACCAGAACCGATAATTGAGCCTACGCCCAATAGGGTTAAATCCAGAAGGTTTAATTTACTTTTTAATTTTCCTTGACTCATGGTTTTCCCCCTTGTTAAAAAATTGTATAAAAATATGAATTTCTAACAATTATATGCAAAGCACTTATGGAAATCAAATATTTTCGCATAATTTAGTAACATTACATGATGCAGGACGAAGTTCTTACTTGGTTAAAGCTTGTTAAGAGTATGTGTCTTACCAGCTCCTTTTTTTTCGGACTAAAAGGATCGGTCCAAGTATGAAACCGCCTAAAAGGCCAAAAAGATGACCTAGGACATCAACCTGAGGGGTTAAAAATGTCGACACAACACTTAAAATTAAGATGACGCCGATCATCTGCCCATTGACGCGGTCTATTAAATCGCGACGGAGTGCAATCATGAACAGGTAGATGCCAAACAACCCGAAGATCGCAGACGAAGCTCCAATGTAATATAAATCGATCCCGCCAAACCATGTGGTCAGCAAGTCGCTAATGACTCCAGACCCTAGGTAGGCAATCAAAAATTTGCCTTTACCTAATATAATTTCTAAGGCTGGCGCAAATAGAAAAATGGAGAAGGCGTTAAAAAGGATATGCATAAATGTAAAATGCAAAAACAGAGGGGTGACAAGTCGCCACCATTGACCGTTTCTTATATCCAAATTGGAACCGACACCAGTCTCGAATAGGTTTATAATGGGTGTAAGATGAAACCAGACACTGAGTTGAAAGATCAGATAAAGCACTATGTTAATAAGTAGTAATATTGAAACAATCGGATACAACCTTATGTATTCTCGAAAACTCTCGGTTCGTATGAACAATAGATGACCCCCTAGAATGATTGATTTATTTCATTATATAGGGAACGGGAATAAAGAAAAAGTAAACCGATGAAGGAGTGCACGGATCGATGATCAAAGGAATTGGAATTGACCTTATTGAACTGGATCGAATTGAAGCCGCAATGGAGAACGCTCGATTCATTGAGCGCATTTTAACAATAGAAGAGCGTGCAGTATTCTATACATTATCTGGAAGGAGAAAAGTGGAATTCTTGGCTGGGAGATTTGCAGCTAAAGAAGCCTATTCTAAGGCACTAGGAACGGGAATAGGTCAGAACCTCTCCTTACAGGACGTGCAGATTCTAAACGATGAAAAAGGGAAACCAGTATTAACGAGCCTTATAAGCGGTGAAGAAAAAATTCATGTTAGTCTCTCGCATTCCCAAACAATGGCCACTGCTTTTGTAATTATTGAGGGCTTGTTAGGCTAGTCTGCATATCCGGAGAAGTTGTCTCATATATTCTTAGTACGTTAGGAGGGACTATTGGTGAGTCGCAGCCCATTGCGTGATTCAAAAAGAGAAGAATGATTAGTTGTGATGGGGCATTGTTTGGATCGTGCCTACTGAAGATCCCCCCATCCAGATACAAAAAAAAGGGGGAACGGAATTTTTATACTTTATGTATTTAAATCTTTAGGAATCTAATGGGTGTGATAAGCTGAGATAGAATCCCTTCTTTGTCACTGAACTTGAGACAAAGGGGCTGGATCATTTTGAAGAAAATTCTTTCAGTTGTCGTACTGGGTATACTCTTAATTGGCATTTTGGCAGCATGCGGACAAAAATCCCAGGCGGACGTTGTCAAAGATCTTGGGAAAAAAGTCGATTCCTTAAAGGGGTATCACACAAAAGCAACGATGACTTTCAAAAATGGGAAGCAAGAGAAGAAATATCAAGCTGAAATTTGGTACCAAGAGCCAAACAATTACAAAGTGGTTTTAAATGATGGAAAAAAAGAAAACACCCAAATGATCATTAAGAATTCCGACGGTGTCTTCGTTTTAACACCATCGCAAAACAAGAAATATCATTTCCAAAGTGAATGGCCAAACAATCGTAGTCAATATTACTTGTATCAATCCTTGATTAAAGATATCCAAAAAGACGCCAACGCAAAGTTTGAATCAAAGGATAAGAATTATCTCTTTACAACGAAAACGAATTATCAAACTCAATTGTTAGCGAATCAAAAGATCATGCTTAATAAAGACTTGTCACCAAAAAATGTACAGGTTATGGATCAAGACATGAATGTCATGATCGATATTACCTTTAATTCGTTTGATTTTAATCCAACGTTCAAAAAGGATACATTCAATGTTGATAAAAACATGGAAACAGCTAAATTAGATACTCAAACATCTGCCAAACCACATCAAGCGTTTACAATCATGAAACCAACTGCTTCAATTAAAGGCGCAACCTTGTCTTATTCAACAGACCTTCAAAATAAGTCGGGTCAGAGACAATTTATTATGAAATATGCAGGCAAGAAGGGCTATACGCTTATCGAGTCTCAATCGAATGTTTCACCAACCAGTGAAGCCATTGAAACGACTGCTCAACCGGTTAATATTGATGAGTCTGTTGGGGTTATGACCGACCATTCCCTTTCTTGGTCTAGAGATGGCATGGATTTCTATCTTGTTTCAACTAAGTTGACACCTGAAGAAATGCAAGAGGTAGCAGCATCTGTGTCTGGCCAAGTAACGAAGTAATGGATTGGTAAGCGAGATAGAGACCAGAGGACGATTCTTGAACCCTATTGTGGGGCTCTTAAGAATCGTCCTTCTATTTTTCTTGGAGTGAGTTATATGGCTGTGTTAAAATCGAAAAAAGATAGAATTGAAAGGAATCAGCCAGAGATGGAATTTTATAGAGATACTTGGGCCCAAGTAAATTTGGATGCGATTCAACACAATATAGAACAGTTGCAACGCCATTTGCCAGACCAAACCCAGATTATGGCTGTCGTTAAAGCGAATGGTTATGGACATGGTGCTTTGGAAACGGCTGAGACCGCTATGGAATCGGGCGCGTCTTGGTTAGGTGTGGCAATACTCGATGAAGCGCTTGCTCTAAGGAATCAAGGGATTTCGGCCCCGATCTTGGTTTTAGGCTACACAAGACCTAAGGATCTGACGATTGCAAGTGAACATGGAATCTCTTTAACGGTTTACCAAACCTCATGGTTAGAAGAGGCAAAAACTCATTATAAAAGAAAAGGTCCGGCTTTTTTTCATATTAAGGTCGATACGGGCATGGGGAGAATTGGCGTACGGGATGAAGCGGAACTGACGGCGTTAATTTCTACCTTTAAATCAGATCCGCGTTTTGTCATTGAAGGGCTGTTCACTCACTATGCAACAGCCGATGACCCGGAATCCGATTATTATAATGAACAAACAGAGCGATTTGCTTCAACGGTCGCATTTTTGAAGGAGATGGGGGTGAATCCAAATCTCATTCACAGTGCTAATAGTGCGGCGGCTTTGAGAAATGAATCCAATCTTTTTAACATGGTGCGCTTCGGTATTTCAATGTATGGACTCACGCCGTCACAAGGGTTAAAACCACAACTGCCGTTTAGACTAGAAGAAGCTTTTAATTTGCACAGTCGTTTAATCCATGTCAAATTAATTGAAGCAGGTGAGACGGTCGGTTATGGCCAGACCTTTAAAGCAGACCGAAAAATGTGGGTCGGAACCGTCCCTATTGGTTACGCAGATGGGTGGCTTAGAAAATTAACGGGATCCGACCTCGTTATAAAAGGCGTTCGTTGCAAGGTCATTGGTCGAATATGCATGGACCAGTTAATGTGTGCTTTACCGGAACCTTTTGAAGTTGGTGAAAAGGTGACATTGATTGGAGAGGGTCTTACAATCGACGAAGTGGCGGAATGGCTAGGTACAATTAATTATGAAGTCCCTTGTATGATTAATGAAAGAGTCCCTAGGATATACTTAAAGGATGGTCACCCAATTAAAGTCAAAAACCCCATTAATTCGGGTGAATAGACTTGAAAAACCGGCCTTGTTTTTTCCAATCTGTGTAAAAAGTTGGTTTTGCATTCGCTCCTTTGTAATGTTAAGATAGAGTGTAGAATATCATTGAGGGAAGCCACTTTCTGGAGGTGCACGACTATGCCAGAGTCGTCGGAAGAAATCAAGGTTAAAATACCCCAAAATTTACTGCAAGAAATCGATGGAATGGCGAGGATGGATAATATGGACCGGGACGATTTTCTAAACCAAGCTGTGAGCAGTTATTTAAAAGAACGCAATAAACGCCAGATCCGTGAAGCCATGAGACAGGGATACATGGAGATGGCAAAAATTAATTTGAATCTTGCATCTGAGGCTTTTTTAGCTGAAGAGGAGGCAGACACCACCCTCGAGCGCCTGGTAAGCGGGGTGTAAACAGCGTGATTGTTAAACGCGGTGACGTGTACTTTGCCGACCTGTCTCCGGTAGTCGGTTCAGAGCAAGGCGGTGTCCGCCCCGTTCTTATTATACAAAATGATATTGGGAACCGCTTTAGTCCTACCGTCGTTGTTGCAGCAATTACCGCTCAAATCCAAAAAGCAAAACTCCCCACACATATTGAAATCGATGCAAAAAGATACGGATTCGATCGAGATTCCGTTATACTCTTGGAGCAGATCCGCACAATCGACAAACAACGGCTAACCGATAAAATCACTCACCTAGATGAAGAAATGATGGCACATGTAAATGAAGCGATTCAAATAAGCTTAGGCTTGATCGACTTTTAGACAAAATGAGTTGCTCGATGAATTATGGGCAACTTTTTATTTTACGTTAAATAAAGTATTGAAATTTAGATAAATAGAAAACCTGACGACGTTGTCGATATTTCGAGAATTGAGTATTAGAAAACTAAGTCTATCCCTAATAAGGACTTGGCGGCAGCCAAGTTTTTCTAATGTATTTTATCTTTATTTTTGCCTCTTTTTTAAAAATTCCATAATTATTGCAGAGCATGTGTGTGTATGGGATCTTTTAAATTGATAGAGTATTAAACTACTAAAATAATGCAAGATCAAATAATTCTGGAGGGGAAACTGTGGAGTACACCACCATTGGGCATTTAATTGATTTGAAGAAAAGTGACATAAAAAACTACTGGAAGGGACGGATGTTAGAAACACGACCAAAAGTGACATCCATTCCAATAGATCAAACTGTTTTGAATTCAACAAATGACGCCTTTATAGATTTGATTTTTGATTACTTAAAGGACGCTCAAGGGGAAGAACAACTTCACGAATTAGTCAAGCGCTTTTTGGCCTTTGGTTGGCCTTTGAGCTATTTAATGAATGGTTTACAGGTGTTTCGGAGTGCGGTGGTGTCCTTGCTACTAGAAGAAAATGATGAGAAAAAAGAACGACTCATTGATCTGTTCAGAGATATGGATCTCATCATGGATCCGATTTTTGAACAGCTTATTGAAGATGCATCCAGTTCTTGGGAAACCACGGTATCCATTCAGAAACGGGCCTTGCTGGAATTATCGGCTCCGTTAATTCCAATTATGGAAAATATTGCCGTGATGCCTTTGATTGGTACAATAGATACAGAACGCGCTAAGTTAATCATGGAGAATCTCTTAAACGGTGTGATTCGTCACCGCGCGGAGGTGGTTTTGATTGATATTACAGGTGTCCCTATTGTAGACACAATGGTTGCCCATCATATCATTCAGGCATCAGAAGCGGTTCGTTTAGTCGGCGCGGCTTGTATTCTTGTCGGGATTCGGCCAGAAATTGCCCAGACGATTGTAAACTTAGGGATTGATTTGAAAGACTATCCGACGCGTAGTTCTTTACAAAAAGGAATGGAAACCGCTTTAGAACTTACTAAGCGAAAGATAATATGTGCGACTGAGGAGAGTTGATCGTGAGAATCCCCATTTTAAAATTAAAGGATTACCTTTTGACTACGATTCAAGTGGAGTTAGACGATCAAACAGCGGTCCAATTTCAAGAAGACTTATTAAACAAGATCCACGAGACGGGTGCAAGAGGTGTCGTGATTGACTTGACTTCTGTTGAAATAGTAGATTCTTACATTGCCAAGATTTTGGGTGATGTAGTTAAGATGGCTGAATTATTAGGATCACGCGTTGTGCTAACAGGGATTCGTCCAGCTGTTGCCATCACGTTAATTGATCTTGGGATCAATCTTAGAGGGGTTCCCACCGCTCTAGATTTGGAACAAGGTCTTGATAAGCTCCAAAAGGACTTGGAGGCAGAATGATGACAGCTCCAACCTATGTCGAGATTAAGCATGAGTGGGACATAGTTCATGCTCGGCAACAAGGGAGGCAACTTGCGAAGGATTTAGGTTTCGGTAATGTCGACCAGGCGAGGATTACAACCGCTATTTCTGAGTTGGCAAGAAATATCTATCTCTATGCAGGTAAAGGCCATATCGTGATTGAAGCCATCAAACAAGAAAATAAATTAGGCTTAAAAATCATAGCAAGTGATGAGGGCCCCGGTATTGAAGATGTTCGTCAAGCCATGCAAGATGGGTTTACAACTTCTGGTGGATTAGGAGCTGGACTACCAGGAGTGAAACGATTAATGGATGATTTTGACCTTGTTACAGTACCAGGAGAAGGAACGACGATTACAGCGCTAAAATTTATTCGTTGAAAACGCATAAAAACCGCTGCAATAAATGTTGCCCTTTGAATCATCGGTCAAATTGGGAGGTGGAGGAAGGGCGTGGCTCGCGATCAATGGTTTGATAAATATCAAGATCTTTTAGAAGAATACATGGAAAATAGGGATGAAACGAACCTATATAAAGGGCAGCAGTTGAGTCGTTATATGCTTGAACGCAATATGTCGCCAGAAGAGACGATTAGTCTACATATTGATGTTTTGAATCATCTTGAACCCAACATGGATCCGAAAATTCGGGCTTCGTTTGATTTTTTGTTAGAAGTCATGATTGGATACGGCTTTGCCTATAGAGAACATCAAAGTTTGAGAACAAAGCAGCAACAGTTAGAATCCGAAATTGAGATTGCGGCAAATGTGCAACAATCTCTCTTGGTTGGAGAGATTCCAGACTATGACCCGCTTGAAATTGGGGTTATTAGTAAGCCCGCAAAGAAGATGAGCGGAGACTATTATCATTTTGTTAAAGATGCAGAAAACCGACTTAGTGTGGCGGTTGCAGATGTCATCGGTAAAGGGATTCCGGCGGCCATGAGTATGTCTATGATTAAATATGCGATGGACAGTTTGCCGGAGCACCAACAGTCTAAACCAAGTGCGATGCTTGAGAGCCTCAATCGTGTGGTGGAACAGAATGTCGACCCGAGTATGTTCATCACAATGTGTTATGGGTTGTTTGATCCCCGCACGCGAAAGTTATCTTACGCGTCGGCTGGGCATGAGCCAGGTTTTTTTTATAATGCTAAAGAAAATACGTTTGAAGAGTTAATGGCCAAAGGAATGGTGTTAGGCTTAACTCGTGACACACGTTATAAAGAGTATGAAAAAATTGTGCAACCAGGCGACGTTGTGGTTTTACTGTCTGACGGTGTAACCGAGTGTCGGACAAAAAACCAGTTTATCGAGCGGGAAGAAGTTGCGTCACTCATTCAACGTTATTTAGACTATCCAGCCGGTGAAATCGTTCAAATGGTCTATCGTGAATTAGAAAGGCTACAGGATTTCCAGTTGAGGGATGATTTTACTCTAGTAATTCTTAAAGCGAAGGTTTAATTATCAAAGACCAAGGGTAAATCACAGAATAGAGTAATCATCGAGTGGGAGGATGAACATGAATTTAGGTATTGAATATAAAAGAGAAGTAGGTAACGACGTTCTTTATTTAAACGGTGAAGTGGATGCCTTCACAGCATCTAATCTTAAATCGCGTTTGTTGGAACTGTCAGAAAAAGAAAAAAATACAGTTGTCATAGATTTGAGTCGTGTCTCTTATATGGACAGTACTGGAATTGGTGTGATTATTGCAGGTTATAAATCGATCAAAAGCAATGAAAGTGAACTCTATGTTAGAGGGTTGACCTCAAGAGTCAAACGACTTTTTGATATAACAGGTTTATCAGAAATTGTAGAAGTTCAGAATTTGGAGGGGGAACGAACATGAAAGAGGCTTCGGACGTTGTTGAGCTGACGATCCCGGCCAAATCGGAATACGTCGGAATTGTCCGTCTTGCGACCTCGGGGGTTGCCAACCGTATGGGTTATTCCTATGATGATATTGAAGATATTAAGGTCGCTGTATCTGAGGCGTGTACCAATGCAGTGAATCACGCTTATGAAGAGCAAGAAGAAGGTCAAGTTCATATAAAACTTTTAATCTATGAGAATCGCCTTGAGATCATGGTTATTGATCATGGGCAGAGTTTTGATATCGCAAAAACAATCGAGGAAATGAAGCCGCTGAACGCTTCGATGACGTTGGATCAAATGAATGAGGGTGGATTAGGTCTTTATTTAATCGAGACGTTAATGGATCAAGTAACGGTTAATAACGATTCCGGAGTTGTTGTTTTTATGACCAAGTTCATAAATCGGGATGAGGTGGACCTTAATGAAGACAGGGCCTATCTTTCACAAGACTGATCAACCCGAAGATGATATTTTTGTGCTTATAAAGAAGCACCAGAATAACCCGGAAGATGAGGGGATTAAGACCATAATCGTCCAAAAGTATCAAGACCTCGTAAAATCCATCGCACGAAAATTTGCGCGAGATCGCATGATGCAAGAAGATCTATTTCAGGTGGGTATGATTGGGTTGCTTTCAGCGATCCGACGCTTCGATCCATCTTTTGGAAAATCGTTTCGAAGCGTTTGCCGTTCCAACGATTGCTGGTGAAATCAAACGCTTCATTCGGGATAAGACTTGGAGCGTGCATGTTCCGCGAAAAGTTAAAGAACTCGGGCCGAAGATTAAGAAGGCCGTCGATGAATTAACCAACCAACTCGAGCGTTCACCTAGAATTGATGAAATTGCCGAATATCTAAATGCAACGGATGAGGAAATTCTTGAAACGATGGAACTAGGCAGGAGCTATAATGCGATTTCAGTCGATACCAAAATCGAAGCGGACGGCGAGGGTGGTAATATTACACTCTTAGATTTAATCGGTAAGCAAGATCATGGGTTTGAACAAATCAATGAAGGTCTCCTGCTCGAGAAAGTCTTAAAGATTTTGACGGAACGTGAGCGTGATATTTTAAAGTTGACTTATTTTGATAATCTCAGCCAGAAAGAAACGGGCCAACTTTTAGGTATTTCTCAAATGCATGTGTCAAGGCTCCAACGGCGGGCTTTGGTAAAACTCAGAGAAGCGTTGGCTAACGACGGGATTGAACTCACACAATGATTAAGCAATATAAATTTGAAGACTACTCCTTCTCCGTCTTTCAAAAGCCCAAACATAAAGAACATGCCTGTGGAGATTCTTATTGGTTAAAAGAATCCGAGGAGGTTTTAATCAGTGTCATTGCGGATGGACTGGGTAGCGGGACTGAAGCCCATCAAGCTTCTAAGGCTGCAATCAAAACGGTAAGACAGCATGAACAAGATCCAGTTTGTGAGATTGTCCAAAAAGTAAATGAGGAACAAAGTGCGTATCGAGGCGTTGTGCTTTCCATTATTAAGTTCCATAAAAAAACACGGAAATTAGAGTTTTGCGGTGTTGGGAATATAAAATTTAAAGCCATTGCAAGCCTGTCTAATGTCTCACAACCTCACCCAACTCGCGGTTTTTTGTCAGGTCGGCCGCTTGATGTAGAAGTTCACAACTTGGAGATTTCGCCAAATTCTTGGCTCTTAATGTATTCAGATGGGATCGACTTGAGAAATCAAGACGTTGCGTCGCTTTATCAGATCTTGAATTCAAGTTCAGATGAAACCATCGAAGATCAACTGAAAACGACTCTTCCATCTCATCTCAATGATGATGATGTGACACTTTTAATCGGTAAGCCAAATTAAGCCTTTCTTTTTCAAGTGTGATTGAAAAAGAAGGGCTTAATTTTTTTTGTCTTTTTTAATTTCTCGAGATTGAAGGGGAAGTGTGAGGGAAATTAAGGGCTTTGCCATAAGGGCTTGGCGATCGATCGAGTTCTTCTAATAACGAAATCATTATCGGGATCGTCCCACAAAGATGTGGATTGGAGCGAAATTTGATAAACTAAAAGGAAGCTTGTCTAATCAAAAGATCCTGGCAGATTCTAAGGAGGTAAAGTATGAGCGTTGAAAAAGAGGCGATTGACCTTCGTGATCTTTTTAAGGCGTTAACTTATAAAAAGGACCAAATTGAGAATGTGATTAAGTTGATTCAAGAAGACAATACCATTCCGTTTATTGCACGTTATCGAAAAGAAATGACGGGTGGGCTTGATGAAGTTCAAATCAATGAGATCTATGAAACCTATAATTATGCCGTTCAACTTAAGAAACGGAAGGAAGAAGTCACCCGTTTAATCGATGAACAAGGCAAACTAACAGATGACTTGTCGAGCGCGATCGAGAAGTCTACGAAGCTTCAAGAAGTCGAGGACATATACCGCCCTTATAAACAAAAACGCAGAACGCGTGCCACTATGGCCAAAGAAAAAGGGCTTGGAACCTCTTGCGGATTGGATCCTGTCTTTTCCATTAAGTCCGGTTGAACCGGAAGCCGAGAAATATATATCGGAAGAAAAAGAGGTTTTAGACGTTGGAGCGGCCATGCAAGGCGCTAGTGATATTATTGCTGAACAGATTTCAGATGATGCTGAGAGCCGCAAATGGATTCGGCAGTTAACTGTTGATCAAGGTATCCTTATAACTGAGAAGAAAAAAAGCGCCGAAGACGAAAAAGAAGTCTATGGCATGTACTACGAGTATCAAGAGAAGGTCAAGACCATCGTACCCCATCGCGTATTAGCGATTAACCGCGGGGAAAAAGAGGATGTTTTGAAAGTTTCGATTCAAGCGCCTGAAGACACGATTTTGCATCGGTTAGAACGAAAAATTATTCAAAAAACATCGGCACCTGCGGCAGGGCTCGTAACCAATGCGATTCAAGATGCTTATAAACGTTTAATTTCGCCATCTATTGAACGAGAGGTTCGCCAGATGTTAACTGACAAAGCAGATGAACAAGCGATCCATATTTTTTCGGAAAACTTGCATCATCTGCTCATGCAACCACCAATGCGTGGTTCGGTCGTATTAGGTGTGGACCCGGCCTACCGTACGGGGTGTAAACTTGCGGTGGTGGACGAAACAGGAAAAGTGTTAGCGATTGATGTCATTTATCCGACTCCTCCTAAATCCGATATTGAAGGGTCAAAAAAGAAAGTGAAGCACTTAATTGAGGCGCACCATGTTGAAATGATTGCCATTGGTAATGGGACCGCATCGCGTGAAACTGAGCAGTTTATTGCGGATACGATTAAGGAAGTCAATAACCTGACACTTCACTATCTTATTGTAAATGAGGCGGGTGCCAGCGTTTATTCAGCTTCAGCCTTAGCGCGTGAAGAATTTCCGGATTATCAAGTGGAACAAAGGAGTGCGGTTTCCATCGCGCGTCGGCTTCAAGATCCTCTAGCGGAGCTTGTTAAAATCGATCCAAAATCAGTCGGTGTCGGCCAATATCAACATGATGTGTCGCAAAAATCGTTAAATGATTCCCTCTCCTTTGTGGTCGAAACCGCAGTCAACCGTGTCGGTGTCAATGTGAACACGGCGTCTTCCTCACTTTTACAATATGTATCAGGATTGTCTAAGTCCGTTGCTTTAAACATTGTAAAATTAAGAGACGAGAAAGGTAAATTTAGTAACCGAGAAGAACTCCTTAGTGTGCCGCGGTTAGGAGCCAAGGCGTTTGAACAATGCGCGGGTTTTTTAAGGATTCTTGAAGGGGATCATCCATTGGATCGAACGTCGATTCATCCTGAGAGTTATGGATTGACCGTCCGATTGTTAGAACGCCTAGGGCTAACCTTGAATGAGATTGGTTCGGAACGCTTAAAAGAGAAACTCCAATCGTTACAAATTAAAGAGGAAGCTGAGGCTTTACGAATTGGTGAACTCACGCTGAAAGATATAATCGATGCTTTGATTCGTCCGGGGCGTGACCCTCGAGATGATATTGCCAAACCTTTATTAAGGACCGATGTTTTGGATCTTAACGATTTAAAACCTGGTATGAAGTTAGAAGGAACGGTGCGTAATGTTGTAGACTTTGGAGCATTTGTCGATATTGGTGTGAAGCAAGATGGATTGGTGCATCTTTCAAGAATGGCTAACCATTTTGTCAAACATCCATTAGATGTGGTGCATGTCGGTCAAATTGTGACCGTATGGGTAGATACAGTGGATGTAAATAAAGGAAGAATTGGACTTTCCATGCTTCCTCTCAAAGAAAAAGCAGGCGTATAAATAGAACCTGAGTTTGCCCAAAAGGAATCCTTTTGGGCAAATCCTATGATCTAAAGTGTGTAATAATTATTGGGGAAGACAAAGTGAAGCGATGGGATCTCGAGTTTATGAATCCTGTTGGTCCATTTGCTTTTGATAAAAGAACCAACATTGATTGAGAAGTTTAACTTGATAGCGGTCCTTTTTTAAGTAAGCTGTTCTCAGTTGATTTTTTAACCAGGAGGGCATTGGCCTTAACCTCCTTTGGAATCTGTATGTGCCCACTTTTTTCATAGTGTATGAATGATCCAGAAGGAATGTGCAGGGGGAGCTTTAATGAGTCAGATTGATCTTCAAGAATGGGTTGAGCGAATTTCTACGGAATTCTTTAAAAAACCGTTCCGCCATAAAGCTATTTATAATTCACGATTACGAACAACAGGTGGGCGCTATTTATTGCGTTCTCATCATATAGAATTCAATCCCAAACAATTAGAAGTCTTTGGAGAAGAAGAATTTGAAAAAATTATCAAACATGAACTGTGTCATTATCATCTTCATATAGAAGGAAGAGGTTATCGACATCAGGATATAGAGTTTAAAAGGCTTTTAGAGGAAGTCGGTGGAAGTCGCTTCTGTCAGTTGATTCCTGGGGCAAAACGCGAGTCGCAATGGCGCTATATCTATCAATGCCAAACATGCACACTTAAATACATTAGAAAGCGAAGAATCAATCTCAAACGGTACGGATGTGGAAAGTGTGGAGGAAGGCTCGCGCTCTTGAGTAAACAACAGGTTCATTGAGAAGACTAAAAAAACAAACCCTGAACTTTACAAACCATGGTGAGTAAGTGCATGCATAGGAGTCTGTCATCTCCTTCAATGATTCCTGATCGATATAATGATCTCTTGGGATGGGCTTCAAAAGAACCTTATTAGAGGAGAGTGACGGGGTATCTATTTCTTTGAAAAATAATTTGATAAAACTTCTTGACGTGTATTAGTGGAATGTGTTAAATTAATAAAGTCGCATCGAGAGGGCATATGAATTAAGCCACTCATTAATCATCAAACGGTTTGAAAATTATTCAAAAAAAGATGTTGACATTGGTTGTTGGGTTTGTTAAGATATTAATTGTCTCTGTTGAGGGACAAGTTGTTTTGAAAGAAATTAGTGCTTTGATGAACACTGTATTAGTTGTCCTGATGAGATGTTTTGGACGGCGCGAGTATAACTTTATGTTTAGTTTAATTATTCCGCAGTAGCTCAGTGGTAGAGCAATCGGCTGTTAACCGATCGGTCGTAGGTTCGAGTCCTACCTGCGGAGCCACTTATGGAGAAGTACCCAAGTGGCTAAAGGGGCTCCCCTGCTAAGGGAGTAGACGGGTTAAACCGTGCGTGGGTTCAAATCCCACCTTCTCCGCCATAGAATTTCCAAACGTTATAAAAGCAAGGCCCCTTGGTCAAGCGGTTAAGACACCGCCCTTTCACGGCGGTATCACGGGTTCGAATCCCGTAGGGGTCACCATCGTTCAACTTCACAATTAATGGACCCGTGGTGTAGCGGTTAACATGCCTGCCTGTCACGCAGGAGATCGCCGGTTCGATCCCGGTCGGGTCCGCCATATTGGCCCATAGCCAAGCGGTAAGGCAACGGATTTTGATTCCGTCATGCCCTGGTTCGAATCCAGGTGGGCCAGCCAAAATTGTGAGCCATTAGCTCAGTCGGTAGAGCATCTGACTTTTAATCAGAGGGTCGGAGGTTCGAATCCTCCATGGCTCACCATTTGACTTATTTAATAATGCGTTTTATAATATATTACTGCCTGTGCGGTCGTGGCGGAATGGCAGACGCGCTAGCTTGAGGGGCTAGTGGGGGCGACCCCGTGGAGGTTCGAGTCCTCTCGACCGCACCATAATAGAATATGCGCCCTTAGCTCAATTGGATAGAGCGTCTGACTACGGATCAGGAGGTTGGGGATTCGACTTCTCCAGGGCGCGCCATATATGCGGGTGTAGTTTAGTGGTAAAACAAGAGCCTTCCAAGCTCTGGTCGTGGGTTCGATTCCCATCACCCGCTCCATTTATTTTATTAAATGGGCCTGTAGCTCAGCTGGTTAGAGCGCACGCCTGATAAGCGTGAGGTCGGTGGTTCGAGTCCACTCAGGCCCACCATTTCTCTCGAAATGATTTCGCACATTGAAAACTAAACAAAAACCAAAGCGCCAGTCAAAGTTTAACTTTGAGAAAAAACGCTAAGAATTATACGAACGATATTATGGATGGTAACATCCTTTTTAAAAGATTGCACTTTAAAGTGCAACGCCAGCAGAAATGGCTCGTTCTAACGAAGAATCATTTCTGCTCAATTTTGAGAGTTTGATCCTGGCTCAGGACGAACGCTGGCGGCGTGCCTAATACATGCAAGTCGAGCGCGTGAAACACATCGGATCCCTTCGGGGTGACGATGTGTGAATCGAGCGGCGGACGGGTGAGTAACACGTGGGCAACCTGCCTGTAAGATTGGGATAACCCCGGGAAACCGGAGCTAATACCGAATAATCAAGGACACCACATGGTGTTCTTGTGAAAGATGGTTCTGCCATCACTTACAGATGGGCCCGCGGCGCATTAGCTAGTTGGTAGGGTAATGGCCTACCAAGGCGACGATGCGTAGCCGACCTGAGAGGGTGATCGGCCACACTGGGACTGAGACACGGCCCAGACTCCTACGGGAGGCAGCAGTAGGGAATCTTCGGCAATGGACGAAAGTCTGACCGAGCAACGCCGCGTGAGTGATGAAGGTTTTCGGATCGTAAAGCTCTGTTGTCAGAGAAGAACAAGTGATAGAGGAAATGCTGTCACCTTGACGGTATCTGACCAGAAAGCCCCGGCTAACTACGTGCCAGCAGCCGCGGTAATACGTAGGGGGCAAGCGTTGTCCGGAATTATTGGGCGTAAAGCGCGCGCAGGCGGCTTCTTAAGTCTGATGTGAAAGCCCACGGCTCAACCGTGGAGGGTCATTGGAAACTGGGGAGCTTGAGTGCAGAAGAGGAGAGTGGAATTCCACGTGTAGCGGTGAAATGCGTAGATATGTGGAGGAACACCAGTGGCGAAAGCGGCTCTCTGGTCTGTAACTGACGCTGAGGCGCGAAAGCGTGGGGAGCAAACAGGATTAGATACCCTGGTAGTCCACGCCGTAAACGATGAGTGCTAGGTGTTAGGGGGGCCACCCCTTAGTGCTGAAGTTAACACATTAAGCACTCCGCCTGGGGAGTACGACCGCAAGGTTGAAACTCAAAGGAATTGACGGGGGCCCGCACAAGCAGTGGAGCATGTGGTTTAATTCGAAGCAACGCGAAGAACCTTACCAGGTCTTGACATCCTCTGACAACCCTAGAGATAGGGCGTTCCCCTTCGGGGGACAGAGTGACAGGTGGTGCATGGTTGTCGTCAGCTCGTGTCGTGAGATGTTGGGTTAAGTCCCGCAACGAGCGCAACCCTTGATCTTAGTTGCCAGCATTTAGTTGGGCACTCTAAGGTGACTGCCGGTGACAAACCGGAGGAAGGTGGGGATGACGTCAAATCATCATGCCCCTTATGACCTGGGCTACACACGTGCTACAATGGGTGGTACAAAGGGCAGCGAAACCGCGAGGTCGAGCGAATCCCATAAAGCCACTCTCAGTTCGGATTGCAGGCTGCAACTCGCCTGCATGAAGCCGGAATTGCTAGTAATCGCGGATCAGCATGCCGCGGTGAATACGTTCCCGGGCCTTGTACACACCGCCCGTCACACCACGAGAGTTTGTAACACCCGAAGTCGGTGAGGTAACCTTTTGGAACCAGCCGCCGAAGGTGGGACAAATGATTGGGGTGAAGTCGTAACAAGGTAGCCGTATCGGAAGGTGCGGCTGGATCACCTCCTTTCTAAGGAAACAATTCGTAGCGTTTGCGCTTTGGTTATTTGTTTGGTTTTGAGTGTGTGAACACTCAAAGTTTTTTTTATATGTTAAGACGTATAAAATTTTAGCGATGAAGACGACTCGACGTCGTCAAAATTTCTAAGAATAAAGTATAAGTAAAACTAAGGTTTCGCCATTAAAAACTTGGCGATTAAACTAAGTTTTTCTAATGTCCCTTGAAAACTAGATAATGAAGTGAAACAAGACATCAATTCTTTAATTAGGTTAAGCGAATAAGAGCGCACGGTGGATGCCTTGGCACTAGGAGCCGATGAAGGACGGAACGAACACCGATATGCTTCGGGGAGCTGTAAGTAGGCTTTGATCCGGAGATTTCCGAATGGGGAAACCCTCTGCCCTGAACGGGCAGAATCCATACCTGAATTCATAGGGTATGAGAAGGCAGACCTGGGGAACTGAAACATCTTAGTACCCAGAGGAAGAGAAAGCAAACGCGATTCCCTGAGTAGTGGCGAGCGAAACGGGAACAGCCCAAACCAAGAGGCTTGCCTCTTGGGGTTGTAGGACACTCATCACGGGGCGGGCGCTGTAGACGAAGCGGTCTGGAAAGACCAGCCATAGAAGGTAACAGCCCTGTAGTCGAAACAGACCCAAACCAGAGTGGATCCTGAGTACGGCGGGACACGTGAAACCCCGTCGGAATCCGGGAGGACCATCTCCCAAGGCTAAATACTCCCTAGTGACCGATAGTGAACCAGTACCGTGAGGGAAAGGTGAAAAGCACCCCGGAAGGGGAGTGAAATAGATCCTGAAACCGTGTGCTTACAAGTAGTCGAAGTCCTTTTATGGATGACGGCGTACCTTTTGTAGAATGGACCGGCGAGTTACGATTTTAAGCAAGGTTAAGCTGATGAGGCGGAGCCGCAGCGAAAGCGAGTCTGAATAGGGCGACAAAGTTTAAGGTTGTAGACCCGAAACCGTGTGATCTACCCATGTCCAGGGTGAAGTTCAGGTAACACTGAATGGAGGCCCGAACCCACGCACGTTGAAAAGTGCGGGGATGAGGTGTGGGTAGGGGTGAAATGCCAATCGAACTCGGAGATAGCTGGTTCTCCCCGAAATAGCTTTAGGGCTAGCCTCGAGGTAGAGAGTCTTGGAGGTAGAGCACTGATTGAGTGAGGGGCCCCCACAGGGTTACCGAGTTCAGTCAAACTCCGAATGCCAAGTACTCATACTCGGGAGTCAGACGGCGAGTGATAAGATCCGTCGTCGAAAGGGAAACAGCCCAGACCATCAGCTAAGGTCCCAAAGTATACGTTAAGTGGCAAAGGATGTGGCGTTGCCCAGACAACCAGGATGTTGGCTTAGAAGCAGCCACCATTTAAAGAGTGCGTAATAGCTCACTGGTCGAGTGGCGCTGCGCCGAAAATGTAACGGGGCTAAACGTATCACCGAAGCTATGGATCCCATTTGGGATGGTAGGGGAGCGTTCTAAGGGCAGAGAAGATAAACCGGAAGGTTTGTTGGAGCGCTTAGAAGTGAGAATGCCGGTATGAGTAACGAAAAGAGGGGTGAGAATCCCCTCCGTCGAAAGCCTAAGGTTTCCTGAGGAAGGTTCGTCCGCTCAGGGTTAGTCGGGACCTAAGCCGAGGCCGGAAGGCGTAGGCGATGGACAACAGGTTGATATTCCTGTACCACCAAAAGACGTTTGAGTAATGGGGGGACGCAGGAAGGCAAGGCAAGCGCGCTGCTGGTTATGCGCGTCCAAGCAGTAAGGTTTGTGGTGAGGCAAATCCCGCCACTCTAAGACTGAACTGTGATGGGGAGGGAATTTAGTACCGAAGTGCCCGTGCTTACACTGCCAAGAAAAGCCTCTAGCGAGTCTTAAGGTGCCCGTACCCCAAACCGACACAGGTAGGCGAGAAGAGAATTCTAAGACGCTCGGGAGAACTCTCGTTAAGGAACTCGGCAAAATGACCCCGTAACTTCGGGAGAAGGGGTGCTTGGCGGGGTGAAAGCCCTGCTGAGCCGCAGTGAAAAGATCCAAGCGACTGTTTAGCAAAAACACAGGTCTCTGCTAAACCGAAAGGTGATGTATAGGGGCTGACACCTGCCCGGTGCTGGAAGGTTAAGAGGAGGGGTTATCCTTCGGGAGAAGCTCTGAATTGAAGCCCCAGTAAACGGCGGCCGTAACTATAACGGTCCTAAGGTAGCGAAATTCCTTGTCAGGTAAGTTCTGACCCGCACGAAAGGTGCAACGACTTGGATACTGTCTCAACGAGAGACCCGGTGAAATTATAGTACCAGTGAAGATGCTGGTTACCCGCGACAGGACGGAAAGACCCCATGGAGCTTTACTGCAGCTTGATATTGGATGTCTGTATCGATTGTATAGGATAGGTAGGAGCCTGAGAAGCCGGACCGCTAGGTTCGGTGGAGGCGTCGGTGGAATACTACCCTTTCGGTATGGACATTCTAACCCGGAACCGTAATCCGGTTCGGAGACAGTGTCTGGTGGGCAGTTTGACTGGGGCGGTCGCCTCCTAAAATGTAACGGAGGCGCCCAAAGGTTCCCTCAGAATGGTTGGAAATCATTCGCAGAGTGTAAAGGCACAAGGGAGCTTGACTGCGAGACCTACAAGTCGAGCAGGGACGAAAGTCGGGCTTAGTGATCCGGTGGCACCGCATGGAAGGGCCATCGCTCAACGGATAAAAGCTACCCTGGGGATAACAGGCTTATCTCCCCCAAGAGTCCACATCGACGGGGAGGTTTGGCACCTCGATGTCGGCTCATCGCATCCTGGGGCTGAAGTGGGTCCCAAGGGTTGGGCTGTTCGCCCATTAAAGCGGTACGCGAGCTGGGTTCAGAACGTCGTGAGACAGTTCGGTCCCTATCCGTCGCGGGCGTTGGAAATTTGAGAGGAGCTGTCCTTAGTACGAGAGGACCGGGATGGACACACCGCTGGTGTCCCAGTTGTTCTGCCAAGAGCATCGCTGGGTAGCTATGTGTGGAAGGGATAAGTGCTGAAAGCATCTAAGCATGAAGCCCCCCTCAAGATGAGATTTCCCATGACTTTAAGTCAGTAAGATCCCTTAGAGATGATGAGGTAGATAGGTCCGAGGTGGAAGTATGGTAACATATGCAGCTGACGGATACTAATCGATCGAGGGCTTAACCTAATTTTTTCACTTCATTCTAGTTTTGAAGGGATATCCTTCAATTGAATACTTGTCTGGTGGTTATGGCGAAGAGGTCACACCCGTACCCATCCCGAACACGGTCGTTAAGCTCTTCAGCGTCGATGGTAATTGGGGGCTTCCCCCTGTGAGAGTAGAACGCCGCCAGGCAAAATAGAGATAAGGAATTGTATTTAAATATACAGTTCCTTATTTTTTTGGTGTTCACCCGCAGTGTGATGGAACCCAGGGCGAGGGTTTCGAGTGACGAAGAGATCCGCAGTCAATCGGAAGCCGTAGCTCCATTTTGAAAGAAGTGGGAAAGCAGTTCTTATTTTATGTAGTTAGAACTAAGAAATTTGGTCGAGGTTGGGGTCCTGCGCAAAAATCATGGATTGAAAGCAGGTGATTTCGCGCAAGCCAGCACGAATTTTTAAAAAAAAAACGATTATCTTACCTCTTACCTTGGTCAAAGGAAAAGTGCTTAAAATCTTTTGACAAGAGAATGAGATTTTACGCAAGCCAGCACGAAGTAAAGTCAGAGAAGTTTATTCATGAAGGTCATTCAAGTAGTAGGCTCCCTGTGAGAGTAGAACGCCGCCAGGCAAAATAGAGATAAGGAATTGTATTTAAATATACAGTTCCTTATTTTTTTGGTGTTCACCCGTAGGGTGATGGAACCCAGGGCGAGGGTTTCGAGTGACGAAGAGATCCGCAGTCAATCGGAAGCCGTAGCCCCATTTTGAAAGAAGTGGGAAAGCAGTTCTTATTTTATGTAGTTAGAACTAAGAAATTTGGTCGAGGTTGGGGTCCTGCGCAAAAATCATGGATTGAAAGCAGGTGATTTCGCGCAAGCCAGCACGAATTTAAAAATAAAAAACGATTATCTTAATCAGACTACCGATACTTATACCTGTCCAAACGGTGAAACATTGAACGACAGCGCGACTGATCGCGAGGGTTACAAGCCGTCCAAATCAAAACCTGAACGTTGTTCAGAATGTCCCCTTCTTAATCAATGTACCAAGTCTCGGGACCACCAAAAAGTGATCACAAGACACGTATGGGAGGACCATAAAGAAAAGAGTCGAGAGAATCGCCTCTCTATCTGGAAATTATCTTTATAAAAAGCGAAAAGAAACGATTGAGCGAAGCTTTGCGAGCCTACTACTTGATTTTTCAACATGACCGACTTCTTGAATCAACTCTCTTGCTGGCTTGCCTAAAATCTATCAAATACATGGATTTTAGGCAAAACAACACGGAGATTAATCAAAGACGAGAACCACGATAACATTTCAAGTAGCCGTTTCGCTACTGCCGTTTACACGGAAGAGAACATGCACAAGAACAAGCCTTAATGACAGCAACGGTCCAGAATATAAAAAAGATCGCCAATCACCTCGCGAAGCTTACAGGTCGTTGACGAGCTTTTCAGCTCATTTATTTATGAGCTAAATACAAAATTACCAAGTGGAAATCGCGAGACGCCTGCGGAAAAACGGGCGGCCGAGACCCCGCAACCCCCATTTAAAGTGAGGAGGCTCGGACGTTCGTCCGCGGCAAGCGAGCGAACTTCCACAGGTCGATACAAAATACATTAAATCTTCGTTCAAAAACTGCATAAAAATCGAGTGTAGAGAAAAATATGGGTTTTCTCTACACTCTGGGAACTGCAAAAGCAGTTCCTTTTTTGTGTTCAATCAAACATAGAGGGGTGCCGTAAATTAAATGCACACAAACAGAGAAAAGAGAACGAGAATGTGTGCAATGGAAAGCCCAATGTACACAAATGTGAATAGAAAGAGCGACCGTGTGTGTAAGATCATGCTCGCATGCATTGCAGTCAGAAAAACAGCGAGATTCTATGTGCAAGGTGTCGCTCACGCAAAGCATGAAGTGAATTTGAGGAAGCTTACTCACGATGAGACTTCAAGTAGTAGTTTTGCTATAATGGGGTTATTATGGGAAAGCCTGAGGTGCTTAGAAATGACAGGATTTGATACTCGAGTCGTTCACTTCTCTGAAGATGATCAGATTGATCAGGGATCTAAAACAACGCCAATATATCAGACATCAGCTTTTACGAATAAAAGTTTGGAAGAGCTTGAATCCTTTTATACGGGAGATAAGCGTTATTTATATACAAGGATTGATAATCCGAATACAAATGAGCTTGCAAGAGCAGTCGCGGGCCTAGAAGAGGCGCCTGCAGGTGTGGCGACGTCATCAGGGATGTCAGCGATTCTAGTGGGCCTTATGGCTGTTCTTAAGCCTGGAGATCACCTGGTCGCATGTGTGGACCTTTACGGTGGGACGTTTCAGCTCATCACAGAGGATCTTCATGAATTTGGCATTGAAGCGTCACTGGTTGATTTTACAGACTTAGAAGCCATTCAGAAGGCGATTACCCCAGCGACTAAATTACTTTTTACAGAATCGCTCACGAATCCGCTTCTTAGAATGGAGAATTTGGAAGCGGTTATTGAGTTGGCGAAGAAACAAGATCTAATCGCCATGATAGACAATACATTTGCTACACCATATGTGCGCCAGCCTTATAAAATGGGAGCTGACCTTGTTATACATAGCGCGACCAAGTATATTGGTGGGCATAGCGATGTCACGGCAGGAGTGCTTGTAGGGCGAGAGGATTTAATTGAAAAAGCCAAGAATAAGGCCGTTCATTTAGGAACAAACCTCGGCCCGTTTGATGCTTGGCTTGCATCCAGGGGCCTTAAGACATTAAGCGTTCGAATGGAACGACATTTCTCCAACGCAGTAAAGGTTGCTCAATTTTTTAGAACACGAGATGAAATTAAGAAAGTTTATTATCCAGAGTTGAAGTCTGGAAAAGGGCAAAGCGCATTAGTAACGATTGAATTGGATTCCGAAAAGGTGGATCTTAGCACCTTCTTTAAGTCGCTTTCTTGGATCAAAATTATTGCAACGCTCGCGGGAGTCGAAACTTCTGTTAGTCATTCCTTGACCACGTCCCATCGCGCACTTCCAAAAGCGCTTTGTGATCGGCTAGGAATCAATGCAAATGTCATTCGGATCTCTATTGGGATTGAAGATTCTGAGGATATTATAAAGGCGTTCGGACAAGCCTTAGGAGCGTCAAGCATTTAATTAATTTAGCAGTTATGAGGGATAGCATGTATCAATGGACAACCGCTTCTAGCGATGAAACGATGCAGTTTGCCGAAGCGTTAGCACGATTACTATTACCAGGCTCAACTATCACCCTAGAAGGGGATTTGGGTGCTGGGAAAACCACGTTCACAAAAGGACTCGCACTAGGACTGGGCGTTAAACGTGTTGTGAACAGTCCCACTTTTACTATTATTAAGGAATATCAAGGTGAACGTATTCCGCTTTACCATATGGACGTTTATCGTTTGGATGAGGGAAGTGGTGAAGACTTAGGTCTTGAGGACTATTTTTACGGGGAAGGCATCACCGTTGTGGAGTGGGCAAGCCGCATTCAAGAAAGTTTGCCTCCTGATCGTTTAGAGATCCAGATTAAAAGGCATTCTGAGACGGAGAGACAAATCAACTTGACCCCTCATGGAAACTCGTTTAAAGCATTGTGCAAGGAGTTGGCCTTATGAAAATATTAGCCATTGATTCAGCGACCACTGTAATGGGAGTGGCGGTAACCGATCAAGGCAAAGTCCTTTCTGAATATACGACAAATCTGAAACGAAATCACTCCATTCGACTCATGCCCGCTATTGAACAAGTGATGAAGGATGCCGACCTAGCTCCTCAGGACATCGATCGAATTGCCGCATCTATCGGGCCTGGTTCGTATACGGGCGTCAGAATTGGAGTGTCTATCGCCAAAACCTTGGCTTGGTCGTTAAAAAAAGAATTAGTGGGGATCTCGACACTTGCCTGTATGGCCCAAAACGGTGCACTTTTTAATGGGATTTTAGCACCTTTTTTCGATGCGCGACGGGATCGGGTGTACTCCGGTCTGTATACAATGGGGACAAAAGGGGTCGAGTCTGAGGCGCCTGACCAAATTCGGTCAGTAGAGGATTGGTTGGACGAATTAGCTAAGCGGTCTGAACCGATTCTGTTTATTAGTCATGAATTAGCGCCTTTAGAAGCCAGAATTTCAGAAAGACTTGGGTCACGCGCTTTTTTTGCACCCGATTCGCTTTCGTATCCACGCCCCTCAGAACTTGCGGCATTGGCGAGCGAGGCGCCCCCCGTCCAATCCATTCATCACTTTGTTCCTGAATATCTTCAAATGGCGGAGGCAGAGGCAAAATGGCAAGCGAACCAAAAAGGCTTGAATTAAATGGCGATGTCAAACTTCGAGTCATGACCTTAGAGGATGTGGATCAGGTTGTGCAGGTGGAAATCACGTGTTTTCCAACCCCATGGTCTCGAGAAGCGTTTGAAAATGAAGTGATCCATAATCAATTTGCAACCTATTTTGTTGCCGAGGATCAGGGACAAATCGTGGGATATATCGGATGCTGGGTAGTCATTGACGAAGCGAATATTACGAATATCGCGGTTTTACCAGAATACCGAGGGCAAAAAATAGGCGAAGCCCTCTTACGAACGGCCATTGAGTTCGCGCGATTAAAGCAGGCTATACGAATGAGCTTAGAAGTTCGAGTATCGAATTATGTGGCACAAAATCTATATGAAAAACTAGGCTTTCAACGCGGAGGAGTCCGCAACAATTATTATACAGACAATAATGAGGATGCCTATGTGATGTGGGTGACGTTATGAATGATGAAAAAAAAGATACTTTAATCCTTGGGATCGAGACGAGTTGTGATGAGACGGCAGCCTCTGTCATTGAAAATGGGAGAGTGATTCGGTCTAATATAGTGGCATCGCAAATCGAAAGCCATAAGCGGTTTGGTGGTGTCGTTCCAGAAATTGCGTCACGGCATCATGTTGAACAAATAACCCTGGTTATTGAAGAAGCATTGAATGAGGCGGGTGTGACATGGGATCAGCTAGATGGTATTGCTGTGACTCAAGGTCCTGGCCTTGTGGGCGCGTTATTGGTCGGAATTAACGCTGCAAAAGCTTTGGCGTTTGCACACGGGCTGCCACTCATACCGGTCCACCATATTGCCGGTCATATTTACGCCAACCGCCTTGTCCAAGAGCTTGAGTTTCCACTTCTTGCCTTGATTGTTTCCGGTGGTCACACGGAACTCGTTTTTATGAAATCCCACGGAGACTATGAGGTGATTGGTGAAACGCGAGATGATGCGGCAGGTGAAGCCTATGACAAGGTGGCAAGAACGCTTAATCTTCCGTATCCAGGTGGTCCACAAATGGACCGGTTGGCCCAATCGGGTTCGGATACGCTGAAGTTCCCTAGAGCTTGGCTTGAGGAAGGCTCCTATGACTTCAGCTTTAGTGGTCTAAAATCCGCTGTGATTAACACGCTTCATAATGCCGAGCAACGTGGCGAGCGTTTTGAACCAGAGGATGTTGCGGCTAGCTTTCAGGCGAGTGTGGTCGAGGTTCTAGTGGCGAAGGCGATCAAAGCAGCGAAGGCTTACCAAGTCAAACAACTTGTGTTGGCTGGGGGCGTGGCGGCGAACCGAGGGCTTCGAGCGGCCTTAGAGCAAGCCTGTGAAAAAGAAAGCTTACCGCTGGTTATTCCACCACTCAATCTGTGCACCGATAACGCCGCGATGATTGGAGCAGCTGGAACGATTGAATATTTAAAAGGGATGCGGGCAGATGCCGCTTTAAATGCTAATCCTGGTTTACCTTTATAAGTACGCAGGACGGATGGTGGAAACCAAACAAGGTGTTTCCGCCATCCGTTTTTTTTATTAGTTAGATATGTGGGCAATGTGCATAAGTCTGTGGATAAGAAAAGTTATGCACAACCTTAGTAATGGGAGTTTAAGAGCTGTAAATCACTGGAATTCTAGGGTTTAGCGTTATCCCCATTATCAACAGCCATTATTCACATAATGTTGATAACTTAAATTAGGGAGTTGTAAACCTGTGTATGTTTTTGTCGAAAGGTCTTGTATAATGGGAGATTACCACGAGTTTTGATACGTTGGAGGGCGAGCGATTAAAGCTTAGGAGCTGTGTATAATGTGAATAACCTGTGGAAAACCGATTTTTAAGCGACCATCTCGTGGAAATTGGGCGATAGAGGGCGTGTTTTAATAACTTGTGCACACTCTAAATCAGTCAATAAACAAAACAATCCCCAGGTTTAGACAAGACCTGGGGATTGTGATTAATCTTCGAGCTCAAGTTGAAGGGCTTCCCATTGTTGCATTTCTTGATCAAGGGCTATTCGAGCCTCTTCAAGCGATTGATTCACTTCAAGCGCTTTTTCATGAGCACTATAGACTTCTGGTCGAGTGAGATCTTCTTCATAGGAAGCAATCTTTTCTTCTAAGCTTTGAATGGTTTCTTCTGCTTGGGTAATGGCTCGTTCAATCTGTCGCTCACGCCGTTTGCGTTCCTTATCTTGTTCATACGACGGTTTAGTCTGTGGATGGTCGGCCGCTTTAAGAGCGCCTGCTTCGGCTTGTTCTAAAGCCGCGCGTTCGGCCATCTCTTGCTTTTTCTCCACATAATAATCGTAATCGCCCAGGTAATCAATCAGTCCGTCTATGGATAATTCCAACACACGGGTAGCAATTCGGTTAATGAAATAGCGGTCGTGGGAAACAAAAAGAAGCGTACCGGGATAATCAATTAATGCATTCTCTAATACTTCTTTACTATCTAAATCAAGATGGTTCGTTGGTTCGTCTAGGATTAAAAAGTTATCTTTTTGTAGCATGAGTTTGGCTAACGCAACGCGCGCCTTTTCGCCGCCGCTTAGGGTCCCCGTAGTTTTTAAAACATCTTCACCTGAAAAAAGGAATTGGCCTAAGACGGTGCGAATATCTTTTTCAGGTAAAAGCGGGAAGGTGTCCCACAGCTCACTTAAAACGGTTTTATTAGAAGAGAGCGTGGCTTGTTCCTGATCATAATAACCGATCGACACATTGGTTCCGAGCGAGAAGTCACCTGACTTTTTCATCAATTTTCCAGCGATCGTTTTCAATAAGGTAGACTTTCCGATTCCATTTGGCCCGACTAGTGCAACGCTTTCGGCTTTGTGAAGCTGGAAGTTAAGGGCATCTGAGAGCGGGTTAGATTGGTCGGGATACCCCACCCCTAAATCTTGAACCATTAAAACGTCTCGGCCACTTTGTTTTTCAATACCAAATGAGAATATGGCGGACTTTTCTTGCCCGGGGCGATCGATCCGCGTCATTTTTTCAAGTTGTTTTCGTCGACTTTGCGCACGTTTGGTTGTAGAGGCACGCGCAATATTTCGCTGAACAAAATCTTCGAGTTTGGCTACTTCTTTTTGTTGCTTTTCAAAGGCTTGAAGGTCGCGTTCATAGTCGAGCGCTTTTTGTGTAAGATAATCCGAATAATTACCATGAAACCGGGTAGCTTGGTGGTTCGAGACCTCAAAGACCTTTCCAACAATTTTATCTAGAAAATAACGGTCATGAGACACGATTAGAATCGCTCCAGGGTAATGCTGGAGGTAAGTTTCAAGCCAAGTCAGCGTATCAATATCGAGATGGTTGGTTGGCTCGTCCAAAATTAAGAGATCCGGCTTTATTAGTAAAAGGCGACCAAGAGAAAGGCGCGTTTTTTGTCCACCTGAGAGCGTTTGGACTTTGGTATCGGGAGGAAAGTCGCCAAAGCCAAGTCCGTTCAACACGCTATTGATTTCGGCCTGATACGTATAACCACCCAAATTTTGAAATTGTATTTGCTTCTGATCATAGGTCTTCATTAATTGCTCATAATCCTCAGGTGAAAGGGAATCACCCATTTTAAGCTCAAGCTCGCGAAGTTCTTTTTCTAAATGGATCAGGTCTGTAAAAGCAGCCTGGAGTTCATCTACAAGTGTTCGCTCGGAGTCGAGCTTCATGTTCTGTTCAAGATAACCGATCGAAATGTCTTTCGGAATCATGATTTGTCCAGAGTCATAGGACATCTGACCAGCGATGATTTTAAGCAAAGTGGATTTACCGCTGCCATTTCGTCCGACCAAAGCGACCCGTTCGCCTGTTTGGACTTCAATGTGTATATTCGATAAAATAAGATCAGTTCCAAAAGATTTGGTAAGTTGATGCGTTTGTAATAGAATCAAAGGAATCACTCCTAGCTTCTATTAGTTTAGCCGATTCGTGAACCGTGTGGCAATAGAAGGAATTGGGAGTGAGATGGGAATCCAATCCCATAAAACTTAAAGACAGACAGTTAGACTCATGTTATAGTTGAAGGAGGACATCTTTGTGACGGATTTAACGCATATAAATAAACAAGGCCGAGCCAAAATGGTGGACATCTCAGATAAAGAGGTGACCAAAAGAACGGCGACGGCTCATTCGAGTATTGAAGTAAACGAAGCGATCTACAACGCTATACGTGAAGGTTCAATTAAGAAAGGCGACGTCTTGGCTGTTGCTCAGGTGGCAGGGATCATGGCGGCCAAAAATACGTCCCAACTGATTCCAATGTGTCATCCGCTTATGTTGAGCGGTGTGGACTTAACGTTTGATTGGGAGACCGACTCTGTTTATCGATTGAACATTGAAGCAACCGTCAAAAACAAAGGGGAGACTGGTGTCGAGATGGAGGCGTTGACAGCCGCAACTACGGCAGCGCTTACAATCTATGATATGTGCAAGGCCCTGGACAAAGGCATGGTCATTGGACCGACCTACCTTTTACATAAATCAGGTGGAAAAAGTGGGGACTTTAACCGAAATTAAAAACGACATCGCCTGGAGGTTGCAAGTATGGTACAAGATAAAATTCCTCAGGCAACCGCAAAACGATTACCGCTATACTATCGTTTTTTACAGCATTTGTCTGAGTCTGGGAGAAGGAGAATTTCATCTTCTGAACTGAGTGAACTGGTCAAGATCGATTCCGCAACGATTCGTAGAGATTTTTCGTATCTTGGTGCGCTTGGAAAGAAAGGGTACGGGTACAATGTTGACCGGCTCCTGACCTTTCTTAGAAGCAAGTTGGATCAAGATGAACTGACGAAAGTGATCCTAATCGGAGTTGGAAACTTAGGTAAGGCGCTCTTAAAATATAATTTTTTGAAAAATAACAATTCTAAAATTGTTGTCGCGTACGATACCGATTATAATAAAGTAGGGACCACAATTGGTGGGACCGAGATTCGGCATATTGAGCAACTATCCGAAGATCATTTGGAGGATGTGCAAGTGGCGATTCTCACCGTTCCTTCAGGGGCGGCCCAAGCCGTTGCGGATCAGTTGGTTTTAACAGGCGTAAAAGGCGTGCTGAATTTTACGCCGGTCAGGCTCACGTTACCTGACTCGATTCGGATTCACCATATTGATTTAGCGGTTGAGTTGCAAACATTGATCTATTTCTTGAAGAACTATCCATTAGAAGATCAGGGAGGTGACTAACATGGGAATGGGAGCGGGGAGTATTGCGCTCGTTGCAATTGTTGCATTAATCATTTTTGGACCTAAGAAACTTCCTGAATTCGGAAAAGCAGCAGGCAACACGCTGCGTGAATTCCGCAATGCGACAAAAGGTATGGCGGATGACGATGAAGTAAAAGAGAAGCAGGATGACCTTAAATGACTGACACACCCATGAGCATCACTGAACATCTGGAGGAATTAAGAAAGCGGTTAATTGTGAGCGTGATTGGTTTTGCTATCGCTTTTGGAGTTGGCTTTTTTCTTGCGAAGCCGACGATTCTTTACTTGCAACACAGTCAAGCAGCGAAAGGGATTGAAATGAACTATTTTAGGGTGACGGATCCCTTTAATTTGTTCATGCAGATGGCGTTTGTCATAGGTCTCATTATTGTCTCACCGCTGTTACTCTATCAACTGTGGGCGTTTGTGAGTCCCGGGCTTTATAAACAAGAACGACGGGTCACGCTGTCTTACATACCCATAATGGTGGTTTTGTTCTTAGCCGGCGTCGCCTTTGCGTTCTACGTACTTTTTCCATATGTCTTACATTTTATGACGACTTTAAGTGATTCCTTGAACATTAAAAGTGTCATTGGTATTAATGAATACTTTCATTTCCTTCTACAGCTAACAATCCCTTTTGGGTTCGTTTTTGAATTGCCAGTATTGGTGATGTTTTTGACACGTCTCGGAATGATCACGCCATTTTTCTTGGGGAAGATTCGCAAATATGCGTATTTTGTCCTACTAATTGTGGCGGGACTGATTACGCCGCCGGACGTGATGTCGCAATTAATTGTCATGATTCCTCTTGTCGTTTTGTACGAGCTTAGCGTGTTAATATCGCGTTATACTTATAAGCAGGCCCTAAAACGAATGGTGAACCACGACGCCTAGTGAGGTCGTGGTTTTAATTTGTTTGGGTTTGCCTTTTTACTTGAGGGAGCGCGAGTTAAATTAAGTTATTTGAGAAAACCTACATAAAATTGATAAAATAGATTAGATTGAGTGTTTTGAAGTGAAAGTGGAAAAGTTTATTGGAAATTCCATATAATAAGAAGAGAATGTGGTCACATGGCATGGGTTGTGTGAGAATTAGGAGGTTTTGATGTGTTGCAATTAAAATCAGCAAATGAGATTGCCAAAATGAAAGAAGCAGGAGTTCTCCTTGCGAATTGTCATAAAGAAATTAAAAAATTAATCGAGCCGGGCATTACAACAATGGAAATTGAGAATTTTGTTGAAAAGTTTTTGGCAGACCATGGTGCAACCGCTGAACAAAAAGGGTATCAGGGCTATGAGTTTGCAACGTGCGCGTCGATTAATGATGAGATCTGTCACGGATTTCCACGAACCACTCCTCTTAAGGATGGGGATCTTGTCACGATTGATATGGTGGTTAATTTAAACGGTTGGTTAGCGGATTCTGCATGGAGCTATGCGGTCGGAAACGCGCCAGAGAACGTCCAACGCCTTTTAGATGTGACAAAAGAATCGCTTTATAAAGGCATTCGCGAAGCCGTTGTTGGAAATCGTTTAGGAGATATTGGCCACGCGATCCAAAGCTATGCAGAAGGGGAAGGCTATAGTGTGGTTCGGGATTTTGTCGGGCACGGGATCGGACCAACGATTCATGAAGAGCCACAAGTTCCACACTACGGACTTCCTGGAAAAGGGCTCCGCTTGAAAGAAGGCATGGTGTTAACCATTGAACCGATGATTAACACTGGGGAATGGCGCTCGCAAATGGATGCCAACGGTTGGACTGCACGAACCGTTGATGGATCACTGTCCGCACAATTTGAACATACGATTGCGATTACGAAAGATGGTCCTGAGATTCTCACCTTGCAAGAGGAGGAGACATTTTAGGGGACAGTCCCGGGACTGTCCCCTAAACCTTAGCAAATGCTGCAAAGCAAGGACTTACAAGGAAGCTGGATGCCCAGAATGTCAAAGGCATCCAGCTTTTGCTGTCTAAAGGGGGTCTGTCCCGGGACAGACCCCCTTTAGACAAAACTATTCATGCAATCGACGCCGAAACCAATGGTCGAGCGCCACCTTAAAGTCAAAGGTGGCAAACGCGGTAAAGAGTAACGACTTCCAATTCCAAATGGAGGGGTTCGAGGCCAAATAAGCGGAATAGACGAAGAACCCGCCGAAGATTAGGTAGAGGACGCTCCATATTCGAAAGGACATTCAAAACCACCCCCAAATCAGCCCGCTCTGACTGTGGTCGATGAGGTGTTGAATTTGGGGTGTGAAAAATAACAAAGTAGCAATGCCGTTCAAGGAACCATGAGCAATCATCGAGACATAAATACGTCCTGTTTTGTGATAAAGAAAGGCAAGGACAAGGCCGATTGATCCATAGATGATTAAATGCCCATCGTTATGCGCAAGTGCGAACAAAAGCGCACTGATAAGAGCTGCAAACCAGACATTGATCACCTTTTTAAGGCTTCCAAAGATGATTTTTCTGAAGATAATTTCTTCTAAAATGGGACCAATTAGGACGACGGCAAGGATGACATAAGGGGACGTTTTGGCTAACCGCATGATGTCTTCCGTATTTTGTGACTCAGGAGGTCCACCAAGAACATTGAGATCGATTATTCCGGCAATGATTTGCGTGAGATAGACCATCACAATTCCGATCAGGCACCAATTGACAATGGACTTAGGCGTCATTGGTACCTTTTTCAGATGGCGCTCAGGTAATAAGAGCCATCCAGATACCAAGAGGCAGACCACAAAACTTGCTGTAATGATAAAACCGGGTCGCTGTGCTTCGGGAACCCAATTCAGTAAGGGGGTTCGAATCAAAAATGCCGAGATCTGGCATAGGAGGTAAACCATAATAATGGATGTATAGCGGATCGCCAAAATAGAAGCTCCTTTTTTATAGAGTGAAGTGGATTTTCTTCGCTCTCTATTATAAGTTAAGGTTTGGAAAGCCCAAACACTATGATCTTGTATTTTATCATATTCAAATGGACTCGGCTTTATATGTGTTTTGGTCTAAAAAAGTGGACAAGAAGCGCCCTTTCTTTTAACACAAAATTTAGTGGTTGTCCATTCGGGTGACTCGAGAAACCTTCGAAATACGTTATTTTAAATATAAGGGTTAAAACTTCAAAAAAAGGTTAAAATTTTATGAGGTAGGACTTGCAAAACGAGACAGAATTGATTAGTATAATAACTGGAATTAGCACTCGTTGATCGCGAGTGCTAACAAATAAAATTTCGATCCAACTAAGGAGGGTTTTCCAAATGTTAAAGCCTTTAGGAGATCGTCTCATCATTGAACTTGTTGAGCAAGAAGAAAAAACTGCGAGCGGAATCGTATTACCAGATTCAGCAAAAGAAAAGCCGCAAGAAGCACGTGTTGTGGCAGTGGGCAATGGCCGTGTTGCTGAAAATGGTGAGCGCATTGCACTTGAAGTCGCAGAAGGCGATCGCATCATTTTCTCAAAATACGCAGGAACTGAAGTGAAATACGAAGGAAAAGAGTATTTGATTATTCGTCAAGACGATGTACTTGCAATAGTTGGTTAATACAAACAAATACTTAACGATAGAATTTTGAGGAGGGCAAACACACATGGCTAAAGAGATTATGTTTAGTGAAGACGCACGCCGCGCAATGTTACGTGGGGTTGATGCTTTGGCAAATGCGGTTAAAGTAACACTTGGACCAAAAGGCCGTAACGTGGTCCTTGAAAAGAAATTCGGTTCTCCACTTATCACGAACGATGGTGTCACCATTGCAAAAGAAATCGAACTTGAAGATAAATTCGAAAACATGGGTGCGCAACTTGTATCTGAAGTTGCGAGTAAAACCAACGATGTTGCTGGGGACGGTACAACAACGGCTACGGTTCTTGCTCAAGCAATGATTCGTGAAGGCCTTAAGAACGTCACTTCCGGTGCGAATCCGATGGTCATTCGTCGTGGAATCGAAAAAGCAACACGAGCAGCTGTTGAAGAATTACAACGCATTTCTAAGCCAATCGAGGGCAAATCTTCAATCGCACAAGTGGCTTCCATTTCCGCAGCTGACGAAGAAGTGGGTCAATTGATTGCAGAAGCGATGGAGCGCGTAGGTAACGACGGCGTCATCACGACTGAAGAATCCAAAGGTTTTGTAACTGAGCTTGAAGTGGTTGAAGGTATGCAGTTCGACCGTGGGTATGCATCTCCTTACATGGTTACAGATTCTGACAAAATGGAAGCTGTCTTGGACAACCCTTACATTTTGATTACAGATAAAAAAATCTCAAGTATCCAAGAAGTTCTTCCGGTTCTTGAACAAGTGGTTCAACAAGGTAAGTCACTTCTTTTGATTGCGGAAGACGTAGAAGGCGAAGCACTTGCAACGCTAGTTGTAAACAAACTTCGCGGTACTTTCAACGCTGTTGCAGTTAAAGCGCCTGGATTTGGTGATCGTCGTAAAGCGATGCTTGAAGACATTGCAACTCTAACAGGTGCGGAAGTGATTACAGAAGATCTTGGTCTTGACCTTAAATCTGCAAACATCACGCAACTTGGTACAGCTGAGAAAATCATCGTAACAAAAGAAAACACAACAGTTGTGGGTGGCGCTGGTGAAGCGGATAAGATTGCGGCTCGCGTTAACCAAATTAAAGCTCAACTCGAAGAAACGACTTCTGAGTTCGATAAAGAAAAATTACAAGAGCGTCTTGCAAAACTTGCGGGTGGCGTTGCGGTCATCAAAATTGGTGCTGCTACTGAAACTGAGTTAAAAGAACGCAAGCTTCGTATTGAAGATGCCCTTAACTCAACTCGTGCTGCTGTAGAAGAAGGGATTGTATCCGGTGGTGGTACAGCTCTCGTTAACGTCTTCAAAGCGGTTCAAGCGGTTGAAGCTGAAGGCGACGAAGCAACGGGTGTAAAAATCGTGCTTCGTGCATTAGAAGAACCAATTCGTCAAATCGCGCACAACGCTGGCCTTGAAGGTTCCATCGTTGTCGATCGCCTTAAGAAAGAAGAAGTGGGCATTGGTTTTGATGCCGCTAAAGGCGAATGGGTCAACATGATCGACGCTGGTATCGTCGACCCAACGAAAGTAACACGTTCTGCTCTTCAAAACGCAGCATCTGTTGCGGCTATGTTCCTAACAACTGAAGCAGTTGTTGCGGACATTCCAGAACCTGCTGCACCTGCAATGCCTGACATGGGCGGCATGGGTGGAATGGGCGGCATGATGTAATAACGCCCCTCAACCCCTTGATATATAAGGGATTCTGAGTTGTTTGCTAACAAAATGCTAACATTATGTAAAAATAGAAGGGCTTCTCATTGGTTGACTAACTTTTGAGAGGCCTCTTCTTTTTATTTCATTTTAACTTTAGATAGGTGAGTATCTTGGTAACATATAAGGATATTGTAAAAATATTCAATTATCTATTAATGGATGTTTACGTAGCTAGACTTACATCAAAATCCCCCTTATTTTTAGATTTATGTAATTAATTCTAGGGGTTGATAATAGTAAGTTGGACATTCTGCTACCGTTTTCAATATAATAGATTATGTTGAAATTGTCTTGGATAGATAATTAACTAATAAGTATTATAAGGTGTACCCATTTTTAGAATTTAGGTTTCCAATGAAATAAAAGGAGGATTTTTATGATGAAGCCCAAAATAGGTGACGTTGCTAAGGTTGCTGGGGTATCTCCAACAACTGTGTCTAGGGTATTAAATAACCGTGGTTATATAGCTGAAACTACTAGAAAGAAAGTTTTTGAAGCTATGGAGAAATTAAATTACTATCCAAATGATGTTGCTAGATCTTTATTCACAAAAAAAACCTACTTAATTGGTCTTGTTTTTCCTACCACAAGTAATCCTTTTTATGGGCAACTTATTTTTCATTTAGAAAATGTTGCTGCGTCATTAGGCTATAAGATTCTGCTATGTAATAGCCAGGGTCGTCAAGATAAAGAAAAAGGTTATCTAGAAATGCTTCAACGTAATCAGGTAGATGGCATTATAGCAGGGGCACATAATAGAGGGATAGAGGAATATGAAAAAACTCCTTTACCTATTGTGGGAATTGATCGCTATCTATCGAATAATATTCCCGTGGTTTCAAGTGATAATTATGATGGAGGTAAACAAGCCACCCAATTGTTAATTAACAGAGGCTGTAAAAACATAATTCACATTAATGGACCTATTACTTTGGAGACACCTGCCAATTTAAGAAGGAAGGCATATGAGGATGTAATGGAGGAAAACCAATTACCTCCCCTAACTTATGAAGTAGGTCATGAATATAGTTTAGAAGAATTAATTAAGAATTTATTTGATGAAAATCCACTTGTAGATGGTATTTTTGCAAGTGATGATATGATTGCATCTAGAGTTTTGAAAGAAGCAAAAGAAAGAAAGATTCGAGTGCCAGAGGATCTAAAGGTTATTGGTTATGATGGTACTGATACGGTGCGGTTTTTATTACCTGAATTAAGTACTATTCAACAGCCCATAGAGGAAATTGCCAAAATGTCGATTGAGATCCTACTCAAACAAATAAACGGTGAAAGCAGTGAAATTAAATTAGAAACAACATTGCCTGTCAATTTAATTGAGAGGAATACTACTAGTATAGCTAGAAACTAAGGGCCAAATGAATTTTTTGGTGTAACCATATTTTTTTTATGGATTTTTATGAAACCGGTTGACATATGAAACCGGTTGACATATACTCATCTTAAATTAACCGCTTTCAAAGAAATGCGTGATAAAATGTCATCCGGTTGACATAGTTGCAAGGTAACATTTGTTGTCTTAAGTTTGAATTAAAAAAATAAAAGGGCCATCAACATTTGTAAAAAATAACTTGATAAGAAAAAGATATCTTAGGATTAATTCGGAGTAATTTTGATAAGGACTCGAAAAAAGTGGAGGGTCAGATTTTTAAGTTAATTTTACGTGAGTTCGTCCGTTGATTACAAAGGAGGATAAATATGTTGGAAGTATCGAAAATAGATCGACCTAAATTGAAAATTAGAAAACGAAAGAGTACACTTCAAAAAATCAAAACAAATTGGCAATTATATCTGTTGATTTTACCCCCACTGGCTTTTGTAATTGTTTTTAATTATTTTCCCATGTATGGGATCCTAATGGCTTTTCAAAACTATGATCCGATTGCTGGAATACTCCACAGTCCATGGGTTGGCTTTCAAAATTTTCAGCAGTGGTTTAATAATTATCAATTTTGGCCTCTAATTACAAACACAATTCTATTGCAATTGTTTGGTTTAATTGTAGGTTTTCCTGTTCCCATTATTTTAGCAATTATGTTGAATGAAGCAGCAAATGATAAAATCAGAAGTTTCATGCAAACAGTGTTATATGCGCCTTATTTTATTTCGACAGTTGTAGTAGTTGGCATGCTTTTTATATTCGTTGATCCGCAAACGGGTTTAATTAATCACATTATACAAAGCTTAGGAGGAAAGCCTATTTTCTTTATGGCTTCCTCACAGTGGTTCAGACCGCTCTATGTATTTTCGGGTGTTTGGCAGGGAGCTGGTTTTGGAACAATTCTATATTTAGGAGCTTTAACAGGGGTTAGTCCAGACCTAATAGACGCATCACTAATAGATGGAGCGAGCCGTTTAAGGAGAATTTGGCATATTAGTTTACCGACTATTCGACCAATTATAATCATTATGTTAATTTGGAGCATAGGTGACATTATGGCAGTTGGACCTGATAAAGCTTATCTGATGCAAACAAATCTGAATATGAGTACTTCTCAAATTATTCCAACTTACGTTTATGAGACAGGATTATTAAATGCTCAGTATTCCTTTAGTGCTGTAGTTGGGTTGTTTAATTCGGTACTAAATTGCATTCTCCTATTAATCGTGAATTTTATAGCGAAAAAGTTGTCGGATACTAGCATTTTCTAGATTGAAAAAATAATCAAATAAAAAAAGGAGATGCTCAAATTGAAAGCGTTGCAAACTTGGAGAAAAAGAAAAACAGTGGGGGATTTAGCTTTTGATGTTATAAATTTAGCAGTCTTATTCATTATCTGCTTGACCGTCATCTATCCTTTATATTTTATTTTGATCGCATCTTTTAGCAATCCAACTCAGGTAAATCTTGGTCATGCATGGTTATGGATTAATGATTTTACATTGCAAGGGTACAAAGTGCTATTAACTACCGGTACAATATGGCGCGGTTTCGCAAACTCCTTGCTTTATTGTTTGTTAAGTGTAGTTTTTAGCATACCGCTTACTGTAATGGCGGCTTATCCATTATCTCGAAAAGATTTTTGGGGTCGAAACTTTATAACCATCATTTTAACGATCACAATGTTATTCTCTGGTGGACTCATTCCAACATATATAATAATTCGCTCATTAGGAATGGTCAATTCCATGTGGGCAGTAATATTACCTAGTGCTGTCAGCGCCTGGAATATTATTGTTGCCCGTACCTTTTTTCAACAATCAATTCCAAATGAGTTGTTGGAGGCCGCAAAGATTGATGGGTGTTCTGACTTCCGTTTTCTCTTACAAATTGTCGTTCCATTAGCAAAACCTGTCCTTGCGGTTATGACCTTATGGGTAGTTGTTGGCCAATGGAACGCCTATTTCCCTGCACTAATCTATCTGAATAAAAGCACCTTATATCCTTTGCAGCTAGTACTTTACCAGATTCTCGTTCAAAGCCAATCTTCAGTAGGAGCAACAGCTAATCCGGAGAGTGTAACAGCTGCACGGAACTTAGCTGAACTCATTCAATATACAGTTATTATAGTGTCATCATTGCCATTACTTATATTGTATCCATTCTTGCAAAAATACTTTGTTAAGGGGGTCACTGTTGGTTCCTTGAAAGGATAAGAAATTAAGGTGGTTATGAAGGGGGGTGGCATAGAAAATTATCGGAATCTAGAAATCAGATGAAAGATTTGTCATCTTAAGAAATTGGACTTATTAAAAATATTAGTAATTTATTTGGAGGTAAATAAAATGAAAAATAAGTTAAAAATTGTTGGCTCCTTATTTTTAGCAACAGCTCTCTTAACGGGATGCAGTAGTTCTAGCCAAAGTAGTTCATCAACCAACAATACTTCAACCAATCAGTCTGTCCCAACTTTAGCAACCACATGGAAATTTCCTTTTACCAAAGTACAACCATTGGCAAAAGCAAAAACAAATATAACAATGTATATCCCAGCTAATTCTAATGTAAAGGATTACAACAATCTAGAAATATTTAAAAACTTGGAAAAGGAAACAAATGTGCATGTGAATTGGGTAAGCGGCAATACCAACACACTGGTTGCTGGAGGTAATCTTCCTGATGCATTTGTGAACCCTGGTTTTAACACGCAACAACTCGCTCAATATGGGCAAGACGGAGCATTTTTATCCTGGAATAAATACCTTAAATACATGCCGAATGTTGAGAAGATTTTTAAGGAATACCCTGAGCTGAAGAGAGTGAGTACAGCACCAAATGGTCAAATATATAGTTTACCAGGTGGTGAGGGATTTGGAGAAGGGCAAACATCAATCTTTGCAAATGGACACTTCTTGTTTATTAATAAAAAGTACTTAGCAGAAATTAACCAACCCGTCCCTACAACACTTACTCAGTTGCATAATGATCTATTAGCATTTAAGACAAAACTTGGTGTGTCTAATCCGATGGCTCTAAATGCTGCACAGGACTCCGCTGCTTTTAGTCAGCTTTTTGGCTCGTTTGGTTTACCAGATGATTCACCACATATAATCGTTCGAAATGGAAAGGCAATTTTTACAGCTAACCAACCTCAGTATAAGCAAGCGATTGATTATTTCCATTCTTGGGTAACGCAAAGACTTATTGACCCCGCATCTTTGACAGAAAGTGCAGATCAGTATGCGGCGAAAGAAGCATCAGGCAAATTAGGTGCGTTTGTGGATTGGGATGAGACAGTGGCCCAAAACCATCAAAATGATTACGTACTTGTGGGCCCACTTACAGGTCCTACGGGTAAGAAAGATGTTGGTTTTGATAATTTTTATTGGGGAGGTCCAGGTGCGTTTGTAATGACAAAGAGTGATCCGGATCCTATTTTAACTGCTAAGTGGATCAATCTGGTCTATGCTCCTTATCAAGCTTCTCAAATGCACTGGGGTCCTGCAGGTAATGGAGCTCAAGATATCTTCAATATGAATAAACAAGGGACTTTAGTTTATTCGAACTTTTATAAGTCTTTAAGCTATTATCAGGAATTACGTCCAAAGGTATCAGTAAATATGGGTGTCATAACACCTGACTGGCTCGGTAAGTACGTATCTGCTGAGCCCCGTGCTGTTACACGTTTGGACCGTATAAAGAACATTTTTGCACCATACATGGAAAAAGAACATTATCCGTTAGGAGCAGTTTATTTTACCCCATCTCAAGAGAGTACAATGAGTCAATTACAAACAACAATTGATAACTATACTAATCAAATGCAAGCTACTTGGTTACTTAAGGGTGGCGCTGACCAACAGTGGAATAGTTACGTTGCCAAACTGAACCAAATGGGTCTAAACAACTATATGAATATCATGCAGACTGCTTTAGATCAATACGTAAAATCAGGTGGTAGCTTAACTAAGTAATACACGCATTCTCAATGATAGTCAGTTGGGAAATAATTTTTCCTAGCTGGCTATCATACCTTTGAAGGCATTACTAAATTTCAACAAAACCTATTGTACAATTGGGAGGTACATCAGTGAATAACATTTTGTCTGAATCTGAGAAATTTATTAGTGAGAACAAGGCACTAGTCAACTCTCAGTACCGTTTAAAGTATCATTTAATGGGGGAAATGGGTTGGATTAATGATCCAAATGGTTTTGTTTTCTTTAATGGTGAGTATCATCTTTTCTACCAACACTACCCATATGACTCAGTTTGGGGTCCTATGCACTGGGGTCACGCCACTAGTAAGGATCTAATAACCTGGGAATATCAACCTATTGCACTAGCACCAGATATGCCATATGACAAGGATGGTTGTTTTTCGGGAAGTGCTATTGAGAAAGATGGAAAATTATATCTGTTGTATACAGGGCACGTAGTAAATCAGCTAGTCAAAGGTAATGTCGTTGTTCAACAACAGTGCGTTGCAGTTTCAGACGACGCAATAAAATTTAATAAGATTCTTGAAAACCCTGTTTTACAAACGGTTGATATTCCTGAGGATTCAAACAAAAGTGACTTTCGGGATCCGAAGGTTACGAAAATTGGAAATGAGTACTTTATGGTAATTGGGTCAAACGATGGTAAAGGAAATGGGCAGGTGTTGTTATACACATCACATGATCTAGTTAAATGGAGTTTTCGAAACGTATTAGCAAAAAGTGATGGGAATTTAGGTGCTAACTGGGAATGTCCGGATTTATTTCCATTACAAAATAAGTTTATTCTAATAATTTCTCCTCAAGAAGTTGATCCTAAAAAGTATTTAAATTCGAACACATCACTTTGCCTTGTTGGTGATTTTAATTCTATTTCGGGAACATTCCATAAACAACAAGAAGTTCGAATGGATTATGGATTCGATTTTTATGCACCCCAATCAATGGAGGATGAACTTGGCCGCAGAATTATTATTGGATGGATGAATACTTGGGGAAACGAAAATCCAACTCAAACACATAAACACGGTTGGGCTGGTTCTATGACATTACCTCGCGAAATGATAATAAAGAATGACAAACTATTGTTCAAACCAGTTAAGGAAATTGAGCATTACCGACATAATGAATACACTATGGAATTTACTGATATACAGGAAGAGGTAACTTTGCCTATTTCAGGGGAAAGCTATGAATTAATACTAGATATTGAACCAGGTGGGGCAGATGAAGTTGGATTAAAAGTGCGGGTTGGCGATGATGAAGAAACATTACTTTATTATATCCCAAGTGAAGAGACATTTTTATTTGATCGAAATAAATCTGGAATTGGTCCAAAAGGCATTGCACATGCCAACGTAAAAATGAACAAAGGGCGCCTTTCACTTCGAATATTTGTTGATCGATCCTCAGTTGAAGTTTTTATAGGAGATGGAGAAGTTGTTATGACTGGCCAAATTTTTCCTAGTAGCGACTCAACAGGAATAGCACTTTTCTCAAAAGGTACCGCTATTCTGCATAGCTTTCAAAAATGGGATTTATAAGGTTAAAAGAGGTGGATCATCTACAAATGTATGATGTTGTGGCACTAGGAGAACTGCTTATTGATTTTACGCCAGTAAGACATTCAAATACTACTTATGAACAACATGCAGGAGGAGCACCAGCCAATGTTCTAGTTGCAGCTGCAGGTTTCGGCAAACAAACTTGCATGGTGGGCAAAATTGGTACTGATAAATTTGGATCCTTTCTATATAATGAACTCGCCAATCATCAAGTGGGCACACAAGGAATTGTGAAAACAAATGAGCATAATACAACGTTAGCCTTTGTTCATCTAGATGAAGGTGGCGAACGCTCCTTTAGTTTTTATCGTGAACGTGGTGCGGATATAATGCTGTCTTACGATGAAATAGAAACTAGTATTCTAGAAAATACACGAATCTTCCATTTCGGATCAGTTTCTATGACTGGGGAGCCTTCTCGAACCACTACCTTGAAGGCAGTACAGATTGCCAAAAGTAGTGGAGCGGTTGTGACATTTGATCCAAATATTCGACTCAACTTGTGGAAGAGTGAAGAGGAAGCTAAACAGGTTATCTTGAATTCAATGAATTTTGTGGATATATTAAAGATATCTCACGAGGAGTTATATTTCATTACAGGGTATAAGACCATTGAAGATGGATTAAATTATTTATTAAAACGATATCCTATTTCAATAATTCTTGTTACTTTGGGGCAACAAGGATGCTACTATTGTTCATTTGCAGCCAAGAATGATGTCTCTGGTTTTACCGTTAAATCTATTGATACAACGGGAGCAGGCGATGCTTTTATGGGTGCATTTATTGGGGCATTTTTGGATTTGGAAAAAAAACCGAAACAGCTTACCTTTCCTGAGATGGAACAAATAGTAAAAATCGCTAATGCGAGTGGGGCATTAGCAACTACTAAGAATGGCGGTATACCTTCTATTCCTACTCGTTTAGAAATTATGGATTTAATTGAAAGAATGTGATTTTCAATGTTCTCTTTAGACGGAAAGCTATACCGTTTTAGTATTATAATTTATAAATACTTTGCACTAAATGTTTTATTTCTTATTTTCTGTGTGCCGCTCGTAACTATACCTGCGGCTACAGGAGCACTCTTTACAGTAGCAAAGAAATATGCCCACTCTGATGATCTTGCAATTTTTGTGATGTTCTGGAGAGGATTTCGCGAAAATTGGAAGCAGAGTACAATCTTAGGTGCTATATTTCTTTTTATTGTTTTTATTATTTGGAGTGATTACAACATAATTTTTAAGTTGCATGGTAGTCTTGGAAGTCTAATAGATATTGGATTAATTTCCCTTTTGCTGATTGCTTTGTCTACTTTTTTACATGTGTTTCCGCTAATGGTCTATATGAACTTAACAACTAAGCAACTTATTATAAATGGAATACGTTTGGGATTGGTAAAGCCCTATCTCACCCTAACAAGTATTGGTTTATTGGTATGTTTAGTCTATTTAACAAAGTTGCTTCCTTTCTTATTCTTTACCCTTCTATTTAGTATTACTTCGACTCTAATTTACAGGCTAATGGAGAAAAAGTTTGCATTTGTAGTCTCTTTTCACGATTTGAAGGAACAAGATTAATTTCTTTATTAATTGTGCTGTAGTGGGGGTTATTATTTTTAATTAAAATAATATAAGCTTTTAAACTGGTCCGCTAAAGGGGAATGGTTGAAGCCTTAGTGATTTATAATAGCGATCTATAACTATTAATGATGAAAATCCTAATGGAAAAAGGCAGTGGAGGAAAAGATTATAACCCACTCGGATTCATCTTGGAAAGGATCGCCTTATATTCCTTAGATACGAACCTGTGTTACGGCACTGCTTGCTGAAATAGATGATCCAGGTGCCATCCACTTGTCTGTAACATCTAATTTTAACCCTGCAGTAAGCACATGTTGACTGTGGAAACAAAATGGTAAGGAAAGCGAAACTTATTAAATAAACGTCGCTTTCCTTTTTTGTATTAGTAGTTTTATGCTAACATTTTGCTAACGCAATCCTGTAAAAAACGGTAACATCTCGTTAAAAATGTTACAGTTGGAAATTCCAAAAACCGTGATTTACCTCACTTTTTGCACCTCATGTTAACGGTATTACACTTCAAACCTTAGGGGCGGCATGATGTAATAAACATCATTAAGCCTTGATATATAGAGGTTTTGAATGATTTGCTAACAAATGCTAACAAAAAATAAACATAAAGAAGCTTTTCAAAAGTTGAGTTAACTTTTGGGAAGCTTCTTTTTTTATGTCTTCTGTGACATGTAGGTACACATTTTTTGTGATTTGAGTATGACAAAGACGATTCATGATTTTGAGTGAGACACCAGCCTCAGCAAGAAGTGAGGTGTGCGTATGTCGAAAGGAATGCGGTGTTAGTTCTTTATTTAGATCTGCCATTCTAAATAGCACTCTTAGGTGATCTACACATTTCTATGTAGTTCAGGTTTAGACCCGTACATTCAGAAGTTTGTCAGCAATTCCCTTTTCTTTTAGGACTTGGTTGCATTCTCACCATATTTATTTAACTCAAGCGCCATGATTGACACCACCCCCTCGGGTAGGCTTTCGTCAGCTAAACTGTTACGGTCAATTCTCACGCCGTTTCACCGAGCTTATAACACGTTCATTCTTACTCATTCCCGTGCTATTCGACTAAGAGAGAACCCTTCAAGGCGTTACCCTGTCATTTGATTCTTCGATATAACCCTTCGATTCCGAAAGGGACCGTTTAGCCTTTACCAGAGTAATGTTCACCATTCTCTATTTAAACTAGAAACATTTCGCACAACAAACCTGAACTTTAGCTTAAATACATACTTTCACAAAACCACCTAAAAATGAAGGTATTTATTGCGCAGTAAATTTTCATAACTTTTTTCTTGTTAGAATTTGTCTTCACATAATTTCCGATGGATAAATCAAATCTATCACCCAATTAATGAGCGTCTGTGGCTTTCATCCAATCAACAGAGGAAATAACCTCATATTTTATAAAGTGCATTTTTCAAAAGGATCTAGAAAAGGTCAAGGAGGATAACTTTACGACTATATAGGGTTTACTGTTTGAAAGGAGGTTTAAACCTTGCATCCAGACATTTGTAATGTTCTTAATAATAACGGATTTGTCTCATGCTTTTTAACCGATCAACAAGGTAACACGATAGACCCAACAACACCAGGAGCAATCCTTTGCCAAGAGGGTCTTACTCCTAGAGAAGATGTTAGGGTCACATTACCTTCAGGTGATCAGATAACTTTACAAAAAATTAATGTGATAAAACAAGGCTATATTGTAATAGAAGTGGAAAATCCAACTGTAAATTGTCTATCAGAACCGATTTTATTTCAATCAATTGAAACGCTAATTCTTTGTGCGCCCGAAGGAACAGAACTTCGGTGTAATGTTACAGACTTTCATTGTCAGGCAACAGCAAATTGTCGAGACAACATTTTTACATCATTGGATATCTTTCTTGAGATCTGCCAAGACATTAAAGTCGTAACAAATACAGTTGTTGAAATGAATGCTTCCTTCTGTGCCCCTCGTGAAAGGATTAAACCAATTCGTTGTCACGATCCATCACCCAATTCATGCTCAACGATTTTCCCAACTAACATATTTGGACAAGAAACAACTTCTTCGCTAACACCTCATGAAGCAAAAAAACAGCACATCAATCAAGATACAGTACCAAAACAACTCGAAAATATGTGTATCTCAGTTCCAAAAGTATATGATTGGATAACGCATCAACAATCACTTCAAATAAGTAAGACGGCAAATGAGATTATATTTAATTGTTCTCCATGTAATTTAGATCTCTTTGTTCCATCAGCAATAATATGTGAGAGACCCCTTTCTGGTAAAGTCCACTGTGGTGGCATCCCTATTGAAAATGCTCTAGTCTCATTTAGTGCTTCACCAAACATTGTATCTTTCAATCCTAATCCGTCGAGTACGGATGCAAACGGTAATTTTACAGCGACTGCTACAGTTCCTGAGGGAACACCACCTACTTCAGTTACCATTACCGCAACAACATCTATCAATGGTCAATTCTTATCAACGTCTCTTGAAACGATTGTAGAATGCCCTGCTGATCCGTGTACAATTGAGTTGTTTACCCAAGACGCCATCACCTGTGATGGATTTTTGGAGGGAAGAGTATTTTGTGATGACACGGTTATTGAAGGGGCTCTTGTTCAATTGACAAGTAGTCCTGCGATTCTGCAATTCGACCCTAATCCAACTTTTACAGGATCTAATGGCAACTATTTCTCTGGTATTACCGTGGTACCTGGTACACCTCCTCAAATGGTCACCATTACTGCTTCTACGACTGTTAATAAGCAAACGGTCTCGGCTTCAATCGATGTCTTAGTCGATTGTCCTAGTTCACATTGTGAGCTAACCTTATCCGTCCTAACTGGAATTGATTGTGAAGGACTCATTACCGGTAATATTAGCTGTGGGGGAGTTCCCGTTTCAGATGCAGAAATAGTTTTAAACGGGTTTCCAGACGTTGTAACTTTTAGCCCCAATCCGGCAACTTCGAACTCAAACGGTGATTTTACAGCAACTGTTATAGTCCCTCCAGGTACCCCATTCTTATCAGTGCTTATTACAGCTACTGCCACTGTAAATGGCCAAACCGTGACGACCAGTGTAGGCACTCGAGTCGAATGTCCTGCTATTCCGTGTGAAATAGACTTATTTATTCAAGATACAATTATATGTAACAGTTCTATAGAAGGAAGTGTTTTTTGTGGGAACACAGCGATTGAAGGAGCCGTTGTTCATTTAACCAGTAATCCTAATATTCTAACCTTTGATCCTAATCCAACGGTTACCGGTTCGCATGGCAACTATTTCGCGGGTATTACCGTCCCACCGGGAACGCCATCTCAAACAGTCACCCTTACTGCTTCTACTACCGTTAATGGGCAACTACTTTCCGTCTCAACTGATGTCTTGGTAGATTGTCCAAGTCCCCAATGCACGTTGACTTTATCTGTTCCGCCTAATATTAATTGTGAAGGACTCATTACGGGTAATATTAGCTGCGGCGGCGTACCTGTTGCGGGAGCCAACATTTCTTTTGACGCTTCTCCTAGTGTTGTCACATTCAGTCCAAATCCAGCTACTTCAGATGTCAACGGTAATTTCACAACAACGGTTAAGGTTCCACCCGGAACACCGTTCTTATCCGTGCTTATAACGGCTAGCACTACCGTCAGTGGGCAAACCGTGACGACCAACGCTGGCACTCACGTCGAATGCCAACCTACTCCGTGTACAATCGAGTTATTTTCTCAAGCTACGATCACGTGTGACGGTTCTATAGAAGGAAGTGTTTTTTGTGGGAACACAGCGATTGAAGGAGCCGTTGTTCATTTAACCAGTAATCCTAATATTCTAACCTTTGATCCTAATCCAACGGTTACCGGTTCGCATGGCAACTATTTCGCGGGTATTACCGTCCCACCGGGAACGCCATCTCAAACAGTCACCCTTACTGCTTCTACTACCGTTAATGGGCAACTACTTTCCGTCTCAACTGATGTCTTGGTAGATTGTCCAAGTCCCCAATGCACGTTGACTTTATCTGTTCCGCCTAATATTAATTGTGAAGGACTCATTACGGGTAATATTAGCTGCGGCGGCGTACCTGTTGCGGGAGCCAACATTTCTTTTGACGCTTCTCCTAGTGTTGTCACATTCAGTCCAAATCCAGCTACTTCAGATGTCAACGGTAATTTCACAACAACGGTTAAGGTTCCACCCGGAACACCGTTCTTATCCGTGCTTATAACGGCTAGCACTACCGTCAGTGGGCAAACCGTGACGACCAACGCTGGCACTCACGTCGAATGCCCTCCTCAGGCATGTCCATGCAAGTTTCGCCTAGGTATTTCAGGTAACCGCGCACCTGCAACAGTAAATATTACGAAAGGTGGCGTGTCATCTACCTTAACAGGGACCATTAACGTATCGTCCGTTCAATGCTTTATCGCGAGTCCTGGCTGTAATCCAAACATAGATAATTTTAATATTACTTTCGGATCAGGGGGGACATCCATTAATTTCCTACAAGGAAGAAGAATTGATATTCTCTGTGAGGACAATAACTTTGCAAGAATTCACGGAACGGCTATGGCAAATGGTCTTTTTAATGGTATTTTTGAGGTAACCATTGCCGTTTCAATTAATCCATCGAACATTGGCACTTGGACGATCTTTGCCACAGATAACATGGGAGACACATTTGCTACCACGTTTACTGCAGCAATGAGCCCCACTACCTTTATCGGAAATTGCGAAAAAACAGCTTAAATAACCAAAAACGACCCACTTTTAGCTTATAAAAGAAAAAATCGAGTAAAAAACTTTCGGGTTTTTACTCGATTTCATTATTCATTTAAATCTTTTTTTAAAAAAATTAAAAACTGAATCAATTTCATAATTGCTTTTCCAAGAAAAGTACAGTTTAACAGAATATTTCTTGTTACTTTTTTAAAAAGTTGGTTTGTTAAATTTGATACCATCTATTTTCTTGGGTAAACCACTCGCTTTCCGCGGGCAACGCTTCAGCCTCCTGATATGAACGAAACTGTCAAGGCCCCCACTCAAAATCGGGTTTTGAATCAGTTTTTAGGCAACACTAATAAGAGAAGCGTTTTTGCTTCTTTTTTAGTGTTGTGATCGAAGTAAGCCGGTTGTTGATTTTCGCTCCAGGTTGCTCGCTTTCCACGGGCGCGGCCTCAGCTAACTTGGGAATTGAATATTTGTGTTCCCAAGTGGATCTTCGGACACGCGCTATTCCCGTAGGAGTCTCGCACCTTACGCTTCAATCAACTTATTTCCTATTGTGTATTTTAGAGCTATTTATGGCTATAGATTTTTCTTTCTCAGCTTAATTGATCGCTTCTCACTTTCAGGATTGTCGGTCAAGTGCTTTTCTTGACGGATAATCCTGAAAGTGAGAAATTGTTTAAAGTTGAGAACTAAAATCTCCTCCTTTTTAGCACCATTAAAAACACGGCACAAAGGCAAAAAACTCTACTGCGGTTAGCATTCTGATATTCGTGGGTTCTCACATTTTATCTTTCCGTATAAAGGACTTTCCACTAACTCGTGACGTGCGTTCATCGTATTTCAGATTAGCACAGAGGAGGCACGTGGGTTTTCCTTTCCGGTTTTACTCTTTGCCTTTGAGCCCTATCCACAATGATTTATTCTTAAACCAAGATGCTTGCTTTTCAACGATGACTTTTTAAATCTTTATACCCTTGGATGGTTCAATTGACTTTTGCGCAATTGCCCAAATAAAACCTGCCAATTCTCTAGCCACTACAGTGATTGCTTTTCCTCCTTCTTTTCCTCTGGATAATAGTCGATAATACCTTTTGTGCAACCTATTTTGTGCTTTCCAGGATATGGATTGGATGGTTGGAGGTAGCCCGTCTAGGCGTTTTCCCGTTTTGGTGATTCTACCTTGGAATCTTCTCTCGCCACTAGAATATTCGCTCGGAATCAATCCAACATAAGCCATAAATTTTTTGGCAGTTGGAAAACGTTTAAAGGAACCAATCTCAGCAGCGAGACTTGCCGCTGTGATAAGCGCAACGCCTCTTAGTGCTTGTAAAGCTTGTATAATTGGGGCATGGGCACCTTCGGTTGCCTGATGTTCAATTTCCTTTTCAAGTCTTAGAATACGTTGTTCAATCTCTTTTATTTGATGATGATATTCCTGAAAAACGATACGCAAAGCAGTGTTTTCGAATTTTAGAGAATCTAGCTAGGCGTGATACTTCTTGGTCCATTTCGTCATTTTAGATGGAGGTTGAATAGTATTTCGCAATAAGAATTTATTTAGTCGATGTCTAGCTCTTAGCTCATCTTCCTTTGCATCTTCCCGTGCACGAACTAAGTCGCGAAGCGCTTCATCTTCTGGGGTGGGAACATAGATTGATGTAAGTTCACCGGCTCTATGTAGTTGAGCCAGTCGAATAGCACCTCTACGATCCGTTTTAATACGTTCGCCAGGCCGTTGGGGAATTAACGACGGTGCGATCACCTCACAATGAACGCCCATGGTAAGTAATTGTCTATATAATGGGTATCCAGTAGGACCTGCTTCGTAACAGACTCGAAGAGTGTCAGGGTCTCCAAGTTTTTTAACTAATTTTCTAATTGCTTCCGGTGTATGAGGAAGCATTCCAAAATATCTAGGTTCTCTACGACCCTCTTCAGCAATAGCGACTGCAATTTTCTCTTTTGATACGTCTAAACCTACATATTTTATGGTATCCTTCATAATACTAGCTCCTTCCGTAATGTAGCTCTGATTTGGTTTGTTTTTTGTGTCAACAAACATTCTTACCAAATTAACCTACGAATTTACGAGTAAGGAGCTAGTTTCGTTCATGATAACTCGGAAGAAAAGCACTTCCTGCGGGGTCTTCAGCTGTTGCTTTTCCCGCAGGAGTCTCGCGGTTTCCCCTTTGCTATTTATTAGTTTAAAATATTGGCTTTTAAGCTGCTTCTTGTTTCAGGCTATAATTAATACGGTCACAGGCCAGTTTTGAAGCATTGTAAACAAGCGTTACTAAATCAAAATGAACTTTAGCACGTTTTCCAGTACGATGTCGCACGTTATTTAGTTGAAAGAATTCTTTTAGATAGGCATTGACTCGTTCAACCGCTGTTCGTTTTTTTAAATAATAACTTCCAAGCTTGTGATCCACGAGCAGGTGCTACGTACTTTCGAAGATCTGTTGTGATTTTGACTTTATAGACCTTTTGACAAAGATCGTCATGGGATAACGGACAATCTTTACATTCTTTTGGTCGCGTATATTTAAGAGTCTCATACTTTGGATCAAAGCTGTCATAACGGTAGGAATGTTCTCTCACACATGTTGGGGCGAAATACTTGTCAAACCCTTCGGGTTCTCGTTCATTTCGCTTATTATATGCAATCACAGATTGAAGACCCATTCGGTGTATCTGTTCATAAATCGCTTCATAATCATACCCTGCATCCATAATTCCATATTGGATGGTTGAAACTGGTAAACGTTCATGAATACCTTTTAATAAAGGGATTGCTGCCTTCCCATCATTTAAATTTCCAGAAGAAAAAAGAGCTTCTATAATGTATTGGCTCTTAGTCCCAACAGCTAAATGCCCTTTATAGCCATACCAAAAAACATTTTTGCCTTCACTATTTTTCTTGATACCCCACTCTGGTTGTTGAGGGACTTCATTATGAAGTACCTTTAAAGGGGCATCAAGCTGGGCTTCAATTTTCTTTTTGAAAAGTGGAAGCGTAGCTTCGTGTTGAGATTTTTCATTTAACCATTGATCTCTCTCATCTTTTGTTTTTCTACCACGCTTTTTCTTAGGCTTTTCTTTATCTTCGGTTTTATCACTCTTAGATGGTGCTTGATCACGGGCCTCAAAATGTGTGGCATCAATGGCAACGGAATCATCCGTGATGAAACCTTCATCACACGCTTGTTCGACAACCTTCTCATTTGCTTCTTCAAGTATATTAGTTTCACTTAGTTTTGAAATGAGACGAGAATAAGCAGCCTCTGACGGAGTTTTATCCGAAAGCAAAAAGCCACAATCGAGTTTGAAAATAAAATCACAGTTAAGCCGTCTAATTAGGTCCTTTATTGTAGGGAATTTCTCAGAAATACGAATAATTAGAGATTGAATCATGGCACGATAGTTAAGTTCCAAAGGTGCACCACGCCAAGACTTCTTACCAACTTGGTAGACAATTGAATTCACATCGATAGAAGACAAAATTGCCTCATAACGATGGGGAGGTTCTAAATCATATAAATCTTGTAGGTCAAACAGGCTTCCTTGTCGTATAATAGGCATAGGAGTGTTCCTCCAATCTGAAATAATTTGCTTGGACGCTAACTATTTCGAGATTTGGGGAGGTAGCTCCTTTTTTGCGTTCTGAAAACCTTGTCCCGCAAGGGCTTTAATTTATGAAATTCATTCAACTATCTTAATTACTCAAACTTCGCACCAAAATATTTGGTGCAATCCTTGAATTTGGCTGGTATTTCTCTATTTAAATAGGTTCCTTGACAATAAATTTAAAAAACACAAAAAACACCTCATTCTTTGGTGTAACAGAGTGAAACCTAATGGTCGGCATGATGTAATACCTAGCCCTCCAACGCTGAAAACCCCTTGGTGACAAGGGGTTTTTATATTATAAATATTCCGTTATATTACTATTTGAAATCTTGAGGCATTTTAAATCCCATGTTATAAAGAAAAGGATTATTGTAGTGGATTTGTCGAGAATACACTACCAAACAGAAGAGGTGCCTCCTATTTCGGTACACTCACTTAACTCTAACAGGACATCCCAGCGAACTTTCTGCCTTCTAACCGATCTTGAGGGGTAATGATCTACCATATAAATCCAGGTGAAACGGTTGTAGTTTAGGGTGTTGTTAGCCATTCAATTCTTCTATATTGGTGCAATGGCTCCTAATTGAGAATCGCATTGAAAAACTCGATTGATTTCGTTAAATCGTATATTATAATTTAGAAAATAGCATCTGAAAAAGGCAAACTTCTATGAAAGTGAAGGACACAAAGCCATGAGCCTAATCACAAATACTGTGTAGGGTTGTCAGGTTGCCATGTTCCGCTCTGTCTGAACTGGCTCCAAAGTGGGAGATGAAAATGATGAGGAAAATAGTGCTGGTGGTTTTGATTCTTTTTGCATGTTTTTTTTGTAAGTGTTGGAGGAAAGGCAATGGCTGTTGAGCCCGAAACTAAGGCAACTTGGCTGTGGAATTCATCAATGATTGTTAATAATGGAGCGGGAACGCTTGCTTTTCTTGAAGCCAAGCATATCAATAAACTGTATCTTCAAATCGACCGTACGATTTCTAATGACAGTTATCGAAGCTTTATTGAACAGGCGACAGCAAAAGGTATTCAAGTTTTGGCGCTGGATGGTGCACCGGACTGGGCGGCACCAAAAGGTAATAGGAGCTTGGACCAATTTCTGAGTTGGATGAAAACCTACCAATCCAGTGCCTCACCTAATCAAAAATTTTCAGGTGTTCATTTAGATGTTGAACCTTATTTATATTCTGGATGGTCGACTAATCAAGCCACCACCATTAAACGATATCAGGATTTATTAACAAGAGCCCAAATCGGCACTAGTGCTCTCAATCTTCCCCTTGAGGCGGATCTCCCTTTTTGGTTTGACGGTACCACTTATAAAAACACTTATGGAAAGGGTTTTTTAGCTGAGTGGGTGATTGCCCATACCAATAGTGTCACGATTATGGCGTATAGAGATTCTGCTCCATCAATCATTGATCTTGTGAAAAACGAAATGAAACTAGCTGAGAAATATAATAAACAAATCGTTGTAGGGGTTGAAACGGCCCAAACAAGTGAAGGCCTAGGCCTTTCTTTCTATGAAGAAGGAGAAGCGTATATGAATCAGGAATTAGCTAAGGTACAAGACTACTATGCTGACTCATCAGGATTTGGCGGATTGGCCATTCATCATGTTGGAAGCTGGGAACGCATGCAACCATAAAAAGGAACCATGCCCTATCTTTCTGCTGGGGAGCAACCCGATCAAACGACAATGAAAAATTCTATTCTGTAAAGGAGACTTCAGCAATGGGAGGCTCCTTTTTTGTGCTTCTAACTGACATATTTTGATTAACTGAGCAATTATAGGCTTAACTCAATTGGTTTAGATAAATTTATAGACCAATTTATTTTGACGGATTTTATCTCATTTAATTCGTTTCATTGCGATCACGAGAGAAAATATGGGGTTTAACATTAGCAGAGAGCAATGAATCGTTTATGATTTAGATTCGCATCCTATTGG